>CAVPRW010000048.1:0-183421 GCA_963707985.1 uncultured Nitrospinota bacterium | reverse complement strand
AAAGCATGGGATCAGGCTTGCATATGTGAATGGAGGAGGGTAGCGTACCCGTATGGTTCGCCCTCTGAGAATCGCCTATCCTGGGGCGGTCTCGCACGTCATGACGCGGGGGAACAATTGCCAAGCCTGTTGTCGAGACGACGACGGTGGTACCACGCGCCCTGCACCACTGGGCCGGCTGCGGCAGCCGCCTGCTCTCAAGGCCCAGTGGACGTGGTGGTATCCGCCGGCCAGGGTAGTTCCCGCGCGGGTGGCGGCGGGTAGTCGCTGGAAGGTCTGGGCACCCGCATTGGCCTCCAGCACCCCAACACGGCGCTGAAGGCGACGAGCCACAGCGTAGGCTTTTTGTCAGACATGGGTCGGTACGATGTGGCCTGCGCCTTAGCTTGGGCGTTCGGCTCCTGTGAGCCGGTTCGTCATGAAAAGCCTTCTTGCACTTTACAAAAGGCTATATACAATGGAAGCAGGTTGAGACATACTGTACTTTCATCTTCTCCAGGGTATGTACACACGGGAGCACTATTTTGTCAGCACAACAGCCACCTTACTCGGCCGAAGAGACGGCTCGTCGAGGCGATGAAATCTATGAGCGCACGATTCGCACACAGGTGGAGGCGACCCACTACGGTAAAGTCGTCGCCATTGATATTGAGACCGGGGCCTACGCTGTCGACGACACCGCACTGGCTGCCGCCCGACGCTTGCGCGCCCAATACCCCGATGCGGTAGTGTGGTTTGTGCGTGTTGGTCATCGCGTCCTCCACCGCATTGGGGGGCGTCCCATCACGGGGCGTCTATGATCTCTGGCGTGGTCAATGGCAACCTCGAAGCCACTGTCGAGCTGCGGATTCGCGGACCTGGAGGCCACGAGCAGGAGATCGACGCGGTTATCGACACAGGCTTCAACGGCTTTCTGACCTTATCTCCGGCGCTTGTCAGACAGCTGAGCCTCCCGCATCTTGGCCAGAGTCGGGTGCTGCTGGCCAATGGGCAGGAAGAACTCCTGGACCTGTACGAGGTCACTCTCTTTTGGGATGGCCAGTGGCGAGCAGTGGAGACGGATGCCGCCGACACGGACGCCTTGGTGGGTATGGCGCTGCTCTACAGGTACAGCGTCTCTATTGAAGCGGTCGAGGGCGGTCGGGTGGTGATTGCAGCACTTCCATGAGTGGCTCTCCAGCGTGGGTGTGAGGGGGAAAGCATAGGGTCAGGCTTGCATATGCGAAAGGGGGAGGGTCGCTTCGCCGTCTGGCTCGCCCTCTGAATATCTCATATCCTGAGTCGTAGCGATTACGAGGTGGTGACGGACTGCATTCACCTCGCAGGCCCCGACCTCGATACAAGCCTCGATACGTTCGAAGCCAACGCGGGCGAGGAGAGTTCCTCCATCCTCACTGCATGCCAGCTGTGCAGCGGCTCGGCGCCACATACACATGCACGGATGATTGCAAGGGCTCACGTCTTCTACACGCCGGCAGACTGCGTGAGGGGACGGCGATAGATTAAGGAAATAATCCCAGTTCTCTCCAGCGACGGCGCGCTGTGATGTGCCGAGTACGGTTCATCTGCAAGCGCACCACCGTGGCACGACCAACAGGCGTGATCCCGACGATTGCCGCGCCTTCATTGACGCCAAAGTGCTGCTCCCACACGTCGCGACGCGGATGGAACAGAGCAACCTCAGCTCGGCTTTCCGCGTCCTGACCCGTCTCAAAATCCGACTTAAAGAGATTGCAGGCGTGGCAAGCCAGCGCGAGATTGTCGAGAGCATCGGTGCCGCCGTGTGCCTGCGGGAGGATATGTTCCACCTCAAACGGAAAGTTAAAGACGATTTCCGGCGCGTGACAGTATTCACAACGATATACCGCACGTTCGGCAACGATAGGGTACAACGGGTTCACGGCTGGCGCGGACGCATAAGGCTCTCGGTGCGGGCGACGGTAGCGTCCAGTTCCGCGTCGATGAGGGTTTGCAGTTCGACGCGCTCCTGTGCCGTCAACGTGGCGCGACGGGTGAGCAGTTCCTGCATACGGTGGTACTGCGCTGCCGTGAAGTACGCATCAGGCTGCAACCGTTGGATGAACACGGCTGTCTCCTGGATATCGTCGTGCCAATCCGCGGTCAGCGCGTCCAGCGCCTCGCCCATTGTGCGTCCAATGGACTGACGGTTCCCAGCGACAGCTCGGAACCGTGGGGTACCTGCCTGGCTGTTTTCCGTGCGTATTGCAATCGAGGTCATTGTCTTGTCTCTCCTAGTAACCACGTCAATCCTCGTATATTATACCACGCCTTAATGACGCACGAGCACCAACAAAAACCGGGGTCGTAGTGAAATGTCACTTTGTCCTGTTGGAAAATTGGGGGTCAGGGGGGAATGACCTTAAGATAGGGAAAGGATAGGGTCAGGCTTGAATATGTGAATGGAGGAGGGTAGCTTACCCGTAGGGCTCGCCCGCTGAGAATCGCCTATCCTGGGGCGGTCTCTCACGTCATGACGCGGGGGAACAACCGCCAAGCCTATTTTCGAGACGACTACGACGGCATTACCTACCCGGAGGAACCGCTTCATGCCTGCGAAGAGAAGGCCGTCCATCATCGCTGCTAGGGAAGCCAGTGTGCGGTGATTGAGCTCACGTGGCTGAAGCGCACCGCGCTGGGTCCGTCGTCCTGATGCGTGGACCGCAGACGCTTTGTGGCCTCAAAATCCACCACTGGCCTGCTGGTTCATGGCCGCTTCAAGTCATCAGGATTGATGTTGACACCTATCAGGCATATCTCATGCGCTCTATCGAGCTGACCCTGGGCTGACCTCTAAGGCACGACTCAGCGTGACCCTCGCGCTGGGTCGGCTCTGCCGTGCCTTATGAATGGTCCAGCGTCACGAGTTGGGACTCACCGTCAGGGTGACGGCCTCGTTGATTACCTCTGTTGCCGCAAGATGACTTCGTGGTAGATTTTGTGAAGGGGAGCGCTGCGAAGTAAGCCTCAACTACCCCAAATGCGCCCTTTCTCAAGGGGGATTCCCAAAACGCATGAAGCTGCGATTCACCCGTCATGCCCGCAACAGGATGAGGCTGTATGGTATTGCTAGCGAAGATGTAGAGGACGTCTTCAACGAGCCTTCGTTTGGTCCAGCAATTGAGGGAACCAGGATGGTGCTGCTAGGCAAGCCGGCAGCCAAATTCGCTCAGAAGCCACTTAAAGTAGTGTATATCGAGGAGAAAGGCGGCTACGTCGTGTGGTCCGTGTACCCTTTGAAAAGATCCTACAGGAGGCCCAGACGATGAAAGTCCGCTACGATGCGAAACACGACATTGCCTACATTCGCTTCTCGCGGAAGAAACCGGACGGCGCCATCGAGATTGACGAAGGGGTGGTTCTTGATACCACAGCCGATGACGAAATCGTCGGCATTGAAATCTTCGACGCCACAAAGCGTTTGCCGGTGAAAAGTCTGTTCCGACTAGAAATCACCGGGAAACCCTACTCAAGAGGAGAATAAGGTCCGGCTTGACTAAAGAATGGAGGAGGATGGCTTACCATCATGGCCTGACCCCTGCGGGAGAAGATGGGAGCAGGGATGAATATGAGAGTTCATTTCGATTAAACCATCGGTTGCCATGGGATAAGACGCACGCAAAAGTTATGCAAGGCACAGCAGATGTCCATCACCAGATCGCGAACGCCCGCCTTCCGTATGCGGCCCGTGTCGTGGACGACGCGGCAGCGCTCTAGTCGTTGGCCCCGGGCAGGGATCGTGGGCGCGCCTTGGGCACAACCATTTTATGGCCCGCTACAAGTTCTTCCTCTTTAACCCTGACGGCAGCCAAAGGAGCATCGAGGTGGTGACAAGCCATATTCATCTCACTGGCCCTGATGCGTTCCACGCTGATGCGACCTTCGCCCTTTACGACGCCGCTGGGAACAGGACCGCACCACTCGATGAAGCTAAAAAAGGCTGTGAAATCGACTACGACGCGACGCGTTTTGAGTAGGTACCGCCCCAGCGGCCGCGATACGTGTTTCTCTGGGTCGTCGGTCTCAGCGCGCGGCTGCCGCTGCTGAGCTTGATCGTTCAGCTCCGGGATAATCAACGACAAAACAACACGCCATCCTCACACAAAAGTTGCTATCTTGAAGGTTGGGCAGTATACCAGAAAGTCACCAAGGAAAATGTGGCGCACTGCAGTCTTTCATGTCGAAGTAGGAGTAAGATCATGGCCGTGTTGGAACCACACTACAGCAAAGAAGAGTTTGCCCGGCGGGGACAAACTATCTATGAGCGTGATATCCGTCCCCACCTTGGGGCGGGGGATGATGGCAAGTTCGTGGCGATCGACATTGAGACGGGAGCGTATGAGATCGACCGAGATGATTATACCGCGACCGAACGGCTGCTGGGTCGTCATCCGCACGCACAAATCTGGCTCCTCCGGGTGGGGCAGCGCACCGCGTACCGCCTCGGGGGGCGGCCAGGGCGTGAGGCGGTATGATCATCGGGGTGGTGAACGCACAGACCGAGGCGACTATCCGCCTGCCCGTGCGGGCTGCTGATGGGCGGGAACAGGAGATTGAGGCGGTCCTCGACACCGGGTTCAACGGTTCGCTGACTCTCCCTCCTGCGGTGATTGCGAGCCTTGGGCTCCGGTGGCGTACTCGCGGCCTGGTGATGCTGGCCAATGGGACTGAAGACCACTGCGACATCTATGTGGCTACCGTCATCTGGGATGGCAGGCCACGGAACATTTTGGTCGAAGCCGCCGACACCGATCCTCTCGTTGGTATGGCTTTGCTGTATGGTCATGACCTACACATGCAGGTGATTGAGGGGGGCAGTGTCGTCATCGAATCATTGCCATGAGTAGTGCAGAAATGGGCCAGCCGAACAACGGCATGCAGGCGACGGCGTACAGCGTCCTCTCGAACCTCGCTCCCGGTTCCGGCAGCAGCTCACCGGGAGCGTTCGGCTCTCTACTTGTGGACAATGGGATCAGCACAGCTTCCATGAACCTCAGTAACGCCGCGAGCGAGCAAACGCCCGTCTCCTGACCGAACGTGAGATGCGCACCGCGCGGAGTCTGCCACAACTCTCGTTGCGTCGTCAAGCGTCCTTCTCCTCGAAGCACCATGTTCATGAACGCCTCGAGTTTCATGTGAATGGCACACTACCCCAACTCGGCCTGCGGCTGCGCAAAGGTCGCCCTCGCCCTGCCGACAGGAACTCGGCTGAGCGCGGGCGGTCGACCGTGCTATGCCTTACGGACGAACTTCTGAAAACTGCGCATTTCCCGCGGCGGATTTTCATGTGAGCCACGGACGGTGTATGACACCTCACCAACGTAAATGTCCCCTCGCGAGTCTGTGCAAACGCCATGTGGACCGATCAGCTGTCCTGGTCCCTCCCCCTCAAACGGATCTCCGAATTGACAGAGCATCTGGCCGTCGAGGTTCATGATGTCGACGCGATGCCCAAGGCTCGGCGCATCTTTATACCCGATAGGCGCCGAGAGTTCGCCGATGTAGAGGAGTTGGTTGCTGCCGCGGCTCATGTGGAGGCCGCAGGGGCGATAAATATTGTTCCACATGGTGAGGAATTTCCCTGTGGAGTCGAAGACCTGGATGCGGTGGTTCTCACGGTCGGCGACATACACCCGATCTTGAGCGTCGGTCGCGATGTTATGCGGGATAAAAAACTGTCCTGGCCCAATACCGGGCTCGCCCCAGGAGAAGAGCAGGCGGCCATCGGGCGAGTATTTATGCACCCGCGAATTGTTATAGCCGTCGGACACGTAGATGTCGTTGGTGAATGGCGACAGAGCCACGTGGGTAGGGCGGTTGAACGGTAGGCCGCTGAAGCGTTTGGATGGTTGATTGGGAGTGCCGATCGTCAGCAGGAGCTTGCCCTCTGGGGTAAATTTGCGAATGGTGTGATCGCCATCATCGGTACAGTAGACGGAATCGTCGGGACCAATGTGAACAGCGTGAGTGCGGCGGGTGAATAATCCCTCGCCCCATGATCTCAGAAAATTGCCCTCACGATCGAAGACGATGACCGGATGCTCACCGCGTGTGATGAGGAAAACGTTGTCTTTTGAGTCGACGTCCACCCCGGCCACCTCGACAAAGCGCCAGCCATCCGGGAGCTTCGCCCAGCCGTCGGCCGGTTCGTACGTATACTTGCCAGTTCCCAACACTGTACCTGCCATGATATCCCCTCCTTCGTCCGATGCAGTCGACGAATCGCACCTCAGCCGTGTCGCCTATCCGGCACGCTTGGCCGTACCGGGCGACAGCAGATGGGCCGCAATGATAAGCCTGTCGTTCACTCAGGTCAAGCGCTAGTCTATTCTCATATGAGATTCCAACAGAAGCCTGGGCCTTGATCTGCGGTCCGCTTGCCTCGAGAGCTGCGGGGTATTGAGCAGCAGTAGAGGGAGGTGGATCATGCCGCAAACACGGGATGAGATCACGGAGCACCTGACGTCGAAAACATGTTTCAGCACATACAATCGCCGCTTAATGGTCGCCGGGGATAATCCCTGCTGATGTTGGATATCGATATAGCGATCGACCTCCCGAAACGAGATGCGTTCCGGCGGTTGATTGCTGGCCGCAAAGAACACCTACGTTGCCGATCATTTCGGCCTTCGCTACGTTAAGGCCTCCACGCCCGCCGTGCACCTCTCGGATCCCTCCTGTCTGCCCACGTTCATCCTTGTCATGCTCGAATAGATCTTGACTTTTATGAATATATAAATATATATTGATATATTAAACATATCGAGTCGTGCGACGATGCATGGAGGGTTCGGTCACGGCCTGCATCCTCGGGACGTGCCCCACCCGCCCGGAGGCGTAGCCAATGGCACAGACAAACCACACACGGGAGGATCATCCGATGAATCAAGACATCTTCGCAGGCCAGTGGAAGCAGATGCGGGGCGCCCTAAAATCGTGGTGGGGTAAACTCGCCGATGCCGACTTCGACAGAATCGGGGGACAGATGGACCAACTGCTCGGTGTGGTCCAAGAGAAATACGGCTATACGCGTGATCAGGCCCAGCATGAGGTGGAGCGGCACTTCAAAGAATACGCTGACAAAATGAGCGCTCCAAGCAGCAGCGGGATGCCGGAAGCCAATGGGGCTGTTGCCGAAATGACGGCCCAGGCACAAGCGCTCGGGGTGACGGCCGCAAACATGGCAGGTGGGGCGGCCACAGCGGTCGGCGACACGATGGGATCGCTGGCGAGCGTGATTCGGGACCATGCTCCGCATGAGGGCACGATCGCCAGCGCGGCGACAGCTGTGGCCGGTGGGTTGGAATCGGCCAACTCGTACCTGCAAGAGAAAGACTACGAACATCTCGCCACAGACCTTACCGCGGTGATTCGCCGCTACCCCATCCCATCGTTATTGGTGGGGCTTGGCCTGGGCTATGTGCTGGCTCGTATGACGAAGGACTAACCCATGGACAACGGGTCGCAACACACGTCAGAGCCGAGCGTCGCGGCACTGCTGTGCGGCATCATCAACGATGTCAAAGATTTACTGGCACAGGAATTGGCGCTGGCCACGCTCGAGGTGCACGACACGCTGCGGAAAGCCAAGGCCGCCGCGATCGCCCTGGGCCTCGGGATCGGCGTCGTCGCCATCGGTGGGATGTTGCTGATGCTGATGCTGGTCCAGGTGCTGGAGGCCTACACGGCGATTCCGCTCTGGGGGTGCTACGGCATTGTCGGGGGTGTCCTGGTCGTCCTCGGTGGGGTGCTGCTCGCCCTGGGCCAACGCACGGCCGAGGCCATCAACGTGGTGCCTCAGCGGACGCTTGAGACCATGAAGGAGACTGTGCAATGGCTGACCGAGCAGACGGTCTGCAACAGAACATCGACGCTACCTGTCAAGGTATCGAGCACACCCGTGCGGCCATAACAGAGAAGCTTGACATCCTGGAAGCGCGCGTCCGGGAGACCGTCGAAGACGCGCAATCAGCTGTGGAGGAGATTGTGGAAACTATCAAGGACACGGTGGACACCACCGTCGAAGCGGTGAAGCAGGGCGTTGAAGGCGCACAATCCACGGTGGAGGACATCGTGGAGACGGTCAAGGGAACCGTCGGGGAGACCGTCGAAACGGTCAAGCGCACCTTTGATGTGCCGTATCAGGTGGATCAACACCCGTGGCTGATGGTGGGCGGTGCCACGTTGGCGGGCTATCTGCTCGGCAACTGGGGTGGTGGGAGCACGTCTCCGGCATGCTCCATCGCTGACTCATCATCCGCTGCGACAGGTACAACCGCTGAGAGGTCCGCCTCTCAGGCCCAGCAAGATGGCCTCCTTCCCTCCGATGGTGCGTCGTTCGTTCATCCACAGCGGCCGCAGGGTATGGGAAGCAGCCTACTGGAGCCGTTGAAGGACGAAATTGCCATCCTCAAAGTTGCGGCCGTGGAGGCTCTCGTCAGCACCCTACGTGCGATGGTCAAGCAGGTCGTGCCGACCCTGGCGCCACACATGGAGAGGGCTCGGAGCGAGCGGGACGGTCAGCCACTCGAGCACCCACCACAGCAGCCGGCCCCGATGTCTCGTGTAGGGGGCAACGGCGGCGCCATCTGAGAAGGCAGGGCGAGGGAGGCAGCGGCAGCACGTGCCGCCGGGAGCGCGCGGGGTGTATCCCCACGTATGCGCTCTGTGGCCGTTCTGGCTCATGCGACAACCCGAATGAACTGGAGGTTCGATATGCAGAAAACGCAACAGAAGATCAATGTGCTTAAGAATGAAGCAGGGGCGATTGGGTGGGCGTTACTCTGGCTCATAGGGATACCCATACCGATCTTATGAGTGATCTTTCTGCTCCGCGGTTGCACCTGATGCGCGCGACCTTAGTCGACCGTGTACAAGTCATCGTGTGCGGTCACGAAAGGCCGTCCTGCGCCGGATAGTACACGACCTACCCGAGCCGACCGCGGCGCCCATCAGCACATCGGACCGTCAGGCTGGCCACGACGGCAGCCATTGTGAGAGATCCATCACCAAGAGGGGACTGTTATGGCGTTGATACCGGACCATCGCGAAGACACCATCGAGGAACGCACCACGTATGAACGCATCAATGGCGACTTGATCGAGGGGCACCCCACAAGACTCCTACCGCAGGACACTCGTGTGCGCTGGGGAGGGGTCATGAGCGGCTTTTTCGTCGCCCTAGGGGTGCTGCTACTGATGGGCGCTCTGGGACTGGCCATCGGCGTCACCGCGCTTGGAGATCCGCGCGCGGCGACGAGCGCGACCGCCTCGGGCCTGGGGATTGGCGGTGGGGTGTGGGCCTTCATCACCCTAGTGGCGGCCGTGTTTCTCGGGAGTCTCGTCTCGACCGCGGTGACCGACCAGCCGGACCGGACGGGCGCGGTGATCCACGGCGCCCTGGTATGGGTCCTGTTTTCGTTGTTCAGCGTCTGGATGATTGCGAGTGGCGTGAGTCTCGGGGTCAGTGGCCTGTTCAGCGCGATGAGCGGACTGGCCAGCGGCGCGACGACGGCGATCGCGGCCGGCGGAGGCGATCTCGTGCAGACGCTGGGGCTCAAGGACGCGAACCAGGTGATGCAAAAACTGGATGACCCGACGACGGCCTCGACCCTAGCAGCCGCGACGGGGATGTCGAACGCAGACGCGACAGCCGCCCTCGCGGATTTGCGGGCCCGTGTGGACATGGTTCGGGACGATCCGGCGCGTGTGGCGGCTGAAGTCCGTCAGTTCATGGCGCAGTACGCTGAGCGGGCCAAACAACAGGCGATGGCCGCCGCGGCCGCGGCCCAACGTGCCGCGACCATGGGTGCCTGGATCACCGTGGGCGCCTTGGTCGTGAGCCTCGGAGTGGCACTCGCGGGCGCCATGGCCGGCGTGCCCAGTATCCGGCGCCGCTGGCGTGAGCCGATGGTCCAGGTTTCCCGCTAACCCTCGCTCCCGGGGGAGGGATCGCCCGTCCCCCGGGGCCGTCACGCGGAGGGCTCCGCCCTTCCCTGAGCACCCTGGAGCGTCCTTGATGATCATGCCCACGCTACTCCTCGTAGAAGATGAGCGCATCATTGCCTTCGACCTCGTGCGGCGCCTCACCACGCTCGGCTATACGGTCCTCGCCACCGCCGGGTCCGGCCGTGAGGCCATCCAGCAGGCCGCCGACCTGCGCCCCGAGCTGGTGTTGATGGACGTCGGCTTACTCGGGGGGATGGATGGACTCGAGGCCGCGGCACACATTCGAGCCCAGGCGGCGATCCCCATTGTTTATCTGACCGGTTCCCCCGAGGGGATGATCCCTGCCGGCTTCACGATCCAGAAACCGGTCACCGATCAGGCCATGCACCAGACCATCCAGCTCGCCCTGGCGACCAGGGACCAGCAGGCCCCGGGACCCCTGATGCCACGGAAGGATGTGGCGGGCAGGACAGCAGCCCCCTCGGTGCTGCCAGCGGGCACGTCAAGGGGACCAGGGGATCAAACCTCGTCATAATTGTGTGTACGCCCGTGGGGATGTCAGCCGACCGTATCAGCTCAGTGGCCATCGGTCTGGCATGAGGATACCTCGGCTCCCTGCAGTGCTCTCCCCTCGCCACGCGACCACTCCTGCGTGTGCGCAGGATTCATCGTATGGGTCTGGTGGGACAGTCCTGCCACAGACTCCACCAGAAACCCCATCTCAGGCAGTGCCCGTGGCGTTCACGTCGGGCCGCTTCTGGTGTGCGTGGGGGGTCGTCGGCCTCATCCGCATGGTGGCCGTATAGATGCGGACCTCCCCACCCGTGGGGCACAGCAGCTGGTGGATGACCTCGTCGCCCATAATCGACACTAGCCCGACATTGTTGTCCCCCAGGATCGTCACCGTACGCGGCCCCGAAGCCGACACATACTGTCGGTGCTCGCGGTACTCGGGCGGCTCCTGAATCCTGAGCTGCCGCGCGTGGTGGGGCGTCAGGAAGACGGGGGCCGCGTCGGACCACTCCTGGGGGTTCATTGGGTGACGCAGGAGGCGTGTGATGGCGGTCGAGCGCGCCGACCGGGGAGGCCGGTCCCAGCCGATCCGTTCGTGGGTGGTGGGCACGAGCTTCCCCAACAGGTTGAGAGCCGTCTTGCTCAGGACGCCGGCGTGTTTCTGCGCACTACTCACGAGCTGGGTGATCGGCAGCCCCTGGTCCTTCCACGAGCAGGCCACCTGGAGATTCATGCCGTAGTGGACGTCACCCGAGAGGCACAGACAGGAGGGGAGCTGGAGCTCGTCGATGAGCAACGTCATGAAGTCGACGAGTCCCTGCAGGTTCGACTGCCACTCCTCGAGATCAATCGCGTACGACCCGACCATGTGCTTCAGGACCTTCTGGGCCCGCTCGTGCAGCGCAAGGCCGTACACCGGCACCGGAGAGACGAGGATGAGGGGCTCGCCCAGCTGGTGGCCCGCGCGCTTGACCGTCGCCAGGGTCGCCGTTCGACCCGCGCGGCCGATGAGACGTGCCGCACCGTCGGGACTGTCGTAGTCGCGCTGCGTGCGGGTATCCAGGAAGATCGTCGGCGGGTCGGTTGGGACGTGAAAGCCCCAGCGATCGAAGGACCACAAGGCGTGCTCAAAGGTAGCCGCGTCGACGTCGCCCCGTTGGGTCAGAAAGCCGCTGATCGTGTCCTTGAACGACGCGTCGTAGCGATCGGGGTCGTTCCCCCATCCCTGGAAGGCCCAGTATGCCGCCAGCGCATTGGCCACGAATCTCCGTCCCGTCGGGTTCTGATGCACGCGCTCTCGCCACGCGGCGGTGAGGTTCCAGTCATCGGTCACGTCGTGGTCGTCGAAGATCATGTACGTGGGATGGTTGGCCAACACCCGCCGGACGGCCGGTAGCACCTGGTGCGCACGCGCCAGACTCCGCGCCTCGCGTGCATACGTTCGCCGCTGCCACAAGATCTTCAGGCTGGGGATCCACCGCGCCGAGGGGAGGGCCTGCGACGCGGACGGGAAGGCCGCAGGCCAGGTGTCGGCGCTCCAGGCCACCAGATACATCGCCGCGAATTCGCCGAAGGTGAAGAGGTGGTTGCCGGCCGTGTCGGACGTGAGCCTGGCCGTCTCGGCCAGCGGCACGCGACCGTAGAGTCCCACCTCGGACAGGGTGGGCGTCCCCGGAACGGAGGTGTCGTCCCCGTCTCCCATGAGCGCACGTCCCAGGCGGCTCACATGGCCGATGAGGGGTCCGGCCACGTCGTCGCCGTAGATCTGGTCGCCGGTCAGATACAGGGCGCTCGGGCGGCGTGCGATGTCCTCCGCATGGCGGGCGGTGGCCCAGTCAGCGGCAGTCAAGGCGTCTTCGCCCTTGCCGTGCAGCAGCCGGCAAGAGCCGTGCAGGACGTGCAGCGGCGAAGCCTCCGCCTGCAAGAAGAAGCTCGGCAGGGGCAGGTCGCCATAGGTGATTCCCTCCGGTCTGCCGACCAGCCTCAGCTCGCGCAAGCCTTGCCTGGAGGTCTCGCCTCCTTCAAGGAGCCCGATATCGTACACGAGCAGCCGTGCGATCGGGAATGCCTGGCTGTCCGGCACCACCTGGATCAGATGGACAAAGAGACGCGGGCCGAGCTGGAGGCACTCGGACTCGCCGCCGCCGAGGCGCACCCCGAGCCGGTGATCGCGACCAAGGTCGAAGATCTCGGCGCACGCGCGCACCGGCTGGCTGGTCGCCAGCCACAGGCAGACCCGCTGAGGCTCCGCCCGGCGCAGGATGGGTCCGGCGAGGAGGGTGTTCACCATCGTCCTTGCTGTGCCTCGTGGGACACGTTGCGCTCCGAAGGCCAGGCGCCGTATCCGATGGGACTCCCGTGTGGCGTGGGCTCCCCGCACACGCCTGCAGACGTCTGTCGCACGGGCACCGATGTGATCGACTGACGCACGACCCCTGGGCCTCAGCCGCAGCTCCCTGACAGGGCGGGTCCGCTCGAACTGACGCGCGCCTCTGGCGTCCATGGACACCACTGGTCGTCCACCAACATCAGAGGGTCGAAGCGGAATGGGGCCCATGGTCATGGGGGCCAACCGCACGACGCGCCACATCATACCGGAAAAATGACACCACCGAAGCGTAAAAGTTGTGCGGCCTGGCCAGTGCCTTCCCTTGTCCTGTGTACGCGTGATCACGACGTTTATCAAGGGTTGACGGCCATCTCACCAACGGCCGGATACTGTTGGCAAACCTGTTTCGATGCTCAAGGCTGACCTTTCTGCACGGGATTTTCCTGGCTCTCGATGTTCGAAGAAGCGGTATATGGAGTAAAATCTCCAGCTCTTCAGGGTTCGCCAACAGTATCCGTTCGTTTGGTGAGAGCCTTCACCAGTCGTGGTGTGGTCAAGGGTAAATGCCTTAGCGCCTGAAATGTCTCTTATGGAAAGTCCAGGATTATGTCACTTCTACACCAAGGAGCTTCCGTAATTATCAAAAAAATCAAACTATTACAGAAGATCATGTGCCGATTTGCGGCACATGATCCGCGTCCCTTTTGCTAGCCATGTATGGCAGGTGTACCGCCCGTGTTGAATGCACCGCAAGGATTGACGAAAGTATTGGGAGACTGTTCACGGCCTCTCGCACGTTGAACGCGTCATAACGGGGTGGATGATAATGGGACGTGATTGGAGCCTCGAAGGCGTGTCACACGGGCGTTGATCCTGTTCTATGTCACATAATCATCTACTTTCCATAAGAGAAATTTTGTACGGTAGGGTGGGATAAGCACCATAGTAGAGACCAGCACTCATATGTACCTTGGCTGCTAACGAGTTGATAAGACGATGTTTATCGAGATGGCAATAGGAGACGTTAGAACAGGGTTTTTACCTCTCTTGAGGTACGTCGCGGAGTGTCTCATGTCACCCTCGTTTGCAAAGACTTCCGACAAGTCCTTATTCACCAATCAGAAAATCGTCTACCGTACAAAATTTCGTGATTACTATCGGAAAGCCTGGTCGTGCATCTCGCGCATGATCGTTGAAGCACCCTTCCTCACGGAGGTAAAGGAGGTCGGGGCCATGTGTCTGCCGCCCTACCGCTAGAAAGCTCCCACGGGCTGACGCAGGTGTCTCAGCCGCTCGCGAAACTCCTGGGCGGGGAAGCAGATGGGAGGAGGCGTGTCCTCCAGACCTGACCATGGCGCGCGCGGGCGTGGTGGAGGCGTGGGGAACAGCTGTGCCAGGATGTCCTCGAGCTGATGCCAGTCGAGCGGTTTGGCCAGATAGCACCATAAGGCGTCAGGCCCATCAGGGATGCCGAGCTGGGTGGGGTCCGAGCCCGACAGGTAGATGACCGGCGTGAACCAGAAGGTTTGGATGTCCAGGCCCACGAGGAGGCCGTCCTGCGGCCCCGTGAGGCCAATATCGAGGAGGACTACGTCGGGGCGGTCCGCTTGCACCACAGCCATGGCCTCCGCGGCCGAGGAGACGCGCGCCACCACCAGGTGCCCCATCCGGGTTACCGCGCGCTGGAGGGCCAGGGCGGTGATACGGTCGTCTTCGACAATCAGGATACGAGCCATGGGTCAGGCCTCCGAGAGGGACACGACGATCATGGGTGCGGCTGAGCTGCACACGAGCCGCCGCACGCGCGGTGGCAGGTTCACGGTCCCCGCACCATACAGCACGGGGGAGGTGTGTTCTATGAAATTCCTGCGGAAAATGTTGAAATCTTGCGAAAATCGTCTGAACGGCCGCGATCGTCGTGCGTGGGGCCCATCGCCAATCTGACCCACCACCGATGAAGTCAGGTACCTGAGACGGCTTCGAAAATTCATGATTGGCGTGGGAATGCTTACCATCATCGGCGTCATTATGGGGCAGCGCTTATCATCCCTGATCAGTGAGGGTCTCTTGCCCCGCACGTGCAGCATCTTACGCTCACAGTGTTCCTCCCGTCATCACCATAATGTCACAAGCGTGAAATGATCAATGAATCAAGTGGTGAGAAAACCATGTTGACTTTGGATGGGGTCACATGCTCCACATAAGACTTCTACGGTAAGGGTAACGAGTGTACGCGCTGTTCCAAGGCTGTGGGAACGGCCGGAAGCAGCTTGGAGTCATATGTCGCACCCTGGAGGCAAGAGACTCTAAATGCGGTCCGGTTTCTGGTGAATCGTTGCCATACCTGAACAGGAGGAGCCTCCATGTGGCAAGAATTTAAAGCCTTTATCATGCGCGGCAGCGTCGTCGATCTGGCGGTCGGCATCATCATCGGTGCGGCCTTCGGGCGGATCGTGAGTTCGCTGGTCACTGATATCTTGATGCCGCCCATCGGGCTGCTGCTGGGTCGGGTCGATTTCTCCAATCTGTTCCTCAACCTCTCGGGCCCGCCCAATGCCACGCTGGCCGAGGCCAAAGCGGCCGGCGCCGCGACCATCAACTACGGGCTGTTCCTCAACACGGTCATCGAGTTCCTCATCGTGGCCTTGGCGGTCTTTCTGCTGATCCGCCTCCTCAATCGCCTGTACCAGGCCCCGCCGGCGACGCCCACGACCAAAACATGTCCCTATTGCATTGCGGTGATCCCTCTGGCCGCCAGCCGTTGCCCCCAGTGCACCTCGGATCTCCGGGCGGTCTAAGACGGACGCTGCGCCATCGGTCGGGCGTGCGTCGGGACGCGCGACGGCGCGTGGGCCTCTCTGGAGGTGGGTCGAGGCCTGGCATCGGATGTGTGCGGCAGTCCACGGCTCATGGGTGAAGAGGCGTCGACCATGCACGTCCTGTCCGCCCAAAGGGCTCGGCGCGCGTTTGACCATGCGGCCGCGACGACTGGGTGGATAATGGGACAATGAGGTCGGCTTCATTCCGCATGGGTGGCAAGGATGTTAGCGAACGTTCCCCGTCACACTGCCTAGAGGAAATCCACATAACGTCTTATAAGGCAGGTTCTGTCAACTTTTTGTCTACATAACTCATTGATTTTACTAATATGATCAAACATAATCACTTCCAGAGGGCGCTCCGTCCGGGAATTCTTGTCGATGTTGCCCTCCATGATGTAACCCTAGACAGTCTTTACGATCAATCCTGATAAGACAGGTCATCCCTACGTCAACCATAAAGGTCCAGCGTCTCCGCCGTGGCCATCGTGTCGGCCAAGACCGTGGGGTCAGCACACACCGCTTGGATGTCTTGCTGCAATTCGGGTTGGTTGCCTTTGACGAGCATGCAATAGTCGCCGCCGGCCTCGACAAGCGTGCGTGCCACGGCCCGCTGGGTCAGTAAGGCATCCATCGTGATGACCCGACCTGCCAGCGCCAGGCCGCGCAGCCGGTCGTGGATGGCCGTGATCCCATTGGTCTTGGCGTCGACGGCCTGCTGGGCCAGGGTCAGCCCCAGGCGGTGGCTGACGGCTGACAGGAGATGGACCCCCGGGGCGCCCTGCTTCCGACTGCCCCGCAGGGTCTTGCCATCAATGGCGCTGCCTTCGTCGGGCGCGTCGGCATTGGGGGCTGCTGTGAGCACCTCGTCAGCCCAGGCCCCTCACGTAGCTTCCACCAGCTGGCGACGAGCGAGCGGAAGATGGTCTGCAGGGTGGCCGCACAGGGCGTTTGCGCATGCGTGAACCCCAAGGCACGGGCCCAGGCGCCTCCGTAGTTGCGCCCCCACGCGGCAATGGCGCCGTAGGTGCGATCACCACACAACGTGGCGACGCAGGCCAACCCCAAGATCGCGGATAACGGATGGCGCTTGCCCCGCTCCTGGCGGAAGTCGGGGCTTGTCGCCAACACTTCGATCAAGGGACGACACTGAGCAACCATGCGTTCACCTCCCGTCAAAATTGTTGGTCACGAGGTGAGATTATACGCGAAACGCCCCAACTTCCGAAAACTGAATGACCCTGCTATTCTCATATGAGAGTCCAACAGAAGCCGGGGCCTTGATCTGCGGTCCGCTTGCCTCGAGAGCTGCGGGGTATCGAGCAGCAGTAGAGGGAGGTGGATCATGCCGCAAACACGGGATGAGATCACGGAGCACCTGACAGAGCAACCCTCGTCAAAACATCCTGGCTCATCGTCACTTTTGGTGAGAGGGGGCGGCACTAGGTGCAGTCACGCGGTATCATAGAAGATTATGGCCGATGAACTCCGAAGGCTTCTCTCATCGTTGTTCCCACCTGCTTGCGCAGTTAACCTGACCCAGGTGACCGTTGAGCAAGCATCTGTGCAGCTCCAGCTCGCGGCCACGGCACCCGCTGCGTGCTGCCCGGGCTGTGCGGGCTTGGGGCTGCGACGTCGTCCCCGGTACATGGGCCTGACGGCTAGCGGGCCAACGGCCGGGGTGAGTGCCAACGCCGTGCCGACCGCTGCAGCCTGGAGCGCCGGTCGGTGGTCGATCAGCAAGGCTTCCAAGGCCTAGCGGAGGTTCTGGACGAGGTGAAACGATCCACCACTTGCACGGCCTGGGGTGCCCCCCGGCGAATGCCGTCGGCGTAGAGCTCGCTCCGATCACGACAGACGACGATGATCGTCAGATGCTGGGCCAGCCAGGCCGCTACGGTGGCGGCGGAGCGGTCCGGCAGGAGATCGACGACGCGATGGGTCGCCAGATCGACCACAATGGTGCCATAGCGATGACCCCGCCGCCAGGCCCACTCGTCGACGCCAACTTCCTGTAAGGCTGGCATGGGCGGTATCGGGGCCGCCCGGACCAAGCGGAGCAGGGTGGCCGCACTGGTGGGCAACTGCAGGCGGGCCGCAAGCCGGGCACCCACATGCCCACCGAGGGCTGCGCCGTCGAGGGCGCCTACCAGCAAGCTGTCAAGCGGTTGGAGGTGTGAGGCAAGTGGTCTGAAAAATTGCCTTTCGCTAGGTTAAGGCCTATCCGAGGGGACGCCGCAAGGCATATCTATCACGGTACATGTGGCGCCAACATGGTTCGCAGGCCAGCGGCGCTGCCGGAGGCACAGGTGTCCATACCCCTATCCCACCCGGCACGATAGGCGGCGTCCGTCCGATAGCGCTCAACATCAAGCGTGTAGGCCTGAATGCCGCCCCGACGTTGCGTCCAGCGTGCCGTCATGCAGCCCGCCGCGTAGCCGGGGTCCTCCAAGGTGGACGCACAGGCGGTGAGCAGCGCACTGGAGAGGAGGAGAAGTCTTACGTAGCGCATGGGTCGTCTACCTCCGAATATGGCTGACGCGGTGGCGTGTCAGCTGCTGTCCTCTGATCCCGTGATGACCTCACCACGGGTGAGCTTGCCCAGCCATGTTGCTTCAGAATGCTCGACCATCGGCCGAATGCTCTCCGATGGCCCCCGTCAGCTCCGTTTTCGCAAGGGTCCACAGATACCTCCTCCTCCTTCTCAGGCATAGCCCACTGACTGTGAGGTTACGGAACAACCACGACAGGAGGGTCAGTGGTCTGGAACAGCGCCGAACGCTGCGTCGGGATGGAGGCTTTGAAAATCGCGGTCCCAGCGCGCCTCGGATGCCAAGGCGGGGTTCAGTTCGATCGCCTTCTTGAGGGATTGCACGGCGTTCACCCGCTCTCCCAGGTGGGCGTAAACCGCGCCAAGATTGTACCAGGCATCACTCCAGTGTGGGGTGAGCCGGGTGGCCTCTGTCAGTGGTTCAAGGGCCGCCCGATAGTCCTTCCGCTTGAGCAACAAGGTCCCCAGGTTATACTGGGCGCTCGCGTACGCAGGGTTCAAGACGATCGCCTGCGTGAACGCGGCGACTGCGTGCGTTTCCTGACCAAGCCCTTCATAGGTCAGTCCCAGGTTAAACAGGGTCGTGGGATCCCTCGGATTGAGACTCATGGCGCGCTGGAGGACCCCAAGCGCGGCGGCAAACCGGTGTTGTTTCACGTACAGGTTCCCGAGCCGCACATAGGAGGCCTGATGACGGCGGTTCAGGGCGATGGCTTGGCGAAACAGCGGCTCAGCCGCGTCGAGGTCGCCGTCCTCGGCCGTGATCAGTCCCAGGTGATAATACGCGCGAGGTGAGCGCGCATCACTCCGCAGCGCGTCCAAGAACGCTTGGCGGCTCTCCTCTCGACGGTCCTGCTGGAACAAGACGACGCCCAGCTGCACATGGGCTGGGCCGAAATTCGGCTTGAGCACCAGGGCCTTGTGCAGGTGCTCCTCGGCCCTATGCAGGTTCTCGACCTGTAGGGACACCAGGGCCGCCCGGTAGTGGGTCTGATACTGCTGCGGGTCGCGCTCGGCGGCCCGGTGATACAGCTCCGCCGCCCTCGTCAGCTGCCCATTTCTCCTGGCGCGTTCCGCTGAGGCCACCAGCCGCTCAGCTTGCCCGACTGGACCGCAGGCGGCAAGCAACACGCAGACCAGCAACACGAGGCTCCCGTGCCAGTGCGACGGTTTCCACACCATGACACCCCCCTCGAAGCTCCTCCCGGGTGTGTGCTGCCCCACTTGAGGAGCGTCGGTTCAAGAGCTCTGGGGTTTATCCCGACCTGTGCGTCTGGCGCCATCTGCGGATCACCCAGGCGACCCTGCGCACGCGCAACGTGGTCGTGTCGAGTAATGGTTGAGGATGTTACCGGTGGAGGGCTGGTGGGGGACGAGGGGCGAGCGGATGGGAGAACCAGCGGTGGCCCCACCATAGCCGCGGATACAGAGCTGCCGCCAGGACTAACGGGGTCAGCAGCAACGCTGGAACCCCTCGTGGCAGGTCGGCGGCGGCATGGCTGATGGGGCACGCGCCATGGGTATCCGGATGGGGGTCGATGACTTCCGCCGGATGTATCCGGGGATGCATCGCCTGCACGGACAGCCAGACCAGGGCCACCAAGCCAATCAGCCCACGCACGGGGATGCCGGACCGCTGTATGTGCATCAGCACCCGGAACGGCTCGTGATATGCGTGAGGTGCATGCATCGACTCAGTCTCGCTCCTGTTCTATCAGTTCAATTGATAATGCCCTTATGGAGGTTCACCAACGTAGTTGACACGGGAAACCCGGCTTCATGGTTCCTGAAGGCTGACTTATCAATCAATGACGTACAGGTCCATCATTGACAGGGCCAATGTTGTCGGGGTGAGAACCGTTCTGGTCTTCACGACGCAAACAGCTCTCGGGCAACCCGCTGGGCGGCGATCAGGTCTGCATCGGCGCGGGTGACCGCGCCTGGCGTCGATACTGGTCGCAGTGGCAGGTGGGCTGACCACACCACACGGCCCGAGGCCACGTCCACGAGCTGTGCACGGACGGCGACGAGCATCCGCCAGGGATGGAGGGCCTCTTCTAACGCAGGTTGCCACTGCACGATCTCGAGGTAGAGCACGCTGCCCTCAAGCTGGCCACGCCTAGCCAAGTCAGCCGCCTCCTTCGGGCTGTTCGGTATCTGGTCGCCTAGCGCCGCGTCGACTTTTTCTCGGGGGAGAACTGTCATCCCCCGCTGCTCGAGCTGAATACGCACCTCTACCGCCAGGACATCACCCACCGTAACGGGTGGAGATCGAAAGATGTATTTCTCCAACAAGGAGGTCCCACCAACGAAGAGGGGATCACCCGTACGGTTGTTCGGCGGCAGCACCGCGATCGTCCGCACCGTCGGGGGCAGCGGTGGGGAGACGAGGGACGAGGCACAGCCCAGCGTGAATATTGGCAGCAGCCACAGCAGACGGTAACCTCTCATCGCAAACCCTCCACAGAATCCTGCATCTTCCGCAAACGCTGGGCCATTTCTTCAAGGCGCTGGTGGACGCGCTCTTGTTCCGCACGCAGCCCTGCAAGCCCCTGTCGGGCTTCTGTCAGGTCAGCTCCTGGGCCTGGGGACTCAGTAGCCAGGATGACTTCCGGTACGAGTTTCCATATCTCGGCTTGAAAGTGGGTGGCGGTCACCTCATCATGCTGGGCGGCCGCAAGGGCGTAGCGATAGAGCGCCGAACCAGCCTGGCGTGCCGCCTCAACCTCGTCGGATGCCGGAAAAAATGCATCGTGAGTACCTGCCAGGCGGGCATCCAGGGTATCGTAGAACGCCGCCAGCGCCTCACCCATGAACCAATCTTTATCGCCAGCAGCGTTGATACGGGTCAACCGCGGGGCCATGAACTCAATCAGCGGACGGTCGTCGGTATTGAGAGGTGCCTTGGCGAAGAGATCAGCCATCCTCGTCAGGTCACCGGCGTACAGCATGATGAGCCCCTGTGGCGAGCTCAAGAGCGAATCATGGCTCCATTCCGGCAGATGGCGCAGGCGCTCGCCAAGTCGTCCGAGATCGACGGGCTGCGACGCCAACTGGCCGACCAGTCCGACGATGGGGGCGCTCGGATAGAAGTCACCGCGCCAGAGGCTCGCCTGTGGGAAGACCTCGAGAAACGTGCGCACGATGATGTCAAACTCCTCGCGCGTCAGTTGATAGAGCGGCAGCCACTGACAGAACAGTCCACCTGGAGTGAGGCGACGGGCCACGGTTTCATACATCTCGCGCGCATAGAGATTACCGGCGCTGGCGTGCCAGGGGATAAACAGGTCGGAGACAACGACGTCGAAGTGGTCGGCTGTCGCGGCGAGGTGCCGCCGGCCGTCGTCGAGCACGAGACGAACGTCAGGTCGCTCGAGTACGCCTGCGTTCCAGGGCGCAAAATACGTGCGTGCCGCTGTTGCCACTTCAGGCACCAGTTCGATAGCCGTGGTATCAGGCACGCCGAGGGCTGGCCCGGCACTGGCCGTGATCCCCGTGGCCAGCCCGACGAACGCGACGCGGTGCGGGTCGGGGTGGAGCAGCAACGGTAACAACCCCTGGCGACGCTGATTCGTGGCCGCCGTGGTCCCGCCAAGCACGTAGTAGTTATCCAGCCGGAGTTGCAAGTCACTGCCAGCCTCGACGACCGTCACGATGCCACTCGCCCCTTCGACCATTGCCCGCAGCGTCTCCTTCTCTGATCGCAGATGCACCAGCGGCGCCCGCAACGGATCAGCGATCACCAAGGCCAGTAGGGCCACGTAGGCGAGTGGTCGGAGACGGCCCTGTGGCCTCGCGATCAGATCGGCGAGGGTAATGTAGGCCACCGCAGCGACCAGCAGACCACCTCGAACACCGATGGCCGGGACGATGAGAAAGCCCGCACTGACCGCCCCGATCACCCCACCGAACAGATTCGCTGCCGACAGCTCACCCAACGGGTGGGCCGCGCCATGATGCTCACCCCAAGCCGCCCACAAGGCGGGCAGGACGGCTCCGGAGGCCAGCGCTGCAGGACCGGCGGTGGTCGCGGCGAGGAGCACGATGCGTCCCAAGTATTCACCAAGTCCAGAGTGCATGCCGACATACGCCAGCCCATCCGTCCAACGGACGAACAGCCACAATCCGCCGACGGTCGCCACTGCTGCGGTCAATAGCGCCACGGACGCCACGGCGGCCGGCGTGACCCAACGCAGGAGGACGGCGGCGATCGCCGCCCCGGTTGCCAGTGCCAGCAAAAAGATGACGGTGACTGCCGTGAAGGAATAGATGGAATTATGCAGGACCTGGGCGAAAATTCGTGTCCAGAGTACCTCAAGGCCTAAGCCGAGGGCACCCGTGCCAGCGGCGACCATCCAGAGGTGTCCGCGTCGGGCCACCGGGGCGATGGCGTCACCAACCGCTCTTGCCGAGAGCACCCCCTGTTGCGTGTCACCAATCACGATGGCTGTCGCTCCAGCGAGGAGGCTTGCCGCCGCGGCAACACCATAACTCGCAGTCACACCAATGGTTGCCGGTAGTCCAAAGCCCGCTGCTGCCGCCCCCAGGACGCCACCCAGCGTGTTCAGCGCATACAGCAGGCCGCCCCAGCGTCCCACCGCTCCCGCCGCCGCCAAGGCCTGCCCGAGCGCTGGAAGCGTGGCACCCAAACACAGTGTCGTCGGCAGGACTGCGACACTGATGGCCGCGACACGTCCTGTCGGCCCCAAGCAGACGAGCCATGCTTGGGCGAGATCGCTCGTCAGCGCTCGAAACACGGCAACCGACCACAGTGCCCCCATTCCCGCCCCAAGCTCGAGTAGGCCATAAACCCTCACGGGCCGCCGCTGAATACGTTGCCCACAGGCAGCGCCAAAGCCCAGACCCGCGAAGTAACAGGCCAGGACGGCCGCCGTTGTCTGCGCAGTGGTGCCAAGCACCAGACCCGCTGAGCGCATCCACAAGATCTCAAGTGCCAGAGCCGCCGTGCCGGAGATGGTAAAGCACAGATACAGGAGGGGGCTCATGTCGCCCACCATCCGCCTACGAGACGGCAGGCCCGATTGATGGACCAGACCAGCACCAGGACAAGGCTTGCCACCACGACCTCGGTAGGACCAAGCGGCAGGTCGAAGCGGTAGGCGCAGTAAAACCCGACAAACGCCGTCACGGCCCCAAGCCCCGCTGAAGTGAGTGAGAAGGTCAGCATCCGATGCGTGATCAAGCGCGCCGTGAAGGGTGGCACCACCAGGAAGCCAAAGGTCACGATGGGGCCAGCAGTGATCACCCCGAGCGCAATCGCGATGCCGATCGTGAGGTAGAGCAGCATGTCCCACCACTCAACACGTTTGCCGAAGACCACCGCCAGATCACGATCGAATGAGACCAACAGAAACTCTTTCCGGAACGCTATCAGTACGAGCACGATGACGCCAAAGACCCCCACCATGAGGGTCAGACTGAGGCCAGTGGTGGCGAGGATGTCGCCCTTGAGGAGGTTCACCATGTGGGCCTCTGCGGTGGGATTGGTGGCCAGAAAGAGCATACTTGCCGCTGCAGCCACAACATAGGTAATGCCAATCCGTGCCTCCACGGTCTCGCGCTGGCGCTCAAAGGCAGCCAAGATCAGGAGCGCGGCGAGCGTGAAACTGATAGAACCGATCGTCGCCAGCCAGCGCTCGCTGAGGGCGATGTGCGCGTACAGGCTGGTGACGATCTGATGCACGAGCGCGGCGAAGGCGATCCCTGCCGCCGAAACCTGCGGCAGAGCCACACCGAGAAAAATCATCCGCCGTAAGATGAAGTAGACTCCCACCAGAGGACACACGAGCCCGACCAGGACACTGCCGATGAGCGCCTGGCGCAAGAGAAAATCAGGACTCAGGATCTCGAGCAGCGCCGTCACTCGCTTCCTCTCAATGCCTGGAAGGGATTCGCCGACTCCGGCGCCAGCACGGATGCCGCTGGTCCCTTGTGCGCACGGCCATCCTCGACCCAGACGACCGAGTGAGCCAACCGGCGCACCAGCTGCAACTGATGAGTGACCATGACCACCGTCAGGGCGCGGTCGTGGTTCAGCTGTGCGATGAGCTCCATGATCGAGACGGCGGCATCCGGGTCAACTCCAGCCGTCGGCTCATCGAGCAAGAGAACGGCTGGTTCACCTGCGAGCGCCCGTGCGATCAGCACGCGCTGCTTCTGGCCTCCGGAGAGTTCCCAAAATGGCCGTTTGGCAAGATCGGCGAGCCCCACCTGATCGAGACAGTGGGCGGCGCATTGGCGCTGCTGCCGGCCCACAGGATGCAGCGGCGCCAATCGACCATAGGTGCCCATCAGCACGACATCGAGCACGGTCAACGGGAAGATCGGGTTGAGCCTCTCCCCCTGCGGAACGTACCCCGGGGGGCTGGCGAACCGGTCGAAGCCATACTCAATTCGCCCCGCCAGCACCGGCATCAGCCCGAGCACGCTGCGCAAGAGCGTCGTCTTGCCGGCGCCATTCGGACCTAGGAGAGCCATGAACTCGCTGCGCTCGATGGCAAATGACACATGTTCGAGCACAGCCCGTCCATCGTAACCAAGACTCACATCCTGGAGCCTGATATGCGCCTCGTGCATGATCAATTCTGCGCGGCTTTGATCGTGGCCGCCGCCTTGAGCATGGTCTGCACGTTGTAGTTGATGAAGCTCAAGTAATCCTTGGCTTCTGGCACACCGCCCACCATCGCCGGCAACTCGACCAGCGTCGCCCCCGTGTGTTGCGCTATGGTTGCGGCCAGGCCGGCGGGGTAATGCAGCTCGCGCACGACGATCTTGACTCCCTGAGCGCGCATCATCTCCTCTAACTCGACGATGTGGCCCGGCGTCGGGTCGATGCCGGCGCGGATTTCGATGGTGCCGACCGCTTCCATGCCAAAGCGCTCGGCGAAATAAATCATATCCGGGTGGTAGCTCACGAGCTTCAGGCCGCGTAACGGCGCGGCCTCACGCTGCCAACGAGCGATCGCGGTGTCGAGGCTGGCGAGGTACGCCGCGAGATTCTTCTGGAAGGTCGCGGCATACTCCGGGTAGTTGCGCGACAGGCCGTCGGCGATCGCCCGCGCCATGTCCTTGCCACGTACAGGGTCAAGGTTGTAATGCGGGTTGCCCATCGGGTGCTGATCGCCCAGCGCACGGTCGATGCGGGTCGGCACTTCCAGCGGCGTGATGTAGACCGAGCAGTCGATATAGCCCGGTCCATTGGGCAGGATTCTCGGGTTGCGCGCCACCTCCAGCAGCGCCGGCAGGAAGGCATGCTCCGCCTCGAGCCCCATCAACACCACGACATCAGCGCGGTTCAGGAGCGGGATAAAGCTCGGTTTCATCGGCACGGCATGGATATCCTCCACGCCGGTGGCGAGACTCTTCACCTCCACCAGGTCGCCCCCGATGTGTCTGGCCATATCCGCCAGGTCCGGGATCGTGGTGACGACCCGTATGGTCGCGCCAGCTCCCTCCGAGGGCACCAGGAACATGAGCACCATAGCCAGCCCTAACAGCACAAGACGCCTCATGGATTGACTCCTTATCGATCGCGGAAGCCGTGGACATGGCTGCCGAGGACCACGGTCCATTGGACGAAGCCGGCGTTATCGTGACCGCCGGGCTGTGCGATATTGCTGTACTGCAGGCGGATGCGCTGGAACTCGGAGGCCCAGAGGGTGAGGTAGGGGGAAAACGCCGTGGTCGTGACCACCCCGGGGTCGAGAGCCTCGACCCATTCGAACTCGAATCCAACCGAGAGGCGGCGCGACAATCGCGGCTCAAGGTAGCTGTAGAGGCCGAAGGCGTTACGACGCTTCAGGGTCGTTTCGGAGATGAGCTCTCCGGTGTCAACGTCCTGAATGATGGTATTGAAGGGCCGCCGCTCGGTGTTGTAGAGCACCTCGGTACCCCAGGTCAAGCCGCGGTAGGATGCTTCACCAGGGGGAAGGTAGCGGTAGGTCAGATCGAGTCCCCATAACTGCCGCTGGGCACTATTCTCGATCGCCACCTGCGGCGTGTAGGCGAGGGTGGCGCCGACGTCGATGCTATGCGCGTCACCCAGATTGAAAAAGGTGGCGGCTTTTCCCAAATAGGTGAACTGCGGCAGGGTACGAGGCACGCTGTTGCTGACGCGCTCGTTCTCCGCACCGATTTTGTTGTACATGCCCGCGGTGAGATTGATGTACTGCGAGATGGGCGCGAGCCAGCTCGTCTCGACACCGTCCGCCTGCGACTCGCCACCGACGTATTGGTCAAGCACGATCGGTCGATTCACGAACGGCAGTTCATGATCATGGAAGTGGGCGAGCCGGCCGAAGTCTGCGAAGAACCGCCCTCCCTTCACCGTGAAGTTATAGGGCAACGAGGTCGTCACAATGGCAGCTTCCTCGACTTCGATGTTGTCTTGGGTGCCGTTGATGAAGGCGTAGGCCCGCGCAAAAGGATCAACCGTGGCGGAAAGACCGAGCTCAGCGGAACGAAACTCAAAATTCCCTCCGTCCCGCGTATATGAGCCCACCGTGTCGATGACCAGGCCGATCGCCGGGTTGAACAGCGAGGGGAAGGTCCGGTTTGCCGCGGAGAGGCTGGGCTGGATCTCGCGCATGATATCGTCTCGCACCTTCTGCCGGATCTGTTCCTCGACCTCCGGGCTGGGCTTTGCCACTGGTGGAGGCGGCGTCGGCTGGGTGCTCAGCTGTTTGATCATTTCCTCTTGCTTGCGGATCTTTTGCTGCATCTCTTCCAGTTGCTTCTTCATGATCTCGAGGTCGCGCTGCAGCTCCTGCGGCGACACCGCCGCCGCGACGCGCCGAGCCTGGCGCGCCTTGAGCAAGCACGTGTGATGAGACCGAACAAACCATGGCGACAACAAGAGCCTGTGTGATATGCCGCATGCGTTCCCCCTTTTCCACAGCCTCAACGCGAGCAGTCTACCGGCAGCCTAAGCGAAGACTCAGGTGCAGGATGACGTCAGCAAGATTGGGTGGAAGTCTTCCGATAGGCTGTTACAAGGGGAAAGCTGGTGGTGGACGGGGCGCCAGATGGTGGTCGAAATCGAGGCGCCCCAACCATGGGAGCGGGGCAAGAATCAGCCAAAGGACCAAAGCGGCCGGAGGGCCCGGCAGCGGTAGAATGAGCAGCAGGCCTCCAGCGGTGTGGCTGACGGGGCAGGTGAGATGGTCCTTCGCGTGGGCGTTGATGGTCTCATGCGGGTGCACCACCGGGTGGCTGATCTGCACGAACAGCAGCGCGAGGCATAGGCACACGACCAGTACAGAGGCGCGGCGGCCACTTGGAGCATGGAGCAAGGGTCTTTGTAACCCACGCCTTGATTTCCAACTAGAGGTCATGAGCCATCCCGAACGCGCCCGTGGCGCTCAGAGGTGGGCACCTTCCCAGCCATACAAAACCTGCGTCGTACCAGACCTTTAATCGTATAGGGACGGAGGGTTATGGAAAATGCAATCGACCACGCTCCCGACTATACGTGCAATACTCTTGCAAGTCAACCCCCTGTCCATTCGCAACAAGAGCGGCAAGCCAGGGAAGAGAGAGACGCTGGGCCAGGCCGTACGCTTTCCTCCCCGCTTGCCGAGCCATCAAGTCGAGCCCTATAGCATCTGGAGCGTCATGAGCTTCAGCCGAGCGATTATGGAGCTTTCCATAACGCCGTTGCTCCACGCCAGGTGTGAGCTCCGGCGGTGACGGCCGCCAGGTCGTCCTGCAGGCCCCGCGCGAAGCGAGCGAGTGCCTCAATCCCACTCTGGGTCGCCTCGGCTATCCATAGCCTCCAGGTCATGGCCCTGGCGCTGCCGTACCATCGCCAGAGCAGCTTGCGCTCGTGCATGTGCCGCGCGCGATGTCTGCATCCATCTGGCAGAGCTGCGTCACATACGTCTGCGCCTCATGAGACTGCTTGGCGGCCGGGCAGACCATGGCAAAGGACACGGCACGGGCGGACGGCCCCTGGGGACGGGTATACGGTGAGCCCTGCGACTCCGGAGGGTGTCCCGCCTCGGCGGCGCGTCGTAGCTGGGTGATGAAGCGGCACACGGTTCGGGCCGAGTGGGCATACCCCAGGGCCTGAATCTCGCGCCAGAGCTGCAGGCTATCCGCCCTGCTCTCGCACCAGCAGCGGATCAGGTACGGCACGAAAGGCGTCAACACCCGCGCGGATGGCCGCCATGCCGTATATACCGCGGCCGCCTGGTGCGCCGAGCATACACGGCGACCAGCGCGGGCAGGCGCTCCGTGAAGATGCGGCGGATGCATGCGGCATTACGGCACACGAATTTCCGCACGGTCAGTCGAATGCGCACCGACAGGGCGCCCCAGGGGAGGTCCGTCAGGTGGCGCTGATACCGGCTATGCACCAGGGTTG
Organism: uncultured Nitrospinota bacterium; assembly: GCA_963707985.1. Classification (GTDB taxonomy): domain Bacteria; phylum Tectomicrobia; class Entotheonellia; order J063; family CAVPRW01; genus CAVPRW01. The sequence continues at coordinate 154,859 of CAVPRW010000048.1, read as the reverse complement.
AGGGCACGGCACAGCGACCAGCGGGAGAGGGTCCTAAAGAACTGCGGTATCAAGGGATTCATGCAGCAGTGGGAGTTGGGGCCATCCCCCGCAGAAACATGAACGCGCCGTGCGGATCCATGTGGTCTTCACTCTGCTGGTCTTCGCGCTGGCCACGACCCATCGACGGCTGTATGCGCAAGAAGCCACCGGGAACGAGCCAGTCGGCTGGCAGCGCTAGCGTCGCCAGCTCTTCGAGCAGACCCGGGACTTGATCATCGTGTTTGCCCAAGGTTATGATGGCACTTTCATATGGCGGAAGTTTTGCTGCAGATGGACTTTTGAAAACCAGGCATGTCTGTGCAATAATTAGGCACTTTACAGCGAAGTCCTGGCCTTCACTCCCGCCCAAGTCCTTTCCTATTCAAGACGATGCTTGGGCAGAGGCAATGCCGTGTGAAGGCCTTGCTGTGTCGCGCGGGTCATGGTGTATACTTGCTCCAACGGCTGGTTTGGGAAGTGAGGCGATGGAGGATTTCACCGCTGCTATAGCGACCGCTCTGGCGCTGATTGTCCGTTTGGATCACGATTTGGTGGCGATCGTCTCCCTGTCGTTGCTGGTCAGCATAGCGGCCGTGAGTCTGGCTGCGGTGTGCGGTCTGCCGCTGGGAGCGGCGGTAGCGGTCTTCCGGTTCCCTGGACGGAACCAGGTGGGAGCCCTGCTCAATGCGATGATGGGGCTCCCCCCCGTGGTGGTCGGACTGGCGCTCTATGTGCTGCTGTCGCGGGCGGGTCCGCTAGGCGAGCTTGGCCTGTTATATACGCCGACGGCTATGGTCCTGGCCCAATGTGTCCTCGTCACCCCAATCATCGCCGCGTTGACACGGCAGACCATCGCCGACTTGCATGAAGAATACGACGAGCAACTCCGTTCGCTGGGAGTTGGGCCTTGGCGGACGATCGGCACGCTCTTGTGGGATGGCCGCTTCAGCCTGCTCACCGCGATGATGGCCGGATTCGGTCGCGCCAGCGCGGAAGTGGGAGCGGTGATCATCGTCGGCGGCAACATCAACCATGTTACCCGCGTGATGACGACGACCATCGCCCTCGAGACGAGTAAAGGAGATCTCCCTCTGGCGCTCGGACTCGGGATCATTTTGCTGTTCCTCACGTTCATGCTGAATGCTGCGGCCTTGGCAATTCGGGACGTGGCCAAGCGTTCCTATGGATAAAGGGAAAAGTGGTGCGATCGAATGATCGTGTAGGCCTCGAGCAGACCACACCGGCGATGTTTCCTCTGGTCCTCCACGAGGTCTGTTTTGAGGTCGCAGGGCAATACTTCATCGATCACATCTCCTGTGTCATCGAGGCCCGACCCCATACCATGGTGCTGGGTCCGAACGGGGCTGGCAAGAGCCTCCTGCTGCGTCTCTGCCATGGGCTCATCCACCCATCCAGCGGGTCGATTCGGTGGCATGGCATGGATGTGCACGCCGCACGTCGATATCAAGCCATGGTGTTTCAACGTCCAATACTGCTGCGGCGCACCGCGGCAGCCAACATCAGCTATGCCCTGCGCCTGCGTGGCATGCCGCGTCGGCAGCGCCAGACGGCGGTGCACGAAGCCCTGCAACAGGCTGGCTTGGCGGAGCTTGGTGGGCGATCGGCACGACTGCTGTCCGGTGGCGAGCAGCAACGCCTCGCGCTGGCGCGAGCTCGGGTGCTCAAGCCCCACGTCCTATTGCTGGATGAGCCCACCGCCAATCTCGATCCCGCCGCCACCAAAGCGGTCGAAACCCTGCTGGCGCAGATCTCCGAGAGCGGGACGCGGATCATCATGACGACCCATGACCTCGGGCAGGCACGCCGGCTCGCCGATGCGGTGCTTTTCCTACATCGTGGCCGGCTTCTGGAGCATGCACAGGCCACGGAGTTTTTCAGTCAACCCAAAAGCAAGGATGCCGCTGCCTTTCTCGAGGGTCGACTGGTATGGTAATGAAAACGCTAGAAGGGGGGATTTCATGCGGTGTCGACCTCTGAGGGTGTCTGTCGCAGTCCTCATGCTGCTGGCGGTCGTTGCAATGCCTGCGGTGGCAGCCGAACGCTTTATCACGGTGGCCTCCACCACCTCCACGGAGAATTCCGGGTTGTTCGGGTTTATTCTACCGAAATTTCAGCAGGCGACAGGGATCGAGGTGCGTGTGGTCGCCGTGGGCACTGGTCAGGCGATCAAAAACGCTGAGCGCGGTGATGCCGACGTCCTGTTCGTGCATCATCAGCCTTCAGAAGAGCAATTCGTGGCGCAGGGCTTCGGGGTGAAGCGCTACGACGTGATGTATAACGACTATGTGCTGCTCGGACCGCAGACCGACCCTGCAGGCATCAAGGGCACAGAGGATAGCGTGGCAGCGCTCTCCCGGATCGCCGCCACGGCAGCGCCGTTTGTGTCGCGCGGCGATGACAGCGGCACGCACAAGCTGGAATTGAGCCTCTGGGAAGCAGCCGGGATCGACGTCAAGAAGGCCAGTGGTTCCTGGTACCGCGAGGCCGGCTCAGGGATGGGTGCCACGTTGAATACCTCTAGTGGCTTGGATGCCTATACCATCAGCGACCGTGGCACCTGGATCAGCTTCAAGAATAGAGGCAGGCTCACCATTGCCGTCGAAGGAGATCCACGTCTTTTCAATCAATACGGTGTCATTCTGGTCAATCCCGCTAAGCACCCCCACGTGAAAGCGAGCGATGGGCAGGCGTTCACGGATTGGCTGATTTCCGACCAAGGGCAGAAAGCGATCGCCGATTTTCGGGTCGACGGCCAGCAGCTGTTCTTCCCAAACGCCAAAAAGGAAGGGTCGTAGGAGGAGGCATGCTCTCCCGCGCAGCGGCAGGGGAGGTGTGCGACGCCTTGTGCCGCGCGTATCACTCTGATACAATCAGGTTCACCAGCATTGCCGCTTGATCCAGCATGGCGCGATTAAGCTCAAGAGACTATTGGCATTTATGGAGGAATGAGCCATGGCAACAGCTAGCTCACAGTCCTACGTGTATATTGGCTTGGCCGGGGAAACCGTTCCTGGACGTGAGGTACGTACTGGTCTGTACCGAAGCCTGGCCGGCGAGAGCTCCTGGGAATCGATCACCGCTGGCTTGCCGTCTGAGCCGCAGGTCCGCGCGCTCGCCGTCCATCCCAAGCAGCCGAATGTGGTCCTGGCCGGCACCCAGGACGGCGTCTATCGCAGCGCTGACCATGGCGGCCATTGGGAGCGCCTCAGCGCCCCGAAACCAGGCCTGGCGGTCTGGTCATTGCAGTTTCATCCGCGCGATCCCGACGTGATCTTCGCTGGCTATGAACCCTATGCCATCTATCGCAGCGACAATGGCGGCAAAAGCTGGGATCGGCTGCCGATGGACGTGACCTTCCCCGATGTCACCGTGCGTCCCGTCGTCTCCCCCAAGCGTATTCTTGGCATTGCCATCGACCCCGCCTATCCGACAGAAATGTATGCGGCCGTCGAAGTGGGTGGCTTATTGCGTAGCCTGGATGGTGGGGAGAAATGGGAGAGCATCAGCGAAGGCTATTACGTCAACGACGACCCCGTGGATATGCACGGGGTCGCGGTGAGTGGAGCACAGCCGCGCACCGTCTTCACCATCAGCCGCATCGGCATGTGGCGCAGCCCCGATCGGGGTGAGCATTGGCAGCATGTGCAACTGGAGATGCTGTCACCACGGGGGACATACTGCCGTGATATCCTCGTGGCTCCGGACGACCCCCGCACGATGTACTGCGCCGCGGGGCCAGCGTTCCGTAGCGAAGAGGGGGCGCTGTTCCGCAGCCAGGACAGCGGCCAGAGTTGGAGCCGCCTGGACCTGGGCGCCAAGCCCAAGAGCACGATGTTCGCGGTAGATATCGATCCACGCAACTCCACCCACCTATACTGTACCACCAGCGGTGGGGAAGTATTCTACTCGCGTGATCAGGGTGGGAGTTGGAAGACGAATCCCATACTCGCAGGCGCGACGCAGGTCTATAGCATGGCAGTGGGCTAGCTACAGCGGGGCAAGTAAGGCCGCGACGTGTCTTCTGAGAGCGGCGCGTCTGCGGCCCGAAGCACCCCCATGAAGCAGCGCGAGATAGCCTGGACACGCATTGCTGCCGTGGTCACTTCCTGAACTGCCAGGGCTCCTGACTGCTCGCGTGTGGTAGGACTACCGTGTGCATGGGGCGATGGCGCACGCACTTGACAATCTTCGGTCAGAACCAATGTTCCTGGCTTGGCTGCCGGTGTCACATTCGGGAAAATTACTCGAAAACCTGGTTCCAAAATTTTATTTCTGCCATTTTTTGAAATTTCAGATGCTTCTACCTCCGCTCGCCTTTGGGCCAATAGCCGATACATCGCAACAACCCCATCACTGCTCTGCAGACGGTTTTGACACTGCTCTATAAGGCGGACTGCACGCGCCCGATGAAACTGCCTCGCAATCCAGGGCCTGTACGATGCCTGCGGCTTCCAGCATCACAGCGGTCAGCACCACCACGGCGAACCGGACGCGCGACATCTGTGTGCCCTCCTCTACCCTCACGTCAGTTAACAGCGATACTCGCGGCAGCGATATGTCCGCCCGGACCGCTCGCAGCGCACCTCACACTTGCCGGGCTTGTCCACCACGAAGCGGTCAGGTAACCACCGACGCTCCCGTCGGTCGGGTCTCCAGTCACGAGAGCCCTCCCACCGCTCCGACGAGAAGGGGAATCCCTGCAGGTCCCCATCGCGCCGACGCTCGCCCGCGTAGCTGACACTTAAGGAGCATAACAGCATGCCCAGGCAACAGCCGATCCACCACCGTCTCATGTCCCAGCCCTCCTCTCGACGTGCGGTCATGCGCCTCTCCGCGACGCGGCTCGCCCGCCCACACACTTTGTGTTGATGTCGATAATAATCAGCTAGGCAAAAGATGTGCCGTGCTCATGGACATCAGGTGCCACTAGCCACGCGCAGGCTCATACCCCTGCACAGCCTCTAGGTCGCAGACGCGAAACCCATGGGACGCCGACATGCCTGTAATCGTTACAATTGTGCCCGGCGAGTCGATACGGTATGCTTAACGACGAAATTGCGTGAGCGCCTGTGCGCGCCAGCACCCCGGAAGAGGAGGGTCCCTCATGTCAGAGCAAAGCCCCATCGAAATTGGATTCCAGGTGTTTGCCGAAGAGGGCGGTGAGACGTTCGGCGCCGTCCGCGGCCTCGTGCTGCAGACGAACGCGCTCGTCGTCTACATCGAGAATGCCGGAGACTTCGAGGTGCCTGCCGAAGCGGTCCGCCGGGTGCATGACAGCAAGGTCATTGTGGACACGAGGCGACTGGACGCCCGGTTGCGTGCGGCGATTGCCCATGCCCACGACCGCGAGGAACCAGGAGCCTGAACAACGGCATCACTTATCCCGACCAGCTCCCCAGCTCTTCCGCAGGAGGCTCTATCTGAATAACTAATGGCGCTAGTTTTCTGAATGGCAGTGATCATGCGATTCCTCCACACTGGTAGGGCCCGTGAAACCCGACCAGGAGAGGAGGAGCCCATGACCACCATGGATTTTATCATCGCCTTATTCTGCATGTTACCGCGATTGTCATGGTGGTCGATGACGATCACGAGGAGACAGCTCGTGTACGAGACAGTCTACGCGAGGAGGTTGCTGCAGTCATCAGCTTTGACGAATGGGCGGGCTGGGTGCCCAGACCGCTTGAGGAGGTATTTACCTTCTTTGCCGACGCCGCTAATCTCGAGCGCATTACGCCGCCGTTGCTACGGTTCCACGTGCGTTTGATGTCGACTCCTACCATTCAACGCGGGACAGAGATCTCTTATCGCCTGCATCTACACGGCTGGCCCATTTCGTGGACGAGCCGCATTGAATCCTGGGAACCGCCCTATCGGTTCACCGATGTGCAGATCCGCGGTCCCTTCCAGCTGTGGCATCATGATCATGAATTCACTTCCGCACATGGGGGTACGCGCCTTCGCGACACGGTGCAATATCGGGCTCCGTTCGCCCGGCTCCAACGCATCATGCGGCTGTCTGTGGTGGAGCGAGATCTGGAGCGAATCTTCCACTACCGGCAACAGGTCATCGAGCGCCTGTTCGACGGCACGGTGCCACAGGCCTCGCCCCATTCATGCTAAAATACACCATGGCCGCAGGGGTAAACGCCGTGCAGGCACATAGCGAAAAGGAGCACATATGGCGCGGAACTTATCGATGAGTTTCAACTGGCAGGGACCCATGGACTATGCGCAAGCCTGCACTCGCGTGCGTCTGGCCGAGGAGGCTGGGGTCGAGACCGTATGGGTCGCTGAGGCCTGGGGTCGCGATTGTTTCACGATATTGACGTTATTGGCGCGTGAGACCACACGACTCAAGCTCGGTACAGGCATTGTCAATTGTTATTCACGCACACCTGCAGCGCTGGCCCAGCATTTCGCCACGCTCGATGAGTTCTCCGGCGGCCGGATGATCATCGGGCTCGGCACCAGCGGCCACCGCGTCATCGAGCACTTTCACGGAGTACCCTTTCAGCCGTCATTGACGCGCCTGCGAGAGTACGTCGAGATCATGCGCATGATTCTGGCTGGCGAGCCCCTCAAGTACCAGGGCAAAGTCTTTCGTCTCGAGCGTGGCTTCCGTCTGCGCTTTCCACCGGTGCGCAGCAGCATTCCTGTCTTCATCGCCTCCCTGACGCCGAAGAGTGTGGTGCAAACGGCCGCCATCGCCGATGGCTGGATGCCCGTGATGATTCCTCTGCCGCATCTGGCAGCTGAAGTGGCCGCCTTTCGGCGACTCGTTCGCGACGCCGGACGCGAGCCGCAGAGCGTTGTCGTGCGCTCGCCTGGTGCCGTGATGGTGACGCGCGATATCGGCAAAGCCCGCGAGGAGAGCAAGGCACATCTGGCCTTCTACATTACTAATATGGGGGACTTTTACCGCCAACAGCTTATCCGTCTGGGCTATCAAGAAGCTGTGGACACAGTGCGCCAAGCCTGGGACGAAGGAGGCCGAGCGGCGGGCACCGCAGCCGTACCCGAGGCGCTGGTCGACAATCTGTTCTTCGCCGGGCCGGTGGAGGCCTGCATCGAGCGTATAGAGGCACAAGCTGCGGCTGGCATCGATATGCATACCGTGCGCGTCGAGACCGATGACTCCAGAGAAATGGTGCAGATTCTGCAACGGTTGGTCGGGTGACTGGTAAGGTTGAGTGCAGCCGTCTTGGCTGGCCGGCTCGATGTGAGGCTAGCCAGGAATGTCCTAGTTCAGTTCTGCTGGCGAGCGCATCTACAGCGAGAGTCCCATGGTGACGCGAATTGGTTTAGCGGGGTGGTCATATCCGGATTGGAAGGGACGAGTCTACCCTGCGAAACCACCGCGTGGATTCGATCCCCTGTCACATCTCGCGGAGTACTTCGACACCATCGAAATCAATAGCACCTTTTACCGTATCCCAACGCTGAAGACGACTCGTGACTGGGCCGCACGTGTGGCTGGCAACCCAAACTTCAAGTTCACGGCGAAACTGCCACAGGTGTTTACCCATAGGCGCCAGACCAACACCGAGGATGAGGCGGCTCTGAAAGCCGCGCTGGCGCCTCTACACGATGCGGGTCAGCTGGGGGCGCTGCTGCTCCAATTCCCTTACGCCTTTCATCACACTTCGGCCAACCGCGCCTACCTGCACCAGTTGGTGCAGCGTTTTCACGACTATCCGTTGGTACTTGAGGTGCGGCATCGTTCTTGGGATGTCCCTCGCTGCCTATGAGTTCTTGCATGAGCGTGGTGTCGGCTTTTGCAACATTGATCAGCCACAGGTCTCGTATGCGTTGGGGCTGACGCAGCACGTGACGAGTGCCATAGGCTACCTGCGCTTGCATGGGCGCAATACCGCCACCTGGTTCCAGGACGATGCCGACCGGGACAGTCGCTACGACTATTTGTACTCCGCCCCGGAGTTGGAGGAGATCACCGAGGTCCTATTGCACATTGCTGCGCAAGCCCGCGACGTCTACCTTATTGCGAACAATCACTTTCGGGGACAGGCGGCGCTCAACGCCTTAGATGTCCGACGCCGGCTGACCCGAGCCCCGGTAAACGTTCCACCCCAAATGCTGACCGCCTACCCGGAAGTTAGCCAGCTGATGCTGCCAGTCCCGCAAGCATGAGACACCTCAACTCCGAGACGTTTGCGCCGCATTGCAAGAGGTGAGCGGATAGGGGACCATGCATCGCTCACAAATGATTACGGCCAGAGCCAATGGCCAGCATTTCACCTCATTCGGGTTTTCGGGACGGAGCGGTGCGATCAGCGTCGCTTGCCCATCGGCCAGGCGAGATGCTGAGATCCCCCTACCCTAGATCGAGTCAAACCTCTGCTGCGCAGCTGGGGAGCAGCTTGACCCGACCCCGCACAAGATGGTATTCCTTGGGAAAGTAAAGCTGTCACCTGAATGTGTGGAGGAGTTGATGGCCGATCAACGATATCAGCCGGATGTTGCCCCGCCCACCGATACCTCAGCCGAGGCCCTACTGGAGGTGATCCAAACTGTCGCGCTCGAATTGCACCCACATCGCCAGAGTATCGTGTCCGCTAGCCTGGATAGTTCTCTCGAACGTGAGCTAGGCTTCGACAGCCTCGGCCGCGTCGAGTTACTACAACGGGTCGAACGCGCCTTTGGAGTGCAGTTGCCCGACCAATTGCTGGCCACGGCAGAAACGCCGCGCGACTTGCTGCGGGCATTGATCACGGCCGGTGCGCGCAGCCGCATCATTGACGCCAGGTCGACCACAGCACCATCCCTCTCAGAGGCCGATGCCCCCCCTCTCCGGGCAGGTACGCTCGTCGAGGTGTTGGAGTGGCACGTCCAGCGACACTCCAACCGCCCGCATCTCTACTTCTACGGCGATCAGGATGTGGCTCAAGAGATCAGCTATGCCCAATTGCACGCCGGAGCGGCCGCTGTCGCTGCGGGTCTGCAGGAGCGTGGGCTGCAACCGGGACAGATGGTCGCCATTATGCTGCCGACCAGTCTGGACTTTTTCTATAGCTTTTATGGCGTCTTGCTGGCAGGCGGCGTTCCCGTCCCGCTTTACCCGCCGGCGCGGCTGTCGCAAATCGAGGATCACCTCCGTCGTCAGGCCAGCATCCTCGACAATTCTCAGGCCTCGATCCTGATTACCGTTGCAGAGGGCCAGCGGCTGGCGCGACTGCTAGGGGCACAAGTCGAAGGTCTACGGAGCATCGTCACCGTGCAGGAGTTATCCAGCGGTGGGGAGGGCCTTGTCGCGCCCACTTTGCAGCCCGAGGACGTGGCGTTCCTGCAGTATACATCGGGCAGCACCGGCACCCCCAAGGGCGTGGTCCTGACCCACGCCAATCTATTGGCCAACATTCGCGCCATGGGCCAGGTGGCTGGAACGACGTGGCGCGAAACCTTCGTGAGTTGGCTGCCGCTGTACCACGATATGGGTCTGATCGGCGCCTGTATGGGCAGCCTGTACTATGCCTGCCCCCTGGTGTTGATGTCGCCCCTGGCGTTTCTCGCCCGGCCGCAGCGCTGGCTGTGGGCGATTCACCAGCATCGCGGCACGATCTCGGCGGCGCCGAACTTTGCCTATGAGCTCTGTCTGCGTCGCATCGACGATCTCGACATCGAAGGCCTGGACCTGAGCTCCTGGCACATGGCGCTGAACGGCGCCGAGCCCATCAGTCCTGAGACCGTGACACGCTTCTGCGAGCGCTTTGCCAAGTATGGTTTTCGACCCCAGACCATGACGCCGGTATACGGGCTGGCCGAATCCTCTCTGGGTGCGGCCTTTCCGCCGCCCGGCCGTGGTGTCCGGATCGATCGTATCCAACGCGATCCCTTCACCCGTTCAGGACAAGCGGTCCCGGCCGACGAGGATGACTCGACGGGCCTGCGGTTCGTGTCCTGCGGGCGCCCATTGCCCGGACATCAAATCCGCATCGTCGATGCCACGGGCTATGAGGCTGCTGAGCGACGAGTGGGCCAATTGCAGCTCCAGGGGCCCTCGGCGACCAGCGGCTACTTCCGGAACCCCGAGGATACCCGACGCCTATTCGACGGTGATTGGCTGAATTCCGGTGACCTGGCCTACATTGCCGGCGGCGATATCTATGTGACCGGACGGGTCAAGGACCTGATCATTCGTGCCGGGCGCAACATTTATCCGCAAGAGATCGAGGAGGCCGTGGGCGATCTTCCCGGCATCCGTAAGGGCTGCGTCGCTGCCTTCGGCAGTACCGATCCCGTGTCCGGCACGGAGCGTCTGGTGGTGGTGGCGGAAACTCGGGAGACCGATGCCAAGACACAAGAGGACCTGCGCCAGCAGATCGATGCGACGATTATCGATTTGCTGGGCACCGCTGCGGATGATGTGGTCCTGGCTCCCCCGCAGACGGTGCTGAAGACATCGAGCGGCAAGGTACGTCGTGCCGCCTGCCGCGAGCACTATGAACAGGGCGACATCGGTCGGCCGCAGCGCGCCGTGTGGTGGCAAGTGACACGTCTGGCCTGGGCTGGAGTGCTGCCGCGCCTGCGTCAGGCATGGCGCAGTGTGACCGAAGTGCTGTATGCGGGCTACGCCTGGAGCGTGCTCGGCATCGGTGCCGCCGCTTTATGGACCGCCGTGGCGCTCTTGCCCACGTTGTCCTGGCGCAAAACCGTCGCCCGTCGCCTAGCACAGCTCCTGCTGCGGCTCTTTGGCTTCCCGGTACGCGTCCGTGGGCTGGAGCATCTCCCTCGCGACCAAGCCTGTGTACTGGTGGTGAACCATGCCAGCTATCTCGATCCCCTGGTGTTGATCGCAGTGCTGCCGAGCTCGATCAGCTTTGTGGCCAAGCGCGAGTTGGCCGAACAGTTCGTTGCGCGCACACTGTTCCGGCGTCTTGGGACCGAGTTTGTCGAACGCTTCGACCCACAGCGCGGCGTCGAAGACACCGATCGTGTGCTGGAGGCCGTACGCCAGGGTCGTTCGATGCTCTTTTTTCCAGAGGGTACCTTCGGGCGCGCGCCCGGGCTACGGCCCTTTCGCATGGGCGCTTTCGTGGTGGCGACGCAGACCGGCGTGCCACTGGTGCCAATGGGCCTCACCGGCACCCGCTCCATCTTGCGCTCCGGGCAGTGGTTTCCACGTCGAGGCCCGGTTACGGTCACTATCGGCACCCCGATTATGCCCCAGGGGGCCAATTGGACGGCCGCTATTGCGCTACGGGATGCGGCGCGAGCGCACATGCTCGAATACTGCCACGAGCCGGATCTGGCGCCGGAATTCGAGGCCAGCCCCGCGATACCCTTTCCCACCGGGCGAGGGTGAACAGGAGGCGTCCTGGTGCCCACGATCGCCCCGCGCCGTGAACTGTTCGCCTGGGCGATGTACGACTTTGCAAACTCGGGCTATACCACCGTTGTGCTCACGACGATCTTCAATGCCTACTTTGTAGGGGTGGTGGTCGGAAGAGCCGCGGGCTTCCCGGAAGGCGTGGGCACGCTGCTCTGGACCATGGCCGTGAGCATTCCCAATGCGTTGGTTCTAGTCAGCGCCCCCGTGGTGGGAGCCATCGCCGACCACTACGCCGCCAAAAAACGTTTCCTACTCGTCACCACCATCGGTTGTGTTCTGGGCACTGCCTTATTGGCACTCACCGGGCCAGGGGATGTTTGGCTGGCTATGGCCCTGGTCGTGCTCTCGAATCTCACCTTTGCCACGGGTGAAAACCTGATCGCCGCCTTCCTCCCCGAAATCAGCGATAGGGGCACCATGGGCCGAGTGTCGGCCTATGGCTGGGCTGTGGGATATCTCGGGGGCCTGACGGTCCTCGGGGTGTGTTTGGCCTATGTCTCGTGGGCCCAGCGTCATGGATTCGACGCCCCGCAGTATGTGCCCGTGACCATGCTGATTGTCGCCGGCACGTTTGCGCTGGCAGCCACGCCGACGTTCCTGTGGCTGAAGGAGCGGGCCGTCTCCGTGCCACGGAGTCCGGGCCAGCATTCCCTCACCATCGGTTTCCAACGCCTCCGTCACACCCTGGCCGACAGCACACGATTTCGCGACCTCTTTCGCTTCCTGATGGCCCTGACGGTCTATTATTGTGGCATCAACACCGTGGTCGTGCTGGCTGCCGTCTATGCTCAGGAAGTCATGGGTTTTCGTACCAATGACATCATCCTGCTGGTCATGGTGGTCAACGTGACTGCGGCGGTGGGAGCCTTCCTGTTTGGGCGAGTCCAGGACCGTCTCGGCTCGCTGCCGACGTTGGCGATCACACTGCTGATCTGGATCGCAGCCAGCAGCCTGGCATTTTGGACCGAAAGCCGGGTTGGGTTTTGGGTCGTCGCCAACCTGGTCGGCATCGCGCTGGGCTCAAGCCAGGCCAGTGGCCGAGCGCTGGTGGGCCAATTGGCGCCCCAGGGCCGCGCCGCCGAGTTTTTTGGCCTGTGGGGACTGGCAGGCAAGCTGGCTGCGATCGTCGGGCCGCTAAGCTATGGGCTGATCACCTACCTGACCGCAGGCAATCAGCGACTGGCCATCTTATCCACCGTGCTGTTCTTTGTGGCCGGCCTTCTGCTCCTGGCCACGGTCGATGAGTCACGTGGCAGGGCAGCGGCACTGCAGGGGTGACGGCAAACAACGAGCTGATGTACATCAACCTCCAAACCACCGTTGCTGCAGTTCGAGCGAGTCATGGAGAGTTCATCGAGGAGCATGAAGCCGTCTCAATCCTAGTGAGACTCCGTTTCCCTCAAGCTAAACGCCCTTCGATTCAACCGAGTCTTCCTCACTTGTAGCTGCTGTCCCCCAAAATTCCTATCGCTTATTCTTCTAAAATCACTGTCGTGATTGATTATTAGTATTATCTCAAGCTATGATCTTCTTCTCGAAACCAGATCCTGGCCAAGCGGAGCTAATAGGGAGACTTCTGATATGTCTCAGCCCTTACTGGAGCCGCTCCACCGTTTGCATCCCTACTGTGCTCGCTTCTCTTCTGAAATTGTTGAATCCTTTCTTGAGAGGTACAGTCAGCCTGGAGATAGCGTCTTCGACCCCTTTTGTGGCAGCGGCACGACGCTGGTTGCAGGCCTGGCCCACAAACGCCGGGCGATCGGCAGCGACATCGACACACTGGTGGGGATGCTATCGGAAGTCAAGTGCGCGCCGCTTGCACAGGAGCGGTATGCGGCGTGGCGTGCCCCATTTGTCGCCCGATTAGCGAACGACTTCGAGGCGATCACGCGGGCGTGGAAACAGCGTCCGCGACTCCGCCCGGGGACAATTTGGTCGATCGAATCACTGCAACTGCGTGTTCCCGAGTTTCCTGAGTTGACCTACTGGTTTCCGCCCCAGGTGATCGCCGCCCTAGGTGCCGTCGCGACAGCAGCACATGAATGTCAGGATGTACACCTCGAACGTGTGGCACTCATCAGCCTCTCCGCTTCGATCATCGCGAAATGGCCGCACACTCTGAGTTACGCCATGGATATCGACCACACGCGGCCGCACCGACGCGTGCAGCGATTAACGCTCGACCGGGTACTGACCCACCTATATCAAGCGCCTGGACCGAACGCTGACGTGTTTGGGCACACTGCATGGGATCTATCGTGACGCCGGCGTACTCGATGCGTTGGCCAGTAGCTGCCGAATCATCTACCCGCACGACGCCCGTGAGCCATTACCGCTCGTTCCGGATCGGAGCCAAGCGCTGGTCATCACCTCTCCCCCATACTTCAACGCCGTTGATTACCCGCGCGCCCACCGGATGTCTTTGTGCTGGATGAACGGCTACGCCCCGACGGCCCTCGCAAGCCGGCAGCGCTACGTCGGGCTCCGTTATGCCGGCCGCTTTGACCCCAACGCATGGCTACAGGCGCGTCCCAAGATAGGTCATCTGATCCCAACGCCGCTCTTCAACCACGTAGCTCGCATCAAACGGCTGTGTGCCTTTTTTGCTGACCTCGAAGCGGTACTAGTGCAGACATGGCGCGTCTTGAGGTCGGGCGGTCATGCCCTCTTTGTCATCGCCAACAACGTGATCAAGGGTGAACGCGTCATGTCGCATACTGTGCTGGGGGAATTAGCCAAGGAAATCGGATTTGTCGTCATCGAGACGACCCCCCGTGCCATTGCAAGCTTACACCGGCGTTTCCCGGTCGGTCCCTTTGGCTTTGCTTGAAGGGTTAGCGCGGAATTTCTGGGCGGGAACTGGCTGGCACAACACGTTTCCCAGGCAGATTGAGCAGGCCGCTCCTCTGAAGCTGCCACTGGTCATTATCAAACAACCACAGACCAACGTAGCGGCAGCCAGGAATTGGCTGCAACAGCGAGGGATCATCATCCGATTGCCCAACGATCAGCGCGACCTTTATGGCTGTCTCGTCGCCCATCGTGGTCATGGGTTCATCTTTATCAGTGACGCCGAGAGTCTGGAGGAACAGCGCCTGACCGTTGCCCATGAGGTGGCACACTTTCTCGCCGATTATTTCTTGCCGCGGTCGCAAGTACTGCAGGCGCTTGGCGCACACATGACTGAGGTACTGGATGGCCTCCGACGGCCAACCCCGGCGGAGCGCGCCGCCGCGATTCTGTCACACGTCCGCCTGGGGGCACATATTCACCTACTGCCACGGCTGGGGATTGATGTAGAGGATGATAGGACGGTGGTCCATGCCGAGGACCGCGCCGATCGCTTAGCCCTCGAACTCGCGGCACCGCAGGCGTGTGTTCGCAATGTCCTCGACGCGCTATTGAACCGTCAGGGGGTGACCCCTGATGACGTCCGCGCCCCCCTGGCGACTCACTTTGGCCTGCCTGCCTATGCGTTCAACAAAACCATCCAGCGTATGGTCCGGCGTCCGCTCCGTTCGTTCGTGGAGGACATTCGTGCCGGACTCCGGAAGCAGCACTAAGGAAAGACCTTAGCCGCGTGAAAAGGAGCGGACATGGCACAGACCCCGCCAACCATGCCTAGCCCGGACCAGGTGGGTGACGACCCGCTGGAGGCGAGCGCGTCCATAAACCAACCGGGATTGCTGACCCCACCCGATGAGATCAGCGCCGGGGACTTTGTTGCCAGTTATGGGGAATCACTTGAGCGCACATTGAACCTGGACACATGGGAGCGCGGGGAGAATCTCGACCGCATGTTTGCGCGCCTAGACCGAGAGATTGGCGATTCCCTTGAGCGGGAGGATGATTTCTGTAGACAGATTCGCGATGTCGTCTTGCGCCAGATCGCCATCAGACCAAACGCCCCTCCGGGGGCGGGGGTTTTTGAGGCGAAAATTGATGATCTCAAGACGGTGCAGGAACAGGTATTGTTCAACGGCGCAGTAGAGGCCTGCTATGGCATGTCAGCGAGTTATGACACCCTGCCTGTGTCGATCACACAGCTCGGCGTCTGCCTGGCGTCTTATGCAGGCGAACAGGGGGCATGGGTATACCGGCTCTATCGCCGAGACCTGCGACAGCACGGCATACAACCCCGTGGACGAAGCGCTAGCCGTTCTTGAACGACGTCAGGCGCAATCTGGATACGAGCCAGCGGAAAGGCGCGATCGGCTCACACAGCTGGGCCGCCGCGGCATCGCCGCTTACGCGGAACGCGCTGTGCTGCTGACGCGGTCACAAGCGCCGTGGCGTATGGGCCGTGGTCATCCAGCGACGTATGAGCTGAGGAAGGCTTTCTCGCGGCCATCCGGTCGGCGTATGCCCAGCGGGGGAGGCTCAGGTATTTGAGCGAGCTTCAGGCATAGGCGTGAGCATGCTGCCGCACTTGCTGGTGGCGCGGGGAATACAGGGTGAAAGGAGGTCATCCTATGGTTGACACATCACAAGACAACGGATCCCTACCATCAGAACCTGCTTCTGAGCCCACCGTGCGTTCGGTGTCGGCCGACACCCTGGCGAGTTTAACAGCGGTAGCGGAAGAGGTCGGCGGGCCATACAAGCCGCGGCCAGGTACTGAGGGCGCCGTGGCGTACACTCATTTTGACACCCCGTCCAGCGAGGACAATGCCATCACGATCCTGCTGACCAAAGAGCACATGAACCAGCTTCCCTCGCAAACCCTGGTCCGCATCAAGAGCCTCAATGACGACAACACATTGGACCGCACCTACCTGGGAACAGTCGTTGCCGGGCCGTTCGCCGAGCCCGACGGCTTTCGCCCGGACTCCCCCCTGATGGTGACCACTACCGTGCAGGGCGGCATATTCCTGCCACGATACCATGGGCGTGCCTATGTGCAGATCCTGGGCGAGGAGAGCGACGGTCAGGTGATCCCGCCGCGCTACCGGCCCAGGCCTAACAGCCCGGTGTTCCCCCTCAATGCCGAGCAGACGGCGCAGGTGCTGAATGTCGGCGGCGATGCGCGCCTCGGGCTAGTCGTCGGCCAGGATGAGATCGTAGTCGGTATCCCTACGGATAAAAAATCCGTGCTACCGCGGCACCTCGGCATCATCGGCACCACGGGCAGCGGCAAATCGACCAGCGTGGCAGGCCTGGTGCACCGACTGCAGCGGGCAGGCGTGGCGACGATCCTGATCGACGTCGAAGGCGAATACACCGAAATGGACCTCCCCGTCACAGACCAACAAATGTTGACGGCCTTGAGACAACGGCATCTGGCACCCGACGGCACCAGGAACTTGCGCATCCTCCACCTGATCGGCAGAGAGACGAGCCGGGAGGCACACGGGGCGATTGTCAAACCGTTTTGTTTGCAGTTCGCGAATCTCTCACCCGATGCCGTGATGGAAATCCTTGACCTGTCGACGGCCCAGCAGGAGCGCTTCTTAAAGGCCTACGACACCCTGAAGCTGGTCATGCGTGACGTGGAAATCTTCCCCAAACCGGGCGAGGAAAATCTGGCGTTAGAGGTCGACGAATTGGACGGAGGCTATCCCCGAATGACCCTGCTCCAGCTCATCGACGTGGCCGGGGTCTTTGCCGATATGGCCGCCAGCTCCAGAGATGAACGCACCAAAAGCAAGGGCCACGAGTCTGAGGAGGGCATGCGCGCCTCCGAGCTGCGGTCGCTCGAGCTGCGCGGTAAAGAGCGCTATCATTCGCCAGCGTGCTGCAACCGCCCAGGCGCCCGGCCAGGCGGTAAGCTGGCGGGGGCTGCTGGGCAAACTGTGGCGTGTGCAACGGCTGCAGATCTTCGACAATCCACGGGTGCCGAAATTCGAACATGCGAGTCTGGTGCAACCGGGGTGCGTGTCGGTCATCGACCTCTCCGACACCGACTCGCCGGCGGTGAATAACCTCGTCATCGCCGACCTGCTGCGGGGCATCCAGCGGCAGCAGGAGGAGAATTTCCTGACAGGGCCCGAGCGGCTGGTAAACGCCCGACGCCGGTGGTGATTATCATCGAGGAAGCGCATGAGTTTCTATCGGCGCAACGCATCCATCAGATGCCAGTGTTGTTCCAGCAGGTTGCCAGGATCGCCAAGCGCGGCCGCAAACGCTGGCTAGGATTGGTGTTCGTCACGCAACTGCCACAGCATCTGCCGGATGAGGTGCTGGGACTCATCAATAATTTCATCTTGCACAAGATCGCCGATGGCACTGTCGTCGATCGCCTGCGCAAATCGATCAGCGGCATCGATCGCGGGCAATGGGGCATGCTACCGGGGTTGGCTCCCGGCCAGGCACTGGTATCCCTGACCCACATGACGCGGCCGCTGTTGGTCTCCATTGATCCAGCACCATGTCAACTCAAGCTCTCGGAGTGAACCCATGCTGGCCACCGATGCACCAACCGATCTCATCCCCGTCCGTGCCCTCAACCAGGTGACCTATTGCCCGCGCCTGTATTGGCTGCAATATGTCGAAGGGTTGATGGTCATTAACGAGCACGTCGAGGACGGCGTCGTCAAACACAATCGCGTCAACGACCCTAAGGCTGCGCTGCGGCCCCGCAAAGAGCGCGAAACCATCCACACGCGCAGCGTTTCCCTGGCCTCTGAGGCACTGGGCTTAACTGGTAAGCTCGACCTCATCGAAGCGAAGGATGGTGAGGTCTATCCGGTCGAGTACAAGCGCTCGCCGGCCCCCACGGATGTCAATGGCCAGGCCACCTATTGGGACAACGACGCGGTGCAGCTCTGCGGCCAAGCCCTCCTCCTAGAGGAGCACTTGGGGCAGCAGGTGTCCGCGGCATTCCTCTATTACATCGGCTCGAAGAGCCGGGTCAGGGTGCCATTGGATGGGGCGTTACGCCAGCAAACCTTCGATGCCATCGCTCGCATTCGCGCGATTGCGGCTGCCGATCAACCCCCACCACCGCTACCGCCTGATTTGACACATCGCTGCCATGGCTGCTCCCTGCTGACTATCTGCCAGCCGGAGGAGACGCGCTATCTCCAGGAATCCGGCGAGGTCATTCCCCAACAGGTTAGGCCCACGAGCATCTCTCGTGTCCTGCCGGAGCTCGACGAGAGGGGCCGTCCTCTATCTGCAGGAGCAGGGATCGTATGTAGGGAAACGCAGTGAGCACCTGGTCGTCAGTCTGGAGCGGCAGGAGATCAACCGTATTCCCCTGGCGGCGGTGCGACAAGTGGTACTGTTCGGCAACGTACAAATCTCCACGCAGGCGGTGGAGACCCTGGTTCAACAAGAAGTTCCTGTGACGCTGCTGACGCGCTATGGACGCTTCATCGGCGCGCTGACGCCGGCACCGTCCAAGAACGTCATGCTGCGGGTTCATCCGCCTATTTCGGGGCCTTTGGGCGCATGTTGCACGCTGCAGTTCCTGGTGGGGGCTTTGACTTCCGGTCACGCAACCGGCGTCCGCCACGCGATCCGGTGAATGCACTGTTGTCATTCGCCTATGCCATTCTGGCCAAGGATGCCTTCTCGGCCTTGCTCACCGTTGGCTTTGACCCCTATCTGGGGTTTTTCCACGGCGGCAAACACGGCCGTCCATCGTTGGCCCTGGATTTGATGGAGGAGTTCCGCGCCGTCATCGCCGATTCTGTCGTGTTAACCTTGATCAACAATGGTATGCTTTCCGCGTCTGATTTCATCGTCTGGAATGGTGCTTGCCAGCTCACTTATCTCGAACATGATACATTTATCGCGAGGAGCAATGGAAACACACATTGTCACCTACGACATTCGTCATCCCAAACGCCTGCGTCGTGTCGCCAAGGCATGCGAGGACTTCGGCTGTCGCCGCCAATTGTCCGTTTTCCTCTGTCGGATCTCGGCGGTGGACCTCGTACGTTTAAAGGCCCGCCTGGAGGAGATCATCGACCTGAAGGAAGATCAGGTGCTCTTCATCCGCCTATGAGCCATGTGTGCCGCCGAGATCGAGGCGCTTGGCCTTCCAATGCCTGCGTATGATGCTCTGGATGTAGTCATCGTGAGCTGAGGGTGGAACATATGGGTTACCATGGATGAAGACAACTCCTTACTTCTCCACAACTGTGATGACCCGTCGCCCATATCTCAGACAGGAATGGATCGAATCGGCGCTCACGAACCCTCTCCGCACAGAGGTGCAAGCGAATGGACGAATTCGTCGCTGGGCGCTGATCCCCGATGTGGGTAAGTATCTACGGGTCGTGACTGAAGCAGATGGGGACACTGTGCATAACGCGTTCGTTGATCGTCGCTTCAGGCCCTGAAATTCAGGAGGGTGTGGGAAAATGGTTGTTCAATATCATCCAGACACGGATATGCTTTATATCAAACTTGCCGACGGGGTGAGTACGGAGTCAGAGGAAGTCGCCCCTGGTATTGTCCTCGACTTTGACGAAGGGAATCGGGTGATTGGTATTGAGATTGAAGATGCCAGCACCTTTATCGATCTCTCCCGGCTTGAAGTGGTGGCCTTGCCGATCGCGAATCTAATCCTCAGCGAGAGAATCCCTGCAAAGGTGTAGCTTTGAGGTTTCCCACACCTCAATTGCAGTGGCAGAATCTACCAGGCGGCTTCTCTTGGAGGTTTTGAAGCATAAGAGCACTGGACCATTGACATTCTCAAAGAAGTCCATCCCTCGTTAGGCCTCCTGTGCGGACAGGTGAAGCTGCATGGCGAGACAAACGAAGAATCCACGAACGAACCAGGACTCAACGGAGAGCAACGGCGTGATCGTGATATGAAGGTTCGGGATGTCATGCGATTGCTGGCAAACGATGGCTGGGTTCAAGTGGCCCAGAGAGGAAGCCACCGGCAATTCAAGCATCCCACCAAAGCTGGCAAGGTCACAGTACCCGGAAACATGTCAGACGATCTGCCCAGGGGTACTTACAAGAGTATCCTCCGACAAGCTGGACTGGAGGTCTAAGCATGAACCCACACTCAGCTAAGGCGCCGGACCTGGAGCGCGAACGGCAACGGCACATTGAGGAACTGATTGCCGAGCACGGGCCGCAGTGGTCCGAGCCGTACAAGCCGGGATCGTTTGGGTGTCACGAACTGTTGGACAGAACCTCGATGGCAGGTGACATTGTGGAACAATACGTCCTCTCCCATCCAGCCTGTGCTCAGAACCAAGACTGGTTTGCCTTGGCCGACCAAGCCGTCACCGCGTTGCGAGAACTCTATCAGCGGATCGGTGAGGCACATCTGGACGACCAGGATACTACTGCCTGTGATCGCTAACCCTGCTATCGGCCTAACCAGGGCAGGCAGGCGACGTGCCACGAGGCTCACACGGTTGATGCCGGAACCGTTCGGCGGCTCGACACCGCAGGCGACATTGCTGGCGAAGGAAACCTTCTCAGCTCCACCCACTGTCGGGTTTGACCCCTATCTCGGGTTTTTTCAGGGTGGCAAACACGCCCGGCGAACATTGGCTCTGGATTTGATGGCGGAGCTCTGCGCTGTGATGCCGACTCCATGGTGCTGACGCTGGTCAGCAATGGCAAGCTCTCTGTCGCCGATTTCATCATCTGGAACGGCGCCTGTCAGCTCACCGACGCCGGCCGCCGCACCCTTCTCGAAACCCATGAGCGTCGCAAATCCATCATCGTGACACACCCGTTATTTGGGTGCAAGATGAGCTACAGCAGCATGCTAGAGGTGCAGGCACGACTGCTCGCCGCCTACATCTGCAGCGACGTGCCGGCCTATCAGGGTTCACCGTGAGAGGCTGTCTGGGAACCCACGTCGTCGCCTATGATATCCGAGATCCGAAGCGGTTGCGTCGCGTCGCCAAGGCGTGCCTGGACTTCGGCTGTCGTCGGCAATCGCCGGTCTTTCTGTGTCGCATCACTGCCACAGACCTGGTGCGTTTGAAGGCTCGCATGGAGGATATCATCGAACCGAAGGAAGACCAGATACTCTTCATCCGGCTCTGCGGCGCCTGCGCCGTCGACATCGAGGCTCTACGGGTGCCGACACCAGGGCATGATGCGCAGGAGGTGGTGATCGTGAGCTGAGGAGGTACGTATGGACTTCGGGGAATTCTTTGAGAAGGCGACCGGCAACAAACCATTTCCCTATCAACGGCGCCTTGGCGTGGACGAGTCGCTGTATCAGCTGATCGATGTGCCCACGGGCACAGGCAAGACGGCGGCAGTCATACTCGCCTGGCTCTGGCGCCGACGTTACGTGGGGGATGCCGTGCGGTGGGCGACCCCACGCCGCCTGGTCTATTGCCTGCCCATGCGTACGCCGGTAGAGCAGACCCAAGCCGCAGCGCAAGCCTGGCTCCGAAACCTTGGACAAGATACGGACGTGCGGGTCCACATCCTCATGGGGGGTGAGGAAGCAGAGAATTGGGATATCTATGCCGAGCACGATGCCATCCTCATCGGCACGCAGGATATGCTCCTGTCACGCGCTCTCAACCGTGGCTACGGCATAAGCCGGTACCGCTGGCCCATGCACGTTGGTCAGTTCTGTCGCAAATTACGATTTTAGGGGCAAAATCCGAAAATCGAGTATCCGCAATTCAACGACTTACAGACCTCAAAACTCGCGAAAAAGCAAATTTGCGACAGAACCGTAATAGCTCCTTGACGAAACGCCTTTAGTACTTGCCCCACAATCCCTGAAATGGAGATGCCCATGCCCTGAGCAACCCGGCGCCCAACCGTTTCTTCAATGAGGAGTGGGAGCGCAAGTTCCAGCGCTAGGTGGATCGCTTGGGCCTCGCCAACATGCAAGCGGGCTGCTTCTGGAAGCCTCTCGTTCCGTGACACAGCGTGGACCTCGATCAAGTCCACGATGCCATAGTGCTGCCAATAGGCGTGGGGAGTGGCAAACTGTCCCTCTGCAACCTCGTCAAACACGCCTGGAGGAATGATGATCGTGTCGTACAGCAGCCGGATAAAGTCGTAGCCTTGATGTAGCTTCTCTAATGAGATCAGCGGCCCGGTATTGCTGACAATACGCCTCGCCTCCATCATGCGTGCCGTTCAACGTCGATGGTATCCTGATCATCTGCCAACACGGAGAACCCAAACCGCGGCAAGAGTTCCTCAAAGGCGCGGCGGGTAACCCCTAACGCCACACAGGCTTCGTGTTCAGAGAGTTGGCCGAGATGGTAGAGTGTGGCAATCAACACTGCCTTCAGGTAGTCGTGATCGAACTGCGTGAGAGAGGCGGCATCAGGGAACTCAAGAGAGACGTTCATGGCGGACCTCGGCTTTATGCCTAGTTATAGAGCGTATGTTTCCAGGACATAGAATGTAACATGCTCTAAGCGATCCCCGAAAGCAGCCGAACGGTCAGCACGAAGCGTGTGGTCGGCCCAGTTTCGTCGATGCTTATGTACAAGCTTATGAAAGGTACGGGAGTTGTCGAAGATGGCTGCCGTCCCAGGTCCGGAACTTCTGCCCGCGTCCCATCAGGAGTTCAATTCCGAGCTTCTGAAGGAGTCGACCGGTCGCTGTTGCTTCGCCCTTAGAACATGCTTCGGACGGAAGTACCACAATGAGCCGTGTCGCGGCATGGCCGAACTCCGCTTTGTAGCACAGCAACTGCCCAATAGCGGAGTAGATCTGGTGGCCAAGGCCGGTCTTGACCTCGAAAATCGCATCGAGGCTGGTTCCTCGGAGGATACCCAAGTCAATTCGTTGATTCCGCACCACCCGACAGCCTGACGGCAGTAACTGGCGAAGTACAGCCATGAGTTTCGTCTGGAGAGGCCCATGACGATACTCGAACAGCCCGCGGGACTCGCCGGTGGAGCGTTCAATGACATCTGGGAAGTTCAAGTCCTCAGACCAGCCAAGTGCGGCTTCCGCGACACCCACGTTTCCCTGGGATTCCGCCCATATTTGCTTAAGGATGGCCACCGCATCTGCGAAGGCCGACGCGTGCTCAACGAAGCCCTGCACGATTGGCCCCACGGGGATCACTGGCGTCTCTTCGTCGCCGTCGTCCACCAACGTCAGCCACTTGGCAAAGTGCTTATGCACACTTGCTTTCGTCACAACGTAGGGGGTAACAGTGAAGCGCGTTCCCCTGTGCACGAGAATGAAGTCCCCGTTGTCGTCCATGCAGAGGCAGCCATTGACCTTGCGATTAATCCTGCCATCTGCGACTGGTACGTTGATCTCCACGACCGGCGTCATTCCATTATAAGACTCCTCTCGCGCGAGAAGGACAGGTGTCCGGCTTGTCCATCTCCCCTCGTCCCCGATCGCAATGGTGAACGGCGAGCCTTCTGCGGTGCCCGACCATGTGGGCAACCTGTCATCCTGGCTCGCCCCAGGAAAGCTCCAGTGCTTGAGAGTGGCTTCCCCGAGCGCAGCCACAAGTGTGCCTCGTAGTTGACGGAGGCCCTTGCGTACCTCCATGGGTTCAAAGACTATTCGCATGCAGCTACTCCTCTGTCGTTGGTCTGCCGAACGCTGGGCATCAGGCGCGGCGAACAGTGGGAGCGAGGGACGAGCGGACGCTGTTTGCCGTCGGCTGCCGGGTAGAGCCGATGGTTACCCATCCGGCCCCCCCACAGATCCGTACGTGCGCCATTCACGCATACGGTTCCTCAGACAGAGCGGCTGCTGCCCACGCAAGGTCGCCCTGGCTCCACAGTCCACTGGCCTGCCGTGGTCAGGGTTCGTGAGCTCTAGGTCTCTCCCCTGTCTCCGACCAGCGGAGGCTCTGCCCGACGGCGCCTTCCCTCCCGTGGGTCGCTTGGGCCTCACGTCCCCACCTTCCTCGGTACTATGCGCCGCGACGACTGCCACCCTGCCCGTCTCGGGGTGCTGCGCTGGTCGCTCGCACCCCGAGTCCCTTGCTGGCTTCCCACGTTCGTGGTCTCCGTTTCCGGCTCGTCGCCCGGTGGAAGCCCCCGGGCCACGCCAGGGCCTGTGGTCCGCCGCTCCCCCTGTTCCGGCACTGGTACAAGGAGACGGGTGGCTCTCCCACGTTCCCGAGTCCCCCCTCTGCAGACATGCCCCGCTCTCAGACCCCGGTGGTGTCCTCGATACTCGCCCTAATGCATCCAGGACTGCTGCCTTCCGGCGCTTGCCAACCGTCGGCTTTCCCTTCGATCCCCCTGAAGGATATCCTCTTGTCCACGACTCTACACCTGTCGGGGCTCAATCACGCGGCCTGCCTTCTCGCGACACCCGGCTCCGTACGGCCCCTTGCGGGGAGGCACGCGGGTTCGCTCCTGACCTGTTGGCTAGACGTTCGTCAGGTGGGACTTGCACGGTGTGCGCACCCACTGGGAAACATCAACCAATTTCATGGGTTTTCACCCAATTCCAAGGTTTCGGGCTTACCTTGGCGCGAGCACGCCTTGGTTAGGCTTCGCCCGGGAATCGCACAGCTTCCACGACCATGCTCACACTGTAGCGGTAGAGCGACACACCAGAAACACGCTGTGTGGCAAGGAGCAAATCATCCGGGATATCTCTTGCCACAATGATCCCTCGACTCCGACCCTTGCCGAGGTTCTTATCCACCCAACCCATGTAGTAAAGAAGTTGACCGATCGCGCGATTTCGGCCTTTCGAAAGCTTGAGTTCGATCACTACGGGCGTGCCGTTCTGATCGATCGCCAAGATATCGATGCGCCCCCCGTCCACAGAAAATTCAACGCCATCCTGCTCACCGTCCCGATAGAGCTTCAGCCCTGGCTCAATGACCCGAAGATTTGCCGCCAAGAAATCCCGCAGGTCGGCCTCCAGTGCAAATCGTTGCTCCTCAGCACTCTCGTCTTCGTCCTCCGGCATTTCATCGTCCAACTCGCCGTCGAGTCGATGTTCATTCCGAAGCTTTAGGTCAAGGAACTTCCCACGCCGACGTTCGCCGGCGTCAGTGTGGCGCCCAGACCAATACTGCTCTACGAAGGCTTCCATCAAACCTCGTGCCTCGAACAGCTCAACGAGGTACCCTTTACGAACCACATTAGGCGCCTTAAACGTCGGATGCACTTCCATTGACTGGATTTGCGCGGCCTCAGCCTGCAACCCATGTGCGCCAGCAAAACTGAACGCATCCGCTACTTTGAAGCTTGGTGACTTCATTTTATATCACCTCGTGTAATCGCTAAAACTCGGGAAGCCTAACGCTGGCGCTCAGCCGCTGCCGAAAGCGGGAGCGGAGCGGACGCTGTAGGCAGTCGGCTGCAGCGCTTTGTTAGATTTACGATGCCACGAACTCATCGTCTTCAAGATTCTTTTCCTCCGAGGCGACTGAAGCTTGCCAGGCGTCGCCGACTACATCCCGTATGCGCTTCAGTATCATATTCGCCCTGTCCGTGAGAAAACCGTCAAAGCTGTCTTTCGAGAATTTGTGAATGAATTCAGGGTCTAGCGAGAGATAGGGAATAAAACAGTTGGTTAACCGTCTATCTAGCTCTCCCGTATTACCCTCAGAGATATGGTGCTTTACGAGATCCGCTAGGTACTTGTCAGGGTTCAGGTTGCTGATACTTCTGTTTGTTTCTTGCGAGACGATAATGCGATTTACGATAGAGTTTAGCCTATGCTTGCTCACTCCACTCTTGTTGAGAGAATACGGGAATATGTGATGATCCTCGAGATTTGCACCCAGAGGATTGCCAGTCAAGAGATCCTCTCTTACGGTCGTCCTCATCAGAGCTTGTATTGCTTTGTAACGGCTATCAGTTATGTGCTTAATGTCGATCAAATTATCTTCGGTAAAATACACCCGAGGGTACGGTATGGACGTTCCCTGCTCGAGAAAATTGCAGAGTTTTCGAAAGTCATCACCTATCTTATAGTTGTTCGCTGGCGATGGATTGGCCGCCAAGGTGGTGCAGAAATACCATTTTCTTAATGTCGAAGAGAACTCTGGGTTAACGAGACTACCCGGAAAACACATCAGGGTTGCTGCTATGGACACGAGGGTGCCATGGGGAGGCTGGGTCTTGGGAGTTGCACCCAATTTCTGAATCCAATCACACGCTTCCGCCAAGTGATCTACGGCTGCATCCCAATGATCAGGAATAAATGCGGCATCTAAGGAGAGGAGCACAGAGCGAGTAGCCTCTGGAAACTTGTTGGTCATTCTGAGGTTATAAAGTGACAGTATTTGCAATATCCTTTCACCATCGATTTCATAGTCTACGAGAATGGGGTATTTGTCTGTCGAAGTGTCGAGAAGAGCCTTGAGATCAGGCTTCGGATAATAACGTGCCACCGCTAGGTCAAATGTGGTAAGTCTGGTGCCGGTAGAATTAATGGTTTCGAATACTCGGCATACTGATTCCAATGGGGCGTCGTTATCCAAAGCAACAAATGGAAGAGAAAACTTCCGGATGGTTTCGAATACGCCCTTGAGTTTTGCCGCCGCCTGTCGAGCTGCTGTTTTATCCTTCTCGAATTCAGGGAAATCTCCAGAGTCTTCAATATACTCGGATATGTAAACATCGCATCGCGCCTGCTCCATGGCTATGTCAGTTCTAAGAAGTCTGTTGTTGTCTTTTCTCTCCGGATTCCTTATGCCTCGGTTTCTACTTACAATCCAAGATGGATTCTCGGTGTCGAACAGCTCGTACATTCCTTTTAGATCGAAGTAATAATTCCTGTTTGCGTGCGCGTCCAGGAAAACTCTGGCAATGGATGTGAGACGCTGCTGCCCATCGAGCACGTAGCAGGATTCCGAGCCCGGTTCATCAAACTTTTCAAGCACTTCGGAGTCTTGATCTTTCGGAGGATAATCGGCATCTAATTTCCGAGACTTAAGAGGTACTGCATCGTTTTTCCCGAGGATTAATAGGGAGCCAATCGGATAATTCCGGGCAATCGAATCTATCAGTAACCGAGTTCGCCCCTCCTTCCAGGTGAAATCGCGCTGAAACTGAGGAATCAAGAAATGCCCAGCCCGAACCTTCTTTAGCAGTTGTCCAATGTCGAAGTTGATCGTCTGCATTCTCGTCCTCCCAAACGGCCAGATACTCTGGAGTCAATTCATTCCTGGAAATCTAACGCCGGCTGTTGAGCCGCGAGCCTCGCAGCGTGGGAAACGCGGAGCGTCTTCCACGCGAGAAGCGCAGTCGGCTCTAACGCCCTTGATAGGCGGAGCGCGAGCGGAGCCAGTCAAGGGCGTTAGAGTGCGAAGCACTCAACAGCCGGCGATAAGCGGATGGGCAAAGCCCAAGCGAGCCTTGCGAGCGGTCCGCTTATCGCCCACGCTCAGCGGCGGGGGCCGCACCACCACCAACCTTATGACTTGGCCGCCGAGCGGCAACGCACCGCTGTCCCCCCGTCCGCTGGAGTGTGTTGTTAGGGCTCAACGGATCCAAGGGACTCCGAGGTCTCGGCAAATCTTTCGTGCGAGATCCTCGTCAATGTCAGTGTGGCGAGGCACGGCGGAACGTTTGTTCAGGCTGGGATTATGCCACCAAGAGTGTCGGGCGCCCTCCCGCAACAGCTGACATCCATGGGCTCGGAGATGCCGAAGGAACTCTCGGCGCTTCATAGGGCGATTTCTTGCTCCTCGTAGCTCTCCCCCGCCGCGTCGAGTGCTTCTCGGCGGTTGAATTCGAGGGCTTCACGCAGGGTGATCCGGAGCGTTTCGATGAGGTCCCCTTTCGACCGCTCCTGACAATTCACCCCCGGAACCTCCTCGATCCAGCCGATCCACCAGTCGCCTTTCTGCTTCAGTACGGCCGTGTAATGGTCCTTCACCTGCGAACCTCCCTTGCACTGTTAGTTGAGCCCTAATGCGGCGCTCACCTGCGCGGGGGACGGCGAGCCGCAGGCTTGACGGCCGCCGTGGCAGGTGCAGCTGCTTGGTTCGGCGGCGCGAAGCGCGTGGCCGAACCAGGCGGCGAACGCAGTGAGCGCCGCATTCGGGCGGACGTGCGCAGCATGTCCGCCCGAATGCTAGGTTTCAGCCGCGCCTGGAAGCCGGAGCGATGTAGGAGCGTAGGCTGTAAGGCGTCGGCTGCCGGGTAGAGCCGATGGTTACCCATCCGGCCCCCCCACAGATCCGTACGTGCGCCATTCACGCATACGGTTCCTCAGACAGAGCGGCTGCTGCCCACGCAAGGTCGCCCTGGCTCCACAGTCCACTGGCCTGCCGTGGTCAGGGTTCGTGAGCTCTAGGTCTCTCCCCTGTCTCCGACCAGCGGAGGCTCTGCCCGACGGCGCCTTCCCTCCCGTGGGTCGCTTGGGCCTCACGTCCCCACCGTCCTCGGTACGATGCGCCGCGACGACTGCCACCCTGCCCGTCTCGGGGTGCTGCGCTGGTCGCTCGCAACCCCGAGTCCCTTGCTGGCTTCCCACGTTCGTGGTCTCCGTTTCCGGCTCGTCGCCCGGTGGAAGCCCCCGGGCCACGCCAGGGCCTGTGGTCCGCCGCTCCCCCTGTTCCGGCACTGGTACAAGGAGACGGGTGGCTCTCCCACGTGCCCGAGTCCCCCCGCTGCAGACATGCCCCGCTCTCAGACCCCGGTGGTGTCCTCGATACTCGCCCTAATGCATCCAGGACTGCTGCCTTCCGGCGCTTGCCAACCGTCGGCTTTCCCTTCGATCCCCCTGAAGGATATCCTCTTGTCCACGACTCTACACCTGTCGGGGCTCAATCACGCGGCCTGCCTTCTCGCGACACCCGGCTCCGTACGGCCCCTTGCGGGGAGGCACGCGGCTTCGCTCCTGACCTGTGGGCTAGACGTTCGTCAGGTGGGATTTGCACGGTGTGCGCACCCACTGGGAAACATCAACCAATTTCATGGGTTTTCACCCAATTCCAAGGTTTCGGGCTTACCTTGGCGCGAGCAAACCCTTGTTGGGCAGTTGTGTACGCCGGGGACAGCTCTACGACGCGCGGTTATTATGCACCGTGAATTCGATGTGCGCTCGGACCGGCCAGGCCATTTCCGACCGCACCAAATCGATGACTTTGGGCATGCCAGGATTGGCGTTATCTGCCTTCGGCGGTACGAAGAAAGTTGCCTCCTCCTGCCAGTCATCATCCCCTGCGTTCAGCCGCACCTTGTACGTGACCTTGATTGATCGATCGTTCTGAATCTCGAGGACACACTGCAGCTCGGCGTGTCCCCAGTCGTCGACTTGCTCCCCTCGGCCCCGTGGCTGGGCCATGCTGGCCTTGCGCTGCTCAGCGAATTCGGGCTCGTCGGGGAAGTAGTCGAGGCCGATCAGCGCTGGTTCCAACACAAACTGCGGGTGTGCCCACCAGTCCTCGCCGATCGCATAACGGTTGACCAAATCCATCTTTCCTTCAATCAGCACCTCGCGACGCGTATCGGGCGGCTCTTGCAGACCTAACTCCAGCTCTACTCCCCCGACATCCGGCACAGTCACTGCCTCGCCCTTCGACTCCAGCAAAAAGCCAGTCTTTGGGTGCACGTATTTTGCGACGGCCCAGTAGCGACCGGAGGGCATCTGCTGTCCTTGTGGAAAGAAGCCATCTGGACCAGTCATGAACTGAACGCACCCAACCCGCACAGAAGCACCATGAACGCCCTTCCCTTGGAACAATACTCGGCCACGTCTCACAGGCACAAATCCCTGCGAAATCTGCCAGGTGCTCGGGGGCGGTGGATTGCGTACAAACTCCGGCATTCTGGGGATCAACCGCTGATTGTAGCCATATAGTCCATGGAGCACTGCGGGGTCTTCGTGCGGGGTGGGAGGTGCCCAGGAGTTGATGATGTTGTCCGGACTGACTGCATACCGCACGCCAGGGTTCTTCCAGTTGTCGTCGTCTTTAGCGGTGGTCTCGCACCTGTCGAACGCGAAGGCGTTGCAGATCTGATTGGCCAGGTCGTCGGGCATGTCGGAGATCAGCACGATCAGCTCTTCCAGAAACAAAGGGGTGAAGCCCAGCAGCACAGCCACGGCCCCGGCGTTCCAGCTCGTGAGCAGGGCAAGGAGTTTCTGCACCGTCAAACCCACGCCCACCCCGATCCCCAAGCTGGCGAGCAGTCCGGGCAGTTCCTCGTCGAGCTTATCCCTGACTTTCTTCACTTCATAGTCATATAGCCATTTAGCCGCTTTTGCTCGCTCCTCCTTGCTGTAGAAGTACAGCCCGTCAGGAGTCTGCGAGTTGATCTTGTCAATGGCCGGCATGCGTGGGAAGAAGCTGTTGCACATGCCCCGACCATAATCACCCCCGGCGTCGAAGTGATACAATTGCGGCCGACCATCGAGGATGATCCGTGGGTAGGGCGGATTCGCCGTCGCGGCCCGGTCGTTAACGAGGTGGACGGCGAGCCAGATGAACGCCGAACAGACCATCGGGATGGTATCGCCGGCGCGGACACGGACCAGCGGCTTGACCCCAATACATGAGCTGGCCGGGTCGGGCTTCTCCGCCTCGAGCATCGGTGGGCCAACTTTCCATGAGTCGAGGCCGGCGGCGGCGTGAGTGTAGACGAAGAAGCTATAGTACCCGCGCAGCTCCTTGGCAGCGTCGGCGACACGATGGAGAGCAGCCCGCACAGCTGGGGTCTCCAGGAGCGGGCAAGGTTTGACCACCAGCGGATAGACGTTTGTCCAGACACCACGAACGATCATGCGCACTGGGCCGCAGGTGAGGGTGTTTACAAAAAACGATTCACCGCTCTCGTTGTCCTTGACTTTCCAAGCATCATCGAGAACCTTGTTGCCTAACGCGTCCTGGCCGTTAGCGACATGGTTGCCCATGCCGTGCCAGATTTGGTATGCTCGTTCCGCCGACTGGGTTAAAGTTCCAGGCCAGAGGAACCGCAAAGCGTTCTCCTGAATGCCATCGGTCGGTGCATCATCCAAACCCAGGATGCTGCCGTTGTAGAACTTCTCGACGCGATCCCCAATTGCAGCCGCTTGGCGAATTTCAACCTCGTCGGCGGTCATGATCCCCACATGGTCGTAGTACTGCGGCGGGTCGATCTGCGACAGCAGCCCGCCGATCATTCCGGCAGGGCCCCCAGGGCATATGATTAGATCGCCCTTGCAGGCATTACCTATCCGCCACGGGGCGACTTGTCGTTCTGGCTTTTCCGTTGTCAACTGGGCCGTTACGCGCGGGTCGGGTAGGCAAACCGGCTGCTCGCTGTGGCATGCACCTTCTCGCGCTGGCTTGTCGAGGATGTGACGGACCTCCGGAGTTAAATCAGATGGAGTTATAGGCATTAGAACTCTCCTTGTTTATGCCGCCGAACGCCAGGCGTCACCTGCTGCTGGAAGCGGAAGCGAGGCACGAGCGGACGCTGTAGGGCATCGGCTGCAGCGCTTTGTTCGGCGCTGCCTTGGCAAGTAAGGCTCAGCATATCAGTTACTTTGAGTCTCTCATGATGTTCCCAACGCCTCAAGGCCTCACTGTGCGGGTTGGAACATTGGTGCCACTTCCGTCACGAACGCTGCGAACCGACGCCAACGTACTGGCACGCCTGGGAGGCCCTCCAAGCCAGGGCTGGTGGCATGCTCCGCAACTTGGGCTGACCCATCATAGAAGCATGTGTGAAAGGCGGTGATGTTGGCGGCCATATCCTCTGGCACTCCGACACTGCGGAGTCCTTGCTGAAACGCGTCGGGAGCGACTTTTGCCTACCGCACCGTGACGCCGGCATGGCGCAGGGCTTCGGCCCAGTCTTCGCCGCCTAATGTCTCTGGGCCAGCAATCTCGACATGGTGGCCATTAAAGGGCGCAAACGTCTCCTCATCACACGTCAACAAGGCGGCAGCACACTGGGACACATCGCGGCAATCCACCATATTGAGCTGCATGTCCCCCAGCAATTGGGGGAGTATCCCGGCCGTCTTGATCGGCTGCGTGAAGTAGAGGAGGCTCTGGAAATAATAGGCGGGGTGGAGGATCACATGGTCGACTCCACTGTGGTGCAGGTGCTGTGCAATGTGATAATGCGCGGCCCCGTGCCCCGGCCCATCAGCCCGACAAAAAGAGCGGAAGGTCGAGATTTTGGCAATCCGACGCACCCCTTGGACCTGGCACGCATCAATGAAGTTACACTCAAATCGGCGCTGCTCTGCCACATTGTTACAGGCCACGTAGGCGCGGTCTGCCCCCTCTGCGGCAGCCTCCAGCGATCGCACATCCCCATAGTTGCCCTGGACCACCGTGACCCCGGGTAGTGCCGCGAAGTGGCGTGCGGTGTCCGACTCCGGCGTCCGCGTCAACGCCCGCACCTGCACCTGCGGATAGTGCGTTGACAGATGGGCCACGAGCTGGTTCCCGACGAAACCAGTGGCCCCACCAATCAAGATGGTCAGTTGTTTCATCACGGTTTTGACCTCCGGCTTGTGTCCGCAACAGTCGAACATGTGATACATTGTGACCAGTCGTTGGTAGCCGAACGCCCGGCGTCAGGCGCGGCAGACAGCGGGAGCGCAGCGGACGCTGTTTGCCGTCGCCTGCACGCGATGGTTAGGCTTGGTCTGGCGTGGACGTCGGGCCTTGGATGGCTTCTGGCACACGTCGTGGGGCACGGGTCACCACCACGCGGTGCTCTGTGGCCTGCTGCGCTTGGAAAAACTTCCCTAACGCCTGCACGTCATACTGGAATTTGGCCGCTAGTGCCTCACGAATTTTGTGAATTTCCTCGACAATGGGGTCTTGCCACATGGGTTAGCCCTCAAGTTCTTCTGGGGTACAAATAATCGGCGGGGCATAGCCTGCCTCGCGACAGACCTGTTCGATGCGATTCCGTAACCGCGCATTCGCCAGATGCGTGCAGTTCCACGTCAGGAGATACTCCATCCCGTGGACGCAGGCAATGGCGAGGTGGAGTGCATCTTGGGCAGCTTGGGCTGGTAGCGCCTGTCCGGTGATGAGCGTCGCGGCGAGCGCAATCGCCGCATCCGTCACGTCCAAGAGCGGGAGAGGTTCGAGTGCGGTGAGGCGTCGTTGGGCGGCCTCTGGATCGCCCGCGCTTGCCTCCACCAACACCACTTGAGAGGTGAAGAGTTCGTAGCGTGGCCGCTGGTGGTCCCACCACGCCGCAGTGAGGTGCTGATGGGCGGCTACGAGCAAATCACGGCTTGCTCGTGCCGTGAGATAACTGACGAGGCTCGTTTCGATATAGACGGTGGCCTTTGCGCTGCCTGTATCTAAGGTATCCATGGTCCACAGCTTCTCGAGAGATCGGGTTTGTTTGGATCATAATACCGGATTTTAGCTCTGGTGTCTGGACCATCTTAGAGAGAGGAAAAAGCCGAACGCTCAGGCATCAGCCGCGCGCGGCTTGTTGCGCGTCGGCTGCATGCGCTTGTTGGACGCCCTCATCACCCATTAACCTGGGGAGTGGGTGCTATCCCTGTCCCTGCTGGCGCGCCAGTTCTTCAAATCTCTCATCTTCACTGAAGGCCAGGAGATAGAAAAGCTCGTTTGCCGATTCCACACGATAACCAATCTCATCCCCTGGTTCTGAAAACTGCCCCCACGGAAGGAAGTTGCCCCTGAGGAAGGTAGACGCAGCGGGCCGGTTCGCCGACTTCATCTCGACTCGAAGTTCTCCTGGCTCCTGGCCTTCCCGCAATGTAAAGAGAGCGATACCTCGCCCCTTCGCCACTTTCTTGGCACCGGCTTCGTACCCCACCGTCGTAAACATGATGCCCTTATGAGCGCCAATGTCGTCCAGCTTAGAGTGAAATTCCTCCACGTCGCTCACCTCAACACGGCTCTTGTAACATTTGCATTCCACAAGACCAAGGATGTGAGCACCGAGCAACTGTCCCTCGAAGGATACATCCACCCTGATTTTCCGACCAGACAATCGACCGGTGTATGCCTTGTTGCGATGGACAATAATTCCGTCTGGTTCTCCGATGACTCGACATATGCCATAGATGAACTGTTCGTAGTCGCTTGATGTCGCCATATCTCAATCGATCTTTTTCGGCCCTATAGGTGCGTCCAACGCGAAAGCTCACTGGCGCGGCGGCTGTGTGCCGCGTCCGGTGGAGCGCTTTGTTAGAGGCTGCTGATGCTTCTCCGTATAGACGTCGAGGAGACGACGAATCATCTTTTGGTACTGGGTATGATGCTTCTTTGCCTCACGCTTGAAGAACTCCACACTCGATCGACTCAGGGTAATGGTAATTTTCACCGTATCATCCTGAAACACCAGCTCTTCCGGAGCCGGTAAAAAATCAGGAATGACTCTCAGGTCCCCCAAGGGTTCATCGGTGTATCTGATTTTCGCGTTCATAGATTTGCCTGCCTTTCCGCCAATAGCCGGCGCCGAAGATGCGTATGATCCCCCGACGGTATGTAAATCGGACCGTGAGAATCCCTTCCCCCACGGCCCCGAAGCAGTAGTATCGTTGTTCGGTCTGACTATGGGAGAGGTCTTCAGCAATGACACGTTGGGAATCCGCGAAGGCGTATTGCGCCTGTGCGAACGACACACCGTGCTTGGCTTGATTTTCGAGGTCTTTCTCGACGTCCCATGCGAAGCTTGCCGTGCTCATGGGACAAGACTAGCAGATGAGAAGGCTAAGCACCATATCAAAATATGGCTCTGTATATGGCTTCGTCTGTTGAACCTGCAGCTTCTAACGCTAGCGCTCACCTGCTGCCGGAAGCGGAAGCGACGCAGGAGCGAGCGCTGGAGGCAGTCAGGTGCAGCGCCTAGTTCGGCTGGACCACCCCTCTTGAGCACTAGACACCACGACAAAACCCATCCGGGTGAGAGTACTGTGCCTCCTCTATTATTTGTCTCAGAGCCAAGCTCCATCTTCGATACCTTCGCCCTTCAGGAGTGCTCCGAGTGAATCGACAGTCAGAACCACCCCTTTCGAGTACCCTATGTCTTCGAATCGAGATTCGGTCCCGGGCGTCATGACCGCAAGGAGTTGCTGTAGCCTCGGTCGGTGCAGGACAAATGCTATCGCCTCAAGATCCCCGACTCCCTTTACCATCAATTCTGATTCTTCGATGACCGACTCCAAGATGTGAATGCCTTGCCAGTTTCCTCGCCACTGCCGCCGACCCTGGAAGTGAGGAGTCAGCGTGCAGAGTGCGACTACTTTCGCCAGCGGGCTCCCTCCGACAGTGTCCCGTAGGATTTCCCCTGTTTGTCTTGCGTGCGCAAAACAACTCGTGAAAAGGTAGCTCCACACTAAACCGTGGTCATGAGCACCAGCGTGCTATCAGGCGTTTCCGTGCCCGCGAGGGGCGCCCCCGCGGCGTGGAAGGCGTCCAGCGGGGTGGTGGTACGTGAAACGACAGCAGCTCCTGGACGGTCCAGCCATGATCCGTGATCCCGGCAGCCATGCTAGGCGTCCTCTGGAGACACGTCATACCAGCCGCCGATGCCGTGCGGCGCAGACTGGCAGGGTACGTACAGCAGTGGTCGACACTGCCGATCAGATCCATCCCGTGCTGCCGCGTCAGCGGACGACGCGCCAGCGCGCTCCCGCGGCGTGTCAGCGACGCCAAGCGCTCCCGGAACGTCGCCTGGAGCCGCTCGATGTCTGCGGTGTGGCTCACCCCGTGCCCGTGCGAGCGACGCCTGAGCGTCTCGACACGCGTGGGCGTGCCATCCACGATAGGGCGCTCGATGTCGACCACGCGCCGCTGCACGTCGCGCTTCACGACCTGCGCGATGTCGAGATGGCGCCAGGGGCGCAGCCGAGGGCGCCCGGGCGCGCCTGTGCGTACCGGATCGCGACAGGTCTCACGCCTCGCCCGGACGTAGGCGGACACGCCATCGGTGCACCGCAAGAGCGGAGCGGGCGCAGCACCGCGGCGCACGCGCTCGAGGAGCCGGCGAATCAGCGGCCTATCACGAGGCGCACTGCCCTCGCCGGCCAGCCACCGCCGTGTCTTGACCAGCATCGCCAGCGCCATCCACACGATGCCGCCCGGCGTCTTGACGCGGATCTCATCGGCTGGCACCTGGCCCAGGTCTCGTGGGCGCTCCACCCGATGTTCCTGGACCGCCTGGCCCTGTCGGCCAGCGCGCGCCCCCCACGCCGCCACTGTCCGCTCATCGAACCCACAGGCGACGACGATCGCTGGCAGCGCACAGCCGTGCGCCAGCAGCGTGACCACGAGGCTGACCGGCTCTGCCGAGGTCCGCAGGCGGTACAACGCTGTGCCTGTCGTGGCGGTACACGTCTGGTGGCACGCCGTGCAGAGCCTCCGTTTGTCCTTGCGCGCGTGGAGACGAATATGGCCCTCGCCTGCTTGGCCGCGGGCGGGACATGCCACATTCGGGCAGCATACCGTCGTGGGGTCCATGACGATCCTCCTGGCTGTGCGTGGACACATGGCCAAGAGAAATATGTCAGGACCCCCATTTCCTTTACAACCTCACTGCACCACGGTTTAGTGTGGAGCTACCCACCCTCCTCCCTGGCCAGCTAATCCTGCGCCCCGCAGGGGACTCTATAACACTGCTCAACATCTGCGACACATGGTCGCGATGTCGGGGCAGACGCCGCGCCCACTTCCCCGATGCAGGCGGACCCGCCCCCATCGGGCTGTAGGACCAGCTGGCGGGCGTGGAATGGGCGTAGCGTGGCTCGGTGGCCGACGCTAAACACGGTTGTCCCAACGAGCCGCTCGCGCACCAGTTGATAAAGGCGCGCCTCGGTTGCCTCATCCACAGCCGAAGTCGCTTCGTCAAGGAAGAGCCAATCAGGCTTCTGGACAAGGGCGCGGGCGAAGGCGATGCGCTGTTGTTCTCCGGGGGAAAGCTGGAGCGCCCAGTGGTTAGACTCGTCGAGCCGCCTGGCCAGCTCGGGCAATCCCACCGCCTCGAGCGCTTCGCACAGCGTGGCGTCATCGAACCCGCCTGTCGGCATTGGGTAGCTCACGACGTCCCGGAGCGCGCCGATCGGCAGGTAAGGCTTCTGGGGAAGAAAGAGGACACGGGCGTCTTTCGGCACGCGGATCTCGCCGCGCCCAAAGGGCCAGATCCCTGCGATGGCGCGGATGAGCGTGCTCTTGCCAGAGCCGGAAGGTCCCCGCAAAAGGATGGTATCGCCGCGCGCCAGTGAGAGGTTGACGTTCGCGACGAGCGGCTGACCGCTGGGGAGGTCTAGCTCGATGCCCTCTACAGCTAGATGTGCTGCCTCTCCGTTGGCGCGCCGGATGCCGTTGGTGGTAGCCGCCTCAAAGCGCACACGATCAAGAGCGTGCTCGAAGCCCGCCAGCCGCTCCACCACCGCGCGCCACGCGGCGATGTCCGAGTAGGCAGAGACGATGAAACTCAGCGCCTGCTGCACCTGCCCGAAGGCTGTGGCGGTCTGGACCAAGCCGCCGAGGGGGATCTCTCCCCGGAAGTAGCGTGGGGCCGCGACGATGAAGGGGAAGATGATCGCCGCCTGGCCATAGCCGGCGGTGAAGCCCGTCAGCCGCTTTTGCTGGCGCATGATGTCCCACCAGTTCCGCACCACTGCACCGAACCGCTCACGAAAGCCGCGCAGCTCGTCAGACTCGCCACGGTAGAGGGCTACACCTTCGGTGTTCTCGCGGAATCGGACGAGGCCAAAGCGGAAGTCGGCCTCGTAGCGCTGCTGGTCGAAGTTCAACCGGACGAGCGGTCGGCCGACCCAATTGGTCAGCCAGGTGCCGACGATGGCATAGAGAAGCGCGGCCCAGACCATGTACCCAGGCAGAGTGACGGAGGTACTACCGAGGGGGATAACGAGCGGTCCCGAAAGCCCCCAGAGGATCGCCACGAAGGAGATCAATGTTACTACCGCGCGCAGACCGCCGATGGCAAGATCGAGAGTGCCGGAGATGAACAGACGAATGTCCTCGGCGATGCGCTGGTCGGGGTTATCGGTCTCACCCGACACGAGCTGCATCCGGTAATAGGCGCCGTCGGATAGCCAGGCGCGGAGGTAGTATTCAGTGAGCCAGCGCCGCCAGCGAATCTGGAGCATCTGGGTGAGATAGAGTTGATAGACGGCCACGACGATGTAGAGGCCCGCGAGCCATGAGAAGCGGATGAACTGCTGCATGAAGACGGCGTAATCCTTGTCCTGCAGTGCGTTGTAGAAGGTATTATTCCATTGGTTCAGGAGGACATTGATATAGACGATCCCAAGGGTGAGCGCGATGACAACGAGGAGCAATCCCCGTCCTGCCCAACGGTCATCCGAGAACCAATACGGGCGGACGATGGCCCAGGCATCGCGAAGCAGTGGGCGAAGGCCAGTCATATCGGCATCTCCCGGATCCCAATCCGCACCTCTCCACCACGTGCGTCAGCGCTCAGATGGCGAGAACGTCGGACGACAAATCTGAAGATCAGAGGTGCAATACTTCGCATGTGCGCTATTTCCCGACGGGGGGTTCGTGATTAATAGGGCCAGCTGCCTGCTGTCCTGCGCTGGGGACGCTCCAGTCCCCAGTAGATTCGATGCGATCATCAGGCTGCGCAACTGCACCCATCCTTCTATAGTGCTGTTCGCATCTCTAGCACAGTCTGTCCCAGCAACGGCTGACCCAGTTGGTTGCCTACCAGTGAATATAGCGCGGAAACCTGAAAAAGGGATTAATGGAAAATTAGAAGTTTCTCATGCGCGGTTGTCGCCGCCTAACAGCTCCCGCGCGTCGCAGATTACGGCAGGGGAAGCGGCCTTATTTGCTTAAGGATGGAGCTGCCTTCTCTCCCACCTTCATGATGGGGGCGCCGACTGCCTCCTCCACGCGCGCCTGACGAATGCGGAAGAGGCTGAGACCATAGACCTCATCTTTCTTCAGACCGGCCTCGAACACCCCCCACACTTTATACACGCGCAGCGGATCATAGGTTATGTGGTCGACGCGGGTCGCGAACACGTAGACGGTCTCATCCTGTCCTACCGGAGCTTCGCAACAATAGTTACCGATCGACGAGACACGGCTGAGCAGGAAGAACGCCAGGTCAGGCAGACCGGCCGGGATGATGAATCCCTGAATCTCCACTTCTGTGCCCGAGAGGGATTTGATCTTCTGCGTCAGCTCCAGATCGGCTCGGATCGAGTCGATCAGCTGCGCGAAGGTCAGCCGGGTGACCTCCTGGGCACTGGCGAGCGTCGTGCACATGAGCCATGCGACCCCGAGAGCCCAGATAACATTGCAAAACCGTCCACACATGAGCCTCACCTCGCGAGAGCGGTGCAAGATTGTCTGCGACCTCAGTTCGGTAGGCTAGAATCGCTGGGATCAGCCCGGCAATTGGGTAGTGATATCCAAGTAATGCTCGCTGGCAATGATGGCGCCGCAACCCATTAAATATAAAGAGTGCTTGTAGGGTGTTTCCGAGAAAAAGCATTACATGGAGTGCACTACCGTTTGGAGCACCAAGAGTGTTGCATCAGCTTCTGTCGCAAAGTTCAATGTTGGGGCAAAATCCCAAAATCGCGTGTCAGGAATTCAATGGCTGACAGAGGCCAACACGCACGAAAAAGCAACTTTGCTACAGAACTCTCATGCTCCCTGAGCGCACCACGACGCATGAAAATCGAATTTACAAGGCAACCGACGGCTGTTCCATTTCCGCACGTATCCCTCACACCACTGCCTCAGGCTCCATTGACACCGAGCCATTGCAGCGACGCCAAAACCAGCTTATCCATAAATATTATTCATGATTTTCATGATAATAATTCGTTGGATTTTTGAATGGTAAGGGACGATACTATGTCTCAAGCGGTTGGTTGATCGAACCGCACACAATAGAAGATGGCCGTACTCAAGCAGTCAAGGAGGTTACCATGCACGCCAATGGACATATCACCGTATGGGGAACGCATATTGGTGTCGGCCGAGCAACGGACCGAAATGGATGGTATCAGCAGCTTACAGATTGGTGGGCTGCTCACAAGGCCGCACGCCACGAAGCCCGGCTCTCAACCCTCAGAGCACGATGGGATGCCAGGTGCGAAGTTGTCCGTCCTTTCCATGCTGACGCAGCCATAGACATGGTTGCGTCAACGCACGTGTTCTCGACAACCACGGCGCTCTGCGACCTTGGCCTATAGGTACGAAGGCGGTCCCCGTCCACGCGACCCGAGTTCGCCCCCGAACCATCCGCGTGGACGCAGGACCGCTGAAAGACGCCGGACTCCTTAGCTACCGTTCCCCCTCCTGCCCTTTGTTCACCGTCGACTGAATCACCGTCCGCAGAATCCAGCTTCGGCGTGCGCCCTCGAGGAGAGCCGTGAGGTTTTCATAAAGAGTTGGGTCTGTGATGAAGCCACCAACAGTACCTCGTCCGGCCGCGATGTCGGCGGCGATCTGTCGGGAGTCGTGCATGATGTGGGCTAGATCAACGAGCACCTGCTTTTGTTTCGGGTCATTGAGAAGGCTCGCCAAGAGTCCTTCCTGCCCCTGTAGCTTGGCTAAGAGCTCGTTCATATGGCCCGCAGCCCCGGCGAAATCTTTGACGGCCTTACCCCCCTGCTTATCATAAATCAGCGCGTGCAGGACACCCTGCCCCTTCTCGATATCCTGCAACAGCTTATGGGCCGAGCCCAGGAGTTTGGTGAATTGCGCCACCACCTCCGGATTGGGATCGGTGAGCAAGGTCTGGAGAAACCCTTTCCCTTCCTTGATGCCTGTCAGCGTGTCCCGCAGGGCCGTCGTGGCGGCCGCAATATCGGCGAAAATCCGTTCGTTACCTTGCTCATAGATCAAGGCGTGGATGAGACCATCGCCAGTCTCGATAGCCCTGGCCATCTGGGCCAGGGAGGTCAGTAGGTCAGCCACCGCCATGGGGGCTTGGCTTGACCGAAAACCACTGGTGAGGGCGCCCAGGGCACTGGTGATCTCGATCGTGTTCGTGAGGACTTCTTCGCCCTGCCGGATCAATTGACCATAGTCGGCCGGCTCCTGCGTGCGAATAAACATCCCATCTAACAATTCTGGTTCAGCCTCACTGCCCAAGGTGATGTCGATGTATTTATCGCCCAGCAACCCAGAGCTGGTAATGACCGCCACGGAGTCCTGACGAATGCGCTCCTGATAGGGATGGGCAACCTTCAACACGACCAGGACCTTCTGAGCCGCAATGTCCTCGAAAAACCGAATCTCGCCGACGCGGCCTACCTGAACACCCGCCAGATAGACCCCGGCGCCTTCCAGTAAGTAGCCTACGTTGGAGAACACGGCCTTAAGCCTGTACTGAGGTTGGAAGTATTGCGTGCGGCTGCCCAGCAAGAAAATGGCGGCCATGAACGTCACCAGGGTGAAAAACACGAAGATGCCGACGCGGATCTGAGCGCTCCTTTGTTTGACCATCAGTGTCATCCTCCGGAAGGACTGAGAACTGGGAGACCAAGTGCCTGTCATAACCTCAGCCCTCGGTCCTCAGTCCTGAGTTTTAATGCAGATCTCCTGCTAAGAACGCCTGCACCTCGAGGATCGGTGAGGACTGAATGTCGGCCGGCGTGCCTACCGTGATGATCTTGCCGCCATACATCAGCGCGACCCGTGTGGAGATCTGCAGCGACCAGTAGAGGTCGTGGGAAACGACGACGGACGTGGTGCCAAATGTTGTGGCCACCTGCATAATCAATTGGCTAATCAGCTTGGAGTTGCCGGGGTCAAGGCCCGACGTGGGCTCATCATACAACACCATGGCGGGCTTCATCGCCAACGCCCGGGCGATGCCAACCCGCTTGCGCATGCCGCCGCTCAGCTCAGCTGGAAATTTTTCCTGAATGCCAGGCAGGCCTACGATGTCCAGCAACTCGGCTACGCGCGGCCGGATCGACGCCTCATCGAGCATGGCATGCTCGTGTAGCGGGTAGGCAATGTTGTCGGCGACAGACATG
The DNA here is from genome assembly GCA_963707985.1 of uncultured Nitrospinota bacterium. GTDB lineage: Bacteria > Tectomicrobia > Entotheonellia > J063 > CAVPRW01 > CAVPRW01. The sequence goes on along the minus strand of CAVPRW010000048.1, from coordinate 112,696 downwards.
GAGTCGAACAGCGCTGCCTGCTGAAACACCACCCCCATGCGCTGCCGAAAGCTGAGCATGGCACTCTTCGTTCAGAGGGACGATGTCGGTGCCGTCGATGCGGATCTCCCCCCGATCGGGCTTAATGAGCCCGGCGATGAGGCGGAGCAAGACGCTCTTGCCCGAACCACTGCCGCCCATGATGGTCAGAATTTCACCGTTCATGACTGACAGGTCGATGCCACGCAGCACCTCATGGCCGTCAAATGCGACGTGCACGGCGTGGAGTTCGATCACAGGGGGCATCCCTCAAAACATCAGGAAGAGTTTAGTCAAAAAGAAATCGGCGATTAGGACGCTAATCGCCCCGGCCACGACAGTGGCGGTAGTAAACTGGCCGATCTCCTCGGTGCCACGGCTGACGCTCAGGCCATTGTAACAGCCGATGAGGCCGATGAGAAAGCCGAAGAAAAAGGTCTTGGCGATACCGCTAAGAATGTCGTAGAAGGTAATCTGGTAGATGATGGAATTCATAAAGAGGATCGGGTCGATATCGAACTGCAGCACCGCGATCACCATGCCGCCAAAAATCCCCATAGCATCGGCAATCACCGTCAGGAGGGGAAGCACCAGCGTGGTGGCGGCGACCTTTGGGACGATCAGCTTCTTGATGTAATTGCTGCCGATGGCGCGCAGGGCATCGATCTGCTCCGTGACCTTCATCGCCCCTAGCTCTGCCGAGATGCCGGAGCCCACCCGTCCCCCCACTAACAGGGCGGTGACCACAGGTCCCAGCTCTCGCAAGACCGATAGCGCCACGGCCGGCCCGATATAGGCTTTCGCCCCGAAGCGGGCCATAGCGTAGCCCGTCTGCAGGGTCATCACCATGCCGATGAAGAGCGCACTCAGCGCGGAAATAAAGATGGATTTGACGCCGATGCCGTCCATCTCCTGGATGATCAGTCCCACGTGCCATGGGGGCACGAAGGCCTGACGTAGGATGTCCCAGACCAGGAGACCCAAATCCCCGAGGTAATAGACCATTTTACGGGACATCTCGCCGAGGTAGAAAAATACCGCGCGCATGATCGTCGCCCTAGCGTTGCAGAAAGCGAAATCCGGCCATCATGCGTTCAAAACTGGGCTCGCCGGGGGAATAGTCCTGAGGGCTTGCAAAGTATACCATGTCATAAATGCAGCCGTCGCGTCGAACGACGAGGCCGCGAAGTTGAACCTCGCGTCCATCAAGATGAGCGCGTGCGACGGTCTTCAGTGCTGGCACGCCGTTGAGTGCCTGTGGTGCTTGTTGTAGAATCTCGATGTTCTTGAACCCAAAGAGCAGATGACGTGTGAGGATAGCCAAAGGGACGTCGCGCACCTGATGACAGGTGACACTGATCGTGATGCCGGCGGCCAATTGCGTATGGGCGAGGGTCAACACCGTCAGCTCACCAGGCACCGGCTGCCAGTCATCCCCTGGCAACGGCACCTCAAAGGCGTAGGCGGAGCTGACGAATTGCTGACCCATCACGTGGCCCACCGTAGCACGGCAACTGGTAAAGCTCATCAGCGTCAGACAGCTGAGAGTGATCCACCAGCTCAACGTCCAGATACGACGACAGACTCGTGGCTTGCGGCTTCTCCCATCTCGCCATGCGCCTGTGGCTGAGTGACGTGTTCCCATATCCTAGGAAGATTCGCGCCGGCAAGCCTGGCTCATCGTGGCGCCAATGCCTAAAAGGGAATCTGCACGAGGACGAGCGTGGGCGAGGCACGGCCCAACGACCGCCCCGCCGGGCTATGCTGCCGTTCGAGCCCCTGTAGCCAACGATCTTCGAGGTCGCGATTATACTTATGCGCGGCGTTGACAGCGCCATAGATGGTTCCCGAGTACCAGGCTGCCTCAAAAAAGAGCAGAACCCCAGCCGCGGCTTCGTTGCCGGCAGACACCGCTTCAATGCCGGCAGCGAGAAAGGCGCCGTTGAGCAGCAGGGCAATTGTCCCATCACGCCATCGACCCGTGTAAAAGTGTCCAGTTCCGGGAATGACTGCGGACATGAGCCCTGCCAGCGCCGGAGATTTGCGCGGGAGCTGCTCACCTTCACGAGCGGCCTCGGCCAGCGCACGCGACGATGGGAACAATGGGCTTGTCGTGTTGATCACCTCAAAGGTCTGGGAAGCTTCCGGCCATTGACGGGCACGTAGATAACTCCATCCCAGGAGATAACGCGCCCGGTCTCCCACAGGGGTTTGTCCATAGTGTTCGGCGACGGGGCGCAAGTCCGCAATCGCCTGCGCATAGCGTCCCTGCTGAAAGGATGTTTCACCGATGCGATAGGCCGCCTCTGCCCTGACCGCAGGGTCTGGAGACTGCTCGACAATGTGCTCAAAGGTCTGCCGTGCATCGTCCCACTGTTGCCCACGCTGATAGGACAACCCAACCTGCAATTGCACCCGCCCGGCGCGTGCGTCGGTGGCGTACAGGAACAGGAAGCGCTTGTATTCGGTGATGGCACGGAAATAGTCACCATCGTTGAACAGCGCATCGGCGAATCTAAGGATTTGGTCCGCATCCGTCAGGGGATCACTAGACACGGCAGGCGGCGTCGGTTGGGACCACAGAGGGGTGGCGAAGAACCACATGACACCGAGGACAACAAGACTCCAGCGGCGTTGTCGCCACAGGTGGAACCGTGATGCATCGCTGGGTGGAGTCGGCGACCTATGTCTCATCCAGCTCTGACGCCGATTCGTCGTCCAGCTCTGATGATAATTCGCTGACCTCATGGGTGTGGCGTAGCCTGGAAAAGAAGCGCGCGCCTTTTCTAGCAACGGTGAGAAAGCCCGTGTGGGCGACCATGCGGTGTTCGGGACGAATGCTCATCTCGGCGACGTGCCAGTGGCGCTCCAGGATCTCAACCGTGTCGATGAGCGCGAACTCCCCCTGGTGGAAAAGGGTATCCACCAGACGTTTGACTTGCAGCACGGTGGGCAGATAGCTGGCGACATAGCCCCCTGGCCGCAACGCTTTGGCCAAGCCATCGACGATCCGCCAGGGTTCCGGCAGATCAAGGACGATGCGATCCACATCGTGCACATCGATGCCTTCATAGATATCCCGGATGCGAATCTCGAGGTTTGGTGTTTCACCCATGAAGCGACGGATGTTCGCCGCTGCACGACGGGCGAAATCCTCGCGAATTTCTTCGGAGATGACCCGTCCGTCAGTCCCTACAGCGCGTAACAGTGTCATCGTGAGGGCGCCTGACCCAGTGCCGGCTTCGAGGACCACGGCACCCGGAAAGATATCCGCGGCCATCACCAGGGCCCCCAAATCCTTCGGATAGATGACCTGGGCGCCGCGTGGCATCTTCAGCACATATTGCGCCAGCGAAGGACGAAACACCACCAGGGAGTGATCGTGAGAGGAATTGAGCATCAACCCCTCTTGCTGTCCGATGATGTCATCAAACTGCACGATGCCGCCGTGATAACTGTATTTACCGCCAGGCTGCAGGGTCACCAGGTAGAGACGCTGTTTGCTATCGATCATGATCACCGTCTCACCCGCGACAAATGCGCCGCGTCCCAGGGACACGGCTAGTTCCTCCGCCCGGAGTTGTTCTTGTGAACTTCCTGCTGTAGTCGACAAAAACCGCAGACCTCGCCTGTGGTGGGATACCCACAAGAGAGGCATTCCTTCAGATGCACCGAGGTTGTCTCCGCAAACGCCTTGCGCCCCTCGCGCATGAACCCCAGCACGAAGCCGTGCTTGGTCCCGGGTGAGCGATGCTCCAACTGATTGAGCGCTTCCTTATATTGGAGCTGGATCGCATCGTGGCTGAACGGGCACTCCTCGACGATGTAGTCGATGCCGCGCAGGAAGGCGTATGCCGCGGTTTCATACTCGCTGAGACGGTAGAGCGGCTTAACCTTTTTGACCAGACGCGGGTGAGTAGCTTCGAGCACCGGACTCTGCACCGCCAGATATGGGGTCTGCCAGTGCAACACGTTGCCGAGCAAACGAGCGGCCTCATCATCCAGGTTATGACCCGTGGCCATGATGGTGTAGCCACCTTCGACGGCCGCCTGATTGAAGTAGTGGCGCTTGATGACGCCGCAGGCTGAGCACTGTGTCCGTCGGGTCGAGCTCGCGACCCCAGGAATGTCCAGGTCGCCTTCGGCAGCAAGATCGATGGTGATGAGAGTCAGATCGCGCTCTTTGGCAAACCGTGTAGTTTTCTCGAACGAACTGGCGGAGTATTCGAAAGATTCCCTGATGAATGTGCAACCCAGCGGTTTCATACCCCAGATTGATCAGGACATCCCACAGCGCCAGACTATCCTTACCCCCGGACACGCCCACCAGAATTCGATCCTCGCGGGTGAACATATGGTCTTCCTTGATGGCGCGGGCGACCTGATTGGTGAAGTACTCCTGGAAACACGTCTGACAAAAGGCGGAGTTGTGGCGCCGAATGTGTACAGCTGCCTTGTCACGACACTTGACACACTTCACCGCTGCACCCTCCTGAGATCACCGGGATAATCCGTAACACGGCATCGGCTTCGACGGTTTCGTCCGCAGTCACCAGCATGCTTCCCCGTGCCACCAAGACCGTTTCGGGAATGATGTCGAGGGCCTTTAGGACGTCAGCCACCCGCCGTCGTCCGGGAAATTCCTTTTCCTCGCCCTTAGGGAGCACGATCACCCGCATGGCAGCCTCACCTGTATAGCGTGTGCACCAAACTATCCCCGATATTCTAGAAACTGTCATCGCGCACTATGCTATCGGGGGGAACTTGAAAAAGCAAGCCCGAAACAGCAGGCACAGCAATTCTCATTTTGATTTTTAAGGCTCGCGAGTTGCCGGCCTGCAGCGATAGATGGTAAGAGGCCAGACTTTCCCCCGCAAGTAGAGGAGGAGGGTCTCTGATGGAAGCCTTGGCTTTTGATCACCTGGTGCAGGCACTCCACCAGCAGCTGGCCGCGCTTCCGGATGACCGAAAGGGCAAGAATACTCGGTACGCGATCATCGATGCCGCCCTGGGGGCGTTTGCCGTTTTCTTCACCCAGTCACCCTCGTTTTTGGCCTATCAGCGGACGAGGCAACACGCCAAAGGACGGAGCAACGCCGAGAGTCTCTTGAGGATGGGCGCCATTCCCTGTGATAATCAGATCCGGACGTGGCTCGATCCCGTGGCCCCGGCCCAGCTCTTTCCGGTGTTTGCCGAGGTGTATGCCGCCCTGGACGGGGCGGGGCACGTGGCGTCGTGGCGGGGCTTTGCGGACCAGTTGCTGATCGCCTTGGATGGCACGGAATATTTTGAGTTCTGTCGCAAATTACGATTTTAGGGGCAAAATCCGAAAATCGAGTATCCGCAATTCAACGACTTACAGACCTCAAAACTCGCGAAAAAGCAAATTTGCGACAGAACCGTATGGGGCGTCGCCAGAGGGAAATCATGGCCAGGAGCAAGCGGTAGCGGGTCCATAAACGTTGGGAAGGAAATGCGTTTGGGGTTTTTGACCCTACGACATAGACGATGTCATGACCAGCGCCGCAAGCGAAACGCGATCTGCGTCCGCATGGGGCCTGGTCGAGGACCCGGAGACGAACGAGTGTCTGGAAATGCAGATCGGCAAGGTGCACTGGCATGGCAAGGATCGGGATGCGGTCTATCGTAAGTCCGTAGCATTGCGCCCTCAGCGGTTCGCTTGCTGTCTTCAGGGAAGATGCCCAAAGCCATAACTATCGTGCGATGAGTTTTGCCACAGGCATGAACGTGGGAATGCTCGTGGCGGTGGGCTACGATTCGACAGGAATCTGCCGACCATGCGTCTCCTGGGACTAGAGGTACGCAACCGAACGCCTTCACCAACAATGTCAGACTCTTCCTGGCTTGTCACCGCGTAGCTTATAAGCTACATTACTGGCTATGGGGGAAGCCCAGCCACAACACATCGAACTATATGTCACCTCGGATGCCCGGGTGCCGTTTGAGGAGTGGTTGCTGGCCCTGCGGGATGCCAGAGCCCGCGCCCGGATTCGCGTGCGGATTGACCGGTTGAGCCTGGGGAATCCTGGCGATGCCCATCCAATGGGGGCGGGCGTGTCGGAACTCCGGATCGATTATGGGCCTGGCTACCGTGTCCACTTTACGCAGAGCGGTCCCACCACCCTCTTACTCTTATGGGGTGGCGATAAGGGTACCCAAGCCGCCGATATCCGGAAAGCCCAAGATTATTGGGTGGAGTATCAACGCAGGAGGCGCGAGCATGACGAAGTTCACTAAAAGCTATCAAGAGTCGCTCTTGGCTGCTCTCCAAGACCCTGCTGAAGCGGTGGAATATCTCAACGCCGCTTTGCAGGAAGGGGACACGGCGTTGTTCCTGTGTGCGTTACGAAATGTGGCAGAAGCGAAGGGTATCAGCCACCTCGCGACGGAAGCCCACTTGAATCGCGAAAGCCTCTACCGCATGCTGTCCGAGCAGGGGAATCCTCAACTCGCTAGCCTGACCGCGCTCTTAAACGCGCTGAATCTCCGCTTGGCAGTGATCGTGAAATAGGCCGTGGTAGAGGGCCAGCTGGTGGCGTACGCCCTCCTAGCCTTTGCAGAGAGTGACGACGCGCCGACCGACCGCCGCCACATGCTGGCGAATCGCGCCGTTCGCACACTTCATGAAGGCCGTGTTGATCTGCCAGCCTGTGGTGGCAGTGGCACTATCGGCGGTTTTTAGGGGATAGGCTCGGCGAAGGTATCCAGCCAAACGGGCCAGGCGAGAGTCGACGGGGATGATGACGACGAACGTTAAAAGTTGTGAGATCGCAGAAATATCCTCGTCGGTGAGTGCGGGGAGGCTGAGCAGACGACCTCGGGGAAGCTCGAAGCTTGGCTGGCGCAAAGGGGACCGGTTTGGTCACGGCCAGCCCTGCTCTGCGGCTGGATGAAGATGTCCGGGTGATCCTGGCGGCAAGATTTTAAATAAGGGATTGGTTGATCTACTCCACGACAAGGATCAGATCAGGAGATCACCATGTCAAAGACCATTCAAGTTCCCGATGAACCGGCCCAATTGCTTGGGCCTGACGAAGGCCTACCCCAGGCCCTCACCGAGGCGGTGGTCTTGGAGTTATTCCGGGAACGCCGCATCACAAGAGGAAAGGCGTCAGAGCTTTTAGGGCTCTCATAGCGGGAGTTCCTCGATCTCTTGCACACGAAAACTATCTCTGTCGTGACGACTTTACCCCGTCATTCGCAAGGGGTGGCTTAGATCTTCCATTGGACAGAAGGATCGGCGTGAGGAATGTGGTCGATGTCAGTGTCTTCATGGCATTGGCAACGAGAGAAGCCCGGTCGCTTCTCTTGGTCGAGCCAAGGCATGGAGCCCACCCCCTACAGCGTCTGACGGATGATCACCTGCGGCGAGTCTTGAAAGCATGGGTATGACATGACAATGCTGGCCGCCCTCACATGGTTTTAGGGCTGGGCATCCCACGGCTGCCCTCCTCACGATCAGGACCGCTATACGCACACCGACACCCACTTCCGGAATATGTATGGGTGGTGGCGTGTCTGACCCTGGGCGGCTGGCATCATGAATACCAGCTTGTTGAGAAAGCTGCCTTGCAGAACGAGCGAACCAGAACTTCGGAGGCGCACAACATGGCCACCAAACGTGTGGTAATCCCAGGGATCGTTAAAAACGGTCTCGTAGTACCCCAAAATGACACACCTTTGCCTGATGGAGCCCACGTGGACATTATCATCGGCCCAGCGGATGTCACGCCGGCATTGCAGGCAGAATTTGACCAATGGGAACAGGCCAGCGGTGATCCTTCAGGATGATCAATACGCCGGAGGGTTGCCCGTCGTGCTGGTCGTCCCACTGACCACGGCAAGGGCAGCTATGCGCTTCGCTGGAACAGCGCTCATTCTGCCCACGGCTGAGAACGGATTACGCCAGGCTTCGGTTGCATTAGTGTTCCAGCTACGGGCTATCGATCGACATCGCGTGCAAGAGCGTATTGGCAGCGTTGGTACAGCGGTATTACACGAGATCTTTGCGGGGCTCGACAAACTGACAGGCCGCGCTGAATAGCCAGTGCGACAGCCCAACGCTGAAAGTCTTTGCGGTTATGAAGGGCTGACAGATGTCGAGCCTCAGTCCTCCGATCGCTGAGCGCTCAGATATTGGTTCAGGCGGCCTGCAGGCGCTGGCTATGGCCGACCCATTCCCCTCTTCCTCCTCTGCATTCAAGGGAGATCGGCTAAGAGATAGAAACGCCAGCGGATCATGTTGAAGCTGGCAGGCTGGGAGGATTGGCGAGTGGCCCAGCGGCTCTCCAGCCTTCAGGAGTACCTCATCAGAGGGGGCACGATATGGAAGAACTCTTCGACCTCAAGGCGTATATCGAGCAGGGACAGTACGCCGAAGCGCTTCGGCTTATCGAAGAGATGGAAGAGCTGTCCAAGGATGATAAGATCAATAAAATCGATAGCTTTGCGGTCGTGCTGCTCCTGCATCTGATCAAGAAGCACGCCGAACGGCGGACAGCGCGCTCTTGGGAATACTCCATCTGGAACGCCAGCCGCCCAATACAACGTGTGAACAAACGACGCAAGTCGGGCGGTTTCTATCTCTCCGAACAGGAAGTGCGCGAGGTCATGGCAGAAGCCTACCCCGATGCTTTAAAGCGTGCAGCTCTCGAAGCTTTCGAGGGGCAACATACGGACACACAACTCGAAGCCATGATCGATCGCGAACAGCTCCACCAGCAAGCGTTTGCGCTGGCGATGAGCACAGCTGAAGGCTGACCATGTGTCTCCCTTGAACATCGCCCGCCAGTATTCAGCTGTCCCCGCGTCCCGGTGGGGCATCGCACTCAGGTTCGAACGGAAGGGAAGCGACGATTGGAGGGTGCTTCTATGGTGACGGAGACCTTACCCGAGCTGAGCGAATCGAGCATCCGCGGCATGGCGAGTGGAGCGAGCTTTGAGCGGGGCAAGAGCTATTACCACAGCGGGGCGATCCTCGACCCCGTGCGTCAGGGGATGGAGTTACGGGCGGAGTGTGAGGGCTCGCAATATGAGCCCTATCAGGTGAGCGCCACCCTGGAGGGTAAGGGGCTTGGCAGCAGCGCATGCACCTGCCCTTATTCGGGCGCTGGTATCTGCAAGCATCTCGTCGCCCTACTGCTCGCTTATGTCCACGAGCCTCAGGCGTTTCGGGTCATCCCGCCGCTGGAGGCATTGCTCGCCTCACGCAGTCAACAGGAACTTATCTCCCTTATCGGGGAGATGATCAAGCGCTATCCCGACCTGATGTCGGTCGTGGAATTGTCCACGGCCACGCAGCTGGGCGGGCCGACGAATCTGGAAATGTATCGCCGCCAGATCCGGCGGGCGCTGCGCGCTGATAGCTTGCGTGCCATCGACCGGGAGCTCTGGGCGCTGCGGGATACCGCGGCTCGCCTGGAGAAGGCTGGAGATTGGCTGGGCGCGGGCGGGGTATATCATGTGCTGCTAGCCGAGACGGTCAGCGATTACAGCGACGAGTTGCAGGAGATGGATGAAGAAGGCGACATCGCCATGTTCGTGAACGAGGTGGCCGAGGGGGTGAGCCGGTGCCTCGAAGCGGGACATCCGGACAGCGAAACGCGTCAGCGATGGCTGGAGGCGCTGCTGGAGGCCGAACTGACCGATATCGCCCTGGGCGGGATCGACCTGGCACCGAGCGCCTGGGACGCCCTCTTGGAGCAGGCCACCGCTGCGGACTGGTCGTGGATCGAAGCGCGGGTGCGAGCGGAGATCCAGAAGAGTGGCGACTGGGCGCGGCAGGCCCTGGTCAACCTCCTGCGCGAATGCAAGGAGCGCACGGGACGGGCTGAAGACGCCGGGGCGCTCATCCGGGAGCTGGGCACGCCTGAGCAGCGCGCTTTTTTGCTCATCGATGAGGGAAGGATCGACGAGGCCGTGGGCTTGATGCGGCAGTTGGTTGCCGACAAGCCCGGTCTGGTCAGCGAATTTGCCGATGCGCTCGTGGCGGCAGGCGCGGCGGAGACGGCGGTGGCGCTCGTCAGCGAGCACGCACAAGGAGAGCGTGGCTCGGCGTGGTGCATGGACTGGCTGGTGAAGTACTACCGCAAACATGGCCGCCGCCGGGAGGCGCTCACCTGGCAGCAGAAAGGCTTCCTACTGCGCCCATCCGCCGAAGCATTCCAGGCCTTACGAGAGGTGAGTCGCAAGCTGGGTACCTGGGACCAGGTGCGGGCCGAGGCACTCAAAGCCCTGGAGGGAAGTAAACGATTCGGCCCCCTCACCGTGATCGCCCTGCACGAGGGGGATGTTTCACGAGCCCTTGAGCTGCTCCCCCGGATGCAGCCGTGGGAGCAAGGGCACTACCAGTGGCAGGTGGCGCAGGCGGCCGAGAAAAGCCATGCGCGGGAAGCGCTGGCACTCTATACGGAGCTGGTCGAGCACGCCATCCGCGGACGGGACCGGCGGACCTATCAGCAGGCGGTGCAATACCTGAAACGGATGAAAGCGGTCTATAAATCCATCGATGCTGTTGCCGACTGGGATGTCTATCTGCAATCGCTGCGGGCCCAGTATCGACAACTCCCCGCTCTGCAAGATGAGATGCGCCAGGCGCGCCTGTGAAGGAATGCTTATCAGGTCGCGCCCCGTCGTCCCTCAGATGGGCAGCGGCGGCTCGGCGCGCTGGTCCGGCAGGCGCTTGAGCGTTCCAGATGTACTGGTCTACTCCCACGCACGGTTGTCGACGACCGCCTCATACGTTGCACCTGGAGCGACCAACTCGGGATACCCCAGCATCCACTGGTAGGTGCGCCCGAAACGCTCTCGGGTGTATGGAGCCGGTGGCGCGTACAGGAGGCGCCAGGTCTGCAGCTCGTGCGGCTCCAGCAAACCACGGGCTTCTTCCGTGAGGTAATGGGCATATCGACCTGGATTGGCATTGATCATGTGCGCGGCCTCGGCCTCGGCGCGGAACAATGCCGCCAGGGTCGAGCCGTCCATCTCGTCGCCAGCTGCCTCACTACGGGTGGAGTGGCTCTCCATGATGATGCGGAAGCCTTGCTTCTGGGCCACGCTGATCCAGGGCTCGTTGAACGTCGCGGCCGCCAACTCACCCCGGCGCACGGCTTCGAGCCGTTGAGGCATCGTCCCTGCGTTGGTGACCTTGATATCTTCCCTTCGCAGAAAGCCTTCCAACATCTTCAGGGTGGTGAAGTGGGAACCGTTGTAAATCGTCACCGCCACTGGCCGATCCTTGAGCTGCTCCGGCTCGAAGATGCCGCTGTGAGGGGATGCCACAATGGCAAATTTGGACATGGCGGCGCCCAGGCCGACGATCTTGGCCGGCCGCTGACCGCACAGCTCCCCATCCACCGCGCGCTTCATGACGCCCCATTCACAAAGGCGGAACTGGTCCATCCCGCCGGTGTTGTACAGGGCCTCCAGGGGGCGCTCGAAGATGGCCTCGCGCACGGCCTGGCGGTCCGTGTCGACATGGGCTGAGCCGGGCGTCCTGACGATCTCCACATCCAGCCCTTGGTCGCGGAAGAGGCCTTCATCGCGTGCCACCAAGACTGCTAGAGAGTGAACCGCGTTGCTCACCGATAGTCGCACCTTCTGTAATGTCAGGTCAGTAGGCATAACGCACCCCCTCGCAAGTAACTCACCTCATAAGCCCAAGTGTTCACGGCATTGTGCTGTTATGGCTCCACCAGGGGTTTGACCTCCTGCATAAAGCAATCCATCGAGGCCAAGAGCTGTTCCAGGCTATGACAGCCATTGAAATTAATCTGGAAGGCCTCCAATCCAGCCTCGTGCCGATGGCGCTGGATGTCCTCCGCCACATGCTGCGGTGTGCCTTGCCCCGTTGGCCGTTCTGCCCCCGATGGCGTCGTATTGCCTGTAATCGCGCTGAAATTCACTCGAAAGCTCATGCGCGTTTCCGGAGTGTCCTGACGTCCGATCTTCTCACAGGCCTGGCGCAGATCGGCCTGTAGGTTAATCAACTCCGCCAACGGCATCGGTGTGGGTTGCCACACCTGGGCGAACGCCGCTGCTCGTCGCAAGGCCGCAGGACTGGAGCCACCGATCCAGATCGGGGGATGCGGTTGCTGCTGCGGCTTGGGACTGACGTGCATGTTGGCGAAGGCAAAGAACTTGCCCTCGAAGGACACCTCACCCGGCGCCCAACAGGCTTGCCAGAGACGCAGGTATTCTGTGGTGCGTGCACCGCGCTCATGAAACGGCACCCCCAGGGCTTGAAACTCGGCTTCATCCCATCCGACCCCCACGCCAGCGATGACACGCCCGGCTGACATCCGATCCAGCGTGGCCAGCATCTTCGCGGTGGCAATGGGGTTGCGATACGGCATGATGAGCATTGAGGTTCCTAGGCGAATGCGTCTGGTGTGAGCCGCGATAAAGGACAGGGCGATCAATGGGTCGTAGGTATTGGTCCACACCGCGGACCGCTGGGAGCTATCGACGATGATATGGTCGTTCACGAGCACCGCATCAAACCCCAGGGCCTCCGCCTTGCACGCTGTCGTGATAATCCCCGCTGGGGTCGCTTCAAAGCCAAGATAATCTGCATTGGGAGGGCGAAAGGAAAACTGGACCACGATGATTCTCCTCTGATCCGTAGCCGAGCCGCGGGAGGCGATTCGCGTTGTGGGTCAAGAGATGGCCGCTATCTATAACCAAAACGACGTCTCCCTGGTCTCACGACTCCCTGCCCCAGGCCCCTTGCATGGGCCCAGGCACGCGCACGGCGATGACGGCTGGGATGTGATTACGGGTGTGCTCGAGGCCGCGCTTCGAGCGCCAGCGCCAGTTGGGACAGCTCGGTGACCTGCTCGCCGTAGCCGTTGACAGCTTCGGCTAGCTTGGCGAAGTTTGGCGGTGGCTCGAAGGTGCCACCCTCGTAGTTCCCCGCCGACATGCCGTAGCCCTCGGGGTAAGCACTGCGCAGGCCAGACGTGCCGGTGCTGTACGACCCGTTGACGAACACGACTGCCATGTAGGCCGCCTGATGGTGGCTGGCCGCCCACAGGGCCGGCAAGGGAGTGCCGAACATGAAGTATCCGTCGCCTGTGGCATGGATGACGTCCTGGTCGGGACGGGCCAGCTTCACGCCGAATGAGGCCCCACTGCCCCAACCACCGGAGCTACTGCCACTGCGAAAGTACGTGCCTGGCTGGGTACGGCGCGCATAGCTCTGGACGAAACCGCCGTTGCTCAAGCCGTCGTTGAGCACGATGGCATCGGGCGCGAGCAGCTTGCCCAGCTCGTACCCCACCACCCGTCCACGTGAGCTTGCCATGCTCGATATCCTCCTGGGCCAGGGCCTCTTCACGTGCGACGATGTCGCGCTTGCGCTGCTCCAGCCGCGCACGGCGGTCGGCGATGCGGCTCATGGCGCTTTGCGTCAGCATGCCGGTGGCGGCTTCGTGCACTGCACGGGCCACCGCGGCTACAGCGGCAGGGATCCAGAGGTCGGCCCGGAACTCCATGGTCTTATAGCGCGACAGAACCGGGTCGATGGCGACCCAGGCGATCTTGGCCTCGGGGCTGGGGGAGTCGCGTCCGGGTGTGAACGGCACGATGTCTTCCATCACTAACACCACGTCGGCATCTTTCGCCGCAGGGCCGGTGCCATAGGCCCAGTGCGTCATCGGGAAATTCAGCCGGTCGGCGCTGCCGGACTCCATGACCGGGATGGCCAGCAGCTCCGCGAGCCGTACCAGCTCCGTCACCGCCTCGGGATCGCGGCCGGCCCTGCTGGTATAGAGCACCGGGTTGTCGGCCTGCACCAGCCACGTGGCGATCTGGCGGGCGTCGGAGGGATCGGGCCAGACGGGCCGGGCCAAGCCCAGTTGGTCGCGTGTAGGAAACCGGGTGGTCCCCGCTAGGGGCAGCATGGCGGTCTCCTGCGGCACGCTGACGTAGACCGGCCCCCTGGGCTCGCTCATCGCCACCTGGAGCAACCGGCTGATCATCAGCCCTGGATTGTCCTGATGCTCCAGTCCGGTGATCCAGTTTGGTATACTGCCGCACGATTTCGCCCTGGTCGCGAGGCTCCTGGACCCATTGCACGCCGCTGCCGCGGGCGCCTCGCATCGAGTCGGGAAAGGCCCGCGGCCCAGTGCCGGCCATCATCAGTACGGGATAACCGCCACGCCAAGCGGTATGAATGGCGGCGCCGTAGTGCAAGGTGCCGACATCGACGTGCACCGCGGTGGCCGCCGGCTGGTTGCGGACCATGGCGTTCCCCAAGGCCGCATTCAGGGCCACATGCTCGTGGGTCATCGTCACCAAGCGCGGCGCGGGTCGGCCCAGGCTCTGGGCTTTCGCGATGGCCTCCTGAAAAAAGCTGAGCTCCGAGCCGGAGACGAAGAAGAGGTTATCGACGCCGCCCAGCTTCATGGCGGCGACAATCGCATCCGCCCATTCCTCCGCGCCGGTTTCCGTCCACCATGCCTCGGTGCCACGTTCCTGTGCGTGAATCATGGCTTGCCCCCCTGTCTGCTGACAGATATTTCTCGATGTGCCACCAAGCGACTTTTCCAATCGAAACGGTTTCTATCCGCAAGCGGTCAGCAGGCGATGGGGACGTCGGGCACGGTGTGAGCCCGGAGTGCCGACAGACCCTGCTTACCAATGCGTTCCATGGTCAGGACGACCAAGCCGTGTGGCATGGCTCCCTGACTGAAATTAAGCATCTGCACGCCAGCGCCCAGGCACTTCGGCCCTATTGCCCCAGGCGTGGCAGACGCTCACACTCGCCAAGCATGCGCTCGAGACCATCGGCGAGACAAACCTTGTCTATGCAGAGTATACTTAAAAATGAGCGGGAGCTGAAGGGCATGAGGAGGCGTGGCTCCTGTGGCGATCGTACACCCATGCTATAATGAACGACGATCTTGCGGGTGAGTTGGGCGCATGGCTGAGCGCACGGCACACGGCAAGGTACGACAGCAACAGGACGACCGCCCCACGGCGGAAGCGTTTCAGCATCAGTCACCTCCAACAGAGCAGGAGGTGACTCGGATTTTCCTCCGCAGGCACGAAGTACTCACCATTCATGCGCGACGATCGAGCTGGGAAAAGCGATTGTGCCACTTCGTCTCGGCCAGGCACTACTCTATAGCTGGTTCGGCGAGAGGCTCGGCGCCATCCAGCACATGACATACGACGAGCACGACCCGATACAACAGAGGAACGTCATGTCAACCTGCCCGGTTCATTTTAACCCGCTGGTGTCACCCCATATAGAGAATCCATATCCCGTGTATGCCCAAGCACGGCAGGAAGCGCCGGTCTTTTTTAGCCCGATCCATGGCGCCTGGGTGGTCACTCGCTATGATGACGTGCTGGCCATCTTGCGCGATCCCAGCCGCTTCTCCTCGTCCCACCTCTTCCGCAATCCTGTGGCCCCAAGTCCGGAAGTGCAGGCTGAGCTGGCGCAAATTCCACCGGAGATCCGTCTCCTGGTGAACGAAGATCCACCTACCCATCGACGCACGCGGAGCCTGGTGAGCAAAGCCTTCTCCCCCAAACATGTCACGGCCATCGCGCCACGCGTGCATACCATCGCCCACGAGTTGATCGATCAGTTCTACGCTGCTGGTCACGCCGATTTGGTACGGCAGTATACCTATCCACTGCCCATGCGCGTGCTGTTGGAGTTCGTTGGCCTGCCGGTCGAAGATGCCGATTTCATCAAGCAGTGGTGCCAAGACCACATATTGCTCGCTGTTCCAGGGATGAGCGAAGAACAACAGCTCAAATCGGCGCGCACCGAAGTGGCTTTCAGGCGTTATGCCGATGCCCTGATCGCCGAGCGTCGGCATCATCCGCAGTCGGACCTGCTCTCGGCACTCATCCATGTCGAGGTGGATGGCGAACGGCCCTTAGATGATGTGGAGCTGAACTCCCTGTTGCAGCAACTCCTCTTCGCCGGCCAGGAAACCACGACCAACTTGCTCAGCAACACCTTTTTCCATCTGATACGCGAACCTGATCTCTGGCAAGCCTTGCAGGCTGATCCATCATTAGTCCCCAACGTCGTGGAAGAAGGACTGCGCCACGATGCGGCCATCCCAGGAATGTTTCGTACGGCGACCCAAGATGTCACCATCGCCGGTGTGGCGATCCCCGCCGGCGCCCGCATCTTTCTGGCCTTTGCCTCAGCCAATCGGGACGAACGGCTGTTTGCCGAGCCGGAGCACTTTGATTTGGGCCGCTTCAACGCCGACAAACATCTCTCTCTGGGGCATGGCATCCATTATTGCATCGGTGCCACACTGGCGAGACTAGAGGCGCGCATTGGCATCGAGGTGCTCCTGGAGCGCTTGCCGGATCTGCGCCTGGTACCAGGCCAACGCATCACCTACCTGCCCAGCTTGATTAACCGTGCCCTGCAACATTTGCATGTGACGTGGGAGGGATCTCGTCAGAGCGATGGTGGCGTGGGAGATGTTCCAAAAGGCAATGTATAGCCACCACGGGGCAAACATTTTCGTGTGTCAACCTGGCTAGTAGGACAGCCATGTTGCAGTTTAGGGCAATCGCAGAGAGTATCGATTGCCCTATCTTCCAATGGCCTGGCCTTAACCCTCGACCTTGTCGATGAAATCGAGCAATGCCGCCGCATAAAACGTGGCCTTCATGGCGTAGCGGTTGGTTGCGGCGATCCCAGGAAAGGTGTGATCGTGCTGCCCGATGACATCCCACTCCTCATGCGTCCAGGCGGACGGTCGCAGCTCCGCATGGGGGACCAAGCGCTGCACGGCTTCTGCGGCTGACTTGTGGTGCACGTCATCAGGCGTGTTGCCGGCAAAGATCACCATGGGGCACGTGATGGTCTTGAGCTGTTCTTCGGTGAGGTCGCTGACCGGGTTGGGGGCGGTAAAAGCTGCGGCCCAACGTCGCATGACGGCACAAAATTCCCTGACGTCCATGGCCAGCAGTCGTTGGCGATTCGAAGGATTGTCTTGAAGGCGCTGCGCGAAGAACTCTGTTTCCGCGACTGCGGCCATCCCGCCCCGCTCCGCCGCCTCGATGTATTGCCCATAGTAGCCGGGAGCCATCAGCTCTCCACTCTTTGGTCCGCCGCTGACCTCCCAGATAAACACACCCTTGACCACCTCAGGATGTCGCACGGCCAAAGTTAACGAGGTCCTCGAACCAGCGGACCCGCCAGCAGCATAGGCTGGAGTGGCACCGATCTGCACCAGAAGGCCCGCCATCTCCTCGGCCCATAGGTGCTGTTCCGAGAGCTCCCCGCCGATGACCACGTCAGACCGACCACAGTTGCGACGGTCGTGCAGGATAACGCGACACTTCGGCGACAGCAGTGCGGCGATGGGGCGCAGCCCATTGCGGTCCACCCGACCGCCAGGGGTCAGAATGACTGCTGGGCCTTGGCCGTAATCCTCGTAGAACAGGTTTACACCGTGAACGTTGGCGTATGGCATAAGAGATTCCTTTGCGTGGAGGAGAAGCCAGCATTGTGCTAGCTTCACATCCGGTATAGTGGTGACGAGACTCCGTCAATGTGATGACTCCGTAGCGGTTCTCTACCATGCTATAGCGCGGCGAATCGGTGTCTAGCAGCTGGGGCCTGCTCGACTCGTCGGTTCACCACCAGCGGCCGATTGGCCTGCAACTCTAGCACCTTCTGCGGTATCGTGAAAGAGGCTTTTTGGCACGCCTGTCAATCCAACGAAACTGTCATCCATCCGCTTGGAGGCCAGATCATGCCCTGCCCGATTCGTATAGACCGTATGCGTCAGCAACGCCAGGTAGCGCCTCAGCTCAGCCATCTTTGAGCTTGACTCCCAGCATTGAGACGCGTATGGTCTCCGCATGCGCATAGGTATTGTCTCAGATACCCATCTTCCGAACCTGATTCGTCAACTCGACGAACTGGGCCCCGAACCCGCCAGGTTTTTCTCCAGCGTGGACCTGATCCTCCACAGCGGTGATTTGACCTCACCAATGGTCTTGGACTGGCTTGAACGCTTTGCCCCTGTGGTCTGCACCACGGGCAATAATGATCCCATCGTGGATTCCCGCTGCCTGGACGTGCATGTGATGGAGGTGCATGGCTGGCGCCTCGGCATGATCCATAGTCTCCAGCGTGGTTTCCGGCCGATAGTTGAGCTGCAGCAGCTCTTCCCTGCACCGGTGGATATCATGATCGCAGGCGATACGCATCAAGAACGACTGGAATTCCGTGACGACGTAGTAGTTACTCAATAGCGGCAGCCCCACCTTTCCGCAGCACAAGGATTTGCGTCTGGGCACGGTAGGCCTTCTGGAACTGACCCCCAACCGTCTTCATGCCGAAATCATTCTCCTCGGTCAAACACCGGGGAGACCGAATCCCGGACAGCCGCGTAGGTTGGAAATCCAGAGTGGCCAGGTTGTTTCTGAGATCCCTGCCAAAGGTTGATGACCAATGGCCCCCGCTTGATTCCCCCCTGTGCATCCTATCCTTGTGAATCCGATTAACCCCGACAAGGTCGAGAGCTAGGTATTTGGCTCACGAATGATCGGTCGCCCACCTACGCATCCTCACGAATCTGTTTATTCATACCTACCGCAAGCGGCAGTGCGAACCTGGGATCGATGCCCTCCCCGATCTCGAAGACGCCCCGGCGCTCTATCTGTTCAAGCAGACCCAGGAGATGGGTTTACATGCTTCGAGCTCCGATCCGGCCGCACTGGTGCTCGAGTCGAGTCGAGGCGGAACAAATTTGTCGCGCCATTGCTGCGTTGCCCGAGGACTACCGGGTCGTTTCGGCGCTCTATTTTATGGAGGAGTTTTCGCCTTAGGAGATCGCGGAAATGGTGGGTTGCCCCGTCGGAACCGTGCAGTCGCGCCTCCATCGTGGCAGAAGGATGCTGCAAAAAGCCCTCTGGCACCTTGCCGAACAGCAGGGCATCGTCGCCGACCTGCACGCTCGCGAGGAATAGGCTAGGCCACAGGGCAATGGCGTCGCACCTGCGATACACTTTGCCCTGGACATCTCGCGGATTCAGCTCTATATACAGGAGGTGCTCCGTGCACAGATAGATTGGTGAGGTATCATGCAGACCCAGACGAGTCTCTCAGCGCAGCTCAGTCCCCGCGAGCGGGGGCTTACCACCGCGATCTTGGGCCTGGGGCTCATCACCTTCGCGATCGATGCCTCTAACACCACGCTGATCCTCCCCCAAATCATGACCAACCTGCGTGTCGAAGTGTACCAGATCCATTGGGTCCTGACCGCTCCTGGCATTGTGCGCACGGTGGCCATGGCTGCCACTGGGTGGCTGAGTGGCAGGTTTGGTCCGCGCACACTCTATTTACTGTGTATAGGGTGTATGACCGTCGGATCGTTGGGGAGCATGCTTGCCTGGGACTGGCCCTCCTTGATCTTCTTTCGCATGCTGTCCGGGGCCGGTGGGGGGTTGATCCCACAACTCTCTCAGGCTATTTTCTATCAAATTTTCCCGCCGGGCAAGCGCGGCATGGCACTCGGGTTCGCCTTGATGGGCTGGTCGATCGGCCCGGCGTTTGGCCCTTTCATGGGGGGCAATTTGCTGTCGTTCGCGTCCTGGCGAGTGGTCTATGGTATCACCCTGCCTCTTTGTGCGCTGGGGTTCATTCTGGCCTATTGGTTGTTACCAAACCTCCGTCGTCCCGAGCGACGGCGCCTGGATTACTTCGGTGCAGTGACGATCACCGTCGTGATCTCCACGCTGCTCATAGCTCTGAGCCAGGGGAATCGCCAGGGCTGGGACTCGCAGTATATCCTCACCCTCTTTAGCCATCGTTGGTGTGGCGGCTGTGGCCTGGGTGGTGGTCGAGCTCTGCCATCCGCAACCGCTGGTGGAGCTGCGGCTGTTTAGCTCTGTGCCGTTTGTCATGGCGATGATCGTCTTGTTCCTGACCACCATGACCTTTCGCGGCACCGGCCCCATGGTGTCTGTCCTGCTGCAGCGGCTCATGGGGTTGGAGCCCCTATCGGTGGCCTACGTGCAGATGGCCCCTAACCTGGTCTATGGTGCGGCTGTGCTCATTGTCGGACGTCTCTCCGATCGGGTGCCGGCCTATGTGCTGGTGCTGTCTGGGCTGGTCATGTACGCAGCTGGGTTTTTGGGGTTTAGCGGGATCAGCGAGGTTACAACGCTGTCCATGATCACGAGTTTCTTGATGGTTCGCTTCATCGCTGAAGCGCTCATTGTCTCCCCCAATAACCTGGCAACTCTGGAGGCGCTCCCGGAAAACAAAGTGTATATGGCCACGGCGCTGTCCGGCGTGCTCCGCAGCATCGCCAACGCCGTGGGCACAGCCGTAGCGGCGGTCCTCTGGGACCAGCGCTACAATTTCCACCTCCAGCAGTTTGCCGAGGAGACCCCGCTGGATTCCTTCGGATATTGCTGGGGCGCTCCGTGGTTTGCAGCAAACACTACAATGGTCGGGGGAGATCGCGGCGCTGATCCCGACCAAGACCATGGCGCTGATCAGGGATCGTCTTTTCGCTGAAGCCAGCACGGCAGCCTGGCAGGACTTCTTTTGGTTCAATGCGATGGTGGCGATCTTCTGCCTCTTTCCCGCCCTGCCCTTTTGGCGACGTCGGAAGTATCAGGCCCCATCCACGCCCCAGACAGAGGCCGTATCAGCCGAAAGTGCACGCGGTGAGCAAAGGCGATTTGAAAGCTTAAGGGTCACATCGTGAGCAGCCCCGCCCATACCCCAGCGGCGGGAACTTGGGTGTGGTTGGGACCAGGAAATGGGTGCTCGTTGGCCCGGGACCGTCATCCCTTCGGGGTCGAACTTCCGACCGATATCGCCGAAGCTCCCCTGCCGATCTAAGAAAGAAGGGGACACAAATGCCCATCGTACAGCTCCCTGGCGACTTACAGATGTATTACGAGGATGACGATTATACCGACCCGTGGACGACGGCAGAGACGGTCATCCTCCATCATGGGAATGCCAAGAATGCCCGCCTGTGGTATGCTTGGGTCCCATTATTGGCGCGAGATTACCGCGTGATTCGGATAGATGCAAGAGGCTTCGGCCGATCGTCGATTCCCGCACCCGGCTATCAATGGTCGTTAGAGGGATTTGCCACGGATCTGGTCCATCTCATGGATCACCTGGGCATTGACCAGGCGCATGTCGTGGGGGAAACGATTGGCGGCACCGTCGCCCTGCAGTTTGCCTATCAATTCCCCGATCGCCTGCATACGGTCACCACAGCAACGTCGCCCTACAAATTTCGCGGCGTGCAGTCCTATCTGGATTACTATAAGCTAGTGCAGGAACAGGGCGTCGAGGCCTGGGTGCGGCAGACGGCAGACCGACGTTTAGAACCGGGCAAATCGGATCCTCAGCATAGTGCCTGGTATGTTCAACAAATGAGCCAGACCGCGCAGCATGTGGTGCTGGAAACCTTGGCGTATCTCTCAAGCGTCGATTTAACCCCCATCCTGCCGCAGATCACTGCGCCAGCGCTCGTGCTGGTGGGCGAGGGCAGCACCATGAACACATCCGAGCGGACGCGCAGCCTGGCCGAGCTGTTGCCGAAGGCACGGTTGGTCGAGGTGCCAGGGGCCAGTGGATATGTACAACATTCGGCCCCAGCCCAATGCGTGGCCATTTGGCGAGACTTTGTAAAGACGGTCGGGTGAATATCGCCAAATCACCGGCCCACCTGTTCACCCCGGGCAACAGCGCGCATTCAAGGGCGGTCAAGCACGACAAAAGGCATTGATCTCTGATAACAGTATGGCTCCCTTGATACATATAATGATCTATGCGGATGGCGCCTGTCTCGGGAATCCTGGCCCAGGCGGGTATGGAGTCGTGTTGCTGTACGGCGATCACCGCAAAGAGTTGTCGGGAGGCTACCGGCTGACCACGAATAATCGGATGGAGCTAACCGCGGCCATCAAAGGCTTGGCGGCGCTAAAGAAGCCTTGTGAAGTAGAGCTTTTTAGCGACTCTCAATACGTGGTCAACGCCGTCGAGAAGGGCTGGGCACGCCGCTGGCGTGCCAACGATTGGCATCGCCCGAACAAACAATTGGCGGAAAATCGGGATCTTTGGGAAGAATTGCTTCGACTCTGTGAGCGGCACCGGGTGCGTTTCAAGTGGATCAAAGGGCATGCAGGTCATGCAGAGAATGAGCGCTGCGATCGACTCGCGTTCCAGGCCGCGCAACTGCCGAACTTGCCCGCAGATACGGGATATGAAGGTTCCTCTACTGTGACTTCGCAGTAGGCTACGCTTCGTAAGTACATGAGTCTTCGCAGATCACGTGCAGATCGAGCCCTGGGACCGGCTGCAGCGTCAGTGTGGCCCCGGCGAGGTAGTCATCCCTCAGTTTTGTGCTACCCTAGAAGCAATCGAGAGCATCTTCGAGTTAGACGCGACTTTGGCCATCTGGGAATGGAGCACTTGTAGATCAGGCAAGCGCGGGCCGGTGCTGGGCAGAAATTTGGTGAAGTCAAGTGTCAGACTGCCCCCACCGGCAACCATGGGGTAGAACGAGTAGGGGTGCAACGGGGCCACGTTGGCAAGGATGTCGCCAATCTGCCAGCAGTCTCCGAGCGGGAGCTGAGGGATACGGAAACCGGCATAGAGGTTAATACGGACCCAAGGTGCTCAAGATATAGCGGCGATACGTACCTGGACGGTATCCGGCATACCGGAAAAACACTCGCGAGAAATGAGAGGCGTCGCTAAAGCCCACCTGCTCCGCGATATGATCGAGTGTACATCCGCGCTCATGGAGCAGCTGTTTGGCCACTTCGATTCGAACCTTCGTGACATATTCCTTTACCGTTACCCGTAGCTCGACGGGGAGGAGGTGTGCAAGATGACCCTGCCGACACCCCAATCGCCTCCGCGACTGTGACAACCTGCAAAGCCTCGGCATAATGGGTGCTGATATAGGATAGTGCTTTGACGACGTATGGGCTGAAGGCTGGTGGAGGGGCTACTGCGGTATGCCTGATGGCAAGCACTTCAATCAGCTCTTGCAAGAGTCTATCGAGAGAGTCTGGGTCGCCAGTGAGCCTATACATTGGCAGCGAGGCGAGCTCTACAGGCAGCTGAGAGTTTGCCTCGCTGCCGGAGATGAGGAACACAGGGCAAGTGGGAGCCATCGACTGCACGATACGGACCAGGCGGGTTCGGTCGGCAGACAGTAGCGATTCATGCACCACGAGTAGTGCGGGGAGATGTTGTGAGAGCCAGCGTAGGGCGATAGTAGTATTCGCCGCAACATCGGCCATGACGTACTGCTCGAGCATCAGCTTCAACGTGACCAATGGCCCCAGTGCACTCCCCACGAAGAGCACACTCGCTCCGCCACCCTGGGCATGACGTGAAGCCCGGTGGCGCCTGGACAAGACGCGGGCATCGTCCTGATCACTACGTAGAGCTGCCTTGATCAGGAGGCATAGTTCCTCGCCACTGAATGGTTTGGTGAGATAATGGAAGGCACCATTCCTCATCGCCTCCACTGCCGTGCGTACGGACAAGACCGCCGTCAGAATGATCACCTTGATCTGCGGTCGCGTATCGTTGATCTGGGCTAATAATTCTAGGCCGTAGACACCCGGCAGTCGAAGATCGAGCAAGACCAGATCAACGTCATGGGAGTCGAGAGTCCCAAGAGCAGCCGGGCCATCATGGGCTCCCAAAAGATCATACTGATCGCCGAGCAGGGCGTGACAGAACTCATGTACTCCTCGCTCATTGTCAACGATCAGGATCACTGGACGATGATGGTGCACACTAACTGCGATCTCTTGTGCCTGAGCCAATGGCCCAGTCTCTGGCATGGGCAGCCCTCCAGGCAATGCTCGAAGCCTCTCCGAAAAATTCGGCAGATCACTGGATGATCCAAACTTTGGGGATAAAGAACTGCCTTCATCCCGCGAATGACGCAACCTTATCATAATTTTTAAAAATGATCAAAATTTGCTTTTAATCATTAATACTGCCGTTCATGACTCTTCGGCATCCGAGACCACACGGATGCACGAGATGTGTTACAGCCATATTCATATTTTTCGCAGTGACACATTTTTCACGCGCGCTATCATCAACCCGAATCATCCCGTATAATGGGGCGATGACACCTGCCGATTGGGCCAGGCACCCTGCGGTGTAAACACGACCATGCACGGCTCCGGAGGCATGAGGTGTGCCCACCATGAGCCTATCCAAGGCAACCCTACTGCATAGGAGATTGAGCTGCCATGGCACGTGAGCTGCTTTCTGCACTGGGTCAATATCTTGTCGAGGGGTCGCTCAGCGATGCACAGCTGCTCGCACGCACGGGTCTGGAGCCACCGCTGCCGATTCTTCCCAAGGCCAACGTCATCAAGGTCGGTGGGCAGAGTTTCATCGATCGCGGCCGAGTGGCGGTCTTCCCATTAATTGAGGAGATCGCGGCCAACCTGGGGCAACACGACATGATCATCGGCACCGGGGGTGGCAGCCGAGCACGGCATGCTTATAGCGTCGGGCTCGATCTAGGGTTGCCCACCGGCGTGCTGAGTGTGCTAGGCACCTTCGTGAGTATGCAAAACGCCCGCATGTTGAATTACCTCCTGGCCAAGTACGGTATCCCCTTCATCGAACCCGCCCAGTTTGCCCAGCTGCCGCACTACCTGGCCGAGCGCGGCGCCGTGATTTTCTTTGGCATGCCGCCCTATAACTTCTGGCACGAGAATCCCCCGCTCGGGCGGATTCCACCTCACCGCACTGACACAGGGGCCTATCTAGTCAGCGAGGTGTTTGGCGCCAGATCGATGATCTTCGTCAAGGACGAGGATGGCCTCTATACCGCCGATCCCAAGAAAGATCGGCACGCCAAATTCATCAAAAGCATCTCAGTGGCTGAGCTCAACGCGCTTGATCTCCAGGATGTGGTCGTCGAGCGGCCGGTCCTGGAAATGATGCAGCACGCCCACCACCGGCGTTCGATTCGGGTGATCAATGGCCTCAAGCCGGGAAACCTAAGTAGGGCACTGCAGGGGGAAGATGTGGGAACCCTGATTTATGCCGACTGACATGGTCCTGGGAGTTACGACGCCTATGGCTCACACAACGGAGAGGGAAGACCGACTGCATCGGCGAGTTTGTGCTGCACTGCCACATTCTTGGCCACGAAGACCGCGGCATGATGCAAAACATCCAGGTCGTCTGTCCTCAAGACCATTACTATGGGAAGGCACGGTCTAGAGGGACTGAGTGTGTGCCGGATCATTTTATTCCTGCCGTCTAGCCGTGTCCCCAGGCATATAAGATGGGAGCGATGTGCGCCTCCGGTTCATAGACCGTGATCGGGGCCATCGCCCTTGGTGGTGAGATGACCAACCGTCCAACTACTTTTGACGCTCAGGCTGCTACGTTTGACCGGCGTGCTGGTGTCTCCGAGCAGCACTGCCAGGCAATCGCACAAGCTGTGCTGAGGCTGGCAGAGGCGATGCCCGGGGATCTCATCTTCGAAGTAGGGGCAGGCACTGGAATGCTCGGCACCTGGCTGGCCCGTCCGCCGCTGCGATACTTGGGTGTCGATCTGTCACGCGCTATGCTGGCGGCCTTTCACCGACGCATGGCTGCGTCGAACCACATGTCGCTCCTGCTGCAAGCCGACGGCGATCATCTATGGCCGCTTGCCGATGGCGTGGTGAGGGTCATCTTCAGCTCGCGGGCTCTCCATTTGCTTGACCTGACACATGTTGTGGACGAGAGCTGCCGCGTGGCGCAGCCGGATGGCGCCAGTCTCATCATCGGTCGGATTCAACGCCCGAGGGACAGCCTCCCTACCCTGCTGCAACAGACGATGCAGCGTTTACTCCGTCAACAAGGGTTCTCAAGTCACGCCGGCGAGCAACATCAGCGCCAGCTCCTAACCGCCTTTGCGCAGCGGGGTGGAACGGTACTCGATCCGGTGGTTGTCGTGCGCTGGACCGTGACGAGGACGCCTTGGCAGTCGATCGAGGCCTGGCAATCAAAGCCAGGGCTGGCTGGCCTTGACGTGCCTGCTGTTGTCCAGCGCGCCATTATCGAGGGGCTTCGCAGTTGGGCTCAATCAGTCTTTGGTGACCTCCATCACGAGGTCAGCTGTGAGGAAGCCTATGTGTTGCAGGGAGTCGGTCTGCCGCCAAGCAGATAGTGGAAGGCGACATTAACGCCAGGCGCTTTGCCGGTCATGCTTGAAGTCCCTCACCAGGCTGTGCTCAGGCACGTGGGTCACCACCTGCTGCTGCAACGCCTCTGCCCCATCGGTGAGCGCCACCTGGTGCTGGATGTGGGGACCCTCCCCTTGCACCCACCGGGTCATGGCCGCCGACTTGCCTTCCAGCGTCGCGCGCAGTTCCTTCCCTACAGGTGTAGGGCGAGTCTCCGCTTCTGGACGGCCGGGGTCCTGCAGCAGGGCCGGCACCACCGCTTGCGGGGTGCGCGCTAGGACTCATCGGTCGTGCCCGAAACGGCCCATTCCTGCAGCAGGTCGGCATAGCGACGCGCTGGCATGCTCAGCTCGACGTCAAGGGGGCAGAGGCCTTGCTGCCCCGGAGCGGTGAAGGCATACCGCCAAAAGCGGACGTTGCCAACCACCGATTTGGTGAGGCGTGAGCGGAGTCATGGTGGCAGTTCTCGCGTCCCATCACTCACCTCCCCCGGTCCAAACCCGGGAAGCCGGTACTCAGCAACCCAGCCCGTACGCGAATGCCGCGTTGAGGGCATCGCCAAGAGACACTATTCCGGCTCTGGCGCTATCCGTAGGCGGCCAGCACGAAGCGGCGCTGGAGCCGATCGAGGCTGACACGGCCACCCATCTGGCGCGTGAGCGTTTTCAGGCGATGCATGTGGCCCTCCACTGGGCCATGACTCCAGGGCAGCGTCACGCCGGCTTTGACGGCATCATTATCGTCACGCAGGCCCTTTGCAAACTGCTGCAAGGGTACGAAGGAGCAATCCGCCACTAGGGCCAGCCAGGGATCCAGCTGTTGTGCCTGCCGCGGGCACACCCGCTGGGCACAATCGTGGTCGAGCGCAATGGCATCGGCGAGCTCGGCCGCCTGCGCCGTGAGCGGCGCCAGCCGTCGCAGGAACAGCCAGGTCGCCCGGCGCGGGATCAAGGCGCGGTGCGGCGGCGCGGTCACGCTCGGCGAGGGATGACGTCGTCGTCGTTGCTGGGGTGCGCCCTCTTGGGCGTGGGGCGTGGCGCAGACGCGGCGCATAGCGCTCGGGATCTCTCTGCGGTTGGAGCTCGCGGAAGCGCCGCCAGGTGCCACGGCAGCCGGTGTTGCAACGGTCGAGGAGATCAGTGGTGTAGGGCGTGAGCATATTGCCGCCGCGGTCCGTCCGGCGCTTGCGTTCGAGCAAGGTCTCCGTCCGAAGGTCGCGCAACACGGTATGCTGGCCCATCCCCAGCGGCTGGGCCATGGCTCTTCAGGGCTAACCCTGCTGGGGGAAGGCCCAGCTCTGCTGATGGAGTCCCAGCCGCCGCATCTGGCGCTGGTGGCCCAGCTCCTGGGCCACCCTTGGTGGAGATGGAGGTGGCACTGGGACGGCCACCGTGCCGTCGGGTCGCGTCCCCGGGACCTGGCCGAATGCCTCATTGACGGCATGCCGGGCGTTGCGCTGCGTATGAACCACCTGGTCGAGGGTTTCGGCGAGGTTCTGCACCAGGTGAACGCGAACCGCGACCTGGATCGCGTCGGGGGCGCCTTGCCGAGCCCAATCCACGTAGGCTCCAAACCGATCACGGGTAATCACGCCGACGCCGGGATGGGCCTGTACTAGAGGGTCACGGTCTTGGCCTCACGATCGGGCAGGCGGGCGAGCGCTTGATGTCGCTCGAGATCGATCAGCACGGTCCCAGAGGTCTGACCGTTTCGAAAGGCCCAAGCGTCGATGCCGAACACCTGGGGGATGGCCACACGTGGAATGGGCAGACGACGCCGCAGGCGCAGGAGGGTGTGGCGACTGACGGCCAGGCCCAGGGCTCTGACGGGATCACCACGTCCACTACCCCAGAACGAGACCTGATAGGCCAACTGGATGCGCGCCGGGTTATAGTGGTCGGGACCAGGGCTCATGTTCCACAGATCGCCATGACTCGCAATGAATCGGTCACCGGCCACGATCGCAGCAATCAGAAATCCATCCTTCTGCGCCGCCGTGTGGGCGCTGGATTCCTGAGAGAGCCAGGCAACCCATTTCATGAGGGCGATCAAGTTCACGCGCGTAAACACCCGGCATCCTGCGTGTCGGCTGAGATACCGTAGAATTCTGCGTTTGCTGCGATCATAGAGTGCGAGGCGAGAGAGTACTTCCGCATCCCCTCGCTCGAAGAACAGGTCCTGCGGATTGGCCACGAGCAGATTCAATATGGCACAGAGCTCCAGAGCCTGGGAAAGGGGTAGGCCCTGCACAATGGTCTCCAACTCCCCCTCGTCGCTGTACCGAGCAGGCATGTCCAGAAACGCCTTGAGGGGGATCCATCGGATGATCGGATAGCCAAAGACTGAGGGCCTTGGGATTGACATCGGTCTCCTCTCCTCCTTCGGGCCCGGCGGTCAGCAATGGCATACGCGTTTTGGGCTCGACTGGCGCCTCTCGTACCTGACTTTGGGCCTCCTGACGCAGGCAACCGATGTCAAGGAACGCTGTCGCCGATGCCGACATGCGCAAGAGGGAGGATGGTATGGCAGCGCGGTTGATACCCCGTCAGATTATGGGCTGCCGTGCAGCATCACGGGGCCGCTGGGCACCGCCACCCCTCCCGCAGGTTCGACGGTAATCTCGAAACGATCGGGATGGGCGACGGCCACAGGCACCATGAGCGCGGAGTGCCCAACCGTATCGACCTGAAAGACCGTGGCTGACCGTGCCTGCTGGCCAGCGATGGCCCACAGTTGATACGTCTTCCCTACGGGCAACGCCGGGAGAAAATGTACGACCATGAATCCACGGTGCTTGGAGGGACTCCAGACGATCCAGCCGGCAGCCGGCGGGGTGGTCGGTTGGGGACTGGCCAAGGCTGCGACGTAGGTGTCGGTATGGGCGACCAGGGTGGTGAGCACGCGCGCCTGCGCCAACTCCTCCGTGAGCTGCTGGTTCACCACCCGCTGTTTCCCCAGCTGTACCTGTGCGTCATACAGGGCCCACCCCAGGACACCCACGAGGCCGGCGGCCGCCACTCTCCCTACCCAGAGGGTCGGATGCCACCACCTCCTGATGGGAGGACGCATCCTGCGGAACGGCGGGGTAGGCACCGGGGGGGCCTGCTCGGTGCGCACCCGCGCCAGCAGTTGCTCACGAAGCTCCGTCCGGGGTGAGACGGCCGGCGCAGCCCAGGCCAGAGCCACCACCACCTCCGACAGTTCTGAGAGCAGAGTGGTACAGGCCAGACACCCCGGGGCGAGGTGGGTCTCAAACTGGGTCCGTTCCTCCCCCTCCAGCGCCCCCATGGCGTACAGGGCGGCCCAGTCGGTAAAGGGTTCGTGGTTCGCGATATAGTCCAACCTTATGTGCCTCACATGTCCCAGAGTTGTTCAGGACCCCGACATAAGCGATCAGGACACCGCACCCCGCCTCGCGTGTGCCAAGCGCGACATACGCTCGGCGGGGTACGCCTCACGGGGAAGACGCGCGCCGAGTCCTCACATAGTGTGACGCAGATACAACAGCTTTGTCAACTTCTTGTCTGTCAACATGATCACCCCGCGAGCAGAGGCATGACAGCTTCTGGTTTCGACCCTCATGCTATAGAAGCGACTGTGCTCTTGGTGCGCCGAGGAGGCGATGGACCCCGCGTGGGGTCCAGGCCATCTGTAGCGTCTTGCAGAAGGACTTGCAGATCACCTGATTCATGGTCGATTTCACAATGCCCGTGTTGATGCGTTCGCCGTGCCGATATCGCTCGCCATCGTTGGGAATGAAGCCTTGATTATTTTCAATATATGTATGGAACTCTTGCACTAGAGGCGTTCCAAGTCCCGCACGACCGGATCACGCCGAGGATAGGCCTCCGCCTCATCCCGAGTCTTGCGCGGTAAGCCTTTGATCGTCTGCTGGAGCACGGTCAGACACATGGATCGGTCATCTTGAGAGCGAGTCGCTTCTCCAGATAGAGCTCTCATTGCCGAGGGTTTGATGAGCAGCGTGCCGGTGTATTTATGGAAGCGGAGCATCGGGACATTCTCCGCCAGGCCTTAAGGTGCATGGGCTCACATTGGTCACGCAACGTCATCGACATCGCGGCCACAGGCGTCACCTATCTCTACCTATTTGCACCTTCCCGGTGAGTCGTCTATCCCACGTAAAGGGACGGTTTCGCATGGTGTTGCGCTTCGCTGTTTACCGCTGGTGTCGGCTGGATTATACTCTCGCACATCTCGACAGCGCAGCTCACGCCCAGCCTGCCGCTTGGATGCGGGCATGATTCTGATCCGTTTCGTTCCATCTGTTGCCCGGCAGTCCCGGAGTCTGACGTGGGTATGCCTGTAGGGGAACTTCCACACCTCCCACCCCTTTCCCAGGAGAGACGATGTGGCCAACAAGAACACTCGTGAGCTTAACACTCGTGGCTTTCTTGTCCGTTGCGGTCGTGACGCTTGCGTTCGTCCATCTCGTGCCGTCGCTCGCGGCTCAACCTGCCCAGGGAGTTCAGCCACAGGATCGGCCGAGCCCACCGGGGAGTGCCGAGCTGCGGCTCAACAGCCAGAAGATCGACCTCACATATAGTCGTCCGTCCATGCGGGGTCGGAAAATCTTCGGGGGCCTGATACCCTACGGTCAGGTCTGGCGAACCGGAGCCAATGAGGCGACGTCGTTTGTCACGGAAGCCAACATCATCATCGGAGGGGCACGCGTGCCGGCGGGCGCCTATACCCTCTACACCTTGCCGCAGGAATCCGGATGGCAGCTCATCATTAACAAGCAGACCGGCCAGTGGGGCACCACCTACAATCAATCGCAAGACCTTGCCCGAGTCGATATGCAGGTCGAGCATTTGACGGCGCCCGTCGAGCAATTCACGATGACGCTCAGTCAACGCAGCCCAGATGCTGGCGTGCTTCGCATGGAATGGGAACGTACCGGTGTGTGGGTTGACGTGGCGCTGCAGTAGTGCCCCCACCCGCGAGGTGGCGACGGTTCTGTCGCACAGTAGAGTCTGGAGAAGCCAGTCTGACCTCTCGTGTCATCAGTGTTGGCGTGCACTTGGCATTGGGCAGATGACCCCTGACGAACAACTGGTATCCATAGTCCTAGGCGGTGAACTGTCAGGGGACCCATTTTCCCCAGGATATCATTAATACCCCGATCCACCCTCCCGTGAGGCCGATGCCATCTCACGCGTGAGATGGCCAACAGAGTCATCGCTTTCACCCATGACGAAGCCCCAGCATGAGTTGACGAAGGGCGCTCCTCACAAGGTCCCGCCTTCGTTGGCGTAGTCGACTGTAAGCCACCGCTCCGGGCGCATGTGGATCAGCATGTTCTCCACATGTTCATGTGCGTCTCGTGTCTGTTCGACGTAGCGGTCGCCCATGTCTGCGCCGAGGTACCGGTGGGCGAGGGGGCGAAGGTCACGCTCCAGGTCCGCCACGCCGGTGGCGGTGATGGGGCCCTCGACGCTCACGTACCGATACGGCGGGGTCTCCGTCTGGGCGCAGAGGCTGAAGCGGCCGGCACGCGCGAGCAAGGCGTCCCTTGCGCGAGGCCCTCGCCGTGACGATCCGTAGTTCCCCTCCCGGCTCGAGCGAAGGGACCGTCGGTGACGGACACCCTGCCGTTCCGGACCCGCACCGTCGTGGCCGTCTGCACGGATTGGAGAGCGTTCGAGACCAGGTAGTGACCGCTCTTCCGGAGCACTTCGTCATAGGCTAACGCCTCGTCGATGAGGGCGTCCAATTCGCCTTTGGACAAGGCGTTCAGCTTCTGCTCCTCATAGTAGATCAGGCACAGGTATTTCATCGCTCTCTCCACAATCGTGGTGGCATCGCTGTTGACACGAAATAGTCGTTCGGGGGATTCCGAAATCGACAAGGCCCAAAACTAGCGAAGCTACCGCCAGAGGAAAGATCGTTTCAACCAGTTATTTTCTCAATGTTTTTGCTCTCACTGTTGTCAGGCCTGCAGCGTGCTGCGGAGCCAGGGAAAGACCGGAAAGAACTCACGGTCCCGCTCTGGCCACAAACCTGTCGGGTTTTGCAGGCCTGGGTGCAGGTGGTGGAGTCCCAGGCAGACCAGACGATGTTTCCCCCGAGGGCCAGACCGAGACCCGTGACCTCACCTCTGTGGAGCGGGAAGACTGCACGCCCACCTCCGTGGGCCTCGCGCTCGCCGAAGGCAAAGCCATCCTTAAGGCTTTACCAGCCGTGGTGGTGGGGCAGCAGACAACGGCATATGTTGAGACGCAACGTCCCTGTGCCCACTGCGGCCACGTACAGCGCAGTAAAGGCTACCATCCCACACAAGTCCGGATGGTCCTTGGCACCATCGCGGACCAGAGCCCCCGCCTGCACCAGTGCTCGTGTCAGCCTCACCCCACCAAGCCGTTCAGTCACCTAGCCGCCTTGCTCTCCGAGCATCTCACGCCGGAGTTGCTATTTCTGGAAACGAAGTGGGCAGCATTAGTGTCGTATAGCGTCACAGCAGAGCTCTTACAGGATGTGCTGCCGATCGCCGAAGCGCTCGCCCCCTGCACGAGCCGGGAGCATGTCTTCACCATAGCGGAACGATTGGAACAGCAGCTGGAGTGGGCGTTTATCGACAGCTGCCCCGCGGAATCGAGCTGTTTCTCATCCCCAATGGTCCGCTCACCGTCGGCATCGATGCGGGATCTCCAGCTCTATCTGAACCCGCACGCGGAGCACCTGCTCGATTGGTTCCATGACACGATGCGATTGACCATACTCCAGCAAACGGCTAAAGGCTTGCCGGACCAGACCAAGGATGAGGAGGCGAACTATCCCCTGCGTGATCCGGTTGTGCGGGACTTGGAACGTCTGAAATGGTATCTGTGGCACGGGAACGTCCACGCGGTGACAGACGCTGCTGGCGCTGCTCCCCCTCGATCTGCACATCGATCTGTGCCTGTTCCGGGTGGCCGGCGCGGTTCGCGGCGACATCTGTGGGGAATTATGCCGGCTCACCTAAACCCATGCGAAAGCCATCGCCTGCCACCGGCTATGGGGCCGAAAGTCTCGCCGTAGAAGAACCGTATATGTGCTATAATGCTGCACAATTCCCGTCTCATCCGTCCCAACACACGATGAGATCCCCCTCTCGCGCAGGACGGTTGGGAGGGTGATGTGGAACTAGTGCCATAGACTCAAGAGTTGGGCGCTGTCCTGTGCGATGCATAAGACAAAGGGTGCCTGGCGCGACTAACCTGTGTCTTATACAGCTGGTCGCTGTTAATGCGTGGTTCTCTGACACGCATATGCACCGAAGCAAGGTGTTCAACATGACATGGCCGATGGAGGAACTACTGTATGAGAGCCATGACGAACGCTCAGAACACTCAGCACCTGGCCGCCATCGGTGTGAGTCTACTGGCTGGGATGTTGCTCGTCATCCTCTGCCCGGCGGTGGTCGCCCAGGACAAGGCACCCGCCGCAGCGAAGGGGAGAGTCCGCACCCTGGCGATCGTGAACAAGCCATGGACGGGCCGACTTCGAGATGCTCATAGCGCGCCACATGATCCGCGTGCTGGTGCCCTATAGTCGCACGCTTTTTGTCAACGACAAAGGGCGCGAGCGCGGTCTGACGGCGGAGCTCGTGCGCAACTTCGAGCGCTACCTCAACCAGAAGCACCGCCCACAGCTCGGCAAGCGCCCGATCACCGTGTTCATGATCGCCACCACCCGCGATCAGTTACTGTCGGACGTGGCCGCCGGGCTAGGCGATATCGCCGCGGGGAATCTGACGATCACCGAGGACCGCCAAGCGATCGTGGACTTCGTCGCCTTGCCTGTCAGGAGGGGGTGTCGGAACTGCTGGTGACCGGGCCAAAATCGCCGGCCATCGGCGGGCTCGATGATCTCGCCGGCAAGACCGTGCACGTGCGCCGGGCCTCGAGCTACTACGAGAGCCTCGTGGCGCTGAGCGAGCGCTTCACTGCGGCAGGCCAGCCACCAGTGACACTCACCTTCGTGCCCGATGCCCTAGAGGACGAGGACATGCTGGAGATGCTCAACGCGGGCCTGTTCGACGCCATGGTGGTGGATGATTGGAAGGCCAGGATGTGGGCTCAGATTCTGCCCCAGCTCACCGTTCGATCCAGGAGATTCTGCAAACAGTGGCGCATCTGCCCAAGCACATGATTATCCTTTATCTCCATCTGTTTAAGGATAAGGCGGGCACACTGTGCAAGCCTAATGAGGCGTTGCCGCTTATTTCCCAGGCTGCAACCGCTCCAATCTATGGTTTCGTCGATCAATTCCTGGGTCGAGGCATCGTTGGTGGTCACCTCTTCAGCTTGGACATGCATGGCTCAGAGGCGGCGGCCGCAGGGTTGCGCATCCTGGCTGGGGAGAAGCCTGCGGAGATGTCGTTCCTCGCGGGGCGGGCGAACGCCGACATGTTCGACTGGCGTCAGTTGCAGCGCTGGGGGATCAGCGAGAACAGGCTCCCGCCTGGCAGCCACGTGCACTATAAAGTGCCATCCATATGGGAGCAGTACCAGGGGTATATCATCGGCAGCGGCCTGCTATGCGGCGTCGAGGCCCTGCTCATCAGCCGCCTGCTGCGGCAGCGCAACAATTCCTCGCCACCGCCCCCCCGGACCTCGAGGAGGTCCGCGCCAACTTGGCAGACATCGTCGGCGACGATCACCGGGCCAGCGCAGTGATCTGCCGCCTGCGCGGCTGCTTGCGGAAGGGCGAGTTCGAACGCCTCCCCCTCGATCCCGTGCTCCCTCCTGTCCGCGGCGATCAGGTGCAACGGCAACAGGTGGTCTTGAACCTGATGCTCAACGCCCTGGAAGCGATGACAGACACGGCGCTTGGGGATGAGCGAGAAAACCGTGCAAGCGCACCGTAGCGTGATCATGCGAAAAATGCAGGTGCACTCCCTAGCACATCGTGTGCAATTGCTTGTGTGACATGCCCAACTCGCGGGCTAAGCGCGCGCTGGGTTCGCCTTTCGCAATGCCGCGCAGCAGAAGGACCAGCATGGCTGGGCGTTGGCGGGTCTTTTCAAAGACGGTGCTGGTCAGCGGCGTATAGTAGCCGTCACACGCGCGGCAACGCTAGGCCGGGAAGGCGCCCTGCGGCCGGAGGAGTCGGCGCTCGGGGCTATGGCAGTGAGGACATGCAAACCCATCTGGATGCAGGTGACGCTCCAACCAGAGGAGACAAATGCTATGATCCAACAGTTCGGCAATCGGGAGGTCAATCATATCAGCATGATTCCACACCATGCACGGTAGTTACACATAAGCCAACCGAGTTTCCAGGTCTTTTCATGCAGTGCAAACTCAATAAACAGGACTCGCTCAGGTGTGGTATCATGCTCATTAGGGGCCACTGTGGCTGTCATAGGCTTGCTCCTCTATGATGAGACGGATGACAACGATTGGCAATTGATATTGACTATTGATATGAAAATGAAGTGCACCAACAGCAGCCCATGTATAGGATCAAACAGCCAGCAGAGTATCGATAGTCATTACAGCACGGATGGAATTTTTTGACAAAAATAAGCGATGTTCTGCATAGTAAGAGTAAGTGCGCGCAAAGCCTGAAGGCCCAGTGTTTGCGTCCCTATTGCAGTTTCTTGCCAAGCGACTTGTGGCTTTGCCTAGCCTACGACCTTGGTGCCATACTCAGTTATGCTCTTATATTGCAGTCGTCGTACATTCCTGTCATCTGACCACCGAATACCATGTTGCTGGGTGCGTCATGCCGGGCATGAGTCTCACGTCGAAGGACGTACGAAGCAATCAGAACAGCCCAGGACGCGGCTGCAGGCTACCGGTGCGTCAGCCCGTTCTGCGCAATGTTCTCGCGATGTGTGTGTTCGTGGTGGCGTTCTATTTCGCTTACCGGTACGGAATGTCCTTCAGTCATACGACCGCTTCGCCGTTCTGGTTTCCGGATTCGGTTTTGCTTTGCGCGCTACTGCTGGTTCAGCCACGCTGGTGGTGGGTGTTTGTCCTTGCACCGCTCCCGATTCGGCTGTTCGTCGTGGTCCCTCCGGATGTTCCGTTATGGTTTTTGCTGACCACGTTCACAATCGATTCCATAAAAGGGCTCCTCGTGGCCCTGGCTCTGCGCCGCTTCGTCAGTAATCCCTGCCGTTTCGAAACGGTGCGGGACTTTGCGCTGTTCTGTCTGTTCGCGGTGCTGCTGGTTCCGGCCGCTTCGGCGTTTGGGGGCGCCGCGGCGCGCCACTTTCTCGGACACGATTTTGGGCTGGCGTGGGAGCAATGGTTTCTGGGGGATGCGCTGGCTCAGTTGGTCGTCACACCCGTCATTTTTTACTGGGTTCTGGGGGCCCCGTGGAATACGCCGGCCCGTTTCTCGACACGGTCGGTCGAAGGAGCGCTGCTGACGGCAGGCCTGATCGCGACCGCATACATCGCGTTTGATACTGAAGCGGGCGGGACTGGTTTCGCCGAGCCCCGCTTCTATGCGCCGGTGCCGTTCCTGTTTTGGGCGGCCATTCGATTTGGCATGTTGGGCGCCTCCGGTGCTATTGCAGTTATCGCTTTCTTTGCCGTCGCCGCCGCCCTTCAGGGCCACGGACCTTTTTCCGGACACTCGCCCGTCGACACCGCTCTTGCGCTGCAACATTTCCTGTTGTTGAGAGCGGCGCCTCTGTATCTGGTGGCTATACTCATTGAGCATGAGCAGCAAGTCGAGGAACGATACCGGGAAGTGGTCGAGAGTCAGACGGACCTTGTTTCCCGCTACCTTCCGGACACGACACTGACGTTCGTCAACGAAGCCTATTGCCGGTTCTCCGGGCAGAAACGGCAAGACCTGATCGGCAGAAAGTTTCTCGAGCTGCTACCGGAAGAAACCCGCGAGCGGACGCTCAATCACATCGCGTTGGTGGCCACGCGGCGAGACCCATGCACTTGGGAACAGGAGGTGTTGCTTCCAGACGGCGGCGTCGGCTGGCAGCACTGGGTTGGCTACCCGATCTTCGGGCCGAACGGACATCTCGTAGAAGTTCAAGCCATTGGACACGACATTACGGATCGCAAGCGGGCTGAACAGACGCTGCGGGACAACGAGGCCATGCTTCGGGCAAGCTATGACAGGATTCAGGATTTAGCGGGAAGGCTGATTACGGCACAGGAAGCCGAGCGTTCACGGATCGCCAGCGATTTGCACGACGATGTCAACCAGCAGCTTGCAGGTTTGTCCATCGCTCTCAGTAACGTCAAGCGATGGTTGCATGACAGTGGGGACCCGGCTGTTCAGGAGGAGCTCACCCGGCTGCAGCAGCGCACCATTGATCTGGCCGAGGTGATTCGTAACCTATCGCATGAGTTGCACCCTGGCGTGTTACAACACGCCGGCCTGATCGCTGCGCTCAAAGGTCATTGCGCCGAGTTTGGAAGGCAACACTCGATCGAGGTCACACTTTCTGCTGCCCGCGGTCTTGACGACATTTCGCAGGACGTGGCGCTCTGTCTGTACCGCGTCGCTCAGGAAGCGTTGCGCAATATCGCCGCGCATGCAGGCGCGCGCCAGGCGCACGTCGTGCTGAGACGCACCGCCGCTGGCCTGGAGCTGACCATCACAGACGACGGGCAGGGCTTCGATCTCACCGAGGCGCGGCGCCGAGGGGGTTTGGGGCTGATCAGCCTCGACGAACGGGTGCATCTGGTCGGTGGGAGCGTGCGGATTAACACACAGCGGCAGCGTGGAACCGAGCTACAGGTCGAGATTCCGCTGGGAGGACGAAATGATGCGCCGCACGACAGTGTTGCTCGCCGATGACCATGCCATCGTTGCCGAGGGGTTGGCCACCCTGTTGCGGGGGTCTTTCGACCTCGTGGGCACTGTTGGCAACGGCAGCCAGTTGCTCGAGGCCGCCCGGGAGCTTCAGCCCGACGTGATCGTCGCCGACATGGCCATGCCAGTGTTGGGTGGCCTCGAGGCGCTGCGCCAGCTCAAAGTGGAACGCATCGCCGCCAAAGTCATCTTTCTGACCATGCACGCCGATGCGCAGCTCGCGACTGAGGCGTTACGCGCGGGAGCGTCCGGCTATGTGCTGAAACACTCCGCGGGCGAGGAGCTGATCAGGGCGATTCATGAAGTCTTAGAGGATCGGGTCTATCTCACACCACTGCTTACCAAGGACGTCATCACCACCTTGACGGAGCCGGCCCCTCAGCCTACGGTGCGGCTGACAACGCGGCAGCTTGAGGTACTGCGGCTCATCGCCGAGGGTCGGCGGATGAAGGAGATTGCCGCCACCCTGCAGCTGTCCACGCGTACCGTGGAGACCCACAAATACGAGATGATGCGAGCGCTGGGGGTGGATAGCACCGCC
This sequence comes from uncultured Nitrospinota bacterium, assembly GCA_963707985.1. GTDB lineage: Bacteria > Tectomicrobia > Entotheonellia > J063 > CAVPRW01 > CAVPRW01. The sequence continues at coordinate 74,130 of CAVPRW010000048.1, read as the reverse complement.
GGGCTGGTCCGCTACGCCATCCAACTGGGGCTCGTCGCCGGCTAACGTGGTTTCATGGCTTCTAGCGCACGTTCCTCCGTATTTTTCCGGAGCTGTGCCCCCAGTGTTTTTTCGGATTCGCTTCCCCGTAACTTTCCGAATGGTGCCCCACCGTCCAATTCCTCTACATTCCTACATAGACATGAGCCCATTGCGCAGGAGAGGTCAGTATGGTGAACAGGAAAGCCAAGACGGGTGCACGAGTCCTCTTAGCCGATGATCATCCGGCGGTTGCTGAAGACCTACGGGCGGTGCTGGCGCCGGAGTTCGACGTCATCGCGACCGTCGGCGATGGCAATGGGCTCGTGGCCGCAGCCGAAACGCTCACACCAGATGTCATCGTCACCGACATCGCCATGCCGGTCCTCGACGGCATGGCGGCTGCGGGCGAGATCCTGCAGAGGAATCCTCGTGCACGCATCGTGTTTGTGACCGTCCACAACGAGTCAGAGATGGTGCAGAAAGCATTCGCTACCGGCGTCTTGGGTTACGTGCTGAAGCTCACGGCAGGTGAGGAGCTGGTCCCCGCCACCCATGCCGCACTGCGGGGCGAGCGATACGTCTCACCGCGAGTCTGCCCCCGGTCCACCCCCTCATAAACCGCAGGGGTCAACGCAAACGCTGGTCCACGCACGGGGAGGAAGACGATGCCACTCACACGCCAAGTAGCCTTGCTCAGGGGGGTCGGTCGCGGGCTGAGCCGAGGGATCTCACTGACGTTTGGGCGGGACGGCGCGGCGACGCGCGATCGCGCCTCTATGGTTCCACAGACCCCAGAGCCCCAAGCGGCGAAGCTGCTGCCGGACGGGGCCGCGAAGGTGACGGCGCTCACCGACGCCACCCGCGACCTGGCCACGGCGTTAGAGCATGCCCAGGTCCAGGCGGCCTTGCAGCAGGCAATTGAGGCGCGCCAGCAGGCCGAAGCGGCGCTGCACCAGGCACGCGCCGAAGTGGCGCAGCTGCACGAGCAGCTGCAGGCGGAGCGGGTCGAGCTCCACCAGGAGATGACGCGCGACTACGCGTTCGAGGAGATCGTCGGTCACAGTCCGGCCTTGATGCGCGTGCTGCATCAGGTCGAGCAGGTGGCAGTTACCGATGCCACAGTGTTGATCTTGGGGGAGACGGGCACGGGTAAGGAGCTCATCGCGCGGGCCATTCACCACCATAGTGCGCGCCAGGACCGGCCGCTGGTCAAAGTCAACTGCGCGGCCTTACCCCCCACGCTAATCGAGAGTGAGCTCTTCGGGTATGAGAAGGGCGCCTTCACGGGGGCGCTCACGCGCAAGATGGGGCGCTTCGAACTCGCGGATGGGGGCACACTCTTCCTGGATGAGATCGGGGAGTTGCCGCTGGACTTGCAGGCCAAGCTGCTGCGCGTGCTGCAGGACGGCGCATTCGAGCGCCTGGGGTCGGTGCAGACCATCACCGTGAATGTGCGTGTCATTGCCGCCACCAACCGCCCTTTGGTCCAGCAGGTGGTCACCGGTCAGTTTCGGGAAGACCTCTATTACCGCCTCAACGTCTTTCCTGTGACGCTGCCGCCGCTGCGGGAGCGTCGTGACGACATCCCACTCCTGGTGTGGTACTTCATCGCCAAGGGCCAGAGCAAGCTGGGCAAGTCGATCGAGCGCATTCCGGAGCGGGCGATGGCGGCGCTCACGGCCTATCACTGGCCTGGCAACATCCGAGAGTTGGCGAATGTGATTGAACGCGCCATCATCCTCTCGCCGGGTGCCACCCTCGTCGTGGACGAGGCGCTGGGTTTTGGTGAGCTGTTGGACACCAGCCTCCCGTCCACGCAGCAGCTCGAAGACGGTCGAGCGTGCCCATATCCTGGCCGTCCTGGAGGCGTGCCACGGGCACATCAAAGGTGAGGGGCAGGCGGCGGAGCGCTTGGGGCTCCACCCCAGCACCCTGTACTCACGCATGAAGAAACTCGGGATCGAGCGACAGCCCTGAGCTCCCGTGCTTCTCATCCCCTCGCATTGGCCCATCGTGCACACCTCACCGCCGCGAATGGCCCAGGAGCAAGACGATATACGGCGAGACGTGGTGCAGTTGCATGCCGGCTCCCGCCAGTGCATTGAGCAGCGTGATGCCCTTCGGGGCAAGCGTCGTAGCCAGTGCACCGTGCGGTCTCGGTGCCCCGCAAGAGGCATCGCCACGGTGTGCCAAGCGGCAGAAGTCGAAATCTCGTCTCATGGGTTGAGGTGTCGTCCCCGCTCGCCTATTCCCCAGGCGGGACCTAGTTTGCCCCCAGCCGCTAGTGCACGCCGCACACGGCCTGCCAGACCTGTGCCCGTTGAACCTCATGGTTAATCGCACCCTCAATGGCCATCACTGGCATTGCCCTTGCCGTCGCAGTGACAGGGCAAGGAGCCTGGAAGTATATGCCACCGCCGTCTGTGCGATGCCTTCGCGGCCCTACAGTGGCCGTGGCTCTCTGCGGTATCCGATCCTCAGCCCAGGCTTCGGCCCTTCACCCTATTCGCCCACGTCCTCGGGGGGAGGCATCGTGAGCGGAGGGGAGGGCGGCCTGGGCCGGTTCTTTGGATTCCTACGCATCCTTAGGGATCGTCGCCTTGGTGGGCAAAGTCTTGCGCCAAAACCGCTCCAACGCCCGTCGCAACCGCTCGGGTCAGCCCTCGTCGGAGTCTTGGGGCGGTGAGCGCTCCGCCGTCGTGATCTGCCAACTCGCCTTGCTCGCCACCGCCCGCACCCTGCAACGTGACTTGCAACCCTACGACGAAACAGCGACCACGAACACCGTCGTGGCCTCGGCGTTGCCCGAGGCCACGATGGTCATCAGACGCTATCGCGAGTATTGGCGGTACGGCATGGTGCGCGCATAGGGGCATGGCACCATCGATGAGGCCGAGCGCGCCTTCAATTACGCCATCGGCCAGGAGCGGGTTAAACTGTCAGAAGAATTGACGACGAATATCGAAGGCGTGCAACGACACACGCCGGGGCGGGAGCCATGGCCGGCAAATTCTGGCCGCTGCCGGCGCAAGTCGATCCGCCGCTAGAGAGCTGAGGGATGATGACTGACGTGGTGAAAGAGCGGCTTCAACCTGTGCATGGGCTGCCGAATCATACGTTCGGCACATCCACAGGGCTGAAGGCAGCCTTTGTCGGGGTCCCCTCCTGGCGATCGGTCACGCACGCGTTAATCACGGTGTTGGCTGCGGTCTTTCCAGACTTTGTGCGCTATAACCGTGACCAGGAGGCGCTCATCGCAGACCTCTTGTTTGCGCTCCGTATCTGCCGCGACCGTCTCGGTCCATAAAGGGTGTCGGCGGCGGCGTTCAGGCCGGAAGAGATCGAACAACTGGTAGCACCGATCACGCTCTATCCAGACCAAGCGGGCCAATACCTCCTGTACACCGGTGGGGCATGGCGCCGACTCGCCTGAACCCCTCCTCAGGTCGTCGCTTGCCACGGGCCATGAGGCCGACATTCTCGACATAGAAGATCCGTCTTTGGGCTATGATGCGAAAACATGTCCGTCTCAGCCGCCCAATAGCCGATGGGATCCACCTCGCGCGCCGGGCCGTTGAGACCGTGATGTGGACACGGGTCCATCGCCCCGAGTGTTTGCTGGGGTATGAGCCACTCACAATGGAAAGGAGTGCCTATGCTCGTACGCCTGCTGTCGCTGTTGCTCCTCGTGGCCACGGGAGTGCTTGGGCCGAGCGCGGCCGTGGCTCAGTCGACCAAACCCAACATCCTCGTCATTTGGAAAGCACACGACACGATAGTCACTGGACCTGGTTGAAATAAGGAGAAGGAGTGCTATGAACCCCGGAGATCAGCATTTGAACCTCGTTGACCTCGTGAAGAATCAGCTCGCCGGTGGTCTCCTCGCCAAGTTGCCCGAGCTTCTGGAAACCAATCAAACCACCGCCAACAGCGCGGTGAACGCCGCTGTGCCCACGCTATTGGCTGCACTGGGCAGCACCGCATCGAGCCGCGACGGTGCTCAGAACATCCAGTCGACATTGAACAGTTTCGATACAGGTGCACTAGACAATATTCCTCAGTCACTCAGTGGGAGTGGAACGTCCCTCCTCAATTTGGGGAACGGCCTTCTCGGCTCGCTCTTTGGCAGCGGGATAGTCTCCAGCCTTAGCGGTATCCTGAGCCGCTTGACTGGGATGGATAGTGGGAAGATCTCGTCGCTACTGAGCTTGCTCGCCCCGATCGTGCTTGGCACCCTCAAGAACCGCACGCAGGGCATGGGTGCCGATGGGGTTGCCACGCTGTTGGCGGATCAGAAGCAGAATATTGTCGATGCCATGCCTAGCGGCCTCGGCAGCGCTTTGGAGGATGTCCAGGGCATGAGTGGTGTCGCCGCATGGGCCCGTGGCACCGTCGGCTCGACATACCAAGCCGGGCGCGCCGCTGTGTCAGAGACTGCCGGAGCTGCCCGAGCCAGCGCGGCGACTGGCGCATCTGCGCTGCGTTGGGTACTGCCGGTGCTGGCCGTGGTGATACTGGCGGGGTTGCTGTGGTGGTGGAGCGGTAGCATGAGAGCTCCACAGCAAACCGCCACTGTACCCCAGACCATCAACCTAACGGCGCAAGTCAACGATTTCTTCCTGTCGGCGACAAACACCTTCGCGGGCATCAAGGACGCGGCTTCGGCCGAGGCAGCCGTGCCGAAGCTCCGCGAGTTGTCGACCAGGTTAGACTCCATGCGCGTCGTGATAGACCAGCTGCCCGCTGACGCCCGTGCCAGGTTGGTTGCACTCGTCAAAGACTCCAGCGCGAAGCTGATGCCGGCCATCAACTCGGTCATGGCCATGCCAGCCGTCGGCGACACGATCAAGCCGTTGATCGACGAGCTGCGCCGCAAGCTCAACGGCATCGTCACAGCGTGAGCATGGCTCGCCCCCCGACCACCACATCGAGCTGCCGTGTGCCTAGAGCCTCTCAGAGGCTATCTGGAAATAAAGCCTTGATAAGAGAAGGCCTTATGTCATATAAGGGACAAGGCAAAGAGCGAACTTACTGGATAATCAGTCTCTTGCCATGCTTTTAGAGATTTCTAAACAGTTGATTTATCAGACATTGGTTTCCAGACAGCTTCTCACTGGTAGGCAGCACGGATGTCGTCCATGTTCTCAACAGGAGTGCTCTCGAAGAGGAGAATGCCATCGGGTTAATTGACTTTATCAAGGATGCAGGGGAACTGATCTTCGGTCAGGCCAAGGAAGCGTCCGGCGGCGACGCCAAGGGGGAGGCCGATGCCGGCGCAGCCATCACAAAAAGCTTGACAGACATAGGTATTCCCGTCGAGGCCTTGTCGATCCAGGTCAACGGGGATGTGGCCACGGTCTCGGGCACAGCGAAGAGCCAGGCCGATCGGGAAAAAGCGGTGCTCGTCGTCGGTAACACCAAAGGCATCGCACAGGTCGACGACCAGATCACGGTCGAGACCCCAGCGCCCGAGGCTACCTACTATACGGTGCAACGGGGGGACACCCTATCGAAGATCGCCAGAGAGCAATACCACGATGCGGCGGAGTATCCAGCGATCTTCGAGGCCAATCGGCCGATGTTGAAAGACCCTGACAAGATCTACCCTGGGCAGAAGTTGCGCATCCCGCCGCTGTAGGAAAGCCCAAACGAGCTGATTGGGCAACAAGGGGCGCGCATCCGCGTGCCATGTGATCAGTAGGGTGCACCGGTGAGACGACGCTACGCGGCGTCGCGCACGGGAAGGTGCCACAGAGGGAGGGGGATCCGCCTGGTTCATCGCAGGGAGCGCGTTCCGTGTCGCGTCAATCATAGGAAACAGAGGTCCATAACGCAGAGAGGAGTATGGCCATGAATTTTATTATCTGGTTGATCGTGGGTGGGATATTGGGGTGGCTTGCCAGCAAAATTATGCATACGGATGCGCAGCAGGGGATCGTGCTGAATATCATCGTGGGGGTGGTTGGGGCCTTGCTGGCAGGGTTTTTCCTCGCCCCGCTGTTCGGGGTGGGCACCATCAATCAGAGCAATTTTAGCCTGCCATCGCTGTTGGTCTCCTTGCTTGGAGCCATTATCCTGCTGGCGATCGTGAATCTGGTCCGCCGCGGCACCGTGCGCTAAGAGCAGACTGGCAAGCAACAGAGAGTCGTAGGGACGGCCCGTCGGCGGGCAGACGTTTGCGTATCAGATGCGATGAGTGCCTCAGCCCCAGCGGTGCCGTCCACCACCAGCGTTTCTTTGCCCGGGGGAGCACTATCGACATCATCTGACGAGGAGGGGTCGTGATGGCGACACGCGACGAGATCGAACACTATCTGATCCAGACGGGACATCCCCATGAGGCGATCGACAATCACATGTGGGTGGTGCGCGATGAGGCCAACATCGTCATCTCCTATGCTCCCCCCCTGGTCATCTTTCGCGCCAAGCTCATGGACGTTCCGCAACATAATCGTGAGGCGTTTTTTCGACTGCTCCTGGAACTCAATGCCTCAGAGTTGATCCATGGGGCCTATGGCCTCGAAGGCAGCAGTATCGTGTTGATTGACACATTACAGTCCGAGCATCTCGATTTGAACGAGCTTCAAGCGACACTGGATGCCATGCTATTGGCGATCAATCATGATTATCAGAAATTGAAGGCGTTTCTGGAGTAACGGAACGCGAGTGTGGAAAAACGAGATCGCCAGGACAAGAGGAGGTGCGCTCATGCCAATCCTGGACCGCATCGCAATGGTGATCAGGTCGAACCTCAACGGGCTCATCAATCAAGCAGAAGATCCCGAGAAAATGCTCGACCAAATCATCATCGACATGCGCCAGCAGTTGTTAGAGGCCAAACGGGAAGTGGCCGTGGCCATCGCCGATGAAAAGCGCCTGGCAGCACAGCTGGAGGCAAGCCTCGCGCAGATACGTGAATGGGACCGCCGTGCCGCCTTGGCCGTGCAGCGGGGAGAGGATGATTTGGCCCGTGAGGCGCTGCGGCGCAAAGCCGAGCAGCAACAGCTGGCGGCTGGTTATCAAAGCCAGTGGGAGGCGCAGCAGACGAGCACCACCAGCCTGAAACAGGCATTGCGCGCGCTGAGTGAGAAGATCGACGAGGCCGCACGGAAGAAAAATCTCCTCGTGGCCCGACAGAAGCGGGCAGAGGCGCAGAAGCACATCCACGAAGTGATGACGGGACTGTCAGATACCAGCGCCTTTGAGGCCTTTGACCGGATGGCCGAGCGGGTCGACCAGGTTGAGGCGCAAGCCGCGGCCACCGTGGAGCTGTCACAGGAACTCAGCGGTGAACCGATGGAGCAACGCTTCAGAGCCTTGGAGGGATCGGTCGATGTGGAGCAGGAGCTCCAGGAACTGAAGGCGAGGGTCCAGAGAGGGTTGCCTGGTTCCTCGGCGAGGTGACGATGCACGGCATCGGGACGGAGCGGATCCGACGGCTGAGGTGACACACCATGCAACTGGACCAGATCAATGCTGATCCGACGCCAGATCGGCGCTACCGACGGCGTGTCTGCCTCACGGCGGCCATCGGGCTCTGTTTCGCATTAGCCCTCACCTCTGAGGCATGGGCGCGCAGCAGTGGCGGACGCTATGGCGGGCGGCGGGATTCGCCCAGTCGCGTCGAGGGTTTGATGGCGGGAGGGGCAGTTCACAGTACGATGCCCTCGCGGCCCTTCAGCGGCCGTGGCTCTCTTGGGTATCCTGTCCCTCGTCCCAGCCCAGTGTACCCGCTGCCGATCCCCATCTCGGTTCCCAGCCCAGGATTCGGCCCTTCGCTCTATTCGCCCACGCCCTTGGGGGGAGGTGTCGTGAGCGGAGGGGGGGGCGGCCTGGGCGGGATCTTCGGATTCCTGCTCATCCTCGGGGTTGTCGTCTTTGTGGGTAAAGTCTTGCTACAACATCTGTCCAACACCCGTCGCAACCATGCGGGTCAGCCTTCGGCGGGATACCAGGACGGCGAGCGCTATGCCGTCGTGACCTGCCAGCTCGCCTTACTCGCCATCGCCCGTGCCCTCCAACGTGACTTGCAGCACTACGCCGAAACCGCGATGACGAACACCGTTGTCGGGCTTGCCTCCGCCTTGCAAGAGGCGACGATGGCCCTCAGGCGATATCACGAGTATTGGCGCTACGGCACGGTGCACGTGCAGCGGGTCGGCACCCTCGATGAGGCCGAGCGTGGATTCAATCAGGCCATCAGCCAGGAGCGGGCCAAACTGTCAGAAGAGCTGACCACGAACATCGAAGGCGTTCGACGACACACGCCGAGGCGGGAACGTCCGACGGCAGATGAGGTGGGGCAGTATCTCGTCGTCACCCTGATCGTGGCCACGGGATACCCGAAGTTTACAGCGTTCCAGACGCCATCGCTCAACGATATGGAGGACACGCTCCAGCGCCTGGGCACCTTGCTGGCGGTCGACCTCCTGGCCCTGGAAGTGATCTGGTCGCCAGAGCATCCAGATGATGCCCTGACCGAAGACGAGTTGCTTGTAGAGTATCCCGAGCTCTCAGGGTTATCACACACGATCAGAATGATGCGGTCATGTGGAATCTTGGAGGGGAGGACGACGATGACGCCATGGCTCTTGGGGTGGATGTTCTTATGGCTGGTGGTGGGGCAGGGGGTGCCAGCGATGGCAGCAGAGGTGTCAGTAGCACCCGTTGAGCCGAGATTTTTCGTGCCGGCGTTGACCTGGGCGGGCATCCTCTCGTCGATCGTCTATGGCTTGCTCGGGCTGATCCTGTTGCTGATCGGCTACTACGTATATGAGCTCATCACCCCATGGTCGGTCAAAGAGGAGCTGACCACGCACCGCAATCCCGCGGTGGCCATGGTCGTCGCCGCGTTTATCCTTGGGATGGCCGTCGTCATCGCCGCCGCGATCCTCTGAGGGTAGGGCTCGCGGTGAGGGGATGCGGCGTGACGCCAGCCATCTGGCCGCGCGCGCCCGCGTGGAAGGGGTCCCTACCCCTTACGCCTTCAACTGGACATCTTCATAGGGGGCCGAGTAGATATGGCCGGGAATCAGTCCCAATCCTGATACCGCCACCCGTGGGCCGGTGACACACAGAAAGCCCAGCTGCCAGATCGGGAGGAAGTAGGCTTCGTCATAGACCTTCTGTTGAATCTTGTGCAGCAGCGCCTCACGCTTCGTGCGGTCGCGTTCTCGTGACTGCTGCTCGAACCACTGATCAATGTCGGGGTCCTTGAGGAACGACTGTATCCCTGTACTGGACATAAACGCTTCGATCCGCGTGGCCGCGTTCCCGGGGGCCCCGCTGCCCATCCGGGTCAGGTTTTTCACCTTTTTCTCGCGCTGGGCGGTTTGCATGGCCGCCCGTTCACGCGCCTGGACCTTGGCCCGAATCCCTACCGCCTGCCAGATCGTTCACCACCCCCTCGATCACGCCGGCATACACGGCATCACACGAGAACTCCCCGGCGTCGAACCCCTGCGGATAGCCCGCCGCGGTGAGCAAGGTTTTCGATTTCTTGGGGATCGTACGCATACGGCTCCAAGGGCAGGGCAAAGTCATACGTCTGGGGGATAATCCCCCCCAGCAGCTTCGAATAGCCCAGGGTCTCGGCCTCGTTGATGGCCTGGCGGTTGACGGCGTGATTCGCCGCCAGCCGGACCCGCGGATCATGCCAGGGGGAGGCGGGATCATACATATCGACAAAGATGCCCCACTCGGTGCCCGCCAGCGTGGGTTCCAACTTCAGGGTCTTATCGCGTTGGACCTCTTCCCCGAGCGTCCCATAGATGGCGTAGGTCACGTCGGCTTCCTGGTGTTTGAGCATGGCCAGTCGCGTCGTGGGTTCCGGCACGCTCTTGAACACCAGACGCTTCACCGCGGGCGTCTTGCGCCAATAGTCCGGGTAGGCTTCCAGCACGAGTTCGACGCCAGGGTTGTAACGCACGAAGCGATACGGTCCCAGGCCCACGGGATGATTTTTAAAGGCGTCGTTTCCGATCTTCTCCGTATAGTTCTTCGGGACAATCCAGCCCGCGGCCGTGGCCGGGGTGGCGTAGAAGGTCAAAAAATCCGGCCAGGGCTCATGGAGCACAAACCGGATGTGGTGCGGATTGACAATCTCGATGGCCTTGACCTGCTTCTTCAGTTCCGCCGCACCCGCCCCTTTGTAGCGCTCAAAGCTAAACGTGACGTCTTCAGCGGTAAAGGGATCGCCATTGTGGAACTTGACGCCTTGGCGCAGCTCGAAATCGTAGGTCAACCCATCCTCGCTCTCGCGCCACTGGGTCGCGAGGCAGGGCGACAGCTGCCCGTCAGGCATGGGTTTCACCAGCGCATCATGCAGGGCATAGAGGCAGATATAGAGGGTAAGCAACGCCCCGGTCTCCGCCGGATCAAACCACGTCGGCGCCAGGGTGATGTGCATCGCCCACGTCATCTGCCCGGTGGGGGCACCTTTTTGCGCCATGGCCCGGTGGCGGGATGGCCACCCGTGCCAGGTCGCCCATCCCGCCACGCCAGCCAGGGTATTCTGGAGAAACCAACGGCGAGACCATACCCTCTGCCCATGGGGCTCAGACGTCATACACGTGCCTCCTTCCGGATACCTCTCACGTGTGACCAGGATCGCGTGCCTGCCCAGTCCGCGGAGCCATCAGTGTCGGATGCGAGCCTGTCACAGCCATCGCAGGAGCACTGAGGACGTTTAACGGGATGTCTTCAACAGGGAGTATAGGCCATTCACATGACCTTTTCCACCGCCCGCATCGCTTCGGCTCTCCTGCCGCCTTCCCGCCCGCGCTACTCCGCCTTCGCCCCATGGCGCGGGACAGGCTGGATCATACTCACCCGGTTGCCCTCGGTGTCGGTGAACGAGACATATTGCCCCATACCTGGGATCTCCATCGGGTCGCCGAGCACATGGCCGCCCGCGTCCGTGACTTTCCTGATCGATGCTTGAATATCGTCCACGGCGATCACGACGGACGGATATTGTCCCGGCCAATCGGGTCGTTTCTGGAAACACCCGCCGTTAATCGCGCCGGGTGTTTTGGGGCCGTTCTCGTCGGCTTCCGTGATCGTGGCCAGTACGTAGTTGCCCATCTCCTCGCCCAGCATCGCGTTTGCCAACCGAACGCTGACCCATAAAATGTCGCCATCCGTTGCCGATTCTCGTATGGTATCTCAAAGTGAACGACCGGGTTCATGACCATTTCCTCACCGGCGCTAGGCAGAGAGTATGCCAGAGGCGCACGGCATGACTCCCGACCGGCTCGAATATCGGACCCCACCCCATCCGGACAGAACAGCAGGGGGCAAGGCAGGGCCCAGGCGCACACCCGCTCGCTCAGGCGCCGAATCAGCGTCATGTCACGCGGCTCGCTGACTGCACCCGCCCGTCACACGCGGGTGCTGACCAGCCTCGCCAGCCCCATCCACACGACGCCACCTGGTGTCTTGACGCGGCGCTCGTCGGCTTGCACCGGCCCGCGATCCCGGGGTGGCTCGACCCCATGTTCCTGCACCGCTTGCCCCTGGACGCCCGCCCGCCGCAACGCATGCGCGACGGTCCGCGCCTCCACCCCGCACGTGACGACGATGACCTGTCGTGGGCAGCCATGTGCCATCAGCGTGACCACGCGGGGCACCGTCGCAGCCGGAGTCCGCAGACGGGACGACGCCGTGCCTTTGGTGATGGTGAAGGTCTTCCGGCACTGGGTACAGATGAATCGTTTTTCGTCGAACTCGTCCTTTCACTGGCGCGTCATCCAGTCGAATGACGCGTCGAGTGCCGTCTCGATTGTAGGGTCCGAGAGCGGCGCTTTGGCGGCATTGGGCCCAGGAAGTTCGGCCTTCACGACCCACTGCGGATCGACGTAGGCATAGATCGGATGCTGGAGGAGCGTGTTTCGAACCGCAGGCGCCAAACCAAACGTGGGGTCTGACGTGCCAGCCTCCCAAAACATTAGCTCATAGGTTTTCCCCACACCAATCGGGCTGATCCGAGGTCCATTGTCCGCGTTCAGGAACGGAGCCTTCCTCTTGGCAATGTCCCACTGAGCGTTGGTGTAACCACTGAGCGGCGGGATCACGTGGTCCTCAACCTCGAGGTCCCATCGGGCACCCGGGTCCGATCAGGTGCACCCTGGGCAACAGGACGCTGCTCGGTGGAGGGGTGAAGAAGGTGGTGATTCGGGTTGGATACTGCTGCCATGGCCACCTGAGGCCGATGAACTGTCCGCGCGTGCCGCTCTTCTTCTCCACCCAACCATCGAGCCTCGTGCCGATCTGGGCCCAGAGTGGGTCGACGACGCTGTCCGAATTGTGTTGTCGAAGATCGATCGCAGCTGATGTGCTGAGTATGGCGCCGTCGAGGCCGTAGCGGACGCTGCCGGAAGGCGACGTCGTCGGGATGAACACCAGCGAAGCGATCTTGGAGCCGTCGTTCTCCGTGCGAATCACGGTGTGGTCGATGCGCACAGTCGCGGACCGCGCATAGAAGCGATAACGTGTCACGAAATCGGATGCGGCCTGTCCGCGTCATAATTTTCGTAACAGATGTGGCTCGCGAAGCCGCCCTGAGGCCGAGGGTATCCATGCAGAGCCATAGGGATATGCAGAATTTTCTTGCACAGGCGAGACACGTGAGGCAAACTTGCGCGGTGGTGTAGCTCATCACATTTCAGGGGAAAGGAGGAAGGGCGATGCTTCCAGACGGAAGATACGTCACAGACGAGGATGCGGCCAAGCAGATCCATGTGACGCCGATCACGTTCCGAAGATGGTTGGCGGTAGGTACGATGCCGCATGTCCAATTGGAGGGAACCGGCTACGTGCTTCAGTCGGACGTGGACGCCTTCGTCGAGGCGTGCCAGTGCAGGAACCAGCGCCAGGCCTATGAGCCGAAGCTGGTGAAAGCTGTGGCGTCCTAGGCAAACAAACAGAACGCCCCAGGTGTGTCAGCACCTCGGGCGTTCCAACCCATACGTGACCTCTCAGCCCCCGTCAAAATTACCTTGACCTCGGTGCGGAATGAACTCGACCGTGTTGAGTCGAGGCCAGCTGCACCAGCACCCACGCGACACACCACCAGGACGAGGCTTCCACCAGGTAACAGCTCACTTCTGTGAATTTGCTGGGTGACGATGAACCAACACGGTTGGCTGACGTCCGCACTGAGGTCAACAAAATCATGACGCGGTTTGAGGACAGTGCCGGTAGAGGGTCGGGGGCGGGATATCATCATCTCTTTCCACGACCAGGATAGAGGCACGCGTCAGGCCAGGCCCGGGACCAGCCCGACATCAAGATCCGACAATACGTTCGCCGCCGAGACACCGGACCATAGGAAAAGAGCAGCCCCGTTTTATCTTTCCCACGGTTCCTATCCGCTGAAGGCTCCACCTCCGTCACGTGGCGCTGGTGGACGATGAAGGTCAGGATCCAGACCGGGAGGTTTTGGTGCCACAGACACCATCCTTCCCAACAGCGCCGATACTCCGAAACCGCGGCAAAACCCTCTGCCCTGGCATCCGCTTCTGAAATCCCCTGCACCCACCCGGCCCGGATAGCGGTGATTTCGAGCGTCAGGCGCGAGGCCGATCTGGGCATGCCGAGGGCTCTGACCCGCTTCCAGCACCTGTGGTGTTTCAAGGCGTCCAGCCGTCCCTCGTCAGGTTCATCACGGATCACCCCGTCCGCACCTCGGCAACAATCCGGGGTCGCCTCATAGACCACTACCCTTCTATCTCTCCGGTCTTGCCCGCAGCTCTCTCTTACCCACAGCAGATCGCCGGGTTTCCCGAAGGGGCACAACAATCCCGCGGTGATCACCCCCCGCTTCCGTGTTTTGCGACCGTCGACCAGCGCTCTGATCTCCTCTGCTTCGACCAAAAGCCAACGTCCTGCACCGGCAATCATGCCACACCCGGTTTGCGAGAAAACAGTGATTCCGAGGTCATGTTCCGCTTTGAGCACGTAATTGGTCTGCACGATCGCGTAGTCGCCCATGACTGCGACCGCTGTTCCCGGCTTCTGCCCTATGAACCGAACGTAGGGGACGGGCGTGAAGTCCGGGTCGAGCGTCAGGGCATTGGTGCTCTTGTCATACACGAAGCGGTACGTCCTCGAGGGCCTGGAATCCATCGGCTCGTCGGCATTCGGGTCGTTGGGGGTCCGCGTCCGGCAGGTACACGTACTCCTGGCCCTCGAACACCGCGCTCGTGATGCGTCCAAGAGCAGTTTGGGGGGCCGCGGTGGTCGAGAGAATCTTCAACGTGTCCGGATCCAGCACTGTGAGGTATGCAGGAATCGAAAAATCAGGGCAATTCAACAGCGCCTGGATCCCCTGCAACGTACGGCTTTTCTTTCGGGTCACCTGCTTGGTGACCAACTTTCCGTCCCTCAAGACGATGAAGCCGTTGTAGATCGTATCCTGTGGCGTCTGCCCGTTGTTGTCCGGGGTCGGGAGCATCGTGGTCGCGAGGATTTCTCCCGTGTCGGGGTCTTGTTTGAAGGCCCGATTGTCCGCGATCGTGTACAAGAACCCATTCGCGTGAACCCCAACTCCACCGACCTAGTCCCAGGCGTTCAGGACCTTTGTGTTGTACAGGAGTTTCTTCCCAACGACCGTGAACGTGTCGGCATCGATCTTGGCCGTCATCGGGCCAAAGGTGCATCGCCCCGCGAGTTCGGCCTCGTCCGTACACGTGGAAGGATCTTCCGTTCCGTAGAACACGAATACCTCATTCCGCTCTCGCGTGACGGTGGTGTATCCAGCGGGGAAGCCTTGCAGCACCCGCTGTTCGACCCATGCATCACGCGGGCGCGCCTCGATGATCTCCTCGATCGTACACGTGTTGAAGAAGCGATGCGGGGCCTCCTCAGCAGGAATTTTCCAATGATACGGTGACACAATGACCGCGTCAGCATCCGCGTGTGGACAGCGCTCCTTTCTACGTGCCGTGTGTCTCGCCGAACACACATCGTCCTCCTGCCGCGAGGCCAGTCGTCCGCATGGCACGGCCAGGGACCTCGCCATGTGGTGGGGTGAGGTCGGCGATCAGTGTGGGGAAACGATGGGATGCTGGGAGACTTGCGAGGAGTCACGAGCGGCGACCACGGTTCTGTCGCAAATTTGCTTTTTCGCGAGTTTTGAGGTCTGTAAGTCGTTGAATTGCGGATACTCGATTTTCGGATTTTGCCCCTAAAATCGCAATTTGCGACAGAACTGCAATTTCTTCTAGCGAGAACAACTAAAGAGGTGGTCGCGACTGTAGATAATGGGAATGTAGTTCTACCTGGAGGGAATCGTTTTTATATGCCTATCGGTGATTTTAGAGAACTTGATGGAGTTCCCATCAAGGCAAATTCGAAAACTCATTTCCGATTACCCCCACTTAATGATCGCTCTTGGTTTCAAATTACAGCAGCGCTACTCGATATAGAGTATTCAACTACTTCGGAGAATTTGGCTCTTAGGAAAATTGAAAAAGGGCTTAGCCGCCTTGGCATTGCCAATTATCAAAAAAGGATTAGTTTTCTCGTTATTCATGATTACTGGATGCCTATGAAAGCAGAAACTGTGCAAGATGCAATTACTCTGGTATGCCGAGAAGATGCAGATCTGCAGAAATCAGAGCTGTGCAAGTCCCAGCCCGTTACCTCTAATGATCCTGCAGTCATAGATCTGAAGCGTGAGGCCAGCAAAGCCTTGAATGCAGGAGATCTTGCGCAAGCAGAAAAGCTTTTGACCGAGGCGGCTATAAAGGATCTTAAGGGCGCTCAGCAATCCGATACAATATCCGCGAAGCACCTACTATCGGCGGCGGCCTCCATGGCCGCCATTGGTGGGTTAAAAGAAACTCAGTTGAATTTTAGCGAGGCGGCGAGCTACTACCGCCAAGCCGCTGATTTAGTCGAATTTGTCGCGGAAGGGGCAGACGTGACGCTCGCTACCTATCTCCACTACTGGGGATTTGCCTCTTACGAAGCAGGTGATTATGGAGACAGCGAGCCGCCCCTCGCACGTGCCTTGGCCATCCACGAGAAGGTGCTGGGACCTGAGCACCGAGACATTACCATAAGCCTGATCACCCTGGCCAGGCTTTATTTAGACCAGGGCCGTTATCCCGAGGCCGAGTCACTCTTGCAGCGGGCGGTCGCGATCCAGAAGAAAGTGCTAGGGCCCGAACATCCGGATGTGGCCTTGACCCTCAGCAACTTGGCGGGGGTCTATTACATGCGCGCTGAGTATGGGCAAGCCGAGCTATTCTTGCAGCGAACGATCACTATTTTAGAGAAGGTGGTGGGGCCTGAGCATTGGGTCATGGCTAGAAGCCTCAATTCCCTGGCGGGGGTCTATCACGCACGCCGTGAGTATCACCGGGCCGAGCCCCTGTTGCAGCGGGCGCTGGCCATCCAGCAGAAGGCATTAGGGCCAGAAGATCCGGACCTTGCTCTAACCCTTAACAACCTCTTCCGGCTTTATCAAGAGCAGGGCTATCATGGTGAGGCCGAGCCGCTCTTACGGCAGGCGTTAGCCATCGATGAGAAAGTGCTGGGACCCGAACATCCAACTGTCGCTATAATCCTCACTAACCTGGCGATATCCTATTACGCACGCAGTCTGTATACCCAGGCCGAGCCGCTCCTCACGAGGGCGCTGGCCATCCAGCAGAAGAGATTAGGGTCGGAGCATCCGAACTTAGCTTTAATTCTCAACAACCTCGCTCGGGTTTATCAAAACCAGGGCCGCTATGTGGAGGCTGAGCCGCTCTATCTGAGAGCAGTGGCGATCCAGGAGAAAATGCTGGGACCTGAACATCCGGACCTGAGCGCCACCCTCAATAATTTCGCGACACTCTATAACCCGACTTTGGCCAATCAAGCTGCTAACGGGACGCCATAGATCAAGAGGTCAAGAACCTCTCGAGGGAATTGCATGCACTCTGCTTCGGGAGTAGAGTATACCACATACCGGGCGCGCCAGAGATGCCGACGCACCAACGCCAGACAGTCCGCAAAGGTTGGCTCCAGTTTGCGATACCATGCCGTCGTCGGCACTGGAATCGGATCGCTCTGGCTCAACCGCAGGGCCAGCAGGGTGACCAGCGAGAACAGTGCCCAACAGGACAGGGGTGGTGCGGGCGATGGCCTTGTCCGACCACTGGCGTTGGGTCTCGAAGCCAGAGATGGGCGCGGGCTTCTTCAAAGGTGACCTCAACCGACCAGCGCATGACCACCCACTGCAGGATCTCCACCAGCGTCGCCTCCAGGTCGGTACAGAAAAAGGCTTCCATCCGCAGCTTCCCCTCCGGGTCCGCCACCAGGAGGTAGCGGATGGCCACCGGAGGCTGGCGCGGCGTCTACCACAGGGCGGTCCGCGAGAAGACCCACAACGTTTTGCGCTCGCCCTTCTACCAGTCCACCTCCACCGTCTCCCACGGGGTATCAGAGCGCTCCGCCCAGCCCTGCAAGCTCCGTTGGCGCTTCCCCTTGGGGGTTTCGGGCCGCGCGTGCCTGGGGGCTGCGGTCCCGGCAGGTGATAAAGCGCCGCATCCCAGCGCAAGCGGGAGACCATGACGACTTTGCGTTTGACACAGGCCAGGGCCAGCGACACCGCGGCAAAGCCCCCATCGACGACCAGGACCAGGCGTCGCCCCGGCAGCCAGCGCCGCGCTGGCTTCATCATCTGCCGGACCCAATCGACACTGGGTTTATGCCGTCGTCGCTTGCCCTGCGCTGTGGGCCAGCACAGGGCGGTGAGAAACGGCAGCGCCCACACCCGCCGGCTCCAGGGCACCGGCACCAAGAGCATCATCGAGACCCACTTCAGGCCGAAACAGCGGATGACGTGCTTCTGGCTGGAGCGTACCGCATCACGATAGCAGCCTTTGGCGCTGAGCTTGCGGCCGCGCCGACGTTCCACCGTGTCGTCCGCCCCGAAGACGATCGTTGCGCTCCTGGGGACCAAGAACGTGATCAGTCAGCCCCAACAGAATCCGGCTCCCGTGAAGGGCCGACCAGGTGGCCCGGTTCAGGACCCGATGGTCGTTCGTGAAGTGGCGCTCCATCGCCAGGCCCATCACCCGCAAGGCGGCTGGTCACCGTGCGGGCCCCGGGCGTGAGCATCGCCCCCAAGAGTCAAGACCTGGGCATGGCGCCAGACGCGCTCCGAAAAGAGTGGTGCAAACGGGGCCAACACCAGTATGATCGCTTCGGGCAGGGGCGGCATGATAGGATGTCCTCCTTCGATAGCATGAACTTTGGGAGAGATCATCTCTCGCCTCCCTGCCTACTCAAAAATGGCCAATGTCGAGTATAACGATCAACATCAGTATGCCAAAGCCGAGCCGCTATATCAGCGGGCATTGGCCATCCTAAAAAGGGTGTGGGGGCCCGAGCATCTGGATATGGTCTTAATTCGTAACTACTCAGCTTCCCAAATAGTTGCGAAACAGGGGCAGGTCGGTTTAAGCTTTGTCTCATGAACTTTCGCATGCCTACAGATGAAGCCATCCAGATTGCCTTGGAAAAGGGCGAGGCGGCGGTGCGGCACGTGTTCCATGATGTCGCTGGCCAGGTGGAAGAGCTTGCCCGGCCATGGGCCCAACCAGGTGCAGCGCTGCAGGCGGTACAAGCCCGGGTGGCCCAGGACAGCCGCACCAGCAGTCAACCACCCTCAAGTGACGGCTAGACGCAGCCGAAACGGACCCAAAGCGTACGGCAGTCCGGCGCCAAGCCCAACGGCGGGCAGCCGGGCCATGCAGGCCATACCCTGACCGCCTCGGAGCATCCTGATCGCACCGAGACGCAGACAGCGGACACCTGTGCGCCTTGTCCGGCGACCTGGTCGGCTACCGTGGCGATGGGGGATGAAGCGCGTCAGGTGTGCGATATGCCGGCGCTGCCAGCTGGTCGTCACGGCCCATCGCGCCGACCTCAAGATCTGTCCACACTGTGGCAGGACGCCCACAGGGGTCTTTCCCACTGGTGTGACGCAGGCCGTGCAATACGGCCGAGAAGTCCAGACCTGGGCGGTGTCCTGCACCAACCCACATCACCTACCGGTGGAGCGTACCACGCAGATTTTTGCAGACTTGGTGCATCAGCCGATCAGTGAAGCGACGGTGTTGAAGGCGGCCGAGGACTTATCCGGGTGCCTTGAGCGCTCACGAGCGGCGGTGAAAGA
The DNA here is from genome assembly GCA_963707985.1 of uncultured Nitrospinota bacterium. Lineage (GTDB taxonomy): Bacteria > Tectomicrobia > Entotheonellia > J063 > CAVPRW01 > CAVPRW01. The sequence goes on along the minus strand of CAVPRW010000048.1, from coordinate 54,935 downwards.
GCGGTTGCGTGACGGTGAGGTAGTGCCGGTGGATGAGTCAGGGCTTCGGGTGCCAGGGCAACGCCATGGGCGGCATGTGGCCTGCACCGATCGGCTGACGCAGTCGACAGGGCAGGCCAAGCGCGGCCACGAGGCGATGGATGAGGCAGGGATGCTGGGCGCATGCACCGGGACAGCCGTGCCTGACCATTGGCAATCGTACTTCAACTATGCAGATTGTCGTCAGGGGCTCTGTAAGGCCCACCACCTGCGCGCGCGTCAATGCCTCGACCCCCCGTATCAGCCACCCTGGGCCAACGACATGTCGGAACTGCTGTGTGAGATCAAAGCCGCGCTGGCGGACACGCTCCCGCAGGCCACCAGCTGGCCGCCGGAGTGGCTGGCCGCCGTTGAACGGCGCGACGCTGAGAGGGTCCCAGAGGGAGTTGACGCCACCCCCCTGCCAGCGCGGCCCGGCACCGCGGAGGAGGGCCGCACAAGAGGCCGCCGCCAACAAACGCCGCCGCGTCACCTGCGGATCCGGCTTCGCGACTTCAAAGCGCAGGTCTTCGCGTTCATGGACGACTTGCGCGGGCCGTTTGACAACAACCAAGCGGCACGGGATGTGCGTATGGTGAAAGTCACACAGACGGTATCGGGCTGCTTCCGAACGCTTGAGGGTGCCGCGCGCTTCGGTCGCATCCGCGGTGACATCTCCACTGCGCGTCAGCATTCCAAGCACGTCTTTGCAGCCATCCGGGACGCTGTTGGCCGCAACCCCTTCATTCCTTCTCCAAACCTTCAGTCACGTTCGCGTTCATCCCAACGATGATGGGCTAGGCTGAGTAGTTACCCTTGGGAAAGTTGTTGGGAAAAATCTTCGGGGTGATGTTCCCCACGCTGTTTGGCTGCCAGACCTGCCTACGAGCTGACGCGAGTGCGTGGCTGGGACAAGAACCTGCCGGCCAAGCTCCTCGGTGCCCTGCCCAAGCGCAAGTGGGTCCAGCAGTTGCAGCGGCGGAGCCAAGACCTCCTGGTGCGCCTGTGGCACCATGTCGAGGACAAGAGCCCTGCGACGCGCAGCCGGTGGCAGTGGACCTGGGTGGGCGATGACCGCGTCTTCAAGAAGTGGGGGCAGCCGCTGGGGCTGGTCGGGACCTGGTGGAGCGGCCAGGAACATCGCGTCCGGCGGGGGATCGATGGGCTGCTGCTGGTGGTGGTGATTGGCGAAGGCAAGCTGGTGATTCCAGTGGACTTCACCGTGCGCCGGCCCGACCCGGTGGGTGCAGGGCGGCCGTGCTGACGACAAGCTGACCTGGCTGCAGGTGATGTTGGATCGGACGTGGGCGGCTCTGCGGCGGCGCATGCCGTTGCCCCCGCCCCTGGTGGTGGCCGATAGCTGGTTTGGAGACGCCGACCTGCTGGCCCATGTGGCCCACCTGCATCATGGAACGTTGCTCGTGGAAGGTAAGCGGACCTATGTTTTCCAGCTGCCCGACGGACGACGGGTCAAGGGCAGAGACGTGCTCACCCAGGCTGACTGGCCCTGGCATGACAGCGCTCAGCGGCCAGGGGTCCGCTATGTTCGGCTGACCGCGACGAACCCCACGTATGGGCGGGTCACCGTGGTCATTGTCGATGAACCGGGAGAGGACCGCTATGATCGGCTCTGTCTGGCCACGCCCATGACGGCGCCGCGCCTGATCCAAGCCTGGAAGCGGCGGAGCTGGATTGAACACTACTTCCGGATACTGAAGCACCTGTTGGCCACGGAGGCCTGCCAGGTCCATGGGGAAGATGCGTACTATGGCCATCTGGTCTTGCGCCTGTTGGCGGCCCTGGTCCTGCTCTATACCGCCCGTATCCTCTGCAAGGGCCGCATCACCATGGAAGAAATGGTGTTCAGCCTGAAGCATCACTGGCGCTTCCTGAACTCAAAAGACCTGGAATTACACGGACTTTCATGGGACCTCAGCCTGGAAGCCGCATGAATACTGGCAGCGATCATGAAGCGGAAAAGTCAGACTTGTGCGCCAGGGAGTTGGTATAGGGACACTCTTCAGCAGACGGTGCTGTTCGTTATCGGCTGTATTAGCCTGTTGCTGGGCATTGGGCTAATGATTTGGGCTTCGATTCAAAAAAAGACCGCCGCCGGCCTGAGTCCGAAAGACATTTCGGGGCTACTCAAAGCGATAGCGGGATTGATGGACGCGATCGGAAGACTTATGCCGAATCAGGCCGCCCGTGTTGGTTTCCTGCTGGTGTTGTTGGGACTCTTTCTGATTGTCTGGCCTTGGTTCCTTGCATAGCTGGGCCGAACAATTTGCTGCACCTGACACAGGCCGCATTTCGCGTTCCGTGGCATACTGTCTCACAAGCGGCCTGTGCAGGCGAGCGCCGCGTTCGGCTGGCGAAGGAGACAGCTTCCTATGACTGAGAAGAGTCGGGCTGGCGCGCACGATCTCCTCGGTGTGGCTCCCATTGGTCGGGCCGTAGAACGGGTCACCGATGCTGTCGTAAGTGGGGCCGAGGCCCTACTAGGACGGATCTGTTTGCCCGCCGCCGAGGAGCTTGGCCTCCTCCTTCGCGAGAAAGTGAGTGAGTGGCGAAGACAGAATACAATAGCCACCCTCAGGAAGGCACAACCAATGCTCGAAGAGGCCGCAGCAGAAAACAGGCACGCGCCCCCACGGTTAATCATGGAAAGCCTCAATCATGCATCTTGGGCCGACAGCGATGAAGTGCAGCAGATGTGGGCGGGACTTTTGGCCTCGTCCTGCACCGAGGATGGAAAGGATGATAGCAACTGGGTCTTCATCAACCTGTTGGGCCAGCTCACAGCGATGGAAGCAGCGATAGTAAGATTTTCCTGTGAAAAAGCAACAAAAATACTTCGTTCGGATGGGCTAAGCGCGGCCGAGGAGTTGTATTGTGATGGAAACCAATTGGGCGATATTACGGGCTGTCACGATAGTCAGCGAATCGATCGTGAGCTTGACCATTTGAGAGCCCTTGGGCTGATTGCGATTGGTTTCCAGAGCGGTTTTGCGAAGGAACCGCGGGCGGATGTTCGGCCGACAGCTCTCGCCTTGCATCTACACGTGCGTTCACAGGGTTCTAACCAGAGCCCAGTGGAGTACTTCAGGCTCCCGACCACGGAGGGCTAATGCGAGGTATGGCAACGATTCGGGGGAAAATGGGCCACTTGTGGTTAAGTCGGTGTCAGTCTCCACTGACATAAACAAGGTTTTGACGCGGTGGGACAGCGCGGCGGTTCAGTTCGATAAAGTTTTTGTGCCGACTCCACGCCACAAAAACTTTTACTCGTTAGCGGCGCTGCGCGCGCCCTGTTAGTAAAAGGACGCGAAAAATGTGGGGTGAACTGCTCATGCGCCAGCGACTGTCACGTGTCTCCTGTGCTGTGGCGTGCCTGACCTTTCTTACAAGTTGCACAACGCCAAATCCCTCGCTGATTGCAGTGCCGTCTCCTTCGACGCAGGCCTTGCTGAAAGAAACAAACGGCCTCTCTGTCGCCGTCGACCCCTATTTCGATCCACAGCGGATCGAGCGTGACCTGGGTTGGGACTTGCATGAGTTCTGTCGCAAATTACGATTTTAGGGGCAAAATCCGAAAATCGAGTATCCGCAATTCAACGACTTACAGACCTCAAAACTCGCGAAAAAGCAAATTTGCGACAGAACCTGATTGAGTCCCTCTGTGCCGTCGAGTGTGATGGGACTGCCGCAATAGCCGTGTGGTACCAGATACCTCAGCACGGCGAGCAGTCGTATTGTATGCCGTCTGGTCGGATAGAGAAAACCGAAAAAGTCAGGGCAAGGTCAGCTTCATTATGTGATGATGAGCTTGGATGTCGTGGCGCGCGCGTGCTCACCGGAGGGAGGCTCATCGACGTTCTTTCGAAAAAGTTACTTTTGCGGGCCGCTCGCATGAGCCGCTTTGAACATTTTGTAGATTAAACCGTTCAAATCCGTATAGAAGGTTCGCGGATACACCACTGCACCACATGACCCTCGGCATAATTCCGGAGCCGATTCGCGACGCGCTCTTCCAGGTGCGTCGGCGCGATGATGGCCCGGACGGCGGCCGCTGCTCCGGCAGGGCAGGTCTGCGCCTGCGCGACGGCTTGGGCCGTTACGTCGTGCCACACGCGTTCGTGGAAGCCGGTCGCGGCGAGCAGACGGCGGCATTCCTCCCGCGGGATGTGGTCACTGTGCCGGGTCTCCCCATCTGGTTGCATGCTAGCTCTCCGTGAAACAGACGGCAGCAGGTTGTCTCACACTGAGAATGGTTTCCTCTTCGCTGGGTTTCGCAGCCGAACGCGCAAACTCAGCGGCGGGGGCCGCATCACCATCCACCTCTACCTTGGCCGCTAAGCCGCAACGCGCCGCTGGCCCCCCGTCCGCTGCAGTGTCTGGTTCGGCGGCTCTGTCCTGTTGGCTATTGTCCCAACCGGCGACGCATCTCCTCACTGGCGACACCACCTTCCGTCTTCTGCCGTGTCCGCGAGCGTTCGATCAGCCCAAGGAATTGGGGATGTGTGCTGAGCGTGACTGTCTCTACATCCGCATTTTCAAGCGGGATCAATGCCGCTATGGGTGTCCCATTCAGGGTGAGGATGAGCGGTTCGTTCTTCACGTCCCTCGCATAGTTAGCCAGCGGGGCGGTCGCCTGGGCCACTTCAAGGATTTTCATAGGTCAATCACCTCTCTACCAATGCGAACTCGATCGCGTTGTTTAATCCCGACCGCACGAATGAACACGACAGGTTCAGGTTCTTCTTCCACATCATAGTATACTCGCAGGTGCCCGATCCGTAATTCCCAGGGAGCCACCGGGTTCGGACGCATCGGTTTCCGATTTCTCGTCTCGACAGTAGGCTGGTGCGCGAGTTGTCTATCCACCGTGTCCAAAACGGTCCTTTGCTGTCGCGCGGTGAGGGCTCGCACATGTTCTTCAGTAGCAGGAGAGTACTCAATGCGGTAGGGCAAGAATCTGCGCTGCTTTCATCCATCAGTCACCGTGTAAAACTCGGCCGCCGAATCGGGATAGGGGGAGGCCTCGCGACCTCTCCCCTCCCACACCACCGGACATACGGGTCACGTATCCGGCGGTTCGGCGGATTCAGGTGGATGGTCAGTCCTCACCCAGGCTGGGCAGCCCCAGCGCCGCGCAGGAGCGCTGCGGCAGCGCCATCGCCAGCGCGGGGCTCTGACGCAGACGCCACGGGCCATGGGCCGACTTGACCGTGTTCCAGGCCAACTGCCGGCCCACGCCGCGCGTCCGCAGCTCCCGAGTACCGCTTCCGGCCCCATGGTTTCCAGTGGTCGCGCCGCCGCCGCCGCCGGATCCACGGGTCCAGGTCGCGCCGCGGCGAGCGCCCCTCGGCGAAGCCGAAGCACGCCCGCCACCCCAGCCTCAGCTGGCGTAGTTCCGTCACGATCTGCCGCATGGTCCGGCCCCTGGTGCGGCTCGTCAGCGCTCGCACCTTCGCGTTGAAGGCCTTCAGCGCCTTGTCGCTCACCCGCCGCCGGTTGGCCCGGCGCCTCGTGCACGTGAAGCCCAGGAACGTACGGTTCCACGGCCGGTCGACCGCGCTCTTGGCCGCGTTGACCGTGAGCCGGAGCTGATGCTCCCGGAAGCGCGTCACACGCGCCATCACCCGTTCCCCTGCCTGTCGACTCCGCACGTCGATGGTCGCCTCGTCGGCATCGCGGGCGAACCGGTGCCCTCGCTGCTCCAGTTCCTTGTCGAACTCGTCGAGCCGCAGGTTCGCCAGGCGCGGCGAGCGCGGCCCCCCTTGGGCGTCCCTTCCGCCGTGGGCGCCACGCTCCCTTCCAGGGTCAGCACTCCGGCTTTCAGAAACCGGTGGATCAGCGTGAGCACCCGTCGGTCCTTGACCCGTCGGCGTACTCGGCTCAGCCACACGTCGTGGTTGACCCAGTCAAAGAACTTCTCCAGGTCGATCTCCACCCCCCATGTGTCGCCTTCCCGCCTGTACGCCTGCGCCTGCTCCACCGCCTGCTGGGCACTACGCTGCGGGCGAACGCCGTAGCTCCTCTCCGAGAAGGTGGGGTCCCATGCCTCCTGGCAGCACCTGCAGCAGCGCGTGCTCGATGAACCGGTCGAGCACGGTCGGGATCCCCAGCGTGCGAATCCCGCCCCCCGCCTTCGGGATCTCCGTCCGCCGCACGGGCTGGGGGGCGTAGGTGCCCTCCACCCACGCGGCACGGATGCTCGGCCCGTGTGTCTTCACCTGCGCTTCCAGGCGTCCACGGTCATCCCGTCGAGCCCTGGAGCGCCCTGATGGCGTCTGACCTGGTGAAGCGCGCGCCGGAGGTTTTGGGGTTCCAGCACCCGCTCCAGAAGGTCGGTCTCGTCCACCGGAGCGTCCGCTCTCCGTGTCCCAGTGCCGGCTTCATCCCCTGGATCGTCCAGGGGCCGCTCGAGCGGCCTCACGGATGCCTTGCCTGCGCTCGACACGACACGACTCCTCCTCTCCTGCACGCCCCTTGCGGGGCACCGTTCGGGCCTTCGGCCCGTCCGCGTGACGGCTCCGCCTATCTGTTGCCCCGCCTTTCGGCCTTGGGGTGCCTCACGAGCGTCGCCTGCGGCGTGCCTACTCTGCCCTCTGCGGACTTCTGCATGGCGCTCAGAGGCGATCTCTCCCCTCTCAGTCCGTGTCGTGGCTGTAGGATGAGGTGTGTGTTCTCTGTTGCCGCCTGGTGTCCCGGCGGTGCCACGCTATTTCATCCATACCCTCGACGTGGACACCATGCAGACCTCCCGGAGTCAGACACAGAACTTTCGATGCGTAGACGCCGGATTGATCAAGCACACCCCATCGCGCATGGAGGACTTCACGGTCACGTGCCCGCTCGGGTTCTGTCGCAAATTTGCTTTTTCGCGAGTTTTGAGGTCTGTAAGTCGTTGAATTGCGGATACTCGATTTTCGGATTTTGCCCCTAAAATCGTAATTTGCGACAGAACTCAGCGTCGCATGCTAGTGATGATCAAAAGGTCACGATACGAGATTGGTTGGTCATCGTATCAAACCCTGGTGTCCAAGACAAGCGGCGTTGACTTGGAGAGGCTCTCAGGTTATGGTCGGGTAACTGTGAGCAACGGGGGTCAGGTAGAGGGAGGAGAGCAATGATACGCAAGTGCAGGGACAGGATAGGAGCATGGGCTAGAAGAGGAGTGCTACTCGGGGCGATCATGCTGGGTATCGCCCTGGCATCTGTGAGTCAGGCAGCCCCTCCCATCCGCATTGGCTTGGGTATGGCACTCACCGGTGGCCTCGCCGCCAATGGCAAAGCCGCGCTCCTCGCCATGGAGATCTGGCGGGACGAGGTCAACCAGAACGGTGGCCTCCTCGGACGGCAGCTGGAACTGGTCTACTATGACGACCAGACCAAGCCGGCAGCCGTGCCAGGCATCTATAGCAAGCTCCTCGACGTGGATAACGTCGACTTTGTCGTCTCCGGCTACGGTACCAATCTCATCGCCCCGGCAATGCCCATTGTCATCGAACGCCAGCGGGTGTTCATGGGCCTCTTTGGGCTCGCCAATAACGAGAAGTTTAACTACCCCTACTATTTTCAGATTATGCCGGCCGGGCCGTCCCCAGCCCAGGAGTTTTCCCGAGCTTTCCTCGAGCTTGCCGCCCAGCAAAATCCCAAACTGCGCACCGTGGCCCTCGTAGGCGCCGATGCCGAGTACCCGCATAACGCCCTGGCTGGTGCGCGGGAGAACCTCAAGCAACTCGGCTTCGAGGTCGTCTACGACAGCACCTATCCCCCGACCACCGTGGATTTCACGCCCATTGTCCGGGCCATCAAGGCCGTCAACCCTGATATTGTGTTCGTGGCGTCGTATCCGCCAGATTCGGTGGGTATGGTGCTGGCAGCGCACGAGGTCGGCCTGCGGCCCAAACTGTTCGGAGGCGGCATGGTCGGCTTGCAGTTTGCCGCCTTCCAGACCAAGCTCGGCGCCAAACTCAACGGTATTGTGAACTACGACTTTTGGGTGCCCGAGCCGACCCTGAATTTCCCCGGCATCAATGAGTTCCTGAAGAAGTACCAGGCGCAGGCGCAGAAGCTGGCGTCGATCCACTGGGGCACTACCTGCCGCCGTGGGCGTACGCCATGATGCAGGTGATGGGCCAGGCGATCGAGGGCACCAAGAGCACGGATCAGAAGACCGTGGGCGAGTACATCCGCGCCAATGCGTTCGACACGATCGTTGGCAAGGTGAAATTCGGGGCCAACGGCGAGTGGGAGAAGGCCAGGATGCTCCTGGTGCAGTACCAGCATATCAACGGCAGCGACATTGGCCAGTTCGCCGGTCCTGGCAAGCGGGTGGTGGTGTTGCCTGAGGAGTGGAAGTCGGGGACTTTGATCTATCCCTATGCTGAGGCACTGAAGTAACCACAGGAGCCCTCGTGTTCTCCTTCGAGCTGCTGTTGAACGCGGTTGTCGCGGGGATTCTGCTGGGCGGTTTCTATGCTGCCGTCAGCCTTGGAATCTCCATAAGCTTCGGTTTCCTGGATGTGGCGAATATCGCCCATCCAGTGTTCATCATTGCTGGCGCCTATGCCGTCTATGCGCTGAACACCGCTTTCGCCCTTGATCCCATCCTGGTGGGGTTCCTCTGTCACTCCGCTCTTCTATGGCCTCGGGGTGGTGATCTACCGCATCTATTATGTTAGTTTCGAGCAGCGGGGTGAACAGTCCCTACGCGGCCTGGTGTTTTTCTTCGGGCTGCTGTTCATCGTTGAGGTCTCGCTGCTCCTGGTCTATGGTGTCGATTACCGCATGATCGAGGCCCCATACATTGGCACCTCTGTGCTCCTCGGTCCCATCGGCATCTCATTGCGCCTGTTCGTGCCGTTCGGCGTAGGCCTAGCTCTGACTCTGGCGGTGTACCTGTTTCTCGCCAAAACCTTCTACGGCAAGGCCATCATGGGGGTCTCTCAGGACAGCATGGCACTGCGCCTGATGGGAGCCGATCCGGTAAAAATTAAAACGATTGCCTTTGGACTGGGGATCGCCACGGCCAGCCTCGCCGGGGCCCTGCTTATTGTGATTGCCCCCGTCGAGCCCTCCAGCGGGCGGGAATACATTGGCCGGGTCTTCGCCATCACCGTGTTGGGCGGCATGGGGAGCATTGGCGGCACGCTCGTGGCGGCGCTCATCCTCGGCGTGGCGGAGAGCTTGACGGCCACCTTTTCTGGTCCTTCCTGGGCGCTGGCGGTGTCGTTTGGGCTGCTCTTAGTCGTGCTGGCCGTGCGGCCCTCTGGCCTGTTCGGGAGGTAAGGCGTGCAAGCGGTTTGGCCGGTGCTAGTGGCGCTCAGCATTCTGGGCGTGGGAATGCTGCTCACGGGCGTTGTGGAGAACCGGTATTTCTATTTTGTTACCTACGTTATCCTGCAGTACATCGTGCTGGCCACGGCGTGGAACATCCTGGGCGGCTACACGGGCTATGTGAATTTCGGCACGCCAGCCTTCTTTGCCCTGGGAGCCTATACGGCTACCTTTCTCATGCTCGCCTACAAAGCACCCTTCCCCGTGCTGCTGCTAGCTGGCGGCCTGATCTCAGGCCTCCTCGGATTGGGGATCGGCTATCTCACTCTGCGCCTGAAGGGGGTATTTTTCTCCATTGCGACCCTGGCACTGACGGTCGTCTTGCAAACCGTCATGATCAACTGGGAGTTCGTCGGCGGGGCCAAAGGCATCAGCATCATCCGACCGGCAACGGCGTTGTTCTTCAGCAGTTATGTCAAATTCTTGTTCGCGGTTATGCTCTGTCTTGCCGTTGGTTCGGTGACCATCGCCTGGTGGATCGAGCACTCCTGGATTGGCAGGGGCTTGGCTGCAATCCGGGACAACGAGGAAGCGGCTGAATGCATGGGGGTGCCAACGCTGAAGCTCAAAATCCTGGCCACAACAGTGAGTGGGGCCTTGATGGGCATGGCCGGTGCCCCGTTTCCTTTGCATCTCACGCTCATCGAGCCAACGTCTGCCTTTAATCTGGACTACGCGGTGAACAGTCTGGCCATGCCGATGATCGGCGGCACCACGACGTGGCTGGGTCCACTCGTGGGGGCTGTCTTACTGGGCACGGCGCAGCAGACGGCGACTGTGACCATCTCTTCGGCATTGAACCTGCTGATTGTCGGGGTTGTCCTGGTGGCCTTTGTCATCCTGGCACCAGAAGGCATTGTCGGGCTCGTGCGGCGGCTCGTGCAACGGGAGCGTGCCTGATGGCTGACATGCTGCTCAAGGTTCAGCACGTGACCAAGCACTTTGGCGGCTTAAGCCCTTACTGACGTGAGTCTGCAGGTGCGCCAGGGCGAGTGTCTTGGCCTGATTGGACCGAACGGCTCGGGCAAAACCACCCTCATCAACTGTATCTCCGGGGCGCTGCGCAGCGATGGCGGCAAAATTTTTTTTCAAGATACGAGATATTACCACCCTGCCGGCGCACCAGCGCACCCGCCTGGGCATTGCCCGGAGCTTTCAGATTCCCAAGCCCTTCAACAGTATGACGGTGCTCGAAAATCTGTGCATTCCGTTGGTCTACGCCGCTCCGCTCAGGCCCACGGGGCTGACGTGGCCGCCGCGGCGATGGAGATCCTCCAACGCATTGGGCTAGAGGCGAAAGCCAACATCAGAGCGACCCGCCTCAGCTTGATCGAGTTGCGCAAGCTCGAACTGGCGCGGGCCATGGCCGCCAGACCACAACTGTTGATCTCAGATGAAGCCATGGCCGGGCTTTCCAGCTGCTGAGGTGGACGAGATCCTGGCCATTCTCACCGTGCTCAACGAGCAGGGCATCAGCATTATCATGATCGAACACATTATGCGGGCCGTGATGCGTTTTTCACAGCGTATCGTTGTCCTCGATGTCGGCCAGACCATTGCCGAGGGCACACCAGACGAGATCGTGCGCAACCCCGCGGTGGAGAAAGCCTACCTTGGCGCATAGGATCGTGCTCAAAGACGTCGATGCCGGTTACGGAGCAGTGCGAGTGTTGCACCGTGTGTGCCTTGAAGTACGCGAGGGGGAGACGGTCGTGTTGCTGGGCACGAACGGCAACGGCAAAAGCACGGTGATGAAATGTCTCATGGGCCTGGTGCAGGTCGATGCTGGGGAGGTCTTCCTGGAAATCGACGGCCAACGCCTCGACCTGCGGGGCAAGGCTACCGAGGCCATTGTGAACCTGGGCATTGCACTCGTGCCCGAGGGGCGCCACCTGTTTCCCAAGCTCACCGTGGAAGAAAACTTACTGCTCGGCGCCTACCGGGCGGAGGCCCGGAAGACCATTGCGGACAACCTGCACTTCTGCTTTGAGGCGTTCCCGATCCTGCAACAGCGGCGGCGCCAGTTGGCAGGCAGCATGAGTGGTGGGGAGCAGCAGATGCTGGCCGTTGCCCGTGCCCTCATGTCCGCCCCCAGGATTCTCCTGGTGGACGAACCTTCAGTGGGCCTGGCCCCCATTCTGGTCAGCCGACTGATTGCCAAGATCAAGGAGCTGAAGGAGCAATACCGGCTGACCGTGCTGATGGCCGAGCAGAACTTCCATCAAGCGATCAAGATCGCTGACCGAGGCTACATCATCGTGCACGGCAGGATTGAGTTCGAAGGCCGCACGGCGCAGGAACTGAGCGAGAATACCCTGGTGAAACAATATTACCTGGGTGTCTAGATGACGCAGGCTGGTTCTGTCGCAAATTTGCTTTTTCGAGAGTTTTGGGGTCTGTAAGTCGTTGAATTGCGGATACTCGATTTTCGGATTTTGCCCCAGAAATCGAAATTTGCGACAGGACCCACCTAACAGAGGCAGATCTCTCTGCGGCGAACCTCGCCAGGGCGAACCTCATAACAGCACAGCTCTTTAGGGCAAATCTCCGCGGGGCGCAGCTCACCGAAGCGAACCTCGCTGGGGCAGACCTCTCCGAGGCGACCCTTTATAGAGCTAGATTGGTGGAAACAAACTTCGAGGGGGCAAATCTCATAAGGTGTAAGGTTTATGGGACATCGGTGTGGAACGTTCGCCTCACAGGGACGCAGCAGTTAGATGTCGTCATCACGCCGTTTGATGAGCCCGAGATTACCGTGGATAATCTGGAGGTGGCGCAGTTCATCTATTTGCTGCTCCATAACGAAAAGATTCGGGGATCATTAACACGATCACCTCCAAAGCGGTGCTGATCCTCGGCCGCTTTACTGAAGAGCGAAAGGCTGTCCTCAATGCTATTCGTGACGCATTACGTCAGCGTGACTACCTACCTATTGTGTTCGACTTCGAACGACCTACAGCCCGAGATTTTACTGAAACGATTATGACACTGGCAGGCATGTCCCTCTTCATTATTGCCGATATCACCAACCCGAAGTCTAGCCCGCTGGAGTTACAGGCAATCGTCCCCAATTATATGGTTCCGTTCGTCCCTATTATCCAAGAGGGGGAACAACCCTTCTCCATGTTCATTGACTTGAAGAATAAGCATCCCGACTGGGTACTGGATCTTTTAGCGTACGATTCGGCATCAACCCTCGTACGGAAATTGGGAAATGCGGTGATTCTGCCAGCTCTCAAGAAGCACGGGGAATTACTCGCAAAGAAGGCGGAAGAATTACGTATTAGACACGTGCAAGATTATCCAGACGACGAAGAATCGGTATAAGTCATGGGACCCTGGATTGTAGCTGTCACCTGTCACCGCCACGGACATTTGACAAATGCCCGCAAACTGCAGATTGGAGGAGGGTATGTACCATTGTGATCATTGCAGCTGGCAAGGGGAGACACCAGCGCTTCGTGAATGGTCAGGCAAAGGCTGCGGCGGTGTGTTGTGGACACTGCCCGTTTGCCCCGAGTGCGGGGAAGAGGTGCATCAACCCGAGATCCGACAGCAACCACCGCAAGCCGATCAGTGCTAGGGAGAGCTTTGACAGACGGGCCGCGAGGCAGACCTCACCTTAGCGAACCTCCACGAGGCACGCCTCGCCAAAGTCGCACTGCAGGCAGCTCTATTGATTGAGACTAATCTTAAAAAAGCGAACCTTTCAGGCTGTAGTATGGATGGGGTTTCCGCTTAGGGGGTACGCCTGGAAGACGCGAACCAAACAATCCTCCTCATGGCCATTTGTTGGGATGATTATCGACAGAATCAGCCAGGCCCAGCTCTCCCTCACGCAATGGGGAAAGGACTGCGTCCGTATCGATAATCAGATGCCCCTCACGCAAGAGAATTACGATCCTAAAGGCATCTTGACTGGGAAAGCGACGTTGGAACTTGGCTACCACAATTATTGCAAATAGCCTGTCTGTCTCATGGCTGGAGTACCCGCTGTCGCCCACTCCGCAGTGGCTGCCGCTCCTCCCTTCCGCTTCGCTTCGCCGGTCGGGACGGCAACGCAGGTGCCTTTTAAGGGAGAACTGCTTCTTGTGGTTTATCTTCGCATTGTCGAAGCGTAAATTCTCCCACTACCAGTTCCTCAAAATCCGGATAGCGTTTGATGAATTCTTCCATCATATTTTTCATATCGTTGCTCCACCAGAACCCCTGCCCATGCCCGTATTCTTGATGATAGGCCCATTCGATTTTGCCATTCTCTAACATACGTACCCGAGCCACGGAAGCGTCGTACCGATACACATCATAGAGTCTCATAGACTTCTGTCACTCTCTCAACCATTTAATATCAAATTATACCATTTTGTCCTAATTTCTATATCGCCAGATTTTTTGCGGGCATGAGTGCGTATGAGAAGAACACTCTCAGCGTTCACTTTCGGGGATACTAGGGCAGGAGATACGAGGCTTCGGCGGATGCCCTCTACTACGAAGGAGTCGGAAATGGATAAGGCTAGGCAAGAAGAAATCATCAAAGCGTTACAAGAAAAAAGTGCTACACAGGCCTGCCCGCGATGCCGGAATCCAGAGTTCGAGATTATCGGTGAGGCGAATGTCGAGCTAGATCGAGATGCACCGTGGCCAACCTTTAGACCTCTACATTCTCGATTGCCAGTCATTCTCGTATCCTGCACAAACTGTGGGTACATCGCACAGCACGCCGCTCGCCTGCTTGATCTCAAGAGGTAACCGAATGGCCGAGGCTGGAGAGGAGCAAGGTAGATATCGACTTGCAGAGAATGTCCCTGGACGGTACTATGACATTGAACACACACGCATGAGCCTTGAGGCTGGCTGGCTCGGTAAAGTTTTTGGGTCATCAACAAATGCCCCTACGAACATCGCAGGTTTTATTCTGTTTCTTTTTTTCCTCTCAATTATGATAGTGCTTTTCTTCCAAACACGTATGGAAGCCGTTGAATACCCAAAGCTTGTACTACCTGTCATTACGCTTGTCCTCAGCTACCTGTTCGGTAAGAGTACGTGAGGACTATTCATCCCTAAGGAAAAGAGAGTATGCCCTTTGCGGCATGGACCTGGCCAGAGCTTGTTAACACCATCGTGCAATCACTCGCCGCTCTTGGCACATTCCTCGCCGTATGGATTGCGCTACACATAGCTAATCAGGATCGGAGCATTATCCTCATACCGAGAGTCGACCTTGCAACTAGATACGATGGCGATGTTGTCCGAATAACTGTAACGAATATTCAACGAAGAACAGCCCGTACAACTACTGTGTATTGGAAGGTAGGTATTTTCAAGAGGGGATTATTTTATCTCTCTGTGGCTGATCCACTTCGCGGTTCTTCGGGCTTAGAAATTGAACTTCATGATGGAGAACAAGCGCAATATGATATAGCCGTCATTGGACGCAAAGGAAACTCTCCATATGCTGAGGGTCCTGTGTATAGTTTCAATCAAATTCTGATTCAAAGACTTATAGGATGTTATCCGCGAGTCTCTCGCGGCATATTGAGGAAACTATGGCTGCGATGGATGAAGGTTGGAGTAGAAACTACGACTGGTAAGAAGTTCGAGCACCGTATTGATAGGCGTCTTCGCCAATGGCTCTCCAAGGAGTTACATTCTTCCTGACAAGATCATAGGAATACCGCTAGGTTAGCACCAAACGCTTCGCGTTATGTGCATGTGGATTTTGCTTTTAAGGAGACGTAAGTTTACCTCGTACATAACTTTTACATCCTTCAAAAAGAGAATATATTACTCTCAGAATATCAAGGGGGGAAATCAGCAGGATCATCAACATTAATACCAAGATTGAAATAAGTGTTCAGTTCTCTAATTAGTGGTCACTAATTTACAATACCTTCGCCAAAAGGGGATAGATCAGGACAGCTGACAAACGCATAGAAATGAGGCAGGGCGACTGAGCCCTGTGTAGAATAGGGCATCCCCCACCCAACGCTACACAAGGAGCCATCGCCCATGTCGGATATGATGGTCCTTGTCGCGTGTTGAGGCCAGTGTCTGGATCGCACCACGATGCGTCAACTCGCCCGGGTCAGGGAGGCGATGCTCGCGATGAGCGGCCGCGTGACGATGCGGGGGATAGGGCGTTGGGCAGGCCCAGGAGGGAGCTCTCGGACGATCCAACGGTTGTTCGCGACCAGCCTGAGCTGGGGCACGGGGCCATGGGTGCTGATGCGACACCATCTCTGAGATCCCGACGAGGTGATCGTGCTGGGAGGCGATGCCGTCGTGGTGACGAAAGCGGGCAAGAAGACGCAGGGCTTGGAGCGGTTCTTGTCTTCCTTGGATGGCAAAGCCGTGCCAGGCCGGTGTGTTCTGAGTCAGATCCCGCATGCGTGTCAAACGTCGCACCTCCGACCCAGCGCTGATGGCACAACAGGGCCCAGAACCTCGCCGCGCGCCTGCCGAGGTGTGCCCCGAAAAGTCCGCAAGCCAACGGGGGCGCCCGCAAGGGAGTAAAAATCAGCCTCGGCGCGAGGTGACGTGAAGCCCCTATCTCTGTTTCGTCCAAGAGCGCATCAGGCGGATACTACAGGTGCTTGGCGCACACGTCAAGGTGCACTACGTTGTTTTTGATGGGGCCTTTGGCGATCACGAGGCCGTGCAAATGGTCCGACAACTTGGATGACATTGGATTTCCAAACTGCGTCCTCATGCGGCCCTGTATGTCCCCGATGATGGCCTGTAGACAGGACGTGGCCGGCGTAAGCAATATGGGAAGAAGCTCGATGGTCGACATATCCCGGATGAGTCTATAAACATATCTTTTGTTGAGAAAGATATCCAGACACAAATCTACCAAATGACAGTTAGGGCACAAGAAATTTGCTGATTTGTTAAATATTGTCGTGATTGTCAAAACGAATCTGAAAACACAAGCTGTTGCTCAGGTAATCGTATGCAGGAGTGACTTGGCCCTTCCCTGGGATCAAGTGCTGGACTATGATCGTCTTCGTTTCCAACTGGAGTGCAACGTTCGGGATGCCAAACCATATGGGGGCTTGGAAGATTTCATGACGGTCAACGAGAGGCCTGTGGACAACAGTGCGAATCTCGCCATGTTCATGGTCAATGTCTCCCACGCCTGGATGCGTCCGATGCGCACGCAGTGGCCGGAGGTGAGTGTGAATGATCTGAAGGCGTGGTTCCGTAGCCGGAAATATGTGCTGGAAACCGTAAAATTGCTTCCGGAAAGGCCAGAGCCGCTTTTTATTGAGCAGGCCATGGCCCACATGGCTGCACTGGGGCGCGTTAACCAGGCAGGCAACGCCGCCTAATTGGCGAAGGTATTGAATTTATTGAGGCATTATATTGATTGACTTGACGGCATCTCAACCGCAGCCGTCGGCGGAACAGGCGTGCCCGCTTCGAGAGACGATATTCATGGATGCGCACCAACGCGGCCGCATTGTGGGCCATGACCGCCATGCCCGTTTGTATGATCGCACCCCGATGGCCTGTGTCGGTAAGGTGTGCGGCTCCCCGACACAGCAGACTGGCCATGATACTTTCGACCACGGGTCGGCTGTAGCCACACGCGTAGGCGAGGTGCACCTGGGTCGGGGTGCGGATGCCGTGCAAGTCCGCCTCGTCCAGGCTCCGCAGGACATCCTCCGGTGTGGGCGACGGGGGCAGGGGATCGATGGTTTTCGGAATCCCCACGGTCAGAATTCCCCGCTCGTGCAACACTTCACGCAAAGTGGCGTCATTGAGCGCCAAATCGCCAGCCAGGGAGTGGATGGCCAGAGTGGGGCGCGTTCTGACCCGGCCAATCGCCGCCTCCACGTTGTCGACCAGGGGCTCCACATAACTCGCATCGCTCGGATTCCCCACGGGGAGATGCAGGGCAAAAATGAAGCCTGCCGTCGGCTCGGCGATCATGCCGGGCTTGCGGCGAACGGGGCGGGGCAGTTGCTCTTCCCTTTGCAGATCGGGGCCATGGTGGGATCATACGCGTTGACGATCTTGCCGTGGGACAACGCTTTAGTCTGCGTCAGCCGTCGCGATTGGTGTGCGATCCGGTGGTGGGCCTTGAGCGCGGCGGTGAGCTGGGTGTCCAGACGCACCCGCTGGTCCTCCGCCAGTTGGGGCGTGCCGTGCAGGCACGCCTGGGCGGCCTTCGCCAGCGTCAGGACCGGCTGTCCCAGCTCCAACAAGTGTGTTTCCGTCTGGCGCCCCAGTGTTACACACACGTTCCCCATCCCTCGGCATTGGCGCCCGAAGCGGTGCATCCGCTGGGTGAGGTCGTGCTGGAGTTGCGCTACTTGGGCCTGCAACGCCGTCCCCTGGGTGGCGCACTCGGCGGTGATGGTCGTGATGACCTGGAGGACTTTTTTGGGGGCCTTAGACCGCGTGGCGGCGTCATTGACGCGTTGGCTGCCCTGCTCACTGGGAAAGGTATCGACCACCAGGTGCGCAGGGCTCACCAACCCCTCCTCCATCGCCGTCGCCGCCTGGATGGCTAGGAGTTCCTCCATCAGTGGGGCCTCCAGACGGCTCCGAACGTGGGCGAGCACTTCTGGCAGCACAAAATGCTCCTGGGCTCGGTCCACCTGGACATCGGTAATCCCGCAGGCAGTCCATCACCGCCAAGTCCGTCCGCAACCGACGACAGAATCTGTTCGTCGGCACAGGTCAGCTCATGTTTCAAGAACTCCAAGGCCAACAACACCCGCGTCGAGACGGGCGGACGGCCCCGCGTCGTGGGTTTCGGAAAACGTTGGGCGAACGAGCGGTCCACGGCGGCAACCATGGTCGCCCACGGACACGTCTCGGACCATTGGCGAATCGGATGCGTTTCGGGGACGAAGTCGGCCACCTGCAGGCGCGGTCCGCGGCCCGTCAGCCAATGCTGGAGGGAGCGTCAGAGCGGCATCGTCGTCTCTCCTCACGAGGTGGGGTAAAGGCACCCCAGCATACGCCGATGCAATCGACCTCACAACTCTCTCTTGAAGGGAATAAATTAGCGGTCACTAAATAAAGGGTATGGTCTAGCTGCCAAGTTTGACAACTCGCTTGATATCAACCCAGGCAAGAAAGAGCGATATGTCGTGCCACGACGAAACATGAGAGATGCGGCTAAAGCCTTCCTATTCCTGGTACGACGACACACCACCGATTTCCCTATCACACACAACGTCGAAAGTGCTACAATGAGGCAGTTCGGTTAAGATACATCCCTCACTCGATCCAGCGGATGACATGTTCCAGGAGGAAACAGGCGATGAAGCTCGGTAATACCAAAATCGAAGCCGGAAATATCACGTTTGCTTTGCAGTATCGGGCCTTGATGCCAGACCAGGGCGTCAGCCTTCAGGTCGCGTCCTGTGTTGGGGACGAAGAGAAAGAGCTGTTGCGCTTCGACTGCTTCGACCAGCGCCCGCACTACCACTATGATCCAGAGGATAAGAATTTACACTACGATATGGACAAAACCACCGCAGGGAATGCGGTAGGCTGGACGCTGACACAACTGCGCACTCGCTTGCCAGAGATGCTGAAGAAAGCGGGATTCGAAGATATTGCTAGTAAACTCGATTGCCCGCTGGTGTTGAGCAAGCTCGACCAGGTCGAGGAAGCCGCACGCTATATGGCGCTGAAGCAGCGACGCACGGTCACTCATAACCGCGGCGACGTGGTTGTGGAAGCGGGGAATATCCGCTTCGGGTTGGAGTTCCGTGAGTTGACTGGTGACCGTGGCATGGCGATCCACGTGCTCAGTGATGTGGCCGGCAATGAGATCGAGTTGTTGGCCTTCGACTGTTTTGAGGGCGGCCCGCACTACCATTACGGACCGCGCAACCAAGACGTCCGGATCTACTGGGATACCACCGTCGTTCCCGATACGTTAGAGTGGACGATGAATCAGTTCAAATCCGGCAAACTGCCGAGCATGATCGAACGCGCCGGCTATCCGACCATCGCGGCCGCCCTGGACCGCGAGCTCGTCGCCACCAAGTTGGCGAAAGAGATCGAGCCCAAGGCGATGGCGATGCGGGCGGCGCACGCCAAGTAGGGTGACAAATTGATGGCGTGATCGGCCTCGAGCTTCTCCCCTCTTGTCGGGGAGAAGCTCGTTGTGGGGAGAGGTGACTCTGTCACGTCTTCCTGCCGACTGACAACAGGAATGGTTGTCCCCGATACCTCTAGCAGCACAACCTCACCGCATATCACATCCCTATGTTTTACTTTTCCCCGTCGACCGAGGTTTCCCCAACAGAGTAGACCTGGGTCACACGTTCGGTTATACTCGGCCAACCGAGCAGGTGACTATCAGAAAAATCGTGCATCCCTCATGTCGCAAGGCTGAGCATTTGGAGGACTGCCACGATGACGGAAGGGTTGAGTAACTAAGGAGAACATCTCCATGGACTTTGAAGTAACCTATACCCCAGAGCAGGAAGCCTTTCGCGCCGAGGTGCGCGCCTGGCTCGTGGACCATATCCCCGAAGGCTTAGAACAGCCGATCGATCCAGGCGATCTGTCATTAGAACAGTATCACAAGCTGCGTGAGCTGGGGAGACGATTGGGAGCCAAAGGCTGGCTCTATCCGACCTACCCAAAACAGTATGGCGGCGGCGAGCTGAGCATCGATTTCGTGATGATCATCGAGGAGGAACTGGACCGTTACAACCTCCACTTACCACCCTATTATGATTCCGGTGGGCGTCTGGGAGGGGCCAGCATTTTCGTCTGGGGCACCGACGATCAGAAACAACATTTCCTGCCGCCCATTTTCCGGGGTGAGTGGCGTACCTGGCAGCTCCTCAGCGAACCCAACGCCGGGTCTGACCTGGCCTCAGTGCAGACTCGTGCCATTCGTGATGGCGATGACTATGTCGTCAATGGCCAGAAGATCTACATCGGCAGCCTGCATGGCTGTGAGATGATGTGGACCATCGTGGTCACCGATCCCGACCGCCCGCGCCATGAAAATCTGGGTTGGTTAATGATTCCCTACGGTTTGCCGGGTATCACGGTTACGCCCATGGAACTGCTGACCGCGGGCGGTGAGGGTGGAGCCTCGCCAGGGCTCAAACACACGGTGTTTTTTGACAACGTGCGTGTGCCGGCCTTTCACCTGGTCGGAGGTGAGAACAACGGCTGGAGAGTGGCCACGACGCATCTGGAGTTGGAGCACGGCGGTGGCGGCATCATCCGTCGTAATCGTGTGGTGGACGAGTTTCTGGAATACTGCACCACCACCAAGCGCAATGGCCAAACGCTGAGCCAGGATCCGGATGTCCGGGATGACATGGTCGAGGTCTTTATCAAAAGCGAGATTCTCCGACTCTTTGGTCTACGCACCTATTGGCTGAGCCATGCACACCAACCGCGCTCCTACGAGGGACCACAGTTGTCGTATTGGCGCAAGACCCAGGCCCTGGAAATCGCCGAGATCATTCTGCGTGCCGTTGGACCCGCCGCCATGACCAATGATGCCCAATGGGGTCCTTTGAACGGGCTGATGGAGCATTATCAGCGCTCGGCAGTGGTCGGTCTGCATCCCGGTGGAACCACCGATATTCAAAAAGTCATCATGGCCCGGCGCATCGGCATTGGCCGTGCGGAGAGGGAACAGGCGGGACGACTGCGGTAGCAGTGGGGCGTGATCATACCGCTTTCCCTTGACACCCATCTTTGCAAGGACGATATCCATGGATCTTGGACTGACAGAAGCGCAAGAGCTCCTGAAAACCAGTGTAGCCGACTTTGTGCAGCGCGAATACGACAAGAACACGCTGCTCGCCTTGGAGCGTTCTCCCACCGGGATCACACCAGAGCTCTTACGCAAAGTTGCAGAGCTCGGCTGGTTGGGCGTGGTGATCCCCGAAGCATACGGCGGAGAGGGACGTGCACTGACTGATGCGGCCGTGTTGTTCGAAGAACTGGGACGCGGTCCCGTGCCCGGCCCCTTTTTCGCATCGGCGGTGCTGGGAGCCCTAACTATACAGCATGGTGGCACCGAGGCCCAGAAGCAAGCGATATTGCCACAGGTGGCAGGGGGCCAATGGGTCTTATCCGTGGCGGTCACCGAAGCCGATTATGGTTGGCGTCCGGAAAAGCTACACATGCATGCCAGCCTGGAGCATGGCCACTATGTGTTGAATGGTACCAAACTATTTGTCTACGACGCTCAAGCAGCGACGCACCTGTTGTGTGCAGTACGCACTGCTCCCGCGAGCACCGCAGTGAGTCGCGGGATTACCCTACTGATCGTGGACGCTAGCACCCCTGGTGTGTCGGTGCGCACACTGCCCGGCTGGATGGGGCAGGTGGATGAGGTGCGCTTCGAGAATGTCCAAGTGCCGGCCGAAGCGGTGCTCGGAGATGCCGAGGGGCGAGGTTGGGACAGCCTAGAAACGGCCGCGCTACAGGCGATTCCCATCCTGTGCGCCTACCAGGTTGGTTCCTGTCAGGCGGTCTTCGAGATGGCAGTAGCATATAGCCGCACGCGTATCCAGTTTGGGCAGCCAATCGGGCGCTTCCAGCGCGTGCAGGACCACATCATCGGCATGGTCAATCACCTGGACGCCGCGCGCTGGACCACCTATGAGGCCCTGTGGAAGCTCGATTCCGGGCGGCCTGCGGCCTCCAGCGTGCATCTCGCCAAGGCGGTGACTAGCGAAGCCCATCTCAAGGTGTGTGACGGCGCCCATGAAGTCCATGCTGGCGTGGGCGTCATCCAAGAATATGGCCTGACATTACATACACAACGCTCGCGCACCCTTTATCATTTGCTCGGCGATGCCCGCTCTCATCGCCGCCGCATCGCCGATGCATTGGGCTGGTAGAGTTGGCAGATCTTCCTCCTCTCCATCGCAAAGGTTGGGGTGAGAGTCCCTACATGGGGTATCGTGTCTTCTACGGGCGGTGGGAGTCCCAGAATGCAGACTCTTGATGATCACAAGACCGATATGCTATACCCTCGCCTCGATGAACGAACACAACCGGTCACGGACAAAAGGCTGTCAGAAGATATTGTGTGAGATCTCGGCGAGGATGATAAGATTGTGGGCATCGAAATTCTTGATTCGTCGAAGCATCTTAACCTTGAAACGCTGTCGCCATTGCACTACGAGATGGCTTCGCTAAGGCACCATCATGGCTGACGACCCGATCACCGATCTAACGTACATCGAGCAAACATCCAAGGCCAACGAGCAGGAGAATCTTGATTTTCGCGCTTTTGTCAAAGCCGACCTGGATCTCTCCGATTACCGGCTACATGGCATTGTCCAGCAGGCCAGCCAGGAGGTCTGGGCGCACATCGATTGCCGCACCTGCGCCAACTGTTGCAAGACTCGACATCCCCTGTTCAGTCGCGTTGAGGTGCAACGGATCGCCGATTATCTGGGCATGACGGCTGCGGAGCTGCGCGCCCGCTACCTCGAAACGGACAAGGAGTCCGCGAAATATGTCACCCGACAGCTTCCCTGCCCGTTCCTAAAGGACAACCTGTGCTCGATCTATGACGTTCGCCCCTCTGTGTGTGCGGGCTATCCCCACCTCCACCGCAACTTTCGCAATCGGCTCTGGCAAACGATCGATAACGCCGAGACCTGCCCGATCGTCTTCAACGTGCTGGAACGCTTGAAAGGGCGTCTGGGCTTTCGAGATACCCAGATGCAGCGCTGAAGACGTTAATACACTGGGGGTGCGTAAATGGTGAGAAGGAACACCGGTATGGCGCCAGGATTCTCGACGTAGTGACGGGTCCGGGCGGGAATCGTCAGTAGCGTTCCCGATCCGGCGTGATACTCTTGGTCCTGCACTCGTACCAGCGCTTCGCCCTCCACAATGTAGATGATCTGATCGCCGCTGTGCTCCTCCTCGGGGCCGGCGTTGCCCCCCGGTGGGATGGTCATGCAGTAGCCTCATCCAGGATCATGTCGGTCCCTCTGATGGTGGTGACTCGCAGGTCTGTCATGGTGTCCCTCCTCGGCTAGCTGAGCACGTCGGGTGCGCTCCTGACCGGCTGGCGAGGCGTTGGTCAGGTGGAACTTCAGCGGATAGCTCTCACCCTCGGGGTCGCAGCGGCGAGTTTCACCACTCTCGCTAATCCCCTCGCTTCGGGCTTTACTTGGCGCGAGCATGCCATAGATAGGCAGCCGAAGCTCTCACTTCCGCGCTCAACGGAGCGGGAGCCGTTCGACGCACGTCGCAGCCGCGGTCGCAGGACTTGACCGGTCCGTCGCCCGGGGCTGGGCCATGGCCGCCCGTTGCTTCGCCGGCGTCGGACCCCAGTGATGGCCCATCACGCCCGCCCGCGGCCTAGTCCGCATACCGTTGTTCCTCCTAATGTGCTCTGAAAGAACAATCGCCTGCGCCATTACGGGGCGTATCTGAACACGTCCGGCATGCAGCGGCGGGCAGTGAAACTACCACCTACCTGCGTCGGTCCCAACAACGTCGGCACCGCCACTGCCCCATCCGTGCGCTGCAGTGGGTGGTTAGGCCCTGGCAGTTCTGTCATACTCCGAACATGTCCATGGCTATCGCCGTTGCTGGAAACTCTGCGAGCAGTCTAGCGTCAGAGGTGACCAATGACCACCCCAGATCTTGGGCCAGAGCAACGAACTCGCCGTCGTATGCGGAGCATCGTGTACCTGCGACCAGACTGAGCACGCGCACCGAGGAAACCTCATACTCCCTACCCTGCATCAGGATTGCGGCTTTGTCCATGAGCTGAAGAGCTTGATTAAGTGAGAGCCGCCCCTGCCGCAGATAGACAGCGAGCACATTACGCAACTCCGACCGCCAGAGAAGGGGTGCCGCCCACACCGGGTCCCTGTGGAAGACGCGCTCGGCCTGTTCCGTGTGCTCGCCTGGTAAGAGCAAATAAGCAATGACATTGGTATCGACGACAATCACAATCGTCCCTCGTTCTTGGCCGCGTGCAGGTCCTGCTCAGTGACGAAAACCGTAGAGAGATTCTCACGCAGCGCGCGAATGTTGGTGAGGAATGTGGCGGGATCTACGGACCGGCTACCCAATACTTGCTCCAGGCAGACGATGACCTCGCTGTTGACACTGCGCCGGTGGCGGGCTGCCCTTTGCTTGAGCTGCTCGTACACTTCGTCTGGGATATTTTTAATCGTCAAAGTTGCCATGGGAAGCACTCCTGGAGAGGATTGTTGAATGGAACCAGAATGGAAGTTCGCTGGAAGCTTACGATACGCAATCGGGAAGGTCAAGGGAAAGAGATCTGGGGTAGCGACCGCTAGCGGCCTCCTCTATACCGGACGGGGCGGGGACAACGCCTGCCCACGTGCGGCCTTGACAGGCCCTCCGCCATCCCCTTGGGGGTTGAGGGGGCGCAGCCACCTTGCACCCCGCACGTGTCACGACGCTGCAAACAGCAGTCGCGCGCCGCAGCCGCGGTCGCACCTGGCCTGGCCGAGTGGTTGCTGGCCATCGACCAACTCGGGGAGGGGGCCAAGTATTATCGGTACGATCCCCAGGAGGCCCAGCGGTTGCTGGTGGAAGCCACGCTCCGAACCCGAGAGCAGGCTTCGGTAGTCGCGTCGCCGCGTTGTAGCTGGATCGGTAGGCGACCCTCTGTCGCCCCTGTGTCACTCGGTTGACACCCTGCCTGAGCGCGAGTATGCTGCACGGCGAATGCTGCCGTGCGTGCCTCTGTCGGAGACTTGGCTGCAGCATGACACCTGGCTAAATCAGTCCACAAGAGATTGGTACAGTGAGGCCCGCCGGAGGGCCGATCGGATCCGGGTTTCAGCAATAGGCGTGTACCAATGTCGTGTGGTTCGATTTAGAGGTAATCAAGTATGCACGATCTCGATGAAGACCATGAGCACCCCGATTTTGCTGACTGGGGCCCAGACGCCCTTACCCAGGACATTGAAGGCCTGGAAATGTTCACGCTCAAGAGTGTGGGCATCGACATCGGCTCCTCGACCTCCCATCTCGTATTCTCGCAACTGACTTTAAGGCGGCAGGGAGCGTCGCTCTCAGGACGTTTCAAAATCACCGAACGAAAGGTCTTGTTCCGTTCCACCATCATACTGACCCCCTATCGGTCCGGTACCCTGATCGACGTCGAGAAGGTCAAGCGATTCATTGAACACGCCTACCGGGCGGCCCGGCTGCAACCGGAAGATATCGACACCGGAGCGGTCATCATCACTGGGGAGGCCCTCAAGAAGGAGAACGCCCAGCCGATCGTTGAGTATTTTGCCAAGTATGCGGGAAAATTCATCTGCGCGGCGGCAGGTCACAACCACGAGGCCCTCCTCGCCGCCTACGGTTCCGGCGCCGTCGATGTCGCGAAGACCGAGAACAAGACGGTCCTCAATGTTGACATAGGAGGGGGAACAACGAAGTTCTCGCTCATCGATCGTGGGGACATGACGCAAACCGCTGCGATCAACATCGGCGCCCGGTTGATCGCCTTTGACGAATCCAGCGTACTGACACGCATCGAGGATGCCGGAAGAACGCTGATGGCCGAGATCGGCTATACCGTTGAACTGGGGAAGAGGATCACCAGACGACAACAGGAGGCCTTCGCCGTTGTGATGGCCAGAGTGCTTTTCGAGGTGATCAAGCACGGCCCCACATCCGCGCTCGCAACACAACTCATGGTGACGCCACCGTTCAGAAGTTACCGATTCGATCAGGTTGACCACATTGTGTTCTCCGGCGGCGTCTCCGAGCACGTCTACGACCGTGACCGGACTTCATACGGCGATGTCGGTCCCCTCTTGGGAAAACATGTCAGGGATTTGCTGAAAAAACTCCCTAAGAAAAATCTCCTGCGTGAGCCGATTGAAGGCATCCGGGCCACGGTGATCGGTGCCGGTGAATACACTGTACAGGCAAGCGGAACGACGAGCTACATTTCGAATCCCCGGGTCTTGCCAGCGTTTGGCCTCAAGGTGGTCCGGGCATCGTTAACACGAGAACAGCCCGTGATCGAGGCCTTGCAGCAGTCGCTGGCGAAGTTCGACCGTAGCTCTTTTACCTCCGGACTAGCCCTGTCCCTGTCTCTTGACGGACAACTGAACTATCAGACACTCAGGGAGGTAGCGGAGGGAGTCGCGGCCATTTGCAACAGCGCAGAAAACCACAAGATCCCGCTATATCTTGACACTGGACCTTGATGTCGCGAAATCGCTCGGCGGTATCTTGAAAGAGGAGCTTAAGTTGGACCGAGAGGTCATCGCCATCGATGGCATTGACGTCGGAGATCTCGACTATATTGACATCGGTGAACCCATGGGCATCACAGAAGTCATCCCCGTCACGGTCAAGTCATTGATGTTTCCCGGAACCAAGCTGAAGTAGCGAAGCCCAAGGAGAAAAATCGATGGCAAAGCCTGCATTCAAACCGGAACGAAAGATGTGGAGCAAGAAGTTTACCTACGATTACTGGATGGAATCCACTGGCGTTCCCATCCATAAAGGCTTTTTCGTTGACGATTTGAGAACCGTGGAACTCGGCTGGTGGGAAGAGCGCCAGTGCCTGTCCGCTTTTATCCAGTTGCTGGGCTCGGAGGGCGTGAGTTCTAGTCGCATCACGGAGATTCCCGCGGGCGAAAGCACGCGCCCGCTGAAGTTCGCCCTCGATGAAGTCGTCTACGTGGTTTCGGGAAGAGGGCTCACCACCATCTGGTACGATAGCAGCACCGCCAAAAAAAGCTTCGAGTGGCAGCAGCACAGCATGTTTTTGCTTCCCCATGGCTGTCACCATACCTTCAGCAACATGCAGGGCGACAAGCCCGTGCGGCTATTTCACTACAGCTACCTGCCACTGGCTCTGTCAGCCGTTCCCGATCCCGACTACTTCTTTAATAACCCCCGTCAAACTCTGGATGACGTGGCGGCGCAGGAAGATTTATACTCCGAAGCCAAAATGGTGCAGTCTGTCGAGCGCGACGAAGCGCTTGGCACGCGTGTCTACTGGTACGGAAATTTCTTCCCGGACATGCGGGCCTGGGATAAGCTCGAGGCGAATGTCAGACGCGGCGCCGGGGGCAGGAGCGTGTATCTTCAGTTCCCCAATTCCGAGGTGTCAGCTCACATGTCGGTGTTTGCGGCGCAGACCTACAAGAAGGCACACCGCCACGGCCCCGGCCGGGCCATCATCATTCCCGCCGGAGAAGGCTACTCCATCATGTGGGAAGAAGGAAAAGAAAAAATCGTCGTCCCCTGGCACGAATGCAGTCTCTTTGTCCCACCCAATCGATGGTTCCACCAACACTTTAACGTTGGTGGCAGTCACGCACGGTACCTTGCCCTGCATCCCCCGATGCAGTTCCATGGTCATGCGGAGAAGGTTGAAGATCGAGCCAAAGACCAGATCGAGTATCCGGATGAGGAGCCATTCATCCGCAAGAAATTCGAGGAGGAGTTGACGAAATGCGGTGTGAAGTCACTCATGCCTGAGGAAGCCTTTACCAACAGAAACTACGAATGGTCCAAAGCCATGGGGAAACGGTAAGGGAACATCGCAGTAACGGAACCAAACATGTCAAAGCCTTCTAGGTGTAGGTGCGCGTCTGAAAGAACTTATAGATGGTGAACCCGAAGGTGATCAGCAACGTCGCCGTCCTGACCCAGCCCAGCATAATCCGCTCGTAGGCGACGTGGGTGCACTCAAACGCGAGGGTTGTCGCGACATCTGGTCCCGGTGCGCTCTGCACCGGGATGGCCGCCATCGTCGGTTGGAGGACGAAGTGAAACGTCAATGGTCCGCCCCGCCGACCCACGAGATGCTCCCACACGCGAGCGCGTGCGTCTTCCATCGCGTTCGGTCTCCCGGTGTTGACGGTTCCTGCGACGTCAACTGCCGTGCTCTGCCAGTGGCCCGGCGATCAATCCACTCGCCCCCGCTGAGGTCGCATACGGGTTTCCCGCTTGCCCGCGACCACGACGACGGCGGCCGCCAGAGCCTCGAGGCCCAGGGTGGACCACTCCATCAGGTGCCGGATCAACCCCGTGACCTCTTCCCATGACCAGGTCTACGTCTTCCAATGCACCGACCATCCAATCGTGGTTTTCGACCGCGAGGGCACCTGCCGCACGTCCTGGGGGATCGGCGCCATCACGGACCCTGACGCCGGTGCGCCGGGGCCACGAAGAACGGCTGGCCGAATTTCTCTCCTATGTCGAAGCCATTCCGATGGAGGTGCTGCGCACCGTCAATATGAGCTGGGAAACGGTGGGCGAATACATGGATACCCTCGACAAGCGTCTGGGGGTGAATGTGGGCAACCTCATCGGCCAGAGTGGCGGGGGTCGCGATGCCGAGCTCGACAACGGCCTGATGACCCGCCTCGCCGAAGCCTGTGGCCGGCAGGTGGTGTACAACAACCTGGGGCAGTCGGTCTGTCAGCCGGAAGCCTGGAAACAGCATATGGCACTGGTCGATGCCACGGCCAAGGCGGGGATTCGGGCCAATCCGCTGTGCACGCCCAACAGCAATACGACCCGTTTCACCATGCGCAATACGCAGGCGTTCCGGGGCATTCCGACCTGGCATCCCATTTGAGCGTACACGAAATGAGTTCAGAGTCAAAGCGGCGCGAGACAAAGGTTTCTGGGTGCAAGGGACCCTCCGTTCATGGTAGAAACCAGGGAACATCTGCTCGGAGTTCCGATGGTTTGCCACATCAGGAGTATCCCCATGGACGCGCTCGATGTCGAGACGAGTATCGCGGAAGGAAGCAGGCTCTCCAGGCACTGATCATGTTTGCCAGGGAAACCGCGGGAACGCTTGAGGCGCACGAAGCGGAGAAGGGCATCTTCAAGCGGCTGCTGCCCATGGGGTTGGCGGCGATGAAGCGCTACTTCGCCCAGCGCGGGACGGGTGATGTGGGACCGGCTGTCACGCAGGCCGACGGCGTCTTCCTGCCGCGGGAGCAGAAGCTGCGGGGGCGCGATGACTTCTCGCTCTTCGGCACGTTCGCGGTGCCGCGGACCTGCGACCGCACGCCTGGGAAGCCGGGGATCTTCCCGCTGGACGCCCAGGTCAACCTCCCTGACGGTGCGACTCGTACTTCCTGCAAGAGTGGATGACCGTGTTTGCGGTCGAGCACCCCTTCAAGGAGAGTGCGGGATTCTTTGGGCAGCTCTTTGATCTCGAGGTGGCCGAGAGCGTGGTGATGCAGGTGGCGCAAGAAGCCCCGCAGGACTACGAGGACTTCTGTGCGCAGCGGCCCCGCTCCCCAGCGGACACCGAGGGCGAGATCTTGGTGGTGAGCTTTGACGGCAAGGGCGTGCCGATGATCAAGGCGGAGGCGGTGAAGCTCAAATCCAAGCTGGGTACGGGGGAGAAGCGGCAGCGAAAGAAGGAAGCGCTGGTGGGGGTCAGCGATACCGTCGATCCCAAGCCACGGGCGCCCGAAGCGCTTGCGGAACTGCTGGTGGATCCAGAAGCGGCGCGTGCGCGCCGGCAGCGGGCCGGGACACGAGACGAGGCCCCGCGAGCCCAGCAGGTGCGACGTGTGGCCAGCCTGGTGCGGACGAAGCAGGCGGTGATGAAGCCGATCAAGGCCGACGCCGAGCGCCGGGACCCGCAGCACCGCAAGCCCCTGGTCATCCTGCTCGATGGCGCCCTCTGTCTGTGGCGCCTGGCGCCTCAGCTCTTCAAGCCCTGGAAGCGCGTGACCTGTGTGCTGGACATCATGCACGTCGTCGGTTCCCTCTGGGCAGCGGCCAACGCCTTGTTCGGGGAAGCACCAAGGCGGGCCAGCACTGGGTGCAACACAAGCTGACGGAGATTCTCAGCGGCCGGGTGGGTTACGTCATCGGCGGTCTGCGACAAATCCTCACGAAGCAGCGGCTGCGGAAGTCGGTGCGACAGACGCTCGCGAAGGTCATCACGTGCCTGCACAACCACCGGCGCTGGATGAAGTACGACCAGTACCTGGCCATGGGTTTACCCGTCGGGACCGGCGTGGTGAAGTCGGCCTGCGGCTCGGTGGTCAAGCATCGCATGGAGGGCGAAGGCAAGCGCTGGAGCCTCGCCGGAGCCGAGGCCATTCTGGCGTTGCGCTCGCTCAAGAAGAGTCATGACCATGATGTCCGTGACTACTGGCGGTTTCATGCCCGTCAGGTACGACTTCGCCTCTACGGTCGCCAGGCAAAATACAAGCCAACGGAGCGCTTGAAGCGTGCCGCATAACTCGACTCAAAACGGTTACGCTCATTCCACTTCTGCCGGCCCAGCTTGTTGAGCAGGTTCTCCAACTGCTGGCGACTCTTGCCCCCTGGCAGTGTCAGCTGCCCTTGCTGCAAGCCCTGGTGCATGGCCGCCCGCAGTTTGCCCCGGAAGACCGCCATGACCACCCGCACCGGCAGCAGAAAGCCGTGGCTGACCGCGACCCACTGGCCCGCCTCCGTCAGGCCCCCACCCGTGACCAGACAATGAATGTGCGGAGGCAGGAGCAACGTCTGGGTCCACGTGTGCAGCGTGGCGATGATCCCAGCCCTGGCACCCAGATATTTGCCATCGCCTAACAGCTCACACAAAGTGTCATGCACACTGGCAAACAGCAGCTGGGTCATCACGGCGACGTTGGCCAACCACAGGTCATTGAGCTCATGCAGGATGGTGCAGATGACATGGTAGGGATCGCACGCCAAGAGCCGAGCCTTCTGACGGACCAGCCAGCGCTCGCTCTGGAGCCAGGCGCACTGCGGGCACAGCCGGTGCCGACAGGAGTTGTCCCAGACTCTCTCCAGATGCCCGTCCGGGCAGGCCTGGATATGACCCCCAGCTGCGCGGTGCGACACGCCAGGATGGCCCACACCGCCCGCCGCACATAGTCCGGCAGCCGATGGTGACGCGCATAGGCCTCATAGCCCATGCGCAGAATCGTTTGGAGCGTGAGCTTGGCGGTGCTCAAGGGCTCTCCATCCCCGCTTCCGCGTCGCTCCATCATGACGGACTCACGCCCCACATCCCCCGCCTCTGTGGGTCAGTCCAACGCTGGGCATGAGCTGCGCCCGGAAGCCGCAGCGGAGCGTAGGCTGTAGGGCGTCGGATCCGTGCCGATGTTAGGCCAGGACTTGGCCAGTAAGACCCAGAAGGTTAATTAACTTGAGCCTAACCTCGGTTTCCGCAAGACCTTAAAAAAGCGGAACAAGGCAAAGACAAACAGACCCAAACCTAAGATACCAATTACAGACCACAAAGGTAAGTTGGCTGACTTTGCTAGGAGATAAATAACTTCAAGTTCATATTCGACTTTTGTTTCAGAGGTAACAGGACCAAAGTAAGTAACAGAAGCGAACCACTCATCTCCACGACCAAGATTTTCTGCTGTCACATGGTATGTTAACTAGGATGAAACTTGGTCTACACGTTCGTAGTAGTCAACTTTGCCTGGACCATTTAGAATAAAGGAAAGATTCTCGCGTGAAGTAACACGCAATTTAATATTTCCAACTTGGTTTGTCTTGAATGGGTAAGTATTGCCAGTAAAGTTGCAACCAAGAGTGCCTTTGTAGATACCTGGCTTGAAATATTGACGCTCTAGTGCTGCGACTTCAAATGGGGTGCTCTGGGCACGCTTTATCAAGTTCACAAAGAGTCGTTTGCCGGCGTCCGTCAACCTTTGAGCGTCGGCTCCGCCATAGCCCCAGAGAATATAGTTCCCTGCTTCGCAACCGGCCAGTACTGACCATGACATTCAGGCTCCTGAGCGTGGCGGGCGATCCCCTGGGCTCCCAGGAGAGACAAGGAGCCTCTATCGTAGACGGCTACATCGTTAATCGTAGCTGCAACATTTTCGTCATACAGGCGGAACGGCTGCGCAATCGGTAGACCCACAGTTATGTCTGGAGGTGCTTTCGAATCTAAGATTATCGAGCTATCGAAGCGGTGGGCTATCCCGGCTAGCACAGGATGAGATTCAAGCTCTGGGAAATGCTCAGCTCCTAACCACCCCATACCGATAAGCTTTACCTTCCCACTGGTGAAATAGCTCTTAAGAGCCGGACTGACTTTCAGCGGTTCCCTTCTGTTTTTGGTGCCAATTATGATGACGCCAGGCTTATGAGACAGAAGGTCGTCCATCTGGTTCAAATCGAGGTGCCGAGTCTTAAATCCATTAGAGTTCATCTCGATTTATGGTATCCTGGGCCTCCAACGAAAGGAGGCCCCCGCCATGGGAACGTGACGGTTCGCCGATCTCCAGACCCGCTCGACCGAGGTGCTCGATTTGACGAGTCTCACGCGCGATGAGTTTCGGTTGTTAGTGCCCCCCTTTGCGGCCGCGTTCCAGGCCTACATGGCCTCCTGGCGCCTTGATGGGCAGCCGCGTACCGCTCGCCGCTAGACGACCTACAAGAACTGTCCGCTGCCAACCCCCGAGGATCGGCTGCTGTGTATCCTGGTCTACCTGAAGACCTATCCGCTCCAAGTCGTGCAGGGACGACTCTTCGGCATAGGCCAGAGCAAGGCTCATCAGTGGATTCATGTCCTGCGAGGTGTCCTCCAGACGACGCGACGCGCGCTGGGGGATGCGCCCACCCGGTCGGTGACAGCACTCGCGAAGCGCCTCGGGGTGACTGAGACGGACGCGAGCGCGCGGGTCGTACCGGTGCCGAAGCCGCCGCATGCGTCCGCTCCGCCCACACCGGCATCAGCCCAGGCCCCTGCCTCCCCCCTTGTGGGCATGATGGCACTGCACGGCGCATCGGGCGCCCCCAGGATCCAACTGAGCAGACGCGCGATGATAGCGGCAAGAAGAAGTGCCACACGGTCAACAACGTGCGGCTGATCAACGCCGTGCGGACGATCCTCTTCCTGAGTGAGACCAATGCGGGGCGTACCCACGACAAGCGGATGGCTGAGGCCACCCCCTATCCCTGACCGGCGGGCAGTCGGTTGCTCCAGGATCTGGGCTTCCTGGCGTTCACACTCGACCAGGTCGAGATCATCATGCCGACCCGCAAGCCGCGAGGACGGCAGCTCACACGCGCGCAAAAGGCTGCGAATCGGCGCATCGCCCGTCGGCGCGTACGCATCGAGCATGTCAACAGTCGTGTCAAGCGCTGCCGTATGGTCCACGATACCTGCCGCCTCCGAAAGGCGGGCGTCCGCGATCTGATCATGGAAGTCTGCTGTGCGCTGCATAACTTTCGCGTGCGGTTGACACCCTGGCAACCAATGGTTTAATCGGGATGAACCTTATTATCTGCCAAGATGCTTAGGTAAGACTTGGCCGTGAACGGATCAGGGGAAACATAAACAACCAAATTGGAGGGCAAGGGGTTCAAGTACTTTTTAAGCAGAGGATCAAGGGTTACCGAGAGTTGGCTATAGGAAGTAATAATAGCGGCGATACCTCCCAGTATGCCCGCAGCCCACTTGCGCATGCCTGGCAACTCTGGCAGCCTGTGAAGCAACGTTGCCCAACGGTTTGCCATGTCTTTTTTTACCTTTTCACTACTGAAAAAATAGCTTGCCTAACGCTGGGCGTGCAGGCGACCGCTGATAGCCGAAGCGACGCAGGAGCGGAGGCTATTAGCGGTCGCCTGCACGCCGTAGTTAGGTGGAGACGCGATCCTGGGATACGGTGCAGGCACGAACGGCCTCCCGCTTTTCAGCGCCTCCTTGCCCCGTGCCCGGCTACGTCAGGAGCGTCTGGGAGCGCTCCAGGGCGTGCCGGGCCTCTGCGACCAGCCGCTGCACAATCTCCCCGGCCGGGATGATGTCATGCACCAACCCCGCGCTCTCGCCTGTAAAGGGCAGCAACTCGTGTATCCGCCCCTGCTGCAAGGCGGCCAGCACCTCTCCCCGCAGGCGGTCCGCCTCGCGTCTGGCGTCGTCGCGCCGGTGTTGCCAGGTGTCGATGAACGGCGTGCGCAGGGCACGGATGACAGTGCCATACCCCCGGCTCCCAGGGACCGGACTGATATCGTTCCAGACCTCCACTTTGACCGCGTCCTCCGCTGCGGCTTCGACAATCCGATGCTTCCACCCCAGGGGAATGGGGGCTTCCACAGAGGCCAGGAACCGCGTCCCGACATTGACCCCGGCCGCGCCCAGGACCAAGGCCGCCGCCAGGCCGCGCCCGTCGGCAATGCCCCCCGCCGCCACAACCGGCAGGGGATGAACCGCGTCCACGACTTGCGGGAGGAGGGTAAACGTCGCGATCGTGCCCCCGTAACCGCCGGCTTCGCCGCCCTGGGCGATAATGACGTCGACGCCCCGCTCGGCGGCTTGGCGGGCTTGCTGCACGGTGGTAACTTGATGCATCACTAGACTACCCACATCGTGCGCCCGCTGGACCAAGTCCCCAGGATCCCCCAGCGCAAACGAAATGACCGGGGGCCTGGCGGCCAAGGTGTGGGCGAAGGCGTCCTCATCGAGCGCGGGCACTACGTGATTGACAGCGAAGGGCCGACTAGTCCGTTCCCGCAAGTGGGCGAGTTGCCGGGACAAGTCCTCGACAGGACGGAATAAGGTCCCCACACTGCCCAACCCGCCGGCATTCGACACCGCCGCCGCCAACTCCGCGGAGGTGAAGACTGCCATGCCCGCCTGAACGATGGGGAACTCAATGCCCAACAGTGCACATAAAGGGGTCTGCAGCATGATGCTCCTCCCGGGGAAACGTCGCAGAGCATGCGACGATGTATTGCGACAAACCGGTTTTCAGCAAAACGGACACCAAACGATTAGGTGTTAAGAACGCTGGCGCTCAGGCGCGCCCGAAAGCGGGAGCGAGGGACGAGCAGACGCTGTAGGGCGTCGCTTGCAGCGCGTGGTTAGGTGCAGGAGCCGCTGCCACCCTTCGCCCTGCTGACGCCCAACCGGGCAGTACCATGGCGCGCATAGCAAGGACGGGGGCCTACCGCGTTTCCCAGGTTTTTCTGCCCAGCGCATTTGTGTGCGCATCCCATCGTGCCTGTCACGGTTTCCTGGCAATCACCGCATAGGCGTGCCAGGGCTGAAGGCCATCACGCGCTGTGACTCGTTCGCCTTCTTCAGTGATGAAGTACTCGATATGCAATGGCTGGCAGAGCGCTGTGATCTGTTCGACCGTGTGGAACGTCATCGCCTGCCGCGTGGCCCACGCATGACGCACCCCAAAGAAATCCCCCGCAAACCGACCACCTGCACGGAGCGAGGCTACAATCTTCTCCCAGAGTCGGGGAAAGTGCGCGGGTGGGCAAAAGGGCAGACTCCGGCCGGCCCAGATGAAATCTGACCCCGGAAACTCCGCGTGTTCAAAGGAGACCATCTGGGTTGTGAGATGGGCCTGGTGCTCTGGCCCCACCCGCGCCAGGACGTCGGCCATCGCTTCTGGTTGCTGATCGATAGCCAGGACATGCCAGCCCTGGCTCAGGAGGGCCGCGGTTTCGGTCCCGGCACCACACCCCAGATCAACGGCGAGTCGGGAGGGATGGGCAGCCTGTCCGAAACGGAGGACCGCTTGCTGAAATAACTCGCGCGGTGGACGACCCGAGGCGACTTTGTAGTACTCACCCCATCTGGACGGGTGTGGAGCGCTTGATGGGTTACTCATGACATCTCCTGCCTGACAGAAGGCCTCATGACGTTGTCCACCGGACTTGTGGAAACAGGCATCGCATTACCTCCGACGTATCACTGCTGGTTCTTGGTGTTTTTCCCTCTGTGCCGCAGGCACCTAACGCTGGGCATGAGCTGCGCGGTTTACCGCGTCGGCTCCATGCCCTGGTTAGGTGCGGGGTTGGGCTGCGCCTTGTGGTACGGCACAATCACGTCCTGGAGCATGGGAAAATGCTTCTGGTTGAGCGTCACCAGTGGGACCTGCCGCCGCATCGCCGTCGCAGCAATGAGGGCATCTGCCAGCCCTACATTGTGACTCTTGCTGTAGTCACGGCGATAGAGACCGCCTTGGACCGCCAAGCCCTGATCGAGTGGAATGATTTCAAACGCCTGCAGGAAACGCTCCAGACGCGACCGTTCCTCCCCTTCACGCACGCCAGCATACAACTCTGCCACGGTCACCACAGAGATGAGCAGGCGTTCTTGCTGCGCCTCCACATAGCTGACCGCGTCGGGGTAGTCGCGCAGATAATCGATCAAGACATCCGTGTCAATCAGCGGCCGTGTCGCCATTGTCGGGCTCAGTCTGCCGGTCCCATTCGCGGCGTAAGTCGGCCAGTAAAGGGAGATCGGTCCGGTCTTTCCACATGCCGCGAGCTTGCCGCAGCAGACTCAAGCGATCCTCCGACTGAAATTGCGCGATCAATTGCTTCACGGCGTTGTGGACTAATTCGTCTGGCGTTTTGCCCAGGCGTTGCGCCATGGTCTCAAGTGCAGTTTGTTCCTGTTCTGTCAAGTGCAGTCCTGCTATGGCCATAGGGCATCGTCCTCCATCATGTACGCCTCACTGTAACTCCAGATGAAGCAAGCATCAAGCACGTTCGTGAAAG
Source organism: uncultured Nitrospinota bacterium (assembly GCA_963707985.1). GTDB lineage: Bacteria > Tectomicrobia > Entotheonellia > J063 > CAVPRW01 > CAVPRW01. Next base: position 18,119 of record CAVPRW010000048.1, on the reverse strand, counting down.
ATTGACAAGGTGGAATGCACCTGACGTTTGAAATTAGCCGCCGTGTTACTGTCGGCTGGCTTGAATTGTTAGCTCCTTTTTTATGAGAGCGCATTTTATTCGGTGAATATGTCTTTTCCGGAGGGGCTGCCATCTATGAGACTCAACTTCGGCCATTTTCTCGAACCAGATACTAGGGAAAGTGACAGCCAAATGAAAGCTTTATTGAAAGAGGTGTAGGAGGCTAGGAGATTTCGTGATGTCTGCCTCGCCACCAAACTTCACGTAGTTTCTGCACAGCACGAGCCCACACTTGCCTAATCCGTAAGGGCACTATGCTTAAAATGTAGACGCCACGCCTTGGCGAATTGGTCAAAGCCGCGCACTGCTGCACATATTGCCAGACCTCACGCGAATGATCTGATGGATCATCATAAATTTGCTTCAGATCGTTGGCCACAATCCGGCTAAACTCGCTGAGAACTTCATTGAGTCCATAGGGTCTGTTTTCCCCTTTTTGGCGCGTTTCTCGTACAAATCGAACGGAGTATACCCGTAGTTCTTTCCGGATTTTCAACGCAATTTCTAAGGGCTGCTTCCACACGTCCAGTTGGAAAAACACATAACTCAATCCACACCCAATTTGGTAGGCATCTCGCTTACTAGACGTGTCGAGATACCAGTCACTGGTTGACAAAATGAGTTGCTCACAAGGACCAATTGGCCGCAGAGACCGATTTGGCTCGATGCCCAGCCAATCACAGCCTCGAATTCCCGCTGTAAAAGCCTCGCGATGCGTTTTATATGGTGATAACTCCTCCGTGTCACGCCCATATATAACTTTCGCCTCTGATCCCACACCTATCCGCAGCTTCCCTTGAAAGATTTCCTCGATCGCATTCAAGCAATAGTTGCGATTGACCGACGCACCCAAAAATTTGAAGATCTCACGTTCATATCGACGGTCACGAGCTATGGCGGTGTTCGCCCGACTTAATGTGTACGAATTCATAACGGAGACGAAGATTGGTGGAGACATGCCAGAAAGTTTTGAAATATTTGCAGGTTCATATGACGCGACTATGCACCGCTTTGGTGAAATCGGGAAAATGTGGATAGCATCTTCAGCATTGATTGATGGGTGGCTATACAGTGGGGCATCAGACGTGAAAAACTCTGCGTCAACGTCGCCAATGTCGTAGACATACAATGGTATATTATCAAAGAACTGATTCCATGCATCACTGAACTTGGCGATAGCCAATATCTGGAACGCCGCTCGGTCTCGCGCACTCGCAAATAGGCTCCAGAACTGCTGTACTCTTTCATCAGCGTCCGGAACACCCATTTTACGAAACTTGCTAACCTGTTCTGATCGTAAGCGCTCATCCCCTTGTATGAAGATCTCGCGCATGTCCTTGCTACGAGGCGGAAGTGTATAGATAAAGCGGTAAAGCGGTGGACCAAACTCCTGGGGCAATTCTCTCCAGTGTCCATCTGCAAGATATTCGAAAGCCGGTGCCGCTGCATTATCAATTTCTTGGAAAATTAGTGATTCACCATGGATGAAATCCCCATCTACGCCGTATACGCTGTAGAGATGATTCTCCGACAGAACTGCTCTTGGAGAACAGCGCGCATGCCGTTCCCGGCTGCTTTCCCTCCAAAACGCCGAGAGTTTCTTGTCACGGCCGGTTATCCAGCGTCGGAGATAAAACTGTGGAACCCAATGATCGTTGGACTTGCCTGCCTTGTTGATGAGCCTAGCGATTTCCTGGCTCGCTTCGTAACTATACCCACGAATCTGTAGCACACCATCTTCGATTGGATTGACGATAGTCGCCGCGAACACAACCCTGCCGTTCAATACAAGCGCCATGCGACGAAAGCGATTGTTCTTTGTGACGGTCGCAAGTTGCAAGGATGCGGCGGCGGTGAGACGAAGCGTGATTGTGGGTTCAGATGTTTCTTTGGATATTCCCGCGACAGCTGACTGAACTGCACCAGGCTCAAGAAATGCCTTCTCGATGAGGCATAGCTGCGTCTCGGAACCATAGGGAGTCGATTCAGCCCAGTACGAATAATGTCCAACCTCTGTGCTCGGTACCGAGGCGCCTTCGGCGCACGCAAGCCGAAAACTCAGCGTATCTGTAGGCGCTGCATCGCTGCATGCACTTACGAGCGATAGAACCAGAAGCAAAACGCGTGCCATGGCTGTTGCTGCCTAACGCTAGGTTTCAGCCGCCGCTGTAAGAGATCGGCTGCAAACCCTTGTTAGATATCGACCTTTTTCCCATTTTTCATCAATTCAATTGCTGCTTCCTCCGAAATATTGGGCCGCCCAAACGCTTCGTTAAAAGTGTGCGTCATACCAGACAGAACCGCATGGGCTAAATTGAGTGCTCGATATATATCGTCCAGCTCTGCATTCATGGCTTTTCTACCTTCTTCAGAGTTGATAGCAAAATTATGCGTCTTGAAAAATCTGTGTATTAGGTAATTGCGCTTTTCGAGTGCTTCAGTAACCGTCTTCTCTATTTCTTCGCTAATGGTCGCCATCTTTCGGATCTGGTTCAGCAGATTGCCGAATGTGCGTTTATCTACATCATCGATAACAGATTGGAAAATGCGGCGCTCTTCCTCAGTAATGGTTTGCGGGTCGAACATCAAAGAGACGTACGCGAGCGCAAGGTTGCCCGCCTCGAGTTCCATGACTTGAGCCATCTCGGCGGTTCGGCCGTACTTGCAGTACAGTTCTTGTAAATCGTCAGGAAAATCACTCATTGATATCTAACGTGATAGCTCAGCCGCGCGCGGATTGTTGCGCGTCGGCTGCAGCGCCTGGTTGTGCAGCTTGTCCTTCTTGAGTCACGCAACCGATTCAAAGGTGAACTTGAAACGGTACCGTCGAAGCTGAACATGTGGCACCGCTCGTGCGGCAAAAACCACCCGAGGGTGAACATCACCCGCGATCAGCACGCCACGCACTGAGCGCTGGTCTTGCTGGCCAACAGCGCCCCTATACGCCAAGAGCTGGGTGAGCGCTTCGGGAGCAGCCGTACCGGCTTTCAGTTCGATCACCACGATGACATGCTGAGTATCTTGGGCTGTCATATCGATCCGACCGGCTTCAGTCATACGTTCTTTGCCATCATCAATGATGTGGAGGCCAGGGTCAAGTGGCTCGCTGTCGGAGCGGAGGGCAAGCTGGAGGTCGCGCTCAAGACCAAACGTTGCTTCGGAGGCCTCGATCAATGCATTGGTTGCTCTCTCCGAAGCCGGTTCTCCATAGGTCCCCAGGCTGATGTGGGCTTTGATGGCACTGACCGTCCCAGAAGAGACGCCCACGTTGGCGGCGATTTCCTCACGGCTGGCCTGTCCGCGCTGGAGCAGGGCGATGATTTGAGACGTCTGCTCTTCCGAGATGGACGCCATTCTGCGCCTCACGCCCCTTGCTGCGGGGAGACGAGCCTACAGATGTGGGTTCTCGATAAGCTTCCGCTATTTCAAGCTGCACAACGCCAGGCCTAAGCCGCCGCCGGAAGCGCAGGCGGAGCGCAGCGGAGCCGAGGCTGTAGGCGGTCGGGTTACAGTCGACGAGGGGATCACTCCCCCCGCCTCTGCTTCAAAACCGTACGTGAAAGTTTCCCTTCATCCGGCTCCTCAGTGATACGCCCCTTGTCATGGGCACCCTGCCGGGCTTGTGATCTGCACGTTGGCGCCTCTCCCTCGCGGGTCATCCCTACATCGCTCAATGGCGTGCTCACGGCTTCTCCAGCGCTACTGGTCCCGATCACCGACATATCACCGTCCCCACGTCAGCATATCCGCGAGCTTTCCTCACGGCCTTGGCTTCTTGGGAAATCCCACCACCGTGCCGTAGCCGGCTGACACCTGCTCCTCAGGGGAGCGCGACACGGGGTTACTCCGTTCCCAATCTCCGTTTATCGCTGAACGTAGGACCCCACTCTTCGCCGGGTTTCTCGGGGGTGTCTCTGAGTCGGCTGCAGACCCGCTCAGCCCCTATCCTTGCCATTTTGGCCGTAGCCGATAATCCGCGTAGGCTACTCCCACGTAACGACGATTCAATCATGGGTTCGTGTGCCTATCCGTATTCAGCTCTGCTCGACGGGATTCTCAGTCGGATTCTGAGTGACCGCCTTTTATCCCCGCTTTGCGGATTGATGGTCAGTCGCTACCGCAGGGGATATGCTTTCACCTCGACACCAAAGGGACAGGAATGATACCTGCACGGAGATTGAGTTGTCAAAGATCAATCGATCTAGCCCCCTATCCTCCACGGTCTCGGTAGGCCGTAGTTTCAGGGAAACGGATCGCACCTCCAGTGCGTGGTTAGCTGGCACCACCGACTTCTGGCTCAGGAGGCTGCTCTGTAGCAGGCTCGGATGTATGGTCCGGAAGAAGCCCCGCGACTTGACGAATCTGCGCGGCGAGATCTGCTATGACAGCGTCCCGGTCAGCCCCTGTCAACAAAAAGAGGGGCACCAACAGTTGACCATCGGGATCAGTGACGAGTCGCGACGGCACTTCGTGTTCAAGCGGAACGAGAGCAGTCCTGATCTCCGCTGTGGTCTGCCAATGGTGGTCCTTGACCCAGAGCCAGAGCGGTGTTTCTCGGTAACTTGCCCACGCGTGTGCGAAGAAATACAGCAAGCACCCATTGCCACGAATGCGTATGAATCGTCCCCAACGGCCAGGCGTCCCAGTTGTTCGCAGTCCCCTCGTATTGGCGACGCCATGGCGAGTGAGTTGCGCGACGACATCGTTGATGAGGTCGCAGTACTGGATGATACGTCTGCCAATGAGGGGCGAGAGTTCCTCTGATCTGATCGGGAGAAAGGCCTCCGAGTCCATACGGTCACAAAGGCCAGCCAGTTGTTGTAGATCAGCGCGGACGCGGTCTTCACCGGTCACGGCGAGACGGGCATCAACCAGGCGTATGACGGCTCGCCATGAGGTCAGAGCGAGCGAATGATGCTCGCTGACCTGCAATCGTCGTCGCTCTTGCTCCAGAGTGGGCTGCTGTTGCAATACACTCATGACCCCACATCGACGTAATAATTCTGGCCACAAAGTCTGGAAGCGAGCTTCCGGAACAATGAATACGAGGAGTCCAGGACAGTCAGGTGGCAGCCGCTTGAGGTAGGTAGACGGCTGATGGGCGGTAAGGCCTGCCCAGAACTTGGCCTCCGCAATGACTAGCTGGCGTCCAATCTCATCAATGCCTACGAGGTCCGGAATCGCGTTGTCATCGCCCGCTGCCTGAGTCCGAAATGCTAGGTCCATCGGGAGGTCTTGGACGAACTCGGAAAGGTGCGTGATGAAGGCAAGTCGCGCTGCCCGAGACTCTCGCAAGATGTAAGCAAGAGCCTCGGTGGCGAGGTTCTCAGGATGCGCTGCGAAGCGCGTGACAAGGTGCCCGACGAGGCTCATAAGTGGCTACTTTCTTTGGACAGTGACCGGAGTGAATTCATTGCAAGCTAACGCTAGGCGTCAGGCGCGGGGAGCAGCCGAAGTGAGGAACGAACGTAGGCTGTTCCCCGTCGCCTGCACGCCCAAGTTAGACGCTGTGTGTGGAGAGGGACTCTGGTGCCTTGCACCGCTCCCCTTCCTCGCCGCACACGATGTCTGTGTGTCGTCTGGACACAGGACCTGTCAGGGCTATGGCCTGGCGGACTGCAAGTGGTCCACGAACCAGTCACGCGCCGCCGTGCTTGCCACCGCAAACCCCGCCACATACGCGTCGAAATGGCCGCCCGGCACCAGCACGAGTTTCTTTGGTTCGAGTGCCTGGTTGTATGCGGCGAGGGCTTCGTCAGCGACCGTCAGGTGATCGTCGCGCGCCACGACCAGCAGGAGCGGTGTGGGACTCACCCACCCAATGTAGCATCCCCGGTTCGTATTCCATGAACATCTCGACCGAGCGTAAGGTGACCTCGTTGCGCCACGCGGGCGCCCGCGTGCGGCCCGTCTCGGTAAACCACTGCCAGGAGTCTGCCGTCGGCAACGCACAGGGCGCGAGCGGGTTCTCGGCCACGACCGGGATCATCGCTGGCGGTTCCCCCGCAAAACGGCGGCGGCGGTCCTCGTCACATTGCGCCTGCACCGGGGCGATGAAATCCGCCCGGATGAGCCGGCGAGCATTGCGGTGGCCACTGATCAAGGGCACCTGCGCGACGACGCAGCGGACCCGGCGGTCGATGGCCCCGACGACGAGCACATGGCCGCCGCTGTAGCTGGACCCCCAAATCCCGATGCGGGTCGCGTCGACCGTCGGGAGCGTGCAGGCGTAGGTGATGGCATGCCGGTAGTCCTCGCACCTGTTGCCAGGGATCGATCTCCTGGCGGGGTTCGCCGTCACTGGCACCAAAGTTGCGGTTGTCGAAGACGAGTGCACGCCAACCCCGGCCTGGACAAAGACCTCCGCGAAGGCGTCGAGATACATTTCCTTCACCGCAGAAAAGCCATGCGCCATGACGACCGTGGGCACGGTCCTGTCGCGCGGTCTGGCAGGTAGAGCCAACCCCGTAAGGTCACCCCTTCGGCATTGAACGCGATCTCCTGTCTCATAACGCTTTGCTCCTTTCCTTGGGTATCTCCATGGGCCAGCGTCTAACGGTGTTCCCGAACAACATGATGTTTCCTGGAAAGGAGCCTGTCATGACACCCTGACGTCAGCGTTACGTCGAAGACATGCAGGTACGCCATCTCTCCCCGAAAACCCAGCGCCTCTAGGTCGAGTGTGTGTCCCTCTCTGCCAGGCACTTCAGAAGGTCCCCTGAACGGCTCGGGGCGGAAGACATTCGTGCGGATCAACGGTATCTGGTGCACGACAAGCAGGTCTCCTGGAGTCGTTTCAACCAGCGCGTCTGTGCCCTGCGCTTCCTCTACCGCATCACCCTCGGGAAAGACTGGGCCATCCCCACATCCCGTTTCCGCGCAAGGCACATCAACTCCCTGTCGTCTTGAGCCCTGCCGCAGTCGCGCAGTTTCTAGGAGCCCTCACCCACCTCACGTATCACATGGCTCTCTCCACCGCGTATGCCGCCGGTCTGCGCGTCTCCGAGGTCCTTCACTTGCACGTGTCTGACATCGATTCCCAACGCATGACGCTTCGGATCCGGCAGGGCAAAGGCCAGAAGGATCGTTCTGTCATGCGCTCGCCGACATGGCTCACGTGGCTGCGCCCGTACGGGAAAGCCGTGCGTCCCACCGACTGGCTGTTTCCGGGAAAGTCTCCCCAGCAGCCCATCGGCGCTCGCACCCGGCAGGATGTCTGCCTGCGCGCCTGCCAGGACGCTGGCTTAGGCACAAAGGTCACCGCCCATACGCTGCGCCACCGCTTGGCCACGCATCTGCTGGAAGCGGGCACCGACATCCGGACCATCCAACTCCGGCTCGGCCACAACAGCCTGCGCACCACCGCCCTTGACACGCATGTCGCGGCCACCACTGTGGCCGCGACCGTCAGCCCCGTTGACGCGCTGCCGCTGCCTCCCCACCCCTGAGGCACACCCATGGCCGCACCACTTCTGGAAGTCGCCGATATCTTCCGCCAGGATGGACCCGCGTACCAGGACATGCACGGGGCCTCGCTGTCCCCACAACAGCGGCGCGCCAGGCGGGCCATCGAACGCTGTCGCACTGCCGCCCTGGGTGGCCATGTGGAGCCGTGCGACCACGGCGGTCACCACACCATCGCCTCCAACTCTTGTCGCAACCGTCATGGCCCCAAGTGTCAGTCCCTGGCTAACGCTCAGTGGTTGGAGGATCGCCAGGCCGAACTCTTGCCCGTCGAGTCTTGTCATGTCGTCTTTACCCTGCCCGACTCCCTGGCTCCCCTGGCGCTGCAAAACCAACAGGTGATGTCCAACCGGCTGTTCCGGACGGCTTCGGACACCTTACTCCGCATAGCCGCCGACCCCCAACACCTGGGCGCCCGTATCGGCTTGCTCGCCATCCGCCACACCTGGGGGCAGACGCTGCGCCATCATCCCCATGTGCCTTGCGTCGTTCCCGCTGGCGGACTCTCCCCCGATGGCCCGCGTTGGATCTCGTGCCGCAAGGGCTTCTTGCGGCCCGTCCGTGTCTTGTCCCGCCTCTGTCGCCGTCTGTTTCTCGAGGGCTGACAACAGGCGTTTGATCAACACCAGCGACAGTTGCATGGGCAACTGCAGCCCCTCGCTGCGCCGCAAGGGTTCGCCCGCGTGCTCGACCGCTGTCGCCACACCGCATGGGTCGTCTATGCCAAACCCCCCTTCGGTGGTCCCGCCCAGGTGTTGGCGTATCTCGGCCGTTACACCCACCACGTCGCCATCTCCAATCATCGCTTGCTCACATGCGCAGAGGGGAACGTCTCTTGCCGCTGGAAGGATGATCGCCACCACAACCAACAGCGGGTCATGACCCTCGATGCTGCCGAGTTCATCCGCCGCTTCCTGCTGCCTATCCTGCCCGCGGGCTTCGTGCGCATCCGCTACTTCGGTTGGCTCCGTAACCGCCATCGCGCCGAGAACCTGGCGCGTTGCCGCCAGTTGCTCGCGGTGCCTGAGTCTCCTCCCCCAGCCGAGCCACCGCCTCTGCACTGGACGACCCGCTCCCAACAATTGACCGGGCTGGAATCCAACCCTTTGCCCCCCATGTGGCCAGGGGCACCTCGTGCCCTGGCAAACCCGACTCCCCTTGCGCCACCAGAACAGCAGGGTTTCCCCGGGAGTGGATTCCTCATGAGGCCGCTCTGCTGCTCTACTCTCCCCTCGTCTGCTTGGCTGCCCGCTTGGCGGCGTGGTACCGGTGTGTCCACGCGTGGGTATCCCAGCCAACCGCCCTGCTTCACACCCCTGGCTTGGAGAATTTCGCGTCTCATGTTGGGGCTGGACATCCCTGTCTGCCCTTCCCACATCCGTTCCCTCTCCACCGGGCGTCCCAGCTTCGCCTTCCCCTCTCCTCCTTTGCGGCCCCCCATCCCAGACCCTCGGATGCAATCCCCATAGCGTTCCTGCGGTTTCGTCCAACAGATTCTTTGCAAAGGGCTCGCCGCCAGCAGTTTTCCCCCCGCTGTCACTCCCATCGTGGCGAGCCTTCGCAAAGAATCCTATTCGTTCGGCGCTGAGTGGGCCCCAAGGGCGGCGCATAGACGACTTTCAGGAGCCCTCTCATGAGGTCCTGAAAGACAATGCCAGGGGATGTGCCGCCCCCGTCCGTTTATGCCCCTTAAGGGGTCGGATTACGTTCCTGGAGGATACCTTCCATACGTGTACGGACCCATGCTTTTGCTCCCGGGTCGGTAAAGATATAAAATTGCTCTGCTGCAATGGCGCGAAAGACACTCTCGGCGACGTGGACAGGGGATATCCCGGTCTGCACCCGGTGCTGGGTCGCTTCCCGTACGGCCTCTTCTTCGGGACGCAGTGGCTCTGCGGCCGGCAAGTGTGCTGGACGATTGCGCACGGCGTTGAGGATCTGTGTGTCGACCCCTCCAGGGCAGAGGACGGAGACCTTCACCTTTGCCGTTCGCTGGGCCAGTTGATGGTAGAGGATTTCCGACAGGGCCACCACCGCGTGCTTGCTGACGCGGTAGACCGCAGGCCCACGCCCCGTGATGAACCCCGCCATTGAGGCGGTGTTGACAATGTGACCTTCGGTCTCTTGGGCAAGCATGAGGGGGACAAAGGTGTGCACCCCATGAATGACGCCCCACAGATTCACCCCCAGGATCCATGCCCAATCAGCCAGAGAGCTGTCCCAGGCCGAGATCCCACCCCACACCCCGGCATTGTTACACAGGAGGTGGACAGCCCCAAAGGCCGTCAGGGTCCGCTGGGCTAAGGATTCGATGTCCTGGGCCTTGGACACATCGGTCACCACTGCCAATACGGGGGCACCTGTGGCTTGCAGGGCCGCTTCGGTGGCGGTTAAGGCGTCCACATCTACATCCGCCAACACGACCTGCATACCTTCGTGCGCACACCGCTCAGCGAGGGCGCGGCCAATGCCGCTGGCGGCACCCGTGATAACGGCCACTTTGCCTTTGAATTCCATCATGGTCCCCCCTTACGTTGTGCAAGTGGTCACACGCCTGTAGTTGTGCGTGGCGCACATAGCCGAACGCTGGCGCTCACCTGCCGCCGGAAGCCGGAGCGACGCAGGAGCGTAGGCTGTAGGCGGTCAGGTGCAGTGCGGTGTTAGGCCAAGGCACAGGAGAGGGTGAGGCTCTCCCACCGTACGGAGCAGCACCCGTGCTACTGCTGCGCCAAAAAGTCCAAGACGATGGTGTTGAATCGTTCCGGGTCTTCCATATTGGCCATATGCCCAACGCCCGACATCACCGCGCTGCGGGCATTGGGGATACGTTGCTGGAGGCGCTCCGCAATGGCATGACAATCCGGGATATCTCGCTCGCCAATAATGATAAGCGTTGGCACCCTGATGGTGTCGAGCCGCTGTGTGGCTGGTGGGGCCAGCTCACGGAGAGGATTGGGATGGACCCAATGCCAGCCTGAGTAGTCCGCAATGATCTGGACCAAGCGGGGCGCCACCGCGGGGTTTGCCAGCGCCGGCGTGAAGAACGGGCCATAGAGCCAGACGTCCCGCGCTGCCTGGACACCCGCGTCTTTAGCCTGCACACGGACCGCGTTCTGGAACGCCGCATACTCGGGATCCGATTGCCAGCCACCGAGCCGTGAATCTACAAGAATCAGGGCGTCGGTGGCCTGCGGGTAGGTGAGCGCAAAATCGATGGCAATGCCTCCACCCATGGACAGGCCAAGGATGTAGGCATGTGCAATCTCAAGATAATCCAGCAAGCTTTTCAGGTCATCGGGGCGCGCATAGGCCTCACCCGTTGGGAGAGCGGACTTGCCAAAGCCACGCACGTCATAGCGGACCACCGTGTAATGCTGGGCAAAAGGTTCGAACTGATCATCCCACATACGGGTATCAAGTGTGGACCCATGGATGAGCACCAAGGGGTGTCCTGATCCAGCGATTTCATAATAGAGCCGTGTGCCATTCACCTCTGCAAATCCGGCCTGTTGCTGTATCGGCATTGCTCTTTCCTTTTCCCGAGGGGCGGGGCATAAGGTCTCATGGCCACCACCACACGTGTGTAAACTTGGTAAGAAAGTGGCCTAACGGCCAGGCATGAGCCGCGCGGTTTACCGCGTCGGCTCCAGGCCCTGGTTAGGGGCCGCTCGTGGATGACGCCCCGCCTCCGGGCCAGCCTCCCGCCCTTCGGTCCCCATCCTTACACGAAAGGGGTACCCCCATCACAGGCCACGCGCCGGCGTGGGTGACAGTGTATGCCTCGGTCCGCCCTGCCCCTAGCGGTCCAGCCACAGCGCGGCGGCGGCATTGCCGTGGTCCAGGAGGAGATTGGGGGCATAGTTCTTCACAGACGACTGACAGGAGCCGGTGAGCATCCCGCAGTACAGATACACATAGTACTGCTGTGCCGCCGCATAGCGCTGAATGTCGAAGATGCGTTGCTTGCGCGCCGCCAGGTCCGTCGTCCGCCGTTGCTCCATGATCATCGCCGTGAGCGTGGGGTCGTTGACGTGGCCGCGGTTGCCCGATTGGTCGGGGACGTACGGTCCGTACAGCATGCTATCCGGCTCCCAGCCAGGGGGAAACGTCCCCATCGCCAGACCCTCGTACTTCCCGACGCTGGTCGTCGCGATATACGCGCCAAACTCCTGGAGCTTCAACTCCGCGTCAATCCCGACGTCTTTAAGGTAGCGCTGCACCAACTGCGCGGCATCGATGAGGTCGGGGCCAGAGCCAGTCGTCACCGTGAGCTGCGTTTTCCAGCCCTGGGAAACACCGGCCTCCGCGAGCAGACGCCGTGCCTCCTGGGGGTCGTACCGGTAGTATGTCGCCCCCTCGCCGAGCTGATCCACGGGCAAGGACCACTCGACCAAGCCGCGGGGGACGGCGGCGGTCGGTTCGCCCCTGAGCTCAACCGCCTCGATGATGGCCTGCCGATCGATGGCGTGGGAGAGGGCGCGGCGGACCCGCACGTCAGTGAACGGAGGCTGATCGGTACGCATGGTGAGCATTCGGGCGAGGAGGGACAGGAAATCTTGGTAGATCCACTGGGGGTGACTTTTCTTCAGGGATGCCAGGTCGTGCTGGCGGACGGCCCACCAGCCCTCTGGGCCGCAGTCGAGCTGCCCCGTGCGGTACATGGCCAACCGCGTCGACGGGTCGTCGAGGACCAGCCATTCCACCCCGTCCACCCAGGGCAGGTCCTTGACGAAGTAGTCCGGGTGGCGTCTGAAGACGGTCTTCACGTTCGGTTCGTAGCGCTCCAGGAGGAAGGGACCGGTGCCGATGGCGCTCTCGGCTTTCTTCAGGTCGCCGTAGTGCTCGACGACTTCCGGGGCAATGATCCACATGCCCTGGTCATGGGCGAGGAGGTTGAGGAGCCAGACGAACGGTTCTTTCAGGAGGAAACGCACGGTATAGCGATCGACGACCTCAACCCGGTCCACAGAGTCGAGCAGATAGCGGTTTCTATTCCCCTGTTCCGTCAGGAAGCGATCGAAGCTGAATTTCACATCCTCCGCCACCAGCTCACGCCCGTTGAGGGGCGGCTTGTTCTGCCATTGCACCCCGTGGCGGAGATGGAAGACAACGGTCGTGTCGTCCAGAGCTTCCCAGTGTTCGGCCACATCAGGATCAATGATCAAGGTGCCAGGCGGAACCCCTCCCCCGACTCGATACCGCACCAGCTTGCTGTAGACAAAGCTCAGCGTCGTATGGGTCTTGAAGTTGCCGCTCAAATGCGGGTCAAAGTGCGGCGGGTCCTGGCCGCGGACACGGAGGATACCGCCGCGCTTCGGTGGCCCCGCTTCCTCAGCTCCGGGGGCGGGGGAAGGATGCACCGGCCAAGTTGACAGCGCAACGCCAGCGGCGAAGCCCGCTTGAAGCAGTGCTCGACGGGTCACCCGGTGGCTATGTGGGGGACGTGTCTCCGGTGTGTGCATAGATCTCCCTCCTGCTTGAGTAGGGCTGGTGGGGCAGCGCAGCCACGTGCCCTCCGCCGGATACTTTAACGAATCTGCGAGGCGTGCGGGGCTGCCTCTCAACCATAACGGCGTCCCTGCAAGGTCTTCCCCACTACCCTGGCACCTAACGCGGCGCTCACCTGCGCGGGGGACAGCGAGCCGCAGGCTTGACGGCCGCCGCGGCAGGTGAAGCAGCCTGGTTCGGCCGGTCTCATGCTCGACTCCGTGGGGAGACAACTAACGGCCGTCTATAGGTCCATTCTCCAACCGTAATACGCTCCTCACCCATTTCCCATTTTCGCATGGTTTGTTCAGCGTCACGGGGGAAGCGGTAGAAGCGAAGGATGTCCTTAATCGCAAGCCCTTCAACTTTTCTGACCGCCACAGATAACGAGGCCCAGTCACTGTACGTGATGTCTTCCTGTAGCACCCCTGGAATCGCAAGTGGCCAGCGGAATAGCAGCATGCCATCAACACGAGAGATCTGCCCACCCCCCAACTTCGCCATGATCGCCTCACGGTTTTCTGCGGCAAAGCGCAGATACCGCCGAACCTGGTCGGTCCACTCGTCAAGGTCTCGGAGTCGGTTATCGACTTCGCCCGCACCAATAGGCGGAAGCGCGTGTTTGTATTCCGAAATTAGGACCTGCTGGGTCGCGGGCTCGTAGATGATAATATCAGGGCAAATACTGTCTCCTTGCCCGCTTGCCAAGCTTTCCTGAGCCAGAACGACAAATCCCGCATGCCGGAAAGCCGCCGCGATTGCGACTACATTGTGTTGTTCAATCTCATTGACCAAAGCCTCATAAACGCGCTTACGGGAACGTTTCGCAAGCGCTGAGGCTACCATGATGTTCGGATCAAGCGCGACAACACGCTGACACAATAGGCTCACTGTCCCGCAACATGTTTTGACAAAGGGACTGTTCGTTGAGGTCGATTTGGGAGACTTCGGGTCGAAGGTAAGGCAGTCGATAATCGACAAGACCACATGATTCTCCAACCCGTACTTTTGAGCGAAATACGCCGCAAGCTCCAATTCGCTCGCCTGATACATGACTGACCCGAGATCGTTATCTGGACCGATGACATTGTCAACATGGTGTTCCAGCCGTGTAACCAGCTGACACTCGACAAACAAATGAGCCCAGAAAGTCCTCAATTGCCCAAGAGAAAAGCCGGCGAGGTCTTGGTGATCACCTAGTTCGGGTAGAATCGATCTTCTTCCCCACTCCATGACTCCCTGGAAATCAGCACCTATAGAGTCATGCTCAAAATGGGGGAGGCTCTCAGGATTGTTGAGCCGGGAAAGATCGACCTTGGCCAGCCAGCTGTCAAAAAGCCGGTGTCGCTCGGGCTCGGGCATGCCTTTCAGCATAGCATTCGTATGCACAGGCCAAGAGGCTAATTGGCACGTGAGCATCGTCAAATCATTGTTGCTCTTGAACCGGAACTGGATTTCGCGGAGGACCTCATCGCACAAAGCTATATAGTGCCCGCGGGACGCAGTAGTGTGGTCGTTGCCCAGCTTGACATAGGATCGAGCCCATGCAAGCAACGAGAGCGCCTCATCGTCGATCTGGCTCCACGAATCCCCGCTGGACTCCTTTCGAGGCTGACAATGCTCCAATGTCCAGCGTAAGCCCTGTTCTAAAGCTCTCGTCCACAGTTCCAGTTCGGTGAGCCAGCTATCCGTAGCTATCTCACGCAACTCCGGTGAAAAAAAGTCTCGAACCAGATTGCCGTAGACCTTTAGACGGTGAGAAACCGCTTCGAGTTCACCGCGCCGAAGCAGTGGATGCCCTTCATGATGCTTGTCAAGGATTTGGGCCTCCACCGCTCGGATTTTACCCTTAAGGGGATCTTCTTTACGCATTCGACGCCTCGTTCCTGAGGTTGCTGCGGCACGATCGCAAGAGAAGGACACATCGAACCCCTGCAGAGTTCACAGCCGAACGCTCCCGGTGAGCGGCGGCCCACAGAGAGGGAGCCACGCAGCACAACCGAGCCTGCGCTGTGGGCCGTCCGGTCCCTTGGGTGGTTAGGCGCGGCCCGGGAGATCGTGCTGCTTTTGCCCACCCGCCCCACGACTGGGTGGTTAGCCAGGGAGGCAGCATTGCACGACCTGCGCCCTTGTTCCCCCGCTACGGGGCAGTTAAAGCCTGTCGAAGACGCCCTGAATATAGGCGACACGACCTTCCTCCAAGTTCCTGGCAACGTTGTGCGCCACATACTCGGCTTCTTCACGCGGCCGAAGGATGAACGACAAGTAAGGCAGGGTCTGCGCCGCTGTGCCAGGCATGCTCGTGGCGGCCGACCGCTGCGGTTGGGCTTCCAAGGCCGCGGGCGTGGTATCGGCCCAGGCGACCTCCACGAAGCCCAGCCGCAGCAAGAGCGCCCGCACCTCGGCAGGCGGACGCAAAAAACTAATCGCCGGGCTGTCCGCCCAGGGCACCGGAAAGTGGAGCGGTTGAACCGGGCCCGCCATGACCTCCTGGAACGCAAAGCGCCCCCCCGTGCGGAGCACCCGGGAGATGCCGGCATAGAGCCCCTCCTTGTCGGCAATATTCATGAGGCTGTTCTGGGCCCATACCACGTCGAAGCTGTGGTCAGGAAAGGGGAGGGCCAGGGCATTTCCCTGCTGAAAGGTCACCCGGTGACGCAGTTTGGTCCAGGCGGTGAGTAACTCGCCCGTGCGGCAGAACTCCTCCGTGAGGTCCAATACCGTCACTGTACAGCCGAACTCCGCAGCCATGGTGCGGGCGGGACCGCCGAGGCCGCCGCCCACATCCAGCACCCGCTGTCCCGGCTGGAGGTTCGCCCGGCGGGCCAGCTCCAGCGTCGCCGGATAGCCACCACCGTGAAAGTGGTCCAGAGGTGCCAGGTCTCCCAGGGTGACGTTCCCAGGGTCCTTGCCAATGGCCCGTAACGCAGTCACGATGGACGCGCCCAGGTTGTGACGACCATACTGCGCGTTGACCAACTGGGAGTACTGGTCTACTGCCATAGCTACCTCCTCAGAGAAGATGCTGTGGACTTTTTCCTTGCGCCTCTGGCGCCTACTGCGGCGCTCACCTGCGCGGGGGACGGCAAGCCGCAGGCTTGACGGCCGCCGCGGCAGGTGAAGCAGCCTGGTTCGGCCACCACCGCTACAGGCGCCTGAGCAGCTCGTCATAGCCGGCGTGGGGACCAATCCAGAACCAATAGATATGATCTTCCTCGCGCAACCCTAGTGCGCGGTAGCCCAGTCCGACACGGACGGAATAGATCGGCTGTCGCTGGCTGACCCGCTTGAACTGGAGACTGGTATGGTAGGGGTCCAAGCGCCAGAGTGCATACGCCCGGGAGGCCTGCTCTTGCACCGTCATGGGAAGCCGAGCGAGTTGTTGCCGGAACTCCCTGGTGACACTCGACGTCATGAGGGCTCGCTGGGCGGAAAAACATCATCAAGTGGCGTACTGTCTCCCCCAGCGACGGCTCGCCTCACCGACTCAGCCATGCGGTCCCACTGCGCGTCGGTGGTGGCCGCAAACTGCGCGGTCCACACCTGTTCATCGGCCGCCTCAGCCAGCAAGCGCGTGGCGATGGCATCCTGGGCGTCGGCCGGTAATTGCTCGATGGCTGTGATGGCTCGCTGCAGTAATTCTCTCATACGACATCACCTCTTACGTGGCTACCGACCCTACAAATAAGATGCGCTGAGTCGGCACATGTTTCGTCAAGTGGCCGAACGCCCGCGGTGAGCGGCTGGGAAAAAGCGCTAGCTTTTTTCCAGTCCGCTCCACTGGTTTGTTAGGTGGGAAAGCTCCGCCAGCCAAGGGACCCAAGAAAGCGGCCTCCTAGCCCAGACGCACACCGCTTCAACGTGGGCAAGCCCTTTGCTTCAGCACCTCCAGTTGAGGTCGTATGGTGTAGCGTTTGTGGATAGCTTTGCGAACGCGAGCTTAGGAAATATCACGTTTGACCACCGTCGCGTGCTCGACAAGGCTTATAGCCAGCGAATCGGATCGGCCGAGAAAAAACCGTTCACGAATCCGCAAGGCGTATTCTCTTGGAGTGGATACCACATCGAGTTGAATACCAAAATGGCGCGCCACAACCTGGGCTCCAGAAGTTGCTGGTTTTGTTGAGACAATTCCGGCTTCTATTTCTAGCTCGGGGTTAGCGACACGGATATCAGCCAAACGCGAAGCGATAACCAGAACCGGCTCAACATCGACCGGCTCCCTCCAGTACTTGCACTCAAAGAGAAAGAATGTCCGGTCAGTCTTGACGGACACGTCGATTTGGTGAGGAAAACCAGACGCGCCCGCAACCTTGTTTTGGCGCCCACCGTCAATCAGAGGGCTACTAAGCACCTCGGAGGCGTGGGTCAGCTCCGCTATCAAAGCAAGAACGAGTCGCTCGTAATCACTTGGTGTCATGGATGGGGGCCCCTTCGCCGTTCCCAGGCGTTGATTCGCCACCTGCCAAAAGGTAACCACCGCCTTTCGTTTTGCGTCGAAGAAATCCTCAAAGAATCCGCAGGCATTGAGCGGGGGGGGATAGGCATAGCGTTCGCCGTCCTCACCGACTTCTATGACCCAATCCTCAGGCTCGAGAGGATCAACAACGTCGAAGAGTTGATGAGGATACAAGTAGGGTTGCCCGCGATCATTTAACAGCCGGAAGTCATCGGCTTCCACCCCAAGCACGGCATACTCCTGCCCAGGTGTGAGATCGGGATAGCGTGCGTTTTTCCGCCGTAACTTGACGATCATAGTTAATACACCCGTTTCCGCTTCAGTTCCACTCGTCCGATGCCAGGATGTTCATACCAGTGGTACTCGTAGTAATGCCGACCCAGCTCAAAGCGCGGACTGCTCTTCTTGACCCATGTCGCGCGCCTCCCACCGTAGGTCTCCACCAAACGCTGGACGTCCCGGATGCGATTGCCTTTCGCAATGACACGCGATTGGGCAAGCATGTGCGGTGTCAGCTTGCCCATGGGACGGGCACTTTCGGTCATGGAGTGAATGTACCTGTAAGACGTTGCTTCTCCAAGGTGCTTCTCTGTCTTCGCTTTCTCTCGTTGATCATTCTACACGGCCACGCAGATTTGAACCACCTAAC
>CAVPRW010000047.1:0-82381 GCA_963707985.1 uncultured Nitrospinota bacterium | reverse complement strand
AAGGTCTTTTACAGCCGGATTGTTGGCTTTGGTTTTTTGGAACGGAATCCTGCAGTAAAGCTCAAACGCCAAGATCAATTCTTCTCTGCTCCATAATGCTCCATAGCGTGATTCCTCTGTGACACGTTTCATGCTGTCACCACCAAAGAATTTGAAGGATTACGATTGTCCGAGGGTCTTCCAAACTGCAGGTCCAGCGGCGGCGAATCGTCGCGGATCTCGGTACCGACAGGCGGCGGTAAGTCAGCAATGGCGTCGCGGACTGTGCGCCATCTCAGGGCACCGGGTAAATAACCGTTTCCATCGGCTTCCAGAAAAGAAATCTGGGCGCCGCCCTTCGACGGGTCGAAGTGTGTCCTGCGCGGCGGGAAAACACGTGCCGGATCAAAATCTCTGCACCCAATGATGAATGCTCGGCGTCGCGTTTGAGGCACGCCGTAATCGGCCGCGCATAACACGTCTCCCCATACCTTGAAACCCATCGCTTCGGCTGTACCCATGATCTCGCCGTGCTCGAACGATCCTAAGAGCTGCGGGACGTTCTCCATGACAAAAACTTTTGCCCCGGACCGTTCGACAATCGTAAAATAGGGACGCCAGAGCTGTTTGCGCGGATCCCCTTCGCGATCCTTATTCAGGAGGCTAAACCCCTGGCACGGTGGTCCGCCGATTACCACATCGGCATCTGGGATCTTGACTGATGGATCATTCAGGATGTCTATAATGTCGCCGGAAAGACAATGCCTGCCGAAGTTGGCGTTGTAGGTTTCAACGCAGTCGTCGTTGAAATCATTGGCCCACACCGGATCGAATGCATGACCGAACTTCTTGGAGAAGCCGAGGGTCATGCCCCCGGCCCCGGCGAAAGCGTCGATCAGTCGGAATTGTTTACGTTTGCGTGCAATCTTGCCGTCTATTCGGCATTCGTAAACACGCTGTTCCTCCTGGACGAGCCATTGATTGTCTGTCTTGCCTTCCGGGTGATATTCCATGATGGCTGATTTCATTCCTCTCAGAATTTTCCCGTCTCCTTCTTTTGGTCGCCTCGTCGTCCAACGCCAATTAGACTGCCGAATAGAGTCGTGAAAGACTGCAGCGCCCTGCAGCCTATAACCCGCCACCAGCAGCCGCCCATTCCTCAAAACCGCCTGCATTCTAGCACCCTTAGGCATCCCTATCAAGCTATGTGCGATGCCTGTTAGGCTGCAGAATCGTGCAGTCTAACATCCTAACACCGTCATACCGCCTACCCGGCTCAGAGGCGGTCCATGGGGCTGTAGACCCCTTGCCCACCACGGTTCAGCACGTGGGTGTAAATCATCGTTGTCTTCACATCCCGATGCCCGAGGAGTTCCTGTATGGTGCGGATATCGTAGCCATCTTCCAGGAGATGTGTGGCGAACGAATGGCGGAGCGTGTGGCAGTTGGCTGGCTTGGTCAGCCCGATGTTGCACGCGGCCTCTTTGACAGCTCGTTGGAGCACCGATTCGTGCAGATGATGTCGCCTGTGCTCCCCGGACCGCGGGTCCAGGCTGATCTGAGAGCTCGGGAACACCCACTGCCAGCCCCATTCGCTGTTGGCGTGTGGATACTTCCGTTGCAACGCGTTCGGCACATAGACCCTGCCGAAGCCGTGCGCCAAATCATGCTGGTGCCGTTGGCGCACGTGTTCCAGATGCGCCGTCAGCGGTTCTTGCACAGCGGCTGGCAGCATCGTTCTCCGATCCTTGTTGCCCTTGCCTTCACGGAGTAAAATCTGGTGGCTGGCGAAGTCAATATCCTTCACTCTGAGACGCAGGCATTCCAGCAGGCGCAGGCCGGCACCATATAAGAGGCTCGCCATGATCCAATGCACGCCCTCGAGCGCACCGAGCAGCGCTTTGACCTCTGGTCTCGTCAATACGACCGGGAGACGTTGCGGCCGCTTGGCCCGAACCACATCATCCAACCAGCCGAGGTTCTGGCCAAGGACGTGGCGGTACAGAAAGACCAACGCACAGAGCGCCTGATGCTGCGTCGAGGCGCTCACCTGCCCGTGCACGGCCAACGCCGAGAGAAACCGCGTAATCTCGTCCTCGCCCATCTCCAGGGGATGGCGCTTCCCATGGAACAGGATAAACCGCTTGATCCAGCTGACATACGCTTCCTCCGTCCGTATGCTGTAGTGCCGCATCCGAATGGCCTCCCGCACCTGATCAAGCAGCTTGGGCTTGTGCCCTACAGGAGCGTGAGGGATGCTGACAACACGCTGGAGTGATCGATGCGAAGCAGGGGCGCTCCGATGATCAACACCCAGCCGCCCTGGGCACAACCACGGACGAGTCTGACGCCTGCCTGAGCTTCCCGGAATACTTCCTTCGGTCATATGCTTGACTCCCACGGCAGGACGCTTCTGGGAGGTCTATTCAGGCGCCCACCATAGCTACCGCTCCCTCAGATTTGATTTGTGTAGGCCTAGAGTCCGTTCCCCCCATCGATGGCCTCCGCGGCCTCACGTGCCATGCAGGCAGCCGCCTGAGCTGCTTTTGCAGTTCGCGCCACAGTGCCCTGCCGATCACTTAGCTCACAATGTATATACGCAGCTGAGACGGAAGCTTGAGCAGCGGAGATCCCTGCTGCTGAGTCTCTGGCGTCAGCCACAGGCCGGTGCGCCAATGCAAGGCTCATCTTGACCGTCACCTCCGCATCGACCCCCGCCTCGCCGACGGCCCCGTGCTCAACCCATGGCTGGGCGCGCACGATCCCGTCATCTCCCCTGTGGGGCTGAGCGTCCACCCTGCTGGTTCCCTTGAAACGCAGGACGAATGGGCTCAACCGCACCTCCACAGACGATGCGGCTTTGGGTCGCGGGCGAGGTGCTTCACGGTGAGCATCGGTGCGCCCGCGACGACGCGGCCGATAATGGGGAGGCCTGCAGGTGGCACATGTTCCGGTCTCAGACGGATGCTACGGTGATGCGGGGCTGAGGAGAAGACCCCTTTGCGTTGCAACGCCCGCACATGCTGGTAGGCTGCCCGTACCGCGACGCCGTGATGGGCCATGATCTCGTGGTCGCTCAGCGCCAGACCCACGTAGGGCATGCGTGCCTAGATGAAGGCTAGCACCTGCGCCTGGCTCGCGCTCAACCCCCTTATGCTCCTTTCTTCGCAGACGTGTCCATACCTAGTTGAGTATATCAACAATTTGTTGATATAGCAAGTGCACATCGCATATATGGCCAGAGTGGGCAGATGTTTGCAAGAGATGCTGCGCTGGGGAAGATCAGCAAGGGGGGAGGTCAGCAATGCTCGTGTTAGGAGATCGGTGGAAGATGAAGCACAAGATGACCGTCTAGGCGCTTAACAATTCAAGATATTCTTGCGTCGATCGGGTAAAAAGAGCCACCCTATGTGAGGCCTTCGCACGCGCATCGTCCACATGATCATGGCGGCTTGCCTCCTGCCGTGCTTGTCCCAGGGGCGCCACACGCCTGGCCTGGCCGGTGAGGAACCCGCCCACCGTACCGTGTCCCTCCGTGAGCCATGGAGCAAGTCTACGTTGTGGTCGCACCTCCTGGTCAGTGGGATCCATAAGACCAAGGCAGCGGAATCGCTTTAGAACATCGCGCATCAACCTTCCTCCCTTCTTCCTGATCAGTCTCCCTCGCCCTCTCACCCCGGCCCTCTCCCAGGGGAACAAGGGGCAAAGGCCGCGCCACTGACTGTTTTTCCCCGTATCCTGGCGCCTATGCCCTCCAGGACAGAGGCCGAGTGAGGGCAGCAGGATGAGAGGGAGCGCAAGGGCGTTTACTTCGTCGCATTTCTGGGATAGACTCCTGAGCCAGAAGTCACGACCGTAGACGGCTTGACTATTTCAGTACCATCTGCAGGGAGATGTGTCGTGAGACCCCCTAAGGAGCTAAAGTAATATGTATCCTATCGATCATGATGCCGCGGTTCGATTGCTGACTGAGTGTGTGCAGCTCCCGACGGTGAATCCTCCCGGCCATGAGAAGTTAGCTGCAGACTGGCTAGCAGCGGAACTGGAGCGCAGGGGGTTCAGCCCGCGCGTGGACGACCTCGGCGTCGATCGCGCTAACATCGTGACGGTCCTGCGCGGCACAGGCGAGAAGCCCGCACTCGTCTTCAACGGGCATCTTGATGTGGTCCCCGTTGGCGATACCCCCTGGACGCACGAACCGTTTGGAGGGGTGCGGGTGAATGGCCGACTCTATGGTCGGGGCACCTCCGATATGAAAAGCGGGCTAATAGCGATGGTTATGGCAGTCGACGCACTGAAGCAGGCTGGCGCGCGCCTCAAGGGGGACCTGATTCTGTCGGGTGTGGCTGATGAAGAGACGGGTGCGCTTGGCGCCAAATCATGGGTGCAAGCTGATGGTCTGCAAGGTGTCGGGGCCATTGTCATCGGCGAGCCGACCAATCTTGAGGTGTACATCGCCGAGAAAGGGGCCTGTTGGCTCGAGCTCACCACCTATGGCAAGACGGCACACGGCTCGATGCCCGACCTGGGCATCAATGCGGTGATGCATATGACCACGGCCCTGCACGCCCTGACTCAACTCTCCCTGCCTTTCCAGCCGCACCCCTTATTCGATAAGCCGACGATGAACGTCGGCACGATCGCCGGTGGGCATAAAACCAATGTCGTGCCCGACCGTTGCACGGCGACCATCGATCTGCGCACCTTGCCGGGCATGAGGCATGAGGACGTCTTGCGCGACATACGGCAGACGCTGGAAGGCCTGCGTGCGACCATCCCCCAGTTTACCTATGAGCTGCGTGTCATCGCCGAACGGAGTCCGGTGGCCAGCGATCCGCAGGCGCCAATTGTCGAAACAACGCTGGCCATTCTCAAGGCACAAGGCCGACATGAAACCCCCAAGGCCACGCCGGGGTATGCCACGGATGCCAGCGTCTTTCAGCCTGCCAGCGGGGCGCCATTCTTGATCTTTGGCCCAGGCATTCCACAACTGGCACATCAACCCAATGAGTATGTCGAGATCGACACCTACCTGAAATCCATCGAGCTCTATTGCGAGCTAGCAGTCAAATATCTCGGCTGAGGAGAGGAGGATGTCCCAGGCACGCGCCAAGATTGTCATTCCAGACGACTTTCCGCCGGTGATTTCAGGTACGCCAGCCTTAGCAAGCCTCCAGGCGTATGGTGATGTAGCCATTTACACCTCACGTCCCGACACCCAGGCAGAGCTCATCGCACGCATTCACGACGCCCATACAGTGGTGAACATCCGTGCCTACTGCAAATTTACCGCTGAGGTGCTCAGGGCCTGCTCCGACCTCAAACATCTGGCGGTCTGGGGAACGGGCACGGATAACGTCGATCTCCCGGCGGCCAAAGCTCTAGGGATCGTCGTCACCAATACCCCGAACACCGCCACCGACTCCGTCGCAGAACAGGGGTTGGCCCTGATGTTGGCTGTCGCGCGCAAAGTCCCGTTCCTCGATGCTCAGGTAAAACGGGGTGAGTGGGTGCGCGGTATGCTGACGCAGTTGGCCGGGAAGACCCTAGGGATCCTCGGCACCGGCGTCATTGGCTTACGTATGGCGCAATTAGGGAAGGGCATCGGCATGTCGGTCATTGCCTGGACCTATCACCCTGATCCTGCGAAGGCCGAAGCCGTCGGCTTGCGCTATCTGGAGGCAATGGCCGATGTCCTGCGGCAGGCCGATGTCGTCTCGCTGCATCTGCGCTATTCCTCCGCAACGGAGCGTCTGATTGGCGCCAAAGAGCTGGCGCTGATGAAGCCGACGGCGTTGCTCATCAATACTGCCCGCGGCCAGTTGGTCGATCAGAAGGCTCTCTATGAGGCGTTGCGGGATGGGACGATCGCCGGCGCTGGGCTCGACGTGTTCGAGCCGGAACCAATTGACCCCCACGATCCGCTTCTCACCCTGCCCAATATCGTCCTCTCACCTCATACCGCCGGCACCACGCCCGAGGCCTTGATGAATGGGCTGCATCTGTGTGCTGCCAACGTCGGGGCGTGCCTCGCCGGACGCATACAAAATCGTGTTGTGTGATGAGTGCCTCAGGCCCAATCTGCATCTCTCCCAGGCGCACAGTCGTCGAAATCGTGGTAGAAATCGGGAGGGGATTCGGAAGGAGATCCATGCTGACGCAGTGGCTCAAGATACTCTCGTTTATGCTGGTGATTTCGGTGCTGCCCTTGTCCACGGCGGAGGCGCTGAGGATACCCAAGGGACAGGTGGTGGTGGCCTTGGGTGCCGATGTCCCTGCCCTGGACCCGCATATGCACAATATTCGTGGGATGCTGATCGTCGGCTGGCAGCTCTTTGACAGTCTCATCTCGCGCGATCCGACGACCATGAAGCCCGTGCCACATCTGGCAGAGTCGTGGCGGCTGGTCGACGAGCTGACCTGGGAGCTCAAGCTCCGGCATGGGGTGAAGTTTCATAATGGAGAGCCGTTTAATGCAGCAACGGTGAAATACAATTTCGAGCGTGTCCTGAATCCGGAGCAGAAATCACCCCAACGTGGCAACATCGCCTGGATCGCCAGGGTGGACGTGGTCGATGATTACACCGTGCGTCTGATCACCAAAGCACCTCACCCCATTGTCCCAGAACGTCTGACCAATTTTCAAATGGTCCCAGCGACCTATGGCAAAGAGGTCGGTGATCGAGGACTGGCGAACAAACCGGTGGGTACCGGGCCATATAAATTCGTCTCCTGGACCAAAGGCCAGCAAGTCGTGCTGGAGGCCAACACCGACTATTGGCAGGGACCGCCAGCGGTACAGACCGTCATCTTTCGCATCATCCCCGAGATGGCGACGCAGATCACCGAGTTGCTGGCTGGCGGTGTCGATATCATCCGCACCGTCCCCCCTGAGCAAATCCCAGTGATCGAAGCGTCTGGCACGACCTATGTCTCAATGGCCCCCATTCTGCGAGTGGTGTACCTCGGTCTCGACTGCCTACGGCGGGATCCCACCTCACAGGTTGCCTTGCAAGACATACGGGTACGTCAGGCCATTGCCCATGCCATTGACGCGGATGGTATCATCTATCACGTCCTCGGCGGTATCGGGGCGAGGACGGCCACAGGGGTCACGTCGATGCATTTTGGCTACGATGGAGATGCCCCACGCTATGCCTATAACCCGGAGAAGGCCAAGCACCTGCTGGCTGAAGCGGGTTATCCCAGCGGCCTGCGGCTGAACCTGCACACGTACGGCGGCAGCATTATGTGCCAGCGCCAGGTGACCGAAGCCATCAGGGGTTATCTCGCCCAGGTCGGGATCCAAACCGATACGCAGTATTTTGACGACGTGAATACGTTTGCCAGCTATCAGCAAGCCGGAAAATTAAATGATCTCGTCCTTGGGAGCTGGGGGAGTTATTCGATCTTTGATGCTGACATGCTCTTACATCCCCTATTCCACCGCGCCGAGCCCTTCGCCTATTGTACTGATCCACAACTCGAAGCTCTTTTAGACAAGGTCAGGTCGAGCCTTGACCAGAACTTACGCAAGGAGACTCTGCTGCAGGCACAACGCGCCATTATGAGCCAGGCTTATTGGGTGCCACTGTATAGCCAACATGAAATTCTCGGCCTTAACAAGCGCCTCCACTACCAGGCCGCCAGGGATGAAATTATCCGGCTGTTCGATGTCACCTGGCGCCAGTGAGCCCTGCACTGGACGTGAGATCTGCCTGCGTTGTGACCTCTGCAGCCGATGGCAGGTTGGCGGAGTTCCAACCGCCGCCCAAGGCTTTGACCAGCAGTACAGCGGCGGTCATCCGCCGGCCAAGGATCTGGACCGCGGTTGTCTCGTTGCTCAACGCCGTCGCTTGGACGGTGACGACGTTGAGGTAGTTCACCGTCCCGGCCTTGTACTGGTTGGTGGTCACCGTCACTGATTCCTGCGCGGCCTTCACCGCTTCATCCAGCACCCGCGCCTCTTCCGCGAGAATGCGAAGTCCCGCCAAATTATCCTCCACCTCCTGGAAGCCGGTCAGTACGGTCTGGCGATAGGACGCCACAGTCGCATCATAAGCCGCTCGCGCAGCTTCGGTCTGCGCCCGCCGAAAGCCCCCATCGAACACCGTTTCCGAGATCGCCGGCCCAACCGACCAGAAGTGCATCGGCCACGATAGCCATTGAGTCAGGCTCGAGCTCTCGAAGCCTCCCGAGGCGCTCAGCGTCACGGTCGGATAGAATGCAGCCTCGGCTATGCCGATCTGGGCATTTGCCGCGGCGACACGCCGCTCGGCGGCCGCGATGTCAGGTCGGCGTTCGAGGAGCTCCGACGGCATGCCGACGGGGATGGGTGGCGGCTCGCCGGTCAGTGGGATAACCGGAATAGAAAAGACAGACGCGGGTGTGCCAATGAGCGTCGCGATCGCGTGCTCCAACTGGGCGCGCTGTACGCCGAGGTCGATCGCTTGCGCCTGGGTGCTCTTGAACTGGGTCTCCGCCTGGACGACGTCAGCTCTGGATGCCACGCCACCGGCATACCGGTTCTTGGTCAGATCGAGGGCCTTGCCATAGGCACTGACTGTCGCGTCCAACAGCTGCTTCTGCGCATCGAGAGCGCGCAGCTGAAAATAGTCCTGCGCCAGTTCTGCCTGGACGCTCAGTTGGCTCGCTGCAAGATCGGCCGCGCTTGCCTGGGCGCTGGCCTGGTTGGATTCCACGGTGCGGCGGATGCGGCCCCAGACATCCAACTCCCATGACAGGTCGATGGGCAGCAAGTAGTTGGTCGTAGTGCCCTCCATTGTGCTTCGGCCGGTCGCCAGTGGGGCCTCTCGGGAGCGTATCACACCCGCACCGACCGTCACCGTCGGGAAATAGCTCGCCCGCGCCTCCCGTACCAGAGCGCGTGCTTGTCGGAATTGTGCTTCCGCCACGGCGATGTTCTGGTTCGAGACCTCGACTTGAGCTTCGAGCGCATGCAGTTGGGAATCGGCAAAGACTTCCCACCACAGAACCCCGACGCCTTCGTCTAGCGGCTGAGCCACTTTCCAGCCGTTCGTTTCCTTGTAAGCCACGGGGACCATCACCTTTGGTCGCACGTAATCTGGGCCGACCGCACAGGCAGTCAACAACGTCAGCACCCCTGCAACGGTCGTCAGCATCAGCCCCCCGCGCCATTTCCACTGTCGCCAAGCTCCTCTCAAGCCAGGCATACATCCGTCCCTTAAGGCCCTCTCGGGGGCCAGCTTTCATTCAGACGATGGATAGTCTGTTCCAGGCAGCATCCCACGTCAGCCCGAGGCGTCATCGAGCTCGTTGGGCGCAGAGCTGTGTCCGGGGGCGGCGGCCGTTTCAGGTGTCCCCATATCCGCCCGAATCGAAGCCGGACGTGGTCGAGATAGAGATACACGACCGGCGTGGTGAAGAGCGTGAGGACCTGGCTGACGATTAGTCCGCCAACGATGGCGATGCCGAGCGGCTGGCGCAGCTCTGATCCCACCCCTTTCCCCAGGGCCAGCGGCAGTGCCCCTAGCAGCGCCGCCATCGTCGTCATCATGATCGGCCGAAAGCGTAACAGGCAGGCCTGGTAGATTGCCTCCTGTGAGCTCTTTCCCGCGGTATGTTCCGCCTCTAGTGCGAAGTCGATCATCATGATGGCGTTCTTCTTGACGATGCCAATCAGCAAGATGATGCCGATCAGGGCGATCACACTCAAGTCCGTGTGGCACATGCGGAGCGCCAGGATGGCCCCCACGCCTGCCGAGGGTAGCGTAGACAGAATGGTGAGTGGATGGACGTAGCTTTCGTAAAGCACGCCGAGCACGATATAGACCGCTGCCAGCGCCGCCGCGATCAGCAGCGGCTCGTTGGCCAGCGAGGACTGAAAGGCTTGCGCCGTCCCCTGGAAGCTGCCTCGGATACTCGCCGGCAGTCCCAGCTGCTGCGTCGCCGCATTGATGGCGTTCACCGCCTCGCCCAGGGCGACTCCAGGCGCCAGATTGAATGACAGCGTTACGGACGGAAATTGTGCTTGATGGTTCACCGCAAGCGCGGTGGAGGTGGATTCGTAGCGGCTGAACGCGCTCAATGGCACCAATGTCCCAGCTTGCGAGCGCACGTATATGTCCCGCAGCGTCTCGGGACGTTGCCAGAACCGTGGTTCGACCTCCATCACGACATGATACTGGTTCAGCTGCGTGAACATGGTGGATACCTGCCGCTGGCCGAAGGCGTCGTAGAGAGTGTCATCGATGAGCTGGGGGGTGATCCCTAATCGAGACGCCGTGCTGCGGTCGATCGCCAGTGCGGACTGGCGTCCCTTGTCTTGCTGATCGCTGTTGACATCGACCAGCAGTGGCAGCCTCTGGAGGCGCTGGGCGACCCGCGGCCCCCAGGCATCGAGCTCTCCGACATTGTCTCCCTGGAGAGTGTACTGATATTGCGCGGCGCTGACTTGTCCACCCACCCTGAGGTCCTGGACGGCCTGGAGGAACGTTGGTGCTCCCGGCACGCTGGTTAGTCGACCGCGCAATCTCGCGATCACCTGATCCGCGCTCACTTGGCGTTCCCCGAGTGGCTTCAGCGCGATGAACAGACGGGCGGTGTTGGTGGTAGCACCGCCACCACTACCGCCCGTGAAGCCCAGCACATTGTCGACAGCTGGATCACGCTTGATGATGCCGACGACCTCGGTCAGCTTCTTCTGCATTGCCTGGAACGAGATGTCCTGCGCCGCCCGGGTGATGCCAGTGAGCCGGCCGGTGTCTTGTTGCGGGAAGAAACCCTTGGGAATAGTAATAAAAAGGTAGACATTGAGGGCAATGGTCACGAGCGTCAGTCCGAGCGTGACGCGCCGATGTCGCAGAACCCAGAGCAGGCCCGTGTCATACTGGTGCAACAGCCAGTCGAATCCACGCTCGCTCATCCGGTCGAGACGGCCGTGGCGGTGGGTCGTCGCGGGCTTCAACAGCATGGCACACATCGTCGGAGTCGTCGTCAGCGATACCAGCAGGGAGATCGCGATGGCCACCGACAGGGTCACCGCAAACTCCCTGAACAGCCGGCCCACCATGCCGCCCATAAGCAAGATCGGGATGAATACCGCTACGAGCGAAAGGCTGATCGACAGCACGGTAAAGCCGACCTCAGTGGCCCCGCGCAGCGCCGCCTCAAGTGCCGTGAGGCCGTCGTCTCGGTGGCGGCTGATGTTCTCGAGGACGACGATGGCGTCGTCGACGACGAATCCCGTGGCGATCGTGAGCGCCATGAGCGACAAGTTGTCCAGGCTATACCCCAGCAGGTACATCACGCCAAAGGTGCCGACGAGCGACACCGGGACCGCCACGCCTGGGATGATCGTAGCTCGGGCACTTCTCAGGAAGACGAACACCACCAGGGTCACGAGGAGCACGGCGATGATCAGCGTAACCTCGACGTCGTGTAACGAGGCGCGAATAGTCGAGGTACGATCGAGGACGACTGATAGATCGATGCCCCCTGGAATCGAGGCTTGCAGCTGAGGCATCAGATCGCGAATACTGTCCACCGTGGCGATGATATTCGCACCCGGCTGCCGAGAGATGACGACCAGCACAGCTGGCTTACCATTGGCCAACCCTGTCGTCCTGAGATCTTCAACTGCGTCATCGATCCTTCCCACATCGGCCAGCCGCACCGCTCGGCCGGAACGATAGGCGATGATGACCGGCGCATAGTCCTCGGCCGTGCGCAACTGATCGTTGGTTAAGATCTCCGCAGACCTGGCACTGTCTGCCAACTGTCCCTTGGGCCGATTCACGTTGGTGGCGCGCAGCACACTGCGGACGTCCTCGAGGCTGATACTATACTTGTTCAGTGCGGTCGGATTAAGCTCCACGCGCACGGCCGGCAAAGAGCCGCCGCCCACACTCACCTGGCCTACGCCTGGCACTTCAGACAGCTTCTGCTGCAGGATGCTAGATGCCGCATCATACATCCGGCCGCGGCTAAGCGTGTCAGAGGTCAATGCCAGGATGAGAATCGGTGCATCGGCCGGATTCACTTTGCGATAGGTAGGATTGTTGGGGAGCGTTGGCGGTAGGTAGCCCCGGGCAGCATTGATCGCTGCTTGCACATCACGGGCGGCGCCGTCGATGTCGCGGCTCAGGTCGAACTGCAAGACGATGGCGGTTGAGCCGAGGTAGCTGGTCGAGGTCATCTCGGTCACGCCCGCGATGCGCCCGAACTGCCGTTCCAATGGGGCGGCGACCGACGTCGCCATGGTCTCTGGGTTGGCACCCGGCAGCGCTGCCGAGATCTGAATCGTCGGGAAGTCGACCTGCGGCAACGGCGACACCGGCAGCAAGCTGAAGGCCAGCACCCCGGTGAGCGCCAGGCCGAGCGTCAGGAGTATGGTGGCCACAGGCCTTCTGATGAAGAGCGCCGAGATGTTCATGCCGGTTTCCCGCGCACACGTCGCGCCAGTCGGTCGAAGGCTAGGTAGATTACCGGAGTGGTATAGAGGGTCAGCAGTTGGCTGAAGACCAGGCCACCAACGATTGAGATGCCGAGCGGTCGCCGCAGCTCTGACCCGACCCCTGTCCCTAGCGCCAGGGGCAGCGCCCCCAGCAGTGCGGCCATGGTGGTCATCATAATCGGCCGGAAGCGTAGCAGGCAGGCCTGGTAGATGGCGTCGATGGGACGCTTACCCGCCTGACGCTCCGCCTCCAGGGCGAAGTCGATCATCATAATGGCGTTTTTCTTGACGATGCCGATCAACAGAATGATGCCGATCAGCGCAATGACGCTCAGCTCAGTCCGGCAGATGAGCAACGCCAGGATGGCCCCTACTCCGGCTGATGGTAGCGTGGATAGGATGGTGAGCGGGTGGATGTAGCTCTCATACAGCACGCCCAGCACGAGGTAGACGGCCACCAAAGCCGCTGCGATCAACAGTGGTTCGTTGGCCAGGGAGGCCCGGAACGCCTGCGCCGTCCCTTGGAAACTGCCCTGGATACTTGGCGGCAGCCCGAGTTGCCGAATCGTCGCCTCGATTGTGCGTACCGCCTCACCTAGCGCCGTCCCTGGCGCCAAATTGAACGACAGTGTCACGGCCGGAAATTGCCCCTGGCGTGCGATCGCGAGCGGCGCCGTCGTTTCCTCAGCGCGCGTCACCGCACTGAGTGGCACCACTTGCCCGTCGCTCGCACCACGCACGTAGATGTCTCGGAGCCCCTCGATATTCTGCCGAAAATCAGGCTTGACCTCCAGGATCACCCGGTACTGGTTCAGCTGCGTGAACATGGTCGACACTTGCCTCTGACCGAAAGCATCGTAGAGTGTGTCGTCGATAAGCGCGGGCGTAACCCCTAGCCGCGCCGCCGTCGTGCGGTCTATCGCCAGGGCCGTCCCGAGCCCCTGGTCCTGCTGGTCGCTGCTGACGTCTCTCAGCTCTGGCTGCGCGTGTAGAGCGTCGACCAAGCGTGGTGCCCAGACATGTAGCTCAGCGGCATCCGCATCCTCGATGCTGTACTGGTATTGGGTGCGGCTGACACGGTCCTCGACCGTCAGATCCTGTACGGGTTGCATGAACAGCGTGATGCCTTCGACCTGCGCCAGTTCCAGTTGTAGCTGTCGAATGACGTCGCTGGCGCTCACCTGGCGCTGAGCCAGGGGTTTGAGGTTGATGAGGAGGCGCCCGCTGTTGAGCGTGACGTTGGTGCCGTCCACCCCGATGAACGACGACAGGCTCTGCACGGCTGGATTCTTGAGAATGACCGCAGCCAAAGCCCGCTGCCGCATGGCCATCGCCGTGAACGAGACCGATTGTGGCGCTTCGGAGATGCCCAGGATCACGCCTGTGTCCTGAATTGGGAAAAATCCCTTCGGCACCACGACGTAGAGTAACACCGTCAGGATCAGCGTGACCGTTGCTACCAGCAGGGTCGCCGGCTGGTGCTCCAGCACCCAGCGCAAGGTGGTCCCGTAGCCCTCGATGATGCCGTTGAACAGGCCCTCGGACCAGCGGTAGGCGCGCCCCTGCCGCTCGGGGGGCGTGTGGTGCAGGAGCGTGGCGCATAGCATCGGCGTCAGCGTCAGCGATACAACGGCCGAGAGGAGGATGGTGATGCCGAGGGTGATGGCGAACTCACGAAACAGCCGGCCCACGACGTCGGCCATGAACAACAGCGGGATGAGCACGGCGATGAGAGAGATGGTCAGGGAGAGTATGGTGAAACCGATCTGCTCGGCTCCTTTCAACGCAGCCTGCAGGGGCGGATCGCCCTGCTCGATGTAGCGAGCGATGTTCTCGATCATGACGATGGCGTCGTCCACCACGAAGCCCGTGGCGATCGTCAACGCCATCAATGACAAATTGTTCAGGCTGAATCCCAGGAGCGACATGGCGCCAAAGGTGCCGACGAGGGACAACGGAACAGCCACGGCGGGGATAATCGTGGCCGCGAGGTTGCGCAGAAAGAGGAAAATGACCATCACGACTAGGGCCACCGACACCAGCAGCTCGAACTGAACGTCCTCGACCGATCCGCGGATGGTGGCCGTGCGGTCGGTGAGCACTACCACATCCACTGAGGCCGGCAACGAGGCTCGGAGCTGCGGCAGCAGTTGCTTGATGCGGTCGACGACAGCGATGACGTTAGCCCCCGGTTGCCGCTGGATGTTCAGGATCACCGCCGGCACAGCATTCATCCAGGCCGCCTGATGCAGATTCTCAGCCTCGTCGACGACATCAGCAACATCGGCGAGCGTGACTGGGGCATTGTTGCGATAGGCAATGATCAGTGGCCGGTAGTCCCGACTCCTTAGCAACTGGTCGTTGGCGCCAATGGTGGAGGACTGCTGGGGACCGTCAAAACTCCCTTTCGCCTGGTTGACATTCGCGGCCGACACCGCTGTGCGCAGGTCCTCGAGGGTCAGGCCATATGCCGCTAGTGCCGTCGGGTTCGCCTGCACCCGCACGGCCGGCCGCTGCCCGCCGCTGATGCTGACCAGACCCACGCCTGGGACCTGCGCGATTTTTTGGGCCAGCCGAGTATCGGCGAGATCTTCGACTTGCGGTAGCGACAGTGTCGTCGACGTCAGTCCCAGCGTGAGGATCGGCGTGTCTGCCGGGTTGACCTTGCTGTAGACGGGAGGTGTTGGCAGGTCGGACGGCAGCAGCGTGAGGGCCGTATTGATAGCGGCTTGCACCTCCTGCTCGGCGACGTCAAGCCCGAGCGTTAGGGTGAACTGTAGGGTGATGACCGAGTTGCCGTTGGCGCTCGTCGAGGTCATCTGGTTCAGGCCGGGCATCTGTCCAAACTGGCGCTCCAGTGGTGCCGTGATCGAAGACGCCATGACCTCGGGACTGGCCCCCGGATAAAAGGTCAGGACCTCGATAGTCGGATAGTCCACCTGGGGCAGAGCGGAGACCGGCAGCAGGTGGTAGGCCAGGGCACCACCGAGGAAGATCGCCACCATCAGCAGGGTGGTGGCGACAGGGCGCAGGATGAACGAACGGCACAAATTCATGAGTTGCTTCGATCCTGCAATACCACTGGACTGCCGTCGCGAAGCCTGTCGGCGCCATCCACCACCACCTGCTCACCGACGTTCACACCCGTGTCAATCGAGACATCGTCCCCGTCGGTGACACCAACCGTGACCTGGCGCACCTCGACAGTGTGATCGGATGTGACGACATACACGAATGGCCCCCGCGGGCTGCGCTGGATGGCTACTGCCGGGACTACCGATGCTCCACGCTGGACGGCTAGCTGCAGGCGTGCATTGACGAACTGGTTGGGAAACAGGGCACTATCTCCATTGGGGAACACCGCCTTCAGTCGGACCGTACCAGTGCTCTGGTCGATCTGATTGTCGATTGTCAGCAAGGACCCTGTGGCAAGCCGTCGCTGGCGCTCGCGATCGTAGGCCTCGACAGGCAAGTTGCGACCTTCTTGAGGCTTGGCAAGGACAAGCGGTAAGTTGTCCTCGGGGATGGTAAACACCACCGCGATCGGTTGGAGCTGTGTGATAATGACCAGCCCGCTGACATCGCTCTCGTGCACGATGTTGCCCGGATCCATGAGGCGGAGGCCAACCCGGCCACTGATCGGTGCAGTGATGTGGCAGTAGATCAGCTGCAGCTTGACACTGTCGATCTGCCCCCGATCATTCTTCACGATGCCTTCATACTGGCGTACCAACGACGCCTGAGTATCCAGCTGCTGTTTTTGAATGGAATCCTGGGCCCATAGCAGCTGATAGCGTTGCAAGTCGATCTTGGCGTTCTCCAGGAGGGCCTGATCGCGCGCCAGCTGTCCTTCGTACTGGGTTACCTGGGCTTGGAACGGGCGTGGGTCGATTTCGGCTAGCAGATCTCCCTGGTGGACAAGTTGACCCTCCTGAAACCTGACGCGCATCAGCTGGCCGTCGACACGACTCTTGACCGTGACGGTATTGAGCGGCGTGACCGCTCCGAGCCCGGTGAGATAGACGCCCACGTCGCGAGCCCGCACCGGTGCCGCCACCACCGGCACGGCGCGTGAGAGAGGAGTCGGCCCTGCTTGGCCGGCAGGTGCTACCACCTCCCCTGCCCTGGGCGAGAACACATACACTGCAATGCATAGGAGAGAGAGCACTACCAGCCCAATCCACCAGCGTCGGGGCCACGCCGAGGCTTCACTCCGCGTCGATATGCTTTTCGTG
Source organism: uncultured Nitrospinota bacterium (assembly GCA_963707985.1). Classification (GTDB taxonomy): domain Bacteria; phylum Tectomicrobia; class Entotheonellia; order J063; family CAVPRW01; genus CAVPRW01. The sequence goes on along the minus strand of CAVPRW010000047.1, from coordinate 65,731 downwards.
TCGGCTACTGGCGGGATCGTCATGACGATGACCTTGTTGAAGAACAAGCCTAAAATGTAGTGGCTTCAGGGGCTCCGAAATCCTGGTGCAGGTGATCTCTTCGCCCCTAGATCCCGGCCCGCGTGAACGCTTCACGTGCCGGTGCCTATGCACCTAGCTCTGCTCCCCTCCCCTGGCTGGGGTCTGACGATTGCTATGGTCCCTCCAGGCGATGACGAGCTTATAGGTGTGAGGCTCGGGCGGCAGCTTGACCAGCGCGTACACGCTGTCGGGACGGTAATCGGTGTTGTCACCCTGTCCGACCACCAGCGACAGTCCGTCGATCGGCCGTGCATGCTGGGCGAGCCATTGCGGGAAGGTGCCGCGGTCGACGGCATTGGCGACGAAATCCGTCGAGACCTCGGGAACCTCAGGCCGCTGATGATCGAATGAGGCCACATCACTCAGGGTGAGCTGCTTGAGCCCTTCCCCCGTATCGGCCGCGATCCACCACACCTCCTGCCAGGCGGCCATATCGCTCTTCACTTCAAAGGCCACCGTGTCGCCCGGATTCCCGTTCCACACCAAAGTCGTCCACGCCTGATGCTTCGTGGCGGGCAACACCGACAGCTGGGTGGGAGGCTTAGCCCCGTACCCTGGATCCTCGAGCACTTGTACCTCGCGTCCGGGAATCACTGCTGTGGTAGAGAATTTCTGCGTATCCAACCGCTGCTCAAGGTTTGCCAAATGCTCCTGGTGTGCGGCATAGGTTTGGTAATCAAGATCGGTGACCTCCAGGCGGTATTCTGCGGCCCAGGTTGGTAGTGCCAGGAGGCAGAGAAGCGGCAGGGTTGCGGCGCTGAGGAATCGGAGCTTCATGTCATGGTTCCTTTCTTTGTATTCAGGAAAACCGGATGGCGCATCGTCCGACAACCACCCAGAGAAAATGCGACGTGACTGCCGAGAGACAGATTTCGGTTCCAAGCCCAAGCAGGAGCAAGATGCCTATTGGAGGAAAAGCCGCAGGGTCAAGCGGAGCCGGGAGAGAGCAACGAGTCCCCGCTTGATAACCGCTGTCAGCCCTACTTCTGCGGCGACATTCCACCATGAGGCGCCTGAGGACTCGGTGTCTGGGTTGTCTGACCCTTATTATTGGGCTTGCCCTTCTTGCCACTGCCACGGTGTTTGTTCACAGTCATCACCCCCTTTCGAAACCGCGTTCGCCAACACTCGCGCTCAGTCGCTTACTTACTCGCTTTATGGTAGGTCTCGACGATCGATTGAGCCATGAGCCTTCCATGTTCCTTGGAGTAAGTGAGCTTGACCCGATCGTTGGGTTGCAGAGTGGCCAACGAAGCGCCAGCTTTCTCAGCGACGTTGAAGGTGGCATCCTTCGGCTGGCCTCTGACCATGTGCTTGATGGTCACCGTCTTCGCCGTTGGATCCACAGCTACTACCTCGCCAGCAAGATGGTGCAGCTTGGTTTCCTTGGGCATTTCCGCCGGCACCATCTTAACCGCCTTGCTGTCACCTGGTTGCTCAGTGGTCGTGGGCTGCGCCAAGCTCAGCCCGGTACATGAGAGCATCATCAGGACGGCCATCGGCAGGACAATACGCTTCCCCATGTGAATCTTCCTCCTCTCTTCTTCACGTTTGTTCGTTAACCGCTCGTTCACTCTGTCCTCATCTGCTGGAGTACCCTTTCCAGAAGAGAAGCCAGCGCATCGAAGTTGATCGGCTTACGGAGCACTTCGATCGCCCCAAGGCTCATGGCTTCACGCCGCAGTTGCTCGTCTGGCGCCATAGACATCAAGAGCACCAGCGTTTCCGGGGCAAAAGACCGCAGCAGCCGAAGCACTGCGAGGCCGTCAAGACCAGGCATTTTCCAGTCTAGGACGACCACATCGAAGGAGAAAGCGCCGGCCTGCAGAGCCCTCGCGACACAGAACCCGTCTGCTGCTTCCTGGATCTGATAGCCACGACGGCTCAACACCTCCGCCAAGAGCGCTCGGCTCCCAGCGTCATCATCGACAATGAGAATCCGTGCTGAGCCTGGTTGCCCTCGTGTCCGATCGCTTTCCTGGCACGGCATCTCCAACCCTCCCACTAGAGAGCGCGGGAGGAGGCCGAATCTTGAGCTCTCACGCCTTTCTCTCCGCTCACTTCGCTAACGAATCTTTAGTACAACTTCCATGCCGGGTCACACGGGGACGGAAATAATCCCAACAGAAGCGTGGTAACCCTCTGTGAGAATACGCTTCAGCGGGGAAGTGTCATAATAGATTGGCAAAGTGTAGCCAATCGACGAGGGGCGCTTCTGACACACCGGTCGAGGAGTGTCGGAGCAAAAGCTGGGATAAGGGGCGGTCGTAGCGAAGTGTCAAGATAGGCGGGGGATGTACCGTTTTGGCTCACTCATGGAGGTTATCCGAGATGAGCCCATGTCGTTTGGCCATCCGGTACAGGGTACGGCGACTCACACCCAGGAGGATGGCGGCCTGGCGACGGTTGCCCGCGGCTTTTTCGAGGGCCAGCTGCAGGTGTCGCTTCTCCATCTCATCAAGCGATGGGAAGACGTCAGATGTCTGTGCCAGCTCCTGCAGCTTGGTTGGAAGGTCTTCAACGACGAGGACGGGATCGGCGGTGAGGGCTACTGCCCGCTCGATGACATGCTCCAACTCGCGGACGTTCCCCGGCCAGTTATACTGGCACAGACGGGCGACGGCTTCGGGAGCGATATGGCTAAGTCCCTTACCGGCCTCAGAGGCATATTTTCGCAGAAAATGCAGGGCCAACAGGGGGATATCCTCCCTGCGCTCGCTGAGTCGCGGCAGAATGATCGTCACCACGCTTAAGCGATAGAAGAGGTCTTCCCGAAATTTCCCGCTCTTCACGAGGGCCTCGAGGTCCTGACGGGTGGCTGCGATGACGCGGATATCAATCTGAATCGACCCGACTCCACCGACACGACGGACTTCGTGCTCCTGGAGGACCCGGAGAAGTTTGGCCTGCAGGGTTGGGCCAATGTCTCCGACCTCATCCAAGAATATGGTGCCTCCATGGGCGACTTCAAAGAGCCCCTTCTTCAAGGCATGGGCCCCCGTAAACGCTCCTTTCTCATGCCCGAACAGCTCGCTCTCGAGGAGGCCTTCGGGGAGCGCCCCACAATCCACGGCGACGAAAGGTGCCTTTCCTCTCAGGCTATTGTAGTGGATGGCCCGGGCGATGAGCTCCTTGCCGGTTCCGCTCTCGCCAATAAGCAAAATGGTGCTCCTGGTTGAAGCGACACGGGCTACGGTCCGATACACTTCCACCATCTTCGGGCTCGTCCCCACCATGTTTTCGAACCGATATTTCTCCTGCAGGGCCTGCTGGAACCGACGATTGTCCTGCAGGAGGTGACGCCGTTCGCAGGCCCGACGGACGGTCAGACGCACCTCCGTCAGATTGAACGGCTTACTGATGTAATCATACGCTCCATCACGAATGGCCTCTACGGCCGTCTCCATGCTGCCGAAAGCCGTCATGACGATCACCGGGAGGTCGGAATCCAGGGCGTGCAGGGTGCGAAGGACCTCGATCCCGTCCACATCCGGCAGCCGAAGATCGGCCAGGACGACATCGAACGGGAAGGCTCGGGCCTGGGTCAGGGCCTCCTGGCCGGTTTTGGCCTCGTCGATCGTGTACCCTTCCTTCTGCAAAACCTCTTTGAGAAGATCCCTGGTCCCGAGATCGTCGTCGATGAGGAGGACATGTGCGTTGGCAGACATGTTTAATCCCGTCCGGGCAGAGTCACGACAACAATGGTCCCTTGTCCCTGCTCGCTCTGCACCTCAATAGACCCCTTGTGAGCTTTGACGATGCGCTGGCAGACGGCAAGTCCCAGCCCTGTCCCCTGTCCAGGCCCCTTGGTGGTGAAGAAGGGGTCGAAGACCCTGTGCAGGTCTGCCGGCGAAATGCCTAGCCCCGTATCGGCGATTTGCACCTGGACGCATGCCAACCCCTCCGCAGCATAAATAGGTCGTGTGCGGATGGACACTTGTCCACCCTCTGGCATGGCGTCGAGGGCATTTGTTACGAGGTTGAGCAAGACCTCGCGGAGCTGATTGCCATCTGCGAAGACCTCCGGAAGCTCTGGGCTCAACTCTGTCACCACCTGAATCCCACGCTGGCGGCGAATCCCCGCAGAGGCTAGGGCCAACACTTCATGAATCAAGGCATTGACCTGGATCAGATGGCAGTTCGGTGCTGGGAAGCGAGCCGCATCCAGAAATTCCTGAATGGTCGTGATGGCGCGTTCAATGTGCCTCTCGATCACACTCAGCCGCTCCTTGACACGTGGCTCCTGGACCTCTTCAGCCAGCAGTTGGAGGTGTCCTGAGACTGAGGTCAACGGAGTCCCGACCTCATGCGCGACCATCGCGGCCACCTCCCCCACGGCGGCTAGCCGCTCAAGGCGGCCCATCTCCCGCCGGGCCTCGTAGAGCTTCCCATTCAGGTCACGTAATTCGGCGGTGGCCTGAGCCACTTTTTCCTGGAGCTCACTGTTGAAGTTGCGAATCCGGTAGAGCATGCGATTGAAGCTGTCGGCCAATCGCCCGAGTTCATCCTTGGTATGGCTGCTGGCTTCTCCGGCGAGATCCCCTGCTTCAGTCTTGGCCATCGTGGTGATCAGGTTCTGGAGCCGCCGGTGTAACGTCTGCTGGAGAAAGATGCTCATCAAGAGGACGATGGCCACTGTCGAGGCCCCCATGATGAGCACGGCCTGGCGCCGCTCTCGACCAGCGAGGCGATCGGCCTCTCGCAGGCTGAGCTGGAGCCGAACCACTCCCGCGAAGCTGCCGTTCAGGTGCACGGGCACGATAGCATCCCATTGGCGACCTGTTCGTCCCTGCCGTTGCACCGCCATGGGATGATTGTCCTGGGCTACCTGGAAAACCTCCGGAGCAGGGTTGGTCTGGACCTCTGCATCGAGAGAGGTGACGAAGTGCGGCACGCCATCAGCCATGACATAGACCTCCACCCCCAGAATACTAGGACGGTCTTCCATGACTTGGGCAATGTCGACCTGGAGCGTTGTTGGATTATTTAACTCCTCCCGCGAGCCAATACCAGCTGCAAACTGCCGCGCCAAGGCGATGGCATTCGTCCGGAGGTCCTGCTCTAAGGCGTGTTCCGAGACCCTGATATTGAGAAAGGTTGAGAGGGCGAGGACACCGGCGACAATGCCAATGACCAGCAGGGTCACCTTCGTCTGCAGGCTCGTAATTGGCCAGCGCTGCACGCCCTGTATCCAGCCGATCTGCAAGACAATCCCCCAGCAAAGAGAGCTCAGCAAAATCGATGGAAATCAGGATGGGCCCGTTTGACTACGTGTTTAAAGCTCCTCAACGCCTGTATTTTACCACACGGACCGAGACGCTGACGTGGTAATCGACGCACGGGACGCCGAGGCTTTGCCCCTCGGTCTGACCGGACGTGGCTCTGGTTGAATTGCTGCGGGGGGAACGTGAAGGGCCGAGGAGGGGGATGCGTGGCTGCGAAGGCTGAGCAGTGATGCGATAAACGGGATGCCGAAAGAGGTTGGCTCCGGGAGAGATACCCGGAGCCTGTTGGTCGCACTGAAGTCGTTAGAAGGTTGCCGACAAAAGCCTGCACACGGGCTTACCCCTCATGGGCATCCTGGAAGCCAGTGTAGCGCTTACTTTCGGGGCGGGGGACAGCCGGGAGCCTAGGGGCCCCCGGCAAAGTCAAGCCCGTTGGTGGGGTGCAAGACTGGCTCAATCCCCTTGGGTGCCGCTGTTGATCGGACTCCGCTCGTATGCGTCAAATTTGTTCCAGGTCCAATCGCGGCCATTCCCCTGTTGTATGGGAGAGAGGGGGGCAGCCTGGACCATAACATAATTCCCGACCCCTAACTCTTCGATGTGCACGCGTTGATTTCCACGTTGAATTGTGGTCCCCACCGGAATAGCGAGATCGACCTCCTGGCCCCTGGCTTGCGCCAATACCAGGGAGCCGGAACATGATCCCGGTTCAAGGCCACATTGGTCGATGTTAATCTCCCTAATCTGCCCGGTATACGACTGGGGTTGCGCCTGAGGAGCAGCGTTCGCCACACCCCATACGCTCCCGCCGACCGTGAGCAAGGCTGCAACCCCAAACCCCATCAGGGCATCGCGTATCTGCTTCCATCGCATGTGTCTTTCTCCTGTTCCTGGTGCCGCAGCGGTTCCATCGCCACGCAGGGCGAGCCGTACCCGCAGGGCACCTATCACCAAGGACCACGGTAGAGATTGCTACTCGCGGTCGTGCCGTTTATTCGCACGCATCCATACGTGCTTCCTACACCCGTTTCACGAGATGTTTTTCCCACTGCCGTATCTTATATGAACGCCCCGAGGTGGGGCTGCTGGTTTTCCTACTTGTGTCATGTTGTCTGGGTAGCATCGACTGAGCCGACATGCTGCTGCCAGCAGACCCATGGTCACATACTGCCTCCATTTGCAACGCAACTCCCATGCCAGATGCGGTAGAGGCCGGGAGTGGCCGGGCAAGCTGCAGGGAACGACCGTGGAGACCCTGGGGAGTTGTTCCAGAATGGAACGCACTGGTCCAAGCTGAAACGGACCAGCTTGTTGCCCGTGTATGACGTACACGTAAAATGGCCTTGTGCTCCTGGCACAAGACTTGCGTTTTGTATTAAATTACTTACATAACCAACATGACCAAAGATACGTATGCTCGAGATCTCGCATCGATGGCGTGCGGTTTCCCATGAATCAGCCGGCCAGTCATCGCGCAGACGGCTTCCGGACGAGAAGTCACGGGTGACCCCGACGTCATGTGCGCATAGCATGACGCCAGGAAGGGATACTATGGCAGTCGCGATTACGCTGAAATTTATTACCACGATGGCGCTCTATCTCCAGCTCTTGACCCTCGTCTATCTCTATTCCGGCAATCGGGAGCGCTTTTTCAGGTATCTGGTCTGGGCCTGGGGTCTATTCGTGGTGTCGAAGGGCTCGTACATCATTCAGCATTTTTTCCCCGCGGCGGATGGGCTGATCCCTCTTTTGAACGCAGCTGGGAGTACTGGTGACCTCTTGATCCTGGCGGCGGGCCTGTCGTTTCGGTGGGATTATCGCATTCGTTGGTACCACGCCGGGCTGGGCGTGGCCTATGCCATAGTCTCCTGTCTGCTGAGCATGTCATCGGAGATTGGCCTCGAGATGCCGTTATCACGGCGAGTTGTTGGCGGTAGTGTACTGATTGCCGCAGGTATGGCGTTTTGGCCATGGCGTTCGACCGTCACCTCCCCCCGCGGCCGTCGATTTTTGTCGATCTCGTTTGCCCTCTGGGGGTTGAGTCGCATGGCCACGGGTTTCATCGATGTACTCCCCGACAGTATGGCCTATGTGATTCTCAACACGGCCTTAACGCTCTTTTACTTCCTGTCCGTGTTCGCGATCATCATTCTAGTCCTGGAGCGTGCCAGGGGCGAGGTGGCGTCGCTGAAGGAATTCAATGAGCGGTTAGTGGATGGCCTGGGGGAGGGGCTGGAGCTCGTCGACGACGATTTTACCATTCGGCATGCCAATCGCTGGATGTCGGAGCAATTCGGCCTCGTGGTCGGACGGCGCTGCTACGAAGTGCTCACCGCCAATAATCGCCAGTGTACCGGTTGCCCCTTGGCGCGTCGGGATGCCATGGATTTACCGACCCGCGTGGAAATCCTCGGACCAGACAACCGACGCTTCCTGCTGACCTGCTCGCCGGTGCGCCAGGCGGATGGGCAGATCTTGCTCCTGGAGCTTGTCAGCGATATCACCGAGCAGGAGCGCCTGCGTCAGCGACTGGGCGAAGTGGAGCGCATGGCGGCTGTGGGGGAGCTCGCCGCTGGCCTGGCGCACGAGATCCGCAATCCATTGGCGGCCATCCTGAACGCTGCGACGCTGCTCGAGGAAGAAGCAACACTCACGGCCGGAGAACGGGCGAGTATCCTCGAAGCGGTGAAGACGGAAGCGCGTCGCCTCAACACCACACTCTCCGACTTTTTGCTGTTCGCCAGGCCCCGTCTGCCTACGCGGCAGACGGGTGATATCGGCAAGGTGGTCGAGCATGTGTCGGCCCTCCTGCAAGAAGATCGCAATGGACGTGCTGGCGTGCAATTAGACTTGCGGGTCGACCCGACGATTCCGCAGTTCCCGTTCGATGCTGACCAATTAACGCAAGTCCTCTGGAACATCGCCCGCAACGGGGTTGAGGCCATGCACGGCCGCGGCCACCTCACCCTGGAGGTCGGGCGCCGCAACGACGAGGTGTTGATCAGCGTGGCGGATACAGGACCTGGCATCGCCGCCGACGAACAGCGGCGTATCTTCCAACCGTTCATTTCGAAGAAACAGGGTGGCACCGGCCTCGGCCTGGCCATCGCCCAACGCATCGTTACCGCCCATGGGGGACGCATCGATGTGGAATCGGTACCGGAACACGGCAGTCGCTTTACCATCCGTCTGCCATTGGTGGAGGAGTAAATCATGGCCAATCTCCTCATCGTCGACGATGAGCCCTCAGCACGCATGACTCTCGCGCTCCTGTTGCGCAAGCGGGGCCACCACGTGATTCAAGCCGAAGGTGTTCGGGTCGCGGCAAAGGTCCTGGCCGAAAGCGCCTTCGACCTGGTGGTTACCGATTTGCGCATGCCCGACGGCGATGGCCTCGAGGTCTTACGTATGGCGAAAGCCCACTGCCCTACGGTGATGGTCATATTGCTAACCGCCTATGCCGGTTGGGAGTCCGCTAAGGAGGCCATGCGCCTCGGAGCCTACGACTATTTCGAGAAGGGCAAGGAGCCTGATGAATTCCTGCATCGAATCGACAAGGCCTTGGAGGAAAAAGGCTTACGCCATGAAAACGAAAATCTTCGGCGTCAGGTTCAAGAGCGTTACAGCCTGCCGGGACTTATCGCTCAATCTAAAGAAATGCAGACCGTGTTGGATCTGGTGCTACGTGTCGCGCCGACCGACGCCACCGTCCTGATTCAAGGGGAGTCGGGCACGGGCAAGGAAGTCATCGCCAAAGTCATTCACCACAGCAGTCCTCGTGCCGGCAAGTCCTTCGTGGCCGTCAACTGCGGCGCATTGCCGGAACCATTGCTGGAATCGGAAATTTTCGGACACGTCAAGGGTGCCTTCACCGGAGCAACGGCGCACAAAAAGGGCCTCTTTGAGGAGGCGCACGCCGGCACATTTTTTCTCGATGAAATCGGGGAGATGCCAACCACGTTACAGGTCAAGTTCCTCAGAGCTTTGCAGGAAGGCGAAGTGCGGCCGCTTGGGTCCAACCAGTCGACTACTGTAGACGTGCGGGTGTTGGCGGCAACCAACCGTGATCTGGGGCAACTCATGCAACAGGGAAAATTCCGCGAAGACCTCTTCTATCGACTCAACGTCATCCCTGTTGTCCTGCCACCCCTGCGCGAGCGACGCGAAGACATCCCCGCCCTGGCAGAACATTTCCTGAGGCAAAACAGCCAGAAGCAGGGTCGACCCTTGCGCTTATCGGCAGACGCTGTCGCCAAGCTGCTCCACTACTCCTGGCCGGGCAACGTCCGGGAGTTGGAGAACGCCATGGAGCGCACAGCGATTCTCGCCCAGCACGACGTCATTGCTGCTGACGATCTCCCCCCGCACATTGTCGCAGGTACGCCTTTGGGGGGAGCCCCATCTCTGCCGCAGGCGCTCACGTTAGCCGAGGTGGAACGACTCCACATCCTACAGACCCTCGAGCGCTTCGGATGGAGCCATTCACGTGCCGCGGAGGCTCTTGCCATCGGCCGCACCAGCTTGTGGCGCAAGCTCAAAGAGTACCGGATCGAGGAGCGCGTACGCCAGGGGGGGATGTCTGCACCACACTTTGCTGACCCCAGTGCGGGGGACAGGCGATAGTCGATCGCTTTGCGGGCAGGGTGAGATGCCGTAACGGCGTCTCCGTCATGCCGTCTGAAGACAGTTCAACGCGGCTGCGCGCTATCGGCACCTGCCGCCTCGCGCTGCGCCGCCCAGTCATGCTGACCCGCGAATGCCCCCCCGTGGATCTCCACGCGACCGTGCATCAGGTTGGCGTCGACACGCCCATCGAAAGACATTTGGCCCTGTCCGCCAGGGCTCGCAAGGAAGCGGAGACGGTCACCCACGAGGGTCGCATCGGTGATCGGGACGTCATGGCCTTCCGTGCCAATGGTGCCACGCACCACCTGGAACTCTTGTTGTAACCGCAACTCATAGCGTCGCTCTCCCACACCGGCGGGCACGTGCACGTGCCATGCCCCGCTGACATTGGCTGGGATCACCCAGTAGTATACCGTATGCGACCGCGACGCCCCTGGAATCTGTACGGTCTGATCGGGTTGCCACTCCGCCATATCGAAATCATGCGAGACGATGCGGGTGCCAGGCTGCAGATCGTGTAAGAGCTTGGGGCGGAGTTGAACATTGAGCCTCGGGAGAAGGTAGAGGGTGACCACCGTGGCCTGGCGAATATCAGCCTCAAAGAGGTCTTGTTCCAGGAACCGCACGCGCTCGGTGACACCAGCCTGGCGTGCATTCTCGCGGCTTTCGCTGATCCGTTGCGGATCGATATCGATGCCCACCCCGCGCGCGCCAAAGCGTTGAGCGGCAGTGATCACCAGTCGGCCATCGCCACAGCCGAGGTCATAGACCACATCATCCTTCGTCACGCCGGTGAGCCGTAGCATCTCGTCCACGACGTTCTCGGGGGTTGGCACATATTGCACATCGGGTCCTCGCGTTTGCGCATAACCGCTCCACCAAACGCCGACGATGGCCAGGACGACACAGAGGGGTAGGACCCACGGCTGCAATGGCTTTCGCATAACCTGTTCCTCTCTTCCAGTGCATTCATCGATGTTGAGAGCGAGCCACGAAGAGCAATGGCACACCGGCCAATAACACCCCAACGCCGACCACGGCGCCTGGTCCGGTGTAGGCAAGGCTGGAGTGCAACATGTAGACGCAGGTGATGCAGAAAAGCAACGGCGTCAGTGGATACCATGGGACACGAAATGGGCGTGGCCTCTCAGGTTCTTGCGTACGTAGCACAAAGAGCGACAATCCCGCCAACAAGAAAAAGAACCAGAATACCGGCGCCGTATATTCGACCATAGTCACAAACCCCTGGCGCGCCCATGCGCCCAGTAGCACGAGCAGCAGGGCGATGCTGCCTTGCAGCAGAAGGGCATTTGCCGGCGTATTGCGATGGCCCCGCCAGTGTCCGAGAAAACTGAGCGGCCGGTAATCTTGCCCGAGGGCGTAGATCGAGCGCGCACCCGTAAACGTGGTAGCATTCATGGACCCCAGCGCCGCGATGGCGATGAGCATGCTGACGAAAGTCGCCCCTGCCTGTCCCGCGACGCGCCGCATCACGTCTGCCGCAACGATATCCGACTCGCTCATGGCCCTCAAGCCTAAGCCCTTCAGATACGCGAGGTTGGCCAGGATGAAGATGGTGGCGATCATCAAGATACCCCAGAGTAAGGACCATACCATATTCCGCCGGGCATTTCGCACCTCCCCTGAGATATAGGCGGCCTCATTCCAGCCGCCATACGTCAGCAGGACGAAGATCATCGCCAGCCCAAACGCCGCTCGTGTGGGCTCATGTGCCTGGATGTCGGGGGCGGGTGGCGGGGCAATGATGAGCCCGGCGACGACGATCGACAACACCCCCAGGATCTTGGCTGTCGTGAGTATCTTCTGTGCCGTCTTGCCTTGTTGGACCCCTAAGAGGTTGAGCAGGGTCACGAACGTGATGGCCAGTGCCGCATAGAGCGCCGCGCCGCCTTGCCCTATGGGCAGTAATTCCAGGGCATAGTCGCCAAACACGAAGCCGAGCATGGCAATGGAGCCGGTTTGCAGCACCGTCAGACGGGCCCAGGCGAACAGGAACGCCATGTCGTATCCGAAAGCGCGTCTCAGGTAGTGATAATCTCCCCCGGTGTTGGGATAGGCGGTGGCCAACTCAGCATAGCAAAGCGCGCCGATCAAAGAGATCACCCCCCCGACCAGCCAGGCGAACAGAAACAATTCTGCACCACCCGCATGCGTGGCCACCAGGGCCGGGGTTTTGAAGATTCCAGCCCCAACGACCACCCCAACAATTAAGGCCACAGCATCCACGACTGACAACACCGGTCGAGGAGCCGCTGGTCGGGTTTGCTCCGCGCTCTGGCTCTGGATGTTCTCATCGCCAACATTTTGTATGGTTTCTCCGGTCCGAGGGTGGCCGTTGTTTTCTGCCATCGCTTTGTCCCCCATAAGCACCTGTCGAAGATAGCCTGGCAACTTTGACTTTGGCAGGCATACGTGTGAGCATAGCCACGGGCCATCGCGACCCCCACCTTACCAACTTATAACATACGAGGAATGAACCCGAGGTGAATCCTCTGGTGCACGAAGATGGCTTGCACTGCGGTGGCCCTTCTGCGACAATGACGCCTTAATTCTCTCTTGACTGTCCTGCCGTTTTCGGGCAAGAGGAGGAGCGGTGGGATGGCGATGTCGATCGCGGAGGCAACCCTATGCTGAAGATTGGGGCTGTTGGCTATGCACCGTATGTCGTAACCGTTTTTGAAGGTATCAAAAAGCACTTCAACCGAATGAATGTGCCCCTCGACTGGGTGCTGTATTCCAACTATGATGCTCTGGTAGAGGCATTTGTCCGTGGTGAGGTCGACCTGGCCTGGAATGGCCCTCTGGCGTATGTCAAGATCCGGCGACGCCTACCGGACGGGTCGCGTGTCGTCGCCATGCGCGATATGGACATCAACTTCACGACGCAGTTCATTACTCATCCCGACTCGGATCTTCAGACCGTCCAGGATGTGAAGGGGAAACGATTCGCGTTTGGCAGCCGAGGGTCTGTGCAGGCAGGCCTGCTGGCCTATTACTTTCTCAAACAGGCGGGCGTCGATCCTGAAAACGACCTGGGGCTTGCCACCTTTGCCGAGGACCGTCCGGCTGGTGGACCGACCGGCGAGGCGGGTGTGGTGGCGCTGGTGCGTTCACGGGAGTATGATGCGGGCGCAGTCAGCAGGCATGCCCTTGCCACGTTGCGTGAGAAAGGTCAGCTCCAGGAGGGCGAAGTGCGCGTGTTCTGGAGCAGCCCAGGCTATAGCCACTGCTGTTTTACCGCCCAGCGGACGCTCGATGATGCCCTAACGCAGCGGATTACCGTCGCCTTCACGACCATGCGCTTTGACGATCCGGAACATCGCCAGGTCTTAGAGCTAGAAGGTTGTAAGGGATTCATCCCCGGAACTCCGGAGGGCTATGACGTACTGGAGGCGGCCGCGGAGGCAGAAGGGCTCGTTTGATCGCCTTCGCCAAATGACGTACGCTATCAGCAGTCGTTCTACCCACAGGCTAAAAGCCGTTTCCATGCAGAAGGGGCGTGTGCAGATGCAAGCGTTGGAACTGCCATTCTACGACAATAAAGTCCTGTTCGGCCATGCTGGACAGCCGAGTCTCCTGGCCTTTGAACGTGAGAGGGAGGCCGCCATCCGGGTCTTTGTGCGCCACGCCGGGGAAACCCACTCATTTGTGCAAGACTTCACGCCCTTTATGCTGCTCGCAGACCCGTCACTGCTCAAATCCTGGACCGGTAAGTACGACATCGAGAAGCTGGCCGGAGAGGGCTTTTATACCTACCTGATGCGCTTCCAGAGCTGGAGCGAGCTGGACAAAGCCAAAGCACACTTACAAAAGGCCTCAGGCAGGTCCGCCAGTGCCCTCGACGCCCCATATTTTTTCCTCAACGATCCGGTCGCGCAGCACTTGATGCTGACCGGCCAGACACATTTTCTCGGCATGGGCTTTGAGCAGTTGAAGCGCTTGCAGCTCGATATAGAGACTTACACGACCGAGGGGTTCGAGTTCCCCAATCCCGGACGGCCGGGAGACCGCATCACTGCCATCGCGCTGGCGGATCAATCGGGCTGGGAGCGCATCATCACCGGCCACGACCTCTCCGAGCCAGAGATGCTTGCCGAGTTGACGTTGGAAATACGCCGCCGCGACCCGGATGTCATTGAAGGGCATAATCTGTTTCGCTTCGATCTGGAATATATCGAAGCTCGCGCCCGACGGCACCGTATTCAGCTCCAGTGGGGCCGCGATGGCAGCGTGCTGCATAGCCATGCATCGCGCCTGAACATCGCCGAACGCACGATTAGTTACCGCAAATATGAAATCTTTGGCCGCCATATCGCTGATACCTGGATGTTGGCACAATTATATGATATCGGCACGCGCGATCTGGAGAGCTACGGCCTCAAGGATGTGGCCCGCCATTTCGGCGTGGCAGCATCGGACCGCACGTACATCCAGCCAGAGCGGGTGAGCTGGTACTTCGATCACGACCCAGACACGCTGTTCCGCTACGCTCTCGATGATGTACGCGAGACCCGTGCCATTAGCAACATTCTAAGCCCAAGTTATGTGGTCCAAGCACAGATCTTCCCGCTATCATATCAGAACACCATCCTGCGGGGTAATGCGACCAAGATCGATCTGCTGTTCCTGCGCGAATACCTGCGGCAGCGCCATGCCATCCACACACCCTCACCGGGTCAGGCGGTCTCAGGCGGTTTTACCGATTGCCGCTATCAAGGGGTCGTGCAGAACGTCCTGCATTGCGACATCACCTCGCTGTACCCGTCGATCATGTTGAGCTATGAATGTTTTCCAGCACATGACGTCCTCGGCGTCTTCCCGTCGCTGCTGCACGACCTTCGGGAGTTCCGCGTGCAGGCGAAAGGCCTGGCCCGGCAGGCGGACAGTCCCGTCGGGCAACGATACTATGATGCGCTGCAGGCCACGTTCAAGATCCTGATCAACTCATTTTATGGCTATCTTGGCTTCTCGCTGGGCCATTTTAACGATTTTGGGCAAGCCGATCGCGTGACCCGCACTGGGAGGGAGATCATTCAACACATTGTCGCCGGGCTTGAGGACGCCTGCTGCCGAATCATCGAAGTGGACACCGACGGGCTCTACTTTACGCCACCCGAGGGCATGCACACGCCGGAGGAAGGAGAACGCCTGCTCAGTCATGTGTCACAAGGATTACCCACGGGGATCAATCTGGAGCTGGATGGACACTATCCGGCAATGTTCAGTTACAAAATGAAAAATTACGCGCTGCTGGATGAGCGTGGCGAGGTGATTCTCAAGGGGTCCGGCTTGAAATCGCGGGGTATAGAGCCGTATCTGCGCGCCTGGATGGAGGAAATGTTCGGCCTGTTACTCCGAGGACAGGCGGACCAGGTCGATGCGCTGCTGGCCAAGTATATGGAGGAATTCGAGCAGCACCGGTTCGATGTGAAGATGTTTATGAAAACGGAATCGATGCAGGATTCGATCGCCACCTACCGCGACAAGGTGCGCGACAAAAAGCGCAATCCGTCGGCCCTCTATGAGCTGGCCATTCAGTCACAGCGTTCCTATCAACCCGGTGACCAAATTTCCTATTATGTGGCCGGCACAGGAAAGCGCGTCAAAGTGCATGAGGCAGCCAAGCTGGCCTCCCTGTGGAATCGTCACCAGCCGGATGAAAATGTGGAGTATTACAAAGCCAAACTGCTGGAGTTGTACAAGAAGTTCAAACCATTCATCCGCGGTATGGGGGGGCCTACGCGGGAGGGAACGTGAGACGGCCGCTGTCAGCGATGATCTTCATCGGAAAAGCCGCAATTGTCCGCTCACGTGGATAACGCAGCGGATTTTGGATGTACCGTACGCCATCGATGACGCGGTCACAACTGATGTGGCTATGCCCGAAGACATGTACGCGCGAATTTAAGGAGCGAAGTTGCGCATCGATCCCCGCACAGCCTGCAACCTTGGGAAGGCCTTTGAATCTGAGACGCTCTACAGCTGGAAGCAGGTCCCGCCTGGGGAGAAAATGTGAGAACGAGATGACTGGACCATCGTAGGCCAGGAGACGCGGTTCATTCATTCTCAGAAAGAAATCAGCGACCTGTCCTAGGGCGGTGGGCCATTTGCAGAGATAAAAATCAGCCCAGCCGCTCAGGCTGTCGGAATCGCCGCTATTATCGGCATCGAATTGAGCCTCATACCAGGAAAACAGTGGCACGATCCACACCGCTTCGATTTTCGCTGGGCCGGTGTGAATATCCAGCCCCTCGCACAATGCCAGGACGCTGAAAAACTTCTCGACCGACGTCTGCTGCTCCCTACGCACCCATAGTTCATGATTCCCCGGCACATAAAATATTTTCATGAACTTCGCTCGCAGCAGCGCCAGTGTCGCTTTCAGTGTGTCGAGCTTGTCAGAGATATCGCCGGCAGCAATGAGGATGTCCCGTTGATAGGTGACATTCGATAACTGCTCAACGAGCCCCATGTTCTCTCGAAAATCGGTGTGGAGGTCCGAAATCGCGAAGATTCGCATAGCCGCTATGACACCTTTATATGGACCATCTTACATACGGGCACGACTCATCCGTCGCGTCTCACATCCATGCACGATTTTCTGTCCGGTATGCGATCGGACGAGTGCTAATCCATTCTAGGCAACCACAATCGTTTGTACACGATCACTGTGCCAGCTGCCAAGAGAAAATCATTGTGCTCCACGTGCTCCGCTACCACGAGCCTCAGGCTATAGGCCCCTTCCGGAGGGCAGATGCTTGACCGTATGCCATAAGAAGGGTAAGCTGCTGGACGCTTGAGCTGTTCGAACGTTAGATGTCCGCCGCATCCGGATAACAGTATCCACGCGAAGGGGGGAAGCATGAAGCGTCTATCCAGCGGTGTGCTGGCGTTGGTGGTCGGCATCGCGATGCTCTCGGGAGTCGTGGCACAGGCAGGCCAGGCCCGCAAGCCTGCTGCCCAACCTCTCAAGCCTGCCGGAGCTGTGACGTTTACGGGGACGGTGGCCACGCCCCCAGGTGGCAGCAGCGGCGTTACCTGGGGCAAAGGTACACTGATCCTCAATGATGGCTCGCAGCATGCGTTTGAGGTGAGTGGGCTGGGGGTCACCGGCACGCGAGAGGCGATTATCTCTGTCCAGGCGGTCGGGGAAGTATTCAACTTACCGAAGCTGTCGGATTTTGAAGGGACGTATAAGGTGACTGATCGGGCCGTGACTGCTGGGCGGGTGTCCGGCCAGGTGTCATTGGTCAATGAGCGCGGGGTGATGGTGTCATTGAGCTTGTCCTCGCCAGCGACCACGGTAGATGTCACCCTCACACCCTCGCCGACCGGCATCGGCGTGAAGCTGGAAAAGTAGTCCGTCGGACCCAAGCGCCGCGTGGCGAGCGTATGCTGGTGGAGGAGAAGGAAGCCGTGGATGCCGTAAAAGACACCGCTCGGGAGCGTGGCGTGATACAGGTGAGTCGTCCCACGGGGGGCACATTGCTGGTGCACTTGTCCGGGAGCTGGACCCTGCAGAGCGACCGACCCACGGTAGCTGAGCTGCAGCAACAGATCGACGCTGCAGCCCCGGTGCAGCGCCTGACCTTTGAGACCGCAGAGCTGACCGGATGGGACAGCGGTCTGGTCACTTTCCTGCGCAACGTGGAAGAGCTGTGCCGGTCGCGTCAAATCGCCATTGATCGTGGCACTCTCCCGGATGGTATTAGGCGGCTCCTCGACCTCGCCGCGGCCGTGCCGGAGCGGCAAGAGGCCCGGCGGGGGGAGGCACGGGATCCCTTTCTCGCTCGTATTGGCAAATGGGGGATCGGTGTCGTCGAGGAGGCATCCGAGATGTTGCGCTTCATCGGCGAAGCCTTCCTGGCCTTTCTCCAGCTATTACGGGGCCGGGCAAGTCTGCGTGCGTCCGACCTCTTCCTGCTCTTGCAGGAGTGTGGTGCCCAGGCCCTGCCGATTGTGACCCTGATCAGTTTCTTAGTGGGGGCCATCCTGGCCTTTATCGGCGCAGTGCAACTGCAGCAGTTTGGCGCGCAGATCTATGTCGCCAACCTGGTAGGATTGGCCATGGCGCTGGAGATGGGGGCGATGATGACGGCCATCATCATGTCAGGTCGCACCGGCGCGGCCTTTGCGGCGCAACTCGGGACCATGCAGGTGAACCAGGAGATCGATGCCTTGACCACCTTGGGCATCTCCCCTATGGAATTTCTCGTAGTCCCGCGGATGCTGGCCCTGGTGTTGATGGTGCCGTTGTTGACGGTATATGCCGACCTCATGGGGATGTTGGGCGGCGCGGCCATTGGGGTGACGATGCTCGATGTGTCCGTAAAGATCTACTTTCATCAGCTCCAGGAGGCGCTCACCCTCAAGTACATTGCCCAGGGACTTATCAAAGGCGCCGTCTATGGGGTGATCATCGCCTTGGCTGGCTGCATGCGAGGCATGCAAAGTGGACGCAGTGCTGCCGCAGTGGGGCAGGCAGCCACCTCGGCAGTGGTCACGAGCATTGTGGGCATTATCGTGGCGTCTGCCATCTTGACAGTCATTTATCTTCAGGTGTGGTAAGGCAAGAGGAGTGAGGACAGCGATGACGACAGCGACAGCACCGATCATCGTGCGGGATCTGACCATGGCCTATGGCAGCTTTGTGATCCAACGCGACCTCACCTTCACGGTACAACGCGGGGACATTTTCATTATTATGGGTGGCAGCGGCTGCGGCAAGAGCACACTTCTGCGGCATCTGATCGGACTCATGCCGCCGGCCAAGGGCGACGTCTTCATCGAGGGTGAGAATTTCTGGACGGCACCACCGGAGGCTCAAGAGCATCTTAAGCGGCGCTTCGGGGTGTTATTCCAGAGCGGTGGTCTGTGGAGCTCAATGACACTGGCCGAGAACGTGGCGCTCCCGCTGCAGGAGTATACGAGCTTACCCCCTGACCAGATCCGCGAAGTCGTGTCGCTCAAACTGGCGCTGGTCGGACTGGCCGGTTTCGATGCCTTCTATCCATCAGAAATCAGTGGTGGGATGCAGAAACGTGCGGGCCTGGCGAGGGCCATGGCCTTGGATCCCGATATCCTCTTCTTCGATGAACCCTCGGCTGGCCTGGATCCTATTAGCTCGCGCCGGCTGGACGAGTTGATTCTGGAACTTCGGGACAGTCTCGGCGCCACGGTGATCGTGGTGACGCACGAATTGGCGAGTATTTTCTCCATTGGCAACAACTCGGTGTTTCTCGATGCAGACACCAAGACGATGATCGCTAGCGGCGATCCAAAGGTGTTACGCGATGAGTGCCCAGACCTGAAGGTGCGTGAGTTCCTCACGCGTGGAGAATTCAAGCCCCAGGCCCCCTCGCTCTCCGGCAGAGGTGCAGGGTAAGCCGGCAGCTGGAGCACCGTAACGGTAGTCTGTACGAGATTGTGGTGGAATGCTCCCATAGCCATAAATCATACCTCAGATGCCTAGCATTGGGAGCGAGGAGAGGCATGCATGGGTAGACGGGCGAATCCAACGGTGATTGGCGCCTTTATCGTCGGTGCATTAGCACTCATCGTCATCGGCTTATTAGTGTTCGGGCGGGGTCGTTTCTTTACCGAAACACGGCAGTTTGTGTTGTACTTCGATGGGTCGGTGAAAGGGCTGAACGTTGGGGCACCAGTTGATTTTCAAGGAGTCAAAGTCGGATCGGTAACCAATGTCGCGGTGCAATACTTGGGGCGCGAACAGGCGTTTCGCACACCGGTGTATATTGAAATCATGCCGGGTAGCATCCAGGAAATGGGCCACAGGGCAGATAGAGACGATCGCAAGCGCTTTATTCAATCACTGGTCGAGCGTGGGCTACGGGCGCGATTGGAGACGCAGAGTTTGGTCACCGGTCAACTATTCGTGCAGCTGGGCTTCTATCCTGACACGCCCGTCAGGTTGGTTGGGGGTGACCCCGACGTCCCCGAGCTGCCGACCATACCTACCGCTCTGCAACAGGTGCAAGCGGCCGCCCAGAACATCCTTGAGAAGATTCAAGAATTACCCCTGGAACAGCTCTTCGTGAATTTCATGCAAACCATCGAGGGCGCCAATCGATTGGTGAACGCCCCGGAAGTGCTCGAGGCGGTGCGCGCCATGAGCGAAACGATGATCGACGTGCAGCACCTTGTGCGCCAGGTGGATGGCCAGGTGGGACGAGTACTTGACGATGTGGGGGGCGCCTCGGCGGCTAGCCGAGCAGTACTCACGGACATCCAGCAGTTAGTCCGGCGTCTCGACGGCCAGATCATCCCACTGTCCGACGGCGCCAAGCAAACGATGGAGGCAGCGCGGGCGGTCCTGAAGGATAGCCAGCAATTGGTTCGCAATGCGGATGGCAAGGTCATGCGCATGACGGATAGCATCACGGATACGGCCAAAACGGCGCAAGCGACCATGGTCTCGGCGCAGCGGCGGCTTGACGACAATCTCGTGGCGACGCTGCAGGAGGTTACGACAGCCGTACGTGCCATCCGTGTGTTGGTCGATTACCTCGAGCGTAATCCCAATGCGCTGCTCACGGGGAAAGGTGGGGACCGGAGGTAAAGGATGCATGCCAGTATGCTTGCACTTGTCGCAGTGATTCTGGGGACGTCCCTGATGGTAGGAGGCTGTGCCAGCCAACCGTCGCGATTCTATCTCTTGAGCGCTATGCCCGACACAGAAACGGCCTCGCCGGCAACGTCAGGCCAGCCAGGCCCCACCATTGGCGTCGGCCCGGTGACCTTGCCACGCTACGTCGATCGACCGCAGATTGTCACCCGTACCAGCCCCTATGAGATCAAACTGGCTGAGTTCGATCGCTGGGCCGAAGCGCTCGATAACAATTTTTCGCGCGTGCTTGCCGAAAATCTCTCGCTCCTGCTGCCGACAGCTCGCGTCGCCATGTCCCCCTGGCCGCGGGCTACCCCGATCGACTACCAGATCACCGTGGATGTGGCCCACTTCCTGAGTCAAGTCGGCGGAGACAGCCTGTTGATTGCCGACTGGACGCTCTTTAAGGGCGAAGGACAAGAAGTCCTTACGAGCGGAAGGTCACGTTTCAGTGCCTCCCCTGGTGGGCAAGAGTATACCGCCATAGTTGCCGCCATGAGTCAGACGGTGGCCAGCCTCAGCCGTGAGATTGCCACCGTGGTCAAGGGGGTGGGGCCGCGAGTCTCAACACGCAAGGGCTTTTCGGGCCGGGCGATGTCGCCCTAATGAAAAACCCATCCAGGGTTGGATCCACTGCTGGTCCTGGTCGGTAGGAAGGCATGATCGAGGAGGGCTGCGATGTCACACCCCATTAGACCTGATGCCATCTACGACCTGGCAGGTGTTGCCGATCCCCATTTCACACCGGACGGACAGCGCCTAGCTTTTGTACGATCCTGGATTGCTCGCGACACGATGGCAGGGTGTTCGCACATCATGTTGCGGACTTTGAGCGATGACCGAACAGAGGTCTTCACGCATGGGATGCACGATGCCTTGCCTCGATTCTCTCCCGATGGGCGCTATCTCGCCTTCCTGCGACGAGGCGACAACCAGCCGCGGCAGGTCTGGCTGATGCCGGTGCACGGTGGCGAGGCGTGGCAACTCACCCATGCCCCTGGAGGCGTTGCCGAATTTGCCTGGTCGTCGGATGGGCAGCGGCTTGTCTTTACGACCGATGTCGATCCGGAACGCCTACCCGCAGAGCAAGAGATGAAGAAGGAACCACGCGTCAAGGTGGTCCGGCGCCTGCGTTACCGCTACGACACGCTCGGCTGGCGAGGTGAGACACATCGCCACCTGTTTCTGATCGATGTGACTAGAGGAGATGCCCGCCAACTAACGGATGGCGATTGGGATGATCTCTCTCCCGCCTGGTCACCCAATGGTCGACACATCGCATTCATCTCCGCACGCCGGCCCGAGCGAGATATCCGGGCCTACAGCGAGGTGTATGTCGTGCCCGTGGGCGGTGGAGAGCCCACGTGTTGGTCTGGGGAGCTCTACAGCATCGGCGCCCTAGCGTGGTCGCCCGATAGCAGCCAGCTGGTGCTGGTCGCCTCCGACGATCCCAATGGGAGTGCTGGCTCACAGGGATGGCTCTTCATCGTAGGCCCTGGGCAGGCACCTCGGCGCATCACCGACGATGCCTTCCGACCGGCCACCGGATTCTATCCCATCATGTCTGCCCCAGAGCTGCGCTGGACCGCCGACGAGCGGATTTTGCTGATTGGCGACGTCCGTGGTCAGTCCTACCTCTATGAGGTCCCTGTCGCCGCAGGCCGCGCACGACCGATCGCCGGGGGCGGTTTTCAGGCTACGGCCCTGACGCTTGACCAGGACGCAGGACAAGCTGTGCTGGCAGCCACGCCACCGGGCTCCCCTGGAGTCCTGTATCTCGTGGAGACTTCGTGTGGTTCCCTGAAACAGTTGACTGACGACAATCTCGACTACTTTGTAGAGTGCCCACCGGCCCGTCTCGAAAAGTTCACCATCCACCGCCAAGGGATGGAAATCGAATGCCGTCTTTGGTTGCCGACGAGCTTCGACCCAACGCAACGCTATCCCCTGGTGCTCGATATTCACGGAGGGCCCCATTCCGCCTTTTACGATGCGTTCAACCTTCCGCAACAGGTGTTGGCCACGGCGGGATTCATCGTGCTCGCCGCCAACCCCCGCGGCTCCACCACCTACGGCAATGCCTTTACCATGGCAGTGCTAGGGGACTGGGGTGGAGAGGATTATCAGGACCTCATGGCGGCAGTGGACGCAGTCGTATCACGTCCTTACGTCGATGATACACGTCTGGGAGTGCACGGCTATAGCTATGGTGGCTACATGAGTAGTTGGATCATTGGCCATACATCGCGCTTCGAAGCCGCGGTGGTGGGCGCCCCATGTATCGATTTGCCCAGTATGTATGGTACCTCCGATATCGGCGTCAGCTTCGGCGAGGTGCAATGGCGGGGCACCCGCTGGGAGGCCTTGGCACAGGCGGTCGAGCGCTCTCCACTGACCTATGCCCCAGCCGTGGAGACGCCGGTGCTGCTACTCCATGGGGAGGCCGATCTACGCTGCCCCATCGAGCAAGGGGAGCAATACTTTGTCGCGCTGAAGCGCCACGGCAAAGAGGTAGAATTCGTGCGGTTCCCGGACTGTTCGCACTTATTCCTGCGTGTTGGCCATCCGAAGATGCGCGAAGAGTATCTAGGCCGCATGTTGGCATGGTTTCAGCGCTATCTTCTGCCCTGATTTCCGACCACCCTGCAACATTACGTTACACCTCACGACGTGGGTTCGCTTCTTCACTCGTGTGCGAATCGGCGTAACCCAGGAGGGTGGGCACGGGGAGGAGCAAATCTCCAAGGAGTGTGGGTTGTCGATTTCCCTCCGGGGCAGGCATACAATCATGCTGTGGTGGTGTCCGCAGATCGCTGCTAACAGGTATCGGGCAAAACTGCCCGAAAATCCCATTAATATCAGATTTCCAGGGCAAAATAGCCCGTTAAGCAATGGTTTAGACCTCTAAAACCCTCATGGCCATGCAGTAACAAATATGTTATCTTTACCTCATGGTATGGGGTATCGAATACTACAACCAAACTGTCGAGCAAGCGGTCCTGCGCATACCATCCGGCCTCCTCGCCCGATATTTGCGGCTCACCGATTTAATGATCGAGTTCGGCCCCAATCTTGGTATGCCCCACACGCGTGCCATGGGGGAAGGGCTCTTCGAGTTATGCGTCAAAGGGCAGGAAGGGATCGCCAGAATATTCTACTGCACCGTTGTTCAACGACATATTGTCATGCTCCACGTCTTTATCAAGAAATCACAGCAGACGCCCAAACGGGAACTTGAGATAGCCAAACGCAGATTGCAAGAGGTGTAGCGCCATGACCCACGGTGAAGTGAAGCAGACAGCACTGCAAAAACCAGCAGTGCGAGCCGCCTATGAGGCACTGGGACCAGAATTCGAGATTCTTGCGCCAAATGTTGCAGGCCCGCCAAGACGCTGGCCTCACCCAGGCACAGGTAGCTGAGCGTATGGGCACAAAGCCCCCAGCGGTGACGCGTTTAGAGGCGTCGCTGACGAGTGGCAAGCATTCGCCTTCTCTAGCCACCTTGCGGAAGTATGCCGAGGCGGTGGGTTGCCGTCTCGAAGTGCGTCTGGTTCGTGCCCGAGCGAGGTCTAACCAGGGCCTGGAGCCGACGCGGTGACCCGCGCGGCTCAGGCCTAGCGTGTGTGCCGTGCATGCTGTCATGCTTGGGAGTGAAAGTCTCCTGTCCAGGTGTTTGTGGAGCCGGAGGGCACGGGAAGCGCACGGGCGTCACCGTGAGGTGGGGTCTGAAGGAGGCGTGGAACGAAGGTGCGGGGCGAGGGATACGAACCGGACCCGAGGTGTGGTACGTTCGGGACGAGTGGGCACGCGACCGCAAAGCCCGCCATCCACAGTTGGGGCGTGCTGTATAAATCTAGCGTCTATGCACCGACGGGATGACAGCTTACCGCGGGAGATCTGCGGGGTGTCCGGGCAAGGACTGAGGGCGGAGCAATCCTCTGGATGGAAAGCATGAGCCTACGTGAAATCCTTCGCCTCTGCAACGCGAGCACCCTCCACAGGATGATCCGACGAGCAGCTCGGATAGGAACTGCTACGTTGCTAATCCTTATGGTTGTCACTATTGGCGCTGCCGGCGAGAAGACACGGGAGTACGAGGCTACGGCAGTGGGAGTCAGGAACAATAGTGCAACGATGTATGCGCACAAGAATTACTTCGTAACCCTCGTCTCCGGTCCTGTCGGGAAAGAAGGGATCCCAGAAGCCATCAAACTAGGCGATACAATCACTGTTAAGGATCGATCCCTGACTGTGAAATTTATTTTCGTGAAGGAGATACTGGAAGACATGCAATGGGCTGGGAAGGTTTTGGCCCGAAAGGGAGACGTGACCTGCACGATTGTCGAAAGGTTCCAGGACTTGCCGCACATAGACGAAAACCAGTGGCGCGACCGTCTCTGGATCCACGTGACAGAATGCGAGCCTATACGTCTCTCGCATGAAAAGGTAGGAGGTACCTCGGAAAGTGAGTCGCCAGAAACTCGCTCATTGCGGTTCATGACACCATACAAATGGGCCGAAATTTCGGAGCAGGAGAAGAATATTTACACCATAGGTGCACTGGAAACTGCGGTGTACCCCGTTGTCAAGACAATTTGAGTCGCAAAATAAGATAGACTGCTAGGCGTGCGAACCGAAATACATTGTCGCTGGCGTCTGATACCCCAACGCCTGGTGAGGACGCTGCTCATTGTATAACTGAAAGAACTGCCCTAACCCCTGCCTCGCCTCCCTGGGCGTGCCATCATCCTTCAAATAGACCTCCTCATATTTGACCGTCCGCCACAGCCGCTCGATAAAGACGTTGTCCAGTGCCCGTCCCCGCCCGTCCATACGAATCTGGATCCCCGCGGCCGCTAACCGCCCTGTAAACTCCAGGCTCGTAAACTGTGCCCCCTGGTCACTGTTGCAGATAAGCGGGGTGGCCACACCAAGGGCTTGCTCCAACGCCTCCAAACAGAAGCCCACATCCATGGTGATCGACACCGCCCAGGACAGCACATACCGGCTGCACCAATCCATCACCGCGACCAGGTAGACAAACCCGCCATGCAGCCGCACATAGGTGATATCGGTACTCCAGACTTGGTTCACCCGCGTCATGGGCACCCCACGCAGCAAGTACGGGTATACGCGATGCGCAGGATGCGGGTGAGTCGTACGCGGTGTGGGATCGATCGTCTCCAACCCCATGGTTCGCAGCAACCGCACCACCCGTTTGGGATTCACCGAATACCCTGGCTGCCGAAGCCACACCGTCATCCGGCGGACCCCATAAAAGGGCGTCCGCGTGTACTGTTCATCCAACAAGCGCATCAAATACAGATGCTCCGCACGTTCTCCTGGTGACCTATAGTAAAAACTCGACCGTGATAACCCCAGCAGGGCACACTGCCGGGCAACGCTGAGCCGGGGGTGATCCGGCTCGATCAAACCGCGCTTGGCCTCAGCTGATAACTCCAGCTTTTTTTTTCAACCAGTCCAACTCCACTTTGAGTTGCCCAATTTGTTGGTATAACCGGGCTTGTAGGGCGTCCTGGTCCTGTTCACGCTTGGCCCGTCGGGCTGAGAAAATATGGAGAACCTCCTGTTGGAGCTGATGTTTCCAGTGCGTAATCTGGGTCGGATGTACCCCGTAGGTACTCGCGAGCTCGTTGACTGTTTTGTGCCCCTTGATGGCGTCCAATGCCACACGGGCTTTGAACTCCGCGCTATAATGTTTCCGCTGTGTCGACATCTTCTCTCTCCTCACCTCCTCCAGGCTCGTGCCATGACACAGCATTCTATCTTAATCACCTGTCCAGTTTTCGGGGTACATTATAAACATGGAGCTTCTTCTTATACAGCTTTAGTAGTCCGGAAGCAGCAGGCGAGATTTCGGATTTCGTCACTTGTGTCCAGAGCGCGAAGCTGGAAAGATGGTTCTGTCGCAAAGTTGCTTTTTCGAGAGTTTTGGTGTCTGTAAGTCATTGAATTTCCGAGAGACGATTGTCGGATTTTACCCTTAAAATCGAAATTTGCGACATAACCCACTCCAGTCTCTATCGAGCAGAGGGCAAATCGGCAACACAGATACCCCCACTTCTCAAGTGTCTTATGACTTTCCTGTTTTTAGTGAACGCTGCCAGTAAGATACTATCATATCACAATAGCCTAAACTGTGCAGGGATAGCAGGCGGGGATCCTTGGACTGCGGAGGCCAGGGCCGATCATCCCGCCCGTACGCACCACAGGCGACATGCTGCGTCGAGGTGTGCTTCAGGACATTGATGAGCGTCGACGGCCCCGTCTTGGCCGCCCTGCAGCAGGGGGTGTCCAGTGCTTGAGGTCGTCCCGTGTCAAGCCGTATCGCTGAAGCTGCCCTTGCAGGAAGGTCTCGAAAAAGTCCCCCATGCGCTCCTGAAACTCGGGGTCGAGGTCGTTATGCCACTGCTTGAGCCATGGGATGATCTCCGTCAGGCCAGCCAGCAGTGGTTTTAGCCGCTCGACCGACCAACCCTCTTGTTTCGTTACCTCCGTATACCAGGCCGCCAGGGCTTTGGCCTGTTGCAGGTGGTCCCAACCAGCCCAGCCGATCAGCAGCGATGGATCGGCGTCTCGCGAGCAGAACGGATAGCTGACGAAGCGCTCCTTCGGCACGTCGAGGGCACCGCGCAGGCGCCAGCAGGGTCGAGGTCTGAAAATCGGCCGAAGTGTACTTGGGCGGTGGCGGAATATCGTCGATTTCCTCCCGCTTACGGCGACGTTGCTCGGCTGCCAAATGCTCCTTGAATGACTCGGCAGTTTCATCGGCGCCTCGTGTCAGGGTGCTCTCCACCTCGGCATCGATGGCATCCTCCTGCCGCTGGCGGTCCCAGGTGTGCTCCCAGATATTTCCGCTTGCGCAGCCCCGAGGATTTGTAGCGGAGCACGGGGAGCAATGGGACGGACTCGGCCTCGATCAGCTCAGCGACCAGAGCGTGCACGTCGAAGCCGGCATGGCCGCGATACAGTTCGGCCACCTGCAGGAAATCGCTGTCCATCTGCGCTTTGTTCGCCAGGGTGCGAGTGGTCTGTAGAGAGGGTTCCTGCCAGTACCGGCTGTCCTCCAGGCGATCGAGCAGCCAGTTCTGGAGGGCGCGACGCTCCTGGTCCTCCCAGGACTCGGTATTCCAGCGGCGTTTGTACTCGGGGCGTTCGATGAGGTTGATGTAGGGGTCGTGCTCGATCAGCTCGATGCGCCGCTCGACCAGCCGTTTGTAGTCCTCGGGCCTGTGGTCGGGAAGTTCGGTGATGGACTTCGAACCATGACGTTCGAACCAGGTGGTCTCCAGCTCGCCGCCGGCCATCTGGCGAGCCATGACGATCTCGAAGGCGCGCTGGCCGAGAGACAGACCCGGTGGCTCGCACTGGTTGCCGGCAGGGTCTTGGTAACAGAGGTCCTGGGCAGTGAGTCCGTAGAGCATATAGCAGCGCCAGTCGAGTTCTTCCTGCAAGACAATCATGTTGCTGAGGAGGGCCTCAGACTGACGTTTATGTTCGTCGAGAGCAGCGCGGGACAGCGGGAAGCTGGCGGCCAGTTGGGCCGGCAGGTGAGTCTGTCGATCCTCGGCCAGGCGATCAAGGAGGGCAGAAAGGTCAAGGGGCTTGTCCTCGGTGATCGGAAACATCTGTAAGCCAGTAGCTGTGAACTCATAGAAATTTTCGAAGGTGGCCTTGGCGGGTAACTTGATGATCGGCGCCGAGCGGTTAAAGACCTTTCCGCCGCGATCGAGGACGAAGTGGTTGTGCGTGGCGACGAAGGCAAAAGCGATGGACAGCGGAGTGCGCGCTCGATCCTTAGGAAATTGATGGTAGTCAAACCATACTTGCCCATCGCCTCGGTATGTACCTCCTCCAAACGTAGTTCTTACCCAAAGCAAAGTTCGTAAATTGTGAAACCAAGGCCATTGCGGCTGCTTTGGGATTTCTACCCATTGGGTCAGGTCTCGATTATAAGGGAAGAGCATCGCTTCGTCCGCTTCGGTTGACCAATCACGGAGCTGTTCACCCCTAACCTGAAGCCGGAAGCCCTCATGAAGCTGATGCCGATGCACAAAATCTATCGGCTGTACGAATGCTTGATCGGAGTGAGTGTCTTGATAGAATCCTATAGATTGGATGAGGTCCTGTAATTGATGGATCGCTTTGAGATCGATAATTTCCTGGAGATTAGCAGCCCCACCGCCACCAATGCTCCACGGATGTTTCGCAAACGTCCGCCTTGGCACCTCGGTGACGCTGACGAAGTCGTTTTGCGCACTGCTATGGTCGGCGAGGCAGTCACTACCCCTAGCGGCCTCGCTGAAAATTTATTGCTGCTCTCTGGCCTTCCCGAGTGTCATCTGCAGCCTGACGAGTCTCTTCTCGCGCTGCACCGACCGCCGGGACCTGCCGGCAGATCCTCAAGCGGCGTCAGGCGCTGTCTCGCCCCGCACCACGTGCTGACACCCACTCGATGGGTCGACCTTAGCGCATTCCAGAATCTTGGCCATGGACTGACCTCCTCTTGAATCGGCGTTGAGATGAGCCCACACGACACTGGAGTCGTACAGGATACTCTATGCTGAGAGAGTATAAGGATTACGGAGAGTTACGCAACAGGGGAATGGGTTAGAGATGCTCTTGCGTTAGCGCCCGGGCCGCCCGCAACTCGTCCAGCGCCATCTCTTGAATCATGTAATCTGTTGTCTTCTATGCTTATATGCTCGTGATCCTTACCCCAGCGGGGTTAAGAGCGACAGCTCATCAATCCACTGAAAATCCTCCGTGTTCCGAGTGATGAGCGTTAAGTCGTAAGCGAGAGCTGTGCCAGCGATGATCGCATCGCCAAGGCTCATTCTCCGACGCCGCCGACGTGCCACTGCCTGATCAAGTACAGCTTGGGAGAGAAGAAGAACGCGAGCGGTCCGAAAAAATTGCACGAAGTGTTGCCGATGCTGCTCTATCAGTCGGTGGTACCCCAACACTTCCACATAACTGATGGCTGAGACGGCAGGGGCATGGATCGCAATGAAGCGTCCTAGGTCGGCATTCGGGGGCTGAGCACTGTAGATGATGATATTGCTAGCGATGAGCATCACTCCGCTTGACTAGACAGTGGACGATCTTGACGTAGATCACGTTGCCACGCCACAGGGTCTGTAATTTCTGAAACCGCGCCACTCTCCGCAGCCAGGGCATCGGCACGATTCATTTCGAGGGCTTCGTGGAGGGCGGAACAGAGATTTTCAATAAGTTCTTCCCTGGTTGTCCCTTGGGAGCTCACACCAGGAACCTCCAAGCCCCATCCGATCCACCACGGCCCATCCCGCTGAATGGCGGCAGTAGAACTGGACTTCATATTGAACGCTCTCATGTTCTTGAACACCCTCTCAAAGAATCCCCCCGGTATTTAGCGCTTTCGCTCATCGCGTGTCTTCCTTATGGCTCACCACCCGTACTGACCTATTCCAGCTCGGTCCCCATGGCGGGTTCATGCCCAGCGAGGGCTGGGAGGTTGGAACAGGACGGCGCGCCCCCCAGCGATGTTTCGCACAGGGTGGCCTCGTATTGGTTCGTGCCCACTGGATTGCCATCCAGGATATCTGGGACTTGCCGGTTCCCGAGTACCGCGTTCCGACGAATGGAGTTGCCGACCGCGCCCCAGGCCAGCACGAGGCCGATCCCATCATTGCCCGAGGCACTGTTCATCTCCAGCAGATTGGGGAGGGCGTCAGTCCCTGCGGCCGGCGCCACGGTGATGCCGGGCCCGCCACCGCTCACCACCTCATTCCGTCGCAGCCGGTGCCCGCCACTGCCGCCGCAGAAGATCCCCGCGAAGCCGGGGCCTACCAGCGCCGCCCGGACCACGGTCGTCTGCTCCACGCGGTTGCCGCGCCCAAACACGGCGATCCCGTTCAGGCAGCTACTAGCCACCACGACCTGCCGCACGGCCGCAAGGTCGCTATTCACCAGGATCCCGTGCTGCCGAAAGCGCCGGACAAGGCCTGGCCCCACGATCGACACTCCGGGATGTCGGTTGGTCTCAATCCCGTCCTCCGCAAACGCCACGGTGGGACAGGCATCGGCGAGCCCCTGCCCCGTGATAGCATGCCCATGTAGCCGAAGTTGCAGGCTCGGCGCCCCAAATACGAGACAGGGGGCGTCCGAGACTGTACAGATCACGTCGCCGGTGAGGTCGGTGTCCTGGGTCAAGGTATGGGTGGAGGCAATCGTCCCCGACAGACTCTCGGCCTGCCCCCATCCCGCGGCCATCACCACGAGCCCAGCCATCAGTGCGACGCGCAGCACGTATGTCTTCATGGCCTGTCTCCTCAGACAAGGGGTCACCTGCGGTCCAGCTGACCCCACCAACCAGTCCTGATCACGTGGCGCAAGTATGCGGGAGCTACGCGAGTCCGTCAAGAAGGATGGCCCTCCCCCCGCCGCAGTGCGTGTGGGTGCCACGTCTGCCAGAGGCGCGAGGGTCGGCTGTGACATTTGAGGCTGCGAGGCTGGGGTGGCCCATGGCCGGGGAGCATCAAGCCGTCATATCGGACGCGGGGTCTGTCAGGTGCTGAGGGATCGGCCGCTGCTGGTGCCAGCTAGGTGTGGTGGTCCAGACGCCGTGCTGGTGTCTACCAGGGACGACGTTGCCGATCCGACACACGCGGGGATGGATGGGGAGGACAGTATCTCCCGCCGCCGTCGGCCCGCCCACCATGATCCCGTCCTGGGGCGTCAGGGCGTCTCAATGCAAGCCATTGACATAGGGATGGCACCTCGCTACATTCAGGCCGACGGCAGTTATGGGACCCGCTTTTGTGCTGGAGGCTGATGGCGTGAGGAGGTACACCGATGCCGCATTCGACGATCTTTCCATGGGGACACAGACGCGGAATGGCGGGCTTGAGGGCGATTATCCTCATCGGCCTCGTCGCTTGGGCGCTCCTCTGGGAGGGAGCCGTGACCCACGCGGAGACCGAGGGGAGCCTCACCAGTATCCCCGCATCCTATGACTTCGGCCGTGTGCCGCGACTCGGAGGGATGGTGCAGACCACCTTCATGCTCCGTGCGCACGGGGAGCTTCCGCTCACGCTTCGCCGCATTTGGACCTCCTGACCGTGCACGTCGGCCACCCTGGTGGTGGCCCAGCGGCAGAGCCCCGCCTTTGGCATGCTCAATAATTATCCCACCTGGACGGAAACGCTCAGCCCCGGTGAGGAGGCGACCTTACGGGTCACCTTCGATCCGAGTTACCATGGGCCAGACCGCATAGGGTTCATGGAGAAGGTCATCCGAATCACCACAGGCGAGCTCAGTCAACCCCTTGCCGAGATCCATCTGACCGTAACCGTCGTGGAGGAGCCGTAGGGGATTTTTCTCTTGTAATCCCCAGCAGCGTTCCATGAGGACGGAGGTGATGTTAGATGATCTCGGATTCCGGGGGATGTGCCGTAAATTTTGAGGGATGATGGAGAGAGTCCGTACGACAGGCCTGTTTGTCGACCGCTGGCGTTACCACCTGACCCCCTGTCTCGTGTGCAAGAAGGCATTCTCGCGCTCCTGAACTTCCCTGTCGACATCTACACGAGTCTCTGCTCCGATACTTACAAACCGCCCTAAAAAAGAGCGAACCATGAGAAATAGCTTTAATACCTATGTTAGGTTTCCACAGTTTTGGTGGTACATTTGAATCTTTTTCGCCAACTCCTTGAGATGGTAGTGTCCCAGATTTGTTGAATTTCTTGACCCGCCCTGGTATATACGGACGAGTGGTACAGCGGTGTCATGCACGTCCCGTCTAGGAAAGGCAGGTCTGTGATGGTGGTAGAACCAATTCACTGTCCCACATGTCAGGGAACGGATGTAGTGAAACATGGGAAGACTTCGGATGGTAAACAACGCTTTCGCTGTCAGAATGAAACGTGTACGACTGTGACATTTATACGTGACTATGTGTATCGGGGACGCCTACCAGCGGTGAAACAACAAATTATCGATATGAGTCTCCATGCGACTGGCATTCGAGATATCGCACGGGTATTACAGATCAGTCCAACTACTGTTCTACATGAATTAAAAAAAGCGCCAGAGCTGCACGCCGTTAATCCAAATATCGGTACGTATCGCCACCCAGAAGATGTGGAAGTTGCGATTCATAAGGTGGATGAATCAGCGCTCGATAAGATGTGGAGTTTTGTGAAACGAACGGAGCAGCAGCGCTGGTGATGGCCTGCCGTTGATCATCAGAAAGGGATCGTTTTGGCGTAGGTGTGCGGCACCCACGAGGATGAGGTCTTTTGACAATTGCAGACGTTGTTACGGCCGTTTGGTCTCTCACAATTTTACACCGATCACGCTGGCGTGTATCAACGGCAAGCGATTTCAGCTTCTTGGCTTTGCGATTGGCCAGCAGCAGCGGATTATCTTCGGTGAAGTGCCGTCCTTCATGCGTCCACGTCCAGGTGCCGGCATCCCCTGAGACGCGGCCCGGGCGGCTCTTGATCTCCACCAAATAGATCTTGTAGAGCGACACCACCAACAGATCGACTTCATTGATGCTGCCGTCTTCGGCGATGAATTCGAAATTGGACCAGGCGCGAAAGGGCTCTTGATCCGGTAAGCGCTCGCGCAAGTAGGTCAAGGCCGAGCGTTCCCAGGGGAATCGCGGCTCAGTCACGGCGATCCAGCGCTGTGACTGCATCGACATGGCCACCTATCGATCCGGGAGCATTCCGATTGCTTAAAGAAGCTCATCGTACCATGCCGACTATTGTCCGTCATCCCGCCACCAGCGTCGAGACCTGGCAGCGGGAGACGGAACAGCAGCCCTTACCCCCGATTAGCCCGGCATCCGCCATACCCCAGCGTATTTAGTCACCGAGTAGCCGGGCTCCGACATGGAGTGCAACGGCATCCATGGGATTGACGGGAATATGGGCCTTGCCATCGGCAAACACGGTCACCGGCATCACATCCTGCCCGTTCTCGGTGAGGCACCGCGTCTTATCGGTCGCCAGGTTACTGTGGATGACGTCGCAGTACCTACCCGCCGGCAGCCCCGTTTGCATCCAGCCGTTGCCTTCGGGGCCGAAGGTGGCGGCATCGGTGCCCGGCTCGGCATTGATGAGCACGAATCCCAGAGGACCACGTCCGAACGCGATCTGGCGGTTACCGTTACTCCACCAATGCGCGACAGGATTCCAGTTAGCATTGACCGCATTGCGAAATCCGACCATGTTTGCGATCGGCCGCCAGCGATGTTCACACATCCACTTCGAGTTACCATCAAAGCAGGTATTGCGCCACTTCCCGTCCTCATTCACCCAGGGCCCGCGGGTGGTCCAGTCGCTGGCGGTGGCATAGTCGCCTGCCTGCAACACGCTTTTGTGGGCTCCATGATGTGGGGGACCCAGGAAATCATCGTGCACTGGCATGTTGGCAACACTGGTGATGTCCTGTTCCGGGTTCTGGTCATGGAACCAGATTTCCCCGTTGCCGAAGCGGTAACTGGACGTCACGTGCGGATACCCATACGGCCAGGCCAACATGAAGATATTGGCTAGCGTATACGCGCTCAACTGATTGCGCATGTCCTTGATGATCTGCCCGCCACCCCCATGACCGCGCTGATTGTCGTGGTTATCGATAAAGGCGATGCTGATCCAGCTGGGCTGTAACCCCCAACCCTCGCCAAAGGGAACTGGCCCATTGAGCGGGCTGAGCGATCCACTCAGAAATTTTTCACCCAGCTTTGTGCCGTAGTCGAATTCCAAGACTTTGCCGTTTGCATACGCGGCATTAGGATCAGGAGGACGGCCGATGATCTCCTGAAACACCAGCACCTGCCTGGCTCCTCCTGGGTTGATCGCTGTGCCTTCGATACGCACGTTGGCGGCGGTGGCGGCCTTGGTCAGAATGGCGTGGAGATCGCCGGGGGGGAAGTGCTTGGCAGCATCGATGCGAAGACCGTCGATGCCCAAGGCGAACAACGCGGCCAGATAGTTGGCAATGGTATTCTGCACGTCCTCGCGTTCGGTGGCCAGATCAGCGAGGCGTTCCAGCTCGCAGTTCTGCACCTGCCAGGGATCGTTCCAGTTGCTGACCTGGTTGCAGCCATGATGAAAATGCTCGCGTTGATAGGCGTCGAGCCCACCGGCAACGCGGTTTTTGTCTTCTTCGTCGAACAGCGTATTGAACCGATATTGGCCGATCTCATACGTGCTGCCACCTACGCCCCGATTGCCGAACTGGGGTTGGGCCGCGTCGCAGGATGGCCGGCAACTGGCCATATGGTTGATGACCGCGTCGGCATAGATTTGCACGCCTGCCCGATGGCAACGCTGGATCATCTGGATGAATTCTTGGCGCGTGCCGCTGCGGCTGGTCAGTTGATAACTGACGGGCTGATAGCGCTCATACCAGGGCCGACCCAGCAGCAGGCGATGCTCGTTGGGCGGCGATACCTGCACGGCGAAATAGCCCTTGGGTCCCAGAAAATCCTCACATTCCTGGGCGATATCATTCCAGGGCCATTCAAATAGGTGGACGAAGACAGTGGCCTTGGCCGG
The DNA here is from genome assembly GCA_963707985.1 of uncultured Nitrospinota bacterium. Lineage (GTDB taxonomy): Bacteria > Tectomicrobia > Entotheonellia > J063 > CAVPRW01 > CAVPRW01. Next base: position 30,578 of record CAVPRW010000047.1, on the reverse strand, counting down.
AGCTGCCCCCAGTAGACAGACGACCAGGGTGGATAGTGAGAGGATCCCTCGCCAACGCATCGTGTTCTCCTTTGAGGCATAGGTGATGCCATCATGGCTCACGCAATATTCCACCGCCTGCAGGTGGTGGCTTCAGCAAACGGCCGACGTCAGTACTTGCGGCGCAAGCCGATCTGACTCCCACACGCACAGGCTGCTGACATGCCCAGCAAGGGGGGTAACGAGTCTGTGAGTCCCCTATTGCATGCCGTGGGTGTGTGGGTACGGGTTCATATCCTCTTCCTCCTTTGTATCCGTAGCGCCATCATCCATTTTGCTTTCCAATGAGCAAGCGTCGTGCCAGTCCGTCCGATCGCTACCGAGAGAGATCAACGGCCTCGCACGCCTCAAGGAAGCCGCGGGGTTTCCTAGGATGGATGCGCAGCGTTGGCCCACGGAAACTTTTGCAGCATGACCGGGCGTGCACTCTGTAAGCGTTTAAGGCTTTGGTCAGCCCTGCACGTCATGGTCAAGTCCATACAACTCGAAGAGACAGGGCTCATGATGGGGGCGGTGAGGGGAAGGGCATCCTCCGGGACGCTATCACTGGGAGGGTTATCACCGCTATCAGGCCCTGCTGGCTCCTGAAGTACAACCCCTGCAGACCCGATTGCTGCTGCTGGCTGAAGCTCGTGATCGTGTACCCAGCCGTGTCGTAGAGGCTCATGGTGTCGCCATGCCGAATCGCGAGGCGGTGCTTATCGGGGAAATACGCATAATAAAGTTCGTTCTGACCGCCGACTGCGGCAGGCCGACCCAGTTCCGCCGGCCACCAGCCAGCGGCAGCCATGGTGAATGATGGAAAGGCAGCCGAACTCGTCGCGGACGGATCCGAAAGGAGCAGTTGAGCGACGTCGTTGCAAAGAGCCTCCACCCTGGCTTTCAACGCATTGTTGAACATATCCCCGATCATGATCATGCCGCCTCGCATCCATTGACCGGTGCCGCCGAACTCGGGATGACTAAATTGTGCCATCGTGCCTTTTCCGACGAGAATCGCGTGATAAAGATGCTGAACAGCGTCTGGAGAAACGCCATGCTTAGAAGCGACGATCTGGATCTTGTCTGCGTCCATACTGGTACTCCCTCGTGGAAAAAGCCGCGTTCGCCGGCTAATGGGGTACTCGATCCTCAAGGTTTGGTAGTGCTACAACTACTGATACTGGCGCATACACCGAGCACTGGACTTGGATTGTCCGGTGCCGAGGCCGGTCCAACGGCCGGAGGTTGGCTCGATCAGGGAAGTCCCCGAAGTGGGTGGGCTGCATCATGACTATGAGCGGCGAGCAGCGTGAGCAGATGCCATCGAAGTCGTTTGTTTTCAGCTGTTACAAGTTTTCGGGACCGACAGGAGTGTCCTCTCTCCAACCGAGTAGCAGGCAGCCAGCATCACTTGGCGCGGAAATCCGTCATCCAGTTCTTGTACTGGGCTACTCAGCGCTGGTCAGTCCATGACCGCATGGCCCGGCTGGCCATCGCGGTCAGGATGGTGAGGGCGGCAAGGTCAATGACATACGGGCAATCGTATTCTCGCCATACCCTTATCACTATGTCAACCCAACATCCGACTAGCCACACGCCAGCGCATAGATCCGCCGATTGCGCATCGTCTCCACTGGAAGCTGGCTTTTTTGCCAGGTGTGGCCGCCGTCCTGGCTGCCGTAGACCTGCCCATGCATGGCACAGCAGTAGATGTGGGCAGGATTGGCACGGTCGATAGCGGTCTGCGCCATGCGGCTGGGTGGCGTATCACCGATGTCGACGCGTTCCCATGTCTCACCGATGTCACGACTGCGAAACAGGGCTCCGGCCTCCTGGGTGCCCTTCGGCGCCCCGCCACCGCCCGCTCCGGCGGCCAGATAGATGGTGTGGGGATCGTTTGGCGCCACTAACAGTCCACGACAATATGACCCGCCCGGGAACATCTCGTCGATCTGCACATGCTCCCAGTGCCGCCCGCGATGGCGACTCCGGAACATGGCTACCTGGGTGATGATGTACACCATGCCGGGGGCCGCAGGGCTGACCTGCACCCCGTGTAAATCGACGGTGTTATTGCGGACGTACAAGCCGTCGGTGATCGATTCCCAGCTCTCGCCCTCATCGCGGCTGGCGAGCAGACCACCGACCTCGATGGCGGCATACATGTCGTGCGGATCCGAGGGGTCCGCCGCTATGCCGATGACACGCTTCCCTAGCGGCGGCATGTAGGAGGTGATATGGGGGAACCTGACTTTCTCGGTGTTCATCCTCTTCCAATGTTCACCGCCATCCTCGGAACGATAGATGGCACAGGGCTCATAGCCGGCATAGATGATGTTGGCATCGTGCGGATGGAACGCCAGCGACCAGACGTCTGTCCCCTGTGGGGGGGCTTCCAGTGCCGTCCAGTGCTCCCCCCGATCGTCGCTGCGATATGGCCCTTTATGCGTGCCGGCGTACAAAATCGCTGAATTCTGGGGGTGCATGAGCAGCGCCCGCACCTGCGGGTGTTCCGGTAGTCCGTTGGTGAGGCTTTGCCACTCACCGTTGTGCGCCGCATAACGATATAACCCGCCGGCGCCGATATATTCTCCCTCGCCAGCCAGTCCGGCATAGACAAACGTCTGATGATGATCAGCGCTCATGAGGCTCTCCTCTTCATTGCAGGTGGTAGATACGGGGTCTCTGTCTCCCTCTCCCTCCGGGAGAGGGCCGGGGTGAGGGAAGCCCAACCGTGCGATCCTCCCCCGCCGCCATTGCTCGTGCGACGATCAACACGCCAGACCTGGCGGATCGTCGCCGACTAATTGGCCGAAACAGGCTCCTGCACACGCTTCTTAAAGGCCGGCATGACCTCGGCGGCAAACCACTCCCACTGCTCCAGCATGACGGCATGCGGGGTGCTGACCGGGTGACTCACGGTGATGCGCTCGAGTCCGGGGTAACGCTCCTCCAGGCGCATCAGTTGCTCGATGATGAGCTCGGGTGGACCACAGAGGAAGGCCCCCTTCTTGACGGCCTCTTCAAGGGTTGGCAGGCCGGCCGAAGGCGCTCGGCGGGGATCACCCATGGCCTCGATCTGCGCATCAGAAAGGCCGCGGACCAGCCGCAACGGCCCGAACATTTTCAAATTTTCTTCGTAGTGTTTGGCCGCCGCTTTGATGCCCTCCTCCGGGGTCTTGGCCAGGCGGAAATGGAAGCCTATCGCCAGATCCTCGCCCAATTGCACATCGCGACCGACGCGGCGCAGCGCCTCCCGATAGCCTTCCATGACGTTATGCATGGCGCCACCTTCAGCCACACCACCGCCGATAGCGCCCTTGATGCCGTGCTTCGCCATGAAATCCAGTCCGCGCGGCGTGGCGCTCTGGATCGGCTGCCAACATTCGATCGGGCGATGGATGGGCTGAGGCACCAGGGTAAGTTCCTGCAATTCATAGCCACGATAGGGGACGTGCGGTGGGATGGTGTAATATGTGCCCTGATGTGAGAAGGATGGGCTGTTGAACGCTTTAAAAATCACCTCAACCTGTTCCTCGAACAGGTCACGGTTGGCTGGTTGGTCACGCAGGGGGGCCCCGAAGGTCTCGACCTCGCGCGTGTGATAGCCACGCCCCACGCCAAAGATGACCCGCCCGCCGGTCAGGATGTCGGCAGTGGCAAAATCCTCGGCCAGCCGCAGCGGATGCCACATCGGGGTGATATTGAAGCCACACCCGAACTTCAGGCGCTGCGTGACATGTGCCAGATCCACGGCCCACATCAGAAGATTGGGGATACACTCGTAGCCCTCAGGTTGAAAATGGTGCTCGGCGGCCCAAAATGTATTGTACCCTACACGATCCAACAGTTTCGCAATGTCGCGTGCCTTGTCGAACACCGTCGCGAGTTGTTCGTTCGAGAAACGGCGATCGTTCACCGCGGTACCGCCGTAGCCAACATTCGCTATATCGATATGGCCAGCGTATGAGCCGTCGAATTTGGTAATCATGCCCTACCTCCACATGTGCGCAGCACCCGCAGCGCTCTTCCCCCCGATGGAGGCTGAGACGCAGCGGCAGAAGGCGCTTCCGGTAACAGACGCGGAAGCATTGGATTCCTAGAGGGGAGCTATTATATCATAGGCCGCCGCGGTCGTTGAATTGCATTGCCTGCCGTCCTCACCTAGACCACCTCTCGGCGGGAGACAGAGGAAAAAGCGCTCGCATTAGGGATTCGTAGGTAACGCTCGTAGGCTTCGGTAGGGGAGAGGTAGATAGATGCAGCAAGCTGGGGGAGCTGAGCATGGACGATCTGGTGATTCGTGGGGGAGAAGTGATCGATGGCAGCGGCGCACCTGGCCGTGTCGCCGATGTGGCGGTCACCGACGGACGTATTGTGGCGATTGACAGTGGCCAGACCCGGCAGGGTCGACGTATCATCGATGCCACCGGACAGGTGGTCGCGCCCGGCTTCATCGACATTCACACGCACTCCGACTTCACCCTGCCGCTGAATCCGCGGGCAGAGAGCAAGATCCGCCAGGGCGTCACCACCGAAGTGTTGGGCAATTGTGGCTTCTCCGCCGCCCCGGCCCTCCCAGGACGTGTCGAGTTGCTGCGCGATTACCTGGCCGCCAGCGCTCCCTGGCTGGAATTTCGTGAAACTACCTTCGCTGACTATCTCAACACCTTCCCGGCCACCTCGGTCAACACTGTCATGCAGGTGGGCCATAATACGCTGCGACTCCTGGCCATGGGGATGGAGGATCGACCGCCCCAGCCTGACGAGCTGTCCTTGATGCAGCATCTCCTGGAGGAGGCCCTGGAGGCTGGCGCGCTGGGGCTGTCCTCCGGCCTCTTTACGGCACCGGGAATCTTTGCCAAGACCGAGGAACTGATCGCCTTGGGTCGCGTGCTGCAGCGCTACGGCGCCGGTTATGCCTCCCACATCCGGGATGAGGCCAATCACGTCTTCGAGGCGGTGCGGGAGGCCATTGCTATCGGTGAGGCCTGCGGCATCCATGTGCAAATCGCCCATCTCAAGCTCTCCGGCACCGACAATTGGGGTGGTGCCGCCCGACTGCTGGCGGAGATCGACGCCGCCCGCCAGCGCGGTGTGCAGGTCGATGTCGATCAGTACCCCTACACTGCCGGTAGTAACCCCCTGCGTAACTTGCTACCGACCTGGGTCCAGGAAGGCAGCATGGAGATCATGCTCCAGCGCCTGAGCCAGCCGACGATTCGATCCCGCATACGGGAGGAACTGGCCGTCCATGGTCTGAATAATTTTGGACGGATTTCGTCATGGGATGCAGTACGCATCGCCATCTCACCGCACCAGCCGGAGTATGCCGGGCGCACCATCGGCGACATCGCCCGCGACCGTGCCTGTGACCCTCTGGATGCCGTCTGCGACTACCTGATCGCCGACCGGGGCCACACGCGCATCCTGGTCACCTCCATGGACGAGGCGGATGTGCAGGCGATCGTTCGCTCACCTGAGGTGCTGGTGGGTTCCGACGGCACCTCGCTGGCGCCGTATGGGACGACCAGCCAGGGCAAACCACACCCGCGTTTCTACGGTACCTTCCCGCGAGTGCTCGGGCGCTACGTCCGCGATTTGGGACTGTTATCCCTGCCCCAGGCCATCTATAAAATGACCGGCGGGTCAGCGGCGGCCCTAAGACTGGTCAACCGCGGCTTGCTCCGCGCGGGATACCACGCCGACATTACCATCTTCGACCCGCAGACCGTCGCCGAGCGGGCCACTTACGACGATCCGCATCAATATGCCGCTGGCATCTCGACAGTCATCGTCAATGGAATGGTCGTGATCGACGACGGCGAACATACCGGAGCACTGCCTGGGCAAGTGCTGCGCCGCGGACCAAATGGGGTGGGGTAGATGACGGAAACGCGAGAGCGGGGAAGGGTCGACCATGACCTTCGAGGAGATTCTGGATCAGGCGGTTGCCATGCTCCAACGCCGAGGTCGCATGACCTATCGTATGCTCAAGCTCCAGTTCCAGCTTGACGACGAGCAGCTGGAAGCACTCAAGGAGGAACTGACTTACGGCCAACAACTGGCTGTGGAGGAAGATGGCAGAGTCCTGGTCTGGACCGGCGGGGCCGACAAGCCCCCCGCCCCATCGGGACCGTTTGCCTCCTCACCGGCCACCGCGCCGCCTACACCCCTGTCCTATACCCCACCACATCTCACCGAAAAAATTCTCGACGCCCGCCAACATCTGGACGGCGAACGCAAGCAGGTGACAGTGCTGTTCGCCGACATCAAAGACTCCACCGAGTTGATCCGGGACCTCGATCCCGAGGCCGCCCAGCAGCTCCTGGACCCGGCCCTGCACCGCATGATGGACGCCGTGCACCGCTACGAGGGCACGGTGAACCAGGTACTAGGGGATGGCATCATGGCGCTCTTCGGGGCGCCGATTGCCCATGAAGATCATGCCCTGCGGGCCTGTTACTCCGCCCTGGCGATGCAGGCCGCCCTGCGTGAGTATACCGACGAGGTGCGCCGCGCCCACGGTCTCGAGCTGCGCATCCGAGTGGGCCTCAACTCGGGGGAAGTGGTGGTGCGGGCGATTGGCAACGACCTACACATGGATTACTCGGCCGTGGGCCAGACCACCCATCTGGCGGCCCGCATGGAACAGTTGGCCATGCCTGGCAGTATCCGGCTGACGGCGGCGACCCTGCGGCTAGTCGAGGGCCTGGTGCAGGTCAACGCCCTGGGACCGATCCCGGTGAAGGGAATGACGGAGCCGGTGGAGGTGTTCGAGCTGGTCGGCGCCAGCGCCGTCCGTCGGCGCTTGCAGGCGGCGGTAGCGCGTGGCCTCACCCGCTTTGTCGGCCGTGAGACCGAGATCGCGGCGCTGGTGCAGGCGCTGGCGCGGGCCAGGACGGGGCACGGCCAGGTGGTGGCCACGGTGGGGGAGGCCGGGGTCGGCAAGTCCCGCCTGCTCTACGAGTTCGTCCATTCCCACCGCACCCAGGGCTGGCTGGTGTTGGAGGCCGCCTCGGTGTCGTATGGCAAAGCCACCCCCTACTTCCCGGTTGTGGACCTGCTCAAGCGCTATATGCACGTCGAGGACGGGGACGAGCCGCGCACCGTCCGGGCCAAAGTCACCGGGCACCTCCTGACCCTGGACGAGGCCCTCCAGGAGGCCATCCCGGCGCTGCTCGGCGCTCCTGGACGCCGCTGCCCGCCGACAGTCCATTCCTGACGCTCGATCCGCCGCAGCGGCGGCAACGCACCCTGGCCGCGCTCAAGCGCGTGCTGCTGCGCGAAAGCCAGGTGCAGCCCCTGCTCCTGGTCTTTGAGGACCTGCACTGGATCGACTCCGAGACCCAGGCGCTGCTCGATAGCCTGGTCGACAGCCTGCCGACGGCCCGACATGCTGCTCCTGGTCAACTACCGCCCGGAGTATCAGCACGGCTGGGGCAGCAAGACCTACTACACCCAACTGCGGCTGGACCCGCTGCCGCCCACGAGCGCCGACGAACTGCTGCAGGCCCTCCTCGGCGACGACCCCGAGCCTGGCGCCGCTGAAGCAGCTCCTGATCGCCCGCACCGAAGGCAATCCCTTCTTTCTGGAGGAGAGCGTGCGCACCCTGGTGGAGAGTCGGGTGCTGGTCGGAGAGCCGGGCGCCTATCGGCTCGTCAAATCTCTCGACAGCCTGCAGGTACCGGCCACAGTGCAGGCCGTGCTGGCGGCGCGCATCGACCGTCTGCCCCCTGAGGAGAAGCACCTGCTCCAGACCGCAGCGGTGATCGGCACTGAAGTGCCCTTGCCCTTGCTGCAGGCCATTACCGAGCTGCCCGAGATGGCACTACATCGCGGCCTGGCGCACCTCCAGGCGGCCGAGTTCCTCTACGAGACGCAACTCTTTCCCGAGCACGCATACACCTTCAAGCATGCCCTCACCCACGAGGTGGCCTACGGCAGTCTGCTCCAGGAGCGGCGGCGGGCGCTGCACGCGCGGATTGTCGAGGCCCTTGAAGCGCTCTACCGCTGATCGTCTAGCTGAGCAGGTGGACCGCCTGGCCCACCATGCCGTGCGGGGCGAGATGTGGGACAAGGCCCTCACCTATGGCCAGCAGGCCGGGGCTCGGGCAGCGGCCCGCTCTGCGCACCGCGAAGCCGTCGCGTGTTTTGAGCAGGCGCTCACAGCCCTGGCGCACCTCCCCGAGCGCCGCGACACGCTGGAACAGGCCATCGATCTGCGGTTCGACCTGCGCAATGCCTTGCTGCCACTCGGCGAAGAGGCGCGGATCTTCGATCACATGCGCGCCGCCGAGGCCCTCGCCGAGCGACTGGGCGATCCCCAGCGGCTCGGGCGGATCACCTCCTATCTGTGTATCCACTTCTCGGCCATGGGCGAGCATGACCGCGCCATTGCGGCTGGCCAGCGGACCCTCGCCCTGGCCAGCAGCAGCGGTGCGTTCGACGTCCAGGTGGCGGCCCAGACGACCCTGGGCCAGGTGTACTATACTGGAGGGGACTTTCGGCAGGGGCTGGATGTCGCGCGTCGGGCGATGACGTTACTCACTGGCGAGCGTCGTTATGCGCGCTTCGGCAGGGTCAGCCTGCCCGCCGTGTCCTCCCGTGCCTATATGAGCAACTGTCTGGCCGAACTGGGGGGCTTTGCCGAGGGGAAGAGTGTGGCAGAAGAGGCCGTGCAGATTGCCGAGGCCGTCGAGCAGCCCTTCAGTATTGTCGGGGCGCTTATCCCTGTGGGGTTGCTCTCCCGCCGCCAAGGAGACATCCACCAGGCGATCCCCGCGCTCGAACGGAGCCTGGCGCTCTGCCAGAGTGCCAACATCCCACGTTTATTCCCCATGGTCGCCTCCATCTTGGGTGCGACGTATGCCCTGGCCGGACGCGCGGCGGAGGCCCTGCCCACTCCTGGACCAGACGCTGGAGCGCGTGGCCCACGGGAGCCGCGTGATCTTCCATGCGCTCGTGCTCACCGAGCTGAGCGAGGCGCTACTTCTCGTCGGCCGCATGGACGAGGCGAGCGCGCTTGCCGGACACCTCATCGAGGTCTCCCGCGCCCATACAGGACGTGGCTACCAGGCGCATGCCTTCCGTCTCCTCGGCGAGGTCGCCAGGCGTCGTGATCCCTCGGACGTCGAGCAGGCGGCAACTCATTACCAGCAGGCCCTTACCTTGGCCGACGAACTCGGCATGCGCCCGCTGCAGGCCCATTGTCACCTGGGTCTCGGCACCCTCTACGTCGAAACCGGCCAGCGGCAGCAGGCCCGTGCCGAACTGTCTGCAGCCATCGAACTCTACCGAGCCATGGAGATGACGTTCTGGCTGCCTGAGGCGGAAAGAACGCTGGCAGAGGTGGAGGGGCGCTGATCACGTGTGGTGATTGTTGATGGTACCGGGCTGCAGCGCTCCTGTCACTGGGCCTGTGGCACGATGGAGCGGAATCCGAAAAGCGGTATGATGAAATCCAAGGAGGCTTGCCGGAGACATGGTAGAGCGGCCGACAGGCTGTGCTCCTACTGAGATCAACCTCAGATGCGCCAATTATCCAATTTCAAACCATAACCCAGCGTTTGGATGCGTCGGTAGTGTGCGACATTGCCGGTAATCAAGGTTAAGTCGTGTCGCAAAGCAATCGCAGCAATGATTGGATCGGCTCGACCGATGGGTTGTCCTGTGCGTTCGAGGTCCGCATAGATGCGCCCTGCCGATTCAGAGCTGTGCAGATCCTGGGTCAACAGTTCCACATTGGCCAGCCCAGCCAGAAACGGCTGAACGCGGTCTTCGCGTTGGAGTTTATGCAGGCCCTTGACAATTTCCATGACTGTGATGACAGAGATAGTGTACTGACCGAAGGCTGCACGATAAGCGGTTGCATGCGTGACGACGTTTTGATCGATTCCTTTCAGGATCTCCGAGAAAATATCCGTGTCGAGTAACGCCTTATCCACCATTTTACCTTAGCGGATGCTCCTCACGTGCCTTCATGACAGATTCTATGACCTGGTCTATCAATTCCGGTTCATGCGCGAACATTCCCAAGAAGGGATCATTGGCTGCCTCGGCTTCACCCAACTGGCTGATGATCTGCTGGATTAATTCCTCCAGAGTGCGATGGCGGATCTTGGCTATTCGCCTGGCCCGCTCAAGCGTTTGTTCGTCGAGTTGCAGCTGGATCGTTTTCATCGCCTCTCCCAAACTATTATCCCAACGCTAGTGCGGGGCGGAAGACATCGATACCAGCCCGCACAAGCCCCCAGTGGGCACCGATCGGTGTTAGTATATCATGAATCGTGAAATCTCCCCTCGGTGGAGAAGGATCACGGTAGAGAAGACGCCACCACTCACTCGATGCCCGGCCACCATAGGTAGGCAAACGCCGGCCCGTGCAGCAAATCGAGAAGGGCTGTGGGTTTAGCGGCGAGCGTTTCCAAGCTTGACGGCAGGGTATAGAGGTTCTCGCGCCATTCTCGCCGGCGATGGTAGGCCACCACGCGCACGTCCTCAAGGCCGGCGCGGCGGCGAACCTCATCGATGGTGCTGGGGAGGTCGGCGATGCCGTCGACCAGCCCGTTGGCTTGTGCCTGCGCGGCGCTGTAGATGCGGCCGTCTGCCAACTCCGCCACCCGCGCCGCGGGAAGCTGGGGACGCCCGGCGGCCACCACCTGCACGAAGCGCCGGTACAGATCGTTGAGCACCCCTTGCATGAGGGCGCGATCCTCAGGGGTCATCGGTCGCAGCGGCGATCCGGTGTCTTTATAAGGGCCGGTGGTGATGGTCTGGTCGGCGAGGCCCAGTTTCGCCATGAGTCCGGAGACGTTGACACTCACGAAAATCACCCCGATGGAACCTGTGACCGTGGTCGGGTTGGCGTAGACACTGTCCGCTGCCATCGCCGCATAATAAGCGCCGGAGGTGGCGATCCCCACCAGTTGAGCCACCACCGGCACCGATTTCTTGGCTTTGAAACGCTGGATTTCGCCATAGATGATCTCACTTGCGGTCGCGGTCCCACCAGGGCTATGAATGCGCAACACCACAGCTTTGACGGCACGATCCTTGGCGGCCTTGTCGAGCTGAGCCCGCACCCGTGCCACCGGGCTTTCATCCTCGCTAAAGCCGAGGCGCGTGGGCCTTGCACCTTCACTCAAGACTCCCTCGATTTCGATCAGCGCGATCTTTGGTCCACGCTCCCCCTCGATGACGGTTTCCCGCAACGTGCCGGGCTTGCCACCGAGGATATCGATGGTGATACATCCAGCGCAGGTGAGGGCAAGGCAGACGAGGCTCGTCCATCGTATCAGGCGGGCGAGGCCGATCAATCGTCGAAGGAACGTCACCATCTGGGGTCTCCGATATTGCCGCTGGGCGCTGGGAGGATTATCGCCCATGGCGCTGCACGTGGTCCAGCAGATGCTGGAGTGGGAGGTCTGCCAAGGAGCTGACCAGGAGGTCGGCATGCGCGAGCGAGAGCTGGCGCGTCAACGGATTCGGCACGGCGACGCAAAACAGCCCGGCGCGCTTGGCAGCGGCGATGCCGTTGGGCGAGTCTTCCAGGGCAATGGCCTGAGACGGCTGCAGCGCAAACGTCTCCACCACCGCCCGATAGAGCGCCGGGTCCGGCTTTACCCGTGGGACGTCATCGCGGCATTTGATGCAGTCGAAATATGCACTCAAGCCAAGCTCGGTCAGATGGCCGACCACCCACTCCCGCGATGAGCTGGAAGCGACCCCAAGGTGCAAGCCCAGGCGCTTGGCCTCGGCAATATACTCTCGCACACCCGGCAACACCGTTTTTGCTTCGAGCAACTCGAGATAGCGCTGGCGGCGTTGCTGTTGGATGGCCTCACGATCGATGGGGCACCCCGCCTGCGCCTCCAAATGGTCATAGGGATCAAAGGCATCCGCCGAGGTGCCGAGGCCGGTCGCCCACACCTCCAGAGCTAACTCGCACCCATGCGCCTGATAGATCTCCTGCCAGGTCTGAAATTCCGGAACCTCGGTATCCAGAATCAACCCGTCAAAGTCGAAAATCACTGCTTGGATCATCTTCTTCCTCAAATGGTGCGCGGCCATGCCGACATGCCGATGATTACCTCTGGCCGCAGTGTTTGCTAAGGCGTTTCATAATCCAATCCGTCGGTGCCCAGCAGAGTCTCCTTTTGGTCAGCTGGACATCTCCTACCCCTATAGTACACTATCAGGCTGACAAACCAAGCCCCTATGCAAAACTCCGAGGGACAGGCTTGCTCCTCAGTAGTAGCCTCGTTTGACGCCTAGATCCGCGCCGCCATTCACGCCGGGGGCCAAATGGGGACATTACTCGCCTATAGGCACGGTTGGCTGCGTATCCTTTCATATGGTAATCTTACGATCCTGGGTGAAGCGAGCTTAGAAAGCCCAGGGTAGCCTGGTTAGCGGAGACGTATGCCACTCAATCTGTAACCGGACATCCATGCGTCCGGATCGGTGCCACAGAATTGGACTCCACGCCGAGGTGGCACCCTCAAGTACCCAGTACGCAATCCGGCCGTGCTGCGTGAGCTATGGCGTTTGCTTTCCGGCAGGTGGAAAAAAGTCATCAAGCAGGGGAACTCCGGAGAAGTTCATTACTTTGAACATGCCACCGGGAGGGTAGCTGGGGTCAAGTTCTTTTCCAATACGGGCACATCATGAGACAAAGTTATCAATTGCGTAGCGTTCTCTCCGCGGCGAGTGGAGACCCCTCACAGCAGCTAGAACTTTTCGCTCTGGTGAATCTCGGTCTGGTGCAGTCATTAGCCAGTGGGATCCTAAGCGCCACAGAGGCGGTGCAACACTTCTACAACGCCGACAACTGTCTCTTTGTCCGCACACATTTTCGAAGTCGGGAGGCAAACGCAATTATGAGTCATGGGGTACAATTACCAGACCTTTTTGACTGTTTATCCCTTGAGGAAGCACAGCGCGAGTTTTGCCATGAACTTGAGACGATGCGCTCGCTCTGTTTGAAGCTCCTAGAAAAGGGCCGATCCACAGGGGTTACTGATCGTGCGACAGCATAGGATTTGGCTACGACACTTGCCTACCCGAAGTTGGGCACCCGCTCATGGCATGAGCAACAATGCGTCGGTCCCTCCCCTTCAGGATCTCAGAAAACGTGTCCGTGTCGAGTAAAGCTGTATCCACGGCTTTGTCTCAGTGGGTGCTGTTCACGAGCCTTTATGACCGATTCCATGACCTGGTCTATCAATTGAGGCTCATGCGCAAGCACTTCCTGACATGGAGCCCTTCTTACCTGAGCTTTGCCCAATTGGCTGATGATCTCCTTGACCACTTCTTCCATCCTCCCCCCTTACCCATGGCCCGCCAGTACATCGAGCAACGCCTTGGCGTCCTGCATGTCGGCGGTGTCAAACCCCTCGGTGAACCAACCGTAGATTGGTGCAGCAACCGGTACGCCTCAGTGCTCCGGCCCTGCTGCTGCCATAACTGACTCAGGCTCATCGCCGCCCGCAGCTCGAGCGATTTGCCCTGTTGCCGGCGGGCAATCTCAATAGCCTGATGGAGGGGCGCTTTGCAATCGGAGCCTGTGATGTGCCGTCACGTTCCCCTCCCAGGGACCCTACTGGCCTCCTGCCCCAACTACCTGCGCCAGCGCCCCCTCGGCGCGGGGTAGCCAGAAGGTCATGTCCATGGCCAGGTAGAGCGTGATGGCGGTAGACAACTGGGCGCAGGCCTGCTCACTTCGGCTGATCTGGGCATACAACGTGCCGAGGCCAAGATGGCAGTGGGCCTGGAGCGGGCGCATGCCGAGTGCCTCGGCCAGAGCCAGGGCCTGCTGGTAGTGATCTTCGGCCTGCTCGGTATCGGGGGGGTCGGCGTGAGCGTGGACGACGCCAAGCTGGTGCAGCGTGAGCGCCTCGTCCCCGCGTTCCTTCCGCTGCCGGGCCAGGTCGAGCGCCTGGCGGGCGTGCTGCCAGGCCTCCTCGTCGCGTCCCGCCAGACGACACACCTCGCTGAGCCATGCAAGCCAGCGGGGGTTTCGCGCGCCTGTGCGAATACTTTCGCTGATCGCCTCCTCCAGCAGCACACGCCCCTCCGCGAGGCGCCCCTGCAGCGCAGAGGCATAGCCCAGGCCCGCCAAGATCAGTCGCAAACTGTTCCGGTCCCCGGAGGCACGACAGAGGACCAGGCCCTCATCCAACACTCGGATGGCGGGCTCCAGATCCCCTTGGGCGAGGTACAGGTGGCCGAGCCGGGCGCGGACCACGATCGGTGTGGACCCTCGACCTGCCCGCATGGCAAGGCGGAGCGCCTCCTCCCCGTGGCGCCGGCCCTCGGCGAAGACCCCGAGCACGCTCAAGGTCCAGGCCAGCCACGCCTGGGAGTGGAGCCGCACGAGTGTGCCGGGCGTGCCAGGCTGCCAATCCGCCCCCTCTACGTTCCGCCGCAGCAGCTCGGCCGCCCGGCCGAAGTCGCCGCGGGCAGCGTAGACCTGCCCCAGGCGATGGCATGTTTGGACCTGTAAGTCGCTGTCGCCCAGCGCGCCCGCGAGATCGAGGGCCTGCTGACCCGCCGCCATGGCTCCGTCGAGGTCCCCCGTCTGCCTGAGTCCATCGGCCATCTGGGCTAGCACCCGTCCCAACCGGGCCCGATCGTCGAGCGCCCGGGCCAGGGCCTCGGTCTCGCCTAACAGGGCGAGACACCGCCTATATGCTCCCAGTTGGGTCAGCGTGCCTCCCAACGTGAGGCGGAGATCGATGGCCAGTACTCTGGTGTCGCCGGGCTCGGGCAAATGCGCGAGGGCCTGGAGGGCCTGCTCGAAGGAGGCCACCGCCTCGTGGAACGCGGCGCGGTCCCGGGCCCTGGCACCGGCCTGCTGACAGTAGGTCACGGCCTTGTCCCACATCTCACCCCGCAGGGCATGGTGCGCCAAGCGTTCCACCTGCTCGGCCACGCGGTCCCCGATGAGGGTCTCCAGGGCCTCGACGATGCCGACATGGAGGGCGCGCCGCCGCTCCTGGAGCAGCGTCTCATAGGCCACCTGCTGCGTGAGGACGTGCTTGAAGGTGTACGCGTGCTCGGGGAACAGGCGCGTCTCATAGAGGAACTCGGCCGCCTGGAGGTGCGCGAGACTGCTGATGCAGCGTCACCTCGGGCCGCTCGGCCATGGCCTGCAACAGCGGCACGGGGACTTCGGAGCCGATGACGGCGGCGATCTGCAGCAGTTGTTTCTCCTCCAGCGGCAGGCGGTCGATGCGGGCCGCCAACACGGCCTGCACGGTCGCGGGGAGCTGCAGGGTGGGTGGCAGGGTCATCCCGCCCTCGCGTCTGAGCGTGCCCTGTTCCACCAACGTCTGAGCGATCTCCTCCAAGAAGAAGGGATTGCCTTGCGCCTTGGCGAGGATCGTCTGGGCCAGAGGGGCTGGGACCGTCTCCGTCGAGAGGACCGTCCGCACGATCTGGACACTGTCCTCGGGCGAGAGCGGCGACACGGTGAGCTGGGTGGCATAGGACTTGTCGAGCCAGGGGGGCTGATACCCCGGCCGATACGTGGCGAGTACGAGGATCGGAGCCCCGGCGATACTGTCAACCAGTCGCGCCAAGAACGCTTCCGATGTGGGGTCGATCCACTGCAGATCTTCCACGGCGAGGACGAGGGGGTGCTGCTGACTGCGGTGCAGACAGATCTGCCGAAGGGCCTCGAAGGTCTTGGCCTTCAGCTGCTCCGGACCGACGTCCGCCAACTGCTCGGTCCCTGACTGCCAATCCCAGGAGGTGCAGGAGATAGGGCGCCCAGTCCTCAGGCGCCAGGCCTACTGCCTGCAGCCCCCTCCGTACCTTCTCCATGATGATCTCGGCGCCGTCGGCGGGCGTGATCCCGCAGTGCGCGCGCAGCAGGTCGAGCACGGGCAAGTAGGGCATGGCGCTGCCGTAGGACCAACAGTGTCCTTCCAGGTAGGTGACCTCGTGTGCTGCCAGGTCTTGGCGCCACTCCGCGAGGAGCCGCGACTTGCCCATGCCGGGCTCGCCCACCATCCCCACCACCTGCCCCCGCCCGCCTTCGACCTGGGCCAGCAGCTGCCTGCAGGGTGGCCAGCTCGCGCGCGCGTCCCAGGAACGGCGTACGGGTCCGTCGGCCGCTCCCCGTGGAGCACGGCCTGCCGCGGCAGGAGGCCCACCACCCGGTACGCCAGAAGCGGATCGGACGGCTCGGCTCCTGAGGACAGCGGGCGTGTCTGCACCTCCACCCAGCCGTCGGTCAGCCGTGCCATCGGGCGCGGACACCAGCAACTCCCCCGGCGCCGCATGCCCGAGCAGCCGCACCGGCAGGGCCAGCGTCTCCCCCACCGCGAGCCAGCGCCCTGGTGGGCTTCGGTCGCCTCCGCGACCAGGAGCGTGCCCACATGCCCGGCCAGCCGGACCACCGGGCCGGCCATCTGTCCTGCCGACGCGCTGGCGACTCGGCGGCCAGGTGTCGGATCGCCAGCGCCGCCTGCACCGCGCGCTGCGGCAGTTGCTCCAGGGTCTGGGGCAGGCCAAAGGCAACGAGGCACAACGACGGCGAATCCTGGAGCATGACGCCACCGAACCCCGCCACCTTCTCGGCCATGCGCTGCTCCCAGCGGCTGGCGAGGGTCCAGGGCTCATAGTGGCGGGCGTCGGCCTCCGTCATGTCCGGCCAGGTCACCTCGATCGCCAGCACCGCCACCGGCTTGGGCTCCCAGCCCGCGGCCGGCGCTCAGACTCCCCGCTCAGGCGTCTTAGATGGGCTGCGTCTGCGAGGGCGTCTCCCCTCCCCCTCGACGGGGGCGGGTCAGGGTGGGGGTGCTGGGCGGCGTGCGGCGTCCCCTCGCACCGGTCTCCTGCCTCACCAGGGGGAAGGCCTGATGCCGGGACGGACGTGTCAGCCCATACTTGTGCAGGCGGTACCGCAAGCCGCCGCGGCTCAGCCCTAAGAGGCGGGCCGCCTGCGCGAGATTGCCGCCGCTCTGGCGCAAGGCCTCGGCGAGGCGCTCGGTCTCGTGTAGGGGCGCGTCCGGGGCTCGGAGGGAGCCGGCGCGTCGACCGGGACCGCCGACCGGACGGTGGCAGACATCGCCGCGCCAGGCTCTCCGGATCGATGACCGTCGCTGGCTCGAGCAGGGCGACCCGCTCCAGCAGATGGCTCAATTCCCGCACATTCCCGGGCCAGTGATAGCTCGAGCAGCCAGGCCTCGGCGGCCTGGCTCAACCGCTGGGGACTGACCCCATAGGCCGCGCCGTACTGCTGCAAGAAGGCGCGCGCCAACACCAGGATATCGTCGCCCCGCGCGCGCAGGGGCGGCAGCTCCAGCACCACCACCGCCAGGCGGTGGTACAGGTCGGCGCGAAAGCGCCCCGCCTGGACCTGCCCACTGAGCTCGACCTGGGTGGCGGCGATCAGCTTCACATCCACGGGCTGCTCGACCACCGCCCCCACCCGCCGCACGCGCTTGGCCTCGATGGCGGTGAGGCACTTGCCCTGGAGCGCCAGCGGCAGGGCCTCGATCTCATCCAGGAACAGGGTGCCCCCCGACGCCGCCTCAAACAGGCCGGGCTTGGCGCGTTTGGCATCGGTGAAGGCGCCCGCCTCGACGCCGAACAGCTCGGCCTCCAGCAGCGTCTCCGGGATGGCCGCGCAGTTGACCTCGATGAACGGCCCCGGGGCGCGCGGGCCGCTGTCGTGGATGACGCGCGCCACCAGCCCCTTGCCGGTGCCGGTCTCCCCCTGCAGCAACACGGTGGGGACCGCGGCATGCCCCACCGCGTCGAAGCGGGCCAGGTGACGGATCTGCGCGCGCAAGGTCTGGAGCGCTGGGGCCTCGCCGACGAGACGGTCGAGGGGGTCGGGCGGGGACGACGGGCGAGCACGAGCCATGGGCACCTCCGGGGCTGAGGCCTGGCTAGGCGATCGTGAGTGGCTGAGACCGGTGGCCGAAAACGGCTGAAATCGGCTGAAAAGTGGCTGAAAAACGGCTGAAAATGGCGAACACACGGCCGCATCATCGCACATTTCCGTCCCAGTCACAAGCGCGAACCCGCGCCCGCACGTCGCGCCCGGCCTACGGGGTCGCCGTGGCATGCGGTTTGCCCAAGACGGGGCTGATGTGGCCCATGCGATGGACGTAGAGTACCAGGAACTCGTCACGTACAGCGTCTGCAGAGGGAGCAGATGTCCCCATGTAAATGGGCCAGAATCGCGTCATGGAAGGAGGTGCTGGGCAGGGGAGACGGCAGAGGAACCCGTACGATCGCTGTGGATGACGACTATACACCGAATCTGATGAGGAGCTGATCATGAACAGGCAGACGTCTTGGCCACATCTCGTGGCCGTAGTGGGATTTGTGTTGCTGGTAGCGGTGGTGGCAGTCGAGTCGCCCGATGTCTCGGCCGACTCGAAGGGATACGTGTTCACACCGCTCGTGTTTCTAGGCGATCAGAGCCCGATGGGGGACATCTTCGTCCTCGCCTTCGGGTCAAATTTCATCAACAATCGTGGGGATGTCCTGTTTGGCGCCGGCGTGACGACGGAAGAAGAAGGTGGCCTCTTCTTATTGCGCAAGGAAGAAATTTTTCAGATTGCGCGCACTGGCGAGCCTGCCCCAGGCGGTGGCGTCTATGACTTCGGCTTCTTGGATCCCTCGACCTTCAACGACAAGGGCGAGGCGGGGTTTGTCTTCCTGCTCAGCCCGTTCAGTCTTCCCGTCGGGGTGAATGCGGGGGTCTATCGCTTCTCTCAGAGTACCCATACCGTGACGCCGGTCGTGATTCCCGAGGTGACAGCGGTGCCCGGAGGCGGGGTGTTCAAGGGGCGCAATTCGGTGTCAGTCTCAATAACCGGGGAGACCTGGTCTTCGCGGGCACGGTGCTGACAGATGAGGGCATCCCTTTCCCGGAACAGCTCGGACTAGGGGTAGGGCTCTTCAAGGCGAACACGAAAGGGCAGATCTCCAGTGTGGTCAGCCCGGGGGATCGAGCACCCGGCGGCGGCATCTTCGACTGGACCTATGGGCCGTCGATTAACGGCAGGGGCGATGTGGCCTTCATGGGCCACGTTGCTGGCGAGGAGTGTCTTCCTGCCGGGGGTTTACCCCCACCCGGCGTCCTGATCGCCTGTCTCAGCAGCGTCTACGTCAACAAAGCCGCCACGGGCAAGATCCTCTCCATCGCGCATGCGGGCGAGCCCGCACCCGGCGGGGGGGTATATCGCCAGGCCTTCAGCCCGGTGATCAATGATCGGGGAGATAGCGTGTTCCTTGGCGACCTCACATTACCACCTGCCGCCAGGCAGGTGACGGGCGTATACCTCCACTCGGGAGGCGAGACCGTACGCGTGGCGGGTCCTGGCGATAAGATGCCAGGGGGAGGGCGGTTCGTGACCGCCAGCAATATCCATGGTTGGCAGCTCGACGTGAACAACGCCGGAGAAGTCGTCTTCAATGCGACCTTGAACACCGACGACAACGCAGACGACCTCCCGGACACCGGCTTGTACATGTGGTCGCACGGCTCGCTCCACTTGGTGGCTCGGACAGGCACCGTGATCGCTGGTGTGGGCACGATTGCCGGGCTGATAATGAACGTGTCTCGTGTTGACCCACCCCCCGTGTTTGTTCCCAACTCCGGAGCGAATAACAATGACCGTGGGCAGGTGGTGTTCGGCGCCACGCTTACCGATGAACGCGGAGTGCTGCTCGTCGCCACCCCGAAGTCGCACAAGCAACATGACTAGCGCCATCGCCTGCATTAGAGCGGGCTGGCTCTCGCGTCAGGTTCTTCTCCTAGGCCCAAGGGTGCTTCCTGGGGGCAGTATGTCGCAGCGCCTGGACTTCAGGAGCACCACGGCCTATGTGGCCCACGGGTGCGGCTTTCCCCCCTCGTCAACCTGTGCGCCACGGACGCCAATACGGGAACGTGCTGGTCGTGGAGGAGGGCTGGCCGCGGTCGTGCGACTCTCAGGCTGCTGAGGCTCACACCTCTATGAGCAAGGCACTCACGACCGGGGGCAGGGTCGTATGAGAGGACCGCAATGTGAAGAGCTTAGAAGGAAATACGCACATGCGAGTTGCCTTTTACTCACCGGCGGATGCCAGCCCACACTGACCCACAATTGGCGGGCTGCGACCATGTCGTCGTTGTTCAACTTCAGCGCTAACACCGTGGCCCGGCCACACGGCGTCAACCCGATGACCTGCGTGCCGTCACCCGACCAGGCAAAATGCTCACGCCAGGCCTGCCGACGCGGATGAAACACCGGCACCCGCTCGCCGGTTTCCGGATCGATCCCGTCAATTTGGATGCCCTTGTGTTCGTTGCATCGTCGGCAGGACAACCACAGATTGTCCTCGCGCGAGGAGCCTCCGCGCGCGAGGGGAATGATATGTTCAACGGTCAGGGGCTGACCGGTAACGAGGACGGACGTTCGACAATAGCCACAGCGGTTGCCCACCTGCCGTTTCAGTCGGATGAGCAACTCCGCGGGCAGGTCAGCCATCAGGGTTGGGTTTCTAGCTCAGCTACCGTGGGAATACGCTCGCCACGCCATTTGAGCAGCACGGCGGCGTACGCCTTGCGAAACATCAGGCTATCGGCTTCCAAGCGCAGGGTCTCCCATTCCTGTTGTTCTACCTCGGTTAATCGTCGCTCCGCCCGAATGGCCTGCAAGGTTTCATAGCGTGTGACGTTTTCCGGACGCAAGACAGCCCGCATCTGTTCGTGGAGCGCCTCACTCGGCAAGGTTTCCAGATGTGCCAAGTCAGCCTGAAATGCAGCTGGACATCTTCTAACAAGGGGGGTAAAGTGGCGTAAAGCGTGTCGGCTAGCACTTCGTCCACAGGTCTCCGGGCAATCTCCGCCACACGGCGCAAACGGCGGGCCGCAGACACCGGCAAATGAATGGTCAGCGTTTCAGTGGTGGACATAGTATGGCTTCTCCTGAATGCACTCCTCGTCTGTTATGGTTACCGAGAATATAACACAGTCGGATGCCCTGGAATACAGGCCGGCATAGTGAATCGCATGCAGACCAGGCGTGCATCATATGTCTCATGTAGCGGGGCAGCCGACAGCAGAATACAACGCGCTGACGAACCACGTTGGGCGTCATCGCAGCCCACAGCGCAGGGTTCGCTCAATCGCTCCCCACGGCTTCCCCATTCCAATCGCTCGACGCGTCTCATGGCTGTCCAAATCGCACTCACTCGCGTATCTGCATAAATATGTGTATCTTGCCGCTACGCGATTCTCCTGGGATGAGGCTAAACGGTAGGTCCATCTCCGCCAACATGGGTGGCACATTGCCGATGCCGCAGCGACCTTTGTGGGGACGCTTTTCACCTGCGAGGATGACCGCGTCGACGATGGGGAGCCGTGTTGGATCACGCTTGGCCTGCTACATGGCCGGGTCGTGATCATCACCTCTACGAAACATCACGATGAGATCCGCATGATTTCGGTGTGGGAGGGCACCACTCGTGAACACCTCCTCTTCCGACGTTTCACAGGCGAATGCAGAACGCCTTGAAGTGAGGCAGGATGATGACATCGCTCGGTCCGAGATTCCAGAGGTTACCGAGGCACACATGGCGCGGGCTATCATGGGGATCGGTGGAGTGCCAGTCGAGCGTTGTGTGCCTTTTGGTCAAGAGTATATCTCCGGAGATCTGCACGAAACCCCTATAGTCAAGGCTTACGGAGGGCCTCCGCAGGGGGGCCTACACGCCGGAGGATATAGATGTCTGGGTCAATGACAAAGGTGAAGCGGACTCCTCCATCTCGACATAATCGCCTTCAGCGATGCCAAATTTCTTCTGCTCAGCCGTGCTGGCAAGCTGACTTGATAGAATTTCCTGGACTTTGCGCAAGGGCATTTCGAGTGTCTCCTGCGTCAAATGATGGGAAAAAGTATACATCATAGTCTATGACATCGTGAGACTCAGATAAAACATCCTTAGCAAAGATGTCCCTTCTGTGGGCTGCTGTGACGCTCGTGCACACATGCTATACCTGTAAGCCCGCAAATTCTGTCGCACCACAAGACCAACATAAAGCAGGCCCGGCTTGGCGCGTTTGACGTCGCTGAAGGTCCCCGCCGCGACGCTGAACAGCTCGGCCCCCAGCAATGTGTCGGGGGTCGCCGCCGCATCGGCACGTGGCTGAAACCGGCTGCAGCATAGCGTATTCCCCGGGACAGGGCCGTTCACGACCGTCTTCGATACGACCGCCCTACAGGCGACCGTCACTGGCACGGTCGTCCTCACGCGGATCACCTTCGACCAGTAGTAGAGGGTAGTGTTCCAAAATTGTTGTATACTAAATCTGCAGACCAAATTCATATCGGTTCACGAATAATCCAATCACGATATCATGCATCCGAATTGACTTAGAAAAGCAAATGGTCTTTCGGGTTAAACGTTTGATCCGTGTTCTCAGCGTCAGATGTTTTCTTTCAATCTTCTGTGTATTTGCTTTCCCAATCACATGATGCTGAGGGAGGAGATTTCTCTGGTAGGTACCCCAATCATCAGTATAAAAACGCGTAATACCAAATGGCGCTAAAGCTGCTTCAGTTTGACGAACACGGTATCTGTATGCGTTCCCAATACATACGCGAGGATCGTGCCACTGTGATGGTCAATCGCATGCCACAACCACCGTTGATGACCTTTATCACCCACATAACTCCACATCTCATCCATCTCAGCCTCGTTGACTGGCTGGATGACGACGTTCACCTCTTGTGGCGTGAGGTTCCCTACGATCGCCTCATTCACATATTGGAGCTCTGGTTCCTTTTTTTTAATGTGTTAATCACGGTCGTCGGACTCACGTTCAACACACGTGCGGTATCGCGAATGCCACTTCCGTTCAGTGCCATATCGACAATCTGGGTTTTGACTTCCGGTAAAAACCCCTTATTGGTATATTCCAGCAGAAATGTTTGTCGCTGACAGGCCAGATTTCGACAATGGAAACGCTGTTTTCCATCAGGAGTTTTGCCATATTTGACCACATCAGTGCTCTGACACGTCGGACAACCCACAGGTGTGAACATCATACATGATCTTTCTCATAGGAATAAAGGGACAAAAACACCGTTCAAGGCACCGATCTCAGGCGGGGGAAGATAGCAAACTCACTCAAAAATTTCAACAAGTTTGGTACACTACCTAGTAGAGGACGGAGCCGCTCCGGGGCAACGGCTATCTCCCAGTCGCGCAACTGGGGGCGCTCTGGAGCACACTTCGCTGCCAAGCTCGATAACCCGGGAGATTTGGTCTTCACAGACATTGTGTCGATAGGCAACGGCTTCCCTTTCCCCGGCGACGAGAGCGGACTGGGGGTAGGGATCTTCCAAGGCAAACAAGAGCGGATGTCGGTACGTGGAACGCACCCTACGCTATATAGCCTTATCCTTGTAGGGGGCGTCAATGCGAAGGTGTGCGAGAAGCTACGAGGTCATGGCTCCCGAGTCGATCGCAGGTCAAGGTGCCTGAGCTTTGACGTGGGGATCGAGCTGGTGTGTCCTAAAGCGAGACCGCTGGAATCGCCAGCACTCGCTCGGGCTCTTGATGACAGTCAAAGATGCCGTGGTAGGCTTCATCCATCTTCTTCAGCACGTCCGGCTTGAAGTATGTCTCTCCACACTGCCGACACACTCCTGCTGATACGTTACTGATGACTAGAAGCTGTCCCCTGCGCCGGTAATCATACTCGATTCTTGTTTCCTCGACCTCGCCGCCACAAAACGTGCAATCGCCAAAGTCTGTCATCGCCTTCCTCCTCTCGTCCGTGGATCGCTCCACTTGGGTGGCTGTGGTATATAGACTGTAATGATTCGGAGAATACGCTTCTCCGTCCCTCTGACCTTCACCCACCCGAGCACAGCATGAATCGGCTTTATACCGGCATACCCTAACATCAGACAGCTCTCGCCACGCGGGTCATGAGGGTATGCCTCCAAGATCTCCCCTTGCGTAAGCGCCTCTTCGACTTCCGTCACATCGGGAATTGGACAAGGCTTGGTCGGGGGGATAGGGTCAGGCTTGAATATGTGGCTTTCGTGCAAAGGAGATAGAGCTATAATGCCTGTGGTTATCGCTTCGTTCTCACTGGGCCAGCACGCACGAGCCATAACGTCCCCTTGACCCGATACAGCCCCGCCTCGTCGTCACGAGACCCTGGTTTCCGAGCCAGTGCCAGTGCCGCGTCCAGGGTACTTAATCGCGCTGAGACCTGTCTCACGCGATCATACATCTCGGCCATCAAAGCCAGAGCTCATGGCTGGAGCCCCGCCTCCCCCTGCAGCCTGAAAAGTCGTCAGGCTCTGGCGCATGTGGGCACGTCGGGTCTGGAGCGCGGCCGCTGCCCCGACCAGACGGTCGAGGGGGTCGAGGGGGGACAACGGGCGAGCACGAGCCATGGGCACCTCCGGGATGAGGCCTGGCTAGGCGATCGTGAGTGGCTGAGACCGGTGGCCGGCAACGGCTGAAATCGGCTGAAAAGTGGCTGAAAAACGGCTGAAAATGGCTGAACACACGGCCGCATCGTAGCGCATTCCCCTCCCGCTCACAAGCGCGAACCCGCGCCCACACGCCACGCCGAGCTACCACGCCAGCGGCGGCACACCTCTTGCCAAGATGAGGCGGATGCGGCCACGCTATGGATGTAAAGTACCGGGAACTCGTCACATAGGGCATCTGGAGAGACCACAGATTTCCCCGCAGCAGCGCCAGAGTGACTGTATGGAAGGAGGTGCTGGGCAGGAGAAACGGAAGAAGGCACGTATTAGTCGCTGTAAATGACGCACAATCCGGAACCTCATGAGGAACCTATCATGAAAATGAGGATCAGGCCAACCGTAGCAATCATCTTGCTGGTAGCAACCGTTCTCCTCGGCGCTCTGACGCCGATGGACGTGACCGCGGGTCAGAAGAGCCTCGTCGGGTCCTGGATCGTCGACGTGATGCCCGATCCGCCGGCCCGCCGCCGTTCAGGAACATCGCGACGAACACCTCGGATGGCCTCGTGCTGAACACGGCCCCCGAGCTCGGGACCGCTCATGGGATCTGGACCAAGACCGGCTCACGGCAGTTCGCCGTCAAGTTTATCCACCTTGTCTCGATGAGTAGCGCATTCGGGGAGGGGACGGTCACCGTGACCTCGACCGTCACAGTGGATAAGGACGGCGACACCGCGACGGGGCCGTTCACGACCGTCTTCGATACGACCGCCCTGCAGGCGACGGTCACCGGCACGGTCGTCCTAACGCGTATTACGTTCGACCAGTAGTAGAGGACGAAGCCGCTCGAGGGCGCCCACCATCCCCCTGTCGCGCAGCTGCGGGTGCCCTAGAGCGCCCGATCTTGCACGGGCCAGCGGAGAACGCGCAGCACTGCGAGGTTCCTGCCGAGTGCTCCCCGCAGCCCTGGTCTTGGTGCGCCCCACGACGGCGTTCAGAGGCCCCTCGGGCAGCCTCGGGCCTCGAGGGCGGCAGGCACTCGACGGAGGCCCGTCAGGGGGGAAGCACCCCACGGAGATCAGCCGGGGTAACCGTCGCTGCTGACTGGCTCCGCCGCTGACGGATGGACAAAGGGCGCAAAACATGATGAAGACCGCAACCAATGGCGCCCAACTCTTGACATCGAAAGTCATATCAATGCCAGGCATGGGCCGCACGCTTCAGCGCGTCGGCTCGTGGCCCTGGTTAGGGCCTGTGCCAGGACTGATGAGGAGATCCGCTGGGATGCCCAAGTGCTCTCGCAGTTGCGCAATTTGCGGAAGTGACAGACTGCAGGTTCCCTGTAAAAAGGCCAGCATCGGGCTTTCTCCCCCCAGCCATTCGGCCAAGTCTGTCTGCGACAGGCCTTTCTGCTCTAACATGAATGTCACAACGTCTTGTGGGGTGGTAGGCTGCTCCAAGGGAAAATGCGTCTCTTCATAGGCGTGCACTAACACCGAGAGAAATTCCAACCGCTCGTAGGCCTCTGAATGGGGTGGCGGGTCGAGGTCGAGGAGCTGGTCAATCTCCGCCACGGCCGCCGTGTATTCCGCCTCGTTGCGTAAGACGTGGGGTTTCGTAAAGTCGAGAAGCTCAGCCATGAGATGTTCACCTTCTGCGATATCTGTGGGCGTGGCCGCGCCTTACAAACTGCCGTCCTGGGTCCGGCGCATATATTCCTCATGGGTCAGCACATGGCGAATGTAGGTGCGGCCTAGATCATAGCGTATATCGACGACCAGCCGGTATTTGTTGCCCCCAATATTAAACACCGTCCGCCACTTCCCAAGGAAGCGTGCCGAGGCAAAATCCTCGCGGACTGCAGAGGGCTGCTATAGCGCTTCAACCGGACCATCGCCAGCCAGGCTTTCAATGGGCGTTCCGCATCGGGATGGGTCTGCCAAAACGCCTGCAGCCGCTGCCGGGTGGTAACGTGCACTGTCTCTTCTGACCGTCACGCGCACAGAGGGGCTGACGTGTTCCCGCTTCATGCTTCCAAGTGGTGCGGAAACGTCGGCATCTCAGGATGATGTGGAGCGTTGTCCCAGCGTAACAGCAGCGCTCCTGTCTGGGTCTGCCAGTGATAAGAATATTTGCTCTGGTCACGAAAGAATAACTCTCTCACATACAGCAAGCTGCCATCGAGCATCTCAGCTTTGGCTCGCAGAAACTGGACGCTGTCTTCTTCGACCAGCTCCGTGACCTCCAAATCCTTCACGAGAGGGCTGTGCCGCAGAGCACTGACTATGTGCCCGACCATCGCCGCAGCTCAGTGTGGCGTTTCTTCCACTCCTGGTAGGCGCGATAGCAGGCTTCCCACTCCATGAGGTCATCCCAGGCCGTGAAATCCTCCTGAGCACTCGTTGGTCACCCGCCGCTGAAAGCGGGTGAAGGTGGTGCCATACTTGGCTTCAAAGAGCTTCATTTTACTACGGTAGAATTCCATCTTAAGGAGAGCATGAGCCCGCAAGTTCCGCACCACTTCCTCCTGAGCCTCCTCTGTACCGATCCAGCCAGGCAGTGTGACGGTGACTTTTCTCACGGATTCCCTCCCCTTGATGAGTTTCAGGCGAGATCGTCACGCAGCGACGGCCGGGAGCAC
Organism: uncultured Nitrospinota bacterium; assembly: GCA_963707985.1. Lineage (GTDB taxonomy): Bacteria > Tectomicrobia > Entotheonellia > J063 > CAVPRW01 > CAVPRW01. Next base: position 3,454 of record CAVPRW010000047.1, on the reverse strand, counting down.
CTCCCGCCCGAACAACTCCACACTGCGGCGAGCTTGGGCAGCATCCATGTCCCCAAACATGACCTGCATCTCTGGCTGGATGGGCCCGAACAGTTGACGCAGCTGACGCAGTTGATCGAGCACCGCGCCAGGGTCCCCGATGAGCGCCCGCCCCTCGGCTAACACGCGGTCGTAGGTCAACGCCTGCAGGCGTTCCTGCATCAGCTCATACCCACGGTATTGGCTCGACTGCCGCCCAGTCCAGGCCGCGGCACTCTCCTGAAAGATCGCCATGTACTGCTCGATATAGGGCTGGGCTTCACGCCTGGCGCTCGCGGTTGACTCTGTCATGTACAGATGCAGCGCCATGGACGGGGGAGGCGGCTCCTGACCGTTCGTCGCGGCCCGATAGGTGCGGCGGTAGAGCTCAATCTTCTGCGCCAGATCGTCGAAGTCGCTCAGGTAAGGCACGAACATCAGCCCATAGCCTTGTTCCCCCGCCCAGATAAATGACTCAGACGTGGAAATCGCTGCCACCAGGATCGGCGGGTGCGGCTTTTGGACAGGACGCGGCAAGAGGGTAATATCCTTGAACCGATGGAAGCGCCCCTCGAAGGTCACTCGCTCCTCCGTCCACAGCCGCCTGACCGCGGCGATACCCTCCTCGAAGCGCGGACGACTCTCCTCCATACTCACCTCAAAGGCCTCGAATTCATGGGGGAGAAAGGCGCGTGCGAATCCCGCGTCAAGGCGTCCACCGCTGAGGCAATCGACCATCGCCAGCTCAGCCGCTAATTTGAGGGGATGATTAAACGCCGGCAGTACCGCGCCGGTGACGAGCCGAATGTGGTGCGTACGCTGGGCTGCGGCCGCCAGGAAGATGAGGGGACTTGGGCTGTACCCGCCATAGGCTCGAAAATAGTGCTCGACGATTTTCACCGTGGCGTAGCCCAGGCTGTCAGCCAGTTCACACAGATCCAGCGCTTCTCGAAAATAGACCTCGCCCGCTTTGTACTCGGGACGACAGGAGGGAAAAAAGTTCAGCCCGCACCTCATACCCGAGATTTCCATTGTTGGTCTCCCTGCTGGAGAACGGATGTGCGACCATAGCGACAGCGGTTGCTAGCCTACCGCCATAGCTGGAAGAGTATAACACAGTGGGATGTCCTGAAAAACGGGTTGGCGTAGTGAATCGCATGCAGACCATGCATGCGTCATATGCCTCATGTAGCGGGGCAGCGGATCGCATAGCATAACGCGCCGACGAACCACGATGGGCCTCATCCCAGCCCACAGCGCAGGGTTCGCTCAATCGTTCCCCATGAGGTGCCACACCAATCGCCCGACTCGTCTCCTAGCAGTCCAGATCGCACTCACTAGCTTATCTGCATAAATATGTGTATATTGCCGGTATGCAATTCTCCTGGGATGAGGCCAAACGGCAGGTCAATCTACGCCAACATGGGCTGGATTTTGCCGATGCCTCAGCGGTCTTTGAGGGTGCGACCTTCACCTTTGAGGATGACCGCTTCGACTATGGGGAGCAGCGCTTTATCACGCTCGGCCTGTTGCATGGCCGGGTCGTGATCATCGCCCATACGGAACATAACGATGAGATCCGCATGATTTCGATGCGGGAGGGTACCAAACGTGAACAAATCCTCTACTTCCGACGTTTCACAGGCTAATGCAGAACAGCTTGAGGTGAGGCGGGACGATGACATCGATCGGTCCGAGATCCCAGAAGTCACCGAGGCGCAAATGGCGCGGGCCGTCATGCGGATTGGTGGGGTGCCAGTCGAACGGGGTAAACGGCGCATCACCATGTTTCTCGATGCGGCCATTATCGACTACTTTAAGGCTAAAGCTGGGGAGCGCGGCTACCAGACCTTGATTAACGAGGTTTTGGCAGGATACATCTGCGGCCATGACCTGGAAGCCACCTTGCGTCGCATCATCCGCGAAGAGCTAGAGCGCTCCCGCACGTCCTGCCTGAGGGGACAGGGGCCGACCGTGCGCTCCCACGGGCGTGTCGAGGACTCCTCCACCTACCTGGTAGAAGGCCCCCGGTCGTCAAGATGACCTTGCCGAACGTGTGCATCCCGGCGGCACAGCGCTAGCGGGGAATGATGGGCGTATTCCGATGAGATTCACTTCACCCCCCCCTCGGTTTTGGCCCAAACTTCTCAGCGGATCTGGGACCGTCCTCGCGGGTGGAGCGTTGGCGTCTGGAACAATGGCGTGGGCCTGCTGGCGGGTGGCGCCGCCACGTTGACCGTTCGCCCACGGGAGAGACTATGGAATCTGTCGTCAAGTACCAGCGGCAACTCCTCGAGCTCACCCGCTCCATCTATGCTGAAACCCCGACCAGTGAAGCGGTGGCAAGCGCCTACCTCGACACGCCACGGCATGTGTTTGTCAAACGCTATCGCCAGTGGGGGACCAAAGCCTGGCACGAGGTGCATGAGGCGAACTTAGCGGAGCATTTGGCCATGCTTTACGCGAACGCGCCGCTCATCCTCTTTGGCGACGATGATGACGATGTCCCATCGACGATTTCACAACCGTCGTTCGTGCTGCACCTGCTGGACCTGTTGCAACTCCACCCAGGGCAGGCGGTCTTCGAACTAGGCGCTGGCAGTGGGTGGAATGCGGCACTGATGGGACATCTGGTCAGTCCTGGTGGACAGGTGTACAGCCTCGAAATCATCCCAGAGGTGGCCAAGATGGCCATGGGTAGTATGGAGGCGCTGGGGATCACGAATGTCCATATCATCGCAGCCGATGGCGGAGAGGGCTATGCGCCGGGGGCACCGTATGATCGGGCGATCTTTACGGCCGGTACGTATGATCTGCCGCACCATTTCTATGCGCAGATGCGGGATGGAGGCTTGCTATTAATCGTCATGAAGAATGAAGGCGGCGGCGACAATTTATTTCTCTTGCGCAAAACGGCAGATCACTTCGAGTCACTGGAGTCGGAACCCTGCGGTTTCGTCCAGCTACGGGGGAAGTACGCCATCAAGAGTTTAGAGCCGATCCCGCTGGAACTGCTGCCCGAGTGGTCCGAACTGCGGCAGCAAGAAATTTCCCGAACGCCCTTCTGGTGGGGTGGCAAAGGCCAGGAGGGATTGAGGTGGCGGACACTCGGCATCCGCTCATTCCTTGGCATCGCCGAACCGACGTTCCGCGCCTTCAAAACCGAGAAAGCTGAGACGCGAGCCCGTGCAGAACACTTTTTTGGGCTGTGGGACCAGGCGCACCAGTCGTTAGTCGTGGCGAAGGATGATGGCCTCATCGCCTACGGCAGTGCCGTGGCCAAAGACCGGCTGCTGCAACGGGTCAGACAGTGGGTGGACCTTGGCATGCCCAGCGCTGCCTGTATGACCTTGCAGGTCTATCCCAGTGAGGTACCCTTGATGGCTGGCGAAGATGCATGGCTGGTCAAACGCCCTGAGTCACAGTTTCTGTGGAG
>CAVPRW010000046.1:0-173578 GCA_963707985.1 uncultured Nitrospinota bacterium | reverse complement strand
AGATCTCGTGAAAGTGATGAGCACTCGATGACGTTTAAAGATTTTGTCGCCAAGATGCGCGGGGGTGGGAGAGACGTCCCGGGGTTGGGCTAGCCGAGATCGGTTGGTCGTGGGTCGGCTCGATGATCGGGATCAGCCTCTGTGCCTTATTCTCTCGTCCCACTATTTCGAGCCCAACGCCTACCGTGACCTTGCTCCTCGGCTCGTTCGGGGCCTCGGCAGTGCTCGTATACGGCGCCATCCGCAGCCCCCTGGCGCAGCCGCGCAATCTCGTCGGCGGCCACGTCATCTCTGGGTTTATGGGGGTCACGAGCTACCAGTTGTGGGGTGATACCTCGTGGCTGGCCGCGGGGCTTGGGGTCTCCGGGGCCATCGTCGCCATGTTGTTGACTAAGACCCTGCACCCACCCGGCGGGGCCACGGCGCTGCTGGCCGTGATCGGAGGGCCAAAGATTCACGCCCTAGGCTACGGCTACGTCGTCGTCCCGGCCGGCGCCGGGGCGTGCCTCCTGCTGTTGGTCGCCCTCGTCGTGAATAACCTCGCGGGGCACCGTCGGTATCGGGAGTATTGGTGGTAAGCCCTGGAGGACGACAGGGGAGGTGTCAGCCAGGGAGGCTGTCCCATTCGCACGCGTGGTCCTCCTAGCCCAGGAGCCGCGGGTTCCTCACGTGACGCATGCGCTGGTGGAACGTCGAGTCATGATCGGACGAAGCACACAGCAAGTGCGCCACTGGGCGACGATCGACTAGAGCGCGTTCATACGCACTACACTCCGACCACGATGCCCCCATAATTTGGAAGGGACAGTTGACTCTGTCTAGGTAGTGACCACTAATTTATTGAGGCATTGAGTTGATTGACTTTACGGCACCTCAACCGCAGCCGTCGGCGGAACGTACAGGTGCCCGCTTCGAGAGACGATACTCGTGGATGCGGACCAAGGTGGCCGCATTGTGCGCCATGACGGCCATGCCTGTTTGCACGATGGCGCCACGATGGCCTTTGTACGTGAGGCGCGCTGCTCCACGATGCAGCAGACTGGCAATGATCCTTTCGACTACCGGTCGGCTGTACCCACAGGCACACGCCAGGTGCACCTGGGAGGGGGTTCGTATGTGGTGCAAGTCCGCCTCGTCCAGGATCTGGAGCACGTCCTCAGGTGTCGGCGACGAGGGAAGGGGATCGATAGTTTTTGGGATCCCCACGGTGAGAATCCCCCGTGTATGCAATGCCTCCCGCAAGGACACGTTATTCAGTGCCATATCGCCAGCCAGCGAGTGGATGGCCGGGCTGGGGCGCGTCCTGACCCGGGCGATCGCCCGCGCTACATTGTCGACCAAGGGCTCCACGTAGCTGGCATCACTCGGATTGCCCACGGGCAGATGCAGGGCAAAGATGAAGCCAGCCGCCGGCTCGGCAATAATGCCAGGCTTGCGGCCGAACTGCGCGGGGCAATGGCTTTTGCCCTTGCCAATCAGCGCAATCGTGGGATCGTACGCGTTGACAATTTTGCAGTGGGGCAACACCTTGCCCTGCGTCAGCCGCGTGGCGTTCGATCCGCTGATGGGCCGCGAGCGCGGCGGTAAGCTGGATACCCAGGCGCGCCCGCTGGTCTTCCGACAGCTGCGGCATACTGTGCAAGCGCTGCTGCACGGCCCGAGCCAGGGGCAGGACCTGGCGTCCACCGCTCCAACAGTTGCGTCTCGGTTTGGCGTACCAGCGTCACAAACACTTTCCCCATCCCCCGGCACTGACGGCCGAAGCGGCGCATAATCTGTTGAAGGTCGTGCTGCAGTTGCTGCGCGTGCGCCTGCAACGCCGTGCCTGGGTGGCGCACGGCGCGGTTATGGACGTGAGCCCCTTGGAGGACTTTTTTGGGGCCTTATACAGCGTCGCCGCATCATTGACACGCTGGCTGCCCTGCTCACTAGGAAAGGTATCGACCACCAAGTGGGCAGGACTGACCAAGCCGTCCTCCATCGCGGTCGCCGCCTGGACCGCCAGCAGTTCCGCCATCAACGGTTCATCGAGGCGACGGCGAAACTGGGCGAGCACTTCCGGGAGCACAACATGGTCCTGGGTTCGATCCACTTGGACCGCCGTGATCCCACAGGCAGTCCATCACGGCGAGGTCGGTCCGCAGTCGGCTACAGATCCGTTCATCTGAGCAGGCCAACTCATGTTTCAGGAGCTCCAACGCCAATAACACCCGTGTCGAGACGGGCGGACGTCCCCGTGTGGTGGGTTTAGGAAAACGCTGGGCGAACGAGCGGTCCAAGGCTGCGACCAGGGCCGCCCACGGAAAGGTATCGGCCCATTGGCGAATGGGATGCGTTTCGGGGACGAAGTCTGCGACCTGCAGGCGCTGGCCTCGGCCCGTCAGCCAATGCTGGAGATATCGTAAGAGCTGCATGGTCGGGCTCTCCTAATCGGGGAGGAAGAGAGCCTCAGCAGACGACGATCCACTCCACCGGACAATCCCCTCTTGCAGGGAATAAATCAGTGGTCACTAATCTAGTGACTTCCCACTAGACCTGGAATCGTTGACCCATCTCCTGGCGATACGCTGGGGCCGAGAGCCGGTGGCGCCGCAGTCGGAAGTGGGACGCGATGGGACCATAGGCGGCGAGAAAGCGCTGGGCCTGACCTGGGGATTTGAACTGGTGCATGAGCCGTTCCCGTTGGCGGGTCGGCTGGTGGGAGTTTTCTGCTCGATTATTGAAGGAGCGGTGCTGCCGCTGTTCGACACTGGGCAGGATCTCACGCAGAGCCGCCCTATAGCTCTTGAATTGATCCGTGATGATCACCCGCGGCACATACGTCAAGCCCTTGAGGAGTTTGCGGAAAAATCGCTTCGCTGCCTTCTTATCCCATCGATCTTGTACCAGGTATCAAGGATGTGGACGTCCTGGTCAACGGCACGCCAGAGGTAGGACCATTGCCCGTTAATGGTGAGAAAAGACTTTCATCCAGGTGCCACGTCTCCCATGGCCTGGGACGCCGGCGGCGGAGCTGATTCGGCATAGACCTGCCCGAATTTCCGGCACCAATACCGCACTGCTTCATAGGTCAGGATGATGCTGCGTTCGGCCATCAACTCTTCAACGTGGCGGTAGCTGAGGCGGAAGCGAAAGTAGAGCCACACGCAATGGCTGATGATCTCCACCGGGAACCGATGGCGCTTATGCCGGTTGGTTGCAGGTGATGTATTACATGGGGCGAGTATGCCATAGGAGGCAACAGCTGGAAAGGGGGCAAGCTAAGTTGACCAGGCCTGCGTTCACCTATGCGGTCCGTCAATTACCTCCACGAATATGAACGGTTTATTTGCCACGTGATCGAAGCATCTCATGTGCTGTGGTGACACTCCTCGTTGAGGCATTGTGTGTCGGCCATCAGGTGGGCGCGGAGCAGTGAACGCCTGAACCCGTCACCTCTAAGGTTCAGGCGTCCTTTCGGTCAACCCCGCCGCGCCCCGGTGCCGCTGGCGGCCGGTCCAACGGCCTCCAGGCGCCGCTTGGCCTCGACATAGAGCGTCTGCGGCAACGGACCTTGGAGCAAGGCGCGGATGTTGTCCTGCAAGTGTGCCGGGTTGATGGTGCCGACGATGTTCGTATCCATCGCCGGATGGCTGAACGTAAAGCGTAGGATGAACTCCATGGGCGACATGTCCTCCAGCAGATCGACCAGGTGGGCCTGCTGCCATCGCGTCCATTGACTCCCTGCCTGCTTCCCCTCCGAAGGGGCTCCCTTGGCCGCGCCGCCGCGGATGACGATGCCGGCTCCCCCGTCAGCAGCCGCGCTGATCACCGCCTCATGCTCGCGCTCCAGCGCGGAGTAGGGGATCTGAAACACATCAAACACACCCATGGCGATATGGTCCTTGAGGTGTGGAAGATTGGAAGATATGCCAATGAATCGTAGCTTACCCGCCTGCTGTAATTCCAGCACAGTCTCCAGAGCCCCGTGCTCCTCCAGGGCTGTGCTGGACGGTGAACCATGGAATTGCACCACGTCGAGATACTCGGTATGCATCCGTCGAAGGCTCTGCTCGATACCGGCGGTGATATTCTCACGGGTATACACGTGGCGGTTGCGTTGGCCGCGTGGGGAAGGGTCAGCGCCGACCACACAGCCACATTTGCTGGCCAGATAGTACTCAGACCGTCGGTGCGCAACATAGCGGCCGATGCGCTCCTCACTTAAGCCATAGTCAATGGAGGTGTCGAGATAATTGATGCCGGCATCGAGCGCGGCGTTGAGGATGGTTTCGGCCTGCGCCTCTGTCACGTCGCGTCCACGTGGGGGACCACGCAGTTCCATGGCCCCATAGCCCAACATGGTGACGTGCAACCCGGTCCGTCCAAGGTCTCGCTTGGGAAGATCAACGATTGGCATGGGTGTCCTCCTTCAACAAATAATGGCAGCAAAGCATCATCATCACACCAGACCTTTCTGGAGGCATCTTCTGCAGATATCCAGGATACTCCTGTATAAGGCATTGGAGTGGCCTGGGGGACAGCCACACCGCTCTCCCCCAGGCCAACGACAGGTCTTCTCCAAGAGCGTGATCAACAGCAGAAAGCCATCGATAGACGCCTCTCGCGCTGCGACGCTATGGGCTCAGGCGGTCTTGATCCATACCGCCTTCACGTTCAGGTATTCTTCGAACTGCTGGATGCCTGACTCGCGACCATAGCCGCTCATCTTGTAGCCCCCGAAGGGGACCGCTGGGTCCATGGCCTGGTAGCAGTTGATCCACACCGACCCGGCGCGAATGGCTTTCGCCAGGCGATGTGCCTTGCTGACATCACGCGTCCACACGCCGCTGCCCCAGACCGAAATTGGTGGCGTTGGCGCGCCTGGCGATTTCGTCAAGATCGGTGAACGGGAGCGCAGAAATGACCGGCCCGAAAATTTCCTCCTGGGCGATGCGCATGTCGTCTTTCACGTCAGCGAAGACGGTCGGTGGGACGAAATAGCCTTCCCAGCTCACCCTCGGTGAGGCGTGCGCCTCCGACTACCGGCCGTGCCCCTTCTGCCTTCCCCTGTGTCAAGTATCCGGTGACCCGTTCTAATTGCTGGGCCGAGACCAATGGCCCAATTTCCGTCTGGGGATCGATGCCATTTCCGACCTTGAGTTGGTTGCCGAACTCTGCGACGCGTCCGACGAACTCATCATAAATCTGGTGCTCGACGAAGAGGCGTGTACCGGCACTACAGATTTGCCCAGAGTTATTAAAGACCGCTAACGCAGCTCCCGGAATGGCCGATTCGTAGACTGAACTCCTGAAAATGCTGGTCGAGAAGGTCGGCGTGCTTGAGAATGTACTGCTGGCGTTCGTACGGCTTGCACTTGCTCCAGGTGCCCTCGAAGGCGCGACGGGCCGCTGCGACAGCGCGGTTGATGTCCTCGACATCGCCCTCGGCGACGGTGGCGAGGCTCTCGCCGGTGGCCGGATTAATGCTCTCAAAGGTCTTGCCTGAGGCGGCTTCGACCCACTGGCCATTGATCAACAGGCGTTTCGCCTTGCCATCGAGGTAGGCTGGATATGTTGGAGCGATTGTCGGTGATTGTATGGTGCTCGTTGCCATGGTGCGAATCCTCCGGGCTCATTGAACGATGCTTCATCAAGGATACTATCAGCCAGGTGACTTCACCCCACCATCATCGCGATTGCTGCTGAAATCGTCGCGCTTCATCCGCGCCACGGGTGGCATTGCCGGCGCTATAGGCATGTGCACCGGACCCCGCTAGCTGGCCCCCCTCCACAATCAGGTATTCCTCCCGGATCGGACGCCCCTCGAACCAGCACTCCAGGATTTCGCGCACCCCCGCCGCATAGCGCGCCTGCGCGGACAGGCTCGTCCCCGACGTGTGCGGCGTCATGCCGTGGTGCGGCATCGTCCGCCAGGGATGATCCTTCGAGGGAGGCTGCGGAAACCACACATCACCCGCATACCCTGCCAGCTGGCCACTCTCCAGTGCCCGGACCACGGCATCGCGGTCGCAGAATCTTGCCGCGCGCCGTGTTGATGAGGTACGCCCCTCGTTTCATCTGGTTGATGAGGGTGTCGTTGAACAGGTGCTCGGTCTCGGGGTGCAATGGGCAGTGGATACTGACCACATCGCAGACACGAACCATGGACGCCACATCGGGATGATAGGTCAAGTGGAGGTCGCGCTCCATACGCTCTGGCAGCCGGTGTCGATCTGTGTAATGCAACTGGACCTCAAACGGCTGCAACCGCCGGAGCACCGCGGAGACCGATGCGCCCAGCAGCCACCGTTCCGACGACCATTCCCTCCAGATCGTAGGCGCGAGAGACACAGTCGGCGATATTCCAGCCGTGATTGACCACCCACTGGTACGAGGGCAGGTAATTGCGCACCAGCGAGAGAATGAGCATGACGGCGTGCTCGGCGACGCTGATGCTATTGCAGTAGGTGACTTCGGCCACTGTCAGGCCCCGGTCCATCGCCGTCTGCAAATCGACATGGTCGGAGCCAATGACTGCTGTGATCGCGAGCTTCAACTTAGGGGCTCTGGCCATTCGTTCCGCGGTCAGGTACGCCGGCCAGAACGGCTGTGAGATGACGATATCCGTGTCCGACAACTCCCGCTCGAACACGAAGTTGGGGCCGTCCTTGTCGGCGGTGACGATCAGAATGTGGCCCTTCTCCTCCAGAAATTTCCGCAGTCCGAGCTCTCCGGAGACACAGCCCAAGAGCGTCCCGGGTGTGAAGTCGATCTGTTTCGGGCTCGGCAGCGTCTGGCCGTCAGGATAGTGTTCGAGCTGGGGCAGCCCCTCACGGGCATAGGAGGGCGGGTAACCGTCAATTGGGTCGTCGTACAGCACACACAGAATCTTGGCCATCATCACCTCCTCATCGTGTGTAACCGATGTCCAGGCATGCAACATCGCTGACCAGTGGTCTCCCACCGCACAGAGTCGGCTAGACCTCTGATGTCAGCCTAAGCTTGGGTTGGGTTTTTGTCGCGAGCACGTCACGGATCGAACCTGGACTTTGGAAGCGATAGTAATTTATAACTGACTTAGTATCAATTATAACTGACATACTTTTCGTAAAGGCTGGAATAATGTTCACATTCTGATGTCGGTGGCAACAGACTCCAGGCTGATTGGCCCCTGCCTACTACCAGGATGCCTGCTGGGCAGGTGAACTCCCATTTGCCTTGGTGCCGCAAGTACCAGTCCCCGACCCACGACTCCTCCCCGGTATCCAACTCCCGTCGTATCTCGCCAACTATCAACGTCCATAACGGTCGTTGTAATCGGCCAGTTTGGACGTAGGCCTCGCGGCCCCATGATGGCCGCGAGGCTAACCTACCGGTCGATACCCTGCCGGCAGGTGGTTGTTGCGATGGTGCGGCTTTTCACGTGTGCTCAGCATGTACCCCATTATGGGGAGAACCGTCAGGCCACGGGTGACCATTGCTCTGATAGCCATTAGTCGGATAACCGTTAGTCTGAAGGCCATTAACCTCATGGCCATTGTTCTGCTTCGCCCACAGGGCCTCCAGCACTTTGCTGGGGCTCATCGGTAGTTGCCGCAGGCGCACGCCGGTGGCGCGATAAATGGCGTTGGCAATCGCCGCCATCGGCGGTACGATGGGCACTTCGCCGACGCCGCGTAGGCCAAAGGGATGTCCTGGATTGGCCACTTCGACCAGCACCGTTTCGATCATCGGTAGGTCTAGGCTCGTGGGCATGCGATAGTCCAGGAAGCTGGCGTTCAGCATGGCGCCCTTGGCATTGAACAGGTATTCCTCGTTCAACGCCCAACCGATCCCCTGGACCGCTCCCCCCTGGATTTGCCCTTCCGCATAACTGGGATGGATGGCCTTGCCGACGTCCTGCAGGGCGGTATAGCGCAAGATCTGGGTCTTGCCGGTCTCCGGATCGACCTCGACGTCGACGATATGGAAGCCAAAGCCGGGACCAACGCCGCGGGGAGCCAAATTGGCCCGGCCGATAATGGGGCCGCCTGTCGCGTTCAACCGCCGCGCCAACTCTTTGAACGTCAGGCGCCGTTCGGGATTACGGCGATCGACGAGGCTACCCTTGGTATACTCGACGTCGTCGGGCGTAACCTCCCAGAGTTTGGCGGCTCGCTCGATCATCTGTCCCTTGACGTCGTGTGCTGCCTGATAGCAGGCCCACCCCGTTTTGAAGGTGGCGCTGCTCCCCCCCGTCGTTGACGTAAAGCCGATCGACTCCGTATCGCCGACGGACGGACGCACGGCGTCGTAGGTGATCCCCAACACTTCAGCGACATGCATCGCCGCTGCGGCTCGGCCGCCACCGATGTCCATCGACCCCTCCACCAGATTCACGGTGCCGTCGGCGTTGACGCTGATGATCGCACAGGCGGGACCCGTGCTGTTGTGCCAATAACCACCGGCCACGCCACGACCCCGGTATGGTCCCTCCAATGGTGCCGTGTAGTGGGGGTGCGCTTTGGCGATCTGGAGCATGTCGAGATAGCCAATGCGGGGAAACCTCGGCCCGGAGATCTGCCGCGTGCCCTCGTGAGAGCCGTTCAGGAGGCGAAACTCGATGGGATCCATCCCGAGCTGTTCGCACAGTTCATCGGCCACCGTCTCCGCGGCAAAGGCCGCGGCGGGTGCGCCAGGCGCGCGATAGGCCGCGGATTTCGGTTTGTTGACGACGACGTCGTAGCCTTCGACACGCGCATTGGGCACGTCATACGGCGAGAAAATACACTGGCAGCCGGCATTCACCGGCGACCCCGGAAAGGCGCCGGCTTCGTAGACCAAGTAGGCTTCAGCGGCCGTCAGGCGCCCGTCCTTCGTGGCGCCCATCTTGACCCGCATGTAGGTCCCTGATGTCGGCCCTGTCCCCTCGAAGACTTCCGCCCGACCCATCATGAGCTTCACGGGGTGGCCGGTTTTCTTGGACAAGAGGGCCGCCACCGGCTCCAGGTAGATCAGCGTCTTGCCGCCGAATCCACCGCCGATCTCCATTGGGATTACCTTGACCTTGGAGACGGGAATCCCCAGGACCATCGCCGTTTGGTCACGGACCGCAAAATGCCCCTGGCTACTACTCCAGATGGTCACCTGACCATCGGTATTCCAAAATGCCGTGGCGCAGTGAGGCTCGATATACCCCTGATGCACGGCTGCCGTACCGTACTCACGCTCGACGATGACGTCCGCCTCACGAAACCCCTGCGCCACGTCACCGACTTCGAAGACGAATTGATTCGCCAGGTTACTCCCCTGACCGGGGTCGTTTTCATCGCGCAAGCCACCCGGCCGGATATGCGGGTTCGCCAATAGCATGAGGCGTTCGTGCAGGAGAGGGGCATCGGGCTGCATGGCCTCTCTTCCATCGAGGACTACTGGCAAGACCTCGTACTCTACCTCGATGAGGGCCACGGCCTCGTCAGCGATATGCCGGCTGGTCGCCGCCACAGCCGCCACCGCGTGCCCCTTGTATAACACCTTGTCGCTCGCCAGGATGTTATTGCTCATAAACCGCGGGTTGATCATGGCGCCTTCTCCGAGGTCAGCCACTTTGCCCGAGGGCTGGGGGAGCTCAGCCGCGGTGACCACGGCCATCACGCCCGGAAGCGCCAGCGCACGGCTGGCGTCGATGGCTTTGATGCGGGCGTGAGCGTGGGGGCTACGCAGGACCCTGGCATGCAGCATCCGCGGTAACCGCGTATCGATGCCGTAGAGCGCACGGCCGATGACTTTGTCCGTGCCGTCCGGGCGGATGGGCCGCGTGCCGATCACGGTGTATTCCTGTTCCTGTGTCGTGGTGTCTGGCGTAGCGACCGCTGGCGTAACCTGCGCAACTTGTGCGACAGCCATGAGGATTACCTCCCGTAGCTATATGGATGTGACGATTCGAGCTCTTAGCTTCCCCGCTTCGCATCAGCCTGCCGTACAACCGAGATGGCGACGGCTCATACGCCCGAGAAGCGGTGGGATATGGATGCGGAGCGACCTCTCACAGACTATGATGTACGATATTATTTATAAATGTCAACTATAATTGACTCACAAATTTCGGCAGGCGCAGGAACCAACCGTCCGATGGCGAGCGGAAACGTGAACAAGACAAAGAAGCCCTGAGGGCAACCAAGCTTCTCCGGCATGCAAGGCTCAGCCGATGCCTGCCAGCAAGGATGAACCCTATGTGGGCGATTGAGGAGGGATGAGGGCTCTGCACCCAGGTCAGCCCCAGCAGGTGCGGTGACCGACCCTGGCGAGGTCAGTTCTCGGGAGGTTTCATGGTTCGGAGGGGGTCGGCAGCCCTACAGGATTGAACCCAAATCGCTTGAGGGTCGTCTGTCCCTCGATCGACAGGATATAGAGCATCAGGTCAGTGGCCGCTGCTTGGGCCCCATTCAGCAGAGCGAGCCCATGCTCCGGCCCGACGCGTAAAGGCTCAGGGATTTCGACCAACTGGAGCTCGGGCAGTTGACTCATCCGCAGTCGGGCGCTGGTGCAGTACCCGAGATGTACGTCTACGACCCCATCGCGCAGCGCCGCGATGGTAGGGTCCGGACTACCCTCAGCGGCACTCGGGAGGGTGCCGCCGACAATTTGGTGGGCCTTCTGATCGAGGACCGCGAAGCTGCCAGGTTTGAGCTTGTCGGCCAGTCGGAACATGGCCCAGGTATAATCTCCTGCCGGATCGGCTTTCGGCGTCGAGGTACCAAGTTTCACGCCTGGGTCATGGTGGTCGCTCTCTGCGCACGGCACCTCCTCTGCCTTCTTTGTCCAAACCATGATACGATGCTTGCCGGTGCTCGATCCTCACGTGTCTTCTGCGAAAAGGTCGCGGCCCTTTAGCACATGTCATACGTTGACAGCTGATCCACAGCGGGAGAGACGCCACTATCTCGCCACCAAATGACAAGAGCCACATGGCCACATTGGCTTATCGTACAGGAAAGAAGATTTTAGGTCAAACATACTTGACGTTCAGGATGCATTCCTCTAGGATTGCACTGCTCTTACCTGCTCATGTCTGGCCAGAGGTGCTGACACCACCGTTGAGGAAGGTCCGACATGCGCGTGCAGCCTCGCCAGAGGCGTATGGTGATCAGGTGAGATAAGGTTGTCAGTAGCGGCCTGAGCAGGACGGTCATAGGGGACTTCAGCTTCGAACGGAGGGTGTCATGCGCTTCTGCGGCCGTGGTTGTCTGGCGTGGTTGTTGATCATCACCGTCTGTGTGGGCGTCATCTGCGCCCGAGCAGGTGAACCCATCGCTCCTGATGCTGACGTCCAGTTGCGTATCGCCGGGGATGTAGAACGACCAATGAACTTGAAAGGGGTGGACCTTGCCAAGCTCAGCCGTCAGACGCTGCAGGTGCAGGATCATGAGGGGCGGGAAAGTCTCTATGAGGGCGTGGCCGTCGTCGAACTCTTACGATTGGCTGGCGTGCCACTCGGCAAGGACCTTCGCGGCGAGAAGATGCTGATCTATCTCGTGGTCGAGGCCGTGGATGGCTACCGGGTGGTGTTTGCCTTACCGGAGATCGATCCCGCGTTTTCGGATCGGACCATTCTGCTTGTAGACCGTCGCAACCAGCAGCCGCTATCATCTCACGAAGGGCCGCTACGGATCATCGTCCCCGGTGAGAAACGACAGGCGCGCTGGGTACGCCAGGTCACGGCACTCACCATACGGCGTGCCCCATAAGGCCTGCATTGAATCGATGCTCGTCGGGTGACCAGTACTCGTACAGTGAGCGTTCCCCGTCCACTCCCAGAGTAGACGGGGCATTCATCATCGGTTGTCGTTACTCAGTGGCAATCATCACGTCGCTGGCTTTGATGACAGCAAAGACGTCCTTGCCGGCTGCTAGTTTGAGTCGCTCGGCTGACGCCTTGGTGATGATTGAGACGACTTCGGCCCCACCTGGCAGTTCAACTGTTACCTCGGTATTGACCGCTCCTGGCGAGACGTGCTTGACTTTGCCCTTGAGCATATTGCGTGCGCTAATGTCCATCCTCCATCCTCCTTGTCATTATGTATCTGGACTCGTTCGACGCAGTGTTTTGTAGCTAAGATATCAGATGTCGACCTCAAAATGATGACACATCCTGCCATCTGTGTCAGATGATGACAGGGGCTTACCCGCTTCGTGAGGGTGGCCTTCATCCCACCTCCTGCACCGTGGGAATGGTCCAGTCCAATACGGAGCCGCTCTGGCTGTGCATGACTTGAATGAGCTGCGCCAGGATGGCGACGGCAATCTCGAAGGGGGATTCGGCGCCGAGATTCACCCCGATAGGCGCGTGGATTCTTGACAAGTCATCCTTCGTAAAGCCTGCAGCCGACAAATTCTCGATGCATGTAGCCACCCGTCTACGACTGCCCATCATCCCGAGATAGCGCAGTGGCTGTCCGCGCAAGCGCTGCACCGCCGGCATGTCGAGCCGATGTCCTACGCTCATTACCACTACAAAGGTGTCAGGGGTAAGGTCCAGGCTCAGCAGAGCCTCGATGGGGTCATGCTCACGCACGATGACGGCAACGCCGCGATAACGTTCGGGGGAGGCACAGCCGGTATCATCAACCAACGTGACTTGAAAGCCCGCGCGACTGGCCAACTCGCAGAGCGACTCCGCTACCAGCGTCGTCCCTAGGATGATGAGCCGCTCGGGCGGATGGACCACCTGAACAAAGGCGCGAGAGCCCTCAGTCTCCCAGTGCACCGCACGTCTGCCCAGAGTCAACGCTTCCAGAGCCGCCCCAAGCACGGGTTCCTCAACCTCGCCATGCAGCAAACCTTGCCCCACGAGTGCTGGCGCCCCGGGCCTCGTAAGATCTCCGTGTGTTTGCCATCGAGTCACCAGGGCGACACGCTGTCCACGCTTCAGAGCACAGCTCACCTCCCGCAGGAGCTCAGAACCGAAGTCGCGTAGGGGCTGCACGAGGAGCTCGACCGTTCCTCCATGGAGCATGCCGTATCGATGCGCGACGTCTGCAGGGAGCGTCACATCCTGAACGGCGGCTGGTTCCAGGAGAGTGGGCCGCAAAGACGGTACCACCAGACTGTCGACCGCCCCACCGTCGAGCCCACCAACAACTTCAGTAGGCGTGACGATCATACATGTTCCGGGGGGCGAGACTTTGGGTACCTGCCGATGCACTGCCATCACTGTCACCAGGATGGCAGGCTCGCCACTGGTTGAGATCTGTGTAGCCCGTTCCCAGAATTCATCCATGTAAACTTCTCCCTCAGACCCGCGCTGCAGCGCAAGGCACGGGCCCGGCTCTATCTGATATAGGCTCATGATCGATCCAATGTTGCGCCAACAGACGCGACGTGATCAGCACGATAGCTTGCTACACCACCAGGAGCACTGCGAGAGCAAGCACAGCCGAAAGATTGCTCTCGATGGCCGCCATAATCGTGAGCGACATAGTCTGTATGCTGGGCCAGAAAGCCGGGTTCACGATGGCACGTCAGGTGAGAGCCGGCAGTGGAATCACGATGAACTGCATCAGGAGCAATCGGCACGGCATAAAGCCGGGCCGTATCGTCTCGTCGGCCCCGCACTCGCTCGTGAGCCCGCACCTGCGGCAACGATTCTTCATGAGTAACCTACTCCCTCGCAACCTCCTGCGATCAACCTGGCGACACCATGAGATTCAGCGTCTGTCCCTTGCGGTCTCATTCCACACCGGCGGCCAGGAAGCCGTGGCGGACCAGGATGGTCTGCCCCGCAGGAGAAAGCACATACGCAATGAAAGCCCGCGCGCCCGCCTCATTCTGGGCACCCTTGACTACCGCTATGGGATACTTGGCGATGACGTTCATTTCAGGTGGGATCTGGATAACCACCACCGCGTCACGAATGACAGGGGTTACGTCTGTGGAGTATACAATGCCGGCATCGGCTTCACCCAATTGGACTTTCGCGGCGACTTGCCTGACGTTCGTTTCCTCGGAAACGAGGTTTGCCAGAACGCGTTTAGAAAAATCAGTGCCAAAGGCGGGATCCTGGCTCATCTTCTCCAGTGCCTGTCGGGCATAATTGCCTACCGGGACCTCTTTATTGGTGAGAACGAGCTTGATGTTGGGTTTGGCCAGATCCTGCAACGTCCGAATACCCGCTGGGTTCTTGGCAGGAACGACCACAACCAGTAAATTCCGCGCGAAGATCTGCGGTTGACCCGTAATGGTTCCATCTTTCTCTGCTCCAGCCATATTCGGCTCGTCAGCCGAGGCGAAGACATCGGCTCGCGCGCCCTGAGCCATTTGGGTCCGGAGCGTCGGTGAGCCCGCGAAATTGAATGTGAGTTTCGTGCCCGGATTGGCCTGCTCAATCTGGGTGGCCATCTCTTTGAAGGCGTCGGTCAGCGATGCGGCGGCGAAGATCGTGAGCTCGCCTAGAACACGCGGCGCTTCACCAGCCAGTGTCACTCTGCCCATGGCCATCATCAAGCCGAGCACCAGCACGGCTCCGATCAGTTGGTGGACATTATAGCTATTTATCCGCTTTATCTGCGTGTTGTTTGACCGCTGCATCTGACATATTCTCCTCAGACATCATCTTACCAGGCCAACTCCGCGACGCAACTTGGCATGCGTATGGTGACAAGCGTACTCGATACAGAATGCCCGCCCCAATGGCGTTCACCGCCTCATGTGTTATTCAGCCATGGCGGACCAGCTCCTGTCGGCTCAAGCCCGAGGCTGGCCGTCGGCTATGGATGCGATCCTCGACAGGGGAAGCCTGCTCACGTGGTACCATACGATCACCTCACGATCACCTCGGCGCGTAACAGTAGAGTATATATGTCCACATGTCAAACATTATTGACGAACTGGTTGTGACCCCAAGATGGTAGGCCAATGCAGAGCCTCGCGCAGCCTCCTATACGGCCTTAAACTAGAGAAGGTGTCATACGGTCCCAGTGGGCCTGAAGTCTTCCGTAAGAGGTTATTTTCGGACAACTTGGAACGATCCAGCCCAAGAGGCAGGTGGGCCTCACCAATGTCTTGCAGAGGCTTCCAAGTACCATATTCAGCAAAGTGTACCCCGAAGATTCATGCAAAACGCCTGCTATCGTTGACTCATACCGCAAGTGGCACCGTATGACAGTTTCTCTATAATAGGGCCAGCAATTCCCGCTCATGCCCTGAGAGTCCGATGTGACCATGGTAGAGGACAGCTCTCTGGGCGTTTCGAGCATCCGTTTCCGTCTTTTGAAGCGACTTTTGCGATCAGAGATGACAGGATGTCTTGTTGCAAGCAGACTCGTCTCGTGATCTAGGTATAGGTTCCCCTCTCCACCTGATGGGGGATAGCCTAATTCGATGAACCGCGGTTGCGGAGGGCATCGATGGCGAGACTAGGAGGAATCCAATGCAAAGCTGGGTGTGGGCTTTTTCAAGCCGAAAACAGGGCTTCGAGCAGTTGCCGCATGGACGCAAGCGCATAGGCAGAGAACAACACTCTCATCCGCTCCCACAGCAGGCGTTTACTGCCCAGCTTTGCCCGTACCGCATGCAACAAGGCACAACAGTGCTGCTGGGTCTGATCGACAATAAACGCCAGTAGCACCAACGTGGCAAACACCACGGACAGATTCTGCTCGCCATGGCCATACCGGATGGATAATCGCTGCGCCCAACATCTGATGGTTGTATGTGATCGACCGGTTACGGTGAACTTTTTGCAGACACGACGCACAGTGAATCGTGGGGGAGGAAACATACCCCGTGCCATTGAGGGCCAATAAATAGTTGTAGCGGCTCGCACAAATTGCACGCTCGGCTCGCACTAGAGCACCCGTCCTGGCCCACAATCATTGATTCTAGCGCGGGTGTCCGGCCCACGTTCATTGCACCGGCCCCCCACAGACCCGGACGTGCCCGATTCAGGCCTCCGGTTCCTCGGGCACGTCGGTGCGCTGCACTGGCGGCGCATAGTACCGCCCGTTGCGCAACCCCGCATGCACGTCGGTCAGGTTTGCCTCCAGGTTGACGGCATACTCGGACGCCGTCACCCCGTCCACTCCCGGCGCGCCATTGCGACGCGTCTGGTGAGAGGCTTTCCGCAGCAACTCCACGTCGATCAGGTAGGCCAACGTCATGAACAGCCTCGCTGGATACTGACGTGCCTGCTCTGCAAGCCGTTGAAGTGTCGTTGAGACCGTTGGTGAGCTCAACGTCTCTCCTGTCTTCCCCCCCCACAGTCGTTCTGCCCAGTGTCGCCTTCCCTGCCGTGGGTCCCGTGGGCCCGAGTTCCCCACTTTCCCGGTGCGTGGACACCAGCCCACGCACCCTCGGTACTATGCTGCACGACGACTGCCAGTCACCCCTCTCGCCCCGCTTCACGTGCCGCTGGCGCTGCCATACCTGGCCTGCTTCCGCTCTTTGTGTTCCGTTGCCGGGTCGTGGACGGCTGGCAGCCGCACGTCCGCACCAGGGCTCTCGTGCACCCGGTACCCCTCGTCTTCCGGGAATTAGTGACCAGGAGACAACTGGCTCTCCCAAGTTCTCGAGTGGCCCCTTGATGACCTGCCCCGCTCTCAGACCCCAGTGGTGTCCTAAGCACTCGCCCGAGCGCACCCAGGGCTACGGCCTTCCGGCGCGTGCAAGCCGTCGGCTTTCCCCGCACGGCTGCTGCAGGTATCCTTGCGGACCACGACTATACCAATTTCGGGGCTCTATCACGCGGCCTATCACCTCGCTCCCCCTCGCTCCGCACCTCCGTTACTGGCTTAGCACGTAGGATTCGCTCCTGACCGGCTGGCGAGGCGTTGGTCAGGTGGGACTTAAGCCTCTGCGGCTTTCACCCACTGGGTCACAACAACCAATTTCATGGGATCTCGTCCAGTTCCAAGGTTTCGGGCTTACCTTGGCGCGAGCACGCCGTGGTTCGGCATAGCGCACTGGCACGGACACCGGGACTACCCCCCGGTCCTTCCCCTTGCCATGGGACAGCTCTGCGAATCCGATGCAGGTTCTCAGGATACCTCCAGAGACCGGCGCCAGGCGAAAGACCAAGCCACACCCGTACCGCTGCTGCCCCTGCGGCAAGTTGTGGTGGGGTAAGGACGCCCCATTTTCTGAGCAATTTTGCGCGGGGGATGATGACCAGGTTGACGTAGAAGGCATCAGAACATCCTCTGCTCCACTATTGGCGCAGTGATCTGAAGCCCGCGCGCACCTCTTCTGAAAAGAATTGCGGCTGCTCCCACGCCGCGAAGTGACAGCCTTTGGGTAGCCGGTTGTAATGGATGAGTTTGGGATACGCTTTCTCTACCCAGCTCCGCGGAGCGGCGTAGATCTCATCGGGATAAACGCTGACGGCAACCGGGATGGCGACGTTCTTGGGGGCGAAAAAGGCAAGCTTGTTTTCCCAATACAAACGAGCCGAAGAGATCGCCGTGTTCGTCAACCAGTAGAGGGTGATGTTGTCGAGGATGTCGTCTCGCGTAAGGCCCTCGGACTGGCCGGCAAAGACGCGCGCCATGAGCGCCTCACTGGCTTCGTCGTGGTCGAGGATCCAGGCCGCCAGGCCGACCGGCGAATCTGCAAGCCCGTACAGCGTCTGCGGGCGGTTCGCCATCTCCAGGGCGTAGCCGAGGCCATGCTTATAGAAAAAAGCGAGCCGATCGAAAGCGTGTTGCTCGTCGGCTGCGAGACCGGATGGCGCCGGCGCACCGGTAAAGGCCGCCCCGTTAATGTCGTTTGGAACCGCGCCAGGCATGTTGGTGTGAATGCCCAGCAATTCCGGAGCCGCCTGCACGCCCATGAGATCGGTGATGAGCGCACCCCAATCGCCGCCTTGCGCCACAAATTTCGTGTACCCGAGGCGCTTCATCAGCACGACCCAGGCACGCGCGATGCGGTCGGGGTCCCAGCCGGGAGTGGTCGGCTTGCCTGAAAAGCCGTAGCCCGGCATCGACGGAATCACCAGATGGAACGCGTCCGATGCGCTCGCGCCATGGGCCGTGGGATTGGTCAGTGGATCGATAATCTTCATCTGCTCGATGATCGAGCCCGGCCATCCGTGCGTGACGATGAGCGGCAACGCATTTTCATGTTTCGAACGAACGTGAATGAAGTGAATGTCCAGCCCATCGATCTCGGTGATGAACTGCGGCAGGGCGTTCAGTCTCGCCTCCACCTTCCGCCAGTCGTATTCCGTCCCCCAATAGCGCGCGAGTGCCTGCATCGTCGCGAGCTGCACGCCTTGCGATCGCATCCGTGACCGTTTCCCGTTCCGGCCACTTGGTCGCGTTGATGCGCCTGCGCAATTCGGTAAGTTCCGCTTCCGGAACATTCACATGAAACGGACGAATAGCGGTCTGATCACTGCCCGTCTGTTGTGCACCGTTACTCATAGCTGTGCTCCTTTCTGGAAGAATAAGACTGGGAAGACCTCGCGGGCCCGCAGCAATGGTTGCCGCGGCAGCACCGCAAAAGCGACGGCGATTGAGGCCGCGCGTTTTTTTGCATAACGGACTCCTTGGCGACTGATGGTTGGTGTATAGGAAATTCAAACGCTATTTTGCCAATGACCACTGTTGCTGGTGTACCTCCTTTCCCCGCCGGTGGAACTCGTGCCGAACGACGGCGCGTTTGAGACAGCCCTCCACTCGTCGCCACACACGCCGTAGCAACGGCCTCCTCATGCCCTCACCAACGGAAGAAGCACGCCGATCAGCACACTCGCACCATCCATCAGGGCGTGCGCAATCGCGAGCGGAACCAACCGGCGAAGTCGCAATAATGTGGGCCGCGGAGTGCGATTGCGAGCCCAGAATCAATACTGTGGGCTCCGGTGCAATGAATGTGGGCCGGACGCCCGCGCTAGAATCAATGATTGTGGGCCAGGACGGGTGCTCTAGTGCGAGCCGAGCGTGCAATGAGTGCGAGCCGCTACACCTACCCAACGGGGCTAGCACTCCTTTTAACTGTCAGACGACGTCGTCCTGAGGTGTGCCTACCACATCGGCTCATACCACGCCCGTGCGCTGATTAATGGCATGCCAGCGCCATCGTTGGTGGGCTTTCTGCCCCACCGAACTCCACATGTCGTCGACTTCTGCTTCTTCGGCGTGCTGGATCGTAATGATGGTCTCACGTGGATCCCGCTGGCCAATGACGGGGACATTGATGTGTTGAAGCAGCGGCGCTTGTTTTTACCTCTTCCATGACAGTTGTCGGACTGCTAGGCAGCACGCGTGCCATGTCACGACTGCCACGGCCATGCACAGTCCTTTCAAGAATTTGCCGTTTGACTTCAGGCCGACGACCCTGGTGACTGTCCTCGCCATGCCCTCCAGCTCTTCTACCAGGTTGTCGACGTCCAGCGCCGGCCAGTCTTTTGCCCGCAGCGCCGCCGCCTGCTCCTGCGTCCGGGCATAGAAATCGGTCTCTTAGATGCCCATCGGCCCTACACTCCTTCTTCACAACTTGCCGTCAGCGCGTTCCTCTCCCGGAGGCATCTGCGGTGCCCTCTCCCGCCACGCATCCGGCACGGTCTGATAGTGCTCGATGAGGGCTTCGATCGGCCACGGGGGTAGCCTGGGCCAGCGGCTCGGGTCGAGGTGATGATAGCGCTGCAAGGCGTGGATGGCGTGCTGGTAAAGCACGGGATAGCGCTGGCCCAGGACCGGCCGAAAGGTCGCCGCGCCGTCAAGGAATGTTTCCAGGTGGCTGTGCTGGGCGTTCATGTGTCCCTGCCACCAGTCCGAGCGCTCGTCCGGGGCATAATCCCAGACCAGGCGGGCCTCGATGAGCTGGGTCAGCGTCCATTCGAGTTCGCGGAGATAATGGCGCCGGACGTCGTCCAGTTCATCACACAAATGCGGGATGTCGAGTTCAGCCCAGGTGCCGGTCGCCAGGGCGTGCAATTGCGCCTCGAGCCAGGCGCCAAAGTCGGTATCATACAGGAGGCTCATGGGGCCTCCGGGGGCCACCAGTCGTCCGTGAGCACGTCCGCCAGCGCCCAAGGGCACGTCTCAGGGAAACTCGTTAGGGGCAGCCCGGTGTCCGTCATCGCATCGCGTCGGGCGCGCCGATAAGCCAGGGCCAAGCGCTGGGCTGGGAAGTCGTGCAAGCTGGGGCTGCGGGTGATCCGATCGGTGATGGCATCACGGGCCTGGTCGATGCAGCGGCGCCAGCTGCGCGCCCGATGCGTCGGTTGATACTGCCATTTCAAGAGGTGGGCGAGCAGGCGTTGTAGCTGTTGTATGATGGCGTGCTCGTCCGCGATGCCCAAGCTCTCAATCTCCTCGGCCAGGTGCGTGATGTCCAGGCGGGCTAAATCCCTGGCGCGGATCGCGTCCGCCTGCACCTGCATCCAGGCGTAGAAATCGGTGTCATACGTCGGGGTCGTCATGGCTGCGCCTCCTCGGGGCGCTCTCGTCGCGGCGTGTACCAGTAGGGCGAGCGACAGGTTTGATTGGCGCACCGCGCCGGCATCATGCGGCCGTAGGGGACCCACGTCCACCCACAGCGTAAGCAGGTCACGGGCTTCCGTTTACGGCGAACCTTGCGTTGACGCCCGAGAACCCGGGCCAGGATGGCAGACATCGGTGAGGCTCCTCTCAAGAAAAGGTGTCCTTTTTTATTTACAGAAAGGATACCTTTACAATGTACTCGAGGTCCAGAAAAAAGGCAAGTATAACGGTCAGATGCACACGAGAGGAGGTGCGAAGGCCCCCGCGGCACAGAGGGCGGGCAAAGTCATGAGCCAAGCAGGGATATTCTTGCGAGCTTCGCCTGACAAAAGGGCAAAAGTCGAGCTCTGAGCAGCGACCCTCCTTCTGGGCCTATAACTGTTGCACGCCTCATGAGAGTTTGCACCATGCTCTGAACTCGCTATGGATGAGAGGAGAGATCATACCTCAGATCATGTGCAAAGGAAATTAGCGACAGAACTTCCATGTCCCACGTGACACCACGAGGCATGAAAATCGAATTTTCAAGGCAACCCCTTCATCTTATCGGTCCCTCGTGAGGCAGATCGGAACGGCCGTGAGGCCACGCTGCCTCACCCGGCATCCCGCCGAACCCGAGCCCCATGGCGGAGGGCGGCTGATTCCGCCTGTGAGTTCCCAATGGCCAGGCTGGCATGGCTCTTGCCTCGGCGATGGCCGATGCCCACCACGCACCGAGTGCCCCTGTGATGGACCCATCGCTGTTCCGCTTGGCAGGACATCATTAGCCGCTGAAAGTACGGGTGCTATGTCTGCATTTCATGGGACTGAATCGCTCGAATGAGCACATTGCAGAAGAATTGGCTGTGAATGATCGTGATGTGCAGCAGATGACGACCCAACGGCGTGACGGGATCGTCAAAGCAAGCCCACCGTGACGCTGTCACTTGAGGTGGAGTGCGATGAAGCCTATGTGGTGACCGGCCATAGAGGACAGCCTGAGGTGGTGCAGACCACAGGACGCAAAGGACGTCGACGTCGACGCGAAGGACAAGGTGGCTGAGGCACATTTCCACGCACGCGCAAGCCAGGCCGTACAGGAATCCACACGCCCCTTTGTCGAGCGCGTCTTTGAGGACTTTGTGGCGGCGATGAGCCTGCCGATGGTAGTGCTGGGGGACCGGCTGGGCCTGTACAAGGCCATGGCCGGCGCCGGGCCACTCACTCCGACGGAACTGGCCGCACGGACGGGGACCGCGGAGCGCTATGTCAGAGAGTGGCTGTCTCAGCAGGCCGCCGGAGGATATGTCATCTACGACGGCGCCACAGACCGCTTCGCCCTTCCGGATGAGCACGTGGCGGTGCTCGCAGACGAGTTGAGCCCGTTGTTCCTGGCTGGAGCCTTCCAGTTGGCCTTCGGCTATGCGCATTCGGCACGGCACGTCTTGGGGGCGTTCCAGACCGGCGAGGGCATGGTGTACGACCACCAAGATCCAGACGTCTTCACGGGGGTGGCGCGATTCCACCTCCCGGCCTACACCGCCAACCTGACCTCCACATGGATCCCCGCGCTCACGGGCGTGCCAGAGCAGCTCCAGGCCGGGGCGCGTATCGCCGACGTGGGCTGTGGCCATGGCGTCTCGACGCTCCTGCTCGCCCAGACCTACCCTGACTGCAAGGTCGTGGGCTTCGACTACCACGCCGGCTCGATTACACGGGCGCAGGAACGTGCACGGGCGGCGGGCTTGGCCGACACGGTGCACTTCGAGGTCGCGGGCGCGTCCAAATTCCCCGGGCGCTACGATCTCATCCTCCTCTTGGACTGTCTCCATGATATGGGCGATCCCAAGGCGGCGTGCCGGCACATCCGCGCGGCCCTCGAACCAGACGGGACGCTGCTACTCGTCGAGCCCCTGGCGGGCGATCGCTTGGCGGATAACCTCACGCCCCTGGGGCGGGCATACTACGCCGCCTCGACCCTGAACTGTGTGCCAACATCCCTGTCCCAGCCGCGGGGGCTGGCCCTGGGCGCACAGGCGGGGGAGGCGCGGCTCCGCGACATTGCGACCCGGGCTGGGTTCAGCCGCTTTCGCCCATCGAGGCCCCGTTCAACCTGGTGATCGAGGCGAGGCCGTAGCACCGCAGATACCACCACCGGCACCATGAAGTGGGGTGCCTGTCCAGACCTATGCACCGAAGTGACTCGAAGGACAGAAAGCGAGCGAAACTCTGTACGTATGACCAATTCCCCGTCGGTGTCAAGGAGGTCCTGGCCATGTGTGTGCTTCGGTGTGGTAACCGACGTCAGATGCCACTCCATCAAGGCGCCATGAGAGTGCAGTGCCACTGACACTGCGTATGAACGTGCCGCGCCGCGAGACATGGCGCACAGCAAAAAGCAAGTATGCCCACAACCGGCGCCGGCTCAGCGCGGCGGATGCTCAGCTCATGAGCGTGCTGCCATCGGCCCACACCCCGTCCTATCCAGGTGAGCATGCGGTCGCCGCTGGTGCGGGCGCTGCCGTACTCGCCCATCTCTCCCCCAGGGACACGCAGCGCTTTGCGGAGGCGGCCGAAGCAGCCGCGCATAGCCGTGTGCTGGCCGGGGTCGTGTATCCCAGCGATGCCCGTGCCGGGCTCGCACTCGGCCGGGCTGTCGCGACTCGGGTGATTGAGTATCTCAAGCTCGACGAGATGACGTACGCGGAGACGGTGCCGGTCGGTCCTGGCTTCTGGCAGGGAACGGAGCCTATCGGGGTCAATGAGCTGCGGCGCTGGAAGCCCTTGGGGCTGGCCTCGGCGAGCCAGTTCCGGCCGGGCCCACCCCCGGCCCCGGACTCCCCGGAGCGCGCCGCCGAGATCGCCGGTCACGAACGCCAAGGTCCTCTACTGGCAGTTCGGGCAGTACGGGGGGCCAGGCCTGCTCTACCGGTTGAGCGACGCGGTCGGCCGCCAACTGGCCGAAGCCGGGCTCGAACGCACTGCGCCGTGAGCCGCGCGCGCGTACGCGCTGGTCTACGTCGCGCACTACGAGGCCTAGATTGCGTCGCCAGATGCGAAGTACCACTACTGGACGACGCGCCCCACCCAGTTCGATCCGAGCCTGACGACCGTGCTTCCGACCCCGAACTTCCCGACCTACGGGTCGAACGCGGCGACCCTCGGCATGGCCCCCGCACTCGTGCTCGGCCCTCTGTTTCCACGCGAGGCCCACCGCTACCTGGGCTGGGCACAGGAGTTCGGAGCGTCACGACTCTGGGCGGAGATCCACTTCCGGAGCGACCTGGAGGCGGGCTGGGCGATCGGCCGCCACGTCGGCGGCGGCACTCTGGAGGGCATCGCATACGAACTGTGTCAGCTGCTCTGGACCCGCAGGCTCGGGCGACCTCATCGGTGGGCTCCTTTCAGTCGAGGGACGGAGGATACTTCAGCGCAGGCTACCACAATACAGACAGGCATTCCCCGCGCGCGTGGACTCACCGAGGTAAAGACCCTGATTTCAGGGTCTTTACTGTGTCGCTCCCCAGACCCGCGCCCCTCACCCCATACGCCTCGAAGAACTCGCGTTGCAGCCGGGCCAGTACCGGCTCGGCCCCGACTCCGGCCGCCGCGGCCCGCACGTTGTCCAGATCCAGCGCCACACGGTCTGTCGTTCGGCGGCACTTGGTCCTCGCACACAGTAGTCACGTCCGTGCCCACGAATATCGTCACCATCGGCGTCAGCCGGAAGAAACTCGTCGTCGACAGATCCCCCATCTCCAGGAACCCGATGGTAAGCCGACCGCACCGTTGCCGACCACGAATCATCACATGGTTGAGATCAAGCCGCTCGTACCGGGTAATCACTATTTCTTCGCTGTCGTCGTGGTCGATGCGTTCGGCAATTGGGACGTCAAGATGCTTGTCGAAAGAAGGTCACTCTCGGAGAGCGGGGGTAGATACCCAGGGCACAGGCGCGGGTGTGATCGGGGCGCCTGCAGGCGAGGAGGTGGCCCTCAGTCCATGACCCGCACGCCCTCGACCGTCGTCACCTGACTCAACGCCCCTGTACGTACGCTGCCCCCACGCGCGATCAACCAGGCCAACACCTGGTCCTCGGCCAGCAGGGGCGCCGCATAGCTCCGTCTGATACAGGGCGAACGGGTTCCTGGTTGCTCGCCAAACTGAGATTGCTCGGACAAGGTCGAGTGCACTCCGCAGCAGTGTCAAAGAATTCTGACGCAGTTTGAATAGGATAGGTCACACTGGAGGGAGAACGTCCTATGGCAGACTACGAGGAATTTGACGTCACTGGCGGACTGGAGGAAGGCTTCGAGAACCTCGATGTCACACAGGAACCGCAAGCCGAAGCGGCTGTCTCTTTGGCCGCTTTAGGCAGCCTGACAGAGCGTGAAGAGGAACTACGAGCCGTCTCGCAGGCACGGGATGAGTTCGAGCAGCGCTTCCTGATTGACCCTGGGCAGAGAGCTTTCGACGCCGCTGAAGAGAGCCCGGCAGGACTTGGGAATATTGTTGGCGTAGGGATTGGCGAAAAGGAGGTCAATGGCATTCCTATAGGTCAACTGGCGGTGAAGGTGTTCGTGAAAGAAAAACTCGGGGCCACACAGGTCGCCTCAGAGGCCCTGGTCCCTTCCTCTGTCGGGGGGTCGCAACGGATGTCGACGTCACCGGTGAAATTCACGCCCAGATGTTCACGGCACGTTATCGTCCGGCGCCTGGGGGGGTATCTATTGGTCGTTGTGACATCGTGCATGCTGGGCACTGGGGTGTCTCGTCCGACGTGCGAATCAACTCTTTATCCTGAGTAACAACCATGTGATGGCCACGGTCAACAATGGGCCGGTGGGCATGGGGATCCCGCAGCCAGGGCGACTGGATGGCGGCGTCTGTTCCCAGGACATTATCGCCAGACTTACGCAGTGGGTCACTATCGTTTTTGGTGGGCGATGTAACTTTGTCGATGCGGCCATTGCGCAGACGTCCCCGACCCTGGTTGATCGACGCATCCTCCGTCCGGCTGGCGTGCGCCAAGCCCTCGTTGCGCCTGAGGTTGCGCCTGCTGTGAACATGATGGCACAAAAGAGTGGAAGGACCACAACCACACCAGTCAGTTAATGGCGATCCCAGGAGTAACGGGCGTTGGCATTGGCGAAAAGGCAGGGAAACCGGCGCTCCTGATCATGGTCAAGGCGCTCACGCCGGCGCTGAAAAAGCAACTTCCCAGCCAGTTGGCTGGCATCCCTATTCAGGTCGAGATAGTGGGAGAGATCAGCGCTTTCTGAGGCATTGACAACTTAATCTTCATGCAGGTATTGCTGCACTTTCATGCCGCCTCCTGTAGACATAGAGGAGGGACATCGGGCGTTGAATTTCCACTAGCATAGGAGTGCAATGCTCCCCACAACAGCCACGGTCTCTCTCGCCTTCCCATATCGGATGCCAGAGTGCTTTCCGGGGCGTTTTTGAGCTAACTAACAGAGTCATCCCTTTCCAAGGCCCTGTGACAGGATTCGTGAAATCTAAGCCAATGTGGCTTCTCTAGGACGTACCGCCTCAGAGTGCGCGAGAGACAAACCTCATGCGGAGGCACCCATGTGGTCGACGCGGTGCTCGAAGCCGTTTCTCACAACTCACGGAGGACAATAATCATGCTCGAAATCGAACTTGACATTTTCTCCGGCATGCCGAATACGGTGTGGATTCTTTCTGAGCGGGAAGAAAGGGAACTGTATGACAGGCTGACGGCGGAACCTTCCCAGGTGTCCCCAGCATATGCTGCGGACGAGCAGTTTAGCCTTGGCTATCGAGGCTTCATCGTCCGCCCGATCAAGACGGACGAAGGGGTCTGGAGCAAGGCCGTGTCCCTTGGGAGCCCCCTCCTGGACGAGTTCCGTGTTGGGCACAAAACAACGTCAAGGGCATCCGCCGCTGAGTTACTTCTCCAGACTTCTGAGAGGCCACACAAGTAGAGCCATGTCACAGACGAACTCCGTGAAGTCGTTGCCGGCGGCGTGGCCCTCGTAGAATCTTCGGCTGTAGCTGATCCCGGCTCGTTTACGATCCCCACCATCGAAGAGGGCGACTTCCCAACCATCACCGGCGACGACCCCCATTCTCCCGGCGGAGGACCAGCCGCCGGTGAGGTCAGCGCCCTGGGAGCGACTTGGTGGGCGTGCGGTTCCACCTACTTTTCTGCCAATGCAGCCTTCTTCACCGACCCTGCCCACGTGAGCCGCAACAACTGCTACTGCTTTGCGAGCAATCACCGAGAGACATCCGATATGCTCGTCCGGGCCAGCGCGGCGGCCATCCGGCGACGTCCATTACGTGCGGTGGATGCACCGCAGGCCTGTATGCCGACGGCTGGAAGGATGGGTGCCAGCCGAATGGACTGACCATAGTCATGGTCATTTGGCCCAACGTGGACTACCACTTCTACAGGCTGGTGACGGGTGGGCCAAACTGGTGGTGGGGTCACAAGCCGGGGGGCACACCGGCCCAGTACACGGACGATTGCGGACACGCCATCTATCAGCAGAACGGGCAAGGCTATGCCCCGAACAACATCTGCCGTGGCAACTACACGGACTTCTGTGGCTACTTCTATCAAAACAACAGCACCGCATTTGTGGCCTAACCCTTTTTTGCTTGATGCCACCCAGAGTACGGGGGACAGCCCGATCTTAGCCGATCACCCTGGGGGGATCGCATCATGATCCCCCGGAATCTACGTCGATCGGTGGCCTGAGGGGGATCTCATAACCAGCACTTGGGTCGTAGATCAATGCAGTACCTTATTGTTATTACTGAAAATTTAAGATGCGATCGCCCTGGCTGATCCCGATCTTTGCGCTGATCGCATGGTCATGCGGCCCTTCATTGCTGTTGTCTTCACCAACACCGCAGACATCCACAACATCCCAGGGAGACGAAGCCATCGCACCAAGGATTGAAGTAGAACTGGATATTTTCTCGGGGAATCCCAACCCGGCATGGACGCTCTCCGATGCAGACAGCGCCCACTTTCTGGAGAAGCTTGCTCTTTTGCCAGCTGCGTCTCCTGCAGAGTTTGCGACGAATCTTGGATATCGCGGCTTCATCGTACGCAGAGCGAACGCGACCGAGTCCAGCGTTGTCCGTATTCAGCGGGGAAGGGTCCACGTGTTACGAGCCGGCAAGGATCTATACTACAGCGATCCGCAGCGGGACCTGGAGCGTTGGTTGCTGCGCACCGGTCAGCTCTTCCTCGACTCAACCATCTTCGGCATCGTGGAAACGGAATTGGCGAAGTAGCGACAGCCCATACGGAAGAGCGACCGCGAGGGTCGTGTCCCGGTTGTAACTTTCCAAATTAGCAGCGGTGCTTTTTCCAGATTATTTGGCGGATAAGGAGCCTCAAGTAAGAACTCTGGGTGCCTGAGGACATTGCCGAGAAGAAACTTTTCTCGGCAAAGAAGAACACATGATGGCCCGTTTCTTCCCTCGACGGGTAGCCAAGCGTTGGTACAAGGCGGACAGCTAGGTTCCCTTGGTCCGGGCGGCGGCGTGGGCGATTTGGGTCAGGCCCGTGCGCAGGGTGCGATTGTCCTTGCGGGTCTTGCCCGATGCCCGCTTGCCAGCGCTTTCATGATTACCAGGGGCAACGCCAGCCCACGACGCCAAATGGTCGGCACTGGGAAAGAGGTATGGCAACGATTCGCCGGAAATTGGGCCACTTGCGGTCGGACGTGTTCATTGAGAGGTGGAGCCCCCTGTGCACCGAGCTGGTCTCGGCGTGATAGAGCTATAATGCCATCGCCAGCGGGTCGGGATCGATCGGCTTTGGCCACGCTGTGGAACCGAATCGTCGCCGGCTCTGTAAGGTCTGCATCAACGCCCTCCGAGCTGCCCTAACGACCAGACGAAGGGCTCGTACCATGGACAATTGGCTTACAGCAGTGGTATGCTTGCGCTGAGACATCGCCTCGGACATCGGCCTTCGTGCACACCCCTGTGAGGAGAAACTGACATGCCGTTTTATGAACGAGGAGACGTTCGCATCCACTACGAGGAGGTCGGCTCTGGCTTCCCGTTGATGATCATCCCGGCGGCGGGCTGAACTCGACGGTCGCGGGCCTCGCGAACCACCCCTTCAATCCGATGGAGGAGTTCAAGGGCGAGTACCGCGTGATCGCGGCGGATTTGCGCAACGCCAATGGCGGCGAGTCGTCCGGCCCGCTCGAGATCGACCGGCCCTGGGACGCATACGCCGACGACCACCTCGGCCTGATGGACCACCTGGGCATCGGGGAGTTCCTGGTGCTGGGCTTCTGCATCGGCGGTCCCTTCATCTGGAACCTGTTGCAGCGGGCGCCCGAGCGCATCGTCGCGGCCGTGCTGGCCCAGCCCAGCGGATTCCGTCCGGAGATGCCTGACCTCTTCTACCAAAACAACATTAAGGGCTGGGGCCCAGCGCTCTGCGCCCGCCGGCCTGACATTACGATGGAGATGGTCGACGCCTTCCTGAACCAGATGTATCGCTCCAACGCCGACTTCGTTTTCACCGTGACGCGCGATTTCGTGCGCTCCTGCCAGACGCCCATACTGGTCCTGCCGGACGACGTCCCGGCGCACCCGTACGCTGTGGCTATGGAAACCGTGCGTCTCGCGCCGAAGGCCGACGTGAGCATCTACCCTTGGAAGGATCCCAAGGACCTGATTCCGCAAGCGGTGCGCCATGTGCGCGACTTCCTCCGGGCGCATCGACCCGTGACCGCCGCCCGCTGAGACGGGCGGTGAAGCGCCGGGATGTGACGCTGTACAGGCGGGCTTGAGGCCTCACCCCCCCTCTCCATCGCGTTGGAGAGGGGGGGCCGAAATTATATGCCGGTGAAAAAACTTGCCCTTCCCCCTATGAGCTGCCTTGCAAATGGCTAGGAAGCATCGGCGAGTTAGGACATGAGCCAGTGTCAACCTGCAAGCTTGAAATCCGAATGAAGTGTGGCGTATTGTGGGCGACCAGGGTCATATCATGGATCAGAGCCATCGCGGCAATCAACAGATCAACATCTTCAATGAGTTGTCCACGCGCGCGCAACTCGGCGGCGATGGCCGGACGGCCTGGCTGCCTCCCCCAGCTTAATCGGGCCCAGTGATCATGGAAACGTGTGCGCTGCCGTGCTATCATCGTCCGTGGCTGGGCAAAGGCCACGGCATCCTGCCAACCTGCCCATGCGGTGGCGGGACCACCGTACGTGATCTCCAGCTCTATCTGAATCCCCACGCCGAGCACCTGCTCGATTGGTTCCGTGCCTTCCCTCAATGATTGGTGGCGTGCCCCTCCAGAATCAAACGCACTCCACGAATCCTCACTACACCTACGTTTTCTGATCGTCCTCACAAATTAGCGCTCAACCAAGGAGAGGCAGCCTGACGTACAACATTTCTCCAAATCGTCAGGAAAGCCTGCTGGCCGGAGCCACGCGCGGCCTGACCACCGCCGGCTCAACGCCTGAGCCGATCATCGAGCCGACACGCGACGAGGGCAACCACGCGACCCTGCCTTTTGGCCGGGACCTCTCGTGGTTCCTCGCCCTCTGGGAGAGGCGTGATGCCTCCAACAGCGCCGCGTGCAAGGCGCGGCGAGGACTTCCGTCGTCTCGTCCTGGACCAATTGGGCGTCTTGGGCCCTACCGCGGCGTCAAATGCCGCGCGTCCGCCGCCGCCTGGTGGTCCATCACCCGCAGGATGTTCGCGTTCATCGTGTACACGCTCATCACGGCCGTGAGCTCCAGCAGGCCCTTCTCGCCGTACCGCGCCCGCACGGCGTTGAACGTGTCGTCGCTGACCTGAGGTGACTCCAGCAGCTCACGCCCGAAGCGAATGATGAGCGCCTCGTCCGCCGTCAGGCCGTCCAGCGGCCCGTGCGTGTCGACGGCGTGGAGGGCCTCCTCGCGCGTGCCGGCCTGCAGGCCCAGCCGGACGTGCCCGTGCCAGATGTAGTCGGCGTTGGACGCCCGCGCCGAGGTGCAGATCGCCAGCTCCGTCTCCGCCGCGGTCAGCGACGTGTGGTAGCGCAGGTGGTCGACGAGGTCGGAGAGCAGCGCCCCGGCCTGCCCGGCGTAGGTGAGGTAGCTGCTCGGCGGGGGCATACTGTGGCGCGTCTTGAGGATGTGGCGCACGGCGGCGCGCGTCTCCTCGGAAAACCCCTCTGTATCGGACGGAATCGGCAATCGTGGCATCGTCTCGCTCCTTCTTCTGGCCTCATGCGGTACATGCTCAGGCAGACCTTCGGCACCACGTCGCCCACCTGAGAAGGACTTGTGCCTCTCCCTCCGGGAGAGGTGAGGGGAGGGCGTGCTCCCACGCCCTTCGGATGGCGACAAACACGTCCGACGCCCGCCGCACCGACGGCGACGGCGACGGCGACGGAGGCATTATAAACGCACTTTTCTCTCCACGCTACTGGGCACTGAGAGCATCAAAAACCTGGGGGTTATCCCTCCGTCTGGAGGAGAATGAGCCACCTCGCGGGTGTCACCCAGACTGGAGGACGGCTCCCTCGAAGATCAGAGTCCAACTTGTGGTGTGCGATGACAATGACCACGTAGCAACCTTCACCGATGTGGCAGTCCTCTAAAAGGCTTGCCGGCCTATCGAGCATCTCGGCCTGACGCTCCTTGAAGCAAAGCAGACCCGCGCTGCGCTGCAGCAATACCTCGTGGAACCGCAAACCGCTGCCTTTGTCGCGGCCCATGCCCAGTGTGACCACTGTGGGAAGTCGCTCGGAATCAAAGAGTACCACATACGCACCTTCTGGAGATCACCCAACAACTCATCGACCACTTTTTTCTCTCCCCGCACCGAGATGCGATGAACGATCAGAGCGATCTGGACGAGGAGGTCCACCAGACTATCAATTGCAATGGACCCAAATGGTGATGCCATCGAGCGTACGCGAAACCACCCGATGAGGCCTGGTTGAGGAACTTTACCCACCGCCGCTTGACGATGCCTTGCAGTCCCGAGAAAAAATAGTGACACCCGCACGCGGTGGGACACTGCGCCCGCGCCCATATCTGACTGGCTCATTTCCGTCCGCCCTTCTGCCCTGAGTCGGGCGGAACCGGGCTAGGCCTCAACTGCACCTCCCCTACCCCCGTCGGCCCTCTGTGCCATCTCTCGCCTTTGGCGAACCGATTCGCTTGTGCATCAACATGAGGACTGTGAGCGCCAGAAATGCGGTTAAGGCCATCATGGGAATCGTGACGTAGCCGAATTCAAACACGAACCGCTGCGCGCAAGGTGAGATCGTTTCTCCCGAGCGGCAGACCAGTGCCGAGCTCTGCAGCATTTGTCCGTAATAGTGGTAGGCAGCCACCAGTGCGCCCGGAAGGGAAAGCCCGAGGCTGTAGTCACTGACCTGATCATCGCGTTTCCAGAGTGCCAACCCCAGGATGATGACCTGGGGGTAGAGAAATATACGTTGCACCCAACACAACATGCAGGGCTCGAACCCCTTAATTTCGGAGTAGAACAAACTCAACCCCATGGCGGCCAGGGCGATGAGCCACGCCAGGGCCATACTATGGCCGGCCACCGCACGTATGAACGGCCCTTGTCGATCGACTACCACGCCGATCAGCAGGGCGCAAAGACCGACTTGCGCGGCGATGGTGAGCAGCGCCAGGATGGTGTTGTCCATATGCGCCCTTCTTCACGCTCACTCGGGCAGGGGACAGCCCGTTTTTTCTGCGAGGCGGCTCAGGGAGAGTACTTGTGTCTCCCGACTTCCATCCGCAAATTCCCAGGTGGGGTACTCTCGAATACCTTTGCTCCGACAGATCGACATCTCGCTCCGACCATCCGGCGTTGAGCATTCGACATAGGGTAGCGACCGCTGCGATGTGCCAAACAGGGCCTTTTGCTCTTGACAGTGCGGACACCAGAAGGCACCGTAGAATAGGGCATGCTTCTGGCGCAAACACTGAGCGAACGCCTCAAGGCCACCGGGCGTGCTCGATGCGCCCAGCAGGAAGTAACCGCTGGCAGCTACAATGACTCCCAGTGTCATCATAGCCCAGAGCATATACTTGCGGCGCTGCGGTATCTTGGGTCGTTGCGGTATCTTGCGTCGTTGCGGCATGATGAATCTCACCCGACCATCGAAATGTTGTCCCTAACGCCAGGGCCATGACAAGGAGGATACGCATGAGTAATCCCGTGTATCGCTCGCACGTCCGTATCATTCCCGAGGAGGCCGGCATCAAACAGGCTTACGTCGACCCCTTTCCCCACCCCATCCCTAGCGGGTGCCATGGCGACCTCAAGACCTGGTACAAAGCACCAGTTACAGAGGACCTACCGAGCCCACTGGATTACCTCGTGGTGGCCATCGCCTCGTGCCTCACCGGCACCCTTGCAGAGGCGCTGGAAGCACGTCGGATTGCGGCTCATGGCGGCACATTAGAGACGGTGGTCGAGGGGGATATTGCCCCGGGGGAGCATCAAGTCCTCCAGCTCACCACCGTGCGTCTCCGGTACTCCCTGACCATCCCCAAGGGGACACGTGCGGCAGCCGACCGCGCCCTCGCCTGGCACGAGTCACGCTGCCCGGTGTCGCAATCGGTCAAACATGGCATCCGGATCGAGTGGAGCGTCGACATCACCGAGCGCTGACCGATGGTAGGCATCGGCACAGGCAGCCGAGACCCCCACGAGAGGGAATATGACCCCGTCAGCGCCGCGGCAGAGCGTGTGTAGGCCTGCCACGACGGCAACCATGATACAGCGTGTGCGGTCCGATGCTCCAATTGCCCGTTAAGATGCAGCATGGCTTCAACACGATCCAGGCGGTGTTCCACCGTTGCCAGGCGTCGTGCGACCTTCTCCATACAGACCTCCTTTCCGAGAGCAGCCACCTTCTCACAATATCAGGGTGGGGGATGTACCCATTAGCGACAGCGCTCTTGTGCGTTGCGCAACCGTGTTTGGGAACAGGGCTGCCACTGGGGAGTGATAGGAAGGCTGATAGGCCGTGCAATGGGGATAATCGAGGTGAGGCGGTCAGGCGCGAGGCTGATACGGCGAGCACAGGTAGCCACTCTGTCCATCGTCCAGGCGCCATAAGCGCAGGTCCACCGCTTCCCGACGAGGGACGACGACATGGCAGCGCTGCACATCATATACGTCCACCAGCGCCAAGCCATATGGCTTGCGTGCTTTCGGTGCAACGCGGAGGTCAACATTAATGAGGTCGATTGATTGATCGCGCTCTCGGTCGCAATAACCGTTGCAACAGGGCTCCCAGCCTCAGGTGAAAGACCGCAAACCCACGTCCACCATGACAGCCACCCCTGACTGCCTACAGGACTCAGGCTGATAGTTACTCATTTTGGGGGGTGTACGGGTCACACATCCATTCGTACCCAAACCAGCTGTAGGGACCACGACACCCCTGCACAGCCGAGCATTCCGCTCCGAGCATCGGCCTTCGCATAGCGTCAGAGACGCCCCTCTGCCCAGACCTCCATGGTCAATCCTCGGAAGGGTCTATGGCTGGTGAATATTGCGAATTCAACCGCGGTTGTCAAGCAGAAGTCCCGCAATGGGCGGTGCGCTGACATGCAGCACCAGTATGACCCAAATCTCCTGTACCATGGTGTTGTATGTCAGCACTGAAGACGTCAGCCGACTTGGCCAAGTGACAGCGCGGGCGAAAGCAGGTGTCTAGGCCTTCAATCATTTGCCAGTGGGCCTGCTCTTCGGTCGGATACTCGCCAATGGAGCACCGGGTTTCACCCCCTGGTGGCGGTGGTGACACCTTTGTGCTCAAACTCCTCGTCTAGACGGTTTCTCACCTCTCTCAGCACATGGGGCAGGTGATCGTCACGCGCAAACTCCTCGACGGACAGCAGTGACGGGCAGAGGTATCCTGGCTCTCTAGGTATCCCCCTCGTGGTTGCAGTGACATCCCAGTAGGCTAAGCAAGCCCCCGTGTGCGTCGCGGGCATTGTTTGGGACATATGGACGTAAGTCATAGACGTGGAAAATTTATCCGAGTATAATCGCCCTATCCACGAGACCGATGACACCAACAGGAGGTGAGCCATGAAACTACTCTTTTTCGACGACTTCAAGTTGGGTGTATTGAAGGGAGATGCAGTGGTCGACGTGTCGAATGTGGTGCGCGACATTCCGCACACCGGGCCGGGCAACCTCATGAGCGGGTTGATCGAGCGTTGGGCCGACTACAAGGGGCGTTTGGAGGCAGCCGTTAATCAGGGGAGTGGAGTACCTGTCAGTCAGGTGCGGATCAGGCCACCCCTGCCAAAGCCCACGAATATCGAGTGTATGGCGGTGAATTATATGGAAGACGGGACGCGCTCCGAGCCGGCTCCCATCAACGCCTTCCACAAGTCCCCCAGTAGCATCATTGGCGATGGCGACACCATGGTGCTGCCGGATGTCCCCGCCACGATTTTCGAGGGCGAGGCGGAAATGGCGTTGGTAATTGGCAAGCGTGCCTCCAACGTTAGCCCCGCAGAGGCCATGAGCTACATCTTCGGATACCTGAATTTCATCGATGGCTCCGCTCGTGGCTTGCCCCCGGCAGGCAATACGTTCTACCAGATGAAGTCGCGAGACACCTTTGCCCCGATCGGTCCCTTCCTGGTCACCGCCGATGAGATCCCCGACCCGAACAAGCTGCAGGTACGGCTGTGGGTCAATGGGGAGCTGAAGCAGAACTACAACACCAGTGACATGGCTCATAAGATTCCGCGGTGTCTCGAGTGGATCACGTCGATTCACGCCCTGGAGCCGGGTGATATCGTCGCTACGGGGACGAATCACCGCGGCCTGAGCGCCTTCCAAAATGGCGATCTGATCGAGATCGAGACCGAGGGGCTAGGCCGGCTGCGCTTCCATGTGCAAGACGACCTGAAGCGCACCTGGGGCAGAGAGACGCGGCTGGATCGCCAGGAGAAAGGGCTGGAGGGAACAACCCCACAACTGGAAGGCAAGTACGCGCCAACTCGGCGTTAAGCCACAGCACAGCAGTCGCAAGTCGAGGGAGGAGCAGACCCTTGGCCTGTGGAAGAATGAATACTCTGCTCAGAGAGGGCCAACGGGCCTCTGGGAAAAGGGGGAATCAGGATGAGCATCGCACCCAAAGAGATTGGCCACGTAGTTCTCAACGTCACCGATGTCGAGCGGTCTACGAAGTTCTATCGCGACGTCGTAGGGTTCCAGGTGTCTCGGTTTCGTCCGGATGGCGCCGCTGCCTTTTTGACCTGCGGCGTCGTCCACCACAACCTGGCTCTGTTCAAAGCGCCCGAGGGCGCTCGGCCGAGTGAGAAGGGAGCTATCGGTCTCAACCACTTCGCCTTTAAGGTGGAGAACTACCAGACGTTGCAGGCAGCCCACAAACGGCTGATCGAGGCCAACGCCACCATTGACCACATCGTCGATCACGGCATGACGCGGAGCGTCTATTTTCTGGATCCCGACGGCATCGAGATGGAGCTGTTCTGCGACACCTTCGCGACCGAAGAGGAAGGACTCGCATACATGAAGTCCACCCGTGGTGGGGCGGCGCCGATGGACATCGGCGCGCCTGAGCCGCCAAGGCCGGAAATTCCCAAGGCTGACTATACCAAGGTCGGCTAGATGTGAACCGGTTGTGGTCGTAACCGAGGGTCTGCAATGACTCCCCGGTTACGGCCGCATTATGGTCCTACTTCTGGGAAGCAAAGCGCTACGGAAATGCCATAGCCCGCTCCCTTGAGTTAAACCACCGCTGACGTGCCCCCGTCGATGTTGATGGCGACACCGGTCAGATAGCTGGCCATCCCCGAAGCCAGGAAGGTAATCACGTCTCCTGCTTCGTGGGCTTCGCCAACCCGCCCTAAGGGCACGCCACGGTTTTTCACCGAGTCGGCGTAGACCTCATCCAGGGTAAGGTTGGGATTCGACTGCTTCTGCCGGGCATAACGCCGCTCATGTTGGCCACTCTTGATGAGCCCGATGCAGACCGTATTGACCAAAATGTTGTCTTTGGCCAGATCTTTCGATAGACCTTTGGTAATCGCGATGCCCGCCGCTCGGGAGATGGACGTCGGCATGGACGACGGGCCAGGAGTCCGACCACCCAAGTTGGTGACGTTGATGATCCTGCCGCCGCCGACTTTGCGCATTTCAGGGATGACCGCCCGGATAAAGCGGACCGCACCCCAGACCTTCAGGCTAAAGTCCGACTCCCAATCCTCATCGCTCACGGCTTCAAAAGGCTTGGCCATCGAAACCCCGGCATTATTCACCAGGATGTCGATGCGTCCAAAGTTGTCGAGCGTCGTCTGCACGACGCGTGTAATCGTCGCAGGCTCGGCCACATCGCCCTGGACCGGTAGCACGGTACCCTTCGTCGCCTGCTGAATCTCTTCAGCGGCCGCCTTCAGCACTTCGGGGCGCCTGGCCACGATGACTACGCGCGCGCCTTCCTCAGCCATGCGGTGGGCCGCAGCCTTCCCAATGCCTTCACTACCACCGGTAATGATCGCCACCTTATCCTTCAGTCCCAAATCCATAACTCTCCCTCCTTGGATATATGCCAATATTGGCAGTTGATTATACCAACATTTGTAAGTGTTCAGGGGGTAGAACCGTTAAATCCAGGAGACATCTGGAGGCTGACCGTTTAAGTCACACGTGACCGCGTGCACCAGGACCGGGAAGGTGGGCCTGCCCGCGGGCGGCACGTCTCCCGCACCGAAAGGATCCGCTCCACCCAGCGGTCGCCCTTGGCATTGTAGGTCC
Source organism: uncultured Nitrospinota bacterium (assembly GCA_963707985.1). GTDB lineage: Bacteria > Tectomicrobia > Entotheonellia > J063 > CAVPRW01 > CAVPRW01. Next base: position 136,364 of record CAVPRW010000046.1, on the reverse strand, counting down.
CCTGCATCATCTTGCGCCACAGGACCGCAAACCGGAGTGCCCGCTCCGCCCGGTTATTGGTGGGCTCTACCCCTGCCTCCACCACAAAGGTCCCCAGGGCGCCCATCTCCCGCTCCAGCGTGCGGGCAAACGTCCCCGCCGCATCGCGACGGAGACGATAGGGGCCCAGCAGATGGATCATCCGGGCATACCAGGTCTGCACGGCCCCTGCCGTTGGTGGCGCTTGCGCCCAATGCACCAACCGTTGCAACTCCGCCACTCGACGCCCAAACCAGGCCACCTCCGGCTCTTGCCGCTCCGACAGCCCCCGCGCTCGGCGGATCAAATGGGCTAGACAGGTCTGGCGCTGATGCATCCAGTGCTGATACACGCAATAGCCATCACTGACCACAATCCCGGCCCATCGTTCGATTAGAGCCTCAAAGGCCGCCCTACTCCGGCTCGTCTGCACGGTGAACAAGGCCACGGTGGTATTGACCATCACCCACAGCCAGGCCAACACCCCGTGTTGATACCACGCGGTCTCGTCAATATAGTTGACCTTCACTGCGCGGGCCTGTGTCGCAATCGCCTCGTAATGTGGTTTGATGGCTTCCGAGACTCGGTCGACCGCGCGTTGGATGGCTCCCCGGCTGATTGGGATCCCCAAGACGGACGTGCAAAACTCCTGCACGGCACGGCGACTGTCCCGCTGAGGGCACGACAACTCCCCGATGAGCGCCGTCAACCGGGGGCCATACCCATAGCGGTACTCGGCAGGAAGCTCGGCTTTGAGGAGGCGGCCACACCGAGGACACCGAGTCTCGTGCAACACGACATGCGTCACGGCCATCTGGATCTCGGGCAGCTCGACCACCTCGTGGGTATAGTAAGGCGTCGTCGCTGAAAACTTCCGCTGCCCACAGGCACAGGGTTTAGGCTTGACCTGTATAATCTCCGTGGGCGCCAACAGCGCTTGGCGATGCCCAGGATGTCCCGGCTTCGCTCCTGGAGTCCCCTGTGTGGTTGAGGAAGAGGGCTTTGTCACAAACGGGGGATCGGCGGAGGGAGGACGATCCGAGTTGCGGGAGGTCTGGGACAGCCGAGCTTCGAGTGCGGCGATCCGCGCGGTCTGTTGCTGGATGACGGCGAGCAGCTGGATGATCAACTGACGCATCACGAGCAGGGTCTGGTCCCAACTGGCGGCATCCAGCGGAAGCCCTGGCGGAAGCCCTGCTGGAAGTGGGAGAGCAATCACCGCGACACCCTCTCATCGCACGCAACTGGAAGCCTACACTGCAGCGGGGCGCCATTTGAACGGTCAACACACGTGATCAGCGCCCCGCCACTTCCGTCAGCGCTCTTTCCGCCTCAGGGAGCCAGAACGTCATCGCCATGGCGCGATACATCTCGACAGCCATGGACAGCTCAGCGCGGTCCCTCTCCCGCTGGCCGGTCTTGGCATACAGCGTGCCGAGGCCGAGGTGGCAGTGGGCCACGAGCGGACGCATGCCGAGTTCCTCAGCCAGGGCGAGGGCCTGCCGGTAGTGATGTTCGGCTGGCTCGATCTCCGGGGACTCCTGATGGGCGGCGATCTCGCCGAGGAGCCGCAGGGCCCACGCCTCATGTCCCCGCTCCTTATGGGCACGGGCGAGGTCGAGGGCACGCCCAGCGAGTTGTATCGCCTCCTCCATGCGGCCGGCCAGCAGATAGGCCTCACTCACATAGCCCACCCGCAGCGACTGACCGCCCATGGTCCCCATCGCGGCACCCCTCTGCTCCGCCTGCTCTAGCAACGGCAAGGCCTCGGCGACACGGCCGGCAAAGGCATACGCACAGCCCAGGGCCGCAGCGGTCTCAGGGAACCAGACCAGGCTGTTCCAAACCCGACACAGATCAAGGCAGCGCTCGAGTACGGGGATGGCCCTGAAGAAGTCTCTCTGGCGGAGGGAGAGAAAACCGACACCGAGATACGCCAGGACGCGGCTGACTGGGTGGTCGATTCCCTCTGCGATCTGGACCGCTTCTTCGCCATATGCGACCCCCTCGGGGAACGCTCCCAGCTCGGCAAGGCACCGGACTAACCAGGCACGGGAGTTCACGGAAGGATAGCCGACCACGCCGAAGCGCTCACGGATCAGATCCCCTGCAAGCGACTCCACATTGCTCCTCAGCACCCCCATCGCGCGACGATGGTCGCCCAGCGTATGATAGGCCACCCCCAGGAAGTGCTGTGCCATAACCTGCAGGGCGAAATCTCCGAGGGTCGCAGCGACCGCGAGGGCGTGCTGGCCCGACTCGACCGCGCGGTCATGGTCCCCCATCTCCCTCAAATATCGGCACATAAAGGCGGAGACCCGCCCCAGCCGCGGCTGGTCGCCGATGGCCTCGGCGAGGGTGGCAGCCTCGCCGAGGTAGTCGAGCATCTGCCTGAGTTCTCCGAGTGACCAGAGCGCATTCCGCAGGTTGAGCCGGAGGTCGATGGCCTGCTCCTGCGTGGCACGGCTCTCCGGGAGATGCCTGAGGGCTGCAAAGGCCTGCTCGGTGCATCCCACAACCTCTCGGAAGGCCGAACGCGCCAATGCCTTGGTACCGTCCTGTCGACAGTACGCCACGGCCTTGTCCCAGACCTCGCCCCGCAAGGCATGCTGGGCCAGCCGTTCCGCCTGCTCGGTCAGACGGTCGGCATAGAGCCGTTCGCTGGCGTCGACAATGCGGGCGTGGAGGGCCCGCCGCCGCTCCTGCACGAGACTACCGTAGGCCACCTCGTGGGTCAGGGCATGCTTGAAGGTGTATGCGAGCTCGGGGAAGAGGCTGGTTTCGTAGAGGAACTCGGCGGCCTGCAGGTGGCCGAGAGCGCGGCGCAGGTCCTCCTCGGACAGCTCCCCGATGGCCTGCACGAGGGCGAAGGGTACCTCGGTGCCGATCACTGCCGCGGTCTGGAGGAGACGCTTCTCCTCGGGTGGCAGGCGGTCGATGCGGGCCGCCAGGACGGCCTGTACCGTGGCGGGGACCTGCAGGCTCTCAAGAGGCTTTGCCAGGCGAGAGGCGCCACGTGCGCCGACCAGTACCCCAGTCTCCACCAAGGTCCGGACGCTCTCCTCCAGGAAAAAGGGATTGCCCTCGGTGCGCTCGATCAAGAGCCGCTTGAGCGGCTGTAGGGGCGACCGGCCGGTCGCCCCTACGTCGTCCCCCAGCAGGGCCTGCAGGAGTTCCTCGGCGCGCGCAGGGGGCAAGGGGTCGAGCCGCAGCTGGGTGTAGTACGTCTTGTGCCCCCAGCCGTGCTGGTACTCGGGGCGGTAGGTGACGAGCAGGAGCAGGCGGGCGGTGGGCAGGCGCTCGATCAGACTGTCGAGGACCGCCTGGGTCTCAGCGTCGATCCAGTGCAGGTTCTCGACGACCAGGAGCAGCGGCTGCACCTGGCTCTCACGCAGGAGCAGGCCCTTGATGGCCTCAAGAGTGCACTGGCGGCGTTGCGCCGGATCCAGCTCATGCCAGTGCCGGTCTTCGACCGGTACGTCCAGGAGCGTCAGGAAGGCCGGCAACGCCGGCCCGAGGGTCGTATCCAGGGTGCGGAGCTTCCCGGTGAGCTTCTCGCGGATCGTGCGCCCATCGTCGCGGTCGTCAAGCTGGAAGTAGGCCTTGAGCAGGTCGCACACGGGGAGATAGGCCGTCGCCTTGCCGTAGGAGACCGAGCTGCTTGCGAGCACGAGCCAGTCGTGGGTGTGATGGGAGCGGGTGAACTCTTAGACCAGGCGGGTCTTGCCCACCCCGGGCTCGCCAATCACCGCCACGACCTGGCCGTGGCGGGTGCCAGCGCGCTCCAGGGCTTGGCGCAAGGCCTCGAACTCCGCCTGCCGCCCGACGAAGCGGGTGAGCCCATGGGCCGCAAACGCCTGCATGCGCGTGCGGGTGGAGCCGGCGCCGACGAGCTCGAACACCTCCACGGGGTCCGCCAGTCCCTTGACCGCGACGGGGCCCAGCGCTTTGACCTGGACGAACCCTTCGGCCAGCCGCAGGGTCTCACCCGTGGTGAGCACCGAGCCCGGCTTGGCCATCTGCTCCAGACGTGCCGCCAGGTGGGTGGTCTGGCCCACCGCCGTGTAGTCCATGTGCAGGCTACTGTCAATCGCCCGCACCACCACTTCCCCAGCATTGAGCCCGACGCGGATCTGCACCGGGATCCCGTGGGAACGCTGCATCTCGTCGCCGTAGCGGGTCACGGTCTCCTGCATGCGCAGCGCGGCGTAGCAGGCGCGTACGGCATGATCTTCATGGGCAATGGGCGCGCCGAAGAGGGCCATAATGCCATCGCCCATCACCTGGTTAACCGTGCCCTCGTAGCGGTGCACGGCCTCGATCATGCGTTCCAGGACCGGGTCCAGCAGCTGTCGGGCCTCTTCGGGGTCGCGGTCCGCCAGCAGTTCCATGGACCCCTTCAGGTCCGCAAACAGCACCGTGACCTGCTTGCGTTCGCCTTCGAGGGTGGGCTTGGACTGGAGAATCTTCTCTGCCAGATGCGCAGGCATCGAGATAAGAGGCGCACGGGTCTGCGCCTCGGCCAGCCCTCCGGGGCTCACTGTCCCGTCGGTCCACACTAGCACTTCCCCATTCTCATCCACGGCGAGCCGTTGCGCTTTGATGAGCTCGGTCTTCAGGTCCTCGAGGGCCTCATCATCGAGCTGGAACTGCCGTTTCAGCGTGCGATAGGCTATGCGGCCTCGACGTTGGAGCATGGCCACCGCTTGGTCCACAATCTCCTCGAAGGTCACGGCCGATCCTCCAGCCCGCTGGCGCTTGTGCCATGGAAGAGCAACGTTCGTCCAGGTGGGGTCTATAGGGAAAGAGCACCGCGAGTATACCAGGAATATGGAGCCGTGGCAGGAGAAATTGCCCCGCTCTACAGGGGCCGTGGCATTGGGACGATGAGGAAGAGGCCGAAAAGGGCTCAGAAGAAAGGAAATGGCCTGTCGCCCTCTGTCACCTCAACGCGTTACCCCCTGAACGCTTACCAACATTTCTCCTCTGGTGGTAGCTAAGCGGCTCGTGATCGCGGGCACGACCGTCTTGACACCGGCAAAGCCCCCTACCCCCTTTGACACCAACGCTTACCACTTGGGGCGGAGCCCAGTCTGGCCTTCCCGCACCTCCGCTGCGTTGAGGCAGAGTACAGTCATTCGAGTCTGCCCCAGGTTTTTAATGAACCGTACGGCCCTGACTGGTGGGATGGGTGGAGAGGTCTCATGTCCAACCAGAGCCCACCCGTTCCAGGAACTGTCGGACAGTCAGAAGCGTATGAAAGGTCATAACCCGTTGTAGTTCCTGACAGTTGCCGCCTCCTTGACCGTTTCGGGATCGACGTGAAACTTGCTCACCGCTGCATGCCCCATTTGCGGACGGTGTGGGTCTCGACGGTGCGGAAGACGACGCTCTCGACGAGGAGGCCGATGATGATCACCGTCGTGAGGCCAGCGAACACGTATGCCGTCTCGAGTTGATTGCGGTTCTCGAAGATAAACCACCCCAGTCCGCCCGAACGCGACGACACGCCAAACACGAGCTCCGCGGCGATGAGCGTGCGCCAGGCGAAGGCCCAACCGATCTTGAGGCCGGCGAGAATCGACGGAAACGCGGCCGGGATCAGGATTTGCATCACGTAGCGCACGCCACGCAGGCCGTAATTCTGGCCGGCCATGCGCTGCGTCTCGGGGACGGCGAGGAACCCGGTGTGGGTGTTGAGCGCCACCGCCCAGAGAACAGAGTGGACAATGACGAAGACGAGGCTCGGGATGCCAAGCCCGAACCACAGCAGGGCAAGCGGCAGCAAGGCAATCGCGGGCAGCGGGTTGAACATGGCCGTGAGCGTCGACAGGAGGTGGGTGCCGAGGCGCGTCGACACGGCGAGGGTCGTGAATATCGCCGCGAGCCCGATGCCGGCCGCGTAACCCATGAGCAGCACCCGAATCGTGGTGAGCGTGCGCTCGATCAGCGGACCGCGCACGGTCGCGTCCCAGAGTGCCGCGGCCATCTCGCTGAAGGCCGGGAACATCAGCGGATTGTCCAGCCAGCGGGCATACAGTTCCCACCCGGCCGCCAGGATGACGAGGATCAAGACGCGCCACGCGAAGGGGTTGTTGTTGATCCGCTCCCAGATCGCCAGCGGGCGCGCCACGTCGCCGATATGGGACGCCTCGCCGGGCTGCATCTCGAACTCGGGCCGCACCAGGGCCGCGGGCGGATGGCGTCCGTCAGCCATCGGTCCGCACCTTCTCCGTCTCGATACGCTCGGCGAACAGCATGGTGTGTAGGCGCTGCTGGAGCGTCTGGAACGCGCGCCCCCCCTGCGCCGCGTGGTCGAAGGCGTGGGCGTTGAGCTCGGCCTTGACCTGACCCGGATGGGGCGAGAGCACGAGGATACGCGAGCCGACGATGATCGCCTCCTCGATCGAATGGGTGACAAACAGCACCGTGAACTGCGTGTCCTCCCAGAGCTGCAGCAACTCCTCCTGCATCTGGCGCCTGGTCAGCGCGTCGAGTGCGGCAAAGGGCTCGTCCATGAGCAGGATATCGGGCTCCATGGCCATGGCGCGTGCAATGGCCACGCGCTGCTTCATGCCGCCGGACAGTGTATGGGGGTAGGCATCCCTGAACTCGGTTAAATGCACCTTGTTGATGTAGGTGAGCGCCCGCTGCTCGGCCTCGGGGCGCGCGAAGCGGCCCGAGATGAGTATCGGGAACATTACGTTCTGCTGCACCGTCTTCCAGGGCAGCAGCTGGTCGAACTCCTGGAACACCATCATGCGGTCGGGGCCGGGCCGCTCGATGACCCGGCCGCCGAGCCGCATCGTCCCTTCGACCGGCGTCATGAAGCCCGCGACAGCCTTGAGCAGCGTCGATTTGCCGCAGCCTGAAGGCCCCAGCAGCACGAAGCGGTCCGAGGGCCAGACCTGAAAGCTGACCCGGTAGGTCGCGGTGATGAGGTGCTCGCGCGTCTTATACTGCAGCGTCACCCCATCAACCTCGAGCAGGGGCCCCTTGGCCCCCTTCGCCGTGCGTGCGTCCATCCGCTCCTCTCCCCTCTGCCGCAGTCGGACGGCGCCGCCTTAGCTGCCCATCACCCCGTGAATGTCGGGGAAGTAATAGTCCTTCCATGAGGCCGGCTTGTTCCGGAGCGAGCCCACCTGGTACATGAACTCAGCGTACTTGAGGGTGTTGCGCGGCACAATCGTGTGCTGGATATCCGGGCTGTCGAGCATCTTGCCGATAAAGGCCTCGGACAGCTTCGACTTCTCCTCGTCGATGTAGATCTTCACCGACGGGCCGCGGTTCTTCTGGATGAACTCATGCGCTTCGGTCAGGGCGTCAACGAACGCTTTGTAGGTGCGCGGGTTGTCGTTGCGGAACGTCGACGTCGTGTAGGCTGAGGCGCCTGTCGTCGGGCCACCCAGCACGTCGAAGGAGCTGAGCACCTTCTTCACCTTCGGATCCTCGAGCTGCTGGAACATGAACGGCGCGCTGGCAAAGTGCGCCGTAATCTCCGACATGCCTGAGAGCAGCGCCGCCGTAGCGTCCGGATGCGCCATCGACACGGTCAGGTGATCGAGCGTGGCGTGCTGGCCGGCGCCGAACGCCTTCTCGCAGGCCATCTGCAACACCATGGCCTGGGCCGAGACCTTCACCGCGGGCAGGGCGATGCGGTCCTTATCCGTGAAATCTTTGAGGGTCGTCACGCTCGGATTGATGGTGTTGAGATAGAGTGCCATCGCGTCGAAGCAGCCGATGCCCTTCACGTTGCCCTGGGTTTTGTCCCAGATGGTGAGGAGGGGTGGGGAGCCGGCCGAGACGATGTGCACGTTGCCCGACAGGAGCGCCTCGTTGGCGGCCGCGCCTCCGGTCGTCTGCACCCAGACCACCTTGCTGTTCGGCAGGCCGTTCTTCGTCAGATGCTTCTCGATCAGCTTCTCTGCCTTGATGACGTGCAGCGGCAGATAAATGATGCCAAACTGCGGCGCCACCACGAGGCTGCCAACCTCGGGCTTGGTTTGCGCCAGCGCGAAGGCGCGGCCGAAGAAGGCGGTGCTGGCCGCACCGGCCAGACCCTTCAGGACACTTCGACGTGAGTGCAGCATCTGCGTCATTGCACATTCCCCCCTCTAGTCATCGTGAGCTCAACCGTGATTGATGCGTCTTGGAGGATAAAGCCCTGTTGCCTCTGGGTCGAGGAGAACAGGTGTGTTCCACCTCCGTCCCTGACGATGATGCCTAATGATTGAGTTTATAGGAATGATTCCACATCACCCTCCCAGCAGCCCTGTACAAGAGAGGGATCTCATCTTCCGTTGGGGCCGCCGAGATGGACAGATGCCGGCATCACAGCCCATATACGGTCTGATACATCAAGGATTTCGGCCTCATGGCCCGTGGCAGGCGTCGGCCTGAGGAGAGGTGCCGGTGAGTCGGCGCAATGCCCCACCAGCGTCAGGGAAGTCCTAGCCATGTTTGGCCACACACATGCATTTTTGACGCTCTCAAGGGGTGTCCGCTCCACAGCAGCGAGGAATGCCCGAGAACTCACAATGCCACGTCAGCTTAGAGGAAATGCCAGAAAAATCAAGAGAAATCAACTCACGAGGGGCGTAATGCACCCTCCCACGGGCCGATGCTTCCCTCCCGCGAGTGTCAATGATAGGCTGACCAGAGATATTTTGCAGATGAAATCGTTCAAATCCGCGGAGACGATTTGCGGATATACCAGCCTCTGGCTATGCCCCTTCCCCGCCAGCCCTTGATCACTGGACTACTCCCACTCACCGACGGGATCTGCCATGCGGACGTCACCGTTGAAGATACCTCGGTGCCCGTGAGGCCTATATAGCGGGGATGGGACAGCGGTCCCGGCATGCCGGATGGGTCGCGACCGATGAGGAGGTGCAGGCGCTTCGAACACAAGGGGTGCCGTTAGCTACCATCGCACGCCAGCTGGGCATCAGCCGTCTGCCCGTGCCGTCTCCTTCGCCGTCGTCTGTCCAGCCGCGAAGTGCTCCGTGGAGGCACGACCGTATCTCGACCCGCTCTGCCAGATGGATCCAGGTTTCGCGAGCGCCTATCCCCTGATCCACACCTTTCTGGCACTGGTTCGGGAGCGCCGGGGCCATGCTCTGAAGGCGTGGAGAGCAGAGACCACTGGCAAGTGAGCGCCATGCGGCCACGCGATACCAGGAGAATGTACCCGCCACACTCCGGCTCACCACAAATGACGATGAGACAGGCTGTTGTGGGGAGTTTTGGTGCCAAAGAAGGAAACGAGGTGCGACCATGGCCAATAAGGTTCCTTGGTTCCGCACTGGGGGCCGACACCAGGTCCCCACTTCGATGACATCATGCTTGGGGCATCCACTGAGCATGGATACTCATAACAGATGGATTGATTTCGTGCTAGCCACATGCCGAATGCACACAGTACCATAGCGGGGAAGCATGTCGCGTCTGCCAGGGACAAGCTGACTGCCCGCACAAGAATGGAGGCACCGCATGAAATTCGGCATCTATAGCTCGATTGCCAACCCGCCACGCGGGGAGCATTTAGATCGTTGCATCGACGAGGTCATCGCCGAAGCTCAGCTCGCTGAGGAGTGTGGGTTTGATGCCTGCTTCTTTGGCGAGCACCATCAGGACAAAGATGGGTTCCTACCCTCACCGCTGATTGTAGCGACGGCGGTGGCAGCCCAGACGCGCCGGTTGAACGTCGGCACCTCGGTGATTCTCCTACCCCTGCATCACCCGGTGCACCTGGCGGAGGATGTGATCACGCTCGATCTCGTCTCCAAAGGACGTGTCATCCTGGGCGTTGGGATCGGCTATCAAGCTGCCGACTTTCAGGCGTTCGCCGTCCCCATGGAACACCGCGTGGCGCTGTTCGAGGAGGGGGTCGAGATCATCCGCAAGTGCTGGAGTGGCGAGCCCTTCACGTTTCATGGCCGGCACTACCAACTGGACAATATACGCATCCACCCCCGGCCGTACCAAACGCCGACTCCGCCGCTGTGGATTGGCGCCAGTGTTCCTACTGCCGTACGCCGGGCCGGACACCTCGGCGACGCCTTCGTGGCGACCCCTAGCGCCGACTCTGGAGAGCACACTGCGCCTGATCAACACCTACCGGCAGGCCGCCCTTGGGGTTGGACGTCAACCCCAAGTGGTACTGATGCGGGACGCCTGGGTGGCCGAGACCCATGCTGAGGCCGCGGCAGTGTATGGACCGGAGGTCATGACCGCCTATCGCTACTACTGGCAGAACCGCCTCGCAGAGTTCCGCAGCATCGGACCCGAAGTCGAGTTTACCTTGGAGAACCTGGCCCCTAATCGCCTCATTCTTGGTGATCCCGAGACGTGTGTACGCGAATTCCAGCGCTGGCATGAAGCCACGGGGGCGGACTATTTTCTGCTGCGGCTCCGCCATGCCCACTCAGGCGGACCACCGCATGCAAACATCCTGCAAGCTCTCAGGCTCTTCGGGGAACGCGTGCTGCCATTCTGTCGCTGAGCCGCACCAACGTTGGGGCTTGCCGACTATAAGCTTCCCAACAGATGCACTTGGCCGGTGGGTTTGGGCACACCGCCGGCCGGTTCGCTGGTCACGGCAAACTTGCCATAGCGCTTGCCTCTTGGCGGAGGTGGCAGGGATGGCAGTCGTAGGAAGCTGTGACCCGCCTCATCCACCTGGAAAATCCCCGCCGGTACGGGTTCGTTACCGGCAAACGCCCACAACTCGTAGACTCGGTCGCGTGGGATTTGGGGCAGACCGGAGGTCGACAGCACGCCTGTTTGTGCGGCAGGGTTCCATAGCAGATGAGCGTTGGCGCGTGGGCTAGGCGACAGCCCAGTCAAGCGCACCAAGCTTACCTGTGGAGTCGAGAGTAGGCGAAGCGCCGCTTCGCGCTCGACGATCTCACCCTGCATCGTCGCCACGACGCGCTCGATACGCTCGCGTTCGCGTCGGTCCGCCTCAAGTGTTTCCTCACGTTTGGCCAATTCTGCCCGCAGGCTCGCCACCAGCTCGGTGGCGCGTTGCAGTTCATGCCGCTCAGCCGCGAGGGCCGCTTCTCGGTCCGTGATCGTGGCTTGTAGCGTCGCCACTTGCCCCTGGAGGTGCTGCACCTCCTGCCGCATTTGATAGAGCTTGACGCTCAAGGCCACGAGCAAGCCGGCCGCCGCCAATGCGCTCACCCCCATCCTCCACCACGGCCGCCTGGGGAGACGCGTGATCGGTTGCGGCATGGCAGCCTCGGCGGCGATCTGTGCCAGCAGTCGTGCTCTGACCGTCGCCGGCGGAGTGATCGGCTCGAGTGCATGCGGCAGAAGGGTGAGGGCCTCACGCGTCTGGCGTAGGTGCGCTTCGCACTCGGGGCAACCCGCAGCCAGATGGGCTTCAAAGGCGAGAAGCTCGTCGCTGTCCAATGCCCCAAGCGCATAGATGCCTGCCTGCGCCAGCCAATCCTGGTGATTCATGTCAACCTGGTGATTCATAGCAACCTGCCAGTAGGTTATGCCCCCAGGAATCCCCGGAGACGCTCGAGCCCAGCCCGTATCCGGGTCTTCACCGTCCCGAGAGGCTCTCTGAGGTGAGACGCGATCTCAGACTGGGTCAATCCATCAAAATATGCCAACTCCAGCACGGTCCGTTGCGCCTCCGGAAGTTTAGCCAGGACCCCTTGCAGCGTGAGCTTGGCCTCTGACGCGTGGGTTGGAGGCGCTATTTGCCTCTCCCCTTCGAGGGGCAGCAGGTCGTCTGGAGATAACGGCCTTTCATCTCTTCTACGAAGCGAACGTAACTTATCGATTGCTCGACTACGCGTCATGGTGATGAGCCATGCCTCTGGGCTGCCGCGCTCCGGACTATAGCTCTGGGCCTGACGCCACACCTGCAGAAACACCTCCTGTAACAGGTCTTCCGCGTCCGAGCGGGAGCCCAGAAGGCGGATGGCAAAGGTGAAGACCAGCGAGGCGTAACGATCATAAAAACGCCTGAACGCTTCACCATCGCCACGCGCCATCTGCTGCAAAAGAGCGATCGGATTGTCCGACAGATCAGCAGCCATGTCCATTTTTGTACCATGGACCGGGGACTAGCGCCCCAATTTTTTTGTCGCCGCAACAATCCAAACCATTACACCAAACGTAGAGGGAGATGACACCTGTAGTCATCATGCCGTGCATACGCCGGCACTCTTGGCTTGGGCTGTCGGCGCTGTAAGCATCGCGAAGGCGTTCCACCCCCTCCTGCGAGCTTAATAGGTAGAGAAGCACGGGATTCGAACGCCCACGCGCTCATGTCAACGGCAATGTGGCTGGATCGGAGGGAAGCAAAGATGGATAAGACGCATCGGACCTTTCGCATCATCGCCGCACTGATGGCGGGGCTGATGATCGCCACTAGCGCGCCAATCACTTGGGCCGCTAGCCATCGGGAGGCGCCGCTCATCGCCCTCGACCCGACGGCGGACATCACGGACGTGTATGCCTTTCGCAGCTGGGAGGACCCGAGCAAAGCCGTGTTCATTATGAACGTGATCCCGTCGCAGGTGCCAGCGTCGGGGCCAAACTTCTTCAACTTCGATGACGATGTGCTGTATGCCTTCCATTTCGACCTCAACGCCGATGGCAAGGCGGATGATGTCACTGTTCAATTCCGCTTCAGCACCGAGATTCGGCCACCATTCACCGGTCTTCCCATCGCCTATGCCGGTGTTGATTCCGTGCCGGGATTGCCACCGCCGATTACGACCCTCGATGGCGACGGCTCTGCCGGGCTCGGGCTGCGGCAGCACTACAGCGTGCGGGCCGTGAATAGCTATGGGCAAGAATTTTTTGACATCTCCACCGATAGTAGCGGCAAGCCGCTCATCGCCGTGCCATCCAACGTCGGTACCCGGACAATGCCGAACTATCCTGCGCTGGCGGCACAAGGAATCTTCGACCTCGGTGGAGGCATCCGGGTCTTTGCAGGACAGCGCAAGGAAACCTTTTATATCGACCTAGGCTCGACCTTCGACACCCTGAACTTTCGGCGCAATCCCCCGGTGTTGTCGGATCCCGAGGATGCCGACGACGCGACCAATCCTTTTGGGCTCAACGATTTCCAGGAATTGAACATCAACACCATCGCCATCGAGGTACCCATCGCCGCCCTCCCACCGGTTGTCGGCATGTATGCCTCTACCAGCCGTCGGAAGGTGGAGGTGCGGAAGAAGGACGGTACTTCGGAGACTGCCGGGCATTTCACGCAAGTGGCGAGAATGGCCAACCCACTGGTCAATGAGCTGATTATCGGCACTGGCCAAAAAGATCGCTGGAACGCGACCGATCCGGCCGCTGAGGTAAAATTCCTCGAGTTCTATCAAAATCCCAGCCTAGCTGCCGTCTTGAACTTGGCCTTCGGCATCCCGATTCCGGCGACACCGCGGAGCGACCTTGTCGCGGTGCTGCTGCAATACGAAGGCCAGAGTCCGAATGGCTGTTCGAGACATAACCCATGTTCTGAACTGTTACGGCTCAATCTCACGGTCTCGCCAACACCGGCAGCTGACCAGAAGCGCTTGACGGTGCTGGCGCATGATGCGGCAGGCAACCTAACCCCCGACCCAGCCGGTTGGCCCAACGGGCGCCGCCCGAATGATGATGTGACCGACATTGCTCTCCGCGTGGTCGCGGGGGTCCTTGTTCCAGGGCCAACGGCGGGATTCCCGCACAATCGCCTGGGCGATGGGGTGAATTTCAGCGAGGTGTTACCGGGCACGCCGGATGTCACGGCAAACGGCATTGCCACCGCGTTTCCCTTCCTCCCGACGCCGATTGGAGGCCGCCGCTAAGGCCTGTCGTGCTCTCCTCCAGGTCCCTCTCCCTTCGGGAGAGGGACGGAGTGGGGGGGCAAAGAGCTCACGACGGGGAAGAGATCATGGCTCATTGTACAGATGGGAGGTCTCGTGATGTACACACTTCGCTACGTGGCTATGATGATCGTCGCGGCTTTACTGTCGCTGGAAATGCCGTCAGACCTGCTGTGGGCTCAGTCCGCGGCCACGGATGACGCCATCCTCAGGGCTCAACGCCTGCTCCAACGCCATTCGCGGGACGCCACGGTCTACTATCGCCTGGGCGATGCCTATATGCAAAAAGCTCGGGAGAGCGGTGATATCCTGTATATCGATCTAGCCGAGAAAGCCCTCCAGAAATGCCTGGAGATCGCTCCGGATCACAGCGGGGCGGCGCGGCACCTCGCCTATGCCATGTACATGCGGCATGGCTTTGACGAAGCCGCTGTACAGGCGCAGAAAGCTGTGGCACTCGATCCCGCCGATAGTCATGCCTATGGCATCCTGGGCGATGCGTACCTTGAAGTCGGGAAATACGAGGCAGCTGCCCACACCTATCAGCGTATGATCCAACTGCAGGGAGATTTGTATGCCTACAGCCGCCTATCTGGTCTGAAGAGTCTGCAAGGGGATACGGCAGGCGCCATCGCTGACCTCGAACGTGCCATTCAACTCGGGCAAGCACAGGAACGTCCACCCGAGAGTATCGCTTGGGCCATGTGGCAACTCGGAAATGAGCTGTGGGCCCTGGGCCAGCTGCCGGCAGCAGAAGCGAGTTATCTGCAGGCCCTCAACACCTATCCGGACTATTACCGGGCTTTGGCTGGATTAGCTCAGGTGCGCGCAGCTCAGCAACGTGATCCGGAAGCGGTCGATCTCTACCGCAAAGCCATCGCCATCATACCCTTGCCCGATTATGCGGCGGCCCTTGGCGATGTCTATGCAAAGCTGGGACGACCCGAGGAGGCTCAGAAGCAGTACGATCTGGTGGAGTACATTGGCTATCTGAATACGCTCAACAAGGTGCTGTACAACCGGGAATTGGCGTATTTTTATGCTGATCACGACCGTAAATTACCTGAAGCACTCGACCTCGCCAAGCGCGAGCTGGAGGTCAGACAGGATGTCTACGCTTTCGATGTCCTGGCCTGGGCATTGTATAAGAATGGTCAGCCCCAAGAGGCCCTCACGGCCATGATGGAAGCGTTGAAACTGGGCACCAAGGATGCGCGGCTGTTCTTCCACGCCGGGATGATCCATCATCGCCTGGCGCAGCACGAGAAGGCGCGCGACTATCTGCGGCTAGCGCTAGCGACGAATCCGTATTTTCATATCCTGCATGCCGAGGCGACGAAGCATACCCTCACAGCGATTGAGGCGCAGCTCGCCACGGCGGTGCTCCAGGAGCAGACCGATGACCACTAAACCGCTGCGCTGGTCTCGTTACTTGGCGGCGCTGGCGGTCGTCGGGGCCCTGACCATACCTCATCTCGGCTCGGCCCACCCGTTGGGGAATTTTAGTATCAGCCACTATACGGCTATTCGTTTCGAAGCGAATGCCGTGCTGCTGCGCTATATCATCGATATGGCCGAGATCCCCACCTTCCAGGAGATTCAGGACAGGCGGATCGTGCCACAGGTAGGAGATTCGAGCCTGCCAGCCTATCTCGCGCAACGGGTCGATGGCCTGCGCTCCGGTCTGATCCTGGAGCTCAACGGTCAGCGTCTCCCCCTTAGATTTGAAGACAACGAGGTAATGTTCCCCCCCGGTGCCGGCGGTCTACCCACCCTCAAGCTGGGGATGCGCTTTCGTGCAGCACTCGAGCATGCCTCCGTGGCCACCGCCCATGAGCTGCACTTTCGGGACACGAATTTTCCAGGACGTGCTGGCTGGAAGGAGGTCATTGCCACGACTGGGCCGGAGATCGTGCTGATGCGTAGCACCGTGCCCGAGCGTGACCGCAGCCGGGAGTTGGCCGATTACCCGACGGACTTACTGAACAGCCCGCCGCAGGATGTGGAGGCACGAGTGATCTTCACATGGCAGTCAAGGGCGCCTGATGTCGTGGCGGGGGGAGGGGACTCCGTGGTAGGTGAGATGCGGCCGCGTATTGAGCCGGTTCGGCTTGAAACCAACCGTCAGATGTCTCCACGTAGCTCGTTCACCGAACTGGTCACCGCTCCGCAGTTGAGCCTGGGAATCGTGCTGGTGACGCTGGCCGTTGCCGTCGGTCTCGGGGCCTTTCATGCCCTGGAGCCCGGCCATGGCAAGACCGTGGTGGCGGCTTATCTGGTGGGATCACGGGGAACAGCCTGGCACGCTCTTGTATTGGGCTTGATCGTCACCGTCACGCATACGGCGGGGGTGTACGCCCTGGGTGCCATCACGCTGTTTGCGTCGCACTATATCGTCCCCGAGCGCCTCTATCCCTGGCTTGGGGTCACATCCGGGCTGATCATTGCAGGCCTCGGGTTGTCGCTTCTGCTCCGAAGGTATGCCGGATCGGATCATGCCCATTCCCATGCGCATGCACTCGGCTATGCTCACGCCCATGTTCACCACCATGATGGCGTCCATGAGCATAAGGCCGAACATCCCCACCCGCACGACCATCACCCGCACCATCATCAACATTCGCCGTCGGCAGTCTCGCGCCGTGAGCTGCTGACGTTGGGTGTGACTGGTGGCATTGTCCCCTGTCCCGCGGCGCTTGTGGTGCTCCTGAGTGCCCTGTCGTTGAATCGCGTAAGCTTTGGACTGTTGCTGATTGTGGCCTTCAGCATCGGTCTAGCTGCGGTGTTGATCGCCATCGGCATCCTGATGGTGTATGCGCATCGTCTCATGGAGCGATTCCAGGGGAACGGGGTCCTGATGACTCGCTGGCTACCGCTGACTTCGGCGGCTGTGATGACAGGATTTGGCCTGGCCATTGCGATTCAGGCGCTGGTCTCTGCCAATATTCTCCTGATCCAGTTGTAAAGGATCTCACAACACATGGCCTTTCAACTCCTGCTTGACGATAGGCGCTGGATCGTGCTATGGGAATGTGGATGATGTGTACAGACGCCATGGATGCGGTGGACATTTTCGATTCCGACCATGGAGCCTTAGCGAATGCGGGTTGGAAGCCCGGCAACGTGGGGCATTTGCACAGGATGGAGCGCATGGACCAACCCATCGATCAATTGGCCATGCACCGCATCCGCGAGCAGCGACTGGGGGCCCTTGTTGCGCGCATGGCTCAGGGGGATCAGTCGGCGCTGGCAGAGCTTTATGACGAAACCAATCCCCTGGTGTATGGTCTGGCCCTGCGCATCCTGCGTGACCAACATGCAGCAGAGGATGTTACCATTGAGGTCTATACGCAAGTGCATCGCCAGGCTTCTCACTTCGATGCACAACGTGGCACGGCCTCAGCCTGGCTGTTGACACTCACCCGCAGCCGTGCCATCGATCGTCTACGCATTGAGACCCTGCGGCGAGAACGTGAGGAGTCGCTGGATGAAACGACGACCGTGGTCTCACTGATCGGCGATCCCGAAGCATGCAGTGCCAGCAGCGAGCTGCGGCGCATTGTCCAGCAGGCTCTGTTGCGGCTTACGCCGGAGCAGCGGGAGGTCATTGAAATCGCCTATTTTTCAGGGTTAAGCCACAGCGAGATCGCTGCGAAGTTGGGGCAACCCCTGGGCACTGTCAAGACGCGCATACGGACCGGGATGCTGTTGTTGCGTGAACATTTGGCTCCCTTGCTGGCGGAGGCACAGCCATGAGGCCTCACCTGCACCACGACGACATGCTGGAGCTGGCCAGCTTGTATGCGCTTGGGGTGCTGGCGCCGCAAGAGGCTGCCGTCTTCGAAGCACATCTTGGCGAAGGATGCCCCGCTTGCCAGAGAGAGCTCGATGGCTTTGCCGCGCTCGTTGGGCCATTGGGTTATGCTGCCCCACCAGGACTTCCGCGGCCAGAGGTGCGCGCACAATTGTTGTCCCGTGTGCAAGCCGAAACTGGTGCGATGATTATCCGCTCCACGGAAAGGGCCTGGGAGAGCGCCGATGTGCAGGGTATCCTCTTAAAATTCCTTTCCCGTGAGCAGGCGACGGGGCGTTTCACGGCCCTGGTCCGGATGGAGCGCGGAATTCGTTATCCTCCACACCGGCATACAGACACCGAAGAGCTGTACTTACTGGAGGGGGATCTTGCAGTCGAAGGGCAAGTGCTGCGTGCGGGCGATTATTGCGCTGCCATTTCTGGAACCATCCATGGCAGCACGTATAGCCAGGACGGTTGCACGTTTATTCTCAGCGCCTCCGAGCCTGAACAACTCCCCGAGAACTCAGACGCGGCCGGAACGCAGGAGGGTTTGGTGGCGATTCGGGGGTCAGAGGGCGCTTGGAGAGATGGCCCGACCGAGGGGGTCGCTATGAAACCCATCTTCTCCGATCCGGCGCGCCGAGCGTATACATCTCTGGTGCGCATGCGCCCGGGCGCGAGACTGCCACGACATCGCCATCCGATCACCGAGCGGGTGTACATGATCGAGGGTGACGGTCATGTCGGCGGCCATGTGCTTGGACCTGGGGATTACTACCAAATGCCTGCTGGTTCCGTTCATGAAGTCAGCTACACTGAAGGTGGGTGTACTTTCCTCCTGATCGCCTCGCGCGTCGAAATTCTCCACGAATGATATCTGCAAGAGTCCAGCTGACCAGGCGTTAAGACCCGGACTGCGGCGTCCGTTGCCATCGAGCCACCTCAATACCTTGCTCGTGTGCCTTCACGATTAGGTGCCGATCGCTCCCTGGAGAACCTCGGCATGGATCGTTGCCGGCGCCATGACACCTTGCATGGGCAGCGGCTATGTTGGCTCCCTGACGAGATCTCCCAGCGCTGGAGCAGGCTGCGGACCGTCTTGTGTGTCGACTAACTCCCCGGGAGGTGAGCTCATCTCCGACACTCCATCGGCCCGGCGCTGTTTAGCTTGGAGCCGTCGAGCGGCCTTAGTTCTTTGCTTCTGCTGCCGTGCTTGTTCCTTCTGATGCTTCTGAAAGGTCTGTCTGGATCGCTTGGCCATTATTGCCCTCCCAGTATGGTTTTCCACCCGCCAAGTAGCCCATCGCGCGTCCCCTCTCAGGTCCCCTCTTTGGAAGCGCGCACCCGCGAGCTCATGCGGACGTCTCTGCGCCCGAGGGATCGCTAGCACCTCCACGATCCTTTAGGCCCTGCCGAAAACCGTCAGCTCGTGGGACCCGTGAGGCTCCAAGACCCGGCTCAGGATGTTGTGCTGGCGGGCTGCGCCTGGCTTGCGGCGAGCTGTCGCCGGGCCACTTCGGCGAGTCGCTCGGCAACATGGGGCCGCTTGGGATCGAGCTCGCGCGATCGCTGAAAAGCGGCGGTCGCCTCGGCAAACTTCCCCTCGGCCAGACACGAATTGCCATGCGTGAAGGCCTCGAACGCCAGGCGCTCGGGGGCCACTCCCTCTGATGTACCTGACGCCGTGGCCGGGTGCCAGCGGGCTCGACGCTTCCAGACCATCCACCCGACGCCCCCTACGATGGCAACTATAACGATGACGCTCACCATGTGGTTCCCCTCCGTGATCACTGTTCGTTCCCTTGCAACATGGCGCCCTAGGCCGGCGCCACAGTCCGCCGTTTCATCACAAATGGTGACCGGTGGCGCGTGTTCACGGGGTGTGGGTCACGCTGACCAATCCAGCCCGTGACTTTGGCCTGCAGCGCCGCCAGTTCTTCGGGCGAAAAGTCCTCGATGCCACGAATGCCATAGCGAGCACGTTCCTCTGGTGTCCAATAGTGCTGCATAATCGGGTTCATACGGCCTCCTGTGTGTAATACCTCGATCTTACGAAGGTGATGTCCGCGCGGCCGGTCCGTCCGCCGCAGATGCCGGGTCGATGTCCACGCGGGTCCTGCATGCTCAACAGTGCTTGGAAATGCGACTGACCCTGGTGGCACGGGGCCCCTTGGAAGTTCAAGATACGCTCATGGTCCGCCCTGAAAAGTCGAGCATGACCATGTGGGTTTTTCCGGGTCTCAGCCGTGTGCTAGGCCAGTGCCTTCGAGTACGTCATATGACGCCCACGGGGGCAGCGAGCCCTCTTCCTTACGGCTCTACCAGTGCGGTCGGCGGTAAGGTATGATCGGGAAGATGGTCTAACAGCGTGTGCAGGGCAGCCTTATCCTGTTGACTGAGTCGGCCATGCGCGTAGCACCAGCGGGTAAACTCGGCTGGTGTCAGGCGGAACACGCGGACGAACCGCGCGAGGAGGTCCGGATGGTCGCACACCTCCGCCCGGGAAACCACGGCCGTGTAGCGGTAGGTGCCTCGCCCATCCCCGATGGGTTGACCGTCGATGTAGCCCTTCTGGACCAAGCGATCCAGGTAGGTTTTGATCGTTGTGTACGCAATCCGGCGCCGGAGTCTACCGCTATCCAGGAGGGCGTCGTAAATAGCCCGGCCCGTGGCCACCGGCTGGTCCCACAACACCGTGAGGATCTCCAAGTCGGTCTTCGACGGTGCAGGTAATTGACTTATGGGTCGAGGCATGCTCAGAACCCTCTTAGAGGGAATGACGAGAGCATTATTACCTATTTACTATAACGAAATTTTTGTCGTACGTCAATTGTAGAATATTCTTTAAGCTATGGGCCTTCTTGAGCGCAACGACTCGGAACCGAACGATCTCAGATTGAAGACCTGCGAAACGGCTTCGTTGGCGGCCCTCACAAAGGCCTCACGGCGCACTCGTCTGGAGCACGCACATCTTCTCTTCACCTCAGGTGTAAATAATTATTGCAATGATAAGAAATAAGTATTACATTCGCTTCAGAATCAGAAGAGGAGGGTTTTATGCGTTGGGTGGTGTTTTCCTACTCCCTACCGTCGAAAGCGCAGTCCAGTCCACGCGTGGCGCTCTGGCGCCGATTGCGGCGCTTAGGAGCCGTCTCACCAGCCGGGGGGAACCACATCCTTCCGGCCCGTGATGAATGCTTGGAAGCGTTCCAGTGGCTGGCCGAGGAGGTCGAACATGCCAAGGGGGAAGCTCTAGTCATGCATGTCGAGCAGTTTGACGGACTCACAGACGAAGCGCTCATCGAGCGCTTCCGTGCAGCTCGGACGCTGGATTATGGCGAGCTTGACGTGGAGGCGACAAACCTTGAGACCACAGTTCGGGCGCACATGAACCCAGAAGAACGGGCGCGCTCCCAGGATGCGCTTGAGAAACTTCGCCGCCGGCACGCCGAGATCGCCCGGGTCGATTTCTTCGACGCCCTGGAAGGGGGGCTTGTCGCCTCACGGCTGGCGAGAATCGCGCAGTCGCTCTTCCCAAGGGAGGCGTCGTCCGCACCGATGTCGCCGGCCCCTCTTGAGGCCTATCGGAATAGACGCTGGGTCACGCGTCCCCGTCCGCATGTAGATCGGCTCGCCTGTATTTGGCTCATCCGACGGTTTCTCGACCCGGAGGCAGTCATCCGCTATGCGTTAGCGCCGGAACCCGAGGAAGTGGCCTTTGATATGCGGGGTGCGGAGTTCGGTCATCAGGGTCATCTCTGCACGTTTGAAACCATGGTGCGTGCCTTCGGGCTGGAGGACCCAGTCCTTCAACCCATGGGCGAAATCATCCACGACATTGACCTCAGGGATGGGCGCTATGTGCACCCGGAAACGGCAGGCGTTGATGCCATCCTCAAGGGTTGGTTACTGGCGAGGCTCTCCGATGCAGAGCTCGAAGCCCACGGCGTGGTCCTCTTTGAGGGGCTCTATGCCTCGCTTGTACGCCACCGGCAACTGCCCCAGAAGCGCTCAGCCGGGGCGGATGAACACGAATAGATGGGGACAGGCCATGAGAGACGATCGCACCGTCCTCTTTGTCTGACCACACAACGTCGCTATACGTGTGATCGCTGCCCATATGAGGCGGCTGGGCGACAGTGGCACATCGGAGCGATGATCAACCGGTGTCTCCAGCGCCAGCATTTCTGTATGGCGCAGGAGAGGGAAAGGAGAGCCTTCATGAAATGGATTACGCGTGAACGGGCCAAAGTCGACCGCATTGCTTGTCCCTGGCTCATCAGTCGCTTCATCGATTCGAGCCCGGAGTTTCTCTACGTGCCTGCAGACCAGGTGATGGCCGAATCGAAACGACATGGGGCCACTCCGTACGACGTTCCCGACGTCGAGCTTGGCCACCACGGTCCCTTCTGTAGCTTTGATGCGCTGATGCAGAAGTATCGCCTGGACGGCAAAGACCCTGCGCTGGATCGCCTGGCGCTCATTGTCCGCGGTGCAGATACCGCCGATAAGGACCTGACGCCTGAGTCTCGTGGGCTCGATGCCATCGCCGGCGGCTTCCAGAAAATGGAGTTAAGCGATCCTGAGAAGCTCGGACGGGAGTTTCCGATCTATGACGCGCTGTATGTATACTGCGGTGGCACACTGCCCACCCTCCAGCCGACGGTGCACGGCTGATCGCATCAGCGAGGTTCATGATCTGCACCTGATCACGTCTGACACGCATACGGGCGTGCTGATGGAGACGGAGGTGTTCGATGAGTAGCCGACGAAGCATCGCGGTGGGAACAATGGTTGCCCTGACATGGCTCATGCTCGTGAGCTCCGAAGTGGGATCCGCCTCGAGGGAAGCCCGCCTGGATACGGCCATGATCGAGCGCTTGACAGGGATGAAAGGCGAGCTCAGCGAGAAAGACGGGGTGTTCAAGGTGAGCATGCCCCGGAGCGACCTGGCCATCACTATAGCCGGCGTGAAGATGACGCCGCCGTTGGGGCTCACCTCGTGGGCGGCATTTCAGCAAGCGGGAAACCAAGTCATGGTCATGGGCGATATGGTCCTCTTGGAGAATCAGGTGAACCCGGTGATGAGTGCCGCCCTGGAGCACGGCCTCGAAGTCACGGCACTCCACAACCACTTCTTGTGGGATTCGCCCCGGGTGATGTTCATGCACATCGGCGGCATGGGCGAGGAGGAAACACTTGCCGGCGCTGTTGGTAAAGTCTTTGCCAGCATCCAAAACACGAGTCGCCACACGAGTGAGGTCCCACGGGTCGAACGCAGCCCGGCCGAAACGTTTCTCGATCCCCACACCAGTGAGCTCCCGCAGGTCGTGCTCAGCCCCGCGCAGACGTCATTGAACCCGAACGTCATTGAAGACCTCCTCGGCGTCAAGGGGCAACTCGCCAGTGGTGTCTACAAGATCACCATGGGGCGCGCCACGACGATGCACGGCCATGAGGTGGGAAATGCCATGGGCGTCAACACCTGGGCGGCCTTTGCCGGAAGCGATACCGAAGCGGTCGTCGATGGCGATTTCGTCATGTTCGAGCCCGAGCTGCAGCCGGTGCTCAAGGCCTTGCGCGGGGCCGGCATCAACATCGTCGCCATTCATCACCACATGATTGAGGAGTCCCCGCGCACCGTTTTTTTGCACTACTGGGGCGTGGGCCCGACCCGTGCGCTCGCCACGGGGTTAAAAGCCGCGCTTGAGAGCCAACGGCCGTAATCGGGCACACACCAGCTTCAGGAGTTTCGCGAAGTGCCAGCGCGGTGGCTGCCAATGACTCCCATCGTGAGTGGTGTGACGAGAAAACACCCAGGTGCGAAATGGAGGAACACGATGTCACGATCGCCGTCTCAATCGGCTGGCCCACGCCACTACGACGAGCCCGTCTCGTGAAGTGGCATAGGGCTCTGGCCCCTCACCGGATATTTTCTCACCCTCGGCACCTGGGGGTTTGGCGGGCCGGTCGCGTTGGTCGGCTTCATGCACCGGGATCTGGTGGAGCGCCGAGCTCATCGGGCTTGCGAGCCTCGGGGTCTTATGGCGCTTCAAAGTCCCAGAACCGCTGCTTGTCGCGCTCTCTGGACTCGTGGGCTTAGTGCTCTGGCCGTTGGTGCGAATGGGGTAATGGCACCGTCGGCACGCCGGGATCGCACGGGGCGTTGGGGCCGACCGGGAAGCACGATGGCAAAGGAGGAGCCTATGCGGCGCATCAAACCACTCTACCGGTCGATCTGTGGACTGGCGCTGATCGTGTTCGGAGGCGTGTGGTTATTCGAGCCCTCCGAAGACTCCTCCCAACGCTTCATCATGGCCCAAGCGGCCGAGCTCAGCGTGCCCGAGACCGCCCAGGCGGAGCGCTTTGACTTCGAGCTTCAGGATCTCAAGGGCTGGAGGACGATTGACGGCGAGTGGGCCGTGGAAGAGATGCCGGGGGCTCTGAGTGGCGAGCGCGTGCTCGTGCAGCGCGCCGTCAAGAATGCCTTCAACGTGATTGTCACCCCTGGAGGGCCGTATACGGACGTAGACATCTCTGTCCGCTTCAAACCGATCTCCGGCCGGGAAGACGCCTCCGCTGGCCTGGTGTTTCGCTTCACCGGGGGGCACTACTACGTCGTGCGGGCCAATGCGCTGGAGGACAACGTTCGGCTGTACTACTATGACCGGAGCCGACATCAGCTGGCCACGACCACGGTGCAGCCGCCGGCGCTCGGCCAGTGGCACACGATGCGGATGGTCGCGGTGGGCGATCACTTCCAGGCCTACCTCAACGGCACGCGCCTGCTGGACCATCGTGACGCGCGCTTTCGCGCCGGCCAGGTAGGCCTCTGGACCAAGGCCGACTCGATCACCGCGTTTGATGAATTGGTGGTGCGCGGCATCAAGGCGGATGGGCCATAAGGCGCCTCATCATTGAGCGCCTCCTGATGGTTCTCGAAAGAAAGCTTCTCAGCGGCCGCCGGCGAGGTGCCTAGCAGGTCGTCGTGTAGACGTTCGAAGACCGAGTGTTCTCGGACACGATTGTGAAGGCCTTTGAGGCGAACACGAGCCTTGTCGTCAAAGTCGTCGACGACGACACCAAGGAGACCGATTCCATCCGGCCGATCAGGAGGGGGACGCGCGTGAGGAGCACGCCCGGGGGGTTTCGACAGCATTGGCGAGAGGTCATGGGGACATTCCTGAAGATTGGCGCCATGAATTACGGCGGGGCTGCGTCCGTAGGCATCATGCAGACGGAGGTCCTGGAAAAGCGGGCCTGGATCCCAAGGGAACAGTTTATCGAGGGGCTGGCGCTGGTGAATACCTTGCCAGGTCCCAGCGGGGTCCAGTTGGGGATCTTTTTAGGCTTCACGCGCGCTGGATGGTGGGGGGGTGTACTGGCAGGGCTCTGTTTCATCCTGCCCGCGTTTTGTATCCTGCTGGCCTTGACCCTGATCTATCACCGTTATGGTGCGCTGCCGAGCATGCGTCATCTATTTTATGGACTGAGCCCAGTGGTGGTGGGGATCTTTGCGACGTCCGTGTACCGGCTGGGCCGGGCGGCGGTTCGCGATCGGACGCAAGTCCTGCTGGCGCTCGGCAGCGCTCTGGCCCTGGGCCTCACGGGCGTTGGCATCGTCCCCACGATGCTCCTGGCCGGTGCTGTCGGTGTCGTGCGCTACGGCTCGCGCGCCTGCGGTATCGCGGTAGGGCTGGTCATCATCATCCTGTATGGTGCTTACCATTGGGGGAGCGCGCGGGTCACAATTCCTGCCTTCACTGGCCCCGCTATCGACCCCACCATGACCTCCCTCAACCCCGGTCTCTGGGAGATCGGGCGCTTCTTTCTCAAAGTTGGAGCCTTTACCTTTGGGGGTGGATTGACCATCCTGGCGTTCATACAAGATCAGGTCGTCAATCACTTACACTGGCTGACGCCGCAGCAATTCCTCGACGGTCTGGCGCTCGGTCAACTCACCCCAGGGCCTATCGTGATGCTGGCCGCGTTCGTGGGGTACGCTGTCGGCGCCATCTGGGGTGCCGTGGCGGCGGCGGTGGCAGTCTACCTGCCCTCGTTCATCCTTATGCTCGCAGTTCTGCCCGTGATGGAGCGCATGAGACGTTTGGCCTGGATGAAAGCGGCCCTCCAGGGCATCAGCCCCGTGGTGATCGGCATGACCGCCGTGGCGGTGATCCGGATGTTGCCCCACGCGATACTCGACCTGATTACCGGGTTGCTGGCCGTGGGCACAGTGGTGGCGATGGGATGTGGGCGCCTCGGCCCCTTACCGCTCATGCTGGGAGGCGCTGCCGTGGGGCTTGTCCTGCGCGGTCGATTCTCGTGACAGCCCCAATCGCATGGCCACGCCGTCTCAGGCCGCCTTCGTCGACCCGTATATAGACAATGAGCATTGAACCTGGGGAACCAAGGGCCAAAGCCCATGACACACAGCGCGCCGATTGGGGGCACTCCCGAGGGTGCGGAGGGGGAATCATGCCACCTGATGACATCTACAGCCAGCCCCACGCCGCTGACCCTGTGCTGGATGAGCGGACGGTGCTTGCCCTCGTGCGTCGCCATGGCGTGCGCGGCTCGGCGGTCACCAGCATTGATGAGACGGGTGGGGAGGCCCGTGTGTATGTCATTGACGACACCCTTGTGGTGAAGGTCCAACGACCCCACCGCCTGCGCCCCCGGACCAGCTTGGAAAAGGAAGCGTTCTTCCTGCATCAGCTGTCCGCCTACCCAGACATCGTGGTCCCCCACGTGCTGGGATACGGCAGGCATGACAGCATCGAATACCTGGTGATGACGCGGATGCCAGGAGTCTCTGCGCTCACAGTCGAGCTCACCGGGGCGAAACGAACGGACGTGTTGCATCAGCTCGGGAGGACCTTGCGACGCCTCCACTCGATTCCCCAGGCGCCGTTCTCTGACAGCGCGCTCTTCCCTGGAAATCACACACGGGAGTGCGTTCGTCGAGCGTATGCGGGCGAACCTGGCCCATGCGGTGCAGGTCATTGATGACACCCCACACCTCTGGCCGCTCGGCGTCTCGCCAGCGGACCTGGCGTCAAGGGCTCTTGCGGCGCTCCCTGCCTCGGTCGATCTGGTGGCGCTGCACTCGAACCCCGGGCCGGTCCATACCTTTGTCCAGCCTGATACCCTCGCGTTTGTCGGCCTGATCGATTTCGGCGATGCGTATATCGGTCATCCCGCACTCGATTGGCGGTGGCCGACCCACGCGGACCATGTCGTCATGCTGCAAGGATACGCTGACGAAGCACCGCTCACCGACGAGTTCATGGCCGCGTGGCGCTCGAGCCTTGTGCTCAGTGATATGGCGGCGCTCGCGACGCGACCGGATAGGCGACCCCAGGCCCTGGAGCGGTTGCGCCATCTGCTACAGACCTGTGGCGTGAGTCGCCCACCGCTCGTGACGCCGCATGAGACGACACACCAGGGAAGGACCGATCGTCGATGAGCTACTATCTCTGGGAGATGCGCCCCTACTTCCGCCAGGTGACGGGGCAGCTGGTCCTCGGCTCGATCACCGGGATCATCATGAACACCGCCGTGGTGCTGCCGGCGATCCTGCTGGGCCGGGCCATCAATGCGGCGCGGGCGTTTGAACGGGGTGACGTGGGCCCGGACGTGGTGGGCTGGGCCGCCCTGGCCTTCGTGGGCGGCACGCTGCTCACCGAAGTCCCCCGCATGGCCAAGCGCTGGTGGCTGATGACGGCTAACGGCCGTATCCGTGCCAACATCCGGGCGGATGCGTTGCGCGGCGTCATCGGCTGGCCGATGGCACGGCTGGACCGCACCCCTGTGGGCGACGTGATGGCACGCATTATCGGCGACGTCGAGGTGCTCGGCGTGGGCCTGCGCGAGTTTACCATCGAGACCTGGGACACCGTCCTGTTTTCCCTCTCGCTCGTGGTCGCGATGTTGGTCTACGACCTGCCCCTGACCGTGCTGGCCTTGCTGCCGGTGCCCGTCGCCATGCTCCTGGCCAAGGCCACGGGCCGTTGGGTCGCCGGTCTCACCACGGCCTCCCGCGAAGCCAACGCGTCCCTGACCACGGCGCTCCAGGAGCAGTTGGCCGGGATCCGTGTCCTCCGACTCTTTGGCCGGACGGGAGCCGCTGTGGAGCGAGTCGACACGCTGGCAGGAGAGCAAGCCGCCACCAACCTGGCCCTGGTGCGGCTGCGCAGCGGACTCCGGCCGGTCTATACCACGCTCATGAGTGCGGGCGTCCTGCTGGTGGTCTGGCAGGGGGGCGAGCAGGTCGTCAGCGGCACCATGACACTCGGGGCCTTCATTGCCTACCTGGAGCTCTATCTGCGCTTCGTCAACCGTGGCTTTCGGGTGCCCCAGATGGTCAACTCCATCCAGGGCGGTGCCGCCGCCTACGCGCGGCTCCGTCCACTCCTGGCGCCTCCCCCGCCGCTCGCCGACGAGCCACCTGGGGCCTCCTTCCGTGCTGGCCATATCGTCGGCATGCAGGATCCGGTGCCTGCACTACCCGCCGTTCCCTCCGGACCGGTGGCGGTCTCCTTGCAAGGGGTCACCTTCCGCTACTCGACCGCCACCGCTCCCGCGTTGCACGACATCTGGCTCGACATTCCGGCTGGCGCCCTGGTCGCGGTCACGGGCCCCGTGGGCTCGGGCAAAAGCGCGCTGGCCAGGGCCCTACTGGGCCTGTACCCTTTAGAGTCGGGGCAGGTGCTGCTGGATGGCCGTCCCCTGGAGGACATTCCGGTGGCCGAGCGCGCCGCCCGTACTGGATATCTGGCCCAGGACCCCTGGCTCTTCTCGGGCACCGTGCGCGACAACATCGTGTTGGGTTCGGTCGCCCGGCGTCAGGTGTTGGCCCATGCCCGCGATGGGGCCAGCGCTCACCCTGTCCCGGAATGGGCCGTGGCCTGCGCCGCCCTGGGTGAGGACCTGCAGACCTTTCCGGCGGGCCTGGAGACGGAAATCGGCGAACTGGGCATCCGCGTCTCCGGTGGTCAGCGTCAGCGTATTGCCCTGGCGCGCGCGCTGGCGGCCTCCGGCCCCCGGGCTCCGGGGCTGCTGGTCCTGGACGATCCGTTCTCGGCCCTGGACCTGGACACGGAAGCCACGATCGTTGCGGCCTTGCGACAGCTCTTCGGCCCGTCGCAGCCATACGCCCAGCAATGCACGATCGTGCTGTGCTCACACCGACTGTCGGCATTTCCGCAGGCCGATCGGGTGGTGGTCCTGGACCACGGTCGCGTGCGTGAGCAAGGGACCCACGCCGAACTGAGCACCGGCAACGGGCTGTACGCCCGCATCTACCGGGCGCAGCGTCTGGTCAGCACAGGGTAGCGTGACCAAGGGGGACACCCGATGACCCACACGAGCTCATCTGCCGCAACCCAGCAGCACAGTGGGATGACCCTCAACCAACTCTGGGCCATGCTCACGCCCTGGCGCTGGTGGCTCGCCCTGGTGGGCGTCGCCGTGCTCCTGGGCGCGGTGGTGGAGTTGGCTCCGCCGCTGCTGGTGCAGAAGATCGTCGATGGGCCACTAGCCCACGGCCGGTCCGAGGGGCTGCTCACCCTCGCGGCCCTCTACCTGGGGGCCACGGCGGCCGTGCAGGTGCTGGGATTTCTGACCGAGTATCTCACGGCGACCATTGCGCAGGGCGTGCTCCGCCGGCTGCGGGTGCGCCTCTTCAGTCATCTGCTGACCTTACCCATGCGGTATTATGACCGCACCCCGCTGGGAGATATCATCAGCCGTTGCACGGCGGATGTGGACACCGTGTCGACGCTCTTCACCACAGCCGTGGCCGGGGCCGTGGCCTCCTCGGGAGGGGTCGCCAGTGGGACGAGTGGGGCCACGGTCCTGCTGGGAGTGGTCCGGCTGGCGACCATCGCCGCAGCCATGGTGGCCCTCAGCCCGCTGCTGTCCCTGGTGGCGGCGCTGCCGGTGGTGCCGGTGGTGCTGCTGACCCGCGCGTTCCAGGTCGGGGTCCGCGACGCCGAACGGGCGAGCCGCCAGGCCGTCGGTCTGCAAAATACCCACCTCCAGGAGACCCTGGGGGGGGTGGAGGTGATTCGCGCGCTCGGCAGCGAGGCCGCCTTTATCGCCCGGTTCCGGGCCGCCCTTCGCGACGGCGTGGCCGCCTACAATCGTGCCACCGTCTACTCGGCCCTCTACATCCCCTTGATCGTGATTTTCTCGGCGCTGGCCATGGCGTTGGTGCTCTGGGTCGGGGTCGCGGGCCAAGGTCTGCTGGCGTCCCTGCACCTCTCGCTGGGCACGCTCACGGCCTTTGTCCTGCTCCTGCAGCGCTTTTTTGTGCCGATCATGACCCTGGGCAACGAGTGGCAGACCGTCCAGGCCGCCCTGGCGGGGCTGGAGCGCATCTTCCAGGTGCTGGCGCTCCCGTCCACGGAGTCGGCGCCCAGGAGCCCGCACCAGCCTCGCTCCCGCAGCGATGCCGCCCTCGAGATGCGGCAGGTGGTCTTCGGCTACCTGCCCAACCATCCCATACTGCATGGCGTGACGCTGGCGGCGCAGCCCGGGGAGCATCTCGTCCTGGTGGGACGGACGGGCGCCGGGAAGAGCAGCGTCTTACACCTGCTGGGGGGACTCTACACCCCGTGGAGCGGGACCGTCCGGGTGGCTGGCGCGGACCCCACCGTGTTGACCGATGACCAGCGTCGACGTGCGATGGGCGTGGTCCAGCAGGTGGTGCACCTCTTCCGCGGCACGGTGTTCGACAACCTCACGCTCGGGGATCCATCGGTGTCGCGCGAGGCCGTCCAGCGGGCCGCGGCCATCGCCGGTGCGGACGCGTTCATCCAAGCCTTGCCACAGGGCTATGACACACGCTTGGGCGGGGGCATCCAACTCTCGGCTGGACAGCGCCAATTGCTCGCCCTCGCCCGGGCCCTGGTGTGGGACCCGGCCGTGCTGTTGCTGGACGAGGCCACGGCCGCGGTCGATAGCGCCAGCGAGGCTGCCGTTCGCGCCGCCATCCGGGCGGCGGTCATGGGCCGCGGCCGTGCGGTCCTCACCGTGGCCCATCGCCTGGCCACGGCCCAAGAGGCCGATCGGGTCCTGGTGATGGAGGCGGGTCAGATCGTGGAAGCGGGTCCTCCCGAGGAACTGATCCGCCGCGGCGGACGGTTTGCCGCCTTGCTGGAGCTGGAAGCCGCGGGGTGGGATTGGCAGACGGATGGGAGCGGCGTCAAGCCGTAAGTGAACGTGCGGGGGGGGGAACACCCGATATTCCAACCCTCGTCAGCACAGAGACTGGTGGCAAATGCATCGTCGAGGTCACCTGGAGCATCCGCCCGGCGGGTGACCGACCGTCTATCGTGTAGTGATGGCACTATTGGCGTATGGCGGTGTCTCATAAATAACGAGACATCTGCGGGTTCGAATGCCGTAGGCTCACCCACGCACGGAGGAGAGTGGTATGGGCGGGTTAGGGATGCAAGAGCTGCTCATCATCTTAGTCATCGCCCTGCTCTTTTTTGGGGGCAAGAAGCTGCCCGAGATCGCCAGCGGCATGGGCCAGGCGGTCCGCGAGTTCAAACGCGCCAGTATAGAGCCGGAGAGACCCGAGAAGCCCGCCCCGCAGCTGACCGAACCGTCGGCATCGGACGGGGTGAACCCACACGTCATGCCGAAGTGAGCGGCGCGGTGGCCCTGGGGTGAGGCTGGGATGAGGCTCGTGGGAGGCGTGCCCTGGCACCGACCACTCGACCGACAGCCCTCGCGCGCCGGCAAGGGGAAGACCATGTTTGGCCTGGGCATGCAAGAGCTCCTCGTTATTTTGGTAATTGCCTTGCTTGTGGTGGGGCCGAAAAAGCTCCCGGACATCGCGAAGTCGTTGGGACGTGGGCTGGCCTAATTCAAACGGACGGCGGACGAGTTCCAGAGCACCATGCTCGCGGACGTGCGCCAGGACCCGAGTCCACCGCCCCTGAGCCGTGCTCCGCGCAGCCAAGGCCGCGCGCCGGGCATTGAGCGCGCTGAAGAGGAAGTTAAGGATGCGCCTGAGACGCTGGAGCAGGGGACACCAGTACGATGACCTCAAGACTCCAGTCCGACGACGAGCACCGCCAGGCGCTGCCAGACCAGCCAATCGCCACTGCGGGAAGCTGTTCGTCTCGGTCGAGACGAAGAAAAAAGCATTGGTCGACGACTGTGCCAACGTTGGGCACGATTATCACCCCGTCCCACCAGGGACCAGCAGATGGCATAAGATTGAGCATCGTCGGTGTTGTCATAGCACCGACAACTGGCGTGGGCGGCCACTGGTGAGCTATGAGGTGATCGTGAATCTCCTTAGCGAATGCGACCACCAAAGCGGCGGTCCGTGTCGAGGCGACACTGGAACCCGCCCCATACGCGATCGGCAAGAAGATGTCGGATGACGAACTGGCCTAAGTCAACCCCTACCCCGCTGATTTCCACGGCACTGATTGGAACGATGTGATCAAGCCAAGGAGCACAAAGCGCTGGTTTGTTAATTTACGATTCCTAAAGCTCGGTACGGACTGGAGCGTCATACAGGAGGGGGACGCTATGCATATGCAGTGGCTTCGCACCTCTCGTCTCCGTGGAATCGTGCTGATCATTATGGCCGCGGTTGTCTATCTTGTGATGATGGGGGGGATAATGCCCCTCCTCTGGCCGTATCGTGACCATCCGTTGGTGTGGATGCTCTTAGCGTTTCTCTCTGGCGGCCATCTGGAAGAACTCTTCCACGAGACGGGGACCCTGCTCTAAGGAGATTTGCGATGGCGCATCACCACTCGAACCACTCTTCCCATCCCGACGAGCATACAGGCCATAGCCATTTGCATGGCGTCGTCGACCCAAGTATTGCTACCACAGGGCGCGGCCTGTGGGCCATCAAGTGGTCATGTGTGGCATTGCTGGTGACGGCCAGCGTGCAGCTGGTCGTTGTTGCCCTCTCGGGGAGTGTGGCTCTCCTGGCCGACACTATCCATAACTTCGGCGATGCCGCGACGGCGCTCCCGCTCTGGGTGGCCTTTGCTCTGGTCCGACGACGGCCCAGCGATCGCTTTACATATGGCTTGGGCCGCTTTGAGGACCTCGCCGGCATGGTAATTGTGCTCATCATGGCCTTAAGCGCGCTTGTTGTAGGTTATGAAGCGGTGACCCGCCTCATCCATCCCGAACCGGTGACACATCTCGGGGCGATAGTCGTGGCCTCCGTCCTCGGCTTTCTCGGAAACGAGGCCGTAGCCCTTTTTCGCATCAAAGTGGGACGAGACATCGGCAGCGCCGCGCTGATCGCTGACGGGTATCATGCGCGGGTCGATGGTTGGACCAGTCTTGCCGTCTTCGGGGGTGCCGTAGGGGTCTGGCTTGGGTATCCGCTTGCTGACCCGCTGGTGGGGCTGATCATCACCGCGGCCATCCTCTGGCTCGTCTGGCACTCGGGGATGATGGTGTTTACCCGCGCGCTCGATGGCGTGGACCCAGAAGTGATCCACGCGCTTCGGCATGCGGCAACGCACGTCCCAGGGGTGCGGGCGCTCACAGACGTGAGGGCCCGCTGGGTGGGCCATGACCTCCAGGCAGAAGTAAGTATTGCAGTCACCCCAGAGCTGTCGGTGGCCGAGGGGCATGCCATTGCCACAGAGGTCCGCCATCAACTCCTTCACCATGTACGCTACCTCAGTGAGGTCAGTGTGCACGTCGACCCCCTCGATAAAGCTGGCGCAGAGCATCACCGCATTGACGAACACGCCCACGACGGCCTTCCATCGCATTCCCATGCCTGAGGCGCTGTCGCTGGGGTCGCCCGCAACGAGTGGACATAGAGCCCATACACGTCGACGGTGATCCCCACCACTTTGCCATAGCGCTTCGCAATCTCCTGCTAGATCGCCCCTGGGCTCAGTACCCTTCTCCGCCGGTGCGTCGTATTATTACCGACAGGCCGAAAGAGCAGCCCCTTTAGATCCTTTCTATGCTCCGCGACCTCAAGATACCGGTGAATCAACCGTTGACTGTCGGTGGCAATCGGCACATGCGGTAGTCATGGCATTAGAGTGCCAATAGGCAAATCTGCGAGAGTACAGCAGACCCTCCTGAGATTTCCCCACCTCCAGGCGATTGACATCCATCTAGCAGAGTCCACTCGTATAGGTGAGTGAGTCACACACAGCCGCACCACTGACGGGCCGAAGTCCGATGCATTCAGGAGGATGTCGTGCCCCGATGGTTCACAGCAAGCATTCTGCTGCTGGCCTTGGCCGTCACTGGTGTCATGGGACCGGCGATCTTTACCGGCAAGGCTACAGAGACCGGGCTCCAATGGAAAGCACCTCCGACGACAGAGCTGTATTCAAGGGCACAACGCTCCGGGAAGCTTTTCGGCAGAACTGAATTGTTCTTCGCATCAGCCAAGCCCGATGGCTCGGCAGTCACTGAAATCGATAGAGGAGGGCCATGCATCGAGCCGGGCAGTGTTGAGCGATAGAAACGGGGTATTGAGTTTTTTCGACAAGACAGCTGTGAGGGAAGAACGCTCGCGGGAACCGCCGAAGCGTCCCAACCAAAATGAGAAAGGGGCATGAACATGCATTCCGAGACGACATTTCTGGAACACACCACCGTCATGGGAGTTGCCCTGGAACCCAGTACAACTCCACAAGCTGACCCCGTGAGTCTGCCGCGAGGGTCCCCGCAGGATCCAACGGTAGTCAATGACATCCCACTCCTATCAGTATTTTTAATTGTCGACTTCCCAAACGGGGGTGAAACCTTCAGTGTCGGAGACATGGTGACCGTCAGATGAAGCACCAACGTCATGGACGGCACGCCGATCACGAGCCATCAAGTGAAGCTCTTTGCGGATGGCAACCTCGTCAAGGATGATAGGGATCTGCCGGGGACAGCACAGAGTTATCCGCTGACGTTGCCCACGATGGCCACCACCAGGGCCGTGGTCTCGGTGGCAGCGCTGAACGGCATCAGGGTGGTCGCCAGCGACCGGAGCGATAACGTCTTCACCATTGGGGAAGGGGCGAGTGGGCCGGTTATCACATCTCTCGAACCCGGCCAGATTGCGGCGGGTGCGACGACCCCTGTCACGGTGCACGGCTCAAACCTGCCGGTGAGCCCGCTGGCCTATCTAGTAGTCAATAGTGTCGGGCAGCAGATCAACGGCTATGGTGTCGAGCTCGATAGTGGGAACAGCAATTCCTCGATGGTTCGACTGCAGATTACTATCGCCCCCTCCGTCACTCCAGGTCAATACGGATTGCGGGTGATGACCGCAGCCGGGTCGGACACCGCACCTCTGGAAATTACCGGAACGGTCATGCAACCGGACATCACCGCAGTGAGCCCCAGTCAGATTCTCGCCGGCCAGACGACCCAGGTCATCGTGGATGGCATGAATCTGCCTCTGACAGCCAACGGGTACTCGGTTCTCAAGAGCGACGGGCAGCCCACCCAGGGCGTCAGCGTTCAGGTGATCAGCCCTGGGGGACGCTCGGCAATCCTGCAACTCGGTGTGGCGGCCTCGACGCCATCGGGGTCGTACCAACTGCTTGCTCAGAACGCCGC
This sequence comes from uncultured Nitrospinota bacterium, assembly GCA_963707985.1. GTDB lineage: Bacteria > Tectomicrobia > Entotheonellia > J063 > CAVPRW01 > CAVPRW01. Next base: position 101,126 of record CAVPRW010000046.1, on the reverse strand, counting down.
GGGCTTTGATACGGAGCCACTGCAGATTCTTCCTAACTCGGCCCCGGACATCACCGCGTTGCAGCCATCTCAGATTGCCGCGGGGAGGACTACGAGAGTCAGCGTCAGCGGTGCAAATCTTCCCCTGACAACGGGCGGCTACAGCGTCGTGGATAATGCCGGCCAGGGGGTGGTAGGAGTCGGATTGTCCCTCTTACCCGGCGGTCAGTCGAGTTGGGTTGATCTGGACCTGACCATCCCTGCATTCATCACGGCGGGCCCCTATCGGCTGCGGGCTCAGAACCTGGCTGGGTCCGATACGGCGCCTCTCGACATGCTGCCTGGCATCTCCAGAGTAGAGTTGTCGGCCAGCCCCTCCGCCCAGAGCCTTGGCCCCGGCCAAAATGCCCGCTATACGATTATCCTCACTCGTACCAATGTTACGGCACCCGTGGCTCTCGCCGTCAGCGGCCTCCCCCCTGGCGCTAGCGCCGGCTTTAGCCCTAACCCCGTCCCTGGTACGAGCGCACTCTTCACCATTACCACATCAGCGAACACCCCCCCAGGCACCAGAGTTCTGACCATTAGTGGCAGTGCGGCAGGTGTGACGGTCATGGCGACGACGGTCAACTTGACGATCGGCGGCGGTGTGGCGATTACCGGCTTCACTCCGACCAGTGGTCCCGAGGGGTTGGCAGTAGAGATCTCCGGGAGCAATTTCGGCAGCGTCCTGGGCGTAAGCTTCAACGGTCTGAGCACCGAAGAGTTCAGCGTCAACTCGCCGACGTCGATCACGGCCGAAGTACCCGAGGGCGCCAGCAGCGGGCTGATCGGCGTGCTCATGTCGGACAGAATAGTCATGAGCCCGAACAGTTTCACTGTCGCCGTGGCCAGCAATAAACCGAAGATCGATAGTTTCACCCCCCCTAGTGGCAAGCGGGGAGATACGCTGACGATCAGAGGCGTAAACTTCGTCCCCGGCAACACCTTCGTACGGTTCAATGGCAATCCGAAAAAAGTGGAAGTCCCCGCCACATCGGTTGGCCGAGATGATCAGGATGCCAGCAAGCAAAAGCTTACGGTTAGCGTGCCAATGGGAGCGATCACTGGACCGCTCAAGGTGAGAGTAGTGGTTAACGGTATGAGCATCACCAGCAAGGGCAGCGCCCTGTCCTTCGTGGTGGGGCCCCCGAGCATCAACCGTCAGCTCACCACCTCTAGCGGCGCCGAGATGGCGCCGGTGACGATCAGCGGCATGAATTTCGTGCCCGGTAAAGATGGGAATGACCAGGACTACACCGTGGTGAAATTTGCCAATGGCACGGGTGACGGTGTGCGCGCCACCATCCGTGCCATCACCACGACCGTCATCGACACTGCCGTGCCAACGGGGGCCAAATCCGGATTGGTGAGTGTGAACACCCCACAGGGGTCTGACACGTTCGACTTCAGCGTCCTGGGCGGAGTGAAGCCTGAGATCCTGAAGTTCGCCCCGCTCGACGGCCCTGAAGGAGCGCAGGTGGAGCTTCTCGGGAAAAATTTCACTGGCGCCATGACAGTGGCGTTTGGCGGTGTGCCGGCCCCCTTTGTGTTGAATTCGGATGTATCGATCACCACCTACGTGCCTATCCGCCTTAATGTCGGCGAGGCGGACCGCCGGGTGTCCATCAGCGTCAGCACCGCAGGCGAGTCCGGCGAGCGCGGGTGACTTCACTGTGCTGGCGCCAAAGGTCGCTGGCACATCATTTTTCGGGATCAGCGGCATTGTCCCTGGCAGAGGACGAACGGGCGACAAGGTGCTCATCTTCGGCGGGGAGCTGGACCGACTGGAGCGGGTGGAGTTTGCCGGTATCTCCGCAAGTGCCATTTCCAGGTCTCGCAACTCCGTCGAGGCTACGGTACCAGCCGTTGCGATGAACGGCATCGTGAGTGTGCGGGGGACGGACCGCAACGGCATACTGCGCCCAGTCACCCGACCGGCCCTCACGGGTGTGGACTTTATCACCGATACGAGTCAGGGCCAACCAGCCATCGATGGTTTCACGCCCCGGTTTGGTCCCAGGGGCACCCGTGTGTCCATCCGCGGCGTGAACTTCACCTTTATGGGCAGTCCGAATGTCATGAAAGTCCAATTCGGCAGCGGCACCGCCGTTTTCACGGTCATCTCTGCGACCGAGATCCAGGCCACGGTTCCCAATACCGGCTTGACAGGGCGCGACCCCATCCTGATCTTTCCCGCTTTTGCGGGGACAACTGTCACCAGTGGGACCGACTTCATCACCCTCCCACCAGGCACCCCTCCTCCGAAAGCGAAGGAGTCTAAGGAAGGGAAGGACACCAAGGAGAAAGAGTCGGACGGCAAGGATTTTCGTAAGGAGAACAAGGACACCAGGGATGGTAAGGATTTTATTGAATTACCGTTCCTGTCCAGGGGCGTTGTCCCACCCATGGAACGCCTGGCCCGCTTGGAGGGCGCAGTGGGACAGTTGATGCACTTCATCCCTCAGGCCTTGCGTCCTAGCCTAGAGGCAAGCGCTCTCAAAGGCGAAACGGATCTTGGCCACACCGATCCATCGACCTGGGGCCCGCCAGTGCAAACGCAAGCGAGCAATGCCAAGCAGACTAAGGACACCAAGGACACGGAGAAGCCGCACGAGCGCAAGGCCTGACGCACTGAGTGCCTGGCGGGGTCCAGACCCAATGCAGGAGGGCCCCGCTTGTCTCCATTGCTCGTGCCCCACCCGGTGCTCTTCCGTAGCCAGACACGCCGGGTCACATCCGACAGGGTCGGGTCTCTCGTACATACAGAGAGAAGAGAAGTGCACCGCAGAGCATGTGGAACTGGTGAAGCGCACTCAGCGATGATCGTAGCCATATCTTATTGGCAACAGGTGTTTTGGCATTGGAATAGGGGGAGAAGACATGTTGCAAGAGACGAATGGCCCCCAATACTACTCTGAATCCGGAGCTTCCGTCTCGGTGGAATCACACTCGAGCAGTCCGCTCCCCAACAGCCTGGTCTCCGACCAAGAGCAGGCGGACAGCCTCAACCGGGTCAGCAAGTGCTCATCCAATGGAAGAGCGACGACAATGTGGGGGTGGTCAGGCAGAGCGTGCTGCTATCAAAGGCCGCCCTAGGGTTGGGCTTGATACGCAGTGATACACACGAGGACTGGCGTCTCGCGGCCGGTCCTCACCCCTGAGGGTCGTGGCGAGACGGAGGTGTGGCGATGTGGCTCGTCCTGTGTGCCTCGACTGATGCATCCGCGGTCTGGGCTGCCCAGGGCCTCAACGCCAGGGGTCTTGAGCCCCTGGAGGTGGTGAGCTCCGAGATGCTGGCCCAGAACCTGCGCTGGGAGCATCGTGTGGGGGCGAAGGGAGTGACCATCGACATCACCCATGCTGATGGTCACCGGCTCCGCAACGACACCGTCCGCGGGGTGCTGAACCGACTGGTCTCTGTGCCGTATGCGCCGTTACTGTTGGCCCATCCGACGGATCGCGACTATGCCAGTCAGGAGCTGACGGCCTTCTTCCTCAGCTGGCTGTATGCCTTGTCGCTCCCGGTGATCAATCGGCCCACACCACAGGGCCTCGCCGGTCAGTGGCGGCATCGCTCGGAATGGCTTTGGCTGGCGGCGCACGCTGGTCTCCCGACACCGCCTTATCAACAGATCAGTCGGGACTCCCTGGCTGGGCAAGGTGGACAAGGGCTTGTGGTCGCGGATTCTCCGGTGCACACGATCTTCATTGTAGCGGGCCAAGCTGTTGGAGCCGATGTCCCACCCCATATACGTAGTGCCTGCCAGCGTTTAGCTGACCTTGCCCAGACAGCATTGCTGGGCGTCGACTTTACCAACGGCCCCGCAGGGTCTTGGACCTTTGCCGGGGCCACCCCCATGCCTGATTTGCGGCTCGGCGGCGAGGCCTTGCTGGATGCTCTCGCCGGCGCGCGTGGTGAATCGCACCGCCGCCATGGGGTCGAACAGCTCCAAGCCCTACCAAACGCAGCTGATTCGGACGCACGGTTTTGCGGTCCCGGAAACGCTGATCACCAACGATCCTGATCTCGTGCGGGCCTTTCACCAACAGCATCAGCGTGTGATCTACAAATCGGTCAGCGGCGTGCGCTCCATCGTCCACACCCTGGAGGCGGAGGATTTCGAGCGGCTCGACTGCATTCGTTGGTGCCCGACACAGTTCCAGGCCTTTGTCGAAGGCACGAACGTCCGTGTGCACACGGTCGGTTCTACTATCTTTGCAACAGCCATTCACACTCAGGCGACCGATTACCGCTATGCGCGACGGCAAGGGAGTGACGCGGAATTGCAGGCCATCGAGCTTCCCGATGCGTTGGCCGAGCGCTGCCTGCGGCTTGCACAAGCGCTAGGGCTGGCCTTCGCCGGTATCGACTTGAAATTGACGCCAGACCACCAAGTCTATTGCTTCGAGGTCAACCCGAGTCCCGCCTTCAGCTACTATGAGGCGCACACGGGACAGCCCATCGCGCAGGCTGTCGCCCGCTATCTCAGTGGCGAGCTCGATTAACTCAGCCGGCGAGGGGACCCCGTCCAATGTCGTGGGAGTGGTGAGGAACCCCTCACCTGGCCCTCTACCGGGGAGCGTCTTATCCTGCCGCTCATGCGCCGTGCGGGGAAGGGCGATGGCACGGGCATCACGCCGTGCTCTCGCAGCTGTCCATGCAGCCGCCTCAAGACAGAGCGCTCATCGCGATGGGTATGCTAGCCGCTCATAGAGGTCCTGCAGAACCGCATCGACGCGCTGTTCGTTGAGGTCCATGGCTGTTGGGCATGTCGCCCAGAGCCAGCGGCAGAGGTCGGCGAGTGGGCGCACCATAGACTTCGCCGTCCAACTCGCATAGACTTGGTCCTACAACTGGTCGGACAAAGGTGTCGATTGCGCCCAGAGGACCAGCAGACAACGGCTGCCAGACACTCGGATTGGGACAATAGGGATGGCGCATGCGTGGCTCCTCCAGGCTGATGGGTTGATCATGCAGAGAAGACAAGCCGAATCATGCGGAGTCATCAAGCCTCCGCACTATATACAACCCTTCGAAAGTCCTATCAGATGGGCTGCCCATCCAGGTTGTCTGGGCATGATTCGGTACGTCGGATGATGAGCGTGGTCTTGCGATAAGCGACAGTCGGACACACGTCCAATAATGCGATACGTGATGATGCATCGATGAAAGGGCAAGATCATGGCTATCGACGTGCAGCGAGCCCGTCGGGAGACACCTGGATGTGGGAACGTCCTGCATTTCAACAATGCCGGAGCCGCGCTGATGCCGCAAGCGGTGCTGCACGCCACCATCGGCCATCTGCAATTGGAAGCGCTGATCGGCGGCTATGAGGCGGCAGCGCAGGCCCACGAGGCCGTGGACCAGGTCTACGATGCCGCTGCCCGATTATTACACTGCCAGCGCGAGGAGATCGCCGTCGTCGAAAATGCCACACGGGCCTGGGATATGGCCTTTTATGCCATCCCCCTGGGACCAGGCGATCGCATTCTCACCGCCGTAGCGGAATATGCCAGCAATTTCATCGCCTTCTTGCAGAGGGCGCGCCAGACGGGCGCCGTGGTGGAGGTCATTCCCAACGAGGCCTCGGGCCAGCTCTCCATTGAGGCGTTGCGCCAGGCCATCGACCCTCGCGTCAAACTGATCGCCATCACCCATGTCCCGACCAACGGCGGCCTGGTCAATCCCGCCGCGGCGGTGGGGCAGGTGGCGCGCGAAGCGGGGGTGTGGTATCTGTTGGATGCCTGCCAATCGATCGGGCAACTACCCCTCGATGTCGAGACCCTTGGGTGCGATCTGCTCTCGGCCACCGGGCGCAAATATCTGCGTGGCCCTCGGGGGACAGGGTTGTTATATGTCCGGCGCGCGAGACTCGAGCAGCTGGAGCCGCCGTTTCTGGATTTACATGCGGCGCAGTGGGTCACCCCCGAGCGCTTTGAGATGCGGCCGGACGCCCGCCGGTTTGAGAATTGGGAAACCTACTACGCGGGCAAAATCGGCCTCGGGGTCGCCATCGAGTATGCCTTGCAGTGGGGGATCGAGGCCATTGGGGCACGGGTCACATCCCTGGCCGACGACCTGCGCCGGCAGCTGAGCCGGATCGCCGGCGTGACCGTCCGGGACACGGGGGTCGAACGCTGCGGCCTCGTGTCCTTCACGGTCGCGGGGCGCGAGGCGGACGACATCCAGCGTCGGCTGGCACAGGCCCACATCAATGTCTCGGTGTCCCGCGTGTCCTCGACCCGTCTCGACATGGAGGCGCGCGGGCTGCCCGACCTGGTGCGGGCATCGGTGCATTATTACAACACCGAGGAGGAAATCGCGCGCTTTTGCCGCGTGCTCGCGTCATGCTGAGCATCGCTCAGGCGCATCTGGCCGCCATGCGGCACGGCATGCTGCCCCGCGCCCGTGGCGCTCCCGTATGGCGTGGATGTCAGGTCGTGTTGCCCACTACGATTGAGAAAATTCGCGAGTCTGACCCCAATTTTCAAATTTTCAGACCTCAATCAAAGGTGGCTGACACCCTTTTCTTCGATCTGAACACGCATCCTTGACGCCAAGGGCGCAGTCGTAGACATTCGAGTCCGAGCCCGATTGCTTCTACGTCTCTCGTTGTTGGACCCACGCGCGCACACGGTGTAACCATGTGAGTCGATCGAGCGTGGAACTCTCGCGCACAAAGCGTGTGATGACTTCAGCCGTGATGCCTATGAGGATCGAGCTTTCTGCGTGTGCGACATACTGGCCGCCTTCGAGGCAGAAAATATGCATCTGACTGCCATCAGCACGCCACACCTCTGGCACACCAAGTTGCGCGAAGATGGGGAACTTGGGCAGGGATGGACTCGTCAGATCAATCTCAATGACTAGGTCTGGGGGTGGATCAACTGTGAGATCAAGCTCAGTTCTCCCTTGAATACGCGTCACCGACTGCACGTAAAAGCATCCGTCCGGCTCAAAACCACGCTGCAAGTCTGCGCGCCGGAAGGTGGCTGACCCAAAACTTCGGGTATTGATGCCCATCTCTTCCGCCAGTGTATTGACCAAGAGCGTCACAGTGTCTTTCAGCTCCTCGTGTTCGATGGACGGACTCATAATTTCCAGTTGCCCCCGGTCGTAGGTAAAGCGCGGTATGCTACGATCACAGTGGGCTTGGAGCAGGCTCTCGTACGTCTCCCACGTGATGTTGTCAAGGAGAATGCGTTGCTCCGGCGGACTTATAGCTATCGCCATCGTCTTGTTCCTCCCTTCGCCCGGGCCATGCGGGTCAGAGGTATGTTCACAAAGACTCCGAGGAGTTTGAAATCCTCTGAGCACTCGGCGCTTGGTGGGGTCTGCCGGCTTTTCCTAGCCGAACGCGCCGCGCTAGGATGGTCTGAATCGCGTCTTTGGAGCGTTCAGTCCCTACAATGCGGCCCTGCTAGCGTGTGGTGCGGATCTCCTGCAGCAGGCCCGTATGGAGACGTTCCTGGAATGACGCCTGGTACGTCTGTTGCCGCGCCTGAGGCGTGCGCGCCAACGCCAGAGAGCGCGCATGATCTGTGACCACTGAATCAGGGAGGCCTCACGCATGCCAGCGGTCGCGCGACCAGGGATACGCCGCTGGTTCTGGTACCATGCCCGCTCGAACCGGGTTGAGCTCAATATAGCGGTAGCACGCCGGAGATACGCGTCGGCCTCCACCAGGCTGGCCCGGTAGCGCCCGTCCCCTAAGGTTCCCGTACGTTGGTACATAGTGTTGATATATTGTACATACCGACGGCACAGGGACTGCCTGACCTTGACGAGACTGTTCGCCTGGTGTGGGGTCATGAGCACGTGTACCTGGTTCGTCATGAGCATATAGGTATGGATGACACTGTGAGAAATCGCTGCGGTGTCTTGCAGACACTGCAAGTACATCTGATCATCATCCGGATGAAAGAAGACCGGTTGGCGATTGTGCCCGCGTTGGATGACGTGTTGAGGCACGTCGACCAGTGGATAGCGAAGGGGTCGAGGCATAGAAGACCTCAGAACGGAGGACGGCAGCGATACATGAGTCTAATAACGTTCGGACTATAGCAGGTTCGGAGAGGAAATCCCAGTCTGACCCCAATTTCTCCTGCCTCGACACGTGACGGTTTGGGCTGTATGTTGTGAATGAGAGCTATGCAGGTTGGTACACGCCGTCGCGTCCTGTGTTGCCATAGTCATGGCACTCATGAGGACCGAGAGCGTTTCTGGAAGGGGTGTAAGGAGGACAACCGTGCGCAACGAATTTACCGCCGTTTTCGTTCAGGCTGAGGAAGGAGGTTACTGGGCTTATTGTTTAGAAGTCCCTGGTGCTAATGGCCAAGGCGACACCTTGGAAGCATGCGAGCAGAATCTCATCGAAGGCATTCGCCTGCTGCTAGCGGTCACCCGCGAAGAGGAACGCAAAGAAGCCCCTTCTGGGGCATGGGAAAAAGTCATTGAGGTCAGCAGGGTGAAACGGTATACCCTGCAACGTCACCTGCGCCGTCATGGCTGTCGCATCGAGCATGAAGGCCGGTGAGCACACGATCTGGATTAATCCTGTGACGGGGAGGAAAGAAGCCGTCTCTCGGCATACGGAAATTAAAAATCTCCTGGCTCGGAAAATCTGTCGCAAGCCTGGTATTCCTGATCCTCCAGGCTAGAGCAAGTTCCCTCGAAAATCCTAGTCTGACCTCTATTTTTTCCGATGCAAACGACCAGCGGCTACGACAGGGAAAGGTGGCAGCCACCTTTTCCTCGAAGTAGCGTCTAGAGCCCTCGATACTGCGTATGCTATAATCTCGCAGAGCATTTCTCTGGGAGACTGAGGCACGTCATGTCCAGTACATGACGGTATATCACGTAGTCTGTTTGGTTTTTCTGTAATCGTTATAAAGCCTCTCGTCAAACAGCCGTCGCCCCGCTGCTCGGCCATACTGTGTCCTTGTTTCGCCCACAGCATCAGCGATGGGAAGAGGACTTTGTCTGGAACGGCGATGCCGCGGTCATTCTTGATCTCACTCCTGTGGCCCAGGCGACTATTGAAGCACTCAGAATGAATCGCTCTGCATTAATACGCCTCCCCCGCATGTGGAGCCAGATGAGAGAGCATCCACCGCCCCGCGCTTGTGGCGCTCCCGTATGGCGCAAATGTCACGTAGAGAGGCAAGAACGGGCTGTCTTGCTCGAGCCGTTCAAATCAGGGCGCTCTCGAAGACGATGCCGCGATCGAGTGCGGAAACGGTGTCCCAGAGCTGGTCCCGCAGCCTGCGCTCAACCTCCTGGCTTTCGGCGAGTTGGCGGCAGAGGTCGATCAGGCGTCGGAAGGCTCTGATCAGATCGCCTTCATGCCCCCCGTACGTCTCGCGCACCAACCCAGCCCAATCCTCTTCGCCGGAGGCCCAACGATGGGCTGCCGCCAGGTACCCTACCTGCACCGACACCGGCAGGGTGACCTGATGGGTCCGTTGCACCTCATGCAGCTCGTGCGCCAGTCGTCCCATGCTCTGCAAGCGCTTCTGAAGCTCGCGCTGTTGCTTCAGTAGTGTCCACGAATAACGGACTTCACCTTCCCGAGATTCTTCGCTCAGACAGGAGAGCAATGCCGCCAACTCGGCCGGCGTGAGGCCATCGAGGACGCCCGAGAACACGACACGGGCCACGAGCAGCTCATTATCATGACGCAACGTGGCCACGAGGCGCCCTTCTGACGTCAGCCCGCCCGCCTTAAGGCAACCGAAGTGTTGTAAGATGGCGGTAATCCGCAGGAACTCATCCCAATAGCTATCTTGCAACAGCGCCAGCTGCCTTGCTTGCCGATCCAGTGCCGGCCAGGACTGTCTGGAGGGCTTTCCCCGCCCCTCCCGTCGACGCAAAAACCGCTCACGTTCGCTCTCCAGCACGCTGATGCGCTGGCGATTCTGAAATTGGCCGAAGCTGCGCTCAATCGTTTTGCGGATTGCCTGCGGATCATGCAAGCTCTGGATGAGCATGGCGGCCGAGCTATAGCCAATCTTGAAGCGGCTCTCGATCGGCTCAGGCTCTCCTTTGAGCAAGCGTAAGGCCTCGTTCAGGGCTTCACGCCCCTCGACCACAACGAGGCACGTGCCTTTCGGGTCGATCCCCCGTCGACCGGCACGTCCGGCCATCTGCGTCAGCTCCCCCACGCGCAGCGTTCTGAAGCCGAAGTCGGAGCGCTTCCGGAGGTTTTCGATGACCACGCTCCTGGCGGGCATATGAATACCCAGGCTCATAGTCTCCGTGGCAAAAACCACCTGCACCAGGCCGCGCTCGAAGAGGACCTCGGTGAGACGCTTCAGGGGTGCCAGCATGCCGGCATGATGGATCCCGAGACCCTGCCGCAAACCATCGAAGATCAGCCGATTGAGCTCGCCGTCTGGGGCAATACTCGGATAATCGCTGAGCGTCTTGTCGATCGCCGTCTCAACCTCGCCCACCCGGTCCCCATCGATGAAACGGATGCCCTCCCTCAGACAGCGGCGCAGCACAGCCTCACACCCGGCGCGGCTGAAAATGAAATAGATCGCTGGCAGCCAGTGTCGCTCCTGGAGTTGGAGCAGTAATCGGCCCGCGTCAGGCCCACGCCGGCGACGCTGACGATGCCTCGGACCATCGTCCTTCAGCAAGGCATGGCCCTTTTTGGGCATATCCCGTGCCGGCGTGATGTTGCACTGCGGATCGACCAGGAAGTACTCCAGGGGAACCGGCCGGATGGGGTGCTGAATGGCGATAATCGGACGATGGATGTCAGCGATCCAGGCCGCGATCTCATCGATGTTGGAGACGGTGGCGGAGAGCGCCACCAGGGGAACATCTTTGGGGCAGTTGATAATGATCTCCTCCCAGACCGTGCCCCGGCCTTCATCCCCCATGTAATGGCATTCATCGAGGACGACGTAGCCTAGATTTTCCGGAGGCTGCAGGTAGAACATATTGCGCAGAATCTCCGTGGTCATAACCAGGATGGGGGCTTGTGAGTTGACCTGGACATCACCGGTCAGGATACCGACGTTTTCAGAGCCGAAGTACCGGCAAAAATCGGCATATTTTTGGTTGCTGAGGGCCTTGATGGGAGTCGTGTAGGCCAGGCGCTCTCGCCGCGCCAGGGCGCTGAAAATCGCATACTCGGCAATGAGGGTTTTGCCCGCCCCGGTCGGGGCTGAGACAATCACCGAGCTGCCGGCTGCGATGTGCTGAATGGCTTCTTCCTGAAAGGAATCGAGCACGAATGGATAGCGTTCGCGAAAGGCTTCGAGTAAAGAGACCTCGGATGCCTCCAAGGTGGGCATATCAGTATAGTTTTTCATAAAGTAGAATGTATCATACCTCCACACCACGGGCAACCAAGGGCTCCACGTTCTGGGTTCTGGGAGGCTGGCGCCTCCGGGCTCGCAGCGGTATCCTGCCATTGAGGGGACGAACATCGCGTCAGATGCCACATGAACGAGGAGAATGAGGGAGGCGGCGAACATGGAGAAACAGGACCGCATGGATGCGTTACGTACCCAGGCTCTTACCTGCCCAGAGTGCCCGAACCGAGACACGCGCTTCCGAGTGGTTTTCGGTGAAGGCGATGTGCATGCCACGGTGATGCTCGTCGGTCAAGGGCCTGGGATCGTTGAGGAGCAGACGGGTCGGCCGTTTGCTGGCCCATCCGGCAGGCTACTCGATCGGGCCTTGGCAGAGGTGGGTCTCGAACGCGACCGCCTGTGGCTGACCAATGTCATCAAGTGTCGGGCGGTCAAGTCGGAGAAGGGCCGTGTGGTCGACCGGGCGCCCTCGGCGGCTGAGCTTAAAGCCTGTCGCCCCTGGTTGCACGGCGAGGTCGACATCATCCAGCCGGCGATCATCGTCTGCATCGGGGTCCCTGCCGCAAAGGCCTTGATCGACAAGAAATTCAAGCTCAGTGAGGACCATGGCCAGATGCGCCAGGGACCCGACGGTACGTGTCGTATCGCCGTCTTCCATCCAGCCTACGTTCTACGCCTGCAAGGTGTCGATCAGCAAGCCTATGAACAGACCTGGCAGGCACTCATTCAGGATCTTCGCACGGTCGTTGCAGCGCTGCCGGAGGCAACAGAGGACGGCAGGGCATTGTTGTGAGGTTGCAGACATTAGAAGCAGCAATGGCGAATCTGCGGATGAGGTGCAGATCGTGTGATCCTGCGGCGAGTATGCTACATCAGGCTGGAGCTGAGAACGTGGCAAACATCATGTGACAAGGCCCTCGCCAATCTCTCTTGAAACTTTCTCTGTTATACGCTACGGTCGTGGTGCCTTGTGCCAGATGATCCAGCTCGACCAGGGAGGTCCCGATGATTGTCGATATTCATGCCCACTATTTCCCGCAGGCGTATACCGACCTCCTGCTGCGCATCGGCGGGCGCAGCCTCCCCGAGGCTGCACGGCCGCTGACGGCGAGGCCAAGACGGCCGGATGACCCTGCGGCTCTCCGGACGCGCCTACAGCAGATGGACGAAGCTGAGGTGCACATGCAGGTGCTCTCACCAGCTGCGAGCCCGCCGTATGCCGACACGGAGGCCGATGCCGTCGCGGCAGCGCAGCTCATCAACGACAGCTACGCCGCACTTGCCCAGCAGCATCCAGGACGGTTCGCGGCCTTCGTCTCCCTGCCGCTGCCCCATATCGATGCCTCTTTGCGCGAGATGGAGCGCGGGCTGGACCAGCTTGGCATGCTCGGGGTGGCGATGACCTGCTCTTGCTTCGACCGCTCCACCGCAGAAGCGGAGTTCGAGCCGCTCTACGAGGAGATGAACCGGCGCGGCACAGTGCTGAACTACCATCCGATTCAAAATGGCCTCTGCTCGCCCCTGATTAACGACTACCGGTTCACGGTCTCCGTCGGCGCCTCGCTTGAGGACAGCGCCATCGTCCTCCACCTCATCGCCCGGCACGTGCCGATGCGCTACCCGCACATTCGATATGTCATTCCCCATCTCGGTGGCATTATCCCGATGCTGCTCCAGCGGCTCGACAATCAGGCCCCGAGTCAGCATCCGGACCTTCCGGAGCGCCCGAGCGTGACCGCCCGCCGCTTCTATTACGATACCGTAGGCCATGGCTCGCAGGCCGCGCTGCTGTGCGCCTGGCAGGCGTTCGGCGCCGACCATCTGGTGGCGGGGAGTGACTATCCGGTCCTGCTTGCCTTCGAGACGTACCGGCAGACGTTCCACTACATCCGGGAGTCCAGCCTGCCAGTCGCGGACGTCGATCAGATCCTCCACCACAACGCTCAGAGGCTTCTGGGACTCGAGCACTAAGCTCGACTGTATCCATAAGGCACGATGGCGCCCTACGTCTTTGACGGGGCAAGTGGAACAATCATGACCGATCCACACCCTGTGCGTGAGGCCAATGCCGTGGGCAGTCGAGGTACAGCTTTCCACGTCGAACCCGCAGTATTGTACGATCGGTTGCTGCGTAAGTTTAATATGGCCCTGGGGAGAGCAGAACTTCCCAAAGATTCTGATCACGCACGTCTGCTCATGACACCAAGGTGATCCACAGGCCTCCACCCGCTTTGTCAAGGCGAGGTATGGAGAGCCGGTTGGCGCCTGTAAGCCAGACAGGGCAATGCATGGGGAAGACAATGGCAGACACCAAAATAAGCCTGGAGGATCGCCAAGAGATCTACGACACGTTGGCGCGTTATGTATGGGGCATGGATACCGGCGACATCGAAGGGGTCGTCGCCCTGTTCACGCCCGACGGCGTGATCAAGGATGTCACCGGCAAATGCTGGGACGCGGCGGCGGGTGGCGTCAGGGGATTTGCCACCCATTTCCTCACCCGGCCCAACCGACGCGGTGGACAGCATCACGTCCAACATCTGTTGGTCGAGCCCGCCGCTGGGGGAGGCTACCGCGTCACGTCGTATTGGGTTTCCATCCAATGGGATTTTGAAGGCGACAGGAAATTCATCCGCGCCATGGGCAGTTATCTAGACACCTGCGTCAAGGTGGATAGCCAATGGCGCATCAAGGAAAAGATCATTGACCCGTGGAACAGCGCCACTGCGCCCATGGTCGGTCACCTGCCGTAGACCATCGCGGTCCTCCGTACCATGATGATGAATCAGGGATGGCTGGAGTGTCCCAGGCTCATAGCACAATCTACCCAGGCCCGGGCCCAGGGCACCGAAAGGACATGCTGGACAAAGCCGCGGACAGCGGGGGATACGACCAAGAATGTCGCGGGGGAGGTACTGACGGCTAGAGACATCAAACGGTCCTGGTGCAAGGTGGCAAATTGCATGGCGATGGGGCCTCCGACCCTTGGTTCCGGACGCATAGATGGAGGACGGAACCATGCGACAGATCGATGACACAACTGCGAGTTCACGTTCGATCCCGACGGATGCGACGGCCAGCACCATCGCAGGCGGCCAGGCCTACATGGCAGACGTAGCCCGACGGCTGGCACCCTATTTCGCCCGCTCGCAGTCCCGCGACCGGGTCCTGGCCTATCTGCGCGGCTTGCTCAGTGAGGCCGAGCGCAAGAACAGCTGGCAAGTCGCGGAAGTCTGCGGAGAGCTGACTCCCTACGGCTTCCAGTACTTGCTGAGCCGCGCCGATTGGGACGCCGACGCCGTCCGCGACGAGCTGCGCACTCTACGTCAGGCAGCATCTGGGGGATTCCAACGGCGTGCTGGTCCTCGACGAAACTGGGTTTCTCAAAAAAGGCCGCCACTCGGCTGGCGTTGCCCGGCAGTATAGTGGCACGGTCGGGAAAGTGGACAACTGCCAAATCGGCGTGTTTCTGAGCTATGCCAGCCCGCTGGGCCATGCGCTGCTGGATCGGGAACTCTATCTGCCGCAGGAATGGACGGACGATCGTGAGCGCTGCCGGCAGGCCGGCATTCCGGAGGACCGGCGCTTTGCGACCAAGCCGCAGTTGGCCCAGCAGATGCTGGCCCGCGCCTTCGCAGCTGGCGTGCCGGCCGCATGGGTCACCGGGGACAGCGTCTACGGGGATAATCGTCAGCTGCGGCGGTGGCTGGAGGGCCGGCCTACAGCCCTACGTCCTCGCCGTGTCGGGCAAGGAATATGTCTGGCTGGGCTCGCAGCAGCGCCAGGTGAAAACGCTCCTGGCCAGCCTGCCTGCGGAGGGGTGGACGCGCCTGAGTGCCGGCGACGGCGCGAAGGGGCCGCGGTGGTATGACTGGCGGTGGCTGCCCCTGGCCGTGCCGCTGGAGCCTGGCTGGCGCCGCTGGCTGCTGGTCCGGCGGAGTCTCAGCGCCCCCACGGAGCTGACCGCCTATGTGGTCTTTGCTCCCCAGGCCACCACATCTGGAGGCGGTCGTGCGGGTGGCGGGGAGCCGCTGGACCGTCGAGAGCGGCTTTGAGGACGCCAAGGGGGAAGTGGGCCTGGACCACTATGAAGTGCGGCAGCTGGACGGGCTGGTATCGGCATATCACGCTCGCGATGTGGGCGTTGGCCCTGCTGACCGTCATGCGCGCCGGGACGATCGCGGTGGAAATGTTAAAAAAAAGTCTGCCGTCCCCCACGCTGGGAAGCCCGCTGGCGGCGTTCAAGGTCCAGGCGTGGCCTCGCCTCCCGTTGAGCGTGCCCGAGCTGCGGCGGCTGTTGTGGCGGTTCGTGCTGGTCGTGCCCCACACGGTCCGCCACATCCTGGCCTGGTCGCAATGGCGTCGGCGGCACCAGACCATCGCCCAATATTACCATTATCAGCGTCGAGAGCTACTCGTAGCGGCCGTGGCGGCATAATCCTGTTGTTACCACTGTAGTACAGGGAGCAGGACACACAGGCGAGCGCCATATTGTCGCTAACGGTTTCACCACCTGCCGCTTGGGGAATGATATGGTCAAGGTGAAATGTGGCTTCTTGGCCTGCTTGTGAGAGTCCGCAATACTCACAACGATCGGCCGCTCGCTGGATGACGAGCCGCCGCAAAGCCGTAGACACCGCGGTCATTGTGCATTTGATCCGTGCTCGGCGATTCTCTGTGCCCGTAAGCGGAGCAGTGACAGCAACTCTGCAAGATTCACGAGTCCTTCCGCCTCCTGGCGTTCATCTGGAGTCAATGTTTCACCACGGTCCTGGCGATCGAGCAGCTCATGCAGTCGCCGATTGACTCCCTCCGGCAAGCATAATTGCTCGAGATCTTCCGGTAGTTCGAGCGTGACAAGAATCTGCTGCGACATCAAAGTTTCTCCTTGAGGTGGTACAGCTATGCCTCAAACGACTACGGCACGCTCCAGCTCGGGCTTGGCGCAGATCTCTTCCATCGCGTTGGTGCTTATCCAGCGTATCTCCAGCAAGACACTCGATGCCGATGCAGAATGCTCGCATACCATGAGAGCATCTGAAGTCCCTGTGGATGTTGGTTTGAGCGGCTCCTATGATGCCTTTCAGGCATAGCCCTGTCAAATCCGTCTCAGCGGCGCGACAAGCGACCAGAGGGGGATCCCCTCTGGACTCCCCCCAGAGTTCAGAGATCCAGAGTCCAGAGATCAACGGCATGGGCGCACCACCACCCGAAATCCGAGGTCCCCGTACGAATCGCTCGGATAGTCCCCGTCGCGATAGGCACACCGCACGTCCCTGTGGCGAGTGACGAACGCCCCGCCCCGCAACACACGGGCCACATCTCGTGGCACATCGAGATTCTCACGCCCGTCTTTGGGCTTATAGGGATATGTGTACTTCGGCTTTAACAGATCACTCCCCCACAGACTCCGTGTCCATTCCCACACATTCCCTGCCATGTCCAGACAGTCATATGGCGACGCTCCCGTCGGAAAGCATCCCACCGCACTCGTCGACCCGGTCCCTGTGTCATCGTAATTCGCCCGCGTGGGGTCAGATGTCGTGCCCCAGGGATAGATCCGCCCATCATTTCCCCGTGCCGCCTTCTCCCACTCTGCTTCGCTGGGCAGGGTCACCTGCCAACCTTCTTGTCGCAACAGGCTTGCCAGCGGCTCCGGCGTCCCCTCCCAGTCCCGCAGGCGTTCCGTCAGCCACTGGCTGTACTTGAGGGCTTCGTACCACGTGATGTTCACCACGGGGTGATTCAGCAGCCCATCCAGGCTGTCTTGATCTTCTGGGGTATAGCCGCTTGCGTCGACAAACGCCCGAAACTGAGCCACGGTCACCGGATAGCGAGCGATGTAGTAACGCGGCAAGGAGAGCTTGTGCTGCGGCATTTCAGCATCAAACGCCAGTTGGTCACCTTGTTTGCTTCCCATCAGGAAGGGCCCGGCTGGAATCTCCACGAAGCCCATGAGTGGCTCGTCCGGCAGCTGCCAGGTATCGGCCCGAAAGCGGGGATCGCGCAGGCGAGCCAGCGTATCCCCTGCAGCCGCGCGCTCCACAGGGCTGAGATGGCCACCCTGTAACAACTGTACCAGGCGACCACGCAGGCGCGCGACCAACTCGCGCCCGAGGGCGCTTTCGTCGACGCGGTTCAAGCCCATTTCCAGCAGCGCCTCGCCTGCCAGCCAGGCCTGTCTCCAGGCCACGTCCGTATCCACCACCGCCGCCGGACAGAGCTCTGCCACCAGGGCCAGCGGCTTGGCGGTTTCCCCACTCAGATAGACCAGTCGGCCCACGGCCAGCAACACGACCTGGTGCCAGAAGACCCCTTCAGCCGCCAACCGTGCCCCGTGCTGGGCGAAATCGGACTGAATCGAGAGATGGGCGCCCGCCAGATATTCCTGGAAGGTCCGATGGGGAAACGTATACACCTCTGGGACGCGCTCCAGCAGCAGCCCGGCGCGCAGCTTCATGACCTCGACCACCTGATGCGCCCAATCGCGGCTTTTATCCGGATGCAGCTCGACGAGTGCCTTGTTGAGTCGCGACTCACCGATGTCGGCCACCGCCTCGCCGTCTGTGGTCCCGCCCTCGCGATGCGCCTCGAAGGCCAGCCGCCACAGCGCCCGCTTCAGGTCCACATCGGTGCGATTCGCCTGTGCCAGCAGTTGGCGCAGGGGAGGCGCCTCATCCTCACCACTGGCCTTGACCTGTTCCCAGCGCCAGAGCAGAATGTCGATCGTCTCTTCGTAGAGCAGGGCGCGGGCCTCGGGGAGTCGGCCTTTGTGGGTATGCACCAGGGCCATCACGGTCAGCAGCAGCGGGTTCGATGCCAGCCGCCAGAGGTCTGGGCGGCGCACGGCCGCTTGTAACTGCCGGCTTGCCCCCTCGATCGCTCCCGATTTGATGGTACCCAGTCGGACCAGTTCGTCATGCCAGGCGGCGATGAAGCGGTCGATCTGCTCTGCGCTGAAGGGGGCCAGGGTGAAGCTCTGGAAGTCGCTGAGCTGCCAGGCTGGGTCCTGGTAGGAGAACGTCCGACAGGTGACGAGGACGCGACACTGCGAGTAGCGAGTGGCGAAGGCGGCCACCGCGTCACGAATGAAGGTGCGATGCCGTTGGGTGGGAATTTCATCGAGACCGTCCAGTAAGAGGATAGCCCTGCCATGTTCGAGCCTGTCATGCAACGGCTTGGCCACGAAAGCCAGATTCTGGGCCTTGAGACGGTCGACAATGAAGTTCCACAGATGACGTGGCTCAGCCTTTTTCGCCTTAGGCGGGAGCCAGCGCGCAAAATCCCGCAGGACGACGCTGACGGGTACGAGGTCAGCTTCCTGTTGCGGCCAACCGGTGAGACGAGCCAGCCACTTTTTCCCAGGCTCCAGGGCATGTGTGGCGAGGCAAAGCGCCAGGTGTGTGACGAAGGTGGACTTGCCGGAGCCGGGATCACCTAGAAGGACCACATGGCGCTGGCCGACGACAGCCTCAAGCACGCCCAGCGGGCGAGTCTCCCGTTCTGCCGATGGCGTGTGCTCTGCACGCCGCCGTTTTCCCTTATTGGTCAGGGGGATCTGCGTGGTTGTATGCAGGTCGACATAGACCTGTGCGAGATCGAAACGCTTTTGACTGCCGGTTGGGTCGCTAGCGTCGACATCCAGTCCCCGCAGCGACATATGGCGGCAACCGTCCACCAGCACGCGGCGGTAGATGGCAAACGCTTCACTGGGGTCGTTGGTCGACGGGCCGGTATAACGACCGCTAGAGATGTTGACGGTGCTGCCGATGAACACGTTTCCGGCCAAATCACCCCCAACGGCCACGCCTCCGGCGCCGGCGGCAACTCCGCCAGTGGTGGCCATGGCCCCAGAACCATGTTGCACCACGTTTCCCATGTCTCTCAGACGCTGCTGCAGCTCGGTGATTTGCTGGGTAAAGTCCAGGCCCAAGTCACGCTGTTGAGCTTCTAACGCAGCGATCGCCTGGTGCAGCTTGTCCGAATGGAGCACGGTGTCTACCCAGGCGAGGTCGAACAGTTGCTCGTAGATCTGATTGCGTGGTCGCAGCACACCGCCGGGGAACACTTTCACAATCCCTGATAGTTTCAAGCGCACATGCACCGGCGAACGTTCATCGTCCCGCACGAGCTCTCCTGCAAGGATGCGTCGATAGACATCCAGGAGGGCGTCGGAATACTCCTGATCCTCGACCAAACGGTCACGGGTATTGGCCAGATTCGGGTCGCTCCATGTCGCATCCGAGAAGAAGAGCCGCTTGATGAGATGATCGATGTCCTGGTGATCCCAATGCGATTGTGCATCCGTGGCTAAGGCGGCACACACTGTTTGGGTGAGGTAAGGATGGCCGCCGGTCCAATCGAACACGCGAGCTAGGCACAGTGCCGCTGTCGTCTTGTCCACTGGCAACCCGGCAGTCAAGGTTCCTGCTTCGGCGAGCGTAAAGTCGGTCAGCTCGATGCGATGACCGATATTGAAGGGCGAGCGCGCTCGGTCTTTGATGAGATCCTGAGGGGCAGCCACGCCTAACATGACCACCGTGATTCGGTTGAGGCTCGCATTCCGTGCGCGCTGGTTATAGAAGGCACGAATAGCTGCGAAAAAGTCATCGGAAAAGTCGAGGTTCAGCGTCGAATCGATCTCATCGATGAACACGACCACCCGTTTCTGTAACGCGCCCTAGCGACTCATCCGCCACGAAATCCGAGAAGCGCTGGGTGGCACTGAGTAGCGCATGGTCACGCCACCAGTGTTCGAGCTTGACCGGTAACTGGAGCTGTCGAATAAGTCGTCGACCAGACCGGCATAGAACGCCTCGGCTGCCATGCCACGATCGATCTTGCCCTGAAGATCGATGACAACACTGTGAATACGCCGTTTCTTCAGCTGCGTGGCGGTGTGCATCATGAGGCTCGACTTCCCCATCTGTCGAGGCGTGAGCACGTAACAGAAGTCTCCGCACCGCGCGCTCCACAAGCTCCAAGTCGGCTTCGCGCTGCACGTAACTCGACGTATTGCTATGCATGGTGCCGCCCACCTGATAAAAGTGGTCTGATGCGTTGACCCGCCTCATGACAACACCCTCTGAAAATACACCGCATAGGTCTGGCATCTTGGTTGGGCTGCAGTGTGGCTGACGCCCGTGATCAACCCCAGTGATCGCAACCGCAAGAATACTCCATAGCTGGGACAGTTTCCATTGTTGATCACCTGCCTCATCCCCTGCCGTTGTGTCGGTTCGGCCTCAAGGAGATTCCTGTAATGGTGTAGATGATCGCCAAATGGTCCAACGTCTGCGGTGGCAGTATTCAATAAAGTCAGAAGATGTTACGTTTACGAAAGGGCATTTTTTAGCCCATTGATTATTATAGGGTTACGCAGCTAGCGGGAATCGCTGACAATGTACAAGGAGTACTGGAAGGAGTCGTGCTTGGCGACCCGCTGGATCGAGTGTCTGCACCAGGATGTTTTCGAACTCTGTCCACCCACTCTGCAGGTACTCCGGTGTCAGGACAAGAACGGTTTTACGACTTTGGAGTACCGCCCGCTCCATTTCGGTGAGAGACGGCGCCCCGGGTTCGAAGCTCTCATAATCAATACAAATCTTTAGCCCAGAATTCCGCAACTGTGGCACAAGCCAGCTGCGTACCCAATCCTTATTGCGGTGGCTGTAGCTGATGAAGGCGTCATACCTGAATCGCGGTCGTCTCGCTGGATTCACGGTCATCACCTGCCTTTCAGGTATTCTAACAGGCTCATGATCCTACCTCGGCCTCCAATTCCGCAATCAGCTCGGCCAGTCCGATCAGGCGATGGGCTTCTTCCACGTGCAGGTTCTCGATCAGACGGCCATCGACGACGACCACCCCCTTGCCCTGCGCCGTGGCCTCAGCGTGAGCGGCGATGATCTTGCGGGCCGAGGCGAGGTCGGTTGGAGATGGCGCGAAAATCACATTGGCGACGGCGATGGTCTTGGGGTGGATCAGGGTCTTGCCGTCGAAGCCCATGTCGGCGGCCTGGCGACAGGCATATTCAAAGCCTGCATCGTCGTTGAGGTCGAGATGCACGCCGTCAAGCATCGTCAGACCATAGGCACGGCCGATCAGAAGACACCAGCCGAGACTCGGCAGCATGGGCAAGCGCTCGCGGGTGTGGCGGGCATGCAGCTCTGTGGTCAGATCGGAAGTGCCCATGACTAACGCGCCGACGCGCGGACTGGCAGCGATGTCCTCGGCTCGCAGGATACCGCGTGGCGTTTCGAGCATGCACCAGATGGCCAGCTGCTCGGGGGCTCCGTGCGTGATCAGGATGCTTGAGACTTGCCGCACCGTATCGGCGCTGTCGACCTTCGGCAACAGGATGGCGTCGGCGCCACAGGTGGCCACGGCGGCGAGGTCGGCATCGCCCCACGGGGTCGCTAGAGCATTGACACGGACGATCAGTTCACGTTTGCCATAGCCGCCAGCGCGCACGGTATCGCATACCATCTGGCGTGCCATGGCTTTGGCGTCGGGGGCCACGGCATCTTCGAGATCGAATATCAGCGCATCGGCTGGCAGCGTCTTGGCGCGTTCGAGGGCACGGGCATTGGAGCCGGGCATGAAAAGGACGCTGCGGCGGGGACGGATGGCGGTTGGCATATCTCCCTCACCCTGACCCTCTCCCGGAGGGAGGGGGATAAGCATAGGCTCTCCCAGCAGGAGCGGAA
Organism: uncultured Nitrospinota bacterium; assembly: GCA_963707985.1. GTDB lineage: Bacteria > Tectomicrobia > Entotheonellia > J063 > CAVPRW01 > CAVPRW01. The sequence continues at coordinate 79,068 of CAVPRW010000046.1, read as the reverse complement.
ATCGAGACGCCAGCTCTCTGGGGCGAAGATCGATGGGTCACCCTCCGCCTCCCCTTGCGGGCCATGACGATATAGACCGGGTCGGTATACTCGTCGGCCTGTGGGGAGCGATCCTGGGCTTCCAACTCCACGAAATTGCCGGCATAATGGAAATACGAGTTCACCAGTTTGATATGCTGGTCGTCGCCCATGGCCCGCCACACGGCTACGGCTTTGGTGGGAAACATGCGATTGGAGAAGATCACCGCGAAGAGACCGCCGGGCTTCAGAATGCGATTGACGTCACGGAAGACTTCGATAGGCTGCGTCAGATACTGGATCGAGACGGTCAACACCACGGCATCGAACAGATTGTCGTCGAACGGCAGACGTGGGTCGGCGTTGGCGTTGTGCACCACGTAGTCGTCCAGATGCGGGTTGTCGGCCATTTCCTCGGCGTTGAGTCCCAACCCCACCAGGCGCTGCTTCGGCAATTCTGCTGGCCAGTGCGAGCGCCAGCTACTCAGCAGATCGAGAATCACGCCGTTGGGCGGTAAGGTCTCGGCAAAGAACTGCTTGATCGCCTCGATGGCGGCGTCATCGATGTGGACGACCTTGCGCGGGAAGCTGTAGAACTCGGGGTCAGGGTTTTCATCGAGGCGCTGAAAATGCTCGGGTCGAAAAGGCTGCTCCATCGTCTGTGTCCCTCAGATTGTTGCTCTTTTCCCCTCACCCCAACCCTCTCCCGGAGGGAGAGGGGGACAACGGCCGCGCTCCGGCCGTCTCTCAGGAGAGAGGGGGCAAGAGGCTCATCCCCGCCCATTCCATCTTCCCGAGAGGGCAACGGGGAGAGAAGATGAATGACGTGCGTTCAGAACCAGTTGGTTTTATCGACAACGTTGAGCAACGGCTGTCCTGCGCTGAACCGACGGCAATTTTCCAGCAGCAGCTCGGTGCGACGCTCCGGTAAATATGGTCCGACCCCGGCGACGTGTGGCGTGATCAGCACGCCGGGCATGGTCCACAGGGGATGCTCCGGTGGCAACGGCTCGGTCTGGAACACATCCAGGCCAGCCCCGGCGATCTCTCCGGCCCGCAGTGCCTCGACCAGGTCGTCGAGGACCACGCAGCCGCCGCGTCCGATATTGATCAAGAAACCCGGCTTCTTCATCAGTCTGAACTCCCGCGCTGCCATCATGTTGCGGGTTTGCGGCGTTTGGGGCACGGTCATGATGACGAAATCGGCCTGCGGCAGGAGATGATGCAATTCGTCCGGGCGATGCAGCTCCTTCATACTGGTGGGGGCCTCGGAGCGACGTGGGTCCAGCCCCAGAACGGTCATGCCAAATGCAGCGCACAGCCGCGAGGCTTCGCCGCCGATGCCGCCGACACCGACGATCAGGGCGGTGGCCTCGGGCAGGTAGATGGTGGCCTCGAGGCCCTGTCTTTGCCACTGGCTATTGAGCTGCTGCGGGATGTAGCGCTGCAGGCCGCGCGCAAAGGCCAGGACAAAAGCCATGATGTGGGCGCTGATGTGATCGTTGTAGATCTCGCGCTGATTGGTGACGATGACGTCGCTGTCGATGAGCTCCTGGTGATAGTAGCCTACCGGGGGAGCCGCCGCTGGCGCTTGAATCCAACGCAGCTTTTTGGCACGGCGGAACAGCTCGGGAACGATGTTGCCGTAGGCGGCGTCGGCATCGACGATCGCCTCCATGGCGGCTTCGGCCGAGTCAAAGAGCTGCACGTGACAATCGGGCACGGCGGCGCGAATCTTCTCGGGCCAGTCGGGCTGCGTATTGGGTGGGACCATGACGAGCTTGAAGGGCATGGCGAATCTCCTCACAGTCGTGCTGAGTGCTGAGGGATGTGTGCTGAGAGGCATAACGATCCTAAATCGAGCACCTGGCACACGGCGCTTACGACTCAGGACTCAGCACTTTCTCTTGACGTAGCCGATTGATCGTTTCCGCATCATATCCCAGCCAGTGCAGGATCTCCTCGGTGTGCTCGCCCAACAGCGGGGCGGCGGGGCCGACCTCGCCTGGCGTCTCGGAGAATTTCACCGGGATGCCGATCACCTTGACCCGGCCCGCCTTGGGATGCTCCTGCTCGACTACCATCTGGTTGTGATGGACCTGCGGGTCGGCGAACAGTTCCTGGTAATCGTAGACCGGGGCGCACAGCACATCGTATTGGCCCAGGTATTCCAGCCACTCTTCGCGGGTTTTGGTGAGTAAGATCGCTTGCATGGCCTGGGTGAGCTCGGCGCGGTGTTCCAGACGGCCGGCCGAGGTGGCTAAGCGCGGGTCAGTACCGAGATGGGCAAAAGCTGGGGCGCGACACAGGCGCCCCCACCAGTCGTTCGAATGCGCATTGACCGCCAGATCCTTGTCTTTGGTGTGATAGATGCCATAGGGTTGCGGCAGCAGCCAGTGGCCGCTTCCGCTCTTGCGGGGCAGGATGTTGGAATTGAGGAACGACACGGTCTCCATCGCTTGAAAGGCGATCATGGAGTCCAGCAACGACACTTCGATCTCCTGCCCGATACCATACTGCGAACGGGCGTAGAGCGCCGTCAGCACGCCATAGGCGGCCGTCAACGCGCCGGCGACATCGGCCATATAGGCGCCAACCGCCACCGGCGGGCCATCGTCCCATCCGGTCGTGCTGATGATCCCCGACATCGCCTGCACCAGCAGATCCTGCCCTGGCCAGTCAGCACGGGGGCCAGTCTGGCCATAACCCGACAGCGAGCAGTAGATCAAAGCAGGATTGCGTTCGCGCACGCGTTTGGGGTCGAGTCCCAGGCGGGGCATGACATCGGGGCGGAAGTTATGGATGAGGACGTCGCAGCGGTCCACCAAGCGCAGCGCGATCTCCTGACCGGCCGCTGTGCGCAGGTCGAGGCAGATGCTGCGCTTGTTACGGTTGCGGGCAAGAAATGAGGTGCTGACGCCGTTGACCGAGATGATACCAGCCAGCCGAGCCGGATCGCCGATGCCGATGGGCTCGACCTTGATGATGTCCGCTCCCATGTCGGCAAGCATCTGTGTGCAGAATGGCCCGAAGATGAAGCGCGACAAATCCAGTACCCGAATGCCGTCGAGCGCTTTGGGCGATGGTCCGGCACGTTGGGCCCGCTGCCGTTTGAGTTGCCAGAGCTCGGCTTCGAGAGCGGCGATACGGGCATCGAGGGTTTGCGATTCAGCTGCATCCATGCGTGGTTATCCTTCTATGATGAAACGTTAGTCGTGGCGTGGAGGAACATCTCTGCATCTTCTCCCTCACCCTCACCCTCTTCCCAGAGGGAGAGGGAACGATGTCTGGGTAGGAACCCTGGTGCGTATGCTCCTACGCGGAAAGGGAACTTTGCGCCCCTTATACCACAGGCTGCTGCGGTCGCCAAGCAGGATGGTGCCGATGGCGTCTACTTGTACCAGTACTTGGTTTTCTGTGCCCACGGGCTTTTCGGGTAACGCTCGTGCAGGAGATCGAACGCCGCCTTGGAGAGAGTGCCGGTGTCCGCATCGGTGCACCCAAAACGGGTCGCCCGCACCACCAGGTGCAGAGCTTCTGGCACACGGGGGTCATTGCTGGCGCGCTGTGCCCAGGCCATTACTTGCTGGCTGAAGTAGTTCGGCGCCGTCCCGAGACTTGCCAGTCGCTGCAGCTCTTGCTGGGCCGCATTGGCTTGTGACGCACTCAGAAACTCAAAGGCCTGATCTTGCACGTTGCGGTAGAGGATTTCCAGCGGCGCCGAAAGTCGATCGCCGTCTCGGGAGGTACCGATGGTCGCGGGGTCGAGGGCGCACCACCAGTTGTCGCGGTAATTATCGACTTGATCGATCGGAGTCAACCGCCCGACATTAGCCTGCACATACGGCCTGAGGCCGGGGAAGCGCAGGATCATAAAGATTCCTGCAAACGCTCTGGCGTCTCGGTTGATGGTGGCACGATATTCGTCAAGGCCTGGCCCCAATTCCGGGATCAGGGTTTTGACTACCGGCACCAGATCACGGGTGGTGTCCTCCTCTTTCATAATCAGGGAGCGCGTCAGGACGGCCATCGCCAGCTCACGCCGCAGATGGGTGGGGAGAATGGTACGGTGTACCATCTCCCTGAGGGTGTCGAGCGGCAATCGCCGATTGAAGACCCGTGCCGCGTCGGCGTCGAAGAGCGGCTGATCCTGCGCAATCAGCTGCAGGCGCTCGTTCGTCTCCATGTTCTCCGGAAGCTCACGCCCGTCGATGTTGTAGGTGATGGCCACCGGCAGACGTGGCGCATAGGTCATGAACTCATATCGCGTGCGCGCCAGTTTCATCCGCAAGGCCAGCAATAAATTGCGCCCCGACGGCGGGAATGTGGGCGGCGCTTGAGAGAGCAGACTGTCCAACTGCTGGCGTACCTCATCCCGCTTCCCTGCGGCCGCCAGCAGACGCAGACGATGGAACATCACCGAGGCAAACCCCGGCGCCTCCTGCGGTACCTTTTCCGCCGCGGCGAGCAGGTCGCGATGCCTAGCATGCCCCACGTCGATCTTAGTTAAGGCAGCTACCATCCACGGCAGCGCCGCCGTCGATGTCCAGCGTTCCAGGGCATGCTCCAGAGCGGCGGGACCGGTGTCCTGAAAGGTCAGGATCCAATCCGTCAAGTCATCGCGGCGGGCGGCCCTGGCATCAGCGGCATGGCGTTCGTCCGCGACGCGGTCTAGCAAGAGAGTGTAATCCCACAGATCCTGCTTCAGCGTTGGCCCACTGTGGGGCGTGAGCAGGCTTTGCGCCAGCTCGTGCACGCGCACGGCCGGCTCCAAGCGCGCCCGTACCACGGCCAGGAGGCGTCTGGCGGCGGGGTGGATGACTTGCAGGTTCTTGTCGTCTAGAATGGCAGTCAACGTCTGTTGGGCGGCGGCGAGCTTGGCGGTATCGACATCGTCATAGCGTGGGACCAGGCTGCCCTGGCGCAGTAACGACCTGGCGACGAGATATGGAGCCAGCGGTCGCCAGTGGGACGCCGGATCATCAGCTATGTCGCCAAACAGGCGCTCAGCGGCCGCTAGATCGCCGGCATAGAAATGCGCCGCGGCGATCTGGTAGGCGCGATCCTTCTGGAGGATCTCGGGGCTTTGCGGGGCGGCGGGAGCTGGGATCGCCCGCACCCCCGAGCAATTGCTGAACACCTGATCTTGGGCGCGCACCCAGTCCAGCACGTCGACGCTATCGACCCCAAACTGCTCGATGCGCGCAGTCAAGGTGTGCGCCGCCGTTTGAAAGGCATCTGCCGTGCAATTCACATACTCATGATAATAGAATGCGCCATTGCGGGCTTCCAGGGCTTTGAACACGTTGATTTGTGGGAGTGGTCCTACCGCAGCGAACTGCGTTCGCACGTCAGACCAGGCCTTGACGGCAGCGCTGGCATTGGGGTTCCACAGGTCGGCTTGCGGATTGAGCCGTTCATCCCACAGAGCCACCAGCGCCGCCTGCTCCTCCTGATCAAACCCCATGCCGATGAGGTGGCGGTAGGCCACGTAGAGGTAGGATCGCGCGTACGTTGGCTGCAGAATGCCCAGTTGCCCCTGCGCAAAATTCGTCAATGGCAGATCGGGGTGCAAAGTATAAGTGAAAATGGCCTGCTCGAAAAACGGCCCGCACCCGCATGCTGGCCGGCTACCGAGCAGTCCCGCCACCATGCCGATGGCGAGCATCCATTTCAGGGTGATTATGGCCATCGCCCGACCTCCTCCAGGACACTGGTCATGGCTTCCAGTCGCCATGCATGCGGATGAAACACATAGAGACGCCGCCCAGGGCGTACGATCGGCAGGGGCTCATCAGTGGCGATCCCCAGACTGTGGCGACAGGCCGTGACACGAAAATCGTCTGCGGCGAGATACCGTCGGACGCGATGTTGGTCGGCTCCCATGCGAAACACCATCGGTACCACCTCGTCGACCGGTAGTCCCGCGAGCCAGTCGTCGAAAATGCACCAGGACGCCAGCGCCGTAATGGACAGTGGCATGGCCGCGGGGAGTTGACGGCGGAGTTGGGATAGTACCTCCCGATAAAACTCGCGCTGGGAGACTGTCGCATCGAAATCGACCTGGAGTGCCTGGATGCCTGACAGCCGGCCGACCTCAGCGATGGCCGCGGTAGCCATCTCACGCTGTGAGGCGGAGAGGTCCGGTGGTTGCCATCGATTTGTCGCCATCCGCACCACCGCTATGAGCTTCGTGTCAGGCGGTGCGCTGAACGGCTGGAGTCGAGGGCGGACGATGACATCCGAGGCAGTGAGGTAGAGCGTGCGCGCGAGAAACGCCACACCGACCGCTCGTGCATCGATGAAATCCAGTGATTCCGGGCGTTCCCAGGCCCACAAGACGACGGCAGGGAAGGTCGCCAGGTGGGCAGCGGCAGTCGATGCTGTCCACCTGGAGCTCAAGGGCGACTGCCCGAACGCTCCCAGGGCTGCCGCGACGCCCAGCATGACGAGACAGGTGGCCCAGAGTCTCAGGTAGCGCCGTCCGGCTTTTCGCGGAGGTCTGTGGTATGGTCGTGTAACATACATAGACTGGCCCTGCATGAGTGGGGTCTCAGTATGAACCATGCAGGGAAAAACATGCGCCATTTTTGGCAGTGATGCAAGCCGTTCCTGGAGGGAAAGCGCTATGGCCGTCCGCGCTTTGCTGCGTTATGCCCCTGAAATTCCAGAGTTGAGCATGGGAGAGCGAATTTACCGAAATTTTGGTTTGGCTGACAAATCCACCAGGGATGAGGCGCTCCACCTCTGTCCGACGCGGCTCCCACGCGAGTCCGTTTCAGCCCCCGGTTGGCCGATATCGGCGAAGCACGCTTTTGGCGGATGAATCCCACGGCCGATTATGGGGGCCTGAATACCATTGCCCGAGCCCGCGTGCCCACCCCACTGATTGTCTGCAACTGGGACGCATTCCCAAGACCCTCTACTTGGCCTGCGGCGTCCCTGCCCACCACTTTCCCAGTCGCACCAAGTTCAGGGCCGTCGCCGTCGCCACATGCTGTAAATGCGTCTTGACCAGCCCCACATAGCGCGCGTGCCGCAGGCCACACCGGCGCCTACCTTGCGCGTGGGCGCTTTCAATGCCCGCCCGTGGAGCATACTACTGGTGGAACGCTTCTGTCGTCTGCCGTTTTCGGGCGTCTTAGAGTGCCTCATACGGCTCACGCGCCTGGAGTCCGATGAGGCGCGGCTCCTTCTTGGCCCTCGTACATTGTGCCCGGTGTGGACACGGCGTACAGTCCTTGCGGGCAAAGCGCACCTCCCACATCATGCCATTTTGGGGCTAGGTGTTCGGGAGCCAGGAGAGGCTCTGCTTCCCCACCGGGCAGGTGACCACCTGCTGGTCCCAGTCGACCAGAAACTGCGCTTTGTCAAATCCGGCGCCCGCCCGGGCTTGCCAGCTTGGGTCGTCGGCCACCGGGCCAATGAGCGTGACCCCATACGCGCGCTGGCTCTCGACCAGCACCTGCGCGTCGGTATAGCCCTTGTCCACTCAGTGCTCTGTGGGCAGCCGGCATTCCAGCGGCTGAGCAGATAGGGCTTGTAGGGATCGAGCACACTCCGGCCGCGATCACTTCGCCCCTGGCGTTCGGGAAACGTGGCGGTCCGCAGGTCGCGAAAGACGGTGCTTTTCCCGATGCGCAACTGCCGGGCAATCGCGTCTCCTGTATATCCCTGCCGATGCAAGGCCCAGACCTGCTCGTAGGTCGCCAGGCGCCGGGCACGGCGCTGCTGAGCTTGCACCACCGCGTCCGTGGCGTTGCGTGGTGGAGGCACGGGAGCGGCGGGTGTCCCATCGGGGCTGAAGTACCGGCGTCTGGTGTCGGGCGTCATGTTGAGCGCGTTGAGCTCCTGGATATGGGCATTGAACACCTGATCGAGCACCTCCGCAAGGTTCTGCAACAGGTGAAAGCGGTCGGCCACCTGAATCGCCGCCGGCGCCCCTTGGCGTGCACCATCTTCATAGGCTTTGGAGCGGTCTCCCGTGGTGATCTGCACGCCCGGGTGGGCGCGGAGCCACTGGGCGAGCGTGTCGGCGTCTCGATCCTTGAGGCGGGCGATCGGTCGCCGCTGCTCCAGGTCCACCAGGATCGTGCCATACGTGTGACGTTTCCGGAGCGCCCAGTCATCGACCCCAAGCCCCGTGGGCGTCGGAAAGCCCGGCAGAGGCAGACGGCGGAGCACGCGCAAGAGGGTGTTCCGACTCACCCCCAGGCCCCCGCGTTGGCTCAAACGCACACCGGCCTTGCCCCCCAGGGCCTGTCTCGAGGTGACGCGCCAGGTCAACTGGTCTGCCACCTCGTCCAGATGCGCCGTCTCCAGGTGGAACGAAACACCCTGAGGGAGCAAGCAAGACAAGAGTTCCATAGGTCTCCCGGAATGCAAAAAGATCTGAGCTGGTCCATATATCAATACTTCAGACAGAATTTAAGCAGCCCTGTCACAAATGGTGCCATAGTTACAAAGCTCGGCATACGTAGGGCTGGATTTATCCAATCTGCCCTCAGAGGCTAAAAGGTCTAAAATTCGATCAATCAGATGTTGATTGAAATAGCGGCGTTTGAGACTCGCCATGGAGAAAGGTGCACCTGGCTGGTCAGTATGCTGACGGGCCTCCAGCTTGGCGAAGCTCACGGCACTCAGACTCGCATCGAAATGAACGCGCAACTTGTTTGCGGAACGCGCTTGACAATCGCTGAGACCCGTGAATTGTTTGGCGTCGCGGAACAGAAATTCGATCTGAAAGCGCGCTTTGTCAAAGCGGTAAATCGCCTGAGCCGAGAGGGCTACATCCGTGCTCAAGAGCAAGGCATACCGTCCTGTGGGGCGATGCTGTCCCATCACCAGGCGCAGATTCCGCTTCAACTGCGGATGATTGACCACCTGATGGTAGAGGGCAATGTCGGTATCGTCCGTATCGACATACTCAAAGCGCGACCGATCGTGGGAGGAGACTTGCCCATCGTACGTTTTGGGCCGTCCAGGACTGGTGGAACGCGGCCCCCGGTACAGGTGACGCAGATGGGCATCACGCCGGAGCTTGCTGATCAGGTGCATCTCCAACGCGCAGATGCCGTCGATGAACTTCTGTTTGCTGAAATAGCCATCCGCGACCAGATACTTCAGCGTCTGGAGCTGCTGTGTCGTCACGACGCGTTCAAGATGGGCCAGATCGGTGTCGATACGGGTCTGCTCCGCGTCGCGGTTCAGCGTCGTGGGGGTCTTTTCCACGCTGAGCGTCTAGGCGCTGTTCTGGGTGACATCGACCCAGGCCAACGTGGCAATCTCTAAGCCCTTTTCCGCACGGCTGTGGGCGCCGTTCCAGAACATGTCGAGACCGGGGTCCGCTGCCCACGTTTGGGCACAACACTGGGGTCAAAGGCGAGGACGTGCTCGTGGTGGGTAGCGACGACATGGACGATAGCCGCGTGGTTGAGGCTGACAAAATCAACGTCACGTTCACACCATCGGGCAAAGGTTTTCTCGTGATACGGACGATAACGACTCCGATGGCGGAACGTCACTCGTCCTGGCACCAGCAGCATCACACGCATCACGTGACACAAAAATTTCTGCTGGGGTTTCTTGGTGTGTTTCACGCGCATCAGTACACTCTCAAGGAGCTGCACGGTTCGTTCTCCTTTCCGGTTGCGGGGATACTCAACCTTACCGGATTCCGACCCGTGTGGCGACCTCTGCATCAATGAAAACTGTCCGAAGTATTGAGTAAAGTAGATTCATAAAATGAGGGGATTCCTGTGTGCTATGGCTGTATCAGTGTTGCATGTGTTGAGCAGCGAGGATGACCTGTTGCTGGGTACCTCTGAATCCATGACGAGGAGGAAGGTTGGTGATGATTCGATCTGATAAAATAACGCGAGGAAAGGACTAGTAGACATAGACGATGGACTTGAATCCTCTTGGAATTTACGTGCCGTTTGATGAGATATTTCCGCATGCATCCAGTGACTTTGCTAGCTTTCAGTCAGGGGTGAGGCAGTTAACCCGGACCGATGCGCTCTTTTGGTGCGCCCGCCTCAATCTTATACTCTCAAACCCCAGTAATCGAGATCATCGGCGCAAGCAAGAGTCTGCCATCCGTGTATTCTTCACGGCCGATGAGATTGCTCGAATCAATGCGTTTGCGCGAACACATCAACGCGAGGGTTATGATATAGGCCATATAGCGGTCTTCTTTCGAGGCCAGTTGCTGGAGTTAATGCGGTCGGTGTGCTTGTGGTGTGAGGACCATCCAGATGACGGCATAACGTTCGAGAGGCCCACAGTCCGCAGCACCTTTGCTCAGGTAGCCTTGATGGCGAGTGATCTCTGGTCGCGCCGCGTCTATGGGGATCGCTTTTCGCTCGACGGGGGACGCGATCTTGCTCAGAACCGTGCGCTAGGCGCCATTCGTGGGGCCATCGCAGATACGTCATTTGGCCTGGATTCCACTGCTCGCCCTGGGGAGGGGACACGCCATTATCTGTAAGCATCTGCCGCGCTTCTACGCGAATCTCTCCCAAGAGTTCTGTGCACGCACGGGGCTCTCACTCGATGAATTTTATTATTGCTTAACAGCATTCATGACAACCTTCTTGAACCGCACGCCTGAGAATGTGCAAGAAAACCCCAGCCTCTTCAATGTCAAGACTGTCTGTGCCTCAGCCTCACATGTGCAACCGTTGATCGACACCTATCTGGCGCTGGAATCCCAGGTGGCCGATGAGCTGCGGGACGCACTGTGGGGGCTCAAACATGTCACGCGCTGGGAAGACGCCAGGCACTATAATTATAAGCCATTACGACGGAGACCGATTCTGCGGGCATCGGATGGCCGCGCTATTATTATGGAGCCGGTGTTTTATGGGGAACGAGCTTCCGTAGGACCGCTTTTTCTCTTAACTGAAGGGGTGCCAAGGGCCAAAAGTGATCAGATTTTCAGTGCGTTTGGCCATGCCTTTGAAGAATATGCAGGAAGCCTCTTACGCCGCATATACCCTATGCCCGGTCCTGGGTTAGTAGACCGGCTCTGTTGTGACGTCCGTGGGAGAGATCGAGCCGGACAATCCGTGCAGATTACCGATGCCTGCTTGAACGATGTCACGGAGGCCATCCTCTTCGAGATGAAGGCAGTTTGGGTCCGTGATGATGTCGTCCTAGACGATGATTACGAGCGGTATTTGGACCATCTCCGCGACAAATATGGAGTCAGGACTGGGAGCGAAGGCGGCCGCTCGATCAAGGGGGTGGGTCAACTTGCAAGAGCGATTACCAAGGTAGCGAGTGGCGAGTGGGTACCGATTACGGAAGATTTTACAAGGGTGAAGCAGCTGTATCCTGTGCTGTTGGTGCATGATCCATTGCTGGACGCTCCGGTTCATGGGAAGTTCCTGGCGGCGGAGTTTGCAGCAGCACTTGCCCCTGAAGAAGTTGAGCGTACTGGTCAGATGCGGAAAGGTTGATTCTGGGTGGTACCATTGATTGTCATGACCATGGACGATTTGGAGGCCCTGGAAACCTCAATCGAACATTTTAGCCTTCATGACTTACTGCGCGATTACTCAGCTGCCTGCAGCGACCGGGTGGCCTCCCTTCATAACTACCTAAGCACATCCGAGTATCACAGGAAGCTTTATTATAGCCGGGCCACGGCCTCAAATACATTGGAAGTCCTGAAACGAACAGGACGATTATTTTTTCCGCATATCATTGCTGCGCAAGACAACACCGGCGAGTAACAGAGCGTCACTCAAGAGTTTTGATCCTTCGCTCACTTCCCAGGGGGTCAACCCAAGATAAACGGGATTATCAAGCGTAAACGGATCTCCCGTGTTGACAAGCTAAGCGGCTATGCTATGATCGTAATGATTGTGGCAATTGCATGGATACAGCCGATTGCGATACTCCAGGTGGATGAGATGGTCAAAAAAATCACGGCCGTGAAGGCCAGGAAAACTCTCGGACAACTGCTGGAAGAGGTCTACTACCGGGGGGATCACTATATCATCGAGCGCGCGGGCAAGCCCATGGCCGCTGTTGTGCCGGTCTGGTACCTGGAAGAGTGGCTGAAACGCCGCGAACGGTTCTTCGGCATGGTGGACGAGGTGCGGCAGGGGCAGGAGGGCACCTCACCGGAAGCGATTGAGCAGGACATTCAGGACGCCCTCAAGGCCACACGGACCGGGAATCAGCAATCAACGTGATCCGGGCCGTGTTAGATGCGAATGTCGTGGTGAGTTCGCTGATCAACCCGCAGGGGATCCCGGCACAGGTCCTCGATGCGTGGCGGGCTGAGCGCTTTCAGGTCGTGCTGTCGGCGGCGATTCTCGACGAGATCGGACGGGTATTGCGCTATCCCCGCGTGGCCGTGTATCATCGCTGGTCCGAAGAACGGCTGCGGCAATGGCTAGAGGATTTTGCCCACCTCGCCCTGATGACCCCAGGGACCTTGAGCCTTGGGATTATTCAGGAGGACCCTGCGGATAATTGGTATTTGGAATGTGCAGTGGAAGGCGCGGCGGCGTATCTCGTCAGTGGCGACCGCCTGCTCCTCTCCTTGGGGACGTACCAGGGCATTCAGATCGTCTCTCCCCGCGTATTTTTCGAGATCTTACATCGATAGCCCATAGGAACACGAGGGGCCAGAAAGCAGCAGGATTCATCGAACGGCGAGAACACTAGGGGGGGAACACCAGGACACGCCAACCATGAAGCTGCCTACCACACCACCTATCTACCTGGATTACCACGCCACGACACCGGTCGATCCGCGTGTGGCCGCAGTCGTCTTGCATGCCATGACCACGGCCTTTGGCAACACGAATAGCGCGGAGCACATCTACGGTGAGGTGGCGGCCGCACTTGTCCGTCCCGAAAACCCGAAGACATGAACATCCTTGACTTTTGCCTCTCATGTCCTCACCCTGGCCCCATGCACCTCCGCTCCTACCATCGCTCATCGTAATGAGGTTTCTGATGATGCCACCCGTGATCTCTGCATTATTGGCCTGCATGGCGGCACTGTTCCGATCACGCGCATCGCTGCACCTGGAACACCTGGCGCTGCGGCATCAGCTCACAGTCTATCAGCGGTCGGTGCCCCGACCGCACCTCCGTGCGACCGATCGTCTACTCTGGGCATGGCTGTCTCGTCTGTGGTCAGACTGGCAAAGCGCCCTGGCGCTTGTTCAGCCGCGGACCGTCATTGCCTGGCAGCGCCAGCGCTTTGGCGACCACTGGAGAGGCTTGAGCCAGGGAGGCACGCCCGGCCGTCCCACGATCGCCAAAGAGGTCCGCGATCTCATCCGCACGATGTGGCAGGCGAATCCCACCTGGGGTTCGCCTCGGATCGTCGGCGAGCTGCGCAAGCTGGGCATCGAGGTGGCCAAGTCGACGGTGGAGAAATATCGGGTGCGGCCTCAGAAGCCGCCATCACCGACATGGAAGACCTTCCTGAAGAATCACGTGCAGGACCTCGTGGCTCTGGATTTCTTTGTCGTGCCGACGGTCACCCACAACGTGCTGTTCGTGCTGCTGATCCTGGCCCATGAGCGACGCCGCGTCGTGCATTTCAACGTGACGGAGCATCCCACAGCCCAATGGACCGCCCAGCAGGTCATCGATGCCTTCCCGTGGGACGAGGTCCCTCGGTATCTCCGGCATGATCGGGACCACATCTACGGTGCTGCCTTTCAACAGCAGGTGCGGCACATGGGGATCGAACACGTCGTCATTGCCCCGCGAAGTCCATGGCAGAACCCCTACGTCGAGCGGCTGATCGGGAGTATCCGGCGCGAGTGCCTGGACCACGTGATCGTCCTGCACGAGCGACATCTGCGGCGATTGCTGACTGAGTACTTCCGATATTATCATCGCTGGCGCACGCACCGGGCGTTAGCCATGGATTGTCCACGGCCACGGCCAGTCCAACCGCCGGAGGTTGGTCCGATCAGGGCAGTCTCAGAAGTGGATGGATTGCATCATCATTATGAGCGGCGGGCGGCGTGATGACATGTGCGCTGATTGGCTGGTTTACGGTTGCAACGGGTTTTCGGGACCCACAAGCGGTTGGCCGCGCATCTGCGCCAGCGGCCTGACCTGGCGGTGCGGACGGCGCGCTTTCTGGCGGGGAATCCGTCTGTCGAGACGATGGAGACATTGATGGTGGAGCCCTTCGAAAAACCGACGCAATTACGCTTGTCCCGTGACGTGCACGCACGGGCGGAGGCCATAGTGCAGATGCTGGCGGAGGACCCTGAAGTGCGTGCTCTCGGCCGGATGTCGAAGACGGCCGTGCTGCGGCTGGCCGTGCTGCATGGGTTGGAGGTCTTGGAGCAACGCTACCAGAAGAAGACCAAAGCCAAAGCGCCGCGGCGATAATGACCGGTGTGCACGGCCGCCATCCCTCGGTGGTCGCACCACTAGGCGCACTCGGCAACGCCCGAGGAGTCGGAAACCATCGGCACCTGAGACGTGGACTGCGACCCACCAGCGCTCAACGAGATTGAGACCAACGAAGGCTTCAGCCTGGAGGACCTCATGCAGGCGCTGGGGCGCGTGACGCACGGGGATGTGGCCCAGGGAGAACAGACACGATGACTATTCCTCGCTATGACACCGATTTCTACGCCTGGACGCAAGCTCAGGCTCAGGCTCTACAGGCTAAGGACTGGCCCGCCATAGACATCGAGCACCTGGCCGAGGAGATCGAGACCTTAGGTATGCACGAGAAGCGCGCGATGAGCCGCCAGTTGCAGCGACTGCTTGCCCACCTCTTGAAATGGTCCTATCAGCCGACCCACCGGACCCCAAGCTGGCGCCGCACGATCCGCCAGGCCCGCGATGCGATCGCCGATGTGATCGAAGGCAGTCACAGCTTGCACAACTATCCTGCACAGCGGGTGCCCCTGGCCTATCGGCGGGCCAGACGCGATGCGGCCGACGACACCGGTTTGCCACTGGCGACCTTCCCCGAGGCCTGTCCGTGGCCGGTGGCGCAGGTGCTCGATGAGGACTTCTGGCCGGAGGCCTGAGCCACGGCATAGAACAGAAGTCGCTGAGGGGCAGATTCAGGAGAGCGGATCATGAGATACGTGCGATGGGTAAGCCTCGTGGTCGTGGTGGTTGTCGGTCTCGTGATCTTGTGGCACATGAGCCAGAATGGCCGGTTTCAGGTGTCCAACTTTGGCGACATGAGTCTGCTTGTCATTGACACACGCACGGGAGCGTTCGAGGTGAAAGTGGTGACGCCGTCCTCGAAGGTCACCTCTCCACCGATTCGAGTGCACACCCTAAAGGTTGTCAGTGAGTAGTCTGACCGAAGGAGAAATGTAGCAGCTTAGCCTCACTGCCTAGGGCTAGATCGTACTAGATGGGCTATTTACGTTGCGACAGGCGGCGGAGGACAAGTCATGACTACATCAGGCATCTTGGCCTGGGTGCAGATTATTCTTCTACTCATCATCGGGGGAGGACTTCTCTGGTACATCAGACTGCTAAAGCAAGGCATGGACGCTCAGAAGGTGAGGATTGAAGCGCTGAGCGGCGTACTACAAGACTTCGAGCATATCAACAATGCTATGAAGCGGATGATGGACGCCATGAATCTGGTAATCGACACCGTGAGTGATCCAGCAGCGCTTCAGCGTGAACAGGCGTATAAGGTGCGGGTTGATCGGGATGTCGAGGATTTCAAGGAGAACTATTGCCAAGCAGGTCGCTGAGCAAAATACACAGAACATCGCCTTAGCCCGTCAGGAACATGAGAAAATTATTGGGGAGTTAGTTGGCCTCATCGGTTACATGACACCGTTTGTCCCACGTGAGCGGCGGATGACGCGCGTGGATTCGGTAAACCTTCATCCTAAGCTCAAGGACCGCCTTCAGGCGTTTATGAGAGATGCTCCTTACGCCTATGAGACGTTAGTCACCGGATAGGACGGCGGCAAGGATTCTGGTCAAAAACTCACGGATGTGTCGTACCGGAGTGCTGCAGGACCCTGTAACTCCTCGCAGGCTATGGCAACGATTCGCGTACGATCCACACACCGCACATCCCACCGACAGCATCGGTACAGGGGTGTTTACTAAACCCTTTGCTCTCTCCCTGGTGTAACCCCTTGCAAATTCAGTGAGAGATCCGTACGCTTGGGGCGTTTACTTACCTGTAGTTTAGTAAACGGCCTCCTTCAGAACTGCTCGAATTTTCCGCGCATACCAAGATCCGTGAGTTTTTGACTCGAATCCTTGCCGACGCCCCACATTGGCCAAACAGCTGGTGTGGGACCATGTGCGGCATCACCTCGAGCCCTTCTAGAGAGGATAAGCGCATGCTCAGCGACGTCATGGAGCATTTTGGCCTGCGCAGGAGTCTCCGTCAGGTCGGCTACTGTGCCACCGAGTATCACCACCAAATCCTGAAAGACCTCAGCGTCGCCACCCGTGAAGGGGGCTTGATCGCCCTGACGGGCGTGGTCGGCAGTGGCAAAACCGGGCTGCTGGGGCGCATGATCGACCAACTCCGACACGACGGCGACGTCGAAGTGGCCGAATCGCTCGTATTCGACGTGCCGCGGGTGACCCTGACCACGCTGAAATTGGGGCATTGTCAACTTGTTGCTGAGCCTCGCTCAGTGTGACCTACTCCAGTCATGAATACGTCAACCCCCACCGCCAAGAACCACCGATTTCCACCTGAAATCATCAGCCATGGCGTCTGGCTCTCTTGCCGGTTCTGTCTGAGCGACCGCGACGGGGAAGAGCTCCTGTTCGCCCGTGGCCTCATACGTCACGATGAGGCCATCGTGTACCCGCATGCGCGTTGATCATGTCGACAGGCAACAAGTTGACAACGCCAAACGATCACCTCAAAGGGACTCGCCGGGCTGTCGTGAGGGCCAGCCGCGATCCAATAGGACTCAATGGGCAGCTGGGGTTTGACCGTATTCGCCACATGGATAGCTTTGATCAACCCAGCACGCACAATGGGTAGCACGGGTTGATGCTGGCGCCACCACTCATTGTACCAACTCCTAGAGAGGTGACGGATGAGGGAGGCCGCATGCTCGTCTGCCAACTGGGAAGGCAATCCCTCTGCCCTCAGGAAGGAGCGCAAGGCATCGTAGAGGATGTCTAGATAATCTCCGTTCGACTTGAGATCGTCGAGGAAACTCTGGCGCATATCGAATTGGCCATCTCCGCCCTGATGATTCACGACCCAATCCACCGCTTGATGTACAGGTCCCTTAGCGACATGAGCTGACATACCAGCGTCACCCATAACGGCCTCCCTTCATGATGAGCATGACGAACACGGCTCCCAGGTGTTCCATACGGCTCCCTTGAAAATAACCTACGATGCAGTCGTGGGTCACGGTTCGAGGTGGAGGTAATAGCCAAGTTGCTCGATCCGTCGCATCAATCGATCCACCACGTGGTGGCGGCGTTGTTCGTCAAAATAGGCGGCGCCTCATTCACGATTCGTCTCTTGCCGCACGAACATGTAAAATGCACTGACCACCATCGCAGCGCTCGCCAAGACATCCTTTACTCTGGTGCGGAGTGAACTCGACCTTGTTTACCAAACACCCGCTTAACCCGCCCCGAAAGCCGCACGGTGCATAGAAGCCGTAGTCAGATCGACGCGTATGAGCATCGCTGACCAATCCAGCCCTAGCGCCCGGAAAGCCATACCGCGTTACGTCGAGGTCCAACACGGTCGGCTTCATTCCGCAGCAGACGTAAACAATGTTGGCGCTCGCGCACTTTTTGTCATTCCGGTCAATCGAAGCGAAAGAGCCACCCGCGAGGTGTGGCCCAGATCAGGGGTCCGTTGGTATAACTCTTGCCCTACCGCATGAGGGTGGAGGTGAGGCGCCATGGAAGTGTGCCTGGCGGATCTCGATCATGGCCTCTACCCCTGTCTACGGCCATAGCCTCGAGGTCCTGTGAGAATCGAGGGTGCGAATTCGCCAGCAGTAAGTCAACAAACCTGTCACCAGGGGCAATCAGCACAGCTGAATCCGTTCGACCGAAACCGACGGTCACATGCATCCGGCCGCAAGACATCGTCGGCAACGACGAGCCACGGCTCTACATCGCCGGCCAGCAGGTCTGGGATGCGAAGATGGAGAAGGGTGAGAGGGAGCACCCGAATGTGTCACGCAGCTTCAGCGGAAGCGTTCTGGTCGAACTTAAGGAGCAGAACAACAACAAGAGCGAAAAGTCGCTCGGCAAGTGGACCGTCAATCAGACGCCGACCTTGGTCGGCAATCCGCCCCTTACTGCGACTTCGTCGGGCTATCACTATGAGGTGTGGTACGACGTTACGTAGTGAGTCGTGAGGGGGTCGGCCCACCAGGGCCGGCCTCCTCCCTTACACGACCAGCTGGCGGATCGTGAGCTTGGGTTAGCGGCAGCAGGAGGACGCCTAAGCCTATACTCGCCTACCGCGGGAAATGCCTTTTCTTCCCGCCTTCCCTCCCGCCAATTACTGGATTCGTAACCCTTATGGGAATCTGCTCAACATCCGTGATCCCTGGGGGAGCGTTGCCGAGTACTTTTTCGATCTTGATCACAGCCCGGAGCTCTGTGCCTCGGAGCCGCACGATTTCCCGGAGCAAGACGCCCTGTATCGTTGGGGCACAGAGCCTGCGCCGCATTTTGGCGAGCACGAATAACTGGGATAAGAGGGTAGGCGTGAGGGGGGCAGCATGCGAATTGCCAGGCGTTCATGCATGGCGGCCTCCCCTGTGCGCTCTATGCGGTGGTCGGCTGTGATAAGACTGGCACGTCAATCAGATAGAATCCCGAACGGACCGTTTGAACAGTCTCGACAATCTTATTTCCTGCCTCATCCACTTCAAACGACGCCGGCACCGGTATGGCCTCTCCGCTTTCCTGGAGCTGGAGTTGTGCACGGTATTTCATTTTAAGCTTGGGTTTTGGATAAGTAGTTCGCAGGGTTTCTACTTGCCTCGGTGTCAATTTTTTGCAATCTTTATCCTTTTCGACTTGCTTGAGCGCTGAGTCAGGTCCGTCAAGCTTCATAATGGCCTCTTCGCCCCCATCCTTGACAAGGACGAATTGATAATTCAATCCCTGTATGGCTGGCGGTGGCATCAGCTCCGCCTCGCCGCCACTCTTGGGTTGGACGGACACACGCACTTGAAAAAACGCCGTAGGCATCGCTTCCTCCTTTCCTCCTACTGGATGTTCACAAATACGGCGATATAACCGGTCCCTTCGCGCAGGGGTTCTAACGCCTTGCCGATAATGGCGCCGATCTTCGGATCGGTGGCTTTTTTGGCGTGACCGGGATTGGCAGAGGATGTCAATAAATCGCCCACCTCGATGGGGGCTACAGTGGCATCCACTTTGCAATGGGCATAGGTTCCCAACGTCACGACGAACAGCTCCCCGGTGTCCGGGATGGTCGTGGGGTCGTCCGGCTCTGTGCGGCGGTCCGGCTCATCCACCGCAGGCGTGGCTTCCTGGGCGACGATGCCAATAACCAGGGGGTCGTTCTCGCTATCAGCCAGGGTGACTTCTGGGATGGGGATGCGATTATTGTCCCCGTGAAAACGAATGCTGCCGCCCGCCTTCAGCTTCACCACATCTCCTGTGCGCAGCATGGTGCCACTGCCATTGACAAAGCTGTCCGCGACGTAACCGATTTTGGTCCCGGTAAAACGCGCTGTCCCAGCGACATTCAGCGTATCCACGGCGCCTGTCGCGGCAAAAATATTCAGGCCTGACACATTTTGCGCCAGCGGCCAGATCAAGACAGCGGTGGTTGGACCTCCACCCACGCTAGTGTTTGTGGCGCCCGAGATGAAGAGGGCTTGCCGTTTACCAGTCGCTGTCCCGAAACCAGTGGTGGCGTCACCGCCAAGACCGATCATTGCCGTACCGTCACTGATCGAAAGAGTACCTGTGACAGTACCGCCAGCAACAGGGAGCGCCCCAACCTGCGCCGCCGTGGTGTTGTGCGGGTTGGTCGTGAGAGCGGAGTGGGTCTCACCAATGGTGATGCGGTTATTGGCATCGTCCGGCACAATGGTGACGCTGTTGGCCTGGACCAGGTCGATATTCCCTCCCGCATTGCTCACCCCATCCACGCTGACCACGGCCCCGACCTGGGCGGCCGTGGTATTGTGCGGGTTGTTGGTGAGGGCGGAGTGGGTCTCGCCAATGGTGATGCGGTTATTGGCATCGTCCGGCACGATGGTGACGGTGTTGGCCTGCACCAGGTCGATATTCCCTCCCGCGTTGCTTACCCCATCGACGCTGACCACGGCCCCGACCTGTGCGGCCGTGGTATTGTGCGGGTTGTTGGTGAGGGCGGAGTGGGTCTCACCAATGGTGATGCGGTTATTGGCATCGTCTGGCACGATGGTAACGGTGTTGGCCGGAACCAGGTCAATATTCCCCCCTGGGTTGCTGACGTTATCAAGGGTCGCCGGCCCTCGCTCACCTCGGGGACCAATCCGCTGGCGCGCGCCACCATCGAAGGCGTCGTTGACATTGCCCGGCACGTTGGCACTGGAGTCCAGCGTCAGGCGGGCTAGTTGCACCACCGTACCGTCGCTCGGCGGAGCGACCGTGACCGCTTGGACGCCAGGCTGCTCGGTGATGCGGGTGTTGCCGGAAACGCCTGTAGCGGTGGTGGGATCACTCTCTTGCTCCTGGTAGGCGATCGTGATAAACACGGTTGCACCAGCGGGAAACGCGACGGCATTACTCAAGTCAACGATCTGGTCCGCTTCCACGATCATCTCCCGACCGAGGCGATCGATCGCCACGCCGGGACGCACGGTCACCGTTTTGCTGGCGCTTTTCACGACCTCCAGCCCGTCTGCGATGCCAAACGTATACAGCATCCGGTTCAGGCGGCGGCGCATATCCAGATGGTATTTTTGCTCGTCGCTAAAATCCGCCTCGACGAGAAATTGATGGTCGAAATAATGCAGTCGCTTGATGGCCACGTCTGCTCTCCTGTCTGTTATGTGGTGGAGAGGCTTCCCAGCAGCGTGTCGACGCCGATGGTGGAACGCACTCCGATCTGCATGGTGTTGAATAAAATGTCGAGCTCATAATCCGTATGCGCCGGCTTTTGCAGCTCGATCAGCGCTGTGGCAATTTGACGCTGGCGCTGTAAGGTGGGTGGGTCGGGATTGGGCATCGTCACGCTGACGCGGAAGAAATGCGGTACGCTGCCGCCAATCTGCGTGTCCATGCCGATCGTCGAATGTACGCCAATCTGGAAATCGCTATCGCCCGCCCCCGTGATTACCGGACTGAGGCCAGTATAGATGCGCAATAACTCGGCCAAATTGTCTTTGGTGCCCCGCCGGCGATAGAGCGGCACAATATTGGCCAAGAAGTCTCGCTTCTGGGCTGGGGTCCAGTCGGCACGCAGGCCAAGCGCCACCCAACTGGCCAGCCACGGGAGAAACTCCTCCCGCGTCTCCTTTGGATCGAACAGCAGCGCCATCGTCGCAATGATTTCTTCCAGGCCATGCGGCGGCGCAGGTTCACGACCAGCCAGTCCCGGCAGTCCGGTCAAGACCTGCTCAAAGGCCAACAGGAAGCGGCCCAAAAATGGATCCTCGCTGAAGATCGCCGGGAGGTCCTGGAGGTAGCTACTAGCCGCATTCGGATCAATCGCCATCGCACTCACCTACAGTCGGGTTTGAGGCTACGAAGTCTGCACCGTCAGACCGGCTGGGGCAATCTGCGCCGCGACCAGCTCATAGGGCTTGACTTCCACGCCAATCAACTCACCTGCGCTGTTATTGAGCAAACGATCGGGCGTGGGAGGGGTCAGGGTCAAGGTCGTCACGTAATCCACGCCCGGCAGTTGATCGAGTAAACTATACATTTCCGAAACGAATACATTGCGGCCAAACGGCCAACCTTTGCCGTCCTCCCCACCCGTGAGGGGATCGAGAAAGTACTTCATCGCATCGATCACGCGCTGTTGCAGCGTTGATTCCAACTCATCGGGCAGGGGTACGACAGTGGCTTTGACCTCCACAGGCAAAAATAGCGGTTCGAGCACATGCAGTTGCGTCGTCAACAGGAGCTTCGGCGTCAGATAGTTTTCAACGGCCGCTAGCAGGTTTGGTAACTCCGGACCCATGTTCGATCGCGGCAGAATAATCACCGTCACGTGGCCAGGAGTCTCCTGATCCAGCTCTCTCTCCAAGTTGCGGCGCGGCAGGCAGCGTGCGCGGGCCACTCGCGTGTCGGCTTCCAGCGCCAAAGTCTCGAAATCGCCGCACGACACCGTACGTTCCAACCGTCGTAATTTCAGCACCGTCTTCGGTAGCTGTTGGGCGATCAACTGCGTGAGCCCTGCCGCGGAAAGCTGCCGGAGCTGCGCGGCAATCGCTGCCTTCTCACTCTCAGTCAGCTTGTGCTCGCCCTCCTCAAATGGGTTCCAATCCGTTCCGTTCAACAATTTGAGGAAAGACAGGACATTGGCGGCGGTGACGCGATTGAGTCGGTAGAGCAACATCTCGCTCAAAAAGGCGAACAGCTCAACGAGCGTGATACCTGGATCGGAAGGATTATGGTTGGTCCATTCCGGCGCATACGTTGGAATCAGACGGCGCGCCTCATCCACCAGATCGGGGTAGCGGCGATCATCGAGATTGGGCAGTTGCAGGGGCATACAGCGCCTTCTTCCATAACTCTTGGAAACGGGTTCACGCCTTCGGCTCAGGCTTCTTCAAATACCAGGTTGATCGTATGCGTGCCGGAGAAGACCAAGAAACGGTCACTGGCGCTCACCCCGGGTTGATCTTCAATCTCCGCAATGGCGAGCAAACGGAGATGATCGACACCAGGTATGGCCTCGATCAAGGCATAGAGGTCTGAACGGTGCGGTTTACGGCCGAAATCCCAACCGGTACCATCCAGCCCGCCGGTCAGCGGATGCAAAAAGGCGGCAAGTGTCTGTTGCACGGCCTGCTCGAGAGCACTTGCACCTTCGAGCGACGCCAGCGCGATTTCTGCTGTCACCTGAACACGGACGTACAACGGCCCAACGACCGAGATGTGCGCCGTTGGCACACTGTATGCCTCCAGGTAATCTTGCACTCGACTGAGTAACTCCAAGCTTGGTTGCGGTTTGGCGTCGCGTGAGCGCGGCACGATAATGACACTGACTTCACCCCGCTCAATCGGCTGCGCGCCGAGCGGATCGGCGATCAGATTGCGTAAAGGGACACACCGCGCCCGTGCCACTTCCGGCGTGGCCAGAATGGCCAGGTCTTCATAATCCTCCACGGTCACCGCACGATGGCCATGGCGCAGCGTTCGCGGCGCACGCATCAATAGTGAATCGAGGGTTTCAGCGTCGGCCCCGCCGGCTGCCGCCTCCGTGTTCGTAACCTTATCGACGTAGGGCACCGTCGTCTTCAATTGCACGATCGTGCCCGCTGGTCTATTGCCTGCACTTCCCCCGCCGATTTGATAGCGCGCCAAGCGAATATTGCCGATACCCGCGGGTGGAATTAGACCGTTCAATCCGTCACCGAAGCGCACCTCAGCGGTGAGATGGTCGAGCACATAATGGCGGCTACGCGGGCCTGAGCCATAAAAATCCGCCACTTCATGCCAGCGCACCCAGATCTCTCTGGGCCGGCCAGGAGTATCACCAATCAGGGTGATCGCATCCGCTCCTTCCTCGCTTGTAACGACCTCGCGCTCGGCAGCTGAAGGCAGCTCAGGCTCACGCACTTCGAGGGATTGTCCCGGCTGGATGGGCATCCGCGTGGCGTGGAACTGTTGCTCGGCGCTGGCATCGCTCGAACCGAGAATCTCGTTGCGAAGGGTCACTGTCTGCGCCGCCATCGTGGTGTTGAGCAGCATCCGTTGCAACCTGGGCGCGAGCGCATATTCGCCTTTCTCCCAGCGCACGCGCAGCCAGTAACGTGGTCCCTGGTCAAACTCGCGGCGCGCAGTGAAGTCCGGCGGAGCGAGAAATTCAATGAGGCCTGGACGGGTGAAATTCTCGGTATCGTCGCGCACCGTCAACACCGCCCATTGCTGGCCATTCCAATATTGCCATACGAGCTGCAGCCGCTCGCCCGTGGAGACCTCTGCGCCGGCAAAGGTGACAAAATCTGCCACGTACTCAAGACCCTGTTCCGTGGAGATCTCCAATCTTAGAAAGCCGCGGTCGCTTCGACCCACCGGCGTCCCTTCGGGAACAGTGACCTGAATCGCCACCGCTCGTGACTCTCCGGCTGGCACCGTTTGAGCGGCTGGCACTGGCGCAGGTGGGGGCTGCCACCGCGTCCCGAGAACGCTGCAGGTGAATGTGGCCGGCACAGCGGCCACATTGGTGATCAGGAAATCGTGACGCACCGTTGAAGCAGCAACGCCGATTTCTTTGCTATTTTCGGGGGCAATGGGGATAGGCCGCTCACCATATTTGGATTCTCCCACGTGGGCATAGAGACTGAGCGTGCGATTAGGAAATACGGCCTGGTCCGCTGGCAGCGCGAAACCAATATAGAGAGTTGGCCGGTCCTCTGGCGCACGACAGAATGGCTCAAAGGGGGGATCACCGGGTTGCGTGGCATTCGCCACTGTAGTAACTGTCGAATTGTTATAGGCCAGCATCACCTCCGGTGGCCCGGTCAGCGTTTGTGCGTAACCAATGGTGACGCTCGAGAGCACAGGCGGGCGGAAGTTTTCCGGGATCAGTATGAACCCTGCTTCCGGTGCTTCCGGGTTTTGGAGCTTGTAACTCGCGTCTTTGCCATAGTCGCCCCGAATCAGGCGGACGCGCAGCCAGAAGTTCTGCTGGCCACCGAGCGACGTTGGTTCAACATGGTCTGGTATGATAAATCTGACGATGCCGCTTTGGCACAGTGCATACGTCCCATCGACGAATCCTGTGCCAGTCTCAGGCGGAGGCGGGCTGGCTTCGCGGCTGATGGTCCGCGTGATGGCCGCCAATGCAGTGCCTGTCGCGGATGCCAGTCCTTCGATGAGCAATTCGTTGCGGCCTTCGAGTAAGCCAACCTGCAAAGTAGTGCCCTTGGCGCCTAGCACCGGCGGAGATGTACTGCTGCCGTTGGTGATGCGGATTTGTGTCACTTGGCCGGCGTCCGTGCCTGTGGCATTCACTATGAGGTTAACTGTGTCAGTCCTCACGGGCAGTGAGGGTATTTGGACGGTCAGCTCAATCCTCCTCGTCAGTTCTCCGGTCATGGCAAAGAAGGTGGCCCAGGCTCTGGTCGTTTGGGCGCCAAGGGTGGCGGTAAAGGTGATTACAATCAGGCCCGAGGGAGATACCAGCGTCATAGCAAACCGGCCGTCATCGCCAACCCGCAAGGCGCGAGTAGCGACCCCGCTCACCTGACCGCTGATCTGCGCTCGCACCACGGTGCCTCTTTGCGCGCGGCCCTCGACCGTCACAGACGTATCGGTGGTTACCTCCAATGGCGGAATCACTTCCAGTAAGCGCAGCCAGGGAGGTGCTGTGCTCGTGCCGACCCGTTGCCAGGCGCTTCCATTCCAACATTCCCAGACCAATTGCAGGTCCGCGGCGGGGCGCACACTGGTGACCGTAGGCAACAGATGCGAGTTGGCGATCCGGATGTCGAGTTGTACAGTCGCGCCAGCGGCCGCCAACCCCTGCGCGCGATCTTTGGAAAATGCTTCAACGCTGGCCAGTTGGAGAGCATCATTGAGCCGTGGCTTTTCCCCAAATGGAAAGAAGTCTTTCCCGAGCTCGATTGGCAGTGCATTGGTGAAACCCGCATCCGGCGCTAGCCCCTGGCTGAGATCACGGAGGAGGTCAACGCGTATGAGCACTTGCTGCACCTTCGGGAGCTGGGTAGCGCGCACCATGTTGAGCCGCGCCTCGCTTGCCAGAGTGATAGGCGTGATCAGACGAAAACGCAGCCAGCGGTTGAGGACGCTAGCCACCTGACTGTCGGGAATGGGCGGTATACTCCCAAGCGTCACGACGCCGGAGTGGGTGAGATTTTGCGTTTGGTCATTGCTCGGCGTCCGCGCCTGCCATTGCTGACCATCCCAGATTTCCCAGCAGACCTCGCGCGCATCTTGCAGCGCTGCTTCCAACGTAAACAGGAGGCTGAGAGCGGCAATCCGGGGAAAGCCCAGCAACTGGCTATGGCCAAGGTAGAGAAGGTGCTCAATCGGCCGATTGCCCTGAAACACACGCTCTCCCACGGCAGAGCCAGAGGTGATGGCGCTAGCCGTGATGATGGGGCTGAGATCGGCTTGCATATCGTGCTCGGGATCGCGCACGAAGAGAGCTGCCAACTGTGCGGCGGTGACGGTCAATTCGCGCTCGGTTTCAAAAATGACCGGGTCTTTCTCACCTTCGGCGGGCGGGGCGGCGGCCTGGGTTCCAGCTGGAACCAAACCATCGACGGCGCTACCGGCAGCCAGAGAGAACGTTAGTGGCGCGCGCGCCGGTTGCGGAGGCAGCAGCGCGGCACCCAGCAAATCGAGAAAGGCAAGGAAGTTTTTTTGCGGCGCCTGGTTAAGCCGCTGAATAATGACTTCTGAGAACCGCGCAAAGACCCCGATCAGCGCGCCACTCACGCCGGTTGCCACCCCAGTCACGGGATCGAGCTCCTCCCAGGCGGGTGTGTAGACTTTGAGCAAGCCCTGCACCTGCTGGGCGATGCTGATGGCCGTGCGTTGATCGATCTCAGGGACTGGTAAGGTCATCGGTTTGCGCTGCGCTCCAGGTAGAACGGATAGACCAGATTGAAGACGTTATTGGTGGCGCGTACTTCGTAGTCGATGCTGATCAGCAATACTTCGCCGCCATTCTGTGATTGCACCTGGATGTCGCGTACATCGATGCGCGGTTCGAACTGGAGCAATGCCTCGCGAACGGCCTGGGAAATCCGCCCGGCGGTCGACGCAGAATTCAGCCCAAAGACCAGATCGTAAATGCCACAGCCGAACTCCGGGGTCATAACACGCTCGCCTTTGGCCGTGCCGAGAATAATCCAGATCGCCTGGCGCACACTCTCTTCGTAGGCGGCGAGCTGCAGCTTGCCAGCGTTCTCACCTGTGGCATAGACGGTGATGGGGAAATTCCACCCGACACCCAGAAATGTCTTCGGCATAGAGCCTCCGCTTCAGCCGATAAACACCGTGCTGACAGCGAAAATCTGACCGTTGGGCAGATCCGCCGGATCGTTGCACGTCAGCGCCATATCGCCATGGCGTGCCGCCATCTTGCCGTTGATCTTGACCGTCGCGCTACCCAACTTGATCGTTGCTTTGTTCGCCGGGGGCTTCTGAAAAGCCGTGCCCGGCGGCGTAGGAATGTGCGCCGGTGCATTATCTGCCGTACTGTCGACGGTCGCAGCTGGCAGCCCCATAATGTTCACATCTGCGCTCAAATTGCCGTTGATGAGGCCGCTGAACGGATGCGGCAGCGGCGTCGGCACGGGTGGTCCGGGTGGCGCGGGGACCATGACGATATGCGTATCGACCGCCACGATCTGGTCACCTTGCTTGGCTGCGGGTTGGCCCATCGCTACCCTCATTTCAATTGATGTTGACCGGCGCCCCTTTGAGATTCATCGCAGCGCCGGCTTTCATATCCATGCCGGTTCCGGCTTCGAGCTTGGCATCGGCGGAAGAGGTGATGTCGATTTTCTGAGCGTCGAGCTTGATGGTGCCCTGTGCCGCTGAGAGCGTGATGTCTTTGTCGGCGGTAATCGTGATCGTGTTACTGGAGGTGTCGAAGATGATGCTGTTTTTTTCGCTCTTGTCGACGATCTCGATCGTCTCTTTGCCGGCCTCGTCGTTGAGCCGGATAATATGCCCACTGCGCGACTTGATGACACGCAGATTATTCTTGCCGTCATCGTTGCTCGCTGGCGGCAACTCCTGGCCGTTCCAGAGCGCCCCAAGGACATACGGGAAACGTACATCGCCATGCTCAAAGGCAACCAGCACCTCATCGTCCACTTCTGGCAGGAAGTAGATGCCGCGCGCTTTGCCCGCCATCGGCGCAGCGATACGTGCCCACTGGCTTTCATCTGATGCGCTCAGCCAGGGGAAGCGCACCTTGACACGGCCTAACCCCTCGTCATCTTTGTTGTTCGTCACCACTCCGATCACCACCCCGCTGATGCGACTCATACGTTTGGCTTCCTCTTCGGAGCCGCTCAACAGATCGAGGAGATTCATGAAGCATTCCTTCGCACCGTAAAGTGCGTTTCGTAACCGCCTTGGGACGAATAGCGATGGATGACCCCTGTGACATAGTATTGTCCGCTGAAGCGCTGCCCCAGGCCATCGATTTTGATGACCTTGCCAGAGCGCACATCCGTACGCCCCCAACAGGCGCCTTCGCCAGAGATCAATTCCAGCACCCGATCGTTGAGGCGGGCCCTGGCCATCTGATCCGCCTCAGCCTGCGTCGCCACCGGATATGTGCTCCATTGCTCAATCGCTGCACCGAACGCACCTTCAACCAGCGCCGCACCGCTTTGCTGGCCACCCATCGTCGACACTTCATCGCCCG
The DNA here is from genome assembly GCA_963707985.1 of uncultured Nitrospinota bacterium. Taxonomy (GTDB): domain Bacteria; phylum Tectomicrobia; class Entotheonellia; order J063; family CAVPRW01; genus CAVPRW01. The sequence goes on along the minus strand of CAVPRW010000046.1, from coordinate 50,510 downwards.
CCTTCGCCTGACTGATCAGTTCTTTCTTATCCTTGGAACTCCAACTGCGTACCGTCACCTCGCTTACCTGTCCGAGGGAAGAGAGGCGTGGGTAAAACTCCAGCAAATCGTCGTCCATGGTTAAGGTAAGGACCTCGCCTTGCGCGTTTGCAACCGGTCGGAAGGAGAGCGTCTTGTCCTCGACGATGACCTCGTACTGGATGCGGCTGGCGCGTTCGTGCAGAAATTCCAGATCGGTCTGATTGGCCTGCAGGACATAATCATGGACCGTGCCGCTGTCCTCGGCTTGTGCGGTCAATCCTGCTTCGCTGGCAATCTGCGCCGCGATGTCGCTGTCTTTTTGCTGCACGAAGGTGCGAGTCTTGCGGCCTCGCTGCAAACGGTGGCGGCGGTCATAGCCCCGCACCGTCAGACCGGGCAACCGGTTGAAGACGAATTCCGGTTCCAATGCGGTGATTTCCCCAATCAGCAACGTCTCCAAATCATCGACATAGCCCAATTTGATTTCGATCACATTGCCAATGGCGAACAGCTTCTGGTCATCGATCCACGGAATCGTCTGTTCTTGCGCATCCGAGCCGATCATCTCCAGTGTGAACATGCTCGGTAGATCGATGCTCTCGTCGACCGACACGCCAGCGACGTAGGCCGCAGCCTCGACCGGCAACGGCGCGCCATTGATGATGACATCGAAATCCGCCACAAGGGGATTGTCAGGGTTGGCAACTGGCATAGCTTTCTGTCCTTCAACGCAGCTTAGGGACATTCAGCCGCAGGCCGATCGGGAGATGGCGCGGATCGTCCAGAGCGTTGGCTCCGGCGATCACACGCCATAGCGTCGGATCGCGGTAGACTTCGGAAGCGATGCTGCTCAAGGAATCGCCGCGCTTGACCAGACGCGTCGTGAACTCCGGATCGGTTTCCCGCTGGTCGTCCTCCGGCGACAGAACTTCCTTGAAGGTCACGTTCAAGGTGGCGCGCACCGGGATCCCTTCGCTTGAGAACAGCGTAAATCTTTGCTGCAAATCACTCACCACACCGACAAATGGAAAATCAGGGTCATTCGCCCGGTGCCCCCAGGAGACTTGACACTTCGGCGGCCGACCTACCTTACGCTCGATGCGCGTGAGCTTGACAATTTTGCTGGTCTCGTCTCGGACATCTTTTTGGCCGAGGACCGGCTCGGTTACATCGAAAAATAGCTCTAATGTGAGTTGCCGGCTGTTTCCACCGCCAAACTTCAACGTCGGTGCATTCAATTTCCGCTGAGCGAGCTACTTCCTTTTTTCCAGGCGAGTGGATCGGCGGTGGGGGGGGGTCCCACTGAACCGATTTAGCAATCGAATACGAGCTCGGATTAAACATCACATTGATTGGCTGAAAGTCCGATGGCGGCAGTGGTCTGATCTCCAATTTGTCTGGCATCATCTGCCCCTTCCTCGTCGCTCACGCTCGATCACCAATTGATGCGCAATCAAGCGGCTGACCTGCGCGGCCAGATGCCCCACATCGATCTCGTTGGCCGGCGGAAACGCCGATACCGGCGTTTCCGCCGGCGGCTGCGTGTCCTCATTAGTTGTCGACATGGTTGACTCACCAGTCATCGGTTGACGCGCCACCGGCATTTCCCCCCGACTCAGCGAATGGATGGCTAAAGGCAAAGGACGTGGCACGCTATAAACCGTCCCTTCCCCTGACATTCCCACAGACGAGACTCCACCAGCACTCTGACGCCACGTCATGGTCGGTTGCAGCGCCTCGGATGGGGTGGCACGAATTTCCGTAGCCCTGGCCTGTCGACGTTCTGCCATCTCACCAGGCACTGATTCGGCAGAGTGCATGCTGTCTGCGGCTTGACGCTGAACCAGAGGGAAATCGACTGCCGGTGCAACGGTGGCCGCCGCAGTCCCCGTCACGATAGACGCTGAGCGCCCCACCATCGGACGGGTAAGCTCGCGCGCCGGTCCGGTATTCCCCATAGCTAACGGCACTGGGTCGGTCGCCATAGCGACTATTGGCCCCATGGTTTCTTGCCCCCTCGCCAGCTCCGTGGTTGCCGGGCTGGCCTGCCGCTGTATCTGCAGGGGCAGTGGGAGAGAACTCGCCTCCAGGCGACTCACCGGCTCCGGCGCGACAGCCGCAGCCAACGGCAGCGCACGGCGGGGCGTCACGCTAGCGCTGTCATCCACCTGGCTTCCAGAAGGCGGTTGATTAGGGACAATGGTTGGGAGGAGAGCCGTCTCGTCCTGAGGTGAATGTTCGAGGTTGCGTGAGAGCTCTCCGACCATCTCCGGCTCAGGCGCAACACCCCCGGGAAGGCGCTTCGGTAAAATCAGTGCGGATGGGGCTGGTGTAGCCGGGGACGCCATATCGGGGATTTCACCCCCCCGCACCTCACCGCGCGGAGAGGGTGCGGAGCGCCCCACTTGGCGACTTATGTGCACCGGCACGACATCTGTAATCAACGGCATCGCACGGCGGGGCGTGGCGCGAGTGCTGTCCCCAACCAGGTTTCCAGAGGGCGATGCATCCGCAAGTTGCGTCGGCGGGGAAGTTTCTCCATGCTGGGGAGAGCTTACAGCACGGCGCGTGGGCTCCCCAGTTCGATCCGGCGCAGCAATATCAGAGCTGTCGGATGTGGCCATGCTGACCTCTGGAGGTATGGTGGAGTCGAACCCTGAGGCAGGCGAGGCCAGCCTCTGCAACAGTGCAGGCGGTGGCGCGGCGCGGCGCCTGACGCGAAATTGCGAGGGCGATGATGAGGATGCGGCTGTGAAGGCGACACTCGGCGGTGACGCGACCGACTCTGTGGCGGCGCGCACCAGCTGAGCGGGGCTCGGCACGACAGTCCCTGGCGCTACCGTCGGCGACAGCGCGGCGAACACCATGCCGGCGTTTGCTGTCGACGGATCTTCGTCGCTTCCATAGCGTGTCTTCCAGTGCTCGAGCAGCGCGAAACGCTGTGCGATCCAGCCGGCGGTGCGCGCATAATGCTGCTGTGGGTGGCGCACGTCGATCACGCCGAGGGGCTCGGTATGCCGCCGCATCAGATGCTGGCCCAGCTCCAGCTGGGGCGGCGCGTCGCTCTTGGAGGTGTCGATTGGCTCTGTAGAGTCTCGCATACGTTATAGCCCGAAAGAGGCACCGACCGAACCACTGATGTCCGCCCCAATGCCCGCCAGGATATTGGCCAGCGCCGGTCGGCTCAAGCCGCGATGTGCCAGTTCCACGCTTTCAATCGCCACGTTGCCGGAATCAGCGCGCAGGTCTGGCCCAGTCCACTTGAACGGGAAGGCTTCCTTGAAGTCCCACCACATGACTGGCAGACGCTGCTTATCGAGCAGGTAAATCGTGCCGTTCTTGCGCTCAACCTTACCCTGGATCACGTCCTGATGCCAGCTCCACAGCCCATCGATTTGGGTCAGGCCATGCTTCAGCACGAGTGCCGGATATTTGGTGGGTCCTACGAAACGGTGCACGTATTCGTTCAGCCCGCCTTCCCGGTAATCGAAGAACTCCGTTTCCACCTGCAGGCCGCTGCATTCGGAAAAGCCCCCAGCCAGAATGCCTTCGATCTCCACGAGAAAGTTGAAGACCTGGTACGGGTCGGCACGAATGCCGAGCAGGTTGGTGACGAGGCCGAAAGCGGCGTTCAATCCTAATGCAGGCATGGTACGCATCTCCTCTGGCGTCGTGTCCCTCGTAGCGAACCGGTGAACAGAGCGAATGCTCGCGTCAAGAACCCACGCGGCTCATCTGCTCATTGAAGCGCTGATTGATCTTGGCAATTTCCGCGACCCAGCGTTGGCGTTCGGGGTGCTCCAGAGCCAGAATCTGTTCGTGCGGCCAGTGAAAGTGATAGGCAATATACGCTACCTCCTCATAGAGCCGCTCTAAGGGGTAGCGCCAGGCCCCCCCAAGCTACTGAGCTCCAGTTCGAACGACTGCGAGCAATGTGGGCATTGTGTACGCACCAGGTTGTGGCCATTCTCGTTGAGCCGGCGGTAAACGTCCTGCAAATAGGCCAGATCAGCGGCGAAAAGCCCTTCGATCGTCTTCGGATTGATCTGCTCCAGCGAGCCTAGCCGGGTAATCACACGTGACAGCAGGATGATCAGCAGATAGGCCGGGTTATTGTGCACCCGTGGGTCGCGAAGCGGGGCGATTTCATCTAGTGCGGTCGCCAGACGCATAACCCCCTCTTTGTGGAGGTTGCCGTCGGCATCCACATAGCCCAGGGGCAATGTAAAGGCGAATTCGGTCTGCAACATGACAACTCCCGATGCTCCGCCGCTGAAGGCTCAGCGCCGGCACCGATGACCGGTGATTAGCGGCTCCAGCTCAAGCGCGCTTCAATTCCTCGTGCGTGATCTCCAACGTTTCGATCGCCACTGCCGTACTGGTGGAGTTGAACGATGGCCCGGTCCACTTGGTGGGCCAGGCGTTGGCGAAGTTCCAGCGAATCTTTTCCGCGCCGGTATCATCAAGCAGGATGATCGAGCCGTTCTTACGCTCGGCTTTGCCATCCATCACCGTCTGCCGCCACTGCCACAACTCGTCGGAATCGGTAATACCACGTTTGAGTGTGATCGCTGTAAACTTGTTCAGCCCCGGTAGCTTACGCACGTGAAGGGGGTCTGTGCCCTCGCGATAATCGACGCTATCAGTGCTCGCATCTAGCCCGCTGACCTCCTGAAAGCCGGCCTGGGTGATACCATCGAGTTCCACCATAAAGTTAAAACCACGATAGGGATCTGTTCGACTACCGGTCGCCATACCATTCCTCCCTTAGCATCTCAGGACGACGCACCATCATGATACTGCTGGAGACGCGGCATTGGCCGCCTCTGCTGCACTCGATCAACTGTTTTCTGTCGCACCTGCACGGTGGATGATGCGCACGATGATGAATTCCGCTGGGGCGAGTGGCGCCAAGCCGATTTCAGTGACCACCTGTCCGACTTCCCGCAAGTCCGGCGGATTGGTCTCAGCATCGCATTTCACATAAAATGCCTGATCGGGCGTGGGGCCCTTGAGCGCTCCGTCACGCAGCAGTTTGGTGAGATAGGTGGTCAATTCACGCTGAATCCGCACCCATAAACGCGGCTCGTTCGGCTCGAACGTGGCCCACGCCATATTCAGGTCGATCCAGCGGCGTAGGGTCAGGAAGAGGCGCCGGACGCTTACATACCGCCAGTTGGGGTCACGGCTGAGGGTGCGCGCGCCCCAGACGCGAATGCCGCGTCCACGGAATGCCCGTAGACAGTTGACTCCTTCAGGATTGAGTTGGTCCTGGATGCTGGTGTCGATGTCTGTCTCCAGGTCGAGAACGCCGACGACCTCCTCGTTCGCGGGTGCCTTGAAAACGCCGACACGGGCATCGCTGCGTGCGAAAATGCCCGCGACCTGTCCGCATGGAGGCACCAGACGCCCACTGACAATACGCAACCAGGGATGATAAAGCGCTCCATTGACCGGCTCTGACTGCCCGATTGCAAGTTGGTCACGTTGCGTCAACACAGCCGCCGTGGTCCCTGCCGGCACAGCATCCAGCAGAGCCAGCCGATCACCTTGCTCGGCGCAATGGATGAGCATCTGCCGCTGCACTTGCACAATAGCGGTAACATCCGGCTGGCCATCCGGCCGGTGCAAGCTCATCGCATCGGGCACCACCACCAGATCGAGGTCAATTAGCGCGGCCAGAGGCACCAGGGCATGTTGCAAGGCGGCCACGGGATCGCCACTCGGATCCGCACGCACCACATAGCAGCGGACACCACCATTATCGAAGAACCCGGCGATCGCATCGGACAAATAGCTCTCAGGGCGGCTACCGAAGCGGTCGGAGAATTCTTCCTTACGGTGCAGGGAGAGTGGTGTATTCACAGGCGGTCCACCTTGGCTACCCTCGTTGGCAAAGCCAACGAAACCAGGCACACCCGTCGGCAGAACGGTCTGCGGCTTGAGAAATACCTCTTGCCGATAGACACCTGGGGTCTTGTAGCTTAGTGGCATTGTCGGTCTCGCTCGCGCCGCGGCTTAACTGCCGGCCGCGGTGAATTGGCTAATGCGGAAAATGACGAATTCAGCCGGCCGCACGATGGCCACGCCGATTTCGGTAATCACCTGCCCTACCTCGCGCACCTCCGGCGGATTCAGTTCCGCATCGCATTTGACGAAGAAGGCCTCCTGCGGGGTCGCGCCGAATAGTGCCCCGGAACGCCAGACGTTGGTCAGGAATGCCGACACGTTGCGCACGATCTTCTGCCAGAGCGCTGGTGTGTTGGGTTCAAAGACGACGAACTGCATGCCTTCGTCAATCGACTCACGCAAGAAGAGCAACGTCCGGCGGACATTAATGTACTTCAGATCGGCGTTGGCATTACCGCCGAGCGTGCGCGCGCCCCAAACGCGAATATTGCCATTGAGATCGCGTAGGCAATTGACGCCTTGTGGGTTCAATCCATCCTGCTGTGATTTGCTGATCGCATACTTCAGCCCGAGCGCCCCCAGCACCGGCTCATTAGCCGGGGCCTTATGCACTCCTCGCTGCGTGTCGACGCGGGCATAGATGCCGGCGACGTGGCCACTAGGTGGCACAAACTGCAATCCTGTGTCCGTCGGATGCTGAATCTTGGTAGCCGGATCGAACACCTGCAACCAAGGGAAGTAAAAAGCGGCAAAGTCGGAGTTATCCGGCAAGACGTTGGCCGCATTCGACGGATCGAGCAATGTGGTGTCGAGATTGCCACCGCTCTCGACTACCTCCGCACTATCGAAGATCGCGAAGCGGTCCTGGGTCCGCTGGCGGCAGTGCGTGTCAATGGCACTCCGTACACTGTCATCCGTCACGCCTGGCGCCGCCACGATGGCAATCTCATCGATGGCTTCGAACCTGTCCAAGACGCCCTGGATGCCGGTCGTCGCCGTCACCCGCGCGACATAGCATCGACTACCACCATTATTGAAGAAGCCGAAGACCGCGTGGGTCAGATTGCGCTGACCAGCGTCGGTCGAGAAATCACCAAAGGATCGTTTATACTCACTGAAGTTGGTGCACAGCTTCACCTCGCCCGCCGCCGCGGGGAGCGAGAAATTGTTGATGACCACGTAATCTGCAGTAACCCGTGCTCCGCTGGCGGGGGCTGACGCGAGCGTCGCTGTCGTGGCAGTATTCCCAGCGTTGGCGGCTAGCGTGGCGGAGACTGGAGTCCCGTTCACCCTGATCTGAAACGAGCCACTCGCGGTGAGCACGGGATGTTGCGGGAGGTCGAAGGTCGTATCTATGCCATCTCCCGTGCCGATGGTGCGGTCCGTCACGGACTCGACCGGAATGACCACCGTGTTCGGGACGATGCCGATAAAACCGGCGGTGCTGGTGCTGACCCCCGCAATAGCCTTAACGGCCGAGGGTATTTCCTCGACATAGACGCCTGGTGATAAGTATGATGTTGCCATGTGTTTTCCTTTTGGTTATGAGATAGCTTATAACTGCACGTTGTAGTGACTCCCAGCCGGCGCTGGGATCGTTACCACGACATCCCTAATCGTCGCGTCCAATTGGGCACGTAGGGTGTATGTGCCTGCCGAAATCGAGCCGAGCACATAGCGGCCATCGGCCTCTGTCTGTGTCGCCAAGCTAGTACCCAGCAGCGTCACTATCGCACCCGCAACCGGCGCATGGCTCACGTCTGTCACGAGCCCGCCGATGCGGAAAAGCACTTGGCGTGTAGGGGGTGAAATGACCTCCTCATCCGGCCCCGTGCGCTCGCCCAGTCTCACCTCTTCAGTCACCACGATGGGTGCCGTCACCGGGGCAAAGACTTCCATGCCAATAGTCACCGTTACCGTGAGCGATGCGCGCAATTTGTTGCCGATGGCCGTCCAGAACTCGGGTGGCTCCTTCAGCCCTTCGGTCTGAGCGGTCATCATTGGAAGCGGCGGCTCTTGCCCCACGAGTTGGCCGCGCAAAAACGCCGCAGGAATCTGCGGGTAGCGTGAGAGCACCTGCAATACCTGACTGAGCAACCGGTGCTCTTGCAAGGCCAGGTCAGTGCCGCCGACAGGCCACGCCGTGATCAAGTACGAGCAGGCAACGCGTAGCGGGGGGCGCTGGATTTCAACCTGCCCGTTCAGACGCCGAAGCGTCGGCTCGTTGCTTCGGAGCTCCATATTTTCGCGAATGTCATACAGGAACAGATCGATCGTCGTTTGCGTCGGATTGAAGGTCTCCACCGGGCGGTCGAAGACGATCTGGGCCGCAGCCAACTCCGGGAAAGTGGCCCCCAGCGCAGAATCGTCCAAAATCGCTTGCAATGTGAGGCTCAGGTCACGGATCATACTCGCAACAACTTCTCTACCCCGAAGCTACCACCCTCGAAACACCTGCCTGCCAAGCGCGCATCGCACATCAATACCGCTCTCATTTGATAGTGGTATAGCCTTGCAACTCTTGCCGCAGCGTCACTATAGCCTGGTCACGCTCGGTTGGACTATGATCATAGGTGTATGGTCGACGCTTGATCTCACAAATGAACACCCAGGCATAATCGCAAATACGATTGCCGTACATTTTACTGGTTGTCGCATCCTGGCTACCTGAGAGTGGGGCGGGCTGATGGGCAGCTAACAGTGGCTCTAATGCCGGCACGGCGTCATCGCCGAGAGCGATGAGAGCCTGTGCGGTTGGAGTCAGCTGATAGCCTGGCAGCCCCCAAGCGTTAAAAAAAATGCTGCTCTGCAAGCTAGAAACATAAATGTCCGCCCGTTCTCGAACCGGAAGCGCGCTGTACGCGCTTGGGTTAGCTTCGCGCAAAGCTTCCAAAGCCAACAAGGCTGTGTTCCCCCGCACCGCAATCTCCTGCAGCAAAAGGTTTGTGGCTGCTGGCCCCAGAATGCGCGCGATCTTCACACTCTCTGCGCCGAAGGGCGGTACAGCCCGCGCCGCGTCTTCTTGAAGCTGTATGGCTAAGTTCGAGAGCTGCAGCTCTTTGGGCTGATTTCTCTGTTCCATTTCTCTGTTCCTATGGACTTGTTAAATTGGGAGCTTCTTCAGGCCGAGTGGCAGCCGGTACGCTGGTCCGCCAGGTGTTCCAGGCATCTCGCGCCTCCGCGAACTGGTCTGAGGGCATCTGGCGGAAGCCACGTGGCGTAAGCGTTACCTTACCAGCAGCGTTGGCTGTATAGCCCCAGGTGGCACAGCCGTATACCTGACCCCGGTTGGCTCCACTTCGACAAATGACACAAGACTCAAACTTAGCATAGTTTTCTTGGTTCCAGCTTGGCTGATCAATTAAAGTTGCCTCGCTCGGCGTTGCCCCACCGCTTCCGGCACGGCCCCAGCCCGGTACATCAACAATACTTCCAGTTACCGGATCACGCCCCGTAATGTAAAACGGTGAAGGAGCCCCTGCTACACGGTCGATAGACCAGGCTAAAGGCGTTTGCCGTGCGTCCTGTTCGACATTTACCGTATTTTGTTGACTTCGACCCTGGTGATCAATCGTTTGCATCGATTGCATGAATCCAACGTCGTTACATACCACTGTTGCCTTAGGCAAAAACTGCAATTCGACGTCAATTGAGTAGTTCGGATTTGCCGGTGGACTAGCATCTGTTTTATCGTACTTGGTAAAGGTAAGATCACCGTATGTTGTCGGGAGTGCTGTGCCGGTCGTGAGGTCAGACGTGAGTACGTTGAAGTCGCGATCGGCGTAGATGACCGGTTGATGGCTCGCGTTGCGCCCAACACACCGCAAGAGGTACTTTCCCGCTACAAAGCCAGCTCCTGAAAAATGTGAGTGCATCAAAAGAAATGGCCTCGTGATGGAACTTGGGTGTCCCGGCAGGGTGGAGTAACTCCCGGGCATCAGTTGATCGCTCGGGTCATACAACTCCCAGGAAATGTGTTTAACAGCCGGATCGCTCACATGAACGTTGACAACGCGCACCGGGACGAAGATGCTTGGTACAAAGTCGGGGACAGCATCGACTCTGATTTTGGTGAGATCTCGCGTGCCAGTAACGCCCCCATAGGCTGGGGGTGCCGGTGTTCGTTGAACCATTTCTGGGCATACGTGGTGCCGGTCAGGCTCATTGTGCTGAGCCTCCGCGACTGGCCTTCGAGTGGCGATATGATCAGCCGTCCTACCTACCCCCTGCGGAGCATGGCCGGGGATCTCCTTGGCCTGCAGGGCTATCTCTTGTCCTTCCTCGCATTCCGAACATAGGCGCTGGAGGCGGGTAGGCTGGATGTGCCCGGGAACTACTGCTTCATCGGAAGCCTGCCGTTCCAGCATCGGCATCACCGCCTCTGCCACTCGGTCCGCTTCACGCTCGTATTGATCACCTGCTTGGCCAAGGATACGCTTGAACTGCACCCCGCCAGTTTGCTGGACCACGTGGGTCAGCTCATGAGCCAAAAGCCTTCGGCCATGGACGTCACCTGGGTTATATTCGCCGTCGCGGAAGAAAATATCCTGGCCTGTCGTGAAAGCTCGTGCGTTGAGCGTTTGGTTGAGTTGATCTGCTTCAACATCAGTGTGAACCCGTACATGACTGAAGTCCGCGCCAAAAGCCGTTTCCATGTTCGCGCGCATGGCCTTATCCAAAGCCTGCCCCCGGCCGTGCGCCCCTTGGATCGCGTTCTCCACTTCCGGCACAACCTCTGTTTCACCATCCGCTCGTTGAGCCTGAACGAGCATCATTTGCACGAATTGGTTCCCGTGCGTGCGTTGGAGCTGGAGCAGGGAAGCTGCGAGGGCTGGCGGTCGTCCCTGACGCACCGGTACAACTTGAGAGGAAGGCTGTGGCCGCTTGCCGATGCGTTCTTCCTTGTCTGCTCGTTTGCCGATGCTGAGTTTCATCGCGATGTCCCACTTGCACTTCAGCGATCGCCCGACTTCGCGTCCCCGCTACGCCTATGCAATGGTGCTGACCAAGTATGACATTGTCGTCTATGCTCCTTTATGCTCCTTGGCCAGTTACAGATGGGCTATCGAACAGCTTCTCCAGCTCCGGGCTAATAATTTTGGCATCAAAATCTGCCCAAATCCGCTCGTCCTTCCGGCAGTCGTATGCACGGCAGGGCAGCGGGCGGTGCTGATAGATCGTGCAGGAGCAACTCCCACGTTCTAAATGACGGCAATAGCCATCGGCGCCGCGCGCGATCAGATACGGGTGGGGCAAGTCCCATTTGACGATGCCTTCCTCCAGATCCTGCGCTGACAGCGGAAAACGCAATCGGCAGCAGGCTGCCTTACAGAGATGAATGCGATTCTCGCAGTCAATTTTTGGGCCACCCTCAAACTCGTACTTGTCGATCTGTGAGTCCTGAATCTCCACGGTCATGCCAGTACGATTGAACTTCTCGACCAGGCGCTGGCCCACCGCCTGTTTGCGCTCGTTGAGTTCTGCCTCAGTCAGCAGCCCTTTTTCGATGAGCAACTCAATCAGGGCATAGGCAAAAGCCGAGACTTCGAGCGTCTTACTCGTGTTGGTGTTGGCCCGGTGGTGCACGTAGAGCAGACCGCCAGCCACTTCCTGACGGATAGCTTCCCAGGCAGCCGGAGCCCACTCAGGTTGATCGTGCCGTACCTCGTCTGCCATGTGCCACAGCCTCCTGTCGCGCGTAAGGTGACTGACGTGATTAAGAGAGCATCTCGTTCCAGGTTCGCCCCAGCTTCTGGTATTCACGCCTAGCCGCCTGTACGAGATGCGGCAAACGGATCCGCCCCCCCTCCGCCACCGCGTAAAACGCCGCGGCCAGCGCGATATTCTTGATGTTCCCTCCCGCCAGCTTGATCTCCCGGGCAAGGCACCCACAATCCACGTCCTCGCCGAGCGGTGCTTCGGGTGGAAACACGACTTCCCAGATACGCCGTCGGTCTTGCTCATCCGGAAACGGAAACTCGACGATGAAGTGCATTCGCCGGACGAAGGCTTCGTCCAGGTGCTGGCGTAGATTGGTCGCCAGGATCGCGATCCCCTCGTGCTCGTCCATCTTCTGTAACAGGTAACCGACCTCGATATTCGCATAGCGGTCGTGCGCGTCCTTGACTTCGGAGCGCTTGCCGAACAGAGCATCGGCCTCGTCAAACAAGAGCATAGCGTTACTTGCCTGGGCTTCGCGAAAGATCTGATGCAGGTTTTTCTCGGTCTCGCCGATGTACTTGCTCACGACTTGCGACAGGTCGATTTGATACAGATCAAGGTGCAACTCATGGGCGATGACTTCAGCCGCCATCGTTTTGCCCGTGCCCGGCGGGCCGGAGAAGAGAGCATTGAGACCTTTGCCGAGCGATAGCTTACGCTCAAAGCCCCAGTCGCCATAGACTCGATGCCGGTACCTGGCCTGATTACACAGTTCTTTGAGCTGCGCCAGTTGATCAGGGGGTAGGACGATATCGTCCCACATGTACCTGGGCTCGATCTTCCGCGCCAGCGTGCCCAGCCTGGCGCTCGATTGCGCCCGGCAGGCCGTATACAGATCAGCCATGGTGATCCGTGCGTCGACGGGTGAGCGCCAGCGCGCTAGATGCTTGGCCGCCACCAATACCTCGTGCATCTGTCCCGGCTGGAGTCGAAAATTGCTGGCCAGTATGCCCCAATCCACATCTTCAGCCAGCTGGTACTGGCTACTGAGATGACTCTCCCACAGTTGCCTCCTGGTCATAGCATTCGTGCGCGGCATTTCGAGTGCGATGAACACGTCCTCATGGAGCACCCCTTGCGGGTGCCAGACCTCGCTACCGAGGAGAAACGCCACGCGCGTGAATGTGCGCAGGGCCTCCACGAGCGCATTCACGTGCACGCGATGCTTATCAGGCTCGGCGAGCAAACCGTCCACATGCTCGAGACAGAGCACTGCCGGCTGCAGCACCGCCTCCCGGCACAGTAGCCAAATAGCCTCTGCAAATCCCAAGGACCCGCTCAGCATCTGTTCGACATCGCCAACCATCAGGGGCAACCCTATATCGTGACTGACAGCTTCGGCGAGGGCGCGTCTGCCCGACCCATAGGGACCGTACAGGTAGAAGATCACATTGGGCACCTGCGCCTGCGATGCGCTGAACTGCGTCTGCAGAAAGCCGCAAATCTGCACGCGCAGGTCCGCAATCGCTCCCGACAGAGTTGCGGGGCGGGGCGTCGTCACAGCAGCCATCTGGTCTAGCCGCGCGTCCAGCTGCCTGAAGCCAAGCAAGCAGTTTACAATGCGATCATCCAGCTTCAGACAGCGCTGCAGCAGAGGCGTCGGGCTGTCTGGCACGTTATCGGTGATCTGCACGAGACGGTACTTGAGCAGGGGTGCCCACGGATCGAAGACCGAACGTGCGGCCAATCGTTCCGGCATGGTTTGGCAGAGCAAGTTGAGCACTAAATCGGGACTCGGTTTTTTGCGCGTCACATCGTCTTGCAGATAGGCATAGAGCTTCTCATACTTGCGATCGAGTTCCGGCGCCAGGCAGATGATGAGGCACCACTGTTCAAACCGCGTGAGGTGAAACAGCTGAGCGAGCATGGGCAACGAGAGCGACATCCCATCCTGAGCGCTGGCGGCAAGACGTTGCTGAATGGCGTCCTCAAGCTGGCTAAGCGCGGTGGCCAACTCATGCTGTTCCTGAGGCTCGCAGTGTAGGGGGGTGTCACCGGAGTGCGGTCTTTCAGCATCGGCCAGAAGCCTGGTGATTTCCTCGTCAGCAAGCACAAGCCCACGGAATTGGTCCAACAAATTCGGTGGGTTTGTGTGGTGCTCCCGAAGTAGTCGCAAGCGAATGAGCATATCCAGGCGCCGCATCTCATCGCTGAGATGTTCGTAGCTTGAAGCATAAGACGCCCTGGCTTCCTCCGCCTCTCGGTTCTCTAGCCAGATCTCAGGCACCGATTATTTCCCAGTCTGTGCTCGTGCTGGCTTTCCGACCTACCCTCGTGGGTGGCCTGCGCGAGCGGGACATATCAGGTGTTGGTGACAACTCAGCACACAACATATCCCCTACTGTGGTGACGGCATGGAAGTGTGGCGAACCTGCGACAGCCTGTGGTATCAAGCAATCGAACCGGCTAATGGCTTCTGTATGTCAGGCCATTAAAGTGATGCGCGTGGGCAGCTGTGATAGGGTTGCGGCACTCGCATCTCCCGGCGTTGGGTGCAATGGTCATTTATTAACATGAGCGACTACTGCATGATAAATGGTGCGGCTCTCTGCTCACAGAGACCAGAGAGTGTCCCTATCTATATCAGAATGCTCCAGTGCGTCAAGAAAAATATCTCCGATACATGGTAACCCAGCGGTTCTGCGGGAACCGGCAGGAAAAAGCCAAACTCAGGGGGTTGATACCGATCGTACGGACGTCTGGTTTGGCTGCTTTGGCCATGGCTGGCTGGCAGGCGCCAGGCGACCTTATGCAGCGGACAAGCGCCGCCATCGCGGAATGCCCTTGACGGCTGAGGCCATCATCAAGGATGATACGCGGCAATGAACACAACAGGGCCGCTTCATCGAAGCTATGCTGCCGAATTGCAGGGATCCTCAAGGAAGCCAAGGATCGGCCATTTGTGTCGGACCTGCTATGACACATTGAAAGCGGCATAAGGCATCTAGGTATCAGCGAGCCGAGACTCAAAGGAGTTTTAGCTGCTTGGGAGGATTTCGATCTCCTACCCGCTTAATGGCAGCGGAACCGGAGCGCATGGCTGCAGCCGTGCTGCGGTAACCGTCACATAGCGCTGAGCGCGGGGAACGCTCTATCCTCAGCGCTCCGCACGACTCTCTCAGGAGAACCTTATGGACCATACCACAGAGTTGTTGAGTACCTATGCCTGCCGGCTCACATACCGGGACTTGCCACCGGAGGTGGTCCACCAGGTGAAACGGACGTTGGTCGACACCTTCGGCTGTGCGCTCGGGGCTTTCGCGGCCGAGCCCTCCACCATTGCCCGCCGCATGGCCAGCCGCGTCACCAGCAACATACCGTCGAGGATCGTCGGCACCAAAGACAGCAGTGCGCCTGACATGGCTGGTTTTGCCAATGGAGTCATGGTGCGTTATCTGGACTGTAACGACTCCTATTTCTCACCGGGCGGCGGGCACCCGAGCGATATGATCCCGGCCATCCTGGCCATAGCTGATCCACTGGGCTGCGATGGACAGACGGCGATCACCTCCATTGCCTTGGCCTATGAGGTGTTTTGTCGACTGTCCGACCAGGTGGTCATTGGTGATCTCGGGTGGGACCAGGGGACATTCAGTGTCATCGGCGCCGCATGTGGTGCCGGCAAGGCTATGGGGTTGGAACGCCAGGCCATGAGCCATGCCTTGTCGTTGGCCGTGGTCCCCAATTTGGCTCTCGGGGTTACACGGCTCGGGGAATTGTCGATGTGGAAGGGATGCGCAGCCGCATGTGCCACTCGGGCGGGCATCTTCGCTGCCCAACTGGCACAGGAAGGCATGACCGGGCCTGCCGAAGCGTTTGACGGCCCGCGCGGATTGTGGGACCAAGCCGTTGGCCAACCAGTCGCGCTTGAGCAGTTCGGCGGGGGGCGTGAGCCATTCCGCATCATGGCCACGAGCTTCAAGTTCTTTCCCTCGCAGATCCATACCCAAGCTCCCATCGGTCTTGCCCTAGAGTTACATACCCAAGTACCGGCTGAGGACATCGCGGCCATCCGCATTCGTAGCTATCGTTCCGCAGTGCGCAGCGCCGCCACCGATCCGCAAAAGTGGGACCCTCAGACTCGTGAGACAGCGGATCATAGTATCCCCTTTCTGGTCGCCACAGCCTTCCAGGATGGTGCCGTCAGTCCTGCTAGTTTTACAACTGACCGGATTCAAAGTCCAACGCTACGCCAGCTTATGTCGAAGATGACCATCGAAGAGGATGCGGCATTCACTCAGGCCTTTCCCGATGAACTGAATTGCTGGATGGAGATCACCAGCAGGTCTGGGCAGCGTTTCACGGCCGAAACTATCTATCCGAAAGGTCACCAGCAGAACCCGCTCAATGATGCAGAGCTCGAGGCGAAATTTTGCCATCTGGCGGCAGGAACCCTGCCAGAGCCGCAATGCCAAGCGGCGCTCGCCCAACTCTGGTCCCTGGAACAGGCTCCAAACCTGCGCCAACTCTTTGATTGCCTGGTAGGGTAGACTTTCCCCCTGCAAGGCGACCACATCGCAGCGTACACCCGCTAGACGGGGAGGTTCACGATGCCACAGCAGCAGACCACCACTGCGGTACCCGCCCCAGCCCAGTCAACGCCCCCTCCGCCACTCCTGCACGCCCTCGAGTGGCGCTGTATCGGTCCCTATCGCGGTGGGCGCGTCGTGGCCGTGGCCGGTGATCCGGTCAATGCCGCGGTATTCTACTTTGGCGCCTGTGCCGGGGGTATCTGGAAAACCACCGACGCCGGTACCTACTGGGAGAATATTTCCGACGCTTACCTGCCAACCGCGGCAGTCGGCGCCATCGCTGTCGCCGATTCCGACCCCAACGTCATCTATGTTGGCATGGGCGAATGTTGCATTCGGGGCGACGTCTCCCACGGTGATGGCGTCTATAGGTCGACCGATGCGGGGAAAACCTGGATGCATCTGGGACTGGCCGACACGCGCCATATCGCCCGCGTGCGCATTCATCCTACGAACCCCGATGTGGTCTATGTGGCGGCCCTGGGCCATGCCTATGGACCTAACAATCAGCGTGGGGTGTTCCGTTCGGCGGACGGGGGCAAAACCTGGGACCATATCCTGTTTCGCAGCGACAAGGCCGGTGCCATCGACCTGTCGCTGGACCCGCATAATCCCCGCATCCTGTATGCCGCCATCTGGGAGGCCCAACGCACGCCCTGGAGTCTCACCTCCGGCGGTCCCGATAGCAGTCTGTATCAATCCACCGACGGCGGCGAGACCTGGACGGAGCTGACCAACAACCCTGGGCTGCCCGCGGGGCTCAAGGGACGCATCGGCGTCGCCGTGTCACCGGCCAGGCCGGGTCGCGTCTGGGCTTTGGTTGAAGCGGAGGATGGGGCTCTCTTCCGTTCCGACGACGGCGGTGCCACCTGGCAGCGGCTCAGTGAGGAACGCAACCTGCGCCTGCGTTTTTGGTACTATGGCCATGTGTTCGCCGACCCACAAGATCCGGACACGGTCTATGTCCTCAACATCCAGGCCTGGAAATCCGTTGACGGTGGGCGCACCTTCGCACAGATGACGACACCGCACGGCGACAACCATGATTTGTGGATCGACCCACGCCATCCCCAGCGTATGATCGAGGGCAACGATGGCGGCGCCTGCGTGTCGTTCAACGGCGGCGCGTCATGGTCGACGATCTATAATCAGCCCACCGCGCAATTCTATCATGTGGCCACCGATACGCGTTTCCCTTACCGAGTCTATGGCACACAGCAGGATAACACCGCCATCTGCGTCCCCAGCCGCTCGGAAAAGGGCGCCATCTTGTCGAGTCAGTGCTATCCCGTCGGCAGTTCGGAGAGTGGCTATATTGCCGTGCGCCCCGATAATCCCAACCTCGTCTATTCCGGTGCCATCGGCAGCGCCCCCGGCGGCGGTGGCGTCATGCTGCGCTACGACCATGCCACCGAACAGGTGCGCATCATTACGGTGTGGCCCGAGATTTACGGTGGCTGGGGTGCCAAAGACCTGAAGTATCGCTTTCAGTGGACGTATCCCATCGTTCTCTCACCGCACGACCCGAATATCCTGTATGCGGCAGGCAACGTGCTGTTTCGCTCGGCCGATGAGGGCATGAGCTGGAAAGCGATCAGTCCCGATCTGACCCGCCAGGATGTCAGCAAGCTGGAGCCCTCCGGCGGCCCGATCAACAAAGATACGACAGGGGCCGAGCACTATTGCACCATCTTCGCCTTCGCCGAGTCGCCGCACCAGCCTGGAGTCTTCTGGGTGGGCTCGGACGACGGTCTGATCCATCTGTCTCGGAACGACGGCGAGACCTGGGACAACGTAACGCCAAAGGAGCTGCCCGAATGGGCGCTCATCAGTATGATCGAGGTGTCGCCGCACGATCCCGCCACCGCTTATGTGGCGGCAACGCGCTACAAGCTCGACGATGTGCAGCCCTATCTCTACAAAACTCATGATTATGGGCAAACCTGGCAGCGCATCACCGCCGGCATTCCTGCGCATGATTTTACGCGGGTGATTCGCGAAGACCCAGCACGGCGTGGCCTGCTCTATGCCGGTACGGAGACGGGGATCTATGTCTCCTTCGACGACGGCGCCTCGTGGCAGTCACTGCGTCTGAACCTACCAGCGGTGCCGGTCTACGACCTGGTCATCAAGGAACATGAGCTGGTGGCCGCAACCCATGGCCGGTCGTTCTGGATTCTGGATGATCTGACGCCCTTGCATCAGCTCACCGATCAGGTGTTGAGCGCCCCAGCGCATCTGTTCCCGCCAGGCCCCACGTTCCGGTTGGTGCCGCCGATGGGCTATGCCCGCCAACCAGTCCCTGGGAAGAGTTACATGGTGGCCCAGGGGGCGCCAGCGACCTACTCCGAGACGCCGTTGCCGACAGGCCAGACGGTGCGGACCTTCCTCGACGCCGGGAAAAATCCGCCTGACGGCGCCATCGTGACCTACTACCTGAGGCAGAAGCCAGAGGGCGAAGTGACGCTTGAGTATTCTGGATGCCCAGGGGCAGCTGATCAAGCGATTTTCCAGTGTGGCGGCCGATCAACCAGCCCGCCACGGCCAACGCAAAAGACCCGCGGCTGCCGGCCGAGGCTGGGCTGAACCGCTTTGTCTGGAACCTGCGCTACCCCGACGCACGCGGCGTTCCCGGCGATGTGACGACCGAGCGGAGCCTCACCGGACCGCTGGCACCACCAGGCACCTACCAGGTGCAGCTCAGCGTCGGTGGGCAGACCCACACGGCCGCGTTCGAGTTACGCAAGGACCCGCGCGTGAGCGCCACGCCGGCCGATTTCGAGGCTCAGTTCAGCCTGCTCCTACGCATTCGTGACAAGCTCTCGGAGACCCACGATGCCATCAACCAACTGCGCAGCATCCGTCAGCAGGTGGAGGACTGGGTACGCCGTGCCGACGCGGTATCCAACGGCGCAGACAGCAGCAGCGGCGGTCGCTCAGGCGGCGGCCGGGATTACAGAAAAGTTGACGGCCATCGAGGCCGAGCTGATTCAGAGCCAGGCCCGCGTGCAGCAGGACCAATTGAACTTCCCGACGCGCTTAAACGCCAAGCTGTCCGGGCTTACCAGCGTTGTTGCCAGCGGCGATGGTGCGCCGACGCAGCAGGCGTATGAGGTCTTTCATGACCTTTCGACACGCATCGACCAGCAGCTCAGCCAGTTACAGGAGGTCATCGAAGCGGACGTGGCGACGTTTAACGAACTGATTCGCACGTCAGCCATCCCGGCAATTGTTCCAAGAGCGACGGCATGAGACGTATGCCCCCGTGCTCCTAATGCGCTCCCGTCATTCCGCCGGAGGCGAACGTCGCGTTCGTCTGTGCGATAGAAGACACCCTGAAGGTGTCTCAGCGACCGTATGACGCGCAGCAACCGCTGGTCTGATTTGATGAAGGGATCAAGCCATTGGTACAGGAGGTCCGCACGCCGCTCCCGGCGGCAGCCGGACGCCCGGAGCGCATCGACGATGAGTACGAACGCCATGGCACGGGGAATCTGTTCATGATGTTCGAGCCGCTGGCGGGAGCACGTCGCAGTCTTCCCAGCCGCTCTGGCTTCCCAGAAGGCAGTGCAACTCATGGCTCTCCTCGACGAACGTTTGACGATTCTCCTCCCAGGGATCACCACGAGTGGACAGGACCTGCCCTTGATCACTGACGTCCTGTCGTTGATCGATCACCTGCTGAGTGCCGGTGATGTCCCCTCACCTCGCTTCCAGACCACGGCGCTGGAGGAGCTTCGCGCATTGCTGGAACGAGCCATCCTGCACGTCCTCCACGAACCTGCCGATCAGACACTCGCGCAGAAGAATGAGCCTCTCTTGGTGAAGTTGGCCGAGTGGATTCGCACGTAAGGGGAGTCCGACGACCCGATCACGGTCATTTCGACGAATTACGACATGGTCCTGGAGCGCAAGGTCTATCCGCTCCTGACGAGGCCCATCCATGAGGCGGTGGATTTCGGATTCAGCTGGCGGGACCCCATGACAGGGTCGATCCACAACCCGCCGGACAAGCCGACGGTGCGGATCTTCAAGCTCCACGGCTCGGTCAACTGGGTCCGCTGCCAACTGTGTGGCTTTATCTGCATCAACAAAGACGGGCCGATTTTTCATCAAGCGTTCCGGCAAACTTCGTGCACACCTGTATGCTGCCGCGTGCGCCGTCATCGTCGCCTCGACATGGGAGATCGGGATCAGCCGTTCCACGATGCCCGATTGCTCGTCACGTCAAATTCCGAAGGATATCCTTCGAGCGATGGTCTGTCTGTGACGTCATCGCGCGCTCGTCTCCGTGAAAAGATGCGCGCCAAACGCATCGTTATCTCAGTGCGCTGTTGTTTGCCAAGCAACGTTGCCGGACGCCTCTCAGAGCCGGGCTCGCTTGCAGCACGGACCAATGAACTATCTCGAGCGCGCTTGCATTCCAAGCTGTACGGGCTCACCAGCGTCGTCTCCATGCGTCGATGGATCGCCACGCAGCGAGCGTATGAGGTCTTTCATACCTTTCGACATGGATGACCAGCACCCAATCCTGTTTCAGGCACCCATGATGGCGATCGGGCTGCTTTTGGCTTTCGCATACACATTTGTCGGAGCTCGACGGATAGCGGAAGGTGGGCTTGAGATTTTGGCAATGGGGCTATCATCCACATGATCGCCCTGCCGTCCTTCGAGCCTCGTCCATCTGGCATAGGTTATCGCTACTTGGTGTTAGAGCACCCGTGGCTGGTACTGATGCTCCAGATGGGTTTCCCGATCGTTACCATCTTTGAGCTACTGTCACCGCTGGGCTTGTTTTACAGACGCTTCTGCTATGTATGGATCCTAGTTAAAGGAGCCTTCCATGTGGCACCGGGACTGTTCATGCAAATTTGGTTCACGGCCAATTTCGTGCTGATCGTGGTGTTCCTAACCGACATCGACCGTTTACGGGCTGCTTGGCTGCATATCGAGGGAGCGAAAACAGCGTGGGATGAGAGACTTGCCCTATAGATTTAGGCCGCAATCGCGGGCTGCGCGGAGGTGGTCTTTCATGCCCCATGGAGTATGACGGCATCAACCGAAGTTAACGCGTTATAGTGCGCTTTCTGCAGAGGCGTACACCCTGTCGTCAATCTGGAATCAGGAGGTCGTCATGGCATACCGCTGGCTCTTGGTGCACCTCGTCTGGACGTCAATGGCCCTGCTACCAGTCCTGGCACAAGCCGCGGAGCCGACTCCAGCTCCTGCACCGATCACACCCCCTACCTCTCGAGGGACAGATGGCGCGCCGCTCGACGCGGTATTATCCGCCTTCGAGGACTATGCGGAACGTGCCCGGACCACGTGGGGGACCCCGGGAATGGCCATCGCGGTGGTCCACCGGGACCAGGTAGTCTATACGAAAGGCTTCGGTGTGAAGAAAGTAGGTGGCGCCGACCCCATTGATCCTCACACCGTTTTTCCGATCGGCTCTACTTCGAAGGCCTTCACCTCCGCCCTTGTGGCATTGCTGGCGGATGCGGGGAAGCTGCGCTGGGAGGACCCGGTGATCGATCATGTGCCGACCTTCGAGATGTACGACCCCTGGGTCACCCGTGCCTTCATGATCGAAGACTTGATGGCACAGCGCAGCGGCATGTCGCCCTATGCGGGGGACCTGCTGGCCGTGATCGGCTTTGACGCGCCCTACATTCAAGCTCAGATCAGGCACATGCAGCCTGTCAGCAGCTTTCGCTCGCGCTTCGGCTACGTCAATAACCTGTTCCTGGTGGCAGCGGAGGTCATCAGACGACATAGCGGCATGACCTGGGAAGAAGCCGTGCAGCGGCGCCTGTTTGCCCCCCTCGGCATGACCGAGAGCTCCACTGGCCATGAGGCGTACCGATCGGCAGCAAATGCAGCCTTCAGCCACACGATGTTGGATGGGCGAGTCACCGCCATCCCGATGGATGCGCCGTCTCTGGGGTGGGCATACACCTATGGCCCGGCCGGTGGGGTGAATTCTACCGTGATTGACATGGCAAAGTGGCTCAGGCTGCATCTCGGTCAGGGGATGTGGCAAGGCACACGGCTGATCAGCGAGGCCAACATGCAGGTGGTGCACTCTCCGAAGACCCCAATCGAGCCCCAGCCCCAGAATCCGCTGGCCCACACCACGCTTGGAAGCACACAGGCGCTTTATTGCGAGGGTTGGGTCTACAGCGCCGCACAC
Source organism: uncultured Nitrospinota bacterium (assembly GCA_963707985.1). Taxonomy (GTDB): domain Bacteria; phylum Tectomicrobia; class Entotheonellia; order J063; family CAVPRW01; genus CAVPRW01. Next base: position 28,133 of record CAVPRW010000046.1, on the reverse strand, counting down.
CCGTATCCGGTGATCTGGCATAATGGGGACACCGGCGGCGTTCATGCCGTCGTCGGTTTCATTCCCGCGGCGCAGCTGGGATTGGTCGTGCTCACGAACCTCGGCGGGACGCAACTGCCGGAGGCCTTGCTGTGGTATCTCAACGATCTATACTTCAGCAACCCACCCACCGATTGGAGCCAGGTGCTCCAATCGGTGCAACAGGCCCAGCAGACTGCGGCCCGCACCGCCCTCGGCGAGCGGCCGACGACTCCCGCAGCGGCCTTACCGCTCCAGGATTATACGGGCACCTTTCATCACCGGGTGTATGGCGATCTCGTCATCGAGACCGCTGGCGACAGCCTCTCACTGACAGTGGGACCACGACGAGTGCAAATGGCGCTGCAGCACTGGAACCGCGATACCTTCCTGGTGTCTTGGCCCGAGAACGACGCCTATCTCGGTGCATCCGGATTGGCGAGATTTGCCGTTGGCCCTCAAGGGCAGCCAGGAAGTCTGACGCTGGACCTGTTCGCCGACGTGGACCAAGGCCTGTTCGTCCGTGTCGAGTCCTCTCCCACTCCACGACCATGATCTGACAGACTCCATGCCTGTGCACAGACGGCACCGCGCCCAACGCCTTTTGCAAACCTCAAGAGCCGACTGCGACAATTATCGCCAGCCTGGGAAGATCGCAGCCAGCCCTTGCGTCATAAATTCCACCGCAATCGCCGCGATCAGCAGTCCCACGATTTGCGTGAACACTTGCATCCCCGTAGGCCCGATCAGCGACGCAATGACGAGCGCGAGCCTGAGCACCACGAAGGTGCTCGCCGCCACGACAACAATAATGGCGCAGATGAGCAAATGATGGCTCAGCGAAACGCTCTGATGCGCATAGACGATGACAGTGCTGATCGCACCTGGCCCTGCCAAAATTGAGATCGCGAGCGGGACTACCGCTATGGAGTTGTTGGTCGGAGAGCCCTGCGTGTCCTCCGGCATCTCCTGTGTTCCATGACCGGGCGTATGCATCATGGCGAGCGCCACGAGCAGGATCAGTAGGCCTCCGGCAATCCGGAAGGAGGGAATATGAATACCGAACGCCAGCAGTAACGCCTGGCCCACAAATACACAGGCGATCAGAATCGCCCCTACCGCGGTGGCAGCCACAAGACCGATATGATGGCGCTCAGTAGGGTAGTGCTCCGTTAAGCTCAGGAAAATCGGGATCGCCCCTACCGGATGAACCAGTGCCCACAACGCCACCAGAAGCTTGCCATATTCAGGCCAGTCGAGCATGAGCACTCCAGGCTATCTCATCAGTCAGGGGTAACATGGCGATGTGACACGTGTACCGTTCCCGCTCCATGATAGTGCAGCAGCGTCGCCCTTTCAAATGCCATTTGTCGGCCGTCAACGAAGCGACAGCACTGCCCCTGGAACACATCAAGGCGCCTCGGCTCTCTCCCTGTGGGGCCAGGGCAAGCAAACGGTTCGTCGCACCCAGGGCAAGATGTCGATGGACGCTGCTGAAGTCCTCGTTTGACAAACGAGGGTTTTCCGATACAATGGGGCCTCATCTAAGTGGTAACTCTCATGAGGAGACGCAGAATGATTACCAAATTCGATAGTCTATTTGCTGGTCATGTCGACATGGACAATGTTGGATATGCCGGCACGGCCGTGAACGATCGTCGCTTTTCCAATGAGCATTTGGTCACCGTCTTCGATAAGGCGGAGGCCATGGCGAAAACGATGGACCGCCTGAGCTACGATACGTTCTGGATGGCGGAACATCACTTTCAACATGAAGGGTACGAATGCATCCCCAATGTCCTCATGATGGCCGTGCACCTGGCGCGCGTGACGGAACGCATCCGCATCGGGTGTGGTTTCAACGTCACGCCCATGTGGCACCCGCTACGCCTGGCTGAAGACTTCGCCACGGCAGATATCCTCACCGGCGGACGGGTGACCTTCGGCGTCGGGCGTGGCTACCATACCCGCGAGGTTGAGACCTTTGGGTCTCCCCTCCTCGACCAACCGGCCAACCGCGCGTTGTTTGAAGAGCAAGTCGAGATCATCTTTAAGGCCTTCAATGAGGAGTCTTTCTCGCATCAAGGGAAACACTATACGTTACCCCCAAAGGTACCGTATCGTGGCTACGAGCTGCAGAACCTGACGCTGGTGCCGCGCCCGCTGCGGCGTCCCGTCGAATGTTGGCAACCGATTCAGGGCGGCTCCCAGCAGGCCCTCGACTTCATGGCCAAAATGGGCATTAAGGGCGTGGTCGGCGGTGGCTCGGCCGAAGGTGGAGCGATGCACCGAGTGGTCCTGGCCTGGCAAGAGGCTCATGCCCGGGTCGGACGTCAGCTGCAGTTGGGTGAGGGCCTCTGTTTCGGATTCCATTTCTACCTGGCGGACAGCCGTGAACAGGGCATTCGCGAGGCGGGCAAGTATTACGAAGAAAATCTGAAAATGTTCGGGCCGCTGCGACTGGTGCGTGCGTTATCGGACCAGCAGATCGAGGAGATGGCGGACCCGAAAAAGGCACCATTCGCCGATCTCCCGAGGATCGAAGGCGCGATCAATAGTGGTGGCGTGCTCTGCGGCTCGCCTGACGACTTTATCGAGCACCTCAAGAAGCTGGAAGAGCGCTATCCGGGTCTTGAGCGGGTGATGGTGAGCCTGACCGTCGGTATCCCGAAGACGTTGGTCGTGGAACAACTCGAGCGCTTTGCCGCCGAGGTGATTGCCCGCCTTCAAGGCGACAGCCGACGAGCCAGTGCACGCAGATTAACGTCTAGTGGTGCATGCTCTGTTGACGCACGACACCGCTCTTTGGCCAGGATGCCGGCTCAATCAACCTCATTGAGCCGGCTGGGGACCTGAGCAGCCGCATTGTACGAGAAGTGCATGAGGTGATTACCGGGCAGCTGACACAACTCGTGAGAGCCCCAGCGCGATCATAGCCTGTACCCACACCCATGGGGGGCCAGGGCGCTGCAATCCTCTTTCCCTACCTGCATCGATCATCGCATCGGCTGTGGCCCTACCTTTGCCACAGCCGGCGCTGGTCGCAGTCGGTCGTGAGGCCCTCGAAGCGTCACGGGGCACATCCAACTCTGCCGTAAGGCTGAAATCCTATACTGCTCCCCATTAAGACAAGGGTCACTGGAACAGAGTACACCGTGGCTGACATCTAGGGAGGTCAGCCATGAAAAGACGCAGATGGGACGCCAAAGCTAAAGCCAGGATCGTGCTTGAAGGCCTGGAGGGCAAGTCCGTAGTGGAACTCTGTAATGAGCACTAGATCAACCAGAGCCAGTATCATCAGTGGCGCGACCAATTTCTGGCGAATTCTTCGAAGGCCTTTGAGGTCCATCAGGACGCCCAGAAAGACGCCCGCTTGGTGCGGGAGAATACCCGGCTAAAGACCCTTGTCGGAGAGTTCACCTGGGAGTTAAAAAAAGCCACGAGTGGCTGGGATGAACCGACACAAGTCGCCGCTGGTCGTCCGGCGCAATGAAAGCCTGCTCCAACGGATTCAGGAACTTAAAGCTGAGCATCCGTTCTGGGGCTATCGCAGTATCTGGGCCGACCTGCGTTTTGTCGAGGAGCGCGCAGTCAATGAGAATCGGGTGCTGCGCCTGATGCGGGAGCATCACTTGTTGGTCAAGCCCCATGTGACGCTCAGGGCCAAACGCACGCCGACAGGACGCAAACCCAGACCCACCAAGCCCAACGAATGGTGGGGCATCGACATGACCAAGATCCTGGTGGAGGACTTCGGGTGGGTCTATATCGTGGTCATGCTGGATTGGTATACCGAAAAGATCGTCGGCTACTACGCTGGCACGCCCTGCACCGCCAGGCATTGGCTGGCAGCCCTGGTATGGTTGGTGGTTCTCGCCAACCATACCAGGGGTTCGGGACCAGAGCATTACATGTATAACACTACCCTCCAAGCCCATTCCGCAGATATTCTCATTCAGTTGAAACCTCCTTCACCGACGCCTCTCAGGCAACACATACCGTTCCAACAGCCACATCTTGTCGATCACGGTCTTCGTGTCTCCAAGCTTTATCTGCAAACTGTCCATGGCGGAATCCATGCCATCTCCGACAAGCGACTGCATTGTCCCTATCTTTTTGTCATCCTTGAATGTGATGTCGTTTCCGCCCTGGGTGGCCTTAATCGATAACACCGAGAGGTGAAAATTGGAAGCTGTTGGGTCTCCAGACACAAATAAGTAGATTTCCTTTACCTGGATGTCTTTTGCGCCGCGCCCTTTGGTGAAAACTGGAAGCTTCTCGTTCAGCTTGTCGATTATCAAGACCCGCTCGGTTGCGCCCGCGGGCGGATGGTTGGCGTTGTGCCACTCGTTGGGGAAATCGTTTTTCAAATCGAAGACGGCGAAAAGCCCCTCTTCCCGACTCAGTTCTTCCACGCTCTTGATGTAATCCTGCACCGAGCCAGCCGCTGGCGCCTTGAGCTTGTCGCCTCCATCCACCGACGTGTAGCGCAGGCGCATGACGACATCCGTGATCGTGTCGTAATCGAACTGGCGAAACTGCTCCGGCAACTCAAGCCGCCACTTGCTGATGGCGCCGGCGCCCTCGAACGGCAGGTATCGCTCATCATGAAAGTTCAGCTCGAATACGCCGTTTTCGTCTTCCATCGAGCTCACGGCGATGGAGCTGATAGGCACATTGACGGTACTGAAACGATCATCGGTCCGGTCAATCTGCTCGCGATAATCGTTTCTTGGGCAATACCTTCGCCAATTAGACGGGGTTGACTGCATGGTTAACCCGCCCTAATTGAGCCATCTGGTCAATCGCCTGATCAATAAAAATCGGATCTGGCATTTCCGGAAGCAATTTTAACGTTTCAACCACATACTTCCGGCTACGGAACCAGGCTTTCAGGTCGTTCACACTTAACTCCGGCCACTGCGTGCGCATGGGACGCATCACGGCGTGGGAGACATTCACCATGAACATGGCGAGATTCGCACTGTTGTATACCGGCGTTTGCTTGACGGTCATGAAATCTTCCAAGCCCCAATATTGTTTGGCATCCCGAAAATTGAACTCCAGCTGGAAACGCAAACGATAATAGTCAATCAATTGCTCATAGGAAAGGTCCAGGTCACTACTGAATAAGACCACATGAGCAACCGCTTGTGTGGTCAGATTGGTTTTCACAATCACCACAATATTGAGCAAATCTGCAAACTTCTTATGCCATACGTGCATCTGGTAGATCTTGGTCTCGATAGCCTCTTCAACAGAAGATTCTTTCAAATATGCTTCAGGGATATGCCGATAATCGAGCTTCTTGCCATACTTTTTGCGCTTTCCACGGCCTGCATACGGGCCATCATAGGGGAAATAGAGCGCCGCATCATAGCGCAGTTTGGAAATCAAATGTCAACCGAGTTGTCTGACCATTTGCAGCGCATCATTATGGCCAAAGGCGCCATCAAAGACAAAGTACATCACCTGTAATTGAGCGCCGATCAACTGCAGTAAACGCTTGATGGTCTCTTGGACGAAACGGAGATACGGGCTCAACGTGACGTCTCGCCGATGCTGATTTTTGCTCCCTTTCGGTCGGCCCCGTTTCCCCTGGGACTTTTTCTTGGACACCTCTCGAGGGTGGTCAGGGTGCTGCTTGTCAAGTTGTTCCAGCATGACCGGGTAGGAGGTGCGGCGTTTGACACTCATGAGGGATACACTCAGAAAACCCAGCCCACGGACCATTTTCCCATACAGGGAGGAAAAAAACCGATCCAATCCATGCGTGTGCTTGCCCGCTTTCGTTACCACCACGTCATCGCCACCGATCAAGATCACATCATCTGGCTCCAACAGATGGTGCCGAATCAGCACCCATTGGAGCGTGGCCCAATTGATGCTGGTAATGAAAAAACGCTGGATCGTCCGGTAACTGCCCCCTTTGCCGGCCCAGCGGGACAAGCCCCTCATCGTCACGCGTCCGGTCATCGCCAGCATCGCTTCGGTCACCCGGCTGAGTTGGCGCAGCGTGGTGGTATCCAGACACTGGCTTAAACACGCTAAAATGACGCATCATGTCAGGCATGGGCGGTTGCTCCTGGTGTAGAGTTGGGTGGGTTTTTCCCTATTCTACACGATATTCAGCCGCCCTCCCTCATCCCCATTTTGGCGAAGGTATTGGATAACATCTGCAGATGGCTAACGCCCAGGTTCAGCAGCGGGGGCGGACCCACCACCGACTGCGGACGGTTCCCCCGCGCTGCAATGCGCCGCTGTCCCCCCGTCTGCTGCGACCTTTGGATAGGCGAGGCTATGCTCTTCCTGCTATTGAGCGCTCGAGGCTGAAACCTAGTAAGCCACTGTAGTATAATACCCCGTACAAAGGCGGTACAGTCTTTCAGAGGTTGCCGCCACATGATAAAAGGCTTAGAGTGCAATAGCGCCTACGGCTGGAGGCGGTCATGGATGCGTTGGCAGAACGCTTAGATACAAAGCTTCGCGAGTGGAAACCTGATACGGCTGCCCAGGTCAGGCGACAGGTGACAGAAATTATCGAGTTGGCAGATCAAGACGTCTTAGATGTCTTGCGGTCGCGTATCGTGGAGCAAGAAGTTCTGGATATGCTCGATGAACCCACAACCCGGTGAAGTCTGGCTTGCCGATCTTGGCTTAGCGGCGAAGACACGCCCAGTCGTGATCGTGTCGCGCGATGACCCTGACCCACCGCGGGCATTGGTCCTCTATGTGCCGTTGACCACCCAAAACAGACAGAGTCCCTACGAGGTGGTACTGCCAAAACTCGCCTTTCTTGACCGCGCCTCTGTCGTCAATGTTCAAGGACTCGGGTCTTTGCCAACGTGCGGCTTGAGCGAAGGCTCGGCAAGCTGCCAGATCAACTGATGACCCAGATTAAGCGCGCTCTGGTGTTTGCGCTGGATTTGGACGTTGACGCCTAACGCCAGGCTTCAGGCGCCGCCAAGAGCCGCAGCGAGGAACGAGCGGAGCAACTGTCTTGGTTGTCAAGGGGCCTGTACGTATTTTTAGCCCTGGACCTCTTGGGCTTGCCAGGGGCGTCCGATGTTTCACCATGGCGTTCAGGATCGTCAACAGCTTATGCATGCAGGCCGTCAGGGCGACCTTTTGCACCTTCCCCGCGGCCAGAGCCGTTCGTAGAAGGCTTTGATCCGCGGGTTGTAGCGCATGGCCACGAGCGTGCTCATGTACAACACCGTGCGCACGTGCGCGCGGCCTCCCCACATCGTCCGCCGCCCGCGGAGGGTCCCACTGTCGCGATTCGAGCGGCGCCACGCCCACCAACGCTGCGATCTGCTGGCGATTGAGCGTCCCTAACTCCGGGCAGTTCCAGCACCAGCGTCCGGGTACACACGGGCCCAATCCCCGGGGCGCTCTGCAGCAAGTCGTCGTGTTCCCGCCACAGCGGGCTCGCCCGGAGCAGCGTCTCGAGGTCATCGTCCAGCGTGGCCAGGCGCTCGTTGAGCCAGGTGATATGCGCCTGGAATGTCCGTCTGGAGGCGTCCGACTCGTCCCCGCCGAGGCGGTTCTGCTCCGCCGTACGCATGCCCACCAGTTGCTGGCGGCGTCCTAAGAGGGCGCGCAGCTCCTGCGTCTGGGCGTCCGGCAGCGGCCGGGGTGTCGGCCGGATCGACGTCGGCAAAATGCGCCAGCGCGCGCGCATCCAACGGCATCGGTCTTGGCCAGCCGCCCGGTGGCCCGGGCAAAATCACGCGCCTGCCGCGGGTTGACGACCACCACGGGGAGGCCAGCTGCGGCCAACGCCGCCGCGACGGCCCGCTCGATGGCCCCCGGTGGCTTCCAGCACAATCAGGGTGGGCTGCAGGGGCTGCAACCGTTCCACGAGTGTGACAACTCCACCGGCATCATTCGGGACGGCCCACCGCTCCCCGGAGGGGCGCACCGCGCAGATCCAACTGGGCTTTCGCGACATCAATGCCCACAAAACACGGCACGTCAACCATAGGACCTCCTGTCGCCCGACCTTGCAGATACGGGCTCTAAGGCACCAGACAACTGTACGGGCTTGAGGAGTCCAGGACGTGACGACCCACGCTCCGCTCCGGTCTCAACGGACCAAGGCTCAATCGGTCTGTCACGTCCGGGTTCTACGTGACTGGGATTCTCCCACATCACCCCTTAAAGATACAAGGCTGTTGGCGGTCGCTTGTAAGCGATTGTTGGACTAAACCGCTGCGCGGTAGAGAAGAGTGAAATCCATGTGATCGCAACACCCTGCCGATCGGTTCCTCCCGCTTTGGTTTCGCGTGCCTTTGACCTTCTCTGAGAAAACCGGTTCCCCTCTGACGGCAGGCCCTGTTCGGCTGGCTGGCTCGTCTGGATGCCAACCCCCCCCCCCCCCCGCCCCCCCCCCAGACTCCCTCCGGGAGGATCAGGGTGTTCCCGAACAACATGATGTTTCCTGGAAAGGAGCCTGTCATGACACCCTGACGTCAGCGTTACGTCGAAGACATGCAGGTACGCCATCTCTCCCCGAAAACCCAGCGCCTCTAGGTCGAGTGTGGGTCCCTCTCTGCCAGGCACTTCAGAAGGTCCCCTGAACGGCTCGGGGCGGAAGACATTCGTGCGGATCAACGGTATCTGGTGCACGACACGCAGGTCTCCTGGAGTCGTTTCCACCAGCGCGTCTGTGCCCTGCGCTGCCTCTACCGCATCACCCTCGGGAAAGACTGGGCCATGACCCACATCCCGTTTCCGCGCAAGGCACATCAACTCCCTGTCGTCTTGAGCCCTGCCGCAGTCGCGCAGTTTCTAGGAGCCCTCACCCACCTCACGTATCACATGGCTCTCTCCACCGCGTATGCCGCCGGTCTGCGCGTCTCCGAGGTCCTTCACTTGCACGTGTCTGACATCGATTCCCAACGCATGACGCTTCGGATCCGGCAGGGCAAAGGCCAGAAGGATCGTTATGTCATGCTCTCGCCGACATGGCTCACGTGGCTGCGCCCGTCCTGGAACGCCGTGCGTCCCACCGACTGGCTGTTGCCGGGAAAGTCTCCCCAGCAGCCCATCGGCGCTCGCACCCGGCAGGAGGTCTGCCTGCGCGCCTGCCAGGACGCTGGCTTAGGCACAAAGGTCACCGCCCATACGCTGCGCCACCGCTTGGCCACGCAGCTGCTGGAAGCGGGCACCGACATCCGGACCATCCAACTCCGGCTCGGCCACAACAGCCTGCGCACCACCGCCCTTGACACTCATGTCGCGGCCACCCCTGTGGCCGCGACCGTCAGCCCCGTTGACGCGCTGCCGCTGCCTCCCCCACCCCTGAGGCACACCCATGGCCGCACCACTTCTGGAAGTCGCCGCTATCTTCCGCCAGGATGGACCCGCGTACCAGGACCTGCACGGGGCCTCGCTGTCCCCACAACAGCGGCGCGCCAGGCGGGCCATCGAACTCTGTCGCACTGCCGCCCGGGGTGGCCATGTGGAGCAGTGCGACCACGGCGGTCACCAAACCATCTCCTCCAACTCTTGTCGCAACCGTCATGGCCCCAAGTGTCAGGCCCTGGCTAACGCTCAGTGGTTGGAGGATCGCCAGGCCGAACTCTTGCCCGTCGAGTATTGTCATGTCGTCTTTACCCTGCCCGACTCCCTGGCTCCCCTGGCGCTGCAAAACCAACAGGTGATGTCCAACCTGCTGTGCCGGACGGCTTCGCACACCTTACTCCGCATAGCCGCCGACCCCCAACACCTGGGCGCCCGTATCGGCTTGCTCGCCATCCGCCACACCTGGGGGCAGACGCTGCGCCATCATCCCCATGTGCCTTGCGTCGTTCCCACTGGAGGACTCTCACCCGATGGCCAGCGTTGGATCAACACCAGCGACAGTTTCATGGGCAACTGCAGCCCCTCGCTGCGCCGCAAGGGTTCGCCCGCGTGCTCGACCGCTGTCGCCACACCGCATGGGTCGTCTATGCCAACCCCCCCTTCGGTGGTCCCGCCCAGGTGTTGGCGTAGCTCGGCCGTTACACCCACCACGTCGCCATCTCCAATCATCGCTTGCTCACATGCGCAGAGGGGCACGTCTCTTGCCGCTGGAAGGATGATCGCCACCACAACCAACAGCGGGTCATGACCCTCGCTGCTGCCGAGTTCATCCGCCGCTTCCTGCTGCCTATCCTGCCCGCGGGCTTCGTGCGCATCCGCGACTTCGGTTGGCTCCGTAACCGCCATCGCGCCGAGAACCTGGCGCGTTGCCGCCAGTTGCTCGCGGTGCCTGAGTCTCCTCCCCCAGCCGAGCCACCGCCTCTGCCCTGGACGACCCGCTCCCAACAATTGACCGGGCTGGCTCCAACCCTTTGCCCCCCATGTGGCCAGGGGCACCTCGTGCCCTGGCAAACCCGACTCCCCTTGCGCCACCAGAACAGCAGGGTTTCCCCGGGCGTGGATTCCTCATGAGGCCGCTCTGCTGCCCTACTCTCCCCTCGTCTGCTTGGCTGCCCGCTTGGCGGCATGGTACCGGTGTGTCCACGCGTGGGTATCCCAGCCAACCGCCCTGCTTCACACCCCTGGCTTGGAGAATTTCGCGTCTCATGTTGGGGCTGGACATCCCTGTCTGCCCTTCCCACATCCGTTCCCTCTCCACCGGGCGTCCCAGCTTCGCCTGCCCCTCTCCTCCTTTGCGGCCCCCCATCCCAGACCCTCGGATGCAATCCCCATAGCGTTCCTGCGGTTTCGTCCAACAGATTCTTTGCAAAGGGCTCGCCGCAAGCAGTTTTCCCCCCGCTGTCACTCCCATCGTGGCGAGCCTTCGCAAAGAATCCTATTCGTTCGGCGTGCGACCTGGGACGGACTCCCACTGGACCTCCCCGTGCCCCCACGATGTTTGAGAAGGGTGCGCAATGCTTCGACGCCGACCTCAGGCCCTCCGGCCTCACACTTCCACCTGACTCGCTAGTCCAACAATTCAATAGGGTCGCCCTTGCGCAGCGTGCCCTCCACCAAGACCGCCCCATAGACACCGGCCATACCATCGTGGGCTTCCGTAACCTGCCGTAGGAACTCTGGGTTCGATACGCCTGTCTCGGGATCGAGGGTGATCATCTTGCAGCGCGGATCGCGCTGCAAAATCGTGATCACTACTTTCGACCCGATGCGCACTGAGCGGCGAACCAACCCATCCTCACCGAAGCCGCCGGCAGATGAGAGGTCCACATAGACATTGGCCCGGAACCGTCGCTGGTCCACGACCGTGCCGAGTTCTTCCCCAAGCTGCTGCACGGTTTGCACGGAAAAGAGCGACACGGGACGGCAATCCGTCATCGCGCGGTCCGACCGGACCAGTGTGAGGATATGGGCCTCGTCGATCCTCGCGCCGAGCATGGGGATCAGGGCGGGATGGTCGATCGCAAGTAGCTCGCCTGATGGGGTCTCGACATCCACCATCAGGTCTGCTGGATCTGCAGACATGGGGTTCACGTTCAGGCCGGGCCAGAGGCGCTCCGCGTCGGCCAGATTGGGAGGCTGTGCCGCCTGATCAGGATGGCGGAACCGCGGGCGATACCGCAGCATCTCTTGCTGCTCCCGTCCCGTCAGATACGGAAATCCTTTGGGACTTGCCGCACTTTTGAAGGCGAAGAGGCGGTCACCATAGATGCCGGCAAACCCCAGGAAGGCTACGTCCAACTCCTCGCCGCGCATGCTCTTGACCGGATAGCGCCACAGACTCTCAACTTTTCCGATGATACTCATGTTTCCCTGCCTTTCTTTGACCATTGCTGTGCATAAGACCCTCTGCCAGGCGCTTGGAACCATGCAGCGCATCGAGAACTTCCGCCCTTGCCCAGATGGTCCGATGTCGATGCCTCTGATCAGATGGGTCTCGCTTTATCCTGGAGCAGCGGGCTTGTGCACGCCTAACGCCGCGCATCAGCGACGCGCCGATGCCCTAAACGTAGAACAAATTTATCCATAACGCGCGTTCGCTGCATGCGCTTGTTATGCGCAACCACTAGCCGTAAAAGCAGTGATACTCGTCCTTCTCCACAACAGAGAGAAACTCATCGATGCCCTTCGCGACAGGATGCGGCTGATACGCATGCCATTTCAGATCTTGCCGCATCCAAAAAACATTCCAGTGGTCGCGTGTCCGCACGTAGGTAGCTTTCGCAAAACTGTGCTCACGCTTCACACTAGGTTTCTGAAATGCTGGTCGAATCTCGAATAGCTCCACGCTTTGCCCCGAGATCCGATAACCGAGATCGAGTTTCGGACGGATGTGCGGTGGCGGTCGATGCTTCTGCAAATACGCAGCTAGAGCCTTCTCGACGCGCTTTGTTTCTAAGTCGTTCAGAGCCACCGCGACAGGATACCCCCAGACAACAACCTCAGAACGGACTCAATAGGAACGCTCCGCTCGGGAAGGCGCATAACGCGGCGCTCACCTGCGCGGGGGACGGCGAGCCGCAGGCTTGACGGCCGCCGCGGCAGGTGAAGCAGCCTGGTTCGGCGGCGCGAAGCGCGTTGCCGAACCAGGCTGCGAACGCAGTGAGCGCCGCGTTCTGGCGGACGCGCGCAGCGTGTCCGCCAGAACAAGTTATTCAACCGTTTTCTGTATAACACTCCGATTCATGGTTCCGTCATTCTTTGCGACAGTTTCCAATATTTGGGCAAAAATTAAAAAAAACAGCGCCTTTAAGTGTTGACCGTCCGGCGGAATGTTGCTTGGCCAGTGCCGTTGGCTCATCCCTGTGCCGTAGAGTTGCCGTGAGGCTGAACAGGGATTCGTCAAATCAAGCCGTTATCAGGAATGTTTGAAACTGGTTTAAACTGGGTGAACCGTGAGGACCGATATTATAGCATGGCTAAGAACAGTATACGCTTGCATTTTTTGAATGACCCCCTGTCACTTCAACGAGTCACGATCAGGCTGTCACGATCACGTCTCAATGGTCAAGATATGGATTTCATAAAGTTTTCTCAAAGACTTCCCGGTAGGGAAGGACAACAACGCTAAGATGTATGAGCAAAGATCATAAAAAGCATAACAATCGTCGACATCCTAATAAGTGCTGTATAACAGGCGTCATGTAAGAATATCCAGCAGCTGGATAATCACAGCACAAGAGTCACCCCTGAACGCTTTTCCGGACACTGATCCGAGAGACGCCGAGGTCCTGGCGGCCAGGGGGGCTCCCCGTGAACCATGGCGGCACGACCAAACATGGGTGGGGTGCTCCCTGCATGTGGGCCATACGGACCGTCACCGTCCCACCACTGCCACGAGCCTTCGGTGATTTATCGGGAAACTGGCGTCGAAAGGCCACACGGTCGAACAGCAGGCCTAGGCACCAGGCTCGGTTGACGATGACGCCGTGTTCGTGTCGCCGCCGTGGCGCTCGTTGCGAGACGACGATGCGGTCCCGAGCGCACCGAACGACGGAGCCGATGGTCTCGCGGCCAGGACGCAGAAGCGCCTCATCGGGCCATCTCGCATGCTGCCGGAACACGCGCCTGTCGTCGTGCAGGCCAATCGCGCGAGCGCACCGACGCACGCGGCCTGGCGAAAGGTGGACACGCAGGTGAACGATGACATCAGGCGTCGCCATGATTCGCCCAAGACGCTTCACGCGTCTGCGGGATGGATGCGGACGGTCAGGGGGGGCATGGTCCAGGCTACTCCTGCGGCGTGGACGAGTGCGGAGGTGAAGCGGTGTTTGGCCGATCTGGCTGTCAGAAGACCGGTATCAGCTGCGGCGTAACACCAGGCGTTCAACGCCCGGCTATGGCTGTTCAGACATGTATGCACACCGGAACTCGGTGATCGTTCGGAGACGCCACGGGCCCAGCGCCGCCAGTCGATCCCCACCGTGCTGTCGCGGCAGGCGGTGGAACGGCTGGTGGCGGAGTTGCACGAGCCCGCTGCATGCCTGGCGATGCTCCTGGACGGGTGTGGCGTGAAGCATTCCGAGACAGCCCATCTGCGGAACCAACAGGTCAATGTGGACACGGGGAGGCTTGCAGTCCCGTTCGGCAAGGGCGGCACATCGCGGACCGTGCCGTGGCCGCACACGATCCATGGTGACATCATGCGGCCGTTCGAAAAGGTCAGGGAGCTCCCTCAAGAGGACAGGCCGAAGGGCGATGACGGCGTGTTTCTGCCGACGTCGTTCGCAAAGACGGCGACGTCGGCGGCGCACGAAGTCGTCTGGCAGTGGTGCTTTCCCGCCCAGAGTCTGACGTGCGTGGCGGCCACGCGCGACGTGCGGCGCTCCCATGTGCATGACACCGCTATCCAGCAGGCGATCAAGGCGGCGGCCCGCAAGGCAGGCATTCCCAAGCGGGTGTCTCCACACACCCTTCGGCACACGTGCGCCACGCCTCTGTTGCAGGCGCACGACGACATCCGCCAGATGCAACAGAGGCGTGGCCACAGCGACGTGCGAACCACGATGATCGACACCCATACCATCACATCCGACCTCAAGCCGTGACAACGTCCGCTTGATTTGTCATGTGAGGCGGTGACATACAGGCGTGCGGAAAGAAATGGGACAGATGCATTTGTGACCTTTCCTGGGCCGCACTCGCCCCCGAAACTCGATCCGCCGTCCGACTCGCTTCGCTACCGCGTGCATGCAGCACTCCCCACCGCTGAGCTGGCCTCGCTGGATGGCCCGTCGAATCCGCTCCTATTTACCCTCCGGGATCGCTGCTCGCACCCACTACCGATAGCAGCCCGCCCGCGCTTGATAGCTGGACCAGCGATACGGCTCCGGCCGCTTCACCATCCGCGCCCGAACCGGATTGGGCTCCACGCACCGCCCACAGGCCAGCCAGTAGCCTCCGTCTTGATCAGACTCGACTGATACTGCCCTTCCCACAGCGTCCCGCTTCGCCGATCCCGCGCGTTGACGTAGCGCGTCTGCCGCCCCGCCACCCGTTTCATCAGCACAGCCCGGTTGGCCGCCTTCGGACCCGGGTTGATGAGCAGGAAGACGTGATTGCTCCTGAGACAATAGACATACACCTGGCAGGCCAAGGTCGTTTTGCATTCCTCCAGGGTCTGTCGCTAGTATCCGTAGTCGTCGTTAGACCGAAAGACAACCTGCTTGTTGTGGCCCCGCTGGATGACGTGGTGCGGCCAGTTCGGCACCACCACGTGCGCTTGTCTCAGCGTCTCCGCCATCCCGCTCCCCTTCCCCCTACGAAGTCAAGAACAGACATCTGTCCCGCATGCCATTACTGATCCGACCCTTGGTACTTTATGCCCTTGCGGCAGAAACCCCGCGCTGGGAACCAGTTCAAATAGAGCAAACTTTAGAAATTCATGTTCGGGCAGTAAGTTACGCCCGAAACAGAGTCAAAATCGCGAAGCTGTTGAGCTGTATGCATCTGAATTTACTATAGCCTTCCTTTTTGGCTTGGCTTAACATAATGCCATGCAAATCTGCCCCCTTTTTGCGAAGCCGCGCGGATTCGACCCACGGTAGAATCGGCGCGGGGCCAGGAGCCCAGCGGCACGCAGCAGTCTTTGCCCCTGGGCTCGGTCGGACCAGGACCCGCAGGCGATGGGGGGCCATGTCCGTGACCTGTCGCGGGGTCCTTCCCGCCAGCGCAACTCCTGCTTGATGGTTCCCCCCAAGAGGATGGCCTCGCGGATTGGGTCCTCGAAACATTCGATGCGTGGACTTACGGGCCAGCTCCAAGAAACTGGACCTCGTTCAATGGGTTTTGTGGGGGAGAGGGCAATGGTGATAGTAGTACGCAAAGTGGGAATCTCCTGAGACGTATCACCTGGACGGGTGCTGCCTATGCAACCACGCCCGTCCATGCTATGATAGGCGCCACGCTAGACGATCTCGGTGGTAAGCGGCGTGCCAGTCGATAGCGTGCTGCCGAAACGTGCCGAAGTCAAGTTGCGCTGTGGAAAGGAGCGAAGTCATGGCTCGCGTGCCGTATGTCAAACGCGATGAGTTGGATGCTGAGGGGCAGGAGATTTACGACCGTATCCGCCGGGACCGCAATAGCCCTGAGGTAGGCCTGCAATTTCGTGCCCTGCTGCATAGCCCCCTGGCTGCCGGCTATTTGACGTCGCTGGGGGCACAATTACGCTTCCAGAGCGCTATGCCAGAGGATCTGAAGGAATTGGCGATTATCCTGGTAGCCCGCGAGTGGAACAGCGCGATCGAGTGGACGGGGCACGCCGTGCTCGCTGCTCGTGCTGGCGTCAGCGCCGCGTCGATTGAAGCCATCCGCACGGGCAAGGCCCCCGATGGACTCACCGAACCAGAGCAGGTGATCGCCCGTGTGGTGCACCAACTGGTGCGCCAGAAAGACGTGTCGGACGATCTGTTTGCGGCCGCTCAAAAGTTGCTGGGGACGCGGGGCGTGGTGGATTTGGCCCTGACGTGTAGCTACTACACCGCCGTGTGTCTTGCCCAACTGATGCTCAAACCTGAGATGGAGCCGGGTCGAGTGTCGACGCTGTAACGATCCGTCACATTGGTATGACCAGCAATGGTGGCTTTGTCGCGGAATGTGCCTACTGTACAGGGTCTGGTGGTCGTCGATAACGTATGACATGAGGAGGGAAAGCTATGGCGCGCGTGCCGTATGTCCAGCGGGAGCAATTGCCACCTGAGCAGCAGAAGCATTTTGATGCCATTGCCGGCAGCCGGGGGCGGGTCGGCCCCAACTTCCAGACCTTGTTGAATAGCCCGGAGGCGGGGGGACGCTTTGCGGCTTTTGGTGAGTACGTACGATTTCACGGTGATGTACCATCTCGCCTGAAGGAACTGGCGATTATCACCGCGGCTCGGGAAGCGAACAACGACTATGTGTGGACGGCTCACGAGCGGCTGGCAAGGGAACAAGGAGTCACCGATCCTATCATCAATGCCATCCGTAACCGCACCGCTCCTGATGGGCTTACTGGCGATGATGCCGCTGTGGTGCGCTTTGCCAAAGAGTTGCTGACCACACACGACATCGCCGATGCCACGTTTGACACCATGCAGCAGACGCTTGGCAACAAGGGCATCATGGACTTGATTCTACTCATCATGTATTACCACTCCCTGGCCCACACCCTGCAAGCCGTCAAGCTGGAAATGCCAGCCGGCACCCCGTCCACACTGTGAGGCGTGACGAAAGGCGGATGTCACGGCGTCGTCAGGTGAGCGGTCAGCGTCGTATGTCCGGGTTTCATGATTGCCGGACAAGCACTGGGACGGAAGGCACTGTTGCTAGTGAAGGAATCGGCCTGGCCATCGTGCAGCCGCGACGGAGGAACACCATGGAAGAGTCTGAACTGTTCAGCGAAGTTGTCGTCGTCGGAGCCGGGAACGCTGCCTTGACCGCTGCCTTGGCGGCTCGGGAAGCCGGGGCACAGGTGCTGGTGCTGGAAAAGGCGCCCTACGACGACCGGGGCGGCAATAGTCGTTTCACTGGGGGAATCGTACGGTTTGCTCAGGGCGGTCTGGAGGACATTCTCCCCCTGGTGCCAGACCTGACCGAGGCCGAAATCACCCGCCTGGAAGTGGAACCGTATCCGGCAGAGACATATGTCGACGATATCATGCGCCTGTCTGAAGGCAAGGCCGATCCCGCCCTGACCCGTGTGCTCGTGGACAATTCCTACCAGACGGTGCGGTGGATGCAAAGTCTGGGTGTGAGCTTTGAGCTGTACCAGACGGCGGTACGGCAGGGAGGTCGCATCTACTTTCCCGCTGGTGCCGTGATCCAGTTCTGGAGCGGCGGTCCTGGCCTGACGAACCGGCTGTTCCGGGCCGCCGAGGGACGGGGCATTGATGTGGTATACGATACACCGGTTCTGGACCTCTTAACCACCGCCGATGGGCGTGTCCATGGCGTACGCACACAGGCCCCGGAGGGCCTCATGGACATTCATGCCAAGGCCGTGATCCTGGCCTGTGGGGGTTTCGAGGCCAGCGATACGCGGCGGGCGCGTTACCTGGGAGCCGAGTGGGAACAGGTCCACGTCCGGGGCACCCGGCATAACACCGGGGAATTGCTGGACCGCCTTGAGGCGCTGGACGCTCAGTTGGGAGGCCATCTGGACGGTGCTCACGCCGTACCCGTGGATGCCGGTTCGCCCGAGGTGGGTGACCTGAATCTGGGCGACCTGACGGCTCGCCTGTCATACCCCCTCGGCATTATGGTCAACCAGGATGCCCAGCGTTTCATCGATGAAGGGATGGACTTCAAGTCCTACAGCTACACCGTCATGGGCCCGGAGATTCTGCGCCAGCCCGGCGGCATTGCCTACCAGATCTTCGACCAGCAGACCGTGGAACGCCTGGAAGCCCGCTATGGCTCCGGAAGCCCTCCGATCACCGCTGACACGATCGAAGCTCTGGCCGGAAAGCTGGGCTTGAACCCTAAGGCTTTGGTTCATACCGTCAACGCCTATAACGCTGCCGTCCAGGATGGACCTTTCAACCCGACCATCAAAGACGGTAAGCGAACTCATGGGATCGAACCACCCAAGACCAACTGGGCCCTGCGTCTGGACCAGCCACCGTTTGTTGCCTACGGCGTGCGCTGTGGCATCACCTTCACTTACGGTGGCGTGATGGTCAACGAGGCGGGAGAAGTCCTGCGCCGTAATGGTGTCCTCATCCCTGGTCTGTACGCGGCTGGCGAGATCACTGGTGGCATCTTCTATCACAATTACCCCAGTGGTTCAGGGCTCATGCTTGGAGCTGTCTTCGGTCGCATCGCCGGGACGAGTGCTGCAGCGTTTGCGCGGCAAATAGAGTAAGACGCGTCCAGGGGGAAACCTGTAACAACCTTCTAAGAAGATCAAGACGCGGGTGGCCGGCGATCACGAATGAAACAAGCGTCAATAGCAGGGAAGGTGATGTAGGGATAAGTAGTCCTCGGCCGAGCGGGCATGACCCGCTATGGCCGATCCGAGACGAGACTCAACAAACCGGTCTGATCGCCCATCCAGGCGCTCTGCTGGCGTTCACCGCTCAGCAGGTCGCTGAGCGTCACCTTACCCAGTACCTGATCCACGACATGCTGCACCGATTGCCACAGCGAGCGAATGGAGCACTCAACCGAGTGTGTGCAGAGCTCTACCGTCCCGGAATGCATGCTGCAAAAACTGGATTCGAACAGACGCCCCCCAAGCCAAGCCAACACCTCACCAATATTGATGTGCTCCGGCGTTCGCGCCAGCTTATACCCACCGGCTTGACCTCGGACACTCTTGACGAATCCACCCCGACGCAGCGAACGCATGAGCTTGGCAACATGAGGAATCGATAAGCCTTCGATACGAGCGATTTCAGGAATCGTCACGCTCCCCTCGGGGTCATGACGTGCCACTTGTAGCAGACACCGGAGCCCGTATTCTTCCTGGGAGCTGAGCTTCATTAGCTAATTCCTTATGGCTCTACGGCGTCGATCGGCCGTGCTGGCGCATGACATCGGCCATGACGACACGAACACGCCCTGACTACGGCTCATAACATATTCAGTTGCAGCTTTGCCGCCTCGGACATCATGCTGGGCTCCCATGGAGGATCCCAAACCACCTCGACATTGACATCGCTCACACCTTCGACCGAACCCACCTTCGATTCCACTTCGATAGGCAATGATTGTGCTGCTGGGCAACTCGGGGCCGTAAGGGTCATCTTCACGTTCACGAGGCCGCTCGGATCGACTTTCACCTCATAGATCAGGCCAAGCTCGTAGATATTCACTGGGATTTCAGGATCGTAACAGGTACGAATAACATCGACGACTTTTTCTTCCAGGGCCATCGTTTCGAACGTATTCATGAATGTCCTCTCAAGAAATTTCGCGGTTCAAAGTTCACTCCGTCGATACCGGATCCCCTGCACCTTGTAGAGCTGCATGCAACGTATGCCAGGCAAGCGTGGCGCATTTGACGCGAGCAGGAAACTCTGACACCCCGGAAAAGACCGCCAGTTTGCCCAGCTCCGGAGCGTTTCCGGCTGCCGGTGGCTTCCCGGTAACCATTTGGTGAAAGACCTCGAACAGCGCCTCGACGTCGGCCAGGGTTTTGCCCTTGACACTTTCCGTCATGACCGAGGCGGAGGCGGTGGAGATCGCGCAACCGGAGCCCTGGAAGCTGACGTTTTTCACACGATCATCCTCCAATTCCAGGAACACCGTGACTTTGTCGCCACAGAGCGGATTATAGCCCTCCAACTTCCGGTCGGCCGTCTCCAGCACCTTGAAATTGCGTGGTCGCTTACTATGATCGATGATCAAGTCCTGGTACAACTCCCGCAGATCGGACATCAGCCGAACACCTCCTTGACCTTGTGGATTCCCGCTACCAGCGCATCGACCTCGGCTTTGGTATTATAGAAGGCCAGTGACGCACGCGCCATGGCGGGTACGCCAAAGCGCTCCATCACCGGCTGCGCACAATGATGGCCGGTACGAATGGCGATACCTTCCTGGTCGAGAATGGTGGCGATGTCATGGGGATGGACCCCTTCGAGACTGAAGGAGATGACGCCGGCCTTCTCCCTGGCCGTACCGAAAATACGTACCCCGGGGATGGCGCTGACAACGCTCATGGCATAGGCCAAGAGCTCCTGTTCGTAGGCGTTGATCGTCTCCATGCCGATGCCTTCAAGATAATCGATCGCCGTCCCAAGCCCGATACCACCCTCGATATGCGGCGTCCCCGCCTCGAACTTACTGGGAATGGGGGCGTAGATGGTTTTCTCAAAGGTCACCGACCGGATCATATCCCCGCCCCCCTGATAGGGAGGCATAGCCTCCAGGAGCTCGGCCTTGCCATAAAGAATGCCGATGCCTGTGGGGCCGTACAGCTTATGACCGGAGAAGCCATAAAACTCGCAGTCGAGCTCCTGGACATCCACTTTGAAATGGGGCACGGCCTGGGCACCATCGATGAGGACAGGAATGTGGCGGTGGTGCGCCATGTCAATGATCTGCCGCACCGGCGTGATGGTGCCGAGGGCGTTAGAGACATGGGTGACAGCCACCAGTTTGGTGCGAGGGTTGAGGAGTTTCTCGAACTCATCGAGCAGAAATTCCCCGGCGTCGTCGATCGGGACCACGCGCAGAATGGCACCCTTCTCCTCGCAGAGGATCTGCCAGGGCACGATGTTGGAGTGATGCTCCATGGCCGAGATGATCACCTCATCACCCGCATTGAGGGTCTTCCGGCCATAACAGTGCGCAACCAGGTTGATGGCCTCGGTGACGCTGCGTGTGAAAATGATCTCGCGCTCCGACCGGGCGTGCAGGAAGTGTTGTACCTTCACACGAGCGTCTTCGTATGCCTGCGTCGCTTGCTCACTCAGGTAATAAGCGCCGCGGTGAATATTGGCATTTTCTTCCGCGTAGTAGCGCTGTATCGTATCGATCACCACCTGGGGCTTCTGGCTCGTGGCGGCATTGTCGAGGTAGACCAGCGGCTTCCCATGCACCTGTCGCCTCAGGATAGGGAAGTCTTCACGAATATTGCAGACATCGAATGCGCGGTGCCGTACCTCTCGGCCATCCGCGGCAAGCATCTCCGTGGCACTCTTCATCACGCCTCCTTCACCCTCTGGCTCTGAGGCAACCAGGTCAATACGCGGCCATTGAGCATGGTACGCAACGGTTCAAGCGTCATGCGAGCGACCAGCTCACTGGCGAAGGCATAGGTCAACAGGCGGCGAGCGTCTGCCTCCTCAATCCCGCGCGTGCGCAGATAGAACAATGAATTTTCATCCAAGCGGCCGATGGTCGAGCCGTGGGAACATTTGACGTCGTTGTTGAGGATCTCCAACTGCGGCTTGGTGTCGATGCTGGCATCCTGTGACAAGAGCAAGTTCTTGTTGGTCTGCATGGCGTCGGTTTGCTGGGCATCTTTATGGACGACGACCTTGCCATTGAAGACGCCTCGACCCTTGCCATCGAGAATACCTTTATAAAGCTCCCGACTGGTACAGTGCGGCCTGACATGATCGATGCGGGTGTGATTGTCGATGTGCTGCTGGTCGGTCGCCATGAACAGGCCGTTCAGCGTATTCTCCCCGCCTTCGCCATCCAGGACCACATTGATGTCATGGCGCGCCAGCGCCCCACCTACCGTGATGGCATGTGACACACAATTGCTGCTGCGTGCTTGCTGGATCTGCAACGTGGCGATGTGGAACGCACTCGTGCTCTCCGACTCCAGCCTACAGTGTTCGACCCTAGCGTTTTGGCCCAAAACGCACTCGGTGACCGCGTTAGTGAAATACACATCCTGTCCAAGGCCGATGTAGCTTTCGATCACAGTCGCCTGCGTGCTTTCCTCGAACACGAGCAAATTGCGGGGATGCGATACTGTGGCGTCCCCCTGCGGCAAGGAGAGGAAAACGAGGTGGATGGGCACGTCGACGACGCAACCACGCGGCACGTAGACGTAGGCCCCATCCTGCATGAATGCAGTGTTGAGGGCGACAAACGCCTGCTCCTCAAAACTGGCGTAGCGTGCCAGATGCGCCTCGAGTCCATACGGACGGGTCGCGAGGGCTTGGGCCAAACTGCCCACTTCCACACCATTGGGCAAGGCGTGTAGGGCTGAGAGCTCCGGCACGAAGTGGCCATTGACACAGACGAGTTGAGCGGACACGAGACCTGGAATCGTGGCGGCGGCGAGCGCCTCGGCAGCTAACCCAGGCGCCAGGCGCTTGGCGGGTTGGAACGAGAGGCGGGTGATCGGCGCCACGTTCGTATACTTCCATTCCTCATCATGGACGGTGGGGAATCCCAGCTCGGCGAAGCGAGTGATGGCGGCTTTGCGGATCTGCTGAGTCCAGGCTTGCCCATTCTGGGCGACTTCCCTCTCGAACTGGGCGAAATTCTCCAGATAAACATCTTGTATCGTTTCAGTCATGGCGCAAATCTTCCCTTCTAGGAGTTGACTGGCTGACCGCCTTGCACCTGCTCCTCGATCCAGCCATACCCCTTCTGCTCCAGCTCTAGCGCCAATTGTTTGTCCCCAGACTTGACGATGCGGCCGTCAACGAGCACATGCACGAAATCGGGAACGATGTAGTCCAACAGCCGCTGATAATGGGTGATGACGATCATGGCGCGCTCCGGGCCGCGCAGGCCATTGACGCCGCCAGCGATGACCCGCAAGGCGTCGATGTCGAGGCCGGAGTCGGTTTCGTCCAGAATCGCTAACTTTGGGTCAAGGACCGCCATCTGTAGGATTTCATTGCGCTTCTTTTCTCCGCCGGAAAAACCCTCGTTCAGCGGGCGATTCAGCAACGTCTGGTCCATTTCCACCAGGCGCATTTTGTCTCTGAGCACGGTCAAGAAATCCATCGCATCCAGCTCGTCAAGACCACGATGTTTGCGGATGGCGTTGACGGCGGCGCGGAGAAAGTATGTCGTGCTCACGCCAGGGATCTCGACGGGGTATTGAAACGCCAAAAAAATCCCTTCGTGGGCGCGCTCCTCCGGGGACATCTCCAACAGGTTTTTGCCCTCGTACAGCACTCGCCCCGCGGTGATATCGTAATCTTCGCGGCCGGCCAAGACCTGGGCTAGCGTGCTTTTGCCCGAGCCGTTCGGGCCCATAATGGCATGCACTTCGCCAGCGTTCACGGTAAGATCGATGCCGCGCAGGATCTCATGACCAGCGGCACTGACGTGAAGATTCCGAATATCCAGCATGGTCAGTCCTCTCAGTTTTACCCAACGCTGCCTTCGAGACTCACCCCCAGGAGTTTCTGCGCTTCCACCGCGAACTCCATCGGTAGCTCTCGGAATACCTGCTTGCAAAAGCCACTGACGATCATCGACACCGCATCCTCGGCGGAAATGCCACGCTGCTTGCAGTAGAAGAGTTGATCGTCGCTGATCTTCGAGACCGAGGCCTCGTGCTCGACCGTGGCGGTGCTGTTGTTCACCTCCAGGTAGGGGAAGGTGTGCGCGCCGCACTTATCACCCATCAACAGGGAATCACACTGCGAGTAATTACGCGCCCCGGTAGCCCCTTTCAAGATTTTCACCAGGCCACGATAGCTATTTTGGCCGTGGCCGGCGGAAATACCCTTCGACACGATGGTACTCTTCGTGTTCTTGCCGATGTGAATCATCTTGGTGCCGGTGTCGGCCTGCTGGTAGTTGTTGGTGAGCGCCACCGAATAGAACTCACCGATCGAGTTATCCCCCTGCAGGATGCAGCTCGGGTATTTCCAGGTGATCGCTGAGCCGGTCTCCACCTGAGTCCAGGAAATCTTGGAATTCTTCCCCAGGCATTTGCCACGCTTGGTGACAAAGTTGTAGATGCCACCCTTGCCCTCTTTATCACCTGGATACCAATTCTGCACGGTGGAGTATTTGATCTGGGCGTTATCCAGCGCCACCAGCTCCACCACGGCGGCGTGCAGCTGGTTCTCATCCCGCATTGGGGCTGTGCAACCTTCGAGATAACTGACGTAGCTCCCCTCCTCGGCGATGATCAGCGTGCGCTCGAACTGGCCGGTATTTTTCGCATTGATGCGGAAGTAGGTCGATAACTCCATCGGGCAGCGCACGCCCTTCGGCACATAACAGAAGGAACCGTCGCTGAAGACTGCCGCGTTCAGTGCCGCAAAGAAGTTATCGCTATACGGTACCACCCCCATCCCAGGTATTTCTGTACCAGCTCCGGGTGCTCCTGGACCGCTTCAGAGAGGAGAGCAGAAGATGATCCCTAATTCCGCCAATTTATCCTTGAAGGTCGTGGCGACCGACACGCTGTCAAACACCGCATCCACCGCTACCCCGGCCAATAGCTTTTGCTCTGACAACGGGATGCCGAGCTTTTCATAGGTCTCAAGCAATTTCGGATCGACCTCTTCCAGACTCTTCGGCCCATCTTTTGTTTTCGGCGCTGAGAAGTACACCATATTCTGATAGTCAATGGGAGGGTAATGTATGTTCGCCCACTTCGGCTCGGCCTCTGACTTCTCCAGCTTCTCCCAGTATCGATAGGCCTTCAGCCGCCATTCGACCATCCAGTCAGGCTCGTTCTTCTTAGCCGAGATGAGACGGATGATATCCTCGTTGAGACCGGCCGGGATCGCCTCCTGCTCAATATCCGTCACAAAGCCCCATTTATAGTCCTGGCTTGTAAGTAAATCCAACGCTTGGCTGCTCATCACATTCTCCTCAGGTCGTTTGGCTATGCGGGGATTCCGACGTTCAGAGGAGTGACCGGCGCATCGATCGTCCTCGCAATCCCCACTTGCAGATCACAGGCCCGCAAGCGACTTATGTGTAATGTACTAAACTGTACAGAAAAGTCAAGATTAGTTGCGTCGGTTTTCGGGAAAGTTCCCCATCGTCGTGCGGGGTTTATCTGCAGGGAGGGCTCCCCCGAGCAGAATTCGGACGCTTGTACGGACGCCGCGGATGGCTCTGGCGCTGTCTGCAGATACTATCCCAAGTGCATTTTGGTGTCGTTTCACGCTAAGGTAGAAGCGATCGGCGACCGTGATTTTCGTTGACACGATCCTTAGACTTCATTATGCTACGCCCACTTACAAGATTTCCCTGCTGCGCATGTTCGCAACGGCTGAAAAAGGAGCCCCCATATGCGCAACATTCACTTCTCATCCCCACACCTCCTGGCATTGCTTGTTCTCCTTCGTCATCTGCGCCAAACACGATTCTTGGCGAGACCACAACTCCTCACCCGCCTCTAATCCCCTCCTGCTGGAGGGGTAGTTTCTCTCACTGCGACGCAGAGACTTTTAGCCACGGTTAACGATCGCGACCCTAGGGGCCAGCCTTTGAAGGACCTGCTAGCACCCTAGTGATCAAGGGTCTGGGGGTCCGCATGCGATCCGGTCGACCGTTGCACCTCTGGGTAGACCCCGGAGCTCACCACCATGCGTAATCGCAGTAGGATTGTGGTTGGATAAGCCGTAAGGCCATGCGCATGCCTTGCAGCGCGAAAGACCATCAGGGCTGACACGGGAAGTATGGGAAATGATGGGGGATGGTGCCGTGGCGCTGGATTGCGGTCTTCACTGTTCTGGCATTCCCATAAGCCGCTGAGGAGAGTTTATGAAGAGCTGGGTAAGGTCTATGCGCAGCGCAGGGGGTGATCCATGCATCGGGACCTGACCGTATCGTGCATGATCGGCTTGGCGCTCACGCTCGTCCTCGGAGATGCTACTGCCGCCAGTAAACCAGAGGGACAGCTGGTGATTGCCTTTGACACCTCGATTGCGCCGACATATCTCGATCCTGCTGACACACCCGGCACCGCCACGCCATTTACGTTTCTGTATGCGTTGCATGACGCGCTGGTCAAACCCCTGCCTGGGAATGATATGGCCCCCAGTCTGGCTGAGTCATGGCGTGAGAGCGACGACGGATTGACCTATGAATTCAAGCTACGCGAGGGGCTGACCTTCCACAACGGCGATCCCTTCACAGCGGACGATGTGAAATTCAGCTTCCTACGCTATAAGGGAACCTCGGCCAAGTTGCTGCATGAGCGGGTGCAGGCCGTTGAGGTCCTTGATCCCTATCGGGTGCGCTTCGTCCTGCAGGCACCGTGGCCGGATTTTATGGCCTTTTACGGCACGATCGCCACGGGCGCCGCCTGGATTGTGCCTAAGAAATACATCGAGCAGATTGGCGACGACGCTTTCAAGCAAAAGCCGGTCGGGCTCGGGCCGTACCGTTTCGTCCGCATGGACCCGGGGGTAGAGCTCGTGCTCAAGGCTCAAGAGCATTACTGGAGGCAGACACCTTCGATCAACCGCCTCATCTTCAAGGGATCCCAGAGCGTACCACGCGCCTTGCCATGCTCAAGAATGGGGAGGCAGACATCGCCTACCTCATGATTGGTGATGAAGCCAGTGCCATCAAGGCGGACCCCAAATTACGCCTGGCGCAGGTCATCCCAGCCGCCACCTGGTGGCTTGAGTTCCCGGAGCAATGGGACCCCAAATCCCCGTGGCACGACCGCCGAGTCCGGCTGGCCGCGGCTTTGGCGCTCGATAAGCAAGCGATCAATGAAGTCGAGCGTCTGGGCTTTTCGCGGCTGACGGGATCGATAATGCCCAGCACCTTGGAATTCTCCCTACCGCTCAGAGCCATACGCCTATAATCCTGCCCAGGCCAAGCGTCTGTTGGCCGAGGCCGGCTATCCCAATGGCTTCGACGCGGGGGACCTGACTCCGCTACCACCGTTCTTTACTATGGGCGAGGCGGTGAGCAACTATCTGGGTGCCGTGGGCATCCGCACCAAGATGCGCACTATGGAGCGTGCTGCGTTCTTCACCGCGGCGCGGGAGAAGAAGCTGCAAGGGCTTATTTTGAATGCCTCCGGCGCTTTAGGCAATGCCGCCACCCGTATCGAGACCTATGTGCTGAGCAGCGGGAGCCTACGCCTACGGCGGCTATGCAGATATCGATGAGCTCTTCCGCCAGCAGTCGGTTGAGCGCGACCGGGGCAAGCGCGAAGCGCTGCTCCATCAGATCCAGCGGCTGATGCATGAGCGGGTCATGCACGTGCCAATCTATGAGCCGGCAACGCTGCATGGCGTTGGCCCTCATGTGGAGGAGCCGGGAGTAGGCTTGAACGCCTTGCTCTACTTTACCAGCCCTTATGAGGCGATGCGCCTCAAGACGCGCTGAGCCTCGCTGCCGCCAACGCCAGCTTGTCACACGCTCATTAACCGTTCAGAGAGATGGGCCACTTCCTGTGCGGGCTGGACCGTCGCCTGGCATGTTCTTGCGAGAAAATCGACGGACTTTCGCCACGATCTGCTGGGAGGTCGTGGCGGCATTCATGGGGGTATTGGAGGGCATGGTATGACACGATACATCGCACGGTCGCTCTTGATCTGTCTTGTCACTCTGTCGGTTTTCAGCTTGATGTTCATCAATGTGGCTGCAGCCCAGCAACCCAAGCCCGGCGGCACGCTGAGTATTGCCTTCGAGTCCGATGTTCCCGGCATGGACCCCCATACTTCGCTGGGCGTGCAGGTGCAGGTGTCATTTGAGCCTGTTCAACACGCTGGTCACGATCGATGAAAACCTCGAGGTCGTCCCCGATCTGGCGAGCTCTTGGGAGGTGAAAGATGGCGGGAAGACATACATTTTTCACC
>CAVPRW010000045.1:0-350901 GCA_963707985.1 uncultured Nitrospinota bacterium | reverse complement strand
TCTTGGATGGCTACGAATGCTTCTGTCCGTATACCCTGGGGCTCAGCCTGACTGGCCACACCAATGAAGCGGATCGGACGGAGCAACTCCACCAGTGCTGCGGGATCAGCCGGCATCCGCTCCAGGCCAGGAGCTTCCCGATCGGATCGCGTCAGGGTTCGCATCCAGGTATTGAGCGGCGCCCACATGTCGCGGACTTGCTTCACAGCTGTATCGACATCGACGAACGTGATGCTGCCTCCGGTGATGCGAAAATGCCTGCGGACATCTTGGTACGCATGGGTATTAGTCAGGGGAGTGCTCTTCCCAGAGGCAGCATCCAACATATGTTGTAGTAGGCTGACATCGGACCCCAGAATGAGTTGTTGGCGGCTGATCACATAGCCCGGATTGGGAAAGAGCATAGGGTTACTCAGGTAGTAGATGGTTTGGCCCGCATGGAGGCGGCGCTGCAGGAACGCAGAAAAGAGCGGACCACCGGCATGCGACCCGATTTTTTGGATGAGTTGCAATACTTTGGCTTCGTCGGTAAGGCTGAGGGTGAGAAACAGGCCCGGCAAGGCGATCAGGCTACCGTGTGGAGTGCCGAAGGGCGCGGTGATGCCGAGACCCACGACACCCGTGAAGAGCGGGAGGACATCGCCTTCCAGATCCACCCCTGCCCAGCCGCGGAACCAGGCGAGCATCCCCTGCCAGCTCTCCTGATGCTCTACAGCTGCAAGCTGTGTCAACAGCTGCCAGAAACCCGGGAGATTGAGCAGGTCAACGTGGGTGAGATAGAAGGTTTCGGCCGGCACTCCGCGAAACGGCGGCACGGCGCCATCGCGATCGACCTGCCGGAGCGCCGGGGTCGCGCTGTCAGGTGGATACCACGCCATCGTATCAAGCATCAGGCCAGCGCCGACGCGCCTGGCTCTGAATGTCACCTTCCCAGTGGCCTGCAGGATCTGCAGGGCAGCTGTCGACAGCCCCTGGAACACCCAGGGCCGTTCGGTCAGCGTGTTGGCCTGGAGGCGCTCGACATCGTAGTATCCATAGGCCATGAGCGACTCCGCCGCCCCGAGGTCCATGGCTTTGAATGCGGGTGCGGCGTGTAGACGCTCAGATGCTGTCCCGTGGTGAGCCCTGATGGCATCGATGACCCAAGCCTGGTCAGTCGAGAACACGGCCAGGGTACCGAGAAACGCGTACGACACACTGGTCGGCGCATCTTTCAGGTGCAGCGTGACGATCTCAATGCCGTCCACCGTTTGGGTTTGCCGCACGACATCCTGCATCGTCCTTGAAAAAGTACGGCTCAGGGTTTCGGCGATTTTCTCGGCGCCGGAGACACGCGCGTAGACGATGACATCGGCGACATGGCCCTGACTCGGCACGATGGCCAGGCCTAACTCCCGGCCGAGCAGAAGGTTGAGAGTCGGCTCGGTCAGCGCTATGCCCAGGCGTTGCTCTATCTCTTGTTTTTCTGCGATGAGGCGCTGATAACCCTCGGGTCCTAGCGCCTGTTGCCAGAACGTGGGAGCCGAAACATGCTGGAAGAATTTTGACTGCCGGACATCGGTCCAGGCCTGTGGCAGTCCGGGTATCGCGAAGAATCCGAGCGCTTGTGCTGGCGCGAGCACGGCGATGGCAGGACCATCCGACGCTCGCTGAGCATAGAACCAAGAGCCAGCCAATCCCAACACAACAACCACTACCAGGCCGGCGAGTAATTTCTTTGGCATAAATCATGGCCTCGGATCAAGCGCACTCTTGGCCTCAAACCGTATGCGCTGTCAGATTAGACTGTAGCGGAAGGTCTCCGGCTTAGCAAGGACCTTCCCAGGAAAACAGTTGCCTTGCAGCGGAACTTTTGCTACAACCCTATGCGTTCAGCCGCCTTCACCCGAACGTGCTCCCGGCGGCAGAGATCACTGGGGAATCGTTTAGCCGTGGTGAAGGCATTGTCCCACAGGCGTTCCAGATAGGGAGGCAACCGTATGCTGCATTGGCGAGGTCAGGGGCAGATGACCATGGTGAAGAGCAGCGCGCACCGTACATCGTGGCAATGCGTGGTGGTCATCATGATCGGAGGCTTGCTTGGAGGCTGGTCGCTGCCCGTGGCGTGGGGCCAGGAGGGGACCGGTGGGATGAAGCTCATGATGGAGGAATTACGCGCGCTGAAGAAGTCCCAGGCAGAGGCGCTGGCGCAGGTGGAAGACTTGCGCCGCCAACTGCAAACGCTGGCAGCGGGAGGCATCACCGCTGTCAGCTATCGGCTGCCGCCGCAGGTGGACTTTGCCGGTCAATCCGTCCCGGTCGGACGGCGCGACGTGTGGGAACGTCTCGATCAGGAATTTCTCTTCAACATCGCGCGTCCAGGACAGATCATGCTGTGGCTCAAGCGCATGGGGAAATTTATGCCCCTGGTCGAACAACGCCTCAAAGAATATGGGCTACCCGATGATCTCAAGTACCTTGCCGTAGTGGAAAGCTCTCTGCGCCCGACAGCGGTGTCTTCTGCCGGCGCCGGCGGGCTATGGCAGTTCATCGAGGGGACCGGTCGGCGTTTTGATATGGATAGCAACGCTTTCGTGGATGAGCGCATGGATGTCGGCAAGGCGACCGACGGGGCGATGCAATATCTGCGGCGGTTATACAGCCTCTTTAACGATTGGCCGCTGGCGTTGGCAGGCTATAATGCTGGGGAACAGCGCGTTCTGGATGAGCTCCAGGAGCAACGCGTCAGTAGCTATTACGATCTGGCGCTGCCGGCCGAAACCGAACGCTTCGTCTACAAGATCATCGCCGTCAAGGTCATCCTATCGAATCCGGAGCGTTATGGAATCTACATCGATGCCCAGGAATACTATCGACCACCGGAGGTCGACATCGTCACCGTGCGCGTCAACGGCAGTCGTCTGCACTTGCGAAGTGTGGGGGAAGCAGCAGGCACCAATTTTGCTATGATCAAACAGCTCAATCCGCAACTTCGCCAGCGCTACCTGCCACGAGGCGTCCACCAGGTATTTGTCCCCAAGGGCAGTGCCGCGACCTTTGCCGCCAACTTCCAAGAGTCATATGACCCGGAGCCCTTCGTGGCAAGCTCACCCAGCCGACCGGTGAGCTACAAACCTTCACCCCCACCGAGCCAAGAGGCGCCGCCCACGCGCAAGAGCCTGCGGTATGAGGTGAAGAGGGGGGACACGCTGGCGAAGATCGCCGCCAAATACGACGCCTCCGTGGACGAGATCATGAAGTGGAACAAGCTCGCGAACGCCTCACATATCACCCCCGGGCGCCAGATCGTCATTTTCAGAGATTAGCTCGAGGTCACCAGCATTTCACCCCCACGCACAGCCTTCCCTATCACGGGTGAGGGCGATACGGGGCATAGGGACGAAGAGGGTCGCACGCATGTGGCTGTCGGAGCATGATTCCCTTAGACGTCAAATCAAACGTCTCGATCATGAACTTAAAACCCTCCGTAAGGAACGCCAGCAACTCGAGGCGGCAGGCTGTTATTCGGATCGGGAGCTCGTCGCCAAGGAAGCGGCAATCGATGATTATGACCGCCGTATTCAGATCCTCGAGATTGAGCGGGATCGGCTGCAGTTCATGTATCAAACCGGTGGCAGCCAGGATGTGCAAGCAGAGTCGTAAATAGAGGAGTGCGGTGATCATGACGATGGAGTTAGGGCGTCGGTATGTGTGTGAGGTTTGCGGCACTGAGGTGCTTTGTACGAAGCCTGGTCCAGGAGGTCTGCAATGTTGTGGCAAAGAGATGGGACTGAAGCAGGCCAAACCGCTCCCCTCCTCGGACTGAATTGCGTCTAGCGCTATTCCCCCTTCGCGAACCTTCCCCCCTCGACAGGGTGGGCTCGGTGGGGAACGCACATTCGAGGTCACCCCGCATGTCAGGTCATCCGCCAACCTTGATTCTCTATCACACTACAGTGCTGACCATGGACCCCAAACGGCCTCGGGCTGAGGCTATCGCCCTCCGGGAAGGACGACTTATCGCCGTGGGTAGCACTGCCGAGGTGCTGGCGCTGCGGGACCGCAACACCCAGCTGATCGACTGCCGAGGCACGGTCATCCTGCCGGGCTTCATCGATGCCCACATCCATGTGCGGGCCTATGCCGGGACGTTCCTGGGGATCGATTGCCGGCCACAGACGGTGCGTAGCCTCAGGGAGGTACAGGACGTCTTGCGGCAGCATAGCCATCGCCTGTCACCTGGGCAATGGTTAGTGGGGTATGGTTATGATGACTTTGGGCTGACCGAGAAACGTCATCCGACGCGCTGGGACCTTGATGTCGCAACACCGAACCATCCCGTACGCCTCGCGCACTGTTCATGCCATGCCTGGGTGTTGAACAGTTTGGGGCTGGCAAGGCTTGGAATTACCAGGGGGTTCACGGCCCCAGCCGGGGGATGGGTCGAGCGCGATGCCGTCAGCGGTGAGCCCACTGGCTTGCTGATCGATATGGATGACTATCTGCGTCGGCACCTACCGCTTCTCGCACCCCCTGAGCGGTTTCGGAATGGCCTGCAGCAGAGCTCCCAGACCTTGCTGTCGGCTGGTGTGACGACGATTCAGGATGCCAGTGTGGCCAATGACTTGGCTGCCTATGAGGCCTTTCGCACCTGGATCGCCGACGGTGACATCAGCTTACGGGTGATGCTCTTGATCGGAGCCTCGGCGCTCCCCGAGGTGATTGGCGCTGGACTCAAACCAGGCCAGGGCTCGCCGTTCCTGCGCGTGCAGGGAGTCAAGATTCGCCTCGATGAAGCCAGCGGTGCGCTTTATCCACTGCCAGAGATGGTCGATGCCCAGGTATGGAGCGCTCACTACCAGGGTTTCCCGGTGGCCATTCACGCCGTCGAATTGCCGGCGCTGGTATCGGCCTTGCACGCCATCAGCCTGGCTCAGGCACGTCTGCCCGGCACCCACCTCCGCCACCGCATTGAGCATGCAGCGCTCTGCCCAGAGGTCTGTATCGATGAATTAGCGGACCTCCACGTCGCCGTCGTCACCCAACCAGCATTTCTCTGGTATCATGGCCGGCGTTATAGGTCGGAGATCGACCTTGAGCAGCAGCCGTGGCTGTATCGCGCCAAGAGTCTGCTGGCCCGTGGTGTGCCAGTGGCGGGCAGCTCGGATGCACCAGTGGTGCCGCCCCTGCCGTTGGAGGGGGTGTATGCCGCGGTGGCTCGCCAGTCGCCGGACGGGCATGTCATTGGGGCAGACGAGCGCGTCAGCGTCGGCGAGGCGTTGTGGATGTATACCCTGGGAGCGGCCTGGGTCTGCGGCCTGGAATCGGAACTGGGGTCGATCAGCCGCGGCAAGCGGGCTGATCTGGTGTTCTTGGCGGCTGATCCGACGCGCGTACCTGTAAGTGACATTCCGCATATCCCAGTGTGCATGACCATGGTGGATGGGATGGTGCAATGGAGAGGGCACACGTCAACTCATGAACTTTGCCATCTTTGACATCGAAACCCGCATCGATAAAGCGCTGATTCGGGCGGTGATGTTTCCGCACGACGATGTCACGGAGGAGGAGGCCTATCAACGCTTTCGGCAGCAGGTTAGTGAAGAACGTGACCACCGCAACGACTTTTTACCCATTGCCTTTCATATCCCGATTTCCATCGTCGTCGGCAACGTGACCGGCAACCATACCCTAACGGCGGTGGAGGTCTTGTGTGCCCAGGATTATAGCGAGGAAGGGATTGTCTGCGAGTTCTGGCGGCGGGTTGAAATCTTTCCCGGTACCTTGGTGTCCTTCAACGGGCGCGCCTTTGATCTTCCCGTCATGGAGATGCAGGCCCTGCGTTACGGATGCCAGGCCCCACGTTACTTCAACGAGAAGTACGGCCACCGCTACCGCTATTCAGAAGAACGGCACTACGATCTATTCGATTTTCTCTCCAATGTCGGCGTGCATCGCATCCGAGGCGGCTTTAACCTGCTCGCCCGGCTCATCGGTTTACCAGGAAAGACCTGGGTCGACGGATCGATGATTCAAGGGCTCTGGGAAGCGGGTCAGCTGGGCCTGATCCATACCTACTGCCGCCAAGACGTCATCCAAACTTACGGTCTGTTCCTGCGTATCGAGCTCATGCGTGGACGTCTCACTTCCGAGGCATATCAGGCGGCCTGGGACGCGGCCACGCCCTTTCGCGAAGAGCTCTCCGAGACGCCTGGGATAACACCGCAGGGGCTGAATGGCGTGGACCCAATAGCCACGCAGGCCGGGACAAGCAAGGGTACATAGCCGGCACTAGAGTCATGACGCGTGCTGGGCATCGGACTAGATTTGAAGCCTCGACCAGTGTATGATTGAGCATGTTTACACGACAGCTTGGTCGTCTGGAGACTCAGTATGATGGCAATGGATCGAGACTTTGATGTGATCGTCCTCGGCGCCGGCGCCGCCGGTTTGTCGGCGGCCCTCTTCACCACCCGCGAGCAGCTTAAGACTCTGATCATCGAGCGCATGACCTTTGGCGGCCAGATCGCCAACGCCGAAGCGATCGAGAATTACCCCGGTCTCCCCGCCAGCATTCGTGGTATCGATCTAGCCGTCAATATGCTCGATCAGATCAAACCTTATGGCCTGCAAACGGCGTTTGTAGAAGTAGAGGCGTTGCATGTCGATCAACGGCCGTTTGTCGTGGATACCACTATGGGCTCCTATACCGGCAAAGTCGTGATTCTGGCTTGTGGGAGCACGCTGAAGCGCCTCGACGTGCCGGGGGAAGCGGCTTTTGAAGGGCGCGGTGTCTCCTATTGCGCCACGTGCGACGGCGCCATGTTCCACAACCAGGAGGTCGCTGTGGTTGGCGGTGGGGATTCCGCCATGGACGAGGCCCTATACCTCACCGAATTGGCTGCGAAAGTGACCGTCGTGCACCGCAGCGACCAATTGCGAGCCACACAAGTCCTGCAAGAACGGGCCAGGGCTCAGCCGAAGATCTTCTGGCGCTGGCATACGGTGGTCGAAGGGATCGAGGGCAGTGAGCAGGTGGAGCGCCTACGGCTTACCGATGTACACACGGCTGAGACGTCACTGTTGCCAGTGGCCGGGGTGTTCATCTATGTCGGCTTGCAGCCTAACACGGGATTTTTGCAAGGTGTGCTGCCGTTGGATGCTGGCGGGCATGTGCCGGTTAACCAGCGCATGGAAACGTCGCTTCCCGGGCTATATGCTGCGGGTGATCTGCGCCAACATTCGGCTCGACAGGTGATCTCAGCTGCTGGCGATGGGGCAACGGCAGCGTGTTTTGCCATGCAATATTTGCGGAGTGCCAGGTAGACGCTCTGATAGCCCCTCTCTGGATTCTCCCTCCCAAGGGGGACAGGGTTGAAGCATGGAGCAGGCGGTGAAGGGGACGGTGCGGCGCTCTCTGGTGTCGTCTTCAATATGTGTGAAAGTGGAGGGAAAGCGGCGTGGCAACCCAGGAGGAGGGACGAAAATCTCTGATGCTGCGTGTGATCGATGCGCGGCCTGAGGATATCGGACGTGGCATCGCCAAGCTCGCGCCGGAAGATCTGGAGACATTGGGCCTGGCCATCGGTGACATGATCAGTCTGACGGGGAAGCGGCAGACAGTGGCGAAGGCCATGCGGACCTATGTCAAAGATACCAATAAGGGGTTTATCGCGCTGGATCAGGTGCTGCGCGCTAATGCACAGACCGCCCTGGCCGAACAGGTGACGGTGCAGAAGATTGATGTGCAAACGGCACAGCGCGTC
The DNA here is from genome assembly GCA_963707985.1 of uncultured Nitrospinota bacterium. GTDB lineage: Bacteria > Tectomicrobia > Entotheonellia > J063 > CAVPRW01 > CAVPRW01. Next base: position 343,156 of record CAVPRW010000045.1, on the reverse strand, counting down.
GTTCTCTCGCCGATGAACGCGGTGCCTCCCAAGGTTACTGATGAGGAGCTGAAAGAGCTCTTGCGGCTTTTGGAAGGGCTACCGGTGGTTGGAGGCGACCGGGTCCGGCCTAATACGGCGGGATTTAAGAACTGGGAGTTTTCTGTTGCTGAAACTGTTCCTGAGGGCGCAGTCATCATCCGAACCGGCACCACCTTAACGATCAAACCGGCGTCAGGGGCGGCGCAAGGGCCACGCAAGGTAACCTATAAAGATATCGGGGGCATGAGCGCCGAATTGCAGCAGGTGCGTGAGGTGGTCGAGCTGCCCCTCAAGTACCCTCAGCTCTTCGATCGCCTCGGCATCGATGCCCCCAAAGGCGTGTTGCTCTTCGGTCCTCCTGGGTGTGGGAAAACCATGACCGCGCGCGCCGTGGCCAGTGAAACGTCGGCCCACTTCATACACATCAGCGGCCCCGAAATCGTGCACCGCTATTATGGCGATAGTGAGGCGCATCTGCGTGAGGTGTTTAAGGAGGCACGCGACCGTGCCCCGACGATCATCTTTTTCGACGAAATCGATGCCATCGCCAGTAAGCGTGAGGATGTCAGCGGCGACGTCGAGAAACGCATTGTCGCCCAATTGATGGCACTGTTGGATGGCCTGGAATCGCGCGGGCAGGTGATCGTGGTGGCAGCGACGAACATTCCCGACTCTGTCGACCCAGCGCTGCGACGGCCAGGACGCTTTGATCGTGAGATCTCCGTGCGCGTGCCCGACCGTGAGGGACGCCTGGAAATCTTGAGGATTCACTCCCAGACGATGCCGTTGGCTAAGGATGTCGATTTAGGCAAAATCGCCGAGGCCACACACGGCTATGTCGGCGCCGATCTGAAGGCACTCTGCCAGGAAGCGGCCATGATTACCCTAAGGCGCTTGGTCCCAGACTTCGACGCCGACCATGGCATCACCGAGGAGATGCTGGAAGGGCTGGAGGTGGGCAATGTGTCCTTCGCCGAGGCCATGAAACGTGTCAAGCCGTCGACGGGTCGAGAGGTATTTCGCGACATCGCCGACGTGCGATGGAGCGATGTGGGAGGGTTGGACGAAGCCAAGCAAGTGCTCCGCGAGGCCATCGAATGGCCGCTCCGGCATAGCGATTTGTTCCTGCAGATTGGCACCTCGCCGCCCAAAGGGATATTGCTCTCGGGGTCTCCCGGCAGCGGTAAAACGTTGCTCGCCAAAGCCGTCGCCAAAGAGAGCGGCGTCAACTTCATCGCCGTCAAGGGGCCAGAGCTCCTGTCCAAATGGGTCGGTGAGTCGGAGCAATCGGTCCGGGAAGTCTTCCGCAAGGCGCGCTTAGCGGCCCCCTGTATTATCTTCTTCGACGAAATCGATGCCCTCTGCCCGGTACGTGGCTCGGGAAGTAGTGATTCTGGGGTAGGAGATCGCATCGTCAGCCAATTTCTCACCGAGATGGACGGCATCGAGGAACTGAAGGGAGTAGTCGTGCTGGGGGCGACGAATCGGTTGGACATGGTCGATCCCGCACTGCTGAGCCCAGGGCGTTTTGACCTGGTGGTCGATCTCCCAGTGCCGGACCGGGACACCCGCCAGGCGATTTTCGCCGTACATACCCAGGGCAAGCCACTGGCGCCGGATGTGGATCTCAACGCGCTAGCGGAACGCAGCGAGGGTCTGATAGGTGGGGACATCGCTGCGATTTGTCGGCGGGCCACGATGCATGCCATTCGCGACCATGTTGAACAGCAGGGGGGCGAGCCGCAAGAGGTGATGCTCTCGGCGCAGCATTTTCGTCAGGCCATGGACGCCGTGATGAAAGCGTCACAGTATGCCAGAACGCAGCGTTTCCTGCGTGACATGCCCATGGTCGAGCGCACCCCTGGAGAGCAACAACAAACGCTCTCGGAGGCGAAGCCTGTGCCCCAACGCACCTCGCCACTGGCATAAGATGAGAGCTTTCCTAATGCCTTCTCCCTCGGGGAGAGGGGTATGATGGGGGAAATCAAGGTATGACCGAATGGTTAGGCTACCCTCAGCCCGGCCCTGTGCGGGTGGGAGAGGGAGAGAAAAGGGGGGCTGACCGTGCCCTTTGACACACTGATCTATGAAAAACAAAATGGCCTGGCACGGGTAACCCTTAATCGCCCTGAAGTCCTCAATGTGTATAATATACGGATGCGCGATGAGCTCTGGGAGGTTCTGTGTGCGATCCGCGATGACCCGACCGTCCGTGCTATGCTCCTCAATGGGGCAGGGCGCGCGTTCTGTGGTGGGGCTGATTTAACCGAGTTTGGCACCGCCCCGTCGGTCGCGGTCGCCCGCGAAGTGCGGTGGGCTCGCGATGTCTGGGGACTGTTGCAGGCCCTTGAGATCCCCACCATCGCGGCGTTGCATGGCTACGTGATCGGGTCCGGGCTGGAGATGGCGTTGCTGTGCGATCTACGCGTGGCTGCCGAGGGCACGCAATTCCGCTTCCCCGAGCTGAGCTTGGGCTTCATCCCAGCGGCGGCTGGCACTCAGACCCTACCGCGTGTGACCCGCCTAGGGTTTTCTCTGGAAATGCTGCTGAGCGGTGCGTGGATTGACCATGAGAGCGGGCTGCAGTCTGGATTGGTCAACCGCGTGGTCCCTCCAGACCGCCTGCTGTCTGCGGCGGAAGCACTGGCGTTCACCATGATGTCGCGCAATCCCCTGGCCATTCGCTTGGCAAAAGCGGCCATCCGGCGCGGCAGCGAACTCCCCCTCAATGAGGGGCTTCAGATCGAGAGTCGGTTCGCTCAACGCCTGTTGGCACAGGTTCAAACCACTCCACGCCCCCGCGTCAATCGCTTCAAGCACCGGAGACGTTCGTGAACACCGCGAATTTCCTGACTATCCCCGCCACCATCGTTCCTGAACAGGAGCTTGTCGTCTTTGGTAACCACCGCCAGACCTACCAGGATACAAGCAGGCGGGTCCAGCGTCTTGCGGCTGCGTTAGCCGCCATAGGAATCGCACCAGGCGATGCCGTGGCAGTGCTCGACACCAACTCGTCGCGTTATCTCGAGACCTATTTCGCCACCTCGATGCTAGGGGGCGTGTTCGTGCCCCTGAACTATCGCGCCCGCGCGGACGAGCTGGCGTATATGATCCTCACGGCCGACGTACGCGTGCTCATGGTCGGGGACCGCTATGGGGAGCTGATCGCAGGTCTTCGCGACCGCTTACGTTGTGTGAGCCACTATGTGGCCATCGAGTCTCCACAACAGGAGATGATGCTCTTCGAAGAACTGATCGCCCACAGCCCAGGGGAAGCCAGCGAGGCTGAGGTGGACGCGGGGGACAGCAACATCTTGATGTACACGAGCGGCACAACCGGGCGTCCCAAGGGGGTCATGCTGACTTACGGGGATTTTGTCACCTATGTCTGCGGCCATACTGAGCTGGCTGACGGTACACCGCGTGGGGCAGCGCTGCTATGCGTGCCCCTCTATCATATCGCGGGAATCACCTCCATGTTGACCAGTGTCTTCACCGGCCGTCGGCTGGCCATCCTGCGCCAATTTGAAGCAGCCGAGTGGTTGGAAACGGTGCAACGGGAGCACATAACGCATGCCTTTCTGGTACCAACCATGCTGAAGCGTGTGCTGGATCACCCCGCCTTCCGTCAGGCGTCCTGCGCAAGTCTGGAGATTCTAGCGTATGGCGCCGCCCCCATGCCAGTGCCGGTGATTCGCCGAGCCCTCGCCATGTTCCCGTCGACGGTGGGTTTTGTCAATGCCTTTGGGCAAACGGAAACCACGGCAACGGTCACGATGTTGCTGCCGGATGACCACCGCTTGGAGGGCTCGGCACTGGAGATTGAGGAAAAAATTCGACGGCTGGGGTCGATTGGGCGACCGCTATCGGATGTCGAGGTGCGTATCATCGATTCCGAGGGTGCCGAAGTGGCCTCGGGTGAGATCGGCGAAATCGTGGTGCGCACGATGCGTCTCATGAAGGGGTATATCTCACAGGATGACGCTACCGCACCGACTATCGTGAATGGTTGGCTGCACACACGTGACATGGGCTGGATGGATGCTGACGGGTACGTGTATCTGGTGGGACGAAAGGATGATCTTATTATCCGAGGCGGAGAAAATATCTCACCTGCGGAGGTAGAGGCGGTCTTGCATACTCATCCGGCGATCGAGGAGGCGGCCGTCATTGGCCTTCCAGATGTGGACTGGGGAGAACAGGTGATGGCCATCGTTGTCCCCAAGACTGGGAGTCCCCTCACCGCTGAGGAGGTGATCGACTGGTGTCACCAACGCCTGGCAAGCTTTAAAAAGCCGGCAAGTGTGCAGTTTGTCAATACGCTACCGCGTAACGGGCTCGGGAAGGTGTTACGTAACGAGTTGCGGGAACAGGTTACACGCAACACAGCGCCGAGGGAGGAGTGGAGGAGCTCATCATGAGTTGGTCCTCAACACTCAGCACTCACCACTTGGCGATGACGCTTGAACCCGATCTACTGCCTATCCCAGCCGGCGATTTCCTCATGGGCAGTGACTTCGGTCAGGAGAATGAGCAGCCGGTGCACCGGGTCTGGGTGAGTGGTTTTGCAATCGGTAAATTTCCGGTGAGAAATCAGGAATATGACTGTTTCTTGCGGTCGACGGGTCATCACGTTCCGCTGACCTGGAATGCGCCACGCTTGAATCATCCTGATCAGCCGGTGGTCTCCGTCAGTTGGTTCGACGCGGTGGCATACTGTCACTGGCTAGGGAAGGTCTTCGGGAAACCCTATCGCCTGCCTACGGAGGCCGAGTGGGAGCGGGCCGCGCGGGGCGGCGTCGAAGGTCAGCGTTATCCCTGGGGGGACGACCTACCACAGTGGATGCACCCCTACGGCCGCGGTGAGGCCGTCGAGCGACCGGATCTGGTCGGCCATGATCCCCCAAACGGTTGTGGTCTACATAACATGGGAGATCTGGTGCATGTCTGGTGTAGCGATTGGTATGCCGCCGACTATTACCAGTGGTCTCCTGCCGCTAACCCTCAAGGCCCAGCCACTGGGGTACGTCGTGCCTCGCGTGGCGGCTCCTGGAGGCATCGTCTCAAGGTGACCCGCTGTGCGGCGCGCAGCAGCCTACCGCCAGATCGGACGTTCACCGACTACGGCTTTCGCGTGGCATTATCTGCTGATTGAGATCGTCTCAGATGCTGCCCCTTGATAGTGCCTGCGCTGCGTGACGCCGATCTAAAGAAACTTATGGAGGGTGATGTGACTGAACCCATCCTGTTCGAAAAGAAGGACCGCATCGCGCTTGTCACGTTGAATCGGGCTGATCGATTGAACCGCCTGACTCGACAGATGGCAGATTGTCTGGCAGAAATATGTGGTGTCATTGAGGATGATGCCGACGTCGGAGTGACGATTCTCACCGGGGCAGGACCAGTGTTCTCCCTGGGTCTGGATGCGCGTTCGGTCTCGCCAGAGGAGTGGCGGGAACTGATCGAAACCCCTGCAGAGTCAGTGCGGCACCGCCACTGGGCGTTGTATGGGATCGAAGCAGTTGCTAGCCTAAGTAAGCCGGTGATCGCCGCCCTGAACGGTGATGCGCTCGGTGCAGGGTTAGAGGTAGCGTTGGCTTGTGATATTCGTGTCAGCCGCGAGGACGCCCGCTTCGGCTTTCCACAAGTGCGCGAGGGGATGATTCCCATGTCGGGTGGAACTCAACGGTTGCCTCGTATCATTGGTCTGGCCAAAGCCCTGGAGCTGATCATGACCGGTGAACCGGTCGATGCCGATGAAGCCCGCCAGATCGGTCTCGTCGGGCGCGTGGTGCCATCGAATGAACTCCTAAAAGTCGCGGAAGAACTGGCGGCATCGATTCTCAAAGGTGCGCCACTCGCAGTCCGGTATGGTAAGGAAGCGATGCGTCAAGGGATCGATCTTCCCTTTGCCGAAGGGGCACGTTTGGAGGCAGACCTCTGTCTCCTGCTGCAGACCACCGCCGATCGGGCGGAAGGGATTCGATCCTACCATGAACGACGGAATCCGGAGTTTCAGGGGAGGTAACCCCCCGTACCCGCCGCTCCCCCTCAAGGAGGGCGGGTACGGGAGGGGGAGGAAGGGGCGGTAGATGCCAAATCAGATGGGTAAGCGCTATATGTGTAGCAAATGTGGGGTGGAAGTGATCATCACCAAGTCGGGCGGAGGGACGGTCGTCTGCTGTGGCCAGGACATGGTGATGAAGAAATAGGCGTGAGGGACCTGTGATTTTTCTCCCTGGTATCTTGAAGGAGCGTGTGGCCATCGTCACAGGTGGCGGCACGGGCATCGGCCGTGCGATCGCCATAGAGCTGGCCGAGCTTGGCGCCGACGTCGTCGTCGCCAATTTTGGCCTGCGTGCGGCGCCTGGCCTCGCCCACTCAGCCGCAGCACGCGCCGGTGTCATCAACCTCACCCGCACATTGGCCCTCGAATGGGCGAAGCACAATATTCGTGTCAATGCGGTAGCGCCGGGCGTGGTTATGACCGAGGCAGCGTTGGCAGCAATGTTGATTCGCCCGGATGCAATCGAATCCATCGAACGCGCCATTCCCCTGAAACGCCTCGGTACCCCAGAGGATATCGCTCATGTGGTGACCTTCCTGGTCTCGGATGCGGCAGCCTACATCACGGGCGAAACCATCGCCGCTGACGGGGGTAACTGGCATGGGCACGGACTCTCGTTCGTGGCATATTAGGGCAGGTGCCGAGCGCTGAGAGGAAGCAGTGCTCAGCGCTCGGCAAGGAGGCGAGTGATTCATGTGGCAGGGCTATAAGAACAAATTTCGGCTGGTGTTAGCGGTGGCCATGGGGGCGGGGATCGTCATGGGTTTTTGCGCCGTCGGAGGAGCGCAGTCGACGACGGAAGTGACCATCGTGAACATCGAATTCGAGGGCACGAAGATCTGGGTTCCTGGGCCTGTGGTGGTCAAGAAAGGGGATATCGTCAGGATTAAAGCCATCAATAATGTGAAGTCTGACCCGCCGGTTCACGGCATAGCCATTGAAGCCTATGGCATTCAAGCATTGGTCAATGTGGGGAAGCCAGAGATCATCGAATTCAAGGCAGACAAGGCGGGGATTTTCCCGATCATCTGCCATCTCCATCCGCCCCATGTCGGCACGCAGTTGGTTGTCCTCGAATAGCATTGTGACCCTGTTCATGAGGCTGGATTGCCATGCAGCCGATTTGGTGTGCGCGTGTTCTGCCAGAAAGGAGGGCTCATGGGTCAGATAAGGTTTGCCTTCGGCGGGCCATGACATCTGATGTCAGAGGGGGAGGTTTGCGATGGAGCAAGCAACGATTATGGTGGTGGAGGACGATGCGCAGGTCCGGGAAGTATTGACCGAGCACCTGACCAATCTCGGCTACGACATTCTCAGTGCGGCTTCGGCTGAGGAGGCTCTGCAGCGACTAGAGGAAACCACACCCGATCTAGTCCTGACCGATGTTTACATGGGGGGTATGAGCGGCATTGACCTATGCACTCTCCTCAAGCACGACCAGCGCTTTCAGCTGACACCCGTCATCATCTTGACCGGACACTCTGACCTCAGGTCCCGCGTCACCGGCCTCGCAGCAGGCGCCGACGATTTTTTCGCCAAGCCGTTCGATCTCGTCGAGATCCGTACCCGCGTGGCAGCTCTTCTACGCATGAAATTTCTCCTCGATCAGTTGGAACGGGCTGAAAGCGTCATCACTACGTTAGGCTTGACGATCGAGGCGCGAGATCCGTATACAGCTGGCCACTGCGAGCGTTTGGCACGTTATGCAGTAGACCTCGGCAATGCGTTGGGTATTGACCAGCAAATGCTTAAGGACTTGTGGTTAGGGGGGTTTCTACATGATTTGGGGAAGATCGCAGTGCCCGACCGTATCCTCCTGAAAAACGGTCCGCTGAGTATCGAAGAGCGTGCAGTCATTCAGACCCACCCAAGCATCGGAGCCGATCTCGTCCAGGAGCTGCACACCCTTGATGGCGTGCGTCCGATCATCCGCCATCATCATGAACGGTTCGATGGCTCCGGCTATCCAGACGGCCTAGCTGGAGAGGAGATTCCGCTCGGGGCCAGAATTATGGCCGTCGTCGACGTCTATGATGCGCTCCGCACCGAGCGCCCCTATAAATTTGCCCTCAGTCATGAGGAAGCCGTCGACATCCTGTGGCAGGAAGCCGAGGCCGGCTCCTGGGATCGACAGGTGGCCAAGATATTTATCGACATGCTCCAGGATATGGCACCCTACAACGGCTGATCGTGGCATCGAGTCGGACGTCGGCTTTAGGGTGACCCTCTTCCTTACCGAGGCAGAATGGTCATCACCAGGATCAGCTGCGGGGTCTTGGCCGCCTGTAAGTGCCCGACGCGCCACAGAAAACCGGATGATGCCTGGGGTAGCTCACGGCCGATAATGGCCATGCGTTCTTCGGTGACTGTAGTACCTGAGAGCTGGCGGATAGCCTCCAGAAACGCGGGATAGCGGTCAGCCGTGATGGAAAAGGTAAGCCTCACCATCCCCCGTGAGGTCCGATCTGCAGGGGTCACCATCCCCTGTGACTGCAGCAATTCTCCCCCTGTCCGAGGGATAAGTTCCCAGATCTGTTGAGCAGCATGAGCGGGGTCGGCTGCTCGCAACGTCAGGCTCGGGAGGAATGCGACCTCACCCGTCCCCCCCCCAGCAGGCATACCGACGAGGTGTGGCATCCCTGGGAACTCACGCCCGACGCGCACAACCTCCTCTTGCACCATCAATCCCGGCCATCTAGGTGCAGCTTGTACCAAGAGTGCCGGGGTCGGCAAAGACTCCTCGAAGGCTGGTTCGATGAGCGGAGCGTCGAGAACAGGTGCCACACTGCGCTCATGGGACAACCATGGCTCGCTCTGGGCCGGAGGACGAACCTCCTGTACTTGCCCTTGCTGTACATGTGGCCTCATCTGCCAGACCAGCGCAGTGCTCACGACGACGACCATGGCGGCAGCGACCTGTAGAGGTATTGCCCCAGCCAGACGCCGGAAAAAAGGCAGCTTGGAGCGATGAGGGAAGCGCTCGACCTGCTCACGTACCTCTTGGAGAAACATCGGCGGAGGCTCGATGAGAGGAAAGTCCCGTACCCAGGCGGTGAGGGTGTGTAACTGGGCGAGCTCATGGCAACACCTGGGGCATGACTCCAAGTGTTGATCAAGCACCACACGCATCCGGTGCGGTACATCATGGTCGAAATAGCTCGAAAGATGGTCGTGTACAGTTCGGCAATCCATAGCGTTAGCCTTCGCCTGCCAAATACGGTTCAAGGAGGGCTTTCAACTCCATCCGAGCCCGATGGAGGCGAGACTTGACGGTCCCGCTTTCGAGCTGCAGAACATCGGCGATCTCGTCGTATGACAAGCCCTCGAAATCCCGCAGGAGGACGATCGTGCGATGTTCAGGGGAGAGCAACTGGAGTTTCGCCTGCACGAGTGCCCAGCGCTCTTTTTGTTCCAACGTCTTGTGTGGATTCGCCGTGGGAGATTCCTGCATCCACTCCTCTGGCTCTGTCACCACCAGTGTTTGTTGCTGACGAGTCCGGCGTCGGAGGTGGTTCAGGCAATGATTCACCGTAATTCGGTAAAGCCACGTCGAGAATCGGGATGCGCCGCGGAAGTCGGGCAAAGATTGGAAGACTTTGACAAAAATATCCTGCGCAACATCCTCAGCCTCACTCCGATTGTTCAGGATACGTGCAGCGAGAGTTAACACTCGGCTTTGGTATTTCTGCACCAGTTTGGCAAACGCTTCCCAATCACCGTTGCGACACTGTGCAACGATCTCCTGATCGGCGTCGAGCTCGACCGCGGGGGGCCGCCCCGCAGGTGTCGTGGCGCTCACCATACTCCCTTCGATCACTACCGGACACCCAGTTCCACTCTGGCTCACGATGTCGTGGGAATTCCTTCCTCTGCTGTATACGAAGAGGGAGTTCAAGACGCCACAACACCAGCGACAGTATGCCCGGCGTCGTGGTCCGCGTGTGCCGTGCCACTAACCTGCAATCCTGTCGTTTGAGACACGCCATCGCACGAGAAGTTCCCAGGACTGGCGGTAATGATCAAAACAAGGTGAGATCGGCGTCGGACCTCGCCAGGACATGCAAAATGGTCTCATAACATGTCCGCGACCGTGAGGATGGTATACGAAACCGACGCGGTGCTGCAAGAGAAATATCGCCTTCCATTGCAATCATCCCACCCCATTCGTTATACTCACAGCGCTTCGCGGGGGTTGGCAGGCGTTTGGCCGTTGCCAAACCTCAGCTGAAGGGACTGGCATGGCTTCCGCACACAGGAATTTCTCCCGACGCCACCTCCTATCAGGCGGATGCTGAGGTCACACGTTATGGATGCGCTACAGGCAAGGTTTCGCGATAAAGCCTCGGAGATGCTGCAAAACACGCCAACGATCACTGTGGCGATGGGGCGTGGGCGTACGTTTGCCATCGAGACCTGTTACGTGGTAGGTAATAGCGATGAGTTGCATTGCATTGTGAAGCCGAATCCGGCGATCGTCGAAGCCGTGCGAGCTGATGCGCACGTGGCGTTTACCGTCAACCAAGGATTTCCCACGCAGATGTTACAAGGTGTAGGACGGGCTTTTTATCTGGGGGGCCTCGACCTTCACCCACAGCTCCGTGAGCAGACCCTGACGAAAACCCCAGATGCGACAGCGTTCCTGACCACTATCCGCAATCTGGGTGTCATAAAGATTCTGCCTGATCACATCGCTGTAACCGATGACACCAATTTAGGCCTGGGACCGCGACCGGTATACATCCCGGAGGCAGCTAGAGCTTTGCCGGATAGAAGACGGCGGTGGATGCAGGCGCTCGGGATCGTTTCATGGCCGCTTGTGCTTATTCCCGTGGTCATCGCCGCCCTGCTGGCGAAGCATGTAGCCCTCGACGTCGCGTGGTGGCTCCTGGTGCCGGTGTGTGTCGTGGCGATTCTCACCCACGTGGGAACGGTCCTCCTGGCCACTTACACAGGGTTTCGTCGCCACATCGACCGCAGTGCGGCGCTGGGTGCCAATCGGTCTGCTCCATGACGGGTTGTTGTCGACACATCAGGTCTGGGCAGCAGGGCTCCTCTGCTTGGCGCTTGGGTCTCTCCTTGGCCTTTTCCTGGTGGGGTTTCGAGGTACGCCATTGCTGACCATAGGCTTCATTGGTGTGGTGGGAGGATTAGTCTATGCGGGTTGGCCCCTGCATCTGTCGTCTCGTTGGCTCGAAGATGCGGCTGTGTTCGTCGGCCTCGGACCGTTGCTCGTCCTGGGTGCCTTTATTGCACTGACGGGCAGCCTTCATCTGATACCCGTGCTGGTATCCCTCGCGCTTGCTTGCCTGGCCGAGTCTATCCTCCATGCCAGCCGTTTGCAGGCGTTTTCTGCGGACGTCAACGCCAAGGTCCGCACCCTTGCGGTGGCGTTGGGATGGGAGAGAGCACGAATACTCTTCTATGCCCTGGTCGGTCTGCCGTATGTTCTGGTCGCGCTGCTGATCCTCGGGAGGGCACTGCCTGGGTGGGCATGGTTAACATTTCTGAGCGTTCCTTTGGTTGCACGGACCTGCCTATCGTTGTGGCGTGCGACAGCGGACCAGTCGCAGGTGCTTGCTGGCCTCGATCGGCAGATGGCGCATGCCTATCTGGCCTTCGGCGTGCTGCTGATCTGCAGTCTGATCCTGGGATAGCGGATAGAGCCTCCGAAACACAGGATAGGGAGCGTGAGCAGTTACGAGAGAACCGGCGTTCAATGCAAAGCAGGAGGTGTTCCATGGCCGAAGGAAAGCTGACCGTAGGCAATGTGGACGTTCTAGCCCTGACCGATGGTGAGGGAGATTTCCCCTTCCCGTTGAGTCAACTCTTTCCCAGTGTCCCGGCCGAGGCCTGGGCCCCCTTTCGCCAACGCTACCCAGACCTTTTTGGCGGTCCCGACACCTGGCGCAATCATTACGGCTGTTACCTTCTGCGTTCGCAGGGGCGCACAATCCTGGTAGATACGGGCATCGGCAGTAAGGCGACCAATCCTGGGATGGTCAACATGCTTGCCGGCGGCGTGGATGGCCGTCTTATGGTGGAATTGCAGGCCGTGGGAGTTCGGCCGGAAGATGTGGATACCGTGTTCTTCACCCATTTGCACCCAGACCACGTCGGATGGAATCTGGTACAAGGAGGTGCCAACCCCAGACCGACGTTCCCTCGAGCCAGATATGTCGTGCACCAGGCCGATTGGGAGACCTTTAAGCGGCCGGACGTCCGCGCTTCATTCCCCTTCCAATATTGGGAAGAGACCCTTAGCCCGCTGGAGAATCTGGGTGCACTAGACCTGGTCTCGGGTGAGCAAACACTGACCGGTGAAATCACTGCCATCCCAACGCCCGGCCATACCCCGGGCCACATGAGCCTGGCCATCGTGTCAGGTGGTCAACGTGCCCTGATCCTGGGTGATGTTGCCATCCATCCGGCGCAGGTGACCGAAACCGACTGGGCGGTGATTTTCGAGATGGACCAGGCCTTGGCGGCGCAGATGCGACGCCAAGTCTTCGACCGCGTCGAGGCCGAGAACTCTACCCTGGTGGCCTGCCACTTTCCGGCACCGGGATTTGGGCGGTTGGTGACGGTTAGAAGGACGGCGCTATTGGCAGGGGCTGTAAAGGGCAGTGTGCCGTTGTCGAGGGATCCCGCTGGGTCATAGACGCTTACCTGCAGGGATCTCCGTACACTCTTTGTGTTACGCTCACCATTAAGGCATACACCGAGAAGATTACGAGTGTGAGGACCGCAGCTCCGCGGTCTTCGCCCAGTCGATGGCGTAGGTCCCGTCCTCGATCCAGACGCCATAGTCACTGCGTGCTGCCTGCACTGAGACATAGCCGTTGAGCACATCCTGGCGGACCAGCTCGGGGTCACGCTCCAAGGGCGGATAGAAGCCGCCGCCACCGGGCAGGCGCAGGATGATTTCCTGATCGGTCGGCACGACATACTTGGTTTTCGGGTGGGGATGTGTGCCATCCGACAGCAGAAAATCGCCGCAGCGCCCATCCTTCCCCCCCGCATAACCCCTGGCCGGAAATTTCAGCCTGTCATACATCGGCGAATGCACGGCTGGCTTGCGTGTGCGCACGCGTAGAATCATTTCCTGCCCGAGCCCACCACGGTACTTCCCTGCCCCACCAGAGTCCTGAATCAACTCACGTTTCCGCATGAACAGCGGCGAGACGTTCTCGATGATCTCAGCTGGCACGCCACGGATGCCACTCGGGAACGCCGTTGCCGAGATGCCGTCCTTATTGGCACGTGCTCCGGTCCCGCCAGACGAGAAAAACACATAGGCAAACTGCCGACCCAGGTCGTGCTCGCCGATGATTTGCGTGATCCAAATGTTGGCACTGCCATCAGCCATGACGCGATCCGGCATCACCTTGGCCAAGGCCCCAAACACGGCGGTGGACAGGAAGTGGCCGATGATGTGGCGTCCACCCACAGGGGCGGGAAACTTGCAGTTGAGGATGCAGCCCTCCGGGGCATAAATCTTCACTGGGCGAAAACTCCCCTCGTTATTGGGGAGATGAGGCGAGATGGCACATTTCAGAGGGTAGGTGGTATAGGCCACGCAGTACGCGAAGGGCACATTGATACCGCGATCGATCTGCGGGGAGGTACCGGTGAAATCGACGCTGAGCTCGGCGTCGCTAATGGTGATGGCGATCGCGACTTTGATCGGTTCATCGAAACCGTCGATGAAAATCTCGTGCCGGTACGTGCCGTCTGGAATCTCGGCGATGGCCCTACGCATGGCATCTTCAGAGGTCGTGATGATGGCCTTCGAAAGGTCAGCCAGGCTGGTCATGTGATACTCGTCCATAAACTCGATGAGCTTCGCCCCACCGACTTCGTTGCCGCCTACCTGGGCCATCAGGTCGCCCTCGACCAGCTCAGGCGTACGCACGTTTTGCTTGATGAGCTTGAAGAGATCGCGGTTCGGCTGGCCACGTTCGAACAGCTTCAACATCGGTACATACAGCCCTTCTTCAAACACTTCTCGGGCGTCAGCCCCCAGCGTGCGACCGCCGACGTCCATGGCATGGCAGGTATTGGCAAACAGCGCGACCAACTCATCGCGACGGAAGATCGGCGTGACGACGGTGAAGTCGTTGAGATGGCCGGAGGTCAGCCAGGGATCGTTGCTGATCAGACTATCCCCCTCTTGCAACGTGTGGATCGGGTATTCCTTCAGGAAATGCCGCACGGCCAGCGCCATGGTATTGATATGACCTGGTGTGCCCGTCACCGCTTGTGCCAGCATATTGCCCTCAGGATCGAATATTCCGGCAGAGAGATCACCGGCCTCCCGCACCACGGTCGTGAACGAGGCATTCATCAACGCGGTGGCCTGCTCGTTGACGATGGAAATCAGGCGATTCCAAAAGACTTCGAGAAGGATAGGATCAATGCCGGACATAGAGAACCTCCGATAAAAGTGGTGAGTGCCTGAGGATCGAGTCATGGCAACGCATCTCTCAGCACTTAACACTCAGGCCTGGACTTCGGGCATGACATCGGCGGCAAAGCGGTCGATGGTCGCAAACATCCCTTCGACGGTTTCGTGCTCAAGCTCGGGGACACTATAGAAGGTATCCAGCATCATGTATTGGACGCCGGCATCGCGATAGTGGCCGATGTCGTCGATGATCTGTTGCGTGGTGCCGAGGAGAGGCCGCCGTCGCACCGAAGCCTCGGCACCGTCATAGAATTTGAGCGGTTGACGTACTGCGATTATCAGTGTCTGGGGGTCTCGTCCACGCTGGGCGCAAACCTCGCGCAAATAGGCCAAGCCGACCCTAACATCCCCCACCAGCGGACGCGTCGGATGCCAACAATCGCCCAGGGCAACCGCACGGCGAATGGCGCGCTTGCTGTTGCCACCAATCCAGATTGGGATGTGCGGCTGCTGCACCGGCTTCGGCTCGAAGGCAATGTGTTCAAAGCGCACGTAATGTCCCCGAAAAGTCGGCTTGTCCTGCGTCCACAGCGTTTTGAAGGCAGCGATGTACTCATCGCTGATCGCCCCCCGCTCCTGAAATGGCACACCCAACGCTTTGAACTCGTCCTCTGTCCAGCCCACCGCCATCCCCGCCGTCACCCGCCCACCCGACAAGACATCGAGCGTGGCCAGCACTTTCGCCGTGACCACAGGATTGCGATACGGCAGGATGAGCACCGTGGTGCCGAGGCGCACCCTGGAGGTGCAGGCAGCTGCAAACCCCAGCACCGTCAACGGTTCATAAAACATGCTTCCGAAGCGGTCGACCGCGGAATCCGGAATGACGATGTGATCGCTGACCCAGATGCCATCGTACCCCAAGTGCTCAGCGCGTTGGGCAACCTGCCGAATCACCTCCGGGGATGCCACCTGTCGAAAGTGCGGCAATGAGAGGCCGAATCTCATGGCGTCTCTCCACAAACGAACCGGAACCACAGCTGAACGCCGATATACACAGATACCGAGGTTCGATTGGGTATATCGGTGACTGCATGTTTAAATCGGTAGCCTTATGACTACGTTTCGATGGACATCGACTTCGGCCCCAGCCCCCGGGCCGACGACGACGGTTGATTCCCGCTCCTCGATAATGGCTGGGCCACGCAGCACGGTTCCTGGTCCGAGCTGATAGCGATCGTAGACCGGACAGGTGATATAGCCCGCGGACTCGGGAAAATACGCTAAGCGTTCGCCTTTGCGCGTCGCCTCCATAGGAGTTGGCTGAGCGTTCGGGGGTTGCACCGTGATGGTGGGACGAGGACCAGCGACGATGACCCGCCAATTGAGCGCCTCCACGTCGACATCGGGGTTCAGTCGCTTGTACATCCGTTCATATTCCCGGTCGAAACTGGCCTGCAGGTGCGAGATGTCATGAGTGCTCAAGGGTCCATTGCTGACGGGCACATTGATTTCAAATCCTTGATGCAGGTAGCGCATGTCAGCCGAGCGTGTCACGGTCATAGCGTCCTCCGGCACGCCTGCCTGTCGCAACAGAGCCCGACCGCGCGCCTCCATCTCGGCGAAGATCGTATTGAGGTGGGAAAAATCAATGCCGTGCAGGGTGCTCAGGTAGGTCTGGACGAAATCGAAGGCCATCGGCGCAACCAGGAACCCGAACGCTGAGGTGACGCCCGCCGCCGGAGGGCAGATGATGTGCTGGATCTTGAGCCGCTCAGCGACCCGATAGGCATGCACGGGTCCAGCGCCGCCGAAAGCGATTAAACTGTAGCGCCGATGGTCGCGACCGCGTTCAACCAGGTGAATGCGGGCGGCATTGGCCATATTTTCATTGACCACATGATGTATGCCCCAGGCGGCACGCGTCAGGTCCACCCCGAGCGGCTCGGCCACCTGCCGGCGCATGGCTTCTTCCGCCTTGGCACGATCCAGCGTCATCTTGCCCCCGAGAAAGTAATTCGGGTCGAGATACCCGAGGATCAGATCCGCATCGGTCACCGTTGGTTCGCTGCCCCCGAGGCCATAGCAGGCGGGTCCAGGGTCGGCACTGGCACTATCCGGTCCTACTTTCAGCAGGCCCAGGTCATCGATACGGGCAATACTGCCTCCACCAGCACCGATCTCGATCATCTCAATGACCGGCACCTTCACCGGTAAGCCGCTGCCCTTTTTGAAGCGATACATCCGCGCCACCTCGAACTCGGTGGTCACCAGGGGTTGTCCCTGATCGATCACACAAATCTTCGCGGTGGTGCCCCCCATATCGAAGGAGATCACGTGATCAAGGCCCTTGAGCTGACTGTAGAAACTGGCCGCCAGGGCGCCGGCGGCCGGGCCGGATTCGATCAGGCGAATGGGGTAATCACTGGCGGTCTCGCAGGTGGTGATCCCACCGTTCGAGAGCATGATGTACAGATCACCCTGGAAGCCAAGCTGCTGCACCTCGGCGCGAAGTTTGTTCAGATACCGGCGGGCGATGGGCTTGACGTACACATTCGCGACGGTGGTGGAGGTGCGCTCGAACTCTCGGATCTCCGGCATCACATCCGATGACAGAGACAGCGTCAGGTCCGGAAACTCGGACTCTACCACCTCGCGGATGACGCGCTCATGGATCGGATTGCGGAACGAGTGCAGCAGGACCACGGCCAGTGCTTCTATGCCATCGCGCCGCAACTTTTGGACCACGTCGAACACTTCCATACGGTTGACAGGAATCAGCACGCTCCCGGTCTCGTCGAGGCGCTCCTCGACTTCGCGACGCAGTGCCCGCGGTACCAAGGGCGGCGGATTTTCGAGGAAGATATCATAGATGTCGTAGCGCTTCTCACGGCCGATTTCCAGGGCATCGCGAAACCCCTGCGTGGTGATCAAGCCGGTTTTCGCCCCTTTACGCTCGATGACGGCGTTGGTGATCAATGTGGTACCGTGGATGGTCGCTGACACCGCCGTCGGGTCCAGTTGACGTTCGGCCAGCAGCGCCTCTAGGCCATGGATGACCGCCGCTGAGGGATCGCCGGGAGTCGTGAGAATCTTACCGATGATCATCTCTCCGGTCTGTTCGTCCAACAGTAAAAGATCAGTAAACGTGCCGCCGATATCGACACCGGCGCGATACCGTCTTACGTCCATAAGACCACCCTCATGCTTCGGCTATGATGGCGTGTGAACGGGTGAAAGCTGGATCGGATGATAGCGAAGAAGTGGAGGAGTGTCAACGCGACCACTGACGTATCCGTTCGGCCACCCTCCGATCGGCTGGGCTCATCCAGAGGTCGTTCAGGCGCTGTGCTGGTGATAGACGGCGGCGGCTTGGTCCAACAATCTCTGTTTCTCAGCGTCGGGCAGAAACGCGGCTTGAATGGCATTATTGGCCAACCGATAGATCTCGCTCGCCCTCAGATGCAATGCTTGCTGGGCCGCGACAAAATTCTCCGTAATATACCCCCCGAAATACGCCGGGTCATCAGAGTTCACCGTCACACAGAGCCCTCTGTGCAGCATTTGCCTGAGATTATGCTCCTCCAGTCGTGCAAACACCCCGAGCCTGACGTTGGAGAGCGGGCAGACGGTTAGCGGCACCTGCCTTTTGACTAACTCGCCGACTAAGACCTCATCGTCCATACAACGGACGCCATGGTCGATACGTGAGACATGCAGCAGACGCAGCGCCTGCCAGATGTAGTCTGCTGGTCCCTCCTCTCCCGCATGGGCGACGGTTAAGAAGCCATGCTGGCGTGCCCGCTCAAAGACGTTGACGAATTGCGCTGGTGGATGACCAACCTCGTACGAGTCGAGCCCCACGGCGAGGATGTGTTCCCCATAGGGCAGGGCCTGCTCCAGGATGTCGAAGGCCGACTCTGCAGGCAGATGTCTCAAAAAGCACATGATCAGGCCGGACGTGATCCCGAATACCCGCTCGCCATCGAGCAAGGCCCGTCGGATGCCGGAAATCACCGTCGTAAAGGTGACGCCACGTTGGGTATGGCTTTGTGGGTCGAAGAAGATTTCCGTGTGCAGGACGTGTTGGGCATGGGCCCGTTGTAGATAGGCCATCGTCAACTCGTAAAAATCCTGCTCAGAGAGCAAGACGCTGCACGCCTCATAGTAGATATCCAGAAATGATTGGAGATTGGCGAAGTGGTACGCTTCGCGTACAGCATCGACGCTGTCATACTTAAGTGCAACACCATTCCGCTCAGCGATGGTAAACATCAGCTCAGGCTCAAGCGAGCCCTCGATGTGCATATGTAATTCAACTTTCGGAAGGCCAGCGATCAAAGACATCACGACGCTCTCATCAGTATGAGGGGGATCGATGCGTGGCTGATTCATACCCTCTCCATTGTGCTTGTAGCTCCTATACACTCCTAGGCGCGGGGCAGGCTCGAAACCGTCCGCGTGTTTCGGTCCTGTGAGATATAGTACGGTTGAGCGGTTTCCCCACAACACTTGAAGGACCAAAGTTTCAGGTGATAGATAAGCCCGTACTCCAACACCATCATAATTCCCTGCCTCTATAACAGGAGAGCTCTGCTGCGGGAAAAGTGTCATAAGTATATCAGGGACACTGAGGAGTGGAACAGGAAATTGCCCCAGGCAACCCTGCGTCGGCACCACGGCGGGCAGGCAACAAACCTGTGTGAGGTCCCTTCCCCTGTGCAAAGCATCAGCCGGCATGTTCGGCCCTCGAGGCCAGGGGATTGTAGCTGGCATCCTCGAAATCCTGGTATTTCAATACGCTCATCATGTCGACGGCCTCATGGTACAGAATATGGCAGTGCAGCATCCAATAGCCCCGGTAGGCGGCGTCTTTTGCCGGTACCAGCCTCATGCTGCGCCTCCCCGGTCAGCGCTCCTGCCACCTGAGCTGACCGGGGAAAACGCCGCAAGCTTGGCATCATCAATCGTCTAGACGCAGCGGGGGATCACCTTGGACTGGCCGGCGCACGACTGGCCACCACAGTGGGTACCGCCGGTGTCAAAGGGAACACTGGCGACGGTCCAGTTCGTGCCACCTGTCCCCGTGTTGACGGACTTGAACCCGGTCATGAAGCCGATTTCGGTCTGTCCGATCAGGAAGGCTTGGCCCTGCAACCGCCCGGCGTCAACTGGCTGCCCATAGAACCGAACCTGGATCGATGCGGTTGGGTGGCTGAGATTCGGATCATGCGTATCCACCAGGCTATAGTTGTACACCCGAGTCGTGAGCGTGAGCTGATCACCGGCAGTGGCGACACTGCGGCTTAGCACATTCCCATTGGCATCCGCCGGCGTGATGAACAATCCCTTCATGCGATAGAAATCGACCAGGATCGGGTCGTTGGACGTCGCCGTCGTACAACTCTGGCTGCTCGTCCCATCCGCACAATTAAACGTGGCCGTTTGCGTCGTCTTGGCCCAATCCCAGCGGCTGGGGTGATTCAAGCCCACGTCCGGCAGGGGGTAGGCTTGCTGCCACCACACACCGGTGCTCGTTTGAAACGGATCCGCCAAAAACCCGACGAGCATGGGCCCGGTGGATGGGATAGCGATCGGCTGATTTGACGAATCTTGCAGCTCGATGGCTTGAAGTGACTCTACAGGGCTTTTGAGGCCAAACAGATACCCCGCAAAGGAATAGAGGTAGGTCATAGCCACATCGTCACTGAACTCCGGCTTATTGACTTTGATTCCCTCCGAGGCCTCCTGCGTCTGTGTGCTGACATTCAGGCTGCTGACGGAGAAGCTCTGGTTCAGGTCATAGGTGTTGCTGAAGTTTGTACCAAGCCCTGAGACCCCGATACTGCCGGACGTGCAAATGGACAAGCTAAACGATTGTGCATTGACCGAACCGCTGGTCTGAGTCGAGCCTGAGTTCGCCGTCCACTTGGTTTCGTAGGCACTGGTCGAGGTATCCGTACCGCGCCAGGAAGCCGCTTCTCCGGTCGGGGTGAGGGGGACCCAGGTGCTGGGGAGGGCGAGTTGCAGCTGCGTCTCATCCCAGGGGTAAGAAAACACATTGCCGGGCTCATGGACCGGCTGATACCACGGCTGGGTGGTGGCGTCGATGTCCACCTGAGTCCGCGTATCAGGCACCGAGAACTGGACGTACAACGGCTGCCTGGCGCTGTCCGGACAATTGGTCTGTCTTGACGGACAGACCGTATGCCCAATCACTGGGTAGTAGAAAATGTTCTGGTTATAAGCAGTGTAGAACACGTAATCAGCGAAGCCGGTCGTGGCCGACAGGCTATCGGACGTACCACTTCTTACCTGCCTGTAGGGTGTTGTCGTTCCCGTGGACTGAAGCCCGCTGGTTACACCAGGCCCCGTGTGGTGCCACTACCATCAAGAATACACCGCCGGGGGCACTACGGACACATTCGCAGCGACCATCGTCTCACCCCGATACTGTGTATGGCTCCCCTTCCACATGTGCCTGGAGGGGCTCTGGGCTGTGTGAGGGTATTCACATAGGGTCGACCGCCGGACACTCGGTATAACGGAGGCACATGCGAGGACCGATGCCGGATGGCGCCCACAGGTGAACATGTCTCTCAGGGGAGGAGGTCTATGGAAATCGACGTGCAGGTACAAGAAGACCGTGTCATTGTGAAACCCGTTGGTCGGGTTGACAGTACGGTGGCGGAGGAGTTTCAGCACCGCCTGTTGGGGACGATCGACTTGCATGTCACGCCCGTGGAATTGGATTGCTCCGCGATACCGTATATCAGTAGTTCCGGGC
Source organism: uncultured Nitrospinota bacterium (assembly GCA_963707985.1). Taxonomy (GTDB): domain Bacteria; phylum Tectomicrobia; class Entotheonellia; order J063; family CAVPRW01; genus CAVPRW01. Next base: position 321,877 of record CAVPRW010000045.1, on the reverse strand, counting down.
TCCGCGTCCTTGCCCTAGCGGCAAAAGCTTTGCGCTAGCGTGCACAACGCTTGCGGATCACACGGCCAACGGCCTTGGTCTTATCGACGCTCACCGTGACCAATTTTACGTCCTTTCTGGACGTTGTCGACTGAACAATGCGGCGCATATCGTGACCGGAGTGGCACACCGTGTGCGCATAATATCAGGCCGGAGCCCGGCAGCATAGACGTGTCGCACCATGCCAGGGGCGTGTCCGAAACGATGAGCACGCTGGGGACCGGGGAGCTTTACGGTGAGTATCATCCAGTTTCCCGCCGCGCTATATGCACTCCGTCAAGGGCTGACGTTTGTGGCGGACTATGCGAGCGCCGCTCGTGATCGTCCCCCGACCCTTATCATAGGTCGGATAGTCCTCTTCTCACGGGCTACAGCGATGTAATCGTCGCTTCACAACCTGCCTTGCCAGAAGCTCGTAGGGAGGACGCGATGGCAGCAGAGACGCGGCGTTTCCCCGCGTAATTTTCGGGTCCAAGTCAGAGCGGGTGAGCCCATGAGCCAAAAGACACGCATCATGACTGGGTCTTTTCCGGGCACCGGATATGCTACAGCGAGGCTTTTGCGGTCTTCGGCTGCACGTCTCGTGTTGGTGACGTCTCAGTTTACCCATTCGTGAGGTCGCCCAGCATGCCCCGCCCTGATTCTCTCACCTATGCCGCCGAGGACGTGTGCCGCCACCCGCGAAGCTGGTGTTACTGGGGCTCCAGCAGACGTTGGTCGTCGCGATGTACCTTGTCATGGTGGCGATTGTCGTGCGCGCCGCTGGGGCACCAGCGGCGGTGGCTCAGAGTGCCGTCAGCCTGGGGATGCTGGCACTGGCCGTTTCGGCGGTCCTACAGGCCCTCTGGAAGGGTCCCGTGGGCTTAGGCTATCTCGCCCCGTCGGTAATCTCCGCGGTATAGCTATATCCTTCCTTGACCGCACTGACCGCAGGGGGATGACCGCTGGTCTTCGGTATGACACTGTTCGCTGGCCTGTGCGAGATCGTACTCTCCCGCCTCCTGCCTTACCTGCGGGCAACGTTTCCCACTATGGCGGTACCTTTCCTAATCGCCTCGTTAGCGGCTGGACTGCGCACCGTCGGAGTCATCACTACCTGTCAACGCATCAACGATGCCATCTGAAAACGCCCGGACAGACGATCCATCAGATCGTCGCTGCCGGGCCCTTGGATATTCGGAAAACCATGGTGGTCGGGATTGCACTCCTCCTCGGCCTCAGCCACGAGACCTTCCCCACCTTCGATCAGACGTTACCGCATCCGCTGCAGGTCGTTACCAACTTCATGTTGAGCATTGCCACCATCTCAGCAGTGTCACTCAACCTGTTATGCCGCTTTGGCATCCGCAAGACGTCGACCACCACCATCGAAACCGAACCAGGACAGCCTCGCCCATTTTGAGAGCTTGGTGCGCCAAGAGGGGAAGACCTGGGGGGTGGCTACCGAGGTCCTTGAGGAGGACTCCGCGACGGCGGAGCGTATTCTACGGCTTATCGAGGAGGGGCATTTGGCGGAAGGACCCATAACCGCTCGCATTAGTTTCGACGAGGTGAGCTTTCGAGTGGACATTCAGTATAGCGGGGACCTACTGCACTTGCCGGCCAAACGCCAGGACACAGATGAGGACATGTTGGAGGAACACCCCATGGCCCATGGCCTGTCGGGATTTCTGGCGCCAGTATACCCGGATCGAATGCGCTATTGGATCGACGACGAACGCTGGCAAATCCAGCGGACTTTTGAGCTCTAGGTCTCCCACTAGCCCGCAATGGAGGCTCTGCGGTCCACACTTTGAGGATGATCTCTACCGATTCTCGTGTCATCGGGCGGGCTCGACCATCGATCGGGCTCCCAAACAGCGTCGCGTCGGTGGGTAGTCCCCCAGACCCGACGCCGAAGTAGAGACGACCTTTGGTCAGATGGTCGAGGTAGGCCAGACGATTGGCGACGAGCACGGGATGATGAAATTGCAACAAGACCACGCCCGTTCCCAACCGCATCTGCTGAATATGCGTACGATACGAGCAATGAGCAGGTCCGGCGCCGGGATGCTCTCCCAAGCACCGGTAAAATCCTCCCCGATTCAGGCCTCATGGTAACCCAGGGCAATCTCGTGACAATTGCCACCGGGCTGAGACAGTGGAGTCTGTATAACGGATGTGATAGGGTGAAAAATCGCAAGGAGGCCTGACTGAATCATCAGTGCTGGGGGCTGAGAACGGAAGGCACAGGACTCAGCCCTCAACTTACAGCGCTTTTCTTGGAGAGTTGTGGCAATGTCCGAATATCCATCCGTGAGCCAACCGCAGTATGGCATTGTGGTCGAACCGAATCTCCCGGCGCGAATGCGGAGTGGGGTCACGCTCTACGCTGACGTGCACCGCCCTGATGCTCCCGGCCTATTCCCGATCATCCTCATGCGGGTGCCGTATGACAAAACCGCGGCGACACCCCTCAATTACGTCAATTACTTTGTGCCTCGGGGTTACGTGGTCGTCGTCCAGGATACGCGCGGTCGCTACACCTCGGAGGGAGAATATTATCCTCTCATTCATGAGGCCGCGGACGGTTATGACACCGTGGAGTGGGCCGCGACACTCCCCTGCTCCAACGCTATGGTCGGCACCGCAGGCCAATCATATCATGGGGCCACCCAATATCTCCTGCCACACACTCGCCCGCCGCATCTGGTATGTCAAGTGCCGATCTCGGCCTCGGCCGATTTCCACGCCTCCTGGGTGTACCACACCGGCGGCGCTTTCGAGTTCGGCTGGCAGGTAGGATATGCCATCTTCATGGCCCGGAATACCGCCGAGCGCCAAGGGCTCGGGCAAGGCTATCTGAACATGCTTGAGCAGTTTGTCCTGCCAGAGATCAACTTCGCACAACCGCTCACAGACGAATGGTTCGAGCATCTCCCGATCAAAGACTGGGCGGATTGGTTGAAAGAAACCGCTCCCTACTTCGCCGATTATCTCAACCATCCCGATGCAGGGCACTATTGGGAGGCGCTAAACCTCTACAGGCACCATCACGAGATCAGCACGCCGATGTATCACATCGGTTCCTGGTATGACATCTTTCAAGAAGGCACGCTCGGCAACTACACAGGCATCTTACGCCAGGGCCGTCAAGAAGCGCCTACAACGCAGAAGTTACTCATGGGACCGTGGGGCCATCTCCGTCCATACGCGGCTCCCACAACCGGCGGGGCAGGCGACATCGACTTCGGACCCAACGCTGCCATCCAGATTCATGAGATCGAGCTGCGCTGGTTCGACCATTGGCTCAAAGGCATCGACACCGGCCTTATGCACGAGCCGCCCATCAACATCTTCGTGATGGGGGACAACCTCTGGCGTGCAGAGCAAGAGTGGCCGTTAGCGCGTACGCAATACACGTCCTACTACTTCCACAGTCAGGGAGCGGCGCAGAGCCTCCATGGCGATGGCCGGCTCAGCATGGAGAGACCGTCGCAGGAACCTCCAGACACCTATGTCTATGATCCAGCGAACCCCGTACCCACGCGTGGGGGCAATACGTTGGTGATCCCAATAGGAGTGTATGACCAACGCCCGGTCGAAGAGCGTCGTGATGTGTTGTGCTATACTAGCGAACCACAGACGCAGGCCCTGGAGATCACCGGCCCGATTACAGTGAAACTCTATGCCGCGTCGTCAGCGCCGGATACGGATTTCACCGCCAAACTCGTCGATGTTCGCCCCGATGGCTACGTCCAGAACGTGGCGGATGGCATCATCCGGGCTCGCTACCGAGAAACTCGGGCGCATCCGAGTCTCATCACACCTGGCAGGGTCTACGAGTACACTATCGATCTGTGGTCGACAAGTATAGTGTTCCATCCGGGCCATCGTCTCCGGATCGAGATAGCTAGCGCCAATTTCCCACGCTTTGACCGTAATCCGAATACCGGGCATCCTCTCTTCGCTGATGCCGAACTACAGTCCGCAACGCAGACGATTTTCCATGATGCCGTGCGGCCTTCGCATATTGTTTTACCAGTGATTCCACGCTAGTACAACACCTTCCGCTCGTCGGAGAGGGGCCAGCATCAGGGGCTTCGCCTCTAGGATATGTCTCGAGAGAGGGAAACGCTTAGCGTCGAGGAGATCGTCCGGGCGGGGTAATGCCGTGGGTCTTGAGCTTATAGTGCATGACGCGGGGGCTGATATCCAGATGTGCTGCAGCGTCTTTTTGCACCCAAGAGGTGCGCTGCAGGGCTTGTAACAGGGCCTCCCGTTCGATAGCTTTGAGGGAGACACCGTTGGGAGGCAGACGAACAACTCTGTCCTCCGACTCACCCGTACTGGAGCGTCGCCCACCCAGACTCAGACTGCTGAGCTGCATCACCTCATCCTCCTCCTGGGCCACCCCATGTGCAATGGTGCTCTCTAACTCGCGTAGATTCCCGGGCCAGTGGTACTCGAGGAGAGCTCTCTCGACTATCTCGTCAAAGCGCTTGACGCGCCGCTCGAACAGACGGCGATATCGGACCAAAAAGGCTTTTGCAAGGGGGAGAATGTCCTCGGGGTAATCCCGCAATGCGGGCATTTCCACGGCGACAGCCGTAAGCCGCTCGTGGAGGTCCGCCCTAAAGCGCTTGGCGCGAATGGCTTCGGGCAGGCTGCTGCTGGTGGCCGCAATGATGCGTACGTCCACAGTGATGGTTCTGGAAGAGCCGAGACGCTCAAACGTGTGGTCTTGGAGCACACGCAGGAGTTTCACCTGAATCCTTGGGCTGACGTCGCCAATTTGATGCAGAAAAAGCGTTCCCTGGTTGGCATGGTCAAGGCTACCGATGCGGCCCGTGTGAGCACTGCGGAAGGTGGCGGGCTCATGGCCAAACAGTTCACTCTCCAGTGCCCGTTCAGTGAGTGCTGCACAGTTGACAGCGACCAGGGTTTGGTCACGGCGTGGGCTGTTGGCGTGAATCGCCGCCGCTAGCACACCTTTACAGGTTCCAGGCTCCCCTGTGATCAAAACATGCGCGCTGGTCTCAATGTCTCGCTGCAGGCGGCTGACGAGGCGTCGCAGGTGCGCACTTTGTCTGATAATGCGTTCGTAATCATGCAGATGTGGTTGCACCCGTTTCAGATACGTGATCGCCTGCCGCATGCGGCGGCATTCGAGCGCCCGTTCGACGCGCAGATGGACTTCCTCCAGGCCGATTGGGTGATGCTTAACCAGATAATCGTGCGCCCCAAGCTTTAACGCGTCCACAGCAGCGGAGAGTTCCCCTGGCTCGATGAGCATGAAGACGGGCGTGAAGCGATCGCTCGCGTGTGCGGCTTGTAAAATCTGGATGCCGTTGCGCTCCGGGAGATAGAGGTCGGTGAGGATAACCTCGAAAAGCTGGCATTCGAGTTGCTGCGTGGCATCGACACCATTGCCGGCTTCGGTCACAGTGTGACCGTAACGACGAAAGAGGTCGGCCAGTGGCTGGCGTAGGGAAAGGTCTTGCTCGGCGATGAGAATTGTGCTCACGCCTCGAATCCTATCACGCGGTTGGCCTACCTGATTTTCCCAACGCCAGGGGTCGTGTTCCCTGAGCACTCCGCAACTTGCTTGCGAGCGCTGTTACGGGCGTAGTTGGTGTCCAATGCAGAAGCGAGATGGAGCGGCCGTACACAGTGTAACGATGACCTACTGTAGGGCCTGCGAGGTGAGAAGTCAAGGTGCAAAATGCCGTGACATACCCCCCGGTTGAGGCTTTAGGAGGTCTATGTCCAATTCCGCGCGTACGCGCGCGAAGATGGCCTCGAACATTGCCTGGGTGAGACGACCGGTTTGCGTATTCTGTCGGCTCGGATGGTAGGAGGCCAGCAGGAGCACGCCATCTGGGAGCGGCGTGGCAGTGTCATGCCCGAAATGGGGACGTGTCGCCGGCAGTGGTAACCCCAGTGCCCGCCGCGCCGCGAGGTACGCATCGAAGGCGATCTTCCCCAACGGCACGACAACACGCACACGGCGTAGCAATTCCAACTCACGTAAAAGATAGGGACGACACGCCGCCAATTCAGCGCTGGATGGCTTGTTATCCGGTGGCACACAGCGGGCTGCAGCCGTGATGTAGGCATCGTGCAGCGTCATGCCATCGCCGCGGTGATGGGAGGTGGGCTGATTGGCGAATCCGAACCGATGCAGGGTGCGATACACCCAGTCTCCGCTCTGGTCTCCGGTAAACATCCGTCCTGTGCGATTGCCTCCGTGTGCCGCGGGCGCCAAACCAATAATCAAGAGCCGCGCCTGTGGATCGCCAAAGCTAGGCACCGGTTTCCCCCAGTACTCTTCCTGCCGGTATTGCCGCCGCTTTTCGCGTGCCACACGGGTGCGGTACTCGACCAAGCGTGGACACTGCGTACAACGCAAAATCTGCCGTTGAAGTGTACTCAGTACCTGCATAGTCTCGGGCTTTCTTATCAAGGGTAATGTTGCGAAGTATTGTAGCGCGTTTCTCGAAATGGGGAAAGGCTTTGCTCCAGTCTTCTGCCTTTACCGATCCAAACTTTTATGCTTTACTAGGACCCCAGCGGTTGTGATCATTTCGATCGATCCTCTGGATCATGGCGACGGTCGGCTTCTAGACGTCCATCCCCCTTCCTGCCTCGAAACCAGCGGGCGAATAGTCATGCAAAGAAGTGGTGGCCGCTCCTTGCATCAGTATGCAGGCGACGATACCCGCGCTGATCGATTCTAGAATGGAGTCCGGACCTTGGCCCAGGAGTTAGCGCTAGAGCGCTCTCACGCAATGCCAGAGGAGGGCAACGGGAAGAAGACCTCGTGGTTATCACCCGACAACCCGTCGCATAAGTGGTGGGTGACCCTCGCTCTGATGCTGGGCATCCTCACCCAGGGGCTCAATTTCGGCACCCTGAATGTTGCTCTTCCCAGCATGATGACTAACCTGCGGGCTGATGTCGAAACCATCCAGTGGGTGGTCACATCGTTCATGGTCACCCGCACGGTGGTCATGCCGACCATTGGATGGGTCTCCGCTGTCGCCGGCTCGCGCACCTTTTACCTGGTGGGACTTCTCATCTATATCGTTGGCTCAGTGCTTTGTGGCCTCTCCTGGAGCGTCTCTTCTCTGGTCTTCTTTCGAGTAATTCAGGCCCTGGGCGCCGGTCCGCTATTTCCGCTGTCGATGGGCATGCTCTATGAAGTTTTTCCGGCCAACCAGCGTGGCTTGGCCATGGGCATTTTTATGGCCGGGATCTCAGTTGGACCAGCCATCGGCCCCTCCATCGGAGGGTACCTGGTCGAACATCTCAACTGGCGGATGATCTTTTACATGAATTTGCCCATGGGAATTATTTCGCTCGCCGCGGTAGCGTTGATTTTGCCGAAGAGTGGTCGGCCGCGCTACGTGTCACTCGATAAATTTGGCCTGTTGACCATGATTACCTTTCTGGTCCCGCTGCTCCTGGCGCTGATCCAGGGACGCCATGAGGGGTGGGACTCGCGCTATATCCAAATACTGTTTGCCATTGCCATCGTCTCCGGCATTGCCTTTGTGGTTATCGAATCCCGCCAGGCACACCCCCTGATCGAGCTCGCGTTGTTCAAAATCATCCCGTTCAGCGCAGCCTCGGTCATCTTCTTCATCGGTACCATGGGGGAGTTCGCTTCCAGCTTTCTCATTGCCCTGTTCCTACAGCGCGTGATGACGCTCACCCCTTTTCAAGCTGGGCAGATGCTGCTGCCAGGCGCCCTAACCTGGGGGTTCAGCAATCTCATCTCCGGACGGCTGGCCGATAAGGTCAATAATCGTATGCTGATCAGTATAGCCTTGCTCATGATCGGCGTTGCTTTTTTCCGCTTCTCGCACATCGATATGTGGGCCAGCCCAACGTATATTCTGTCGCTGTTTGTCGTCCAGAGCTTCGCGCGCGGTTTACTGCAATCGCCGCTGCTTAATGTGCTTATGGTTGTGCTCCCTAAAGAGAAAGTGATGATGGGATCCGGATTGCGAGGCTTGATGAATGGACTTGGCAGCACATTTGGCGTGTCGATGGCGGCAATTTTTGTGGAAAAACAGCAGACGGTCCACGCACTGGCATTCTCGGAAGATCAGAGCCTGTACCCGATCGGGGCCTCCGAAGCGATGATCGCGGCAAGAGAGTATCTGTCCAGCTCCGGTGAGTGGGACCTACTGCCGACCAAGGCCATGCTGTTGGTACGCCAGACAATGCTGGACGAAGCGGCAGTGCTGGCCTATCGTGACTGCTATCTGGCGATTGCTGTGAGCTCACTCCTGTCGTTGACAATGACCCTGTTCTTACGAACCTCGGCGCGACAGCGTGGCTGATGACGCCTCTAACGCCTGACTCCTGAGGGAGATCCCACCATGCCCTCCCCCACGAAGCTTGTGACTGCCACGAATGTGCCTTCTTACGTGGCTTGACCGACTTCCACCCTGGCCGGGCATAGGCGCAAGGGAAAACCGGCGGCAACACACAGTTGCCCGCCAGGTTTTAGAGTCAAGGCCTTCCTTGAGATTGCCCGGCAGGATGTGGGAAATACGACAACCACGTGCAAAGTCAGCGCACCTGCTCAATGACATGTGCAGGAGCCACAGCCGCAGGAACCGCCCCCCTCTCCAGCCGGTGGGCCAAAGGAATCGACACGATCCCCTACCTTCGAGCCGAAGAGCGAGAATTTTTTCTCCAAAAGCTCAGAACCGCAGTTTGTGCACTCCACCTCCACCGTGCTGGTCTTCACCAACTTTTCAAAGTCCCGATTACAGACTAAACAATGATATTCGTAGATCGGCATGTCCATCCCCCTGACTATTCCACCACCAACGCCCCACTGCCATACTCTTCCAACAAGACACGTGATTTCCCCTTCGAAACCCGCTGATCCGGATGGGCGGGGAGAGGCATATGACGTTGGCCGAGCCAGTGCTGACCATCTCGATCTTTTCCCAAGTCATCGCGCCCATGACCAACACATCCGGTGCCATGAGCATAGCATACTCAGGTACGGTGGGCAACGAGGATGAGATGGCCAAAAGGTGTTGGCGTCTGCGCCCGTGGTACCGTATGATGATCTCCGATACCGCATACATCCATGGGGTCGCAGTGACGAAGGAGGATGGATGGCGCAGGATAGAACAGCCCTCAGTGTTGGTGACGCGGCACCGCCGTTCACGCTGCGAACGAGCGAAGGTCAGGAAATTCGGCTCACGGATGTTCTCAACAGCCGCGCAGCCATACTGGTATTCATTCGCGGCACCTGGTGACCGAACTGCCGAACGCAACTGGAGCAGTTGCAAACCCATCTCCCGATATATCACGCGCTCGGGGCTGAAGTCCTGGTGATCGTCGGCCAGCGTGTCGAGAAGGTGGCCGATTATTCCCGCGCTCGGGGTCTTGCCTTCCCGATCCTCGCCGATCTGAACCGCTCGGTGATCAAGCGCTACGGGGTCTATCATCGGCTGGGTCTGACGGCGTTCAACATCGCTTGGCCGGCCACATTTATCATCGATCGTGCGCAGCGCATCCGCTTCATGTATATCAGCAGAGGTCAGTCGGATCGTCCGAATCACGAAACGTTGGTGGCCGAGCTTCAGAAACTGCACCTTCCACAACCAACGTCACCTCCCCCTGCGGCGGGCGCTCCTCCAGTTGAGTTCTTACCTCAGTGATCCGACCACGGAGGATTTCCTCAAATTTTTTCGTCAGCTCGCGGGCCACGACCACGCGACGGTCGCCCCATAACGCCTGCATATCGCCAAGGACATCGTAGACACGCCGTGGCGATTCGTAAAAAATCAGCGTGCGGAGCTCAGCTCCCAGGCTTTCGAGGCGCTTACGCCGTTTCCCGGGCTTTTTGGGAAGAAAGCCTTCGAAGACAAAACGATCCGTCGGCAGACCAGCCACAGTGATCGCGGCAACTACTGCAGCAGGGCCGGGAATAGGGGCCACCGTGATCCCTCCTGCAATGGCGAGTTGCACCAGGCGATAGCCCGGATCGGAGATCAGTGGCGTCCCAGCCTCGGAGACGAGGGCGATATTGAGACCCTCATGCAGGCGCCGGATTATGGCGGGGGCTTTGTGGACCTCGTTGTGGTCGTAGAGGCTGGTGAGTGGCGTACCGATCTGATAATGATCGAGGAGGATGCGCGTCCGGCGCGTATCCTCGGTGGCGATCAGGTCAACCTCCTGCAAGACTCGCAAGGCGCGCAAGGTGATGTCTTCGAGGTTGCCAATCGGTGTTGCCACCACATACAATATCCCCGCCATCTGATGCTCCTTACCTGGGCTAGAGGATTTGTGTCGCACTGGTACCCTGTCCATGACTCCGGGTATTGTAGCATTTCTGTCGCTGCGGCGATGAAACCTCCTGGCCTGGGCTTGACAATCATACGCAGATATGGTGCATTATCAGCCTTGGTCAGTAGGTATCCCTGACTACTGTCTCCCCTCTTGAGGGGGAGTCCACGGGTGCTGTATTTTACAGGATATTCTGACGACATCGACGTGGGGTTGAAGCGATGGCGCAGCAGACGGAGCTCCAAGCAGTCATCAACGGTCGAAATTATGTCGGATTTGTGATCCCAGGGCAATTCATTACCATCTATCGCGCTGATGAGGAATTTAAGCCAGTTACTGACGGACTCGAGGGGGTATGGACTTTTCGCTCCGAAACCCTCAAATTGGGGCCGAACCCGACCCTGAACGAGGGGGAGATCCGGCACCATTTTGTCAATCGTCTTGGTGATGCCGAAATGAACCAGGCTCCGCCGTCAACGGCCAACCGGCTGGTGGCCACGCTGAATGCTCTGTTCCGAGATTTTACGATTCCTGCCATGTCTATTGTCAGCCTCGTTCTGGCGGTGTTGATGCTGTTCGCCGGTGTGTTACTTCTCGTCGATGCTCCAGGGCTCGGGCCATTGATGGGTGGCATGGTGTTCGGCAGTGCGATCCTCTTGGTGCTTTTCGCCATTTTCGGCCCATTTGTATGGTAGCCGGAGAGTTGACAAGGACAAAAATGAGAGCTTCCGATCAGCGGTCTCACAGTCGTGCGAGGTTGACCCGTAAAGACTTGAAGGCTCCCGATGAGTTTATTACGCTCACGGGTCGCGTTCTCAGCTTCGCGACTCAGCATCTGCAAAGCCTTGGGATTATTCTTGGGGCTGTTGTCGCCTGTGCGATCGGTATATGGGGTCTGCTGGTGTATGTTCGTGGTATCGAACAAGATGCCTTCGCCAGTCTGTGGCACATTGAAGGACAACTTCGCAGTGCTGGGGATACGGATGCCGTGCCACCGGCAGCGATTGAACGCTTGCAGCAAATCACCCAGCAGGTCGGTGCCGGGGAAGCGCGGCGTTACGCCTGGCTTTATCTCGGCCATGCGCGCTATCGGCAAGGGGACTATCCCGCTGCCATTAGCGCATACCGGCAGGCTATGGCACAGGTGCAGCCAACCGATTTACTGTGGTCGCTAGCCTCCCTTGGAACGGCATATGCTCTGGAGGCCAGTGGAGAATTCAGACAGGCGCAAGATGCCTACCAGCGTGTGATCGACGCCAAGCCGGCGGGGTTGATCATGGAAGCCTATGTCGGCAAAGGCAGGACCGCTGAGCTGAGCCACGATGTAGAGACGACCATTGTTGCCTATTCCGCGGTCATCGAGCAATTCCCGGCGAGGGCTGGGGCGTTGGGTCTCGCGGATCGGGTGGAGGCGTTAAAGGCCCGTCGCTAGGATAGCCGTTGTGTTAACCTGCGAACATCATCTGACGGACAGCGCCAGAGCAACTGAAGGGGAGGACGACTGTATGCCAAAGCGGATCGGATTTATCGGACTGGGAATCATGGGACGCCCTATGGCCAAAAATATATTATCTAAGGGCTTCCCGATGGCCGTATACAACCGTAGCACAGCCGCTGTGGAGGAACTCGCCAAACTGGGCGCACATGCCTGTCAATCTGCGCGCGAAGTAGCTGAGCATTCGGAAGTGATTCTGACATGTCTGCCCGACTCTCCTGACGTCGAGCAGGTGATCCTTGGCCCCAACGGTGTCCTGGAAGGGACACGCTCGGGCAGCATCATCGCGGACATGAGTACTATCGCCCCACACGTATCCATCCGCATTGCCGCAGAGGCCGCCCGAAAAGGCGTGAAGATGCTCGATGCACCGGTCAGCGGCGGGGATAAAGGCGCCATTGCCGGCACGCTGTCCATCATGGTAGGTGGAGATAAAGAGGCATTCGCTCAATGTCTAGAAGTCTTTCAGGCTATGGGCAGAAAGATCGTCCATGTGGGTGAGATCGGTGCCGGGGGTTACACCAAATTGGCTAATCAGATCATGGTGGCCTTGCAACTCGAAGCTATGGCCGAGGGCTTGGTACTAGGGGCCAAGGCAGGCGTGGATCCGGCTCTCATGGTTGAAGCCATCGGCGCCGGGCTGGCGCGCTGCGGTGTGCTGGAAGTACGCGCCCCCACAGTCCTTGCAGGCAACTTCGATCCAGGCTTTATGATTCGCCTACATCTAAAAGACCTGCGTCTGGCGCTGGAAGCGGGACATACCCTTGGCGTTCCCCTGCCAGTTACGGCCGTCGTACGCGAAATGTATAATGCCCTCCAGGTTGCAGGCAAGGGCGAGTGCGACCATTCAGCCATCATTCTGCTGCTCGAGGATCTCGCCAAAGTTCAAGTCCGGATGAAGTCATCTTGACGTCGCGCTCGGGGTAACAATCCCAACCCCTACGAAACCAAGAGAGGTGCTCAGGAAAGGCCGCCTGTTCGTGGATCGTAGAGTTACTGCTCGATTTCGGCTTTCTGGTTTTCGAGCGGTCGTGTGTCAAAGAAGTAGAGTGTCGTGTCGGTAGCGGCAGCGACATATCGGCCATCGCGCGACACCCGGAAATCAAAAATCGGTTCAGGTACTGGCGCGACCCAGAGAGGGCTCCCTGTCAGGGCGAATCCTTGGAGATAATAACGCTGATCACGCTCAATTGTCGCGACAATCAACGGATAATTGGGGACAATGACGGCCTTCGAACTTTCGGTTGCCGGTGTATTGAGATGGTATGTCCATTCCAACTCGCCCTTACGATTAAAGAGCGCCAGGTGTTGGCCGTGAATCGTGTTGCCATAACTCAGCAATAACTCTCCTTGCCGTGCCAGACTCAGTTCTGTCACACCGAGGGGAAGTTGGCGTCGCCACATGAGCTGTCCCATGCGCTCGTAGAGATGAATGACAGGGGTGAGCACTCCTGCCGCCACAGCAAAATAGTTGGCGTCCTCTGGTGAAATCGCCAGCGCCATGATCTCTTGTGGGAGCATCTGCTGCCAGACGATGCGGTGCTGCCGATCGATGAGCAATACCTCGTGGTTCCATAGTCCCATGAGCAGATCACTCTGATCCGAAACAGTTGAGCGCCAAACCCGTCCTTGGCGGCGTAAGCTCCAGTCTTTCTGACCGTCGCGGTTGAACACCTCTAGCAAGGTATTGATGGGGCCGGTGACCCCACCATTAAGTGCCACCACGCTTTTGCCCTGGGGAGCAACATAGGGAAGCCCCACACTCTGCCGCTCCCACACAAGTTTCCCATCTCTGGTGAACAGGATAATCGAAAAATCCATCGTGCCGATGGCTACATACTGGCCGTCATTGGAGAGAGATACGCCGAGGATCTTCGGTCCACGACTCGCCATCCATAGCTCACGACCCAGCAGATCGAAGACATGCAAACGGCTCTCACCCTCAGAAGCCAATGGGGCTGTGGTGAAGGCGACGATCTGCCCATCCGTGGTAAGGTCTAGGCTTGTCAGTTGTGCGCGGGTGTGCCTCTGCCATTGAGAAGTTAATACTTTGGGGCTTGAGGAGAGAGGGTCACCCCATAGAGCTGGGCATAATGAGGCAAACCCGACCATCGCCCCTGCCAAGAATCGCAACAGGGTTCGAGGGAAAATACATAGCATAGGGACTACTCACTGCGGTCGCTTACGCCGGCGTTCGGTTGGCTCCTGCCAAATCGTTGACCACCGCGCGAATTTGCTCTCCGCTAAAGGGCTTTTTAAGAACCATGAAAAACCCCAACTCGAACGCGTCCGAGAGTAATTGGCTATACGGGTGACCGGTCACGATCACCGTCCGGGTCGTCGGCTGCGACTCGCGAATGAGCTTCAACAGATGTACCCCAGTCGTGTCAGGGAGCACCAGATCAATAAAGGCAACCTGATACGTTTCTGCGGCGAGGGCGGTGTTCGCCTCTCGACCTGACTGAACCACGTGAACAAGAAATTGTGTTGCGGGTAACGCCTCCCGAAACAGTTCTCCCACCTGGGCCTCATCATCGACCACTAAAACCTTGATGCGTTTACGATCAGGCTTACGGCTGAGCCATTCATCGATGGCCTGCTTATGGAATCGCCATTGCCCTCCGACCTTGGTTCCGGGCAACTCACCTCTGGCGGCGAGCCGGTATATCGTAACCGAGGCCATATTGAGGTACCCTGCCAGTTGTCGAACAGTGAGAATATTCGATATCGGTTCCATCGTCTCTCCAGTAACCATATCCCACATCGATCTTACCATAACTTTCCCTACGATACAGCTTCTCTAGTAATATGTCAATCCCTTACATAAAATGCCAAAAGCCAACATAACATGACAAGAGTACCGCCGGTGAGCCTTGCTCCACAGGCGCTTCTCCCCATGGACGGCATTTTGCCCTCTGAACTCGACACGAATTGGTGCACACGGCGGCCTCATGTGTTGGAATGGTTGGGGTGACGAGGCCATGGATTGACGGAGAGACTCACGCCGATAGTCAGGAAGAAAATGGCAGACAGGAATGTGCGTCGTCTGAGCCTTGCGGATGCCCAGTCAGGTTTACCCGCAGCACAACTCTGCAGCGGTTTCATGTGAGCGATTGCTTCCCCGGTCCGATTGGAGACCTCGCTTGACTCCCCGTTAGTGTCGCGAAGCCCCCGCTTTGACAGTGGAAACATTCTCGGCTGTCAGCACCGACAGCATCGGTTAGGACGAAGCTCACAGGACAACTAGGCATAGACGCATAGAAGCACCTCGGACCTCACGGTTCACTTTTTCATCGTGGTCTTCGTTTCCCCCCGCATGCGTTTGAAGTCACGATGGGAGAGTTTCCTCTAGCGCCCTTCTGGGCGTTGCTGAAGATCGAGTTGGACTGGCTTATCAGAAATTCGTGTTGCCGGTGTGGTATCCCTGACTTGACCCGTCTTTGGCAACTCGCTCAAATGGAATTCGATGCGTCGATTCAGTGCCCGTCCATGGGGCGTGTTATTCGATGCAACTGGATTTTCAGGCCCCCGCCCGACAGCGACTAATCGAGCCGACTCGATGCCATGTTCGATCAGATAGTCACGTACGGCAGTGGCGCGATGTTCGGACAGCAAGCGATTGAAGTCCGGGCTGCCAACATTATCGGTATAGCCCTCGATGATAATTTGCACATCAGGATACCTCTGCAAAATGCCAGCCGCTTCATCAAGGAGTTTCCGGCTGTCTTCGCTCAACGTCGAGCGTCGATGGTCGAAGGTAACTCCCCCGGTCAGGGTCCTGGGCAGCGTCGACAGTTGGGTAAGGTCCTGTCCGCGGACTTGATCGCGCAGTCCACGGACTTCCTCCCCTAGATTCAGAACCTGATCCGTGGTGCTCGAGAGCTGCTGCCGCAGGTTGCTCGCACGTGCCTCAACTTCGGTGCGGGCCAGCGTCAGATTACCAATCTCCTTCTGCGCAGCGCCGAGTTTTTCCGTCAACATTTTGGCCTGGTTTTGGGCGGTATTCCGCACCTCAATCGTCTGCGAAAGCTCGGTTTGCAGCCCGGCAAGGTCGTTCGACAACTTGGCGATACGTCCATCCGCCTCGTCTTTCAGCTGCGTCATTGATGCCAATTGAGTCTGGAGCGTCGCACGCTGCCCACTCACATCGGCAAGTTGAAGGCGCATCTGTTCCCGCTCGGTGCCCGCTCGTGCCAGTTCCTGCTGCATGGCATCGACCTGGCCTTTGAGCTGATTGGCGCGTAACTCGGCATTGGCGATGGTCTGGTGCGCTGCGGTCAACTCCTGTTGACGAGCCTCGAAACTCGTCCGTAGGCGCGTGAGCTGAGCGTTGACATCCTCGCCACGCGTGCGAGCAATGGCGTATTCCTCTCTGAGCTTTTCCACGTCCTTCTGGAGCTGATTCCGCTCTTGGGTCGCAGTCGTCAGTTGGTTTTCCAAGCCTGGGATGAGTGCCACACGGCCGGAAAGATCACTGATCTCCTTGAGGCGGTCCGTCAGGCTCCCTTGTAGCTCTTGGACCTTTGACGATAAGCCGACTGCCTGTTGAGCAACTGCTGATTTGGCCGTCTCGGCCGCGACGAGCGCCTCTCGGGTTTCATGTAGGGTCGACTCTGAGGCACTGAGTCGCTGGCCCAACTCCTGACGGGTCTGCTCAAGGCGGGAGACGTTGTGCTGGAGGTCTTCTATGCGACTCTGGGCTCCGGTCAAGTCGGCTACTTTCTGCGCCAGACTTGTCTCAGCTTGAGCCAGTTGCACGCGCGTCGTCTCGGCGACCTTGAGCGCATCATCAGCGCGCTTTGCCTGCGCCTGTGCGGCGGCCAGCTCGGTGCTCAGGCGTTGCATTTCCTGCAGCAGAGCATCGAGCTTCTGCCCTTCAGGCGCACGGGCTTCCACCGCGCTAGAGAGACTTGTCTGCAATTGACCGATCTGAGCCGTGAGCTCTGCCAGTCGTCCGCTGAGACTGGCGGAGGTTTCGTCGGCTTTGGCGCGCGCCGCTAGCAGGGTGTCCCGTTCCGTCTGCAACTGTCCCAACGATTGCTGTAACGCGGCTATTTGGGGTCGCAACAACGCGACTTGCTGCTCACTTTGTTGCTGATTCGCTTGCACCTGGGCAAGTTGTCTTTGGGATTCGGTCAATGACTCACGCGATTTCTGCGCCTCAGCTTCAGCCACGCTTTTTGCCTGTTCAAGCGCCGCAGCTGTCGCCGCCAGGGTTTCATTCGCATGTTTGAGCTGCTGCCATTCCTGCTCTCGAGCATCGAGCTGGCCGCTCAACATTTGCAGCTCGCGCTGTAATGTGTCTATCCGTTGTTCCCTGTTGGTTAAAGTTTGTCGTAACTTGTCATGTTCATCATCTTGTGCGGCGTCAGTCGCCTCGGCCATCTTCAGCTGTGCGGCCGTCTCATCGCGCTCACGTGTCAGTGTCTCCAGCAGTGCTTGGCGCTCACCTAGTTGTGCGGTAAGCGTCTGTTGCTCATGCACCAGCTGTTTGAGCGTTTGCTGACGAGCGGCAAGCTCGTTTTGGCTACTCGCAAGCGACGCTTCAAGCGTCACCCGTTGCGCCTCGAGTGTTTGGATTTGGGCTGTCAGGTCGGTGCGCTGTTGGTTCAGCTGACCCTCCAAATTTGCCACGTGTACCTGCAATGCTTCTTTTTCTTGTACAGCCTGTCGCACCTCAGTTTCACGTGCTTGTAGGCCGTCAGCTAAGACCTGATGCTCCTGCTGCAGAGCACTCAATGCTTGCTGACGTTGGGTGAGCTCCTGCTGTGTGGTGGCTAAGGCCTGCTCCTGTTCGAGCCGGCTCTGTTCTAGAGTGCGAATCCGCTCACTCATGTCCGCTCGCTGTTGCGTCATCTCCTGGAGGCGGGTGTCACGGTCCTCCACCTGACTGGTGAGCGTTTGCTGCTCTTGCCGGAGGCGATCAAGGCTTTGCAGACGTTCGGCTAGTTCCGCCTGGCTCTGGGTTAGAGATTGCTCAAGCGTGGCACGCGTCGCTTCGAGTGTCTTGATCTCCGTTGTTAGATCATGCCGCTGACGCTGGACCTGGGCCAACTCGTCGCTTTGCTTGGCATACGAGGTCTCAAGAGTCGCCAGTTTGTCCTGCACCTCACTCAGGGCTGTCTGGAGGCCAGAGAGTTCGCGTTCTTTGCCCGCGAGTTTCTCCTCCAATTCGCGCGTACAACCGAAGAGAAGCAGCGGTACGAGCGCTAAGATCAGGCAAAAGCGACCGCCCCAAGGCGACCTAAGAAAGACCTCCCGCATCATTATCTTCTCCTTCAGCATCGTGAGGGGTATCCAGCCAACCGGCCGCCCCTGTTGCGTTGTCGGCAGGCTAAGCACCATCGACTCGCGTCTACTCTAGTACCGCTCATGTCTGCTTATTTGCGGCAAGAACAGCGCCGAAAAGTGCGCGATCGCAGCAGTTATGCGAGCGTAAAAACGTTATTATAGGCACCGCCAAGGGTGATCAGCAACCCTTAAATCCACTCCGACAATCCCCGACTGGTCAATGCGATGGCCCTGCATCTTCTGTACAGTATAACAGTTGCTGTCGAGTCGGAAACGACTCCATCACGTCGGGAAAGCCTGGCGTATCGCGGACATCATGCCACCAGAGAACCTGGCCATGATCACACCGAGCATATTCATCGCAGCGCGCCTTGGGTGTCTGCTCTTGGGGAGCTTGTGCGGGCTTGCAGGCTTGTCCACCATCTCATACGATCGGGCTGGCACAATCGCCGAAACCGAGGTCTCGGTTGCCGACCTGGAACACCTGGTCTAACAAATCGCCGATCCACAGCAGCGCGACGAGCTCTTGAAAACTCTCCGAGCGCTGATCGTGGTGGGAAAGCAAGCCCCTTCTGGCGCACCTTTGGAGGTGAAACCAGATCTATTCGCCGATCATTCCCAGGGTCTGTTTTCCGCGGTCGGGGAACTCACTCAGCGCCTAGCCATGTCAGGTCGCTGGGTTATTCACGGCCTCGTAGGCATCCCCTCCATGCTCGTAGAGCTGCTGAAGCGTCTCCGGGATCCAGGCAGGCTTTGGTCTGTGACGGCCACTAGCCTGGCAACAGTCATTGTGGTGATCCTTGGCCTTGGCCTACAGCTTTTCACTCTCCATTTGGAGGGCCAACTACGCGCCGGTATCATGGTATGTGAGCCGTGTCTTTGCCGACGGAATGTGTGGATTGCCTTGCTTTCCACGAGGTTGGCCGCGGCGCCTTGTGTGGCCTTACTGGGTTTCAGGCGATCGTGCTGAAGTGTGGCCCGTTGTTTGCGGGGGGTCTAATCGTCCTGCGTCAAGTGGGTGTCAATATCACTCCGACTCTAGCGGGCCTCGGGATTCTCAGCCTGGCTGTCAGCTGCGTAGCGCAAACCCTGGTCAAGGAAACGATGAAATGGCAGCGCGCCATCGAGATAATACTGATACGCCATGATGCACTCTCTAGCACCTTCTTCGCTGGGGCCTGAATTCACTTGCAATGGTAGAGCGGTCCTTTGTATGCTAGGCCATGCTTTCAGCTGGCCCTCATCCCATGACGGCTTGGGATACGAGGCAACCGCGGGATGCGACTCCGCAGGCATTAGCGAGTGAACAATGGAACCACGACCGGTGTTGTCTAAGCGCCATTACCCTTGGCTCAAAGTGAAATTGCCACATGGCGAGAATTATTTCGAACTCAAACAGCTCGTGCGCGAGAAGCGCTTACACACGGTGTGCGAGAGCGCCAGTTGCCCCAACATCGGCGAGTGCTGGAACCAGAAGACCGCTACCTTTATGATCCTGGGAGACGTTTGCACCCGGAGCTGCGGCTTTTGCGACGTCAAAACGGGCCGCCCACTGGGGCTCGATGGTGAGGAGCCGGCGCGCGTGGCCGAAGCCGTCAACGTCCTAGGGCTCAAGCACGCAGTTATTACCTCGGTGAATCGCGATGAGCTCCCCGATGGTGGTGCGGCGGTCTGGGCCGCCACGATCAGGCAAGTCAAGGCACTGAACCCGGATTGCACCGTTGAAGCATTGATTCCTGATTTCGAAGGCCTGGAAGTGCCGCTCTTGGCGGTCTTGGAAGCCAAACCAGACATCTTGACACACAATACCGAGACAGTCCCACGTCTGTATCGGACGGTGCGCCCCCAGGCCAAGTATCCGCGCTCACTGGAGCTGCTGCAACGCGCCAAGCAGCGAGGATTTGTTACGAAGAGTGGAGTGATGGTCGGGTTGGGAGAGGAATGGGAGGAGCTGCGCCAGGTCATGCGTGATCTGTGCGCGGTACAGTGCGACATTCTAACCATTGGCCAGTATTTGCAGCCGTCACGCCGGCATCTCCCGGTGCTACGCATCTATACCCCGGAGGAATTTCAGCAACTACGCCAGGACGGTCTAAGCTCGGGTTTCAGGCATGTGGAAGCGGGGCCATTAGTGCGCAGTTCGTACCATGCCGGTGAGCAAAAAGCCAGGACTGGCCTCTTCACCCTCTCGAATTGATTGCACGTCGGCCTCCGCCCCTCAGAACCTGACATACAGGTCTCCAGGTGTCGTCAACAATGCTTTCCAGAGAGCCATGGTGGGCACGAGAAAGGAAGGAGCGATGGCGAGTCAGATTGTCATGCCCAAAATGAGCGAGACGATGGAAGAGGGCGTGGTAGTCAAATGGTTGAAGCGCGAAGGCGATCGCGTGGTGTCCGGCGATGCGTTGGCAGAGATTGAGACCGATAAGGCTGTCCTCGAGCTGGAGGCGACCACAGCCGGGGTGCTGCACAAGATCCTCGCCCAGGAAGATAGCAAGGTGCCGGTCGGCCAACTCCTCGCCATAATCGGTGCCGAGGGCGAGGATGTGTCCTCCCTGATCGGCAAATCATCATCGCCATCCCCCGTGACCATAGCTTCCTCCCCGACATTCGCTCCGCCGCCGAGCGCTCTGGCTTCCAGATCAGAAACAATTACCCAACCTGAATCTTTCAGCGGAGAGCGCATCGATGCCTCTCCGTTAGCACGACGTATGGCTGAGGAAGCCGGGATCGATATCGCCCAGGTTCTTGGCACTGGCCCTGGGGGTCGAGTGGTCAAACGAGATATTGAAGCGTTCTTGGTGCTACCTCGGGGCCAACCTTCACAGACACCGACATCGCCCATCACAGCTCCGGCAGCGGCCCTGGAAGCGATTCTGCAGGTTCCGTCACAGTCGGCCCCAATTGGAGTCGCAGGCGTCGACCATAGCGAGCGCGAACTCAGCATGATGCGCAAGACGATCGCTCGACGCATGGCACTGAGTAAGACCACCGCTCCGCATTTTTATCTGACCACCGAAATCGCTATGGAGCGCGCTATCACCATCCGACAGGCGTTGAACGAGCTGGCAGCCGACGAGCACAAGATCAGTTTCAACGACATGATCTTGAAAGCGGTGGCCAATGCCCTACGGCAATTCCCCCAGATGAATGTATCGTATGCGGACGATATGCTCCGAGCGCATCAGCGTGTCCATCTCAGCATGGCGGTGGCCCTCGACGACGGTTTAATTACACCCGTCATTCGCGATTGCGACCGCAAGAGCCTTGGCGAAATTGCCAGGGAAGCCAAAGAGTTGACCGAACGGGCCCGATCACGGCGGCTGAAACCCGAAGACTACACTGGAGGCACGTTCAGCGTGACGAACTTGGGGATGTTCGATGTTGAGGAGTTCGCGGCGATCATCAACCCTCCGGACGCCGCCATTTTGGCGGTAGGTACCATCAAGCAGCAGCCGGTGGTCGTGGATGGACAGCTCAGCATTGGGCATCGCATGAAGGTGACATTATCCGGCGATCATCGCGCCGTCGATGGGGCAACGAGCGCACAGTTCCTGCAAATCGTCAAGCGGTTGCTGGAGCAACCCTTGACGCTCATGCTGTAACTCCGAACCATACCGTCGGTAGCCGTGGCATGCTTAGCAGAGCCGGGTGGGTATGTCAGCCTGGCCAATGATGTACCATCTTAAGGAGATTGGATGGCGGCACCGAATCAGGGTTTTCAGGTGATCGTCATTGGCGGAGGACCTGGCGGCTATGTAGCGGCCATTCGTGCCGCCCAACTAGGCCGGAAGGTGGCGGTCATCGAGCGTGATCGTTTGGGTGGCGTATGCCTGAATTGGGGGTGTATCCCGACGAAGGCATTGTTGCGAAACGCGGAAGTGCTGTCACTGGCCAGGCGAGGCGAGGAATTCGGCCTGCAGATCCAGGGCTTGAGCGCCGATTACCGCAAGGCCCAGGTGCGTAGTCGCCAGGTTGCTGAGCGCTTGACGCGGGGTATTGCCTTTCTCATGCGCAAGAATGGTATCACCGTAGTTGCGGGAGTGGCTCAGCTGCGCTCGACAACGCAGGTAGAGGTGCACCCCGCCAGTGGTGGCGCAGCCCAGGTGCTGGAGGCCGAACATCTCATTGTGGCGACGGGGTCACGCGAGCGCCTCCTGCCGGGTATCACTGTCGACGGCCGACGAGTGTGGACCAGTTACGAGGCGTTGCAGGCCGAAGCCGCACCAGAGAGCTTGATTATCATCGGGGCGGGGGCGGTTGGCGTGGAATTCGCCTCAATATTTGCTACGTATGGAACGCAGGTCACGCTGATCGAAATGCTCCCAATGCTGGTGCCGCTCGAAGATCCAGATATCGCCGAAGTGTTGGAACACTCATTCCGCAGACGCGGCATGCAGATCATGACCGGCACCAAGGTGGAAACGGTCGAGGTCTCCGACCATCAGGTACGTGTGGTCGTGGCATCGCCCCAAGGCATGCGCGAGCTGTCGGCGGCTGCTCTGCTGCTGGCGGTTGGCCGAGCGCCGAACACGGAAGCGTTGGGCTTAGGGGCAGTTGGTGTGGCTGTAGAGCGTGGTTTTGTGCAAGTGAATAGCTGTCAGCAGACGAGCATTCCCAATATTTATGCCATCGGAGATATCGCCGGTCCGCCGCTGTTAGCTCATAAGGCCATGGCCGAAGGG
The DNA here is from genome assembly GCA_963707985.1 of uncultured Nitrospinota bacterium. GTDB lineage: Bacteria > Tectomicrobia > Entotheonellia > J063 > CAVPRW01 > CAVPRW01. Next base: position 299,068 of record CAVPRW010000045.1, on the reverse strand, counting down.
ATGATCGCTGCTGAGCACATTGCAGGACTGACGCCTAAGGCGTTCGAACGCACCAACATCCCGAATTGTACCTACTGCGCTCCTCAGGTAGCCAGTATTGGTCTGACCGAACCACGGGCCCGTGAAACGGGGCGCGAGATCAACGTCGGCAAGTTCCCATTCCGTGCCAGTGGCCGGGCACTCGCCATGGCCGAGACGGAAGGTCTGGTGAAATTCATCGCTGATGCCAAGTTTGGGGAGATTCTCGGCGTGCATATCGTGGGGCCTGAGGCCACCGAGATGATTGCTGAGGCCGCCGCGTTGAAGACCTTGGAGGCAACTTTAGACGAGCTGTTGTTAACGGTGCATGCCCACCCGACATTGGCAGAAGCACTCCTGGAGGCGGCGCTGGCTGCCGATGGACGAGCCGTGCATCTCTGACCCTTCGAGTGTGGTCGGGTCGGGTGGTGACCTCGCCCACCACCCGACGAGCCTGTGGTGAGAGGTGCATCCCTTTACAGGCATAGACAGCCCTAGATATAATACATAACAAGTTCGGTTATCTGTTCGTTTTTGCTACCGGTCTCATACGTCTTCATTGCTCTCGGCACGCACGAGGTGCTGTTATGGAGCCCAAACAAATAGACGGAGGGCAGGCGCATGGCTGACGCAGGTCATGGCCCACAAAATCCCCTGATCGTAGATAAGGTCGCGGAGCTCAAGGAGGGAGAGATCCCTCCTGAGGGGCAGTACGGCGATAATGTTCTAGTCACTTCGGTGGATAAATTCCTCAATTGGGCCCGACTCTCATCGCTCTGGCCTATGACCTTCGGTCTCGCGTGTTGCGCCATCGAAATGATGGCCACAGGGGCTTCGCGGTATGATCTCGATCGTTTTGGCGCTGGGGTCTTCCGCCCGAGCCCACGGCAATCAGACCTGATGATCGTGGCTGGCACAGTGACCATCAAGATGGCCAGCCGTATCAAACGGCTTTACGCCCAGATGCCAGCACCCAAATACGTGATTTCAATGGGAAGTTGCGCGACCTGCGGGGGCCCATACTGGAAACATGGCTACCATGTCTTGAAGGGGGTCGACCAGATTGTCCCGGTGGATGTCTACGTGCCAGGTTGCCCTCCCCGTCCGGAATCCCTCATGGAGGGGATTTTGAAGCTCCAGGAGAAGATCAAGCAGGAGCAGACCCTGCAGCGCAAACTGGCTGCCATCGGTAGGTCAGAAGTCGAGGTGCCTGACTTTGCTAAGGACCATCACTAGTCTGTGGAATGGCGTTGACCTGCGAAAGGGGAAGGAACTGTCGTGACACCTGCAGAGATCCACACACACCTCAAAGAACGCTTTGGGGATCATATCCTGGAGTTTGAAGAGTCCCTGCCGAATCCATCCATCAAACTGCTCCCAGAGGTCGCTGCCGAGGTCGGAAAATATCTCAAGGATGATCCAGAGTTACAGTTCAACTATCTGATGTGTCTGAGCGGGGTAGATTATGGGGCAGGGCATCCGCTAGGGGTCGTGTATCATCTTCAGTCCATGACCCTGATGCACCAGATCGTGCTGAAAGTGGAGCTGCCGCGCACAAGCCCTAGTGTTCCTTCAGTGGCGCTGATCTGGCGTACGGCCGACTGGCACGAGCGAGAGGCCTACGACCTCTTCGGCATTCGGTTCGAGGGGCATCCGGATCCACGACGGATCTTTTTGCCAGATGATTGGGAGGGGCATCCACTCCGTAAGGATTACGTCGTGCAAGAGTTTTATCATGATATACGGGTGCCGTTCCCGGACCTCGACCCAGACCGTGGCACCTATGTCTTTGGCTCACCAGGTGAGGGGAAGAAATCGTGACCTATGCCCTGAAGGAGTACTTTACCAATGTGTTCGAGGGGATCTGGACGGTGCTGGTCGGGATGCGCTTGACCTTCTGGCATCTTTTTACTCCTTCGGTCACCTTGCAGTACCCCGATGAAAAATGGGAGCTACCGCCCGGTGCCCGCGCACAGTTGTTCAACAACTTCGATGACTGTATCGGCTGCGGTTTTTGTGCCAAGGTGTGTCCAGTTGACTGCATCTATATCGAGACCGTCAAAACCGGGCCGGGAGAAGACTTGGGGAAAGCCAGCACCGGGAACCCAAAACGCTTGCATGTCCTGCGTTTCGACATCGACATGGCTAAATGTTGCTATTGCAATCTCTGCACCATTCCGTGTCCGACCGAATGTTTGCAGATGACCCCCAAGTATGAAAACTCCGTCTATAGTCGCGCCAACTTGCTCTACCACTATTCGACTTATTCTGCCGTTGAGGCGGAGCGCATCCGGGCTGAAGCGGAGAAGCGTGAAGCAGAAGAGGCGGAGAAACGCAGAGTCGCGGCAGCCGCCAGGGCCGCCGCCGCCAAAGCCGCACCGAAAGAAGCCGGAGCCAAAGCATCGGCAGCGAAGGCGGCGCCAACGGTGAGGGAGCCTGTGACCAGGCCGGCTGAGTGAGCCGAGCCGTGCTCGATCGGTTGGGCGCTAGCGGCCAGCGGTCTTGAGAACGAGCAGGGCCAGTACATCAGCTCCCGGTCGCGATTGATGCAAATCTCTTATGGACCTTAAGGGGGTGCTATGCTGCGATCCTGGTTGAACTGGGGAGACACGGAAGTCGACGAAGAGGTACCTGCAGCGCCGCCACCAGGATATCGTGTGTCCCAGGATATCGAGTGGGAAGGCGGGGAGATGATCCTCAGCATGGGGCCTCAACATCCCAGCACTCACGGCGTTCTTCGACTCGCCCTGGTAACGGATGGTGAAATCGTCAAGAAAGTGACTCCGCATCTTGGTTATATGCATCGCTGTTTCGAGAAGCATGCGGAGGCGGTGGATTACCCTGGGATTATCCCCTATACTGATCGCGTGGACTATCTGGCTTCTATGAGTCAGAATCTGACCTATGCTCTGACGGTCGAGAAGCTTATGGGGCTCCAAGTCCCTGAGCGGGTTGAGTATATCCGGGTGATCATGTGTGAGTTCAATCGCATCGCCAGCCATCTGGTGAGTATCGGCACATTCGGCTTGGACATTGGTGCATTCACGCCTTTTCTCTGGTGTTTCCGCGATCGCGAAATGATCCTCGACCTGCTCGAATGGGTGAGTGGGGCGCGTATGCTCTACAATTATATTTGGATCGGTGGCGTGGCGCGCGATTTGCCCGAAGGCTGGGTGGAAAAGGCTAGAGGATTTCTGGATTACTTTGAGCACAAGGTGGACGACCTGAATAATCTGCTATCCTATAATAAGATTTTTCTCGAACGAACGGCCGCGGTCGGTGTCTTAACTGCGGAAAATGCCATCAGTTACGGGGTGACCGGTCCGACTTTACGGGCATCCGGCGTAAAATGGGACCTGCGCCGCAACGCTCCCTATTCTATCTATGATCGCTTCGATTTTGACATTCCTGTCGGGGTGGAACACCATGGTCCACTGGGCTCCTGCTGGAACCGCTACATGGTCCGAGTGTGGGAGATCGAACAGTCGGTCAAGATTCTGCGCAAAGCGCTTGCAGAGCTACCCGCCGGTGATGTCCAGGAGGCAATTCCGAAGCGGGTACGAGTACCCAAAGGTGAGGTCTATGTCCGGACGGAAACTCCCCGCGGCGAGATGGGTTTTTATCTCATCAGTGATGGCACGGATAAACCGTTTCGTCTGAAGTGTCGGGCACCGTCATTTTCAAACATCAGTGCCGTCGAAGCGATGCTGGATAGTCGGACAATGATTGCCGACATCGTGGCGATCGTCGGCTCGGTCGATATCGTACTGTGCGATATCGACCGGTAAAGACGCCACATCAACCGCCGACCCCAACGACGGGGCGGAGGAGTATCATGGACGATGTCACAACCATCGAAGTGGGAGAGCGCTCCCGCTCACGTATGAAAGCCAAAGAACTTGAGCAGTTTCTATCTGACCACCGAGGGCAACGTCACATTGTGGTCCTGCAAGATTTCCCCGATCCCGATGCGATTTCATCAGCGTTCGCTCATCAGCTGATCTCGGCTCAGTTTGATATCGCGGTGGATATCGTTTATGAGAGACGTATTAGTCATCCACAGAACATTGCTTTGGTACGTCTTCTTGACCTTGATCTGATTCGCTACAACGAAGGATTTGACTTCTCTCCATATACGGGGTCAGTGTTTATCGACAATCAAGGTACGACTACAGGACTCTTGGAGCCGTTGTCCAAGGCGCACGTGCCCCCGTTGATGATCATCGACCATCACGAGCGGCAGGAACGTCTGCACGCGGAATTCACCGACATTCGGCGCATTGGCGCGACTGCCACTATATACACCGAGTACATCCAGGAGGGTTTGCTGGCGCTGGATCGGTCTCATCCGGATCACATCAAGTGCGCTACGGCACTGATGCACGGCATCCGCAGTGAAACTAATGAGTTGATTCGCGCCAAAGAGGACGAGTTCCTAGCTGCAGCATTCTTGAGCTTTTTTTACGATCCGGCATTGCTGTCCGAGATCTTGCGCCAGCAACGCTCGTCGCGCGTGATGGAGGTGATTAAGAAAGCGCTCGAAAATCGTACAGTGCGTAGCAATGTCAGTGTCTCAGGAATCGGCTATCTGCGTGCTGAAGACCGCGATGCCATTCCCCAAGGAGCCGACTTCCTCTTGACTGAGGAGAACGTCCATACGGCCATTGTCTTTGGCATTATCATCGATGGCTCACGCGAGGTGCTGAATGGCTCGATGCGGACACTGAAGTTAACCGTTGACCCAGATGAGTTTCTCAAAGAGACGTTCGGTAAAGACGAGCGTGGGATCTTCTTCGGTGGCGGGCGCCAGCATGCAGGTGGGTTTGAGATTCCTATTGGGTTTCTCTCCGGATCGAGCGAGGATGAGTTTGCAAAGCTAAAGTGGCAGGTTTACGATCAGCAAGTTCGGCATAAGATCTTTTCCAAAATCGGTGCTGAGCGGAGCGGCTGAATCCATGCAGCTACAGGTTGTATTTGAGAGGGGAGCCCTAGACGATGGGGATGCCGAATAAGCCGGTTCGCAAGCGCAAGCCACGACAACTCGCGGTGATCGATCAACAAGGCTGTACGGGGTGCGAAGCATGTATTATCGTGTGCCCTCCAGATTGTATCGAAGTCGTACCGGGTCCAGAGCATCCTGACCTACTGAAAGTCGTCGAGGTGGATTTGGATCGGTGTATCGGCTGCACTCTTTGTGTGCAATATTGTCCTTGGGAAACGATCGCCATGTACGATTACGATGAGGGGGTTGGCATCGCTCCAACCTTGACAATTCACTCGATCGTGCCGGGCCAACAGGCTGTGGCCCTTCAGGAAGCCTAATCCCTCCGGTGCTCCCCAAGCCTCCAGAGCTGTGAGCCCATGACCGGCAAGTGCCGATGGCAAGTCGATTTGCCGGCCATGGGGCTGGTGGACTCTCCCTGACATAAGGGCTTGTCACCTAGTAGCAGGCTAGGTGGTCGTGGTGAGGGCTACCAGCCAATCACAACTCAGTGGACCACTATCGATCAACAGTGTCATGGCAATCGAGAAGAAACCACGGTCCCACCTTGTAGGAGGGCAGAAGGGACCGTGTAAGGTGTGCAGCCTGACGTGGGTGCCTATGTCGCTCCGCCTCAGTTTTCGAGGAAGCCACGCAAACGTCGATTCCTCGAGGGATGTCGGAGCTTCTCCAGAGCCCGAGCTTCGATCTGCCGCACTCGCTCGCGGCTGAGCTTCAGCTCCTTACCGATTTCCTCAAGGGTGCGGACCTCCATGTTCCCAAGACCAAACCGTGCGCGCAGAATGAACTCTTCTCTCGGCGTGAGGGCTTGTAGGCAGCTATTCAGGTATTCGTTCAATTCCTCCTCGATGGCCGCAGCTACGGGGCTGATGAACGTGCGATCGGGGATGAAATCGCCCAAGCGACTTTGCCCGTCAGCGATAGGGGTTTCCAGCGACAGCATCGGCTTTGCACTCGCCTGCATGGTGCGAATCTTATCGATCGAGAGCTGCAACGCATCGGCCAGCTCCTGGGCCGTTGGTTCACGCTCTAGATCCTTGCGGAGATTGTTCGCCATCCGTTTCAGACGCCCCATGCTCTCACTCACGTGCACAGGCATCCGTACGGTTCGTGCCTGCTCGGCGATCGCCCTGGCGATCGCCTGTCGAATCCACCAACTGGCATAGGTGCTGAAGCGGAACCCCAGTCGGTGATCGAATTTTTCGACCGCACGCATCAGGCCGATATTGCCTTCCTGGATAAGGTCAAGCAGTGGAAGACCACGGTTGATATATTTTTTCGCAATCGCCACAACTAATCGCAGGTTGGCATTGACCATTGCGCCCTTGGTCTCATCTAGCTCAGCCAGGACGTACTGCATTGCAGTCCATAACTGCAAAATTTTCTTGGGGGGTAACTGGACGTCACTCTGGACGCCAGCTTCTTCCCCGTGCCCAATTCGGCTGACCCAGCTTCGAACCTCGTGGACCACCTCGGTCACCCAATCTTCGGCCTCAGTGGGGGTGGTTGTCTCAGCCGACAGGGTTTCGGGCAGCTGCGGACCATATTCCTGGACAACCTCTCGTAGGCGAGCTTTCAATGCTACAATCTGCTTCGCGATGCGCACTTCATCTTCTGGTTTCAAGAGGGGGACCGTACCAGCTTCCTGAAGATACAAAAGCACAGGATTATCCACCCCACTGGCGGTGTTCTCATCCTCCAGGTCACCGTCACCGTCCCGAAGCTCCTGGAGGGCTGGAGTATCGGGCATGAGATCATCGATTTCCTCCCCTGGGACGTCCAGGTTATCCCAGTGGGTGTCTGTCTCGACTGCTTCGTCTAAAGGGGCTCCGAGGTCATCGTCTTCCAGGAACAGATCGAGGGGCAGCTCCTGTGGATCCTCGGGTGGAGGAGCCACAGCCTTCACGTTCAGTCGAGGTGCGAGGCGTTTCCGCCGTGTCACTTTGGTTTTACTTTGTCTCATGGATGTTCTCACTTCCCTCGCAATTGTCATGTTTTGTCACATGACTTCCAACGACCATCATGTATCGCGGGAGAGACCTATCTTAACGACCCTTGCCTGCCTTGGCATGCCACTCTTAGCCGTCTTGACCAAACTTAGGATATGAGCGCGTGCGGGTTAGCCACTCGCCGGCGGGAAAAAATACATTAGACCAAAAGGCATGTGTTCACTGCGGCAGTGTCGAATGATGACATCCGTTCGGTGGCAACAACTTGTCTTCAAGGGCCGTTTTTTTCTTCACACGTTTAACAGAGTATATATATGCCTATGTGATATTTCTGTCAAGTGAGTTACAGGGGTATGGCCTTAAATCGACAGCTCCAACCTTAAGGGCTCTGGACTTGTGTCACCAACACCTTCGACACCCAGCCAACCAATCCTGTTCCCGTTCGGACCCGATACCACTCGCCCAACTCCGCAAGAATCGTCAGCGTGTCTCCAGGTTGTGCCTTGCCGATTATCTGGAACTGCGTTCCCGCTCCATCCCGTAGGTTAACGCTTCCTTGACTAAGACGAGCCAGACCACCGATTCGACGCCCACTGCGAGTGTCTGGGTTCAGGAGGCGCCCGTAATCCGTTACCAACTCGTGCTCAAGCTGTCCAAGACCAGCGCGTACGGCCGCCTCTTCAGCGCGGCGAAAGGCTGCATCGGCGGCTCGCAATTTGTCCCAAACGAGCTCATACTGCTTCGCTCCGTAGGCCGCTTGGCCATCATGCAGCAACTGTTCAGCCACCGTATAGTCTTGCCACGCCGCTGCCAACTCTTGATGAGGAGTCCCGACTGATTTGGCGGCATCCAACGCTTCCTGTGACGCCAGTTGTAGTTGAGACACCTTGGCAAGCAAGGGGTCAAGCTGCCTCTCACCGATGCTCGTCGGTAGGTGTGAGGGCGTCCCCGCGTTAGGGGAATCTTTCTGTTGCAGCTGCGGACCGCCACAGCCAGTGAACACCAAGCTCAGCCAGGCGCTGCCAATGAGTGCCAGGCCCAGCACCACAGTTGTTGAAGGCATTCCGATTATGACCCCCCGCTAGGTAGCTCTGCCGGCACCGCGTCGAGTCACCACACTCTTGAATTGTAAGAAGCGGGCCACTATAATTGAGGCACTTAACACTTATAGGCTGACAATGGCGCTTCCTATGTACCTTTCGAACCTTGCCTGCTTGATCAGACTACTCCTTATTACCCAAAGCCCGCAGTCCTGTCAACGGGGAACGCGAATTTGCTATACCGGCACTCGGGGGAACACAGACCCCGTAGAAGAGTTCACACCTCGGGCACGACACCATGATAGTGGGCTTTGTGCTACCTGTGTGGTGGGCTGGAGCAAGAGAGGATGGCAAGCATGCACGCAATTATGGCACCGATGGCGGGAACCGTCTTTCGGGTGCTAGTGCACGCTGGGGACGTGGTGACATCAGGCCAAGCCGTCGTGATCCTGGAATCCATGAAGATGGAAGTTGCCGTCCAGGTAGAGGTGAGCGGCAGAGTAAAAGCGGTGAAGGTGAGCGAAGGGGAGTTTGTCGACGAGGACACCATCCTCCTCGAATTGGAGTGACGCTCAGGCCACGAGGGAGCCAGCCATGAATGCTGACGAGGAGGTTCAGGCGAAAATCGAGCAGATCAAACAGGGCGGCGCCGAACGCTACCGACAGCGTGCCAAGGCTGAGGGTCGGCTCCTGGTCCGTGAGCGCCTGGCACGTCTTCTCGACCCAGGCTATAACGTGGAAGATGGGATTTTCGCCGACGCTGAGGACGAGGGTAATCCTGCTGATGCCGTGATCACTGGCATCGGCAAGATTTATAGCCGTACCATCTGCTATATGGCGAATGATCCAACCGTGAAGGCGGGCTCATGGGGGCCGAAGACGGTTGAAAAGATCCTCCGCATTCAAGAAACCGCCGCGAATCTGCGCCTCCCCATGTTTTATTTAGTCGATTCTGCTGGTGCCCGCATTACGCACCAAGTCGAGATGTTCCCAGGCCGCCGCCACGCCGGCCGGATTTTCTACAATGAGGTAATGCTCTCAGGACTGGTGCCGCAGGTCTGCCTGCTCTTTGGGCCCTCAGCTGCTGGCGGCGCATACATCCCAGCCTTTTGCGATCTGGTGATCATGGTTGAAGGCCAGGCCAGCATGTATCTCGGCTCACCACGGATGGCTGAAATGGTCATCGGGGAAAAAACTACCCTGGAGGATATGGGTGGTGCGCGCATGCATTGCGAAGTCTCCGGATGCGGGGATATGCTCGTGCAAAGCGATGAGGAAGCCATCGACGCCGCGCGGCGCTACTTGCAATTTTTCCCTGATCACTGTGATACCCAGCCTGAGGTCATCCCGACGCGAGACGCCGCTCAAAAGCCAGAGGGGTTAGCCCACATCATCCCGACCAACCAAAATGTGCCATTCGATATGTTGGAGCTCATCGATCACCTCGTGGATGCCAATTCCTTCATGGAAGTCAAAGCCTTGTTCGCGAAGGAATTGATTACCGGGCTGGCCCGTCTGGGCGGACGCGTGGTGGGCATTGTTGCTAACCAGCCCAAGGTCAAGGGAGGTGTGTTGTTTGTCGACTCAGCAGATAAGGGTGCTCGGTTCATTGCCCTATGCGATGCCTTCAATATTCCCCTGCTCTTTTTGGCTGATGTCCCGGGATTTATGATCGGCAGCAAGGTGGAACGTCAGGGGATTATTCGCCATGGCGCGAAGATGATCTACGCCGTCGCTGAAGCCACTGTCCCGAAGATCTCTGTCATCGTGCGTAAGGTCTACGGCGCAGGACTCTATGCCATGTGTGGGCCAGCTTATGGGGCCGATGCGACCCTCGCCTTGCCGACAGCGTACATCGCCGTGATGGGGCCAGAGGCAGCTGTGAATGCCGTATACTACAATAAGATTAGCGAGTTACAAGGTGAGGAGCGTGAGCTTTTCATCCGTGAGCGTCGGGAGGAGTATCGTCGCGATATTGATCTCTACAAACTCGCGTCGCGTCTGATCGTCGATGCGATCATCCCGCCATCCCGGTTGCGAGAAGAGCTCATTAATCGATTCGCAGTCTATGCATCCAAGCATGTCACCAATCCACGCAAGCGCCATGGTGTGATGCCCGTCTAGCCGGCACGCTCCCCCGTAGACAGGAGAAAGGGCCTGGAGTGGGCAACGCTCGAGCACCCGACATCGTTCTTGCCTTAACAATCGCCGCGTACTTCCCCTCTCCGTATCAACCATTTTGTATTTATATAAGCCCTTTTAGCCCTCTCCGACCCTCGCTTGCGCTGGTTATGACGAGAGCAGTCAGGGCCATGACAGATTGGTGCGAAAGGAGAGATATGAGCTGATCGCCCGCAGGCCTGTGTGGCTCGCAGATTCCGAACGACAAGCATGATCTAGCTCATGACTCATCCCACCGGGAGCCACGGTATCCTGAGCCAACATGAAAGGGGAAATTGTATGGTGTTCAGTTTCGTGGTCAGCGTCGTTGCCCTCATCTTCGCAGGGTATCTGGCCAAATATGTTTTGCAGCAAGGCACTGGAACGGCCGAGATGCAACAGATTGCGGCAGCTATTCGGGAAGGTGCGGAGGCATTCTTGAAACGGCAGTACCGGACCATTGGTCTGATGACCCTAGGTTTAGCGGTGTTGATGTTTATCCTCTATGGGTTCTTGAAAGACTGGGACACCAGCCTCAAGATGACGTTTGCCTTCGTGTTGGGGGCGGTCTGCTCGGCGCTCTCGGGGTATATCGGGATGTACATCTCAATTCGTGCCAACGTCCGCACGGCCAACGCTGCCCGCACTAGCATCGGTCAAGCCCTGGTGATCGCCCTGCGTGGCGGGGCCGTCTCAGGTGTGACGGTCGTCGCTTTAAGCTTGCTCGGGGTCGGAGGGTTATTTTACCTGTATGGTGGCATGAGTGATCCAAAGAACGTTCCTTTTCTGATTGTCGGCTACGGTTTTGGTGCGAGCTTTGTGGCCTTATTCGCTCAGTTGGGGGGTGGCATTTATACCAAAGCCGCCGACGTTGGAGCGGACTTGGTGGGCAAAGTCGAAGCTGGCATCCCTGAAGACGATCCCCGCAATCCGGCGGTGATCGCCGATCTGGTGGGCGACAACGTCGGTGATTGCGCCGGGCGCGGCGCCGATCTGTTTGAATCCACCGCGGCTGAGAACATTGGTGCCATGATCCTCGGAGTGGCGTTATTTCCCACATTTGGCATTCAGGGGATCATGTTGCCGCTGGTGGCGCGCGCCCTGGGTTTGATCGCCAGCATTATCGGCATCATGACGGTACGCGGGGCGGAGGATGAAGATCCTATGGCATCGCTGAACCGCGGTTACTATGTTGCCACCGGTTTAGCCACCGTTGGGTTCTTGTTGGCCACCTGGCAGATGTTGGGGAACTACTGGTTTTGGTTCTTCCTGGCAGGGCTGACCGGCATCATCACCAGCCTGCTCTTTGTGTACATCACCCAATACTATACGGACTATCGCTACCGTCCGGTGCGCTCTATTGCCGAATCCTCGCAGACTGGTCCGGCCACCACGATTATCACCGGCTTCGCCGTGGGGCTCGAATGCACTGCGTTGCCCACATTGCTGATCTCCGTGGCGCTGGTGTTTTCCTACTATTGTGGCATTTGGAGTGGGGTAACGGATGTGCAAGGACATCCCGTTGGTGGGCTCTACGGCACGGCGCTGGCGACCATGGGCATGTTGGCCACCTGTGGCTATATTCTGGCCATGGATACGTTTGGCCCCATCACCGACAACGCTGGTGGCATCATCGAAATGTCCCAGTCGGATGAGGAGGTGCGCAAGAAAACCGATCGGCTGGATGCCGTCGGCAACACCACCAAGGCGTTGACCAAGGGGTACGCCATCGGCAGCGCAGCCCTGGCGGCCTTTTTGCTGTTCTCCGCGTATATGGACGAAGTGAGCACCCTGACAGGGCACGTCTTCGCCGTTGTGAACCTGGCCAAGATACAGGTGTTCATCGGTGGCCTCTTAGGGGCGATGCTGGTGTTTCTGTTCAGTGCCCTGGCAATTCGAGCGGTTGGGCGCGCAGCATATTATGTGATCAATGAGGTGCGGCGCCAGTTCCGAGAAAACGCCGGAATCATGCGCGGAGAGATGAAACCCGATTATGCGCGTTGTGTCGATATCGTGACGGCCGGGGCATTGCGTGAAATGGTCATGCCTGGGCTGCTCGCGGTAGGCATGCCGGTCGCGGTTGGCCTGCTCCTACGAGCGGAGGCAGTGGCAGCCCTGCTCATGGTGGGCACCATAACCGGCATTCTGATGGCCACGCTGATGAATAACAGTGGAGGGGCATGGGACAATGCCAAGAAATACATCGAAAGCGGCGTCTATGGGGGCAAGGGTTCGGAGACACATAAAGCCGCCGTGGTGGGTGACACCGTCGGTGATCCCTTCAAGGACACCGCTGGGCCCTCGCTACATGTCTTGATCAAATTACTCAGTACCATTACCCTGGTCATGGCACCATTGTTCATATAGCCTCATCAGGCGTCTTCGACGACGAAGGCGGCAATCTATGATTGTGCGCCTTTGCCGAACCAGCGCACGAGGGCAATGCTGACTTCATACAGAATCATCAGTGGGCCCGCTAGGAGGGCAAGTGTGTATGCATCGGTAGTTGGGGTAATAATGGCCGCGGCGGTGACGATGGCCAGGATGGCGTAACGCCTATAGCGGCTGAGCATGGGCGCGTTGACAATGCCTGCCTTGCCCAGGAGCAGCATGATCAGCGGCATCTCGAAGAAGACGCCGAAGGCGAAGGACATCATCAGCACGAAAGAAAAATACCGATCGACTGAGAGTTGCGGCTCGGCCACCTCACCACCGAAACCCATCAGGAAGGTCAAGCCAAAGGGCAGGACCAAGGCATAGCAGAGATAGGCTCCGCCGATGAACAAAGCTGAGGCGGCGACCACAACAGGCACGGCATAACGCCGGCTGTAGGGGGTAACATAAAACGCGAAGGCATCCCAGACGAGGAAAAAGATGACCGGTGCGAGGACGAAAACAGCCGCGTAAAATCCTAGCTTCACATTAGTCAGGAAGGCCTCCCCGGGGGCATAGTAGACCAAAGCCACCTCACTGGGCTGCTGTAAAAGGGTTGCGATCCAAGGGGCCTGCCAGTAGCCTAGAGCGGTCAACACCCCGAGAAGAATGGCCAGGCGGAGGAGCTTGGTACGGAGAATTTGGAAAGCCTCGACCAGCTTTTCTCGATCGAGCATATGAGGTGCCCGGTCCCGTGATGCAGGGGATTGACCGGTTGCGGTGTCGTGACATGGCGCCGCGACTGGTCAAAGTCATGGGGGAGTCCGACGATGCCGATTCCCTTCCCTAGCCGTTCCACAGCGCGGCTCATCATCTGCGGCAGCCTCGTCCCCGATACATGCCGCCCCTGCGCTGGGGCAATCGATCGGTGACGTCTGGCTGGCACGGGCAGCAGAAACCGTGAAGGGAGCTTTAGTATACGGAAAACTTGCCCCGTTTCCAAGGGGCTTTTCCCGCGGCCCAGCCAACGCGACGTCGACGAATGGGGCCCGGCTGGACCTGGAGATGGTTCATGACCACACCCCATGCGAGCCAGCATAAATCGGTGACAGACGATATCGATTTATTGCTCGATATTCTCCCACCGGATATCCGCGAGTGGATAGAGCGCCATAATGAGATCGAGAATCTCCTTGAAATCATCTGCGATCTCGGCCGTGCTCCTGAGGCACGCTATCCCGGCAAGTCCCAGGTGATGCCCGCTCGTTTGGCTACACCAGAGGATCTGGAATACGTCACGCGTCGGGTGGGAGCCTTTGGCAAGGATAATCGGGCGGGGATCGAGCGCACGCTGCACCGCATCTCGGCGATCCGGAATCGTCGTGGGGCTATCGTCGGGCTGACCTGCCGGGTCGGGCGCGCAGTGTATGGTACCATCGATATCATCCGTGATGTGATCGAAAGCGGCAAAAGCGTTCTGCTGCTGGGTCGGCCTGGCGTAGGCAAAACGACCAAATGTCGAGAGGTGGCACGTGTTCTGAGCGAAGAGTTTGGAAAGCGGGTGATCGTTGTCGATACATCCAATGAAATCGCGGGCGATGGAGATATTCCCCATCCAGGCATCGGTCGGGCGCGTCGAATGCAAGTGCCTGCCCCAGAGCTGCAGCACGCGGTGATGATCGAGGCAGTGGAAAATCACATGCCAGAGGTGATCGTGATCGATGAGATCGGCACCCAGGAGGATGCCTTCGCGGCCCGCACGATCGCTGAGCGTGGCGTGCAACTGGTAGCAACCGCCCACGGTAATACACTTGATCGCCTGCTGTTGAATCCCACCCTGTCGGATATCATCGGCGGTATTCAGGCGGTCACTCTGAGCGACGAAGAGGCCCGCCGCCGTAGGACGCAGAAGACCGTGCTGGAACGCAAGGCACCACCCACCTTCGAGGTCGTGATCGAAATCCTCGAAGTCGAGAAGCTGGCCGTGCACCATGAGGTCGCTGCGGCAGTGGACCAAACCTTGCGCGGCATGGCACCCAAACCAGAGATCCGCATTCAGACACCCGAGGGCACCATCGAGGTCATTCGGCCAACACAGGACACTCCAGAATTGGTGGCTGCAGCACCTGTGGACCTTCAACCGCCAGCCGTCGCCCAGGAAACTGCCGCTCCCTCGCCACAGAAGATGCGCTTGTACCCATACGGTGTCGACCGCCGTCGCATTGAACGGGGTCTCCAGGAATTAGGCGTGGAGGCAACCCTCACACGGGATTTTCGTGAGGCCGATGCCATCCTATACCTTAAGGCCCACTCGCGCCGTCAGGAAGGCCGCATGCACGAATTACTAACCGCCAACATCCCCTGCTATGTGGTAAAAAGCAATACGTACGCTCAGATCTTGAGCACACTTCGCGATATCTTCCCGACACGACAGCAACGTCCCTCCGAAGAGCTTAAAGCCGTGCAAGAAGCTGAGGAGGGTGTCTATCGCGTCCTGGCAGGCGATGAGTCTGCCGAACTGTATCCGCAGCGGCGGTACATTCGGCGCATACAGCACGCCCTGGCCGCCAAGTACGGATTGCGTTCGGAAAGCTGGGGAGCCGAGCCGCAGCGACGCGTCCGGATCTTTCGACCCTAGAAGGAGGCTCTCATCATGGCTGAAGGTATGAAAAGTGCTCTGGAGTTAGCGCTCGAACGCACCGATCACGTTCGCAAAGCGATTCGTGATGAGGGCCTCGCCCTCTCCGACGCCCAGCGTGAGCAATTGGCCGAGGTCGAACGGGAGTATGACGCCAAAATCGCCGAAAAGGATGTGATGCTCCAAACCGAAATGCGAAAGCTGTTGATGCACTACCCGCCGGCTGAGGTTGCGCCGGTGCTCGAACAGCTTCGAGACAAGTTCATCGATGAAAAACGCCAGTTGACCGAGGAGAGGAATGAGAAGGCCGCGCGTATTCGTCAGATCAACCGAGCGGCAACGGACAAGTCATAGCGGCAGCACCATTAGCTCTGAGCGCACGGGAGATACTGGGGGGCGAGATTCTCGCTGATGAGCATGACGAGTTGTTGCGAATGCGCCGGTCGGCTGCGGAGTATGCACCTATCGTTGATGCCTTGACATCATCTGGGCTTAATTATAAGCTTACAAAGCTTGTTCAGCCTGCGGTAGGCTATCACCCATAGATAAATGGTAATCGAGGGGACGCTCCTACCTGTACCTTCGATATTGAGGAGGAACATGTGGTGGTGACGGGATGGCATACGATGCTATAGAAGGAGTAGTCATCGCGAAGCTAGAAGAACTGAGGGCATGTACTCGTCGTCCTGTTGCGTATAAGAGGAGAGGAGCAAGGTATCGGTCGTTAAAAGATGTACCTCGGCCAGGAGACCTTGCTCGTGCACATGGGACCTCTTCCCTCCCCTTAGCCGGCCTGATTATCCTCGCATTCCTCAAGCTCGCCGACATCGTCATGGCAGCAGAGAGTTTATGCGAGCCTGGCTTCGTGCACAGGCCTGCGTCGAACCGGCGCGCCATGGCGGTGGCAGCCACCAACCTGGACATGCTCGCGCGTGTGGTAACGATTCAGTGGCTTGGACACTCCAGCTTCCTGATCACCACGCCTGGGGGCACCACAGCACTAACGGACCCGCACCCCCAGCACACATCCCCCACGGCGCCAGCTATCATTACTATCAGTAATGAACACTTCACCCATAATCAAGCGCGGTCAATTCCCGGTAGCGCCCAAGTTCTGCGGGGCCGGACAGCCGATGGAGTATGGATCGAAGTCAACGTCGTCATCGGAGATCTTGCTATCAAAGGCCTGCCCAGCTCGGGTGGCAATGCCATCAACATCCCAGTGCAGAACACGATTTTCGTGTTTCGCACGGAAGGCCTGTGCATTGTACATTTGGGCAACCTCAGGCAGCCATTGAACGAAGCACAACAGCAACGCCTCGGCCGCCCGGATGTCCTGATGATCCCGATCGACGGGCAGTGGACACTGTCATTCGACCAGATCGCCCTGACGATCACGCAACTTCGACCTGCGATTGTGCTCCCCATGCACTATGATTTTCCGGAGCATGCGCAGCTCTTCATCCAATTCATCAAGGAGACGGTGCCAGTGCGGACCATGAGCGAGAAGACCTTACACCTCACACGGACGACTTTACCAGGTACCAGCGTGGTGGTGGTGGTAGGTTACCGCGAGGGGGACCGCTAGTTGACAGGCCACAGTCAAATACACGGTTCAGTAGACACTGCTCGCGAACACCCACTGCACCAGGTAGCCAAGAGGACCGCCGCCATGTCGAAAGTCCTGCAGATCAAAGCCGAGCCCCTCAGCGCCGACACGTACCGCCCATTTGGTCAGGTCATCGGGATGGATACGGTGCAGATGAAGATTGTCAACGACCGGTTCTGCATGGGCACTATCACCGTGAAATGCCAGCCTTTTCGCATTACTCACCTCTACCGGCATATCAAGAGCACCCAGGCACTTATCCCCCTAGGCGGCAAAGCCTGTCTGGTGGTGGTGGCTCCACCCACAGTGGATCTGAACAGTCCGGAGGATCTGACACAGGTGAAAGTCTTCATTAATGATGGGAGTGTCGGCGTCAATATCGATTTGGGCACCTGGCATATGACGCTCTTGCCATTGGGCTCTGATATGCGTATGGTCAACGTTCAGGGCGAACATGCGGGCGCAGATATCGAGGAGCGCTCATTCGAGGAAACGTTTCATACCGTGCTTGAGGTCGTTCTGTAAGCTCTGTTGGGGAGGGTGTACAGAAATTCCTGAAAAGAACTGCCCTATGCACCAAATTTCATACCATAACCGTTGCCAACCAGGCCGCTACCTGGTCGGCCACTTGAGTTTATCACGTATGCTCATCATAGGGCTGGGACTCATGCCTGTCGGTTTTGCAGCTCTGCATGCCGCTGAGCAGCCTCAAACGGGAGGCATTGTTGTTTGGGCTGTACACGAGAGCATGCCGACTTTCGACATCCATTACGACACGACTTATATTCTGGCGCAGCCGGTGGCTCCCCTCTACAACGGATTGGTCACCCAAGACCCCTACAATGATGGCAAGATCGTCGGCGATCTAGCCGAACGCTGGGAGATCACAGACGACGGCAAGCAGATCACATTTTTCCTGCACACGGGCGTGATGTTTCATGATGGCAGCGCATTTACCTGCGCTGATGCACAATACAGTATGGATAAACTTGCGGACCGGAAGCGTACCAATCCTACCTTTGTGACCGTTGTTGAAGACGTGTACAACTCTTCGAAATGCGCTGATGACTTCACGCTAGTTGTCTCTCTCAAGCGCCCATCAGCAGCGCTGATGACATTACTGTCGGGGGCACATGCAGCGATGATGAAACAGGGCATTGCCGAGACCGTTGAGCGCAAGGACACGAAATTTCTCGTGGGTACGGGTCCATTCAAGTTCAAATCCTATACTCCGGGGGTGGATTTCCAAGCCGAACGCAATCCTAATTATTGGAAGCCTGGACTGCCATATCTCGATGGCTATCATGCTGTCGTCATGGCTGATTTAACTAAGATCTTTGCTTCTTTCCGCGCTCGCCAGCTCACCATGACCGGCATCGGTCGCCATCTGGAACGGCCAGAGGCCGAGATTCTGCAGCGCGATTTCCCTGACGGAGTGGTCGCCATTGGCCCACGAGCGACGTGGGACAACTTCGTTATGAACGTCAGCAAACCACCGTTCAACGACGTGCGCGTGCGCCAAGCGGTGGCATTGGCTACCGATCGAGAGAAGATGATCGAGATTGCAGTGGAGGGCTGGGGAGTCCAAGGCGGTTTTATCGGCCCGCACACACCGTACGGTTTGCCCGCGGAGGAATTGCAGAAGTATCCGCAATTTGGAACGGATATGCAGAAGCGCCAGGCTGAGGCCAAGCGCCTCCTCGCTGAGGCGGGATACGCCAAAGGCCTGGACGTGGAATTGATGCTACGTCGGGGGCCTCTATATGAACGGGGGGCATTATCCCGTCAAGATGATCTGAAAAAAGTCGGCATCAACCTCAAGCTTGCCCTCCTCGATACCGCGGCTAACAGTGATCGGCAGCGCAAAAGCGACTTCCAGGCATACACAGCGCCAGCGTCGGTCCATATGGATGAACCCGACTTATACTACGCGCGTTTCACCTGTGATGCTCCGTCTAACCATGGGAAATACTGCAATCCTGAACTTGACAAACTCTTTGACGAGCAGAGTCGCGTGTTCGATGTCGAGAAACGGGCAGAAATTACTCGGAAAATGGAGCGCCTCTTGCTCGAAGATCATCCCGACGACCGCGGCTATTACTGGAAATCGTCTATGGGCTACTGGAATCAGGTGCGAAATTGGCCCCCACTTTTGGGTACGACAGTGTATAATTACGGCAAATTCGAACAGGTTTGGTGCCAAAGCGGCAGGTGCATGTGAGCTATGCGAACCTACATTCTACGACGAATTCTACTGATGATCCCCACGCTTTTGGGAGCAGTCACCTTGATCTTCTTGATCATGCGGATGCTGCCAGGCGATGTGGCCCTGTACATCTTGGGCTCGGACGAGAGCAGCGAGATGAACCGAGAAGCCTTACAGCGGATCAGGGTCGAGCTTGGACTCGACCAGCCACTGATTGTGCAGTACGGCGAATGGATTTGGAAAGCCTTACGGTTTGATTTTGGCAATTCCTACTGGACGCGCCAACCGGTCATCGAGGAGTTGGGACGACGCTATCCCATGACCGCAAATCTGGCGTTCCTCAGCCTCATTCTGGGAACCCTGATTGCCATTCCAATCGGAGTCCTGTCTGCGGTTCGCCAGGATACGATGGTCGATTATGCGGCGCGTATTTTCAGCATCGCAGGCTTATCCATCCCAAGTTTCTGGCTGGCAATCTTGGTTATCCTTGGATTAGTGCACTACTTCAAGTGGCTCCCACCGCTTGATTACGCACCGTTTTGGGTGGACCCATGGCTGAATTTCAAGCAACTGGCCTTCCCCGCTCTGGTAACAGGATATCGCCTGTCTGCTATCGGAGCGCGTATGACGCGATCGAGCATTCTGGAGGTCTTGCGCGAAGATTATGTGCGCACAGCCCGTGCCAAGGGGGTGCAGGAACGCGTCGTGGTGCTCAGGCACGCACTCAAGAATGCCTTGCTCCCCGTGATCACCATCATCGGGATTGAGTTGCTGGTCCTGTTTGGCGGGCTTGTTGTGGTCGAGACTGTATTTACCATTCCCGGCATCGGCCGGTTCCTGGTGGATGCGATCACTCATCGCGATTACCCATCGATCCAGGCGTTAGTGTTCGTATTCTCCGCCTTCGTGCTGGTGATCAATCTGCTGGTAGACATCGTCTATGGCGTGTTAGACCCGCGCATCCGTTATGCCTGAGAGTGTTGGTGAGGCCTGTGTATGAGCTCCGGCACGCTGAGTAGCACGATCGATGTAAAAACTGTCGACCTGATTGAAGGCCTTGTGCCGGAGAAACGGGGGATCGCCCGTGTCTGGCACAGCATCAGCAACTTTGTAAGGAGAAAACCTCTGGGGGCGATTGGAGCCGTGTTCCTCTTTGCCTTCATGAGTGTAGCCGTGCTGGCCCCCCACCTCGCAACACACGACCCCGATCTCAATAATTATCGGGCTCGAGTGCAGCCTCCCTCCGTCGAGCACTGGTTCGGGACCGACAATTTCGGACGGGATATCTACAGTCGGGTGATTTATGGGGCGCGTATTTCGATCTATGTAGGCATTCTATCTACGGTGCTGGGGACGTCGATTGGGGCAATGGCGGGGCTGTTGAGCGGATTCCTAGGAGGGCGAATCGATCAATTGATGCAACGGGTTGCCGATGTGATGTTCACTATTCCCGGACTGGTGCTGGCGATGGCCATTGTGACCATGTTAGGTCCATCGATGTTTAACGTTATCCTTGCTATTGCTATCCCGCGCATCCCGGACACGAATCGAGTTATCCGCTCCGCCGTGTTGTCCGTTAAAGAAAGCCTCTTCGTCGACGCTGCACATGCCGTCGGCTGCGCCAACTGGCGTATCATGTTGCGACACATCCTGCCGAATGTCATGGCGCCATACATTGTCGTCGCGTCAGCTGGTCTTAGTGGGGCTATTCTCGTGGAGGCCTCTCTGAGCTTTCTGGGTATGGGAGTGCCTCCGCCGGCGCCATCCTGGGGCCGGATGCTGTCGGTCGAAGGCATGCGGTTTTTTGAGACGGCCATCTGGATGGCGATTTTTCCCGGCATCTTCATCAGCGCGGCAGTGTTTGGGGCAAACTTATTCGGCGATGCGCTGCGGGACGTGCTCGACCCTAAATTGCGTGGGCGCTAGGAAACGATTCTTGCCACCGAGAGGGCAGGCCTCTCAACAGCCCGTCGCGAATCACCAAATCGGGGAAGCCGTTGCCAAGCAGCTATCACATTTGACAACTATTCTGACTCACTATCGTCCCTGAAAATCGGGAGGGCGTCTTTCTGCCCAGGCACGTGGGCCTTCAATAGCATCCTCGGTGGCGCGAGCGATCAGCATGGCATGTTCTGCCGAGCGCAGTTCTTTGAACAGGTTGTTGGTTTCCAAGCCCTCATAGACCAAACGTTTTGCCAGTTCAATAGCGACCTGTGGGCCTTTGGCCAATTTTTTCGCGTAGGTCATGACAGCACCCATGAGTTGATCGGGCGGCACCACTTGGCTCACATAGCCAATCTGTAGGGCTTCCTGGGCATCCATGGTGCGGCCAGTCCAGATAAGGTCAAGGGCTCGCGCCACGCCGACGACTCGCGGTAAGTAGTAACAGCCACCGTCCCCTGGAACGATGCCCACATTCACATAACTCATGGTGAATGTGGCCGTTTCGGATGCGATACGCAGATCCGCCATACTGGCCATATCCATTCCAGCTCCGGCGGCGGGACCATTGACAGCGGCAATGTAAGGTTTATCCAGGGTACGTAGCGCTAGTGGCACCCGATGTACACTGTGCTGCAGCCAGTACCGTCCGCCGACAATCGGGTTGCCATCCGAATGTTCGCGTTCCCGAAAGCTCCGCACATCGACGCCGGAGCAAAACCCCCGCCCTGCCCCGGTGACGATAACGGCCCGCACCTCTGGGTCAAGCTTGGAGGTCTCGATGGCCCGCACCCACTCATCGATCATGATCGGGGTGAAGGCGTTGAGGACTTGCGGACGGTTCAGGGTGATGATGGCAACCCTGTCTTCTTTCGTGTAAATGATCTGTTCGTAGCTCATGACCCCTCTCCTATATAGCTGTGTATTCGGTCATGGGAGATTGGACAGACCATGCCTGCCCACTTCCCTGTAACGTATTTTTCGCAGCTGCTCTATGAGACCCCTAGCGTTGGTTAGCTCGACGGCGGATTCTGACACCTCTCACACGGGCAGATGGTGCGCAGATATTCATAGGAGTATATACCGGTGTTGTGCGCGTCACTCCATTCAAATCGCACTGCATACCTCCCCACCTGCTCGGCACCGGTTACGGTCACCTCTCCCGGTCTGACCGTACTGGTTACCACTTTGAAGGGATCATTCGTGTACACGTGGCTCGCTTCTCGACAAATGGCACAAGGGCACTCTCGGCGCAGTAGATCGAAGGGGTAGACGCTGCGATGCCCGTCTCCCCATTGAATGGTCATGGCGCGGTCGGGGATATGCACTTCGATATTCGCTGGGTCGGTTTTTCCAAAGGATTGCATATGTCCACCACTCTTTCTTCATGAAGACACAACCATCCCACAATCCCGGTGTGTTATCATCTACTGATATGAACTGGCAAACTCCTTCAAGATCTGGTTGCCTTTAGCGACCGCATCGTCCAATCCTTGTTGCACACTCTTCTTCCTGGAAAGAATACTCTCCAACTCGTCTTCGATCGCATCACGCACCGCCGCGAAATTGCCCAAACGGATACCCTGAGTATTAGAGGTGTTGTGCCCACTGGTGAGCTGGGCGAAGGCGGTCCACTGGTCGGGGTTTCTCAAGAAGTGATCGGTTTGTCCCAGATACTTTAAGGAAGCGTTCGTGATGGTCACATAACCGGTTGTCTGGTGCCAGCTTGCCTGCTGATCTGGCTCAGCGAGGAACTTGAAAAACTGGGCGATCCCCCGATAATCAGTCGGTAATAGTCCTTGCATGACCCACAAGGTTGCACCCCCAGGAATCGAGGTGCCCTTTTTATAAGGGGAACCCCAATGGGGTAACTGCCCGGTACCCCATTTAAACCGTATTGAGCGAGCGCCCCCCCCAATCAATGCCGAAGACTGCAAGTACATGGCACATTCACCACTGATGAATTTTGGGTCCGGGTCGGCCATACGTCCACCATAGCTGTAGATGTTCTCCGCTTGCCAGCTAAGCAATCTCTCAACAAGCATGCGCTGAAACTCGCCGTTAACCAACAGTTGGGTGTCGACGCCACCGAAGCCATTCAGGTTGGTAGCAAAGGGGAGGTCATGCCAGGCGGCCATGTTCTCAAATAGGATCCACGACGGCCAGCCTGTGCTGAAACCGCATTTGGCGGAACCGGCGCTGATGATACGCCGCGAGAACTCTCCTACCTCCCTCCAGGTAGTGGGCGGTCTATCGGGACTGAGTCCAGCCTTCTGGAAGGCATCTTTGTTGTAATACAAAATGGGGGTTGACGAGTTGAAGGGCATCGAGTACAGCCGTCCAGCCTTGGAATAATACGACAGCACTGGCTGAATAAAATCACTCCAGTCGATGACCATCCCTTGTTCTCTCATCATTTGAAAGACAGGCATGATCGCTCCTGAGAGCAGCATGGTTTGCGTGCCGACATCAAAAACCTGCACAATATGTGGGGAGGTTTTGGTACGATAGGCCGCCATGGCAGCCGCCAGCGTTTCCGGATAGGTGCCCTTGTACAGCGGTTTCACCTCATAATCATGCTGTCTTTCGTTGAATTTAGTGGCAAGCGCATCGACCGCGTCGTTCAACTGCCCAGTCATAGCGTGCCAAAAATGAATCTCGCTCCTCGCCCATGCTTCGTCAACGCTCCATAAAGAGCCCAGCAGGAGGAGAAAGGCGATGGGGCTCCAGAGTTGGCGGCTGCACCTTATTTTCATGCCACGTCTCCCAGGCGGATGTCAGCTGCGGAAGGCTGCGGTCGCGCCTGCAGTAGCGAGCCCTCATCATGGCATCACTCCGTAGTGTTGCGCGCATCAGTTAGCATGCCCCACAGGCGTCTTCATGAGCAGAGCCATGCCCCATTGTCCTTCAAGGCGAATGCGATCATCTCTCTTGCACGTTAACCCTCTGTGCGGGGTTTGCTCGGCAGTATCGCTCACTATATCATAGGGGTTGCGAGGCCCACAACACGAGCTCATATCCCTACACGTAAACGGATGTTCCTGAAAGTTCATGAGGAATCGACTTGTGCTGACCGCCAATCGGGCGCGTCCACTGAGGCAACAGAGCCAAGAGCTCGTAGCGGATAATGGCCTGCAGCCTGTTCTACTTCCTATTGAACACCACCTTGCCCCGTTGCTCCCCACGAGGGCTATTGACCTGGGCGGCGATCGTTAAGTGTTTCCCGTCCGGGGAGAGACTCCACACACCTCGGCTTTGAGCCGAGACCTCTCTCAAGAACACCTTCCAGGTGCGGGTTGACACGATCACTAACTGATCCCCTTCCCAGAAGGCCCGGCCGACGATGGTCTCGCCACGATAGCCGGTGTTCGTCGTCTCGCCACTACCAATCTTGTACGTATGGATCTCTTTTCTCTCCTCGCCTTGGGTTTTCATCACTCTGGTCACTCTAAGGTTCGACCCCTGCTGTTCAATCACCATGGTCATGCTGGCGTCCCGTGCCTTCTCCGGGTCATCACTAAGACCCAAGAGCTCTGCCACATCACTCTGAGACTTATCCACAACCCAGGTACCAGAGAAGTTTACTGTATCCTGGGCGCTCACCAGTGCTACAGTCAGAGCGACTAAAGTCAGCGCAGATAACGTTTTGACGAAGGGTATCATGAGCGATCTCCTTTACGATAGAATCTCTCCGAGGACCGACAGAGCCGATGGCTCGTGAATCCTCCGCTCTGTCGCCGCAGGTAGGTCAGGATATAGCTTACGCTAGGAATTCACCAGAAGCCTGAGGCCATGAACTGCAGGCCACTTGAGTCTAGAACAGGGGCGCACGCAGAGGCGGAGGGTGGACCATGAAACAAACACGCGCTGAGCTCCCCCAGAGTCGGGCCGAGTGGCTGCGTTGGGTAGTCACCCGTCCCGACGATGCCAGAGTGGCGCGACGACTGTACTGCAAACAACGCCTGGCTGGGATGTACCGGCTGGATGAAGGGGTCTTGTTGGAGGACTTCTGTCACTTCCTGGACCGAGCGAGAGGACTGAGGATTCTGTCTGAGCTTTACGGCAAGGCGATCCAATGCGAGATGTGCCCCTACATGCAGTTTATCTTGCACTACGGGTTGAAGACGCTGTTTGGTATTGAGCGCATCAAGGTTCTGCCGGCACTGCTGTCTAGTGATGAGGCGCTGAGGCTCGTGGTAGGCTTTAATGCCCAGCACGCGCGGTAAGGCGTGTGCCAACGGGGAGCGGCCAAGCGCCAGGGTGAGCGGGCGCGCGGGCCCATGTTTCCCGGCATTTTGGGGAAGCATGCGGTACCCGCAGACGTACGCGCCCAGGCAGCCGCGGGAGCAAAGCTCACCCATGGCCGCCGTGTGGATACTGGGCGTCATCGCTAGGGTCAAGAGTCCTGGACGGAGCACCTGGAGCCCGAGGCTGTGGGCATCACCGAGCTGAGATCCTATGAGTATGATGGGATGCCTGAGCACGGGCACCAGCATCCTCGTTATAACTTCCGAGCCAACCCCCTCGATGCCCTAGTGGCACGTCATTGGACGTGGAAGGACTATGGGCCAGGCCGCACAGGGGTTTCCCTGACCAAGGCCACGGTCGACCAACCCGTGCGGCTCTTCGATGGCGATGACGACCGCAGTCTACCCGAGAACCGCTGTCTTAAGGGATGTAAGCAGCAGTGGCATCTGGGGTATCTGGGGCATCAACCCCAGAAAACCGACTGGGCGGTGCGGGTGCCTGGCATCTTCAGGTTGCGCATGGTCGCGTTGACCAGCGCCTATCAATGGCAATGCCAGCGGGAGGCAACCGTAGGGGAGCCCGTCGGCTGGCAACAGGAGCGTTATCAGCTGCTTGCGCAGACCTGCAACCAAGGGATCGTGTGTGCCCACGGGGGCTAGGCCATGGTTCCTCTCGGATAATCCTTGCTCCTCTTACGAGTCAAGCTAACAGAGGTCCCAGCCGACATCGGTAGCCTCCAGCAGGTCGTGACCACATATGGCACCCTAGAATAAGGCTAATCGTTATGTTGGAACGACAGCATAGCTTATCCGCTTCGTTTGATAGAGTTCTGCTATCGGTTCTAGTATCACAAGATTCCCTTCCATGTCTAGTTGGGCTGCCCGACATGGGAACGATCAGGGGCCTCGCAGCACCATCCCTAGTGCTTGTTCAGGCAACCTCCTTGCGCAGACAGTACCATCCATACGACTCCCCTCCTTTTACCATGGGGGGATGGGGGATTTCGTCACCCGCTCCCACCCGGTCAATCCCCTCTGCTCCCATTGATCAAAGAGGGGATTCGAGACGAGACCATGGCCAACAAGGTCTCTTGTTTCCACACTAAGGATTGCTCATCATGAACACCTATGCAAATGGATTTGACTTGCAGAGACCAGGCTGGTATCTCTTCTCCCAACACCAACGTTTTGGAGATTGTCTGGTCGCGATGTTTGGCATGGAAGGCTTCAGGAACCCGCCTGCCGTCAACCGAGATCGGATCAGAGTAGACTTTGGCCTGCATGATTCGCTGCTAGTGCAATATCTCGACTGGATGAAGGCCATTCCCGGTGGTAGCCGCTGCAAGTCGTTCTTTTGTGGCGAGAGTTTCAGCAAAACCATTATGCTTCGTAGCGTCTAGTGAAGGCAAATGATTTTTGTCGACAGGTATCCAACGTGAGTATGACGAGAATCATGATTAGTGCCAGACGCGGAAGAGTGCTGAAACGGTGAGAGAGCTACTTGCATCTGTGAGGACGCGTTGCCATAGTATACCATCATCTGACGAATGCATTAGGGCTGACTATTACGGCGACTGTGTGAGCCTTAAACCTTGCTTGGGGTGGGGTCCGTGAGAGTCTGGACCTGCGTCTGAGGCATCAAAAAGGGGGATGGGTGAGCGCTCCCAGCGCCTTCTGAACAGCGCTGGGAGACAAATGCGATTGCGGGGGGGTTAGAGGGGGGCACGGAATGCCAGCATCTCCCGATCCCCTTGCAAGAGGCCATAGGCTTTCAGCTTCCGATAGAAGCTCGCACGTGACAGCCCCACGAGCTGAGCGGCTTTATTACGATTCCCCTGCGCTTGGCGCAAGGCGCGATCAAGAGTTCGACGCTCAGCCTCAGCGACGACCGTACCCAGATGAAACAACGGAAAGCGCCGTAATCGGCCCGCTCCTTCGGCCTGAATCGAGGAGGGTAGATCAGTAGGTTCGATGACCGGTTTGGTGCTCGCGACAAGCAAACGCTCGACCACGTTCAGCAGTTCCCGCACATTCCCTGGCCATGTATACCCTTCTAACACGCGTAGCGCCTCCGCGGAGAGCTGTGCCACGCGTCCCAGCTCTCGACTTTTATGCTCCCAATAGTGCGTTACCAATAAAGGAATATCCTCGGGCCGTTCGCGTAGCGCGGGGACTTCGAGACGGATCACATCTAAGCGGTAGAGTAAATCTCGGCGGAAGCGCCCTTGGGCTACAAGTGTCTCAAGATCTCGATTCGTGGCAGCGATCACCGAGCAGGTCACCGATTGCGGCGTCACCCCTCCGACACGAATAAGTTGTCTCTCTTGCAGGACACGTAGCAGCTTGGCCTGCATTTCCAGGGGCATCTCGCCGATCTCATCCAAAAAAATCGTGCCACCATTTGCCAGCTCAAACTTCCCTGCTTTCCCCTCCCGAGAAGCACCAGTAAACGCCCCTGGAGCGTATCCAAACAGTTCGGATTCCAGGAGCTCACGTGGAATAGCTGAACAATCGACCGGCACAAAGGGCCTCCGGTAGCGAGGGCTCGCGGCATGAATGGCGTGAGCGAAGAGTTCCTTCCCGGTACCACTTTCCCCGACCACCAAGACCGACGATCCCCCCTGGGCTGCCTGGCGCGCCAGTTCACGCGCTTGCACGAGGGCTGGACTATGGCCGATGATATCGGCGAAGGTATAGCGAGCTGGCCAGGCTGAATCATGACCGCCGGGCCCCAGAGCACGGCGACGTGTCTCATCACCATTGGATTCGCTCCGCGCTTGAATCGGACTCACCACCACTACAACACCGCGCAGTCGTCCGCCCTCCCAAAGTGGGACAATCGTTTCCTGGTGAATGCGACGCTCGTCCGAGTACCCTCGATCGGGGGGAAGTGTTCCCGTCTGCAACAACTCACGAACACGCCGCCGCCGATCGAGTGCCTCCACTGGCTGCCCCAATAATGCCCCAGGCGCCAGCCCTCTGAGGCGGGCATAGGTGCGGTTGTAATACACAATGCGCCCGGTCGGCGCTAGGACTAGTAAGCCCAGGTCTAAAGCATCCATTGCCTGCTGGAGCACGCCACCGATCTCGGGTCCACCCCACAGACGAGCAGGGCTTGCTTCCCACGCCACGCCTTCGACCTCGCTGTTCTTCCATTGCCCTCCGACCCAATCAAGTGCGTGCTCAACCATTACTCCTCCTTACCACATGTATGCTTACACACCGGATTTTGCTATACTACTTACGGCTGTCTCACAGCCCAAGTCTATTGCTGGTCCCGAAGATGTTGCCATCAAGTAGTCATTTACAGTCTATCGCAACTTGTTATACGATCGACAAAATATTTTAGATGATAAATTATGACAAGATGGTATAAAATAATGCTAGATGTTGCAAAAGTTACCCAACAACAGTGACCAAAGTCAAGAGAAATTTTCTGCCGGGATGGCGATCGCTACAGCTGTATCCGACACCACTTCCTGGTACACGAAGGAGTATTCCAACACACATTATAAGATAGATCATTTGCTCACTTAGTCATGGCAATCGCGCGACATGCGACAGGCTGCTTCGCTGTTGCGCGTGTTACCTTCCCAGAATATCGGTCGATGCTCTGAGAACTTCATGTAGCGAGATTTCACATGGGTGCCTGCACCATGTACACGATCAACGGGGGCACGTCGGGCACTGGACACATTCGGTCCTAGAGATAGAATTTTGTGGATGCTGCGGTAACAGTTAGTTACAATACTGTGCTACACAGGCTATCCGGGAGACGAGCAACATCTAGCGCGGTCAAACGCACTGAGCGATGAGTGTCTCCTGAACACACCACCCGATGCAAGTGGGTCAAATCGAAACCTTGCAAACACACCTCTTGCGTAAATTATTGGAAGATATTCACCATCAACGGACGACACCGGAGGAGGGACTGGAAGTCCTTCGTCACTTACCTTATGAGGACCTTGGATTTGCGCAAATCGACCACCATCGGGGCCTGCGGCAAGGATTCCCCGAAGTAGTGTTCTGTCAGGGCAAGACGGTGGAACAAGTGTGTCAGATTGTGCAGCATATCCGAGGCTCTGGAAGCGATGTGCTCGCTACCCGCGCCAGCCCAGACATGTTCGCCGCCGTCAGGGAGGTTTTTCCGGAGGCGCTGTATCATGTTCAGGGACGCGCCATCGTCGTGCAATCTGAGGACCGCCCACGTACCAAAGGTATGGTGCTGGTCGTGAGTGCAGGGACGTCGGACATCCCCGTTGCTGAAGAAGCAGCGATTACGGCAGAGACCATGGGGAGCACGACGGAACGCCTCTACGATGTGGGGGTCGCAGGCATCCACCGCCTCCTAGATCGGCGTGAAAAGCTATTTCAGGCACGCGTCCTGATCGTTGTGGCGGGGATGGAGGGAGCTCTCGCCAGTGTCGTCGGCGGCCTCGTTGACAAGCCAGTCATTGCCGTACCCACAAGCATCGGTTATGGCGCCAGTTTCGGAGGGATTGCTGCCTTACTCACCATGCTCAATAGCTGTGCTGCGGGCGTCGCCACAGTCAACATCGATAATGGTTTCGGGGCTGGCTATATAGCCCATAGCATCAACGTTTTGGGGGAGTCAGAGGTGCAGGCATAGCTATGAGAACCGCATACTTTGACTGCTTTTCCGGGATCAGCGGGGACATGACGGTTGGGGCGTTGGTCGATGCTGGTGCGAGCTTTGAGGAGCTGCGAGTGCAGTTGGCAAGGCTGAATGTTCCAGGGTACGAGCTCGCCAGCGAGAAGGTCACCAAACAGGGCATCGCCGGCACGAAATTCCATGTATACGTGCGTAATCAGGGGACGCAACAACGCCGTTTGCTCGACATCGAGACCATCTTGCGCAGGAGCACTCTGGCGTCGCCTATCCAGGATCGCGCCCTGGCGGTATTCACCCGTCTGGCCGAGGCCGAAGCCACTGTCCATTACACGACTATCGACCAGGTTCATTTCCTTGAGGTGGGAGCCATCAATTCGATCATCGACATCACAGGGGCAGTCATCGGGCTCGACCTCCTTGGAGTAGAGCGCGTTCTCGCCTCTGCAGTTAATGTCGGTAACGGTTTCGTATGGGCTGCTCATGGCGTGCTCCCCGTTCCCGATCCGGCAACAGCCGAGCTCCTGAAGGGAGCTCCAACCTATGCCCAGGGTCAGGACGGCGAGCTGACCACCCCAACCGGCGCGGCTTTACTGGCCACGCTCGCTGAGCGCTTCGGGCCACTCCCACATCTGCAGATTGGAGAAATTGGCTACGGAGCTGGCACTAAAGATCTCATACATGCCCCGAATCTCTTGCGTGTTTTTATCGGTGAGGATGGCATACGAGGCGATGCCGATATCATCACAGTGCTGGAAGCCAACCTCGACGACATGAACCCCGAATGGTTTGAATATGCCCAGGAACAACTATTTGCGCAGGGCGCTCTTGATGTCTTCTACACGCCAATCTTCATGAAGAAGAATCGTCCAGCGACGAAGCTCACGGTGCTCTGTGAGACTGGCAAAGTGGATGCGGTCGTCGATACGCTGTTTCAGAATACTTCGACGTTTGGCGTGCGCACCTACGAAGTCCGACGCCAGAAGCTCGCGCGCTTTTCACAGACAGTGGATACGCCATTCGGCCCGATTGCGGTGAAGGTCGGCCAATGGCGTGACCAGGTGGTACAAATCTCCCCCGAGTACGAATCTTGCCGCCAAGCGGCGCGTCAATGTGGCGTACCCCTGAAATCAATTTATCAAGCAGCTGAAGCACAAGCCCGCGCGTATCTGAGTACACGTCAGCAGACATAGGAAACAGGCAAGCCGGCAGCAAGGCCATGACGAACTTTTGCTGTAAATCTGCTGGCAAAGAACACGAGCCTGATGACGACCATACGCTGCCAATTTTTTTACATGAATTGCCTTTATGAATTCCCCATGGGAGTCACTCATGCGACTGACCAATAGGGTTGCCTTGGTCACTGGTTCCGGCGTCGGGATCGGCCGTGCTACCGTCATGCTGTTGGCGCAGGAAGGCGCCAGGGTGGTGGTGCAGGATGTTAATGCCGATACCGCACAGGAGACCGCGCAACTCATCAACCGTGCGGGTGGTGAGGCGGTGTTTATAGGCGGCGATGTCACTTCCAGTACGCATGCTGAGGCTATGGTGAAAAGGGCCGTGGACAGCTATGGTCGACTGGATGTGCTCTTCAACAACGCCGGCATCTGGCGCGGTGGGACTATCCTCGACATCAATGAAGAAGATTGGGACCGGACGATGAGCGTGAATGTGAAGGGCATTTACCTCGTCTCCCGGTATGCGGTCCAGCAGATGATGCGCCAGGAAAGTGGATCGATCATCAATGCGGCATCGGTGGCAGCGCTGCGCGGTAGCCCGATGAGTGCTGCCTATCATGCATCGAAAGGAGCGGTGCTATTGCTCACCAAGTGCATGGCCGTCGATTTCGGTCGCTACGGCATTCGCGTTAACTGCATTTGTCCTGGGATCATCGGGACACAGATGGCCGACCAACTCCTGACCTACCGTTCCCTTGGTGACGATGACCGCAAGCAGGCGTTGATCGAGTCCTATGAAGAGCGTCATCCTGTCGGCCGGTTCGGGCAGCCTGCGGAAGTGGCCAAGGTCGTCCTTTTCCTCGCCTCCGACGAGTCATCGTTCGTGAACGGTGCGGCGTGGTCGGTAGATGGCGGCCTCTCGGCAGGCTAGTCGACATTCCACCATGGTCAACCCAGCGCTCAAACTGCTTACCTGCCCAGTGATGACGCCAACGCCGTCGGCGATACTTTCCAATTTTGCCAGGCACCTAGGCGATATATACCGCTCCAGACGTCCCAGCACTCGGCGGCCATACTCTTGGTGTTGCATCTCCTAGACCAGTCGGGTCTGTGTTGGTCCGGGGTATACACCGTGGAAGCATATAGCATCGCGCGCATGCTGGCGAGCCAGCGTCTGCAGACAAGCAATGATCGCCGCCTTTATCGCGGCATAGACGGCTCCTCTCATACAGCCGAGGTAGACAGCATCCCATGAGATGCTGTCTACCTCGGCTGCTTCGCGGATTACCATATGAGGCAGTACACACAACGCGGGCCGACAATGAGGCACGCTTGACAATTGGAAGAGGGATGGTATTCTACTGCCGACTCAGCCCGGTTCTAATTGAATGTTCTAGAGTTTTTTCGTTGATCGTCTGTGATGAGCGAGGGATCGTTGATGCCATCACGCAACAAAAAGCCATCCACACGTACGATCGCCATCGACAGCACAGCCGAAGCCTATCTGGAACTGCTACGTGACCGCGGCATCGAATACTTTTTCGGTAATGGGGGGACCGACTTCGCGCCGCTCGTTGAGGCCTTCGCCAAGTCGGCATCGCAGGGAGGCAAAACCCCCAAGCCCATGACCGTGCCACACGAGTATGTGGCGGTCAGCATGGCTGATGGCTTCTATCGAGTTACCGGTCGACCGCAAGCCGTCATGGTACATGTGATTGTCGGAACCGCCAACGCGGCTGGTGCGATTATGAATGCGGCACGGGCACACATACCAATCCTCTTCTCGGCCGGTCGCACCCCCATCACCGAGTCAGGGCTGAGAGGGGCACGGAATGCCCATATCCACTGGGCACAGGAGTCCTTCGACCAAGGAAGCCTGGTGAGGGAATTCGTCAAGTGGGACTACGAACTCCACAACTTCGCCCAGGTCGAGACTGTAGTCGACCGGGCGCTGGAAATCGCCATGGCGGAACCGCGGGGTCCGGTATATCTGACGTTGCGGCGCGAAGTCCTGGCCGAGGAACACACGGAATTTAGCTACACCTCGCCCAGTCGCCATAGCACTGAGTCGCCGCTCTATCCCGCCCTTGAGCCCATCAAAGAGGCGGCGCAAGCATTGGCCAGCGCCCAATCCCCCCTGATAGTGACCCAACGCGTTGGTATGCATCCGAGCACGGTCAAATACCTACTGGAGCTGGCGGAGAGCTTCGCGATCCCCGTGGTAAGCCCGGCCGGGATGTATATGAACTTCCCAAGCAATCACCCCTTGCATTTGGGATATGTCTCCGAGCCGCTGGTGCAGGAAGCCGATGTCATCCTGGTCATCGATGCCGATATTCCCTGGTTCCCAGCCACGGTGAAACCGCAGGACACCGCCACTGTCATCCATATGGGCATTGACCCCTTCTTCAGCCGTTATCCGATACGTGGTTATCCCTGTGACATTCCGATTGTGGCTGATTCGTCAATAGCGATTCCGGTGCTGACCCAAGAGTTGGCACGCTCGCGGATGCATGCAGAGCGCACCATCGTCGAGCGCTTCAAACACATCATCATCCACCACGAGGGCCAGGAACGAGCTGCACGGGATCGCCTCACCCAAGTCCAGTCCGAACGACCAATCGAGTTCGAATGGGTGTCGCACTGCATCGATCAAGTGCAAGATGACGCAACGATTCTGGTGAACGAGTATGATCTCAACCTGACGCAGGTGCAGCTCACGCGGCCGGGCTCCTATTATGCGGCTTCCCCGGCAGCTGGCTTAGGCTGGGGCACCGGCGCTGCGCTGGGTGTGAAGCTGGCATCCCCCGAAAAGACGGTCATTGCCACCTTGGGCGAGGGGGCATACATGTTTGGCTGCCCAACGGCGGCACACTTTGTCTCCCGTGCCTACCAGCTTCCAGTATTATTCGTGATCTTCAATAATCAATGCTGGAACGCAGTTAAACGGGCGACCAAAGGCGTATATCCCCATGGCTGGGCGGCCAAGACCAACACCTGGCCCTTGACTGAATTGATGCCGTCGCCGTCCTTTGAGCGCATGGCTGACGTTCACGACGCGTATGGTGAGTTAGTCGAGGACCCAGCCGAGGGTCCTACCCGCTTTGCGACGGGGACTGAACGCGGTACGCCAGGAAAAGCGACAGGCAATCTTGAACATCGTGTGTAAGCATCCATGAAGGGGCGCGTTCCGGGCGCGTGTACCTCACCACATCTGCAGAGTGGATGGCCGCATGGGTTGGTCACTGCCCGGTGCAAACCTATGCGAGGGGCTGTATGGATTACATCCTATCCAGGCTGGCTTTGGGCAACGTGCGGGAGGCGCAAGCTGACCCACCAGTGGACGCGATCCTGAATATAAGCGAGTTCCACTATCCCACAACCCGCGTCTATCGTTATCTCTACTTCCCGGATGGTGTATATATCCAACCGCTGGGGTTGATCGGTGAATGTACCCAGTTCATCCATGAGCAGTTGCGCTCGGGGCGACGTGTCCTGATCCACTGTGCAGAGGGTATCAGTCGGTCGTGTGTGATCGGCGCCGCCTATCTTTATGAGTGCGGCATGTCTCTCGATGAGGCCATTGAATTGATCCGTTCCAAGCGTCCAATCGTTGACCCTGCACCATCACTCCTGCGTGCACTGCGCGACTATTATCACATTCCCGAATGAGAGGAGCAAGGTTCGCGACATGGCTCGACACACACAGCCTGCCCTGACACGGCAGGAAACACTGTCCCAGCAACGGAAGCGCACCCGACAACTCATCGGTCGGCTGAAAGCGGCTCACCCCGATGCCCGCTGCTCGCTAAATTACGCCAATCCCTTGGAATTGCTCGTTGCCACTGTGCTCTCCGCCCAATGTACTGATGAGCGGGTAAACCGCGTCACCGAATCATTATTCAAAAAATACCGAACGGCCAGCGACTATGCGGGGGCACCACCTGGAGAACTCGAAGAGGATATTAAATCAACCGGCTTCTACCGCAATAAAGCTAGGGCCTTGCAAGGTTGTTGTGCAGAGCTTGTGGCATGCTACGGTGGGGAAGTGCCATCGAACATGGCTGCGCTGGTGCAACTTCCCGGAGTAGGGCGCAAAACCGCCAACGTTATTTTAGGCAATGCCTATGAGATGGCGGAAGGGATTGTTGTCGATACGCATGTGCGGCGACTCAGCGGGCGCTTAGGACTCACGAAGCACACTGATCCCGATAAAATCGAACAGGATCTTCTCCAACTAGTGCCGCAGGAGGACTGGATCATCGTCGGACATTTGCTCATCCTGCATGGCCGTCGGATTTGTGCGGCTAGGGCACCGAAGTGCTCGGTGTGTCCGGTCAATGACCTCTGTCCCTCAGCCAGAGGTCCCTCCTTACCGCGTCCTACCTAGGTAAAGGTCTCGACTTCGGCCTGAAAAGCCCGCTTTCGCAAATGCCGCAGTGATCTTTTCCTTCGCTTGTAGCATGATGCGTGCATTAGCCCACATCTGCTGAAATCGTCCAATATAGTCCGGATATCCACGTTGGCCATAATTGATGCCGATACGCACCGACACTGTGCGTTTCTCCAGGTCAAGATGAGAGACGACGAAGGTGAGCATCCAGGCTTCACGGCGGAGGCGGCGGTTGGCCGCACCGATGTGATAATCCACCAGGTGCTCGGCGTCAGCGAGTGAGGTGATGGCGCGGGGAGTGGAGGAGAACACCGCAAAGCGGAGGACGATTCCCAACACCATGAGAGCGATCACAACCGCCACATACCACATCACCTGGCGCTCCACCCTTATAAGAATGACAGGGAAAGCGAAGTCGGATTTCCTCCACCCAAGGGGGGAGGAGCGGATTAGCTATGCGACGATATCTTCACCGCCGTCCACACCGATCACCGTCCCCGTGATCCAGTGCGTGTCCTGCCGAGACAACACCGCAATGGCTGCGGCCACATCTGATGGCGTCGTCAAGCGTCCCATTGGATTGCGCATGGTAGCGACTTCCACCATCTTTTCATGCCCTGGAATCTTACGTAAAGCCGGGGTGTCGGTCACGCCAGCCCGGATGGCATTGATGGTGATCCCCAGCGGTGCCAACTCATAGGCTAATTGCCGAATGTGCGATTCGAGCGCAGCTTTGGCGGCTGAGACCGCACCATACGTTGGAAAGATCCGTGTGCTGCCGGCACTCGTCATGGCATAGATGCGTCCGCCACGCCCCATCAGCTTACGCCACACTAGGCCTTGTACCCAGTACACCAAGCTGTGGGCCATAATGTCGAGCGTCATGTCCATCTGGGCTTTAGTCATACTGTCCCCTGGCGTCTCAGCTAGAAATGGCTTGAGCGTGCCGAAGGCCAGTGAGTGCATGAGCAGACGAATCTGACTATTACCCTGCTCTTGCAACACTTGGGAAGCGCGCTCCAGGACTTCCCTGCGCTTCTCTTCGTCGGCGGCGTTGACGTTGAAAAACTCGACGCGACGGCCTAAGGCTTCAATCTCATGCATGATCCGCTGCACGTTTGGCAGCGTTGCCCGGCGATCGAGATGTACTCCCAGAATATTCCATCCCCCCTTCGCCAAGGCTAAGCTAGTAGCCTCACCAAACCCACTCGAAGCCCCAAGAATCAAGGCCCACTCAGCCATAGATCTCCTCCATTAGTAGCCGCACCGCTACCATGGCTGAAACAGCTCCCGTCATTCTTTCATCCCCATGTTCCCTCGTCCGCGGTAGGGGAAACGGAGGGGTGAAGGAA
Source organism: uncultured Nitrospinota bacterium (assembly GCA_963707985.1). Classification (GTDB taxonomy): domain Bacteria; phylum Tectomicrobia; class Entotheonellia; order J063; family CAVPRW01; genus CAVPRW01. The sequence goes on along the minus strand of CAVPRW010000045.1, from coordinate 262,332 downwards.
GGTTCCGCTTGAGGGTTGATTGCGGAGCTCCTGCAGACGCTCTTCATATAATGTTCGGATGCGTGCTGTGCAGGCCTGCAGATCAGCCAGCATGGCTTCCTCGGCGCGAACTCTACCGGTGTCTTGATACCCCAGGCGCCGGGCTAAACGTCGCCGGTTTCCCGGATCGTCTGGAATGGTATTGGTGGACCGATCGTCGAAGATGCGTAGGGCACTCTCGACTCGCCGCAAGAAGCAGTATGCCTCCCGCAAACTCTGGGCTGTCGGGGGGGGTAAGAGCTCCTGGCGTTCCAAGGCCTCAAGCACATCCCACGTCGATGTCAGCCGCAGCGTCGGCCTGCGTGCACCCCAGAGGAGTTGATGTAGTTGGACAATAAACTCGATATCGACCAGCCCCCCATACCCCAACTTGATGTCCCACCCTACCCTGCCCTGTTTTGCCCGTTCATGCTCGATTCGCTGTCGCATCGCGGAGATTTTGTCGACGCTGTTAGGCTCGATGGGTCCTTCGTAGACGAATGCGTCAATGACCTGCATCACGCGTTGGGCCAACGCTAGGTCGCCAGCGACAGGCCTCGCACGCAGCAGTGCCTGGCGTTCCCACAACTGGCCGCGACGCAAGTAATATTCGTGGAGACTGGCGACACTGAGCACCAGTGGACCTTTATTGCCCTCCGGCCGCAAACCCAAATCAACCCGAAACACTGTGCCGTAGCGACTCATGCCGCCAATGGCTTGCATGAGTTTCTCGGCAATCTTGTTGTAAGCGAATTGCTGCGGGACAAGGGTTGCGTCGGATGCATCCTCGTTCACAAAGAGCAGGTCCAAGTCCGAGGCAAAATCGAGCTCCATTCCACCCAGTTTGCCGAGCCCGATAATCAAGAATCCCCGCCCCTCAGGGCTTTCTGGCAGCCCAAATGGCCTGGCCCACTCCGCCCAGACGATGCGCAGCATCGCCTCCAGGTAGACATCTGCTAAGGTCGAGAGATCACGCATAGTCGCCAGGATATCTGCTTCACCGGCGATCTCTCGCAAGCCGATGCGAAACTCCTCGGCACGCTTGAAACGCCGCACCACATCGAGACGCTCATCATACCGTGAGGCTCGAGACAGGATCGACTCCAGGCCGTGATGTAACTCCGCCATAGTCTTCGGCCTGGTTAAGGACGCTGGATCGAGTAGGGTGTCGAGCAGGTCGGGTTGCTGGATCAAACGTTTAGAGAGAAAGACACTGTTCCCAAACAGAGAGAGGACGACTCGCAACAATGCTTCATTATCCAGCCACAACCGAAACAGTGATTCACGAGCGGGGGTGCTAGCGACGAATTGCTCAAGATTGTTGATGGCTAGGTCTGGATCGGGTTGCTCGCTTGCCACCCGCAGCAGTACACCACAAAGTTGGCGGAAGAGCTCTTGGCTCTTGGCCGTGGGATGTACCGAAGGCGGTCCGTCGTGGAGCAGCATCAGATTGCGATACGTTTTCTCCAGGTCATTGAACTGGAACTGCTTAAGGAGCGTCTGACCAGCTTTGACTCCAGCGGCCAGGATGTACCATTCCGGAGAGGCATCTTCACCAGCATCGAAAAAGTCGCCGTAAAAGAGTTTGTCATAGACTTGGCGCACTCTGGTCGTGTGCTCCCGGTATTGCTGCATCAGCACCGTCGCGAGTCCCTCAGCATCACTGCCCCCGCAGTCCCATCTTACGCGCGAGTGTCGCCAGTTCATCGACATCGGTGGGTAGTTCATGGGTCTGGCGACCATGGGCCATCTGAATCCGATGCTCGAGCTCGCGGAAAAACATATAGGCCTTAGCGAGATTGGAGTATTCCTCGTACGTCAGATAACCTCGCTCTGAAATTCGATGCAAGGCTCGGAGTGAATGGCGCTCCTGCAACCAGCTATCCTGCCCGCTGAACACGAGCTGAAAGCATTGCGCCACAAACTCGACTCTCACGAATTCCACCGCGGCCGAGCTTGATATTAATGCCACGGCCGCGCTGTTGTTCCAGGCTCCGGTCGATTTGCTCTTTGATCTGTTTGATCTCTTGCAATGCGGCGGCGTCTAAATATTTGCGGAAGATGAATGGCCGCATGATACGTAGGAACTCGCGGCCAAGCTTCTCGCTACCGGCCGCTGTTCGTGCTTTGAGAAGCATCTGGCGCTCCCAGGTCTTACCCCAGGATTCGTAGTAGACCTCTAAATGGGCCAGAGAATTGACGAGTGGCCACCGCGACCATCGGGACGCAGCCGTAAATCGACGCGGTATACATTGCCATCGGCCGTGATATCATGGATCGCCTTGAGGATGAGGCGTGCCAGACGCGTGTAAAACTCGTGATTCGTGATGCGTTGGGTGGTCTCGTCCCTCGCGGCCATCGCCGCTAGAGGTCTCACCATCACAGGTGTAAAGAAACATCAAATCGATATCAGAGCTGAAATTCAGCTCCTGCCCGCCGAGCTTCCCTAAGCCTAGAATGGCGAATTCGCTTGGCTGGGGGCGTCCACTGTCGTCAACACCCATCGGCCTGCCGTAGCGCCCTACGAGCTCCTGAAAACCCACCTCATAGGCGCCTGCTAGACATACGTCGGCGAGATTAGAAAGATCCTCGGTGATCTCGACCAGTCCGCCTGACGGGTGAGGTCGCGCAGACCAATGCGCACCATCTCGCGCTTTCGGAAACTGCCGAAGCATCCGAAACCGGTCATCGAGCGATATCCCATGCTCCAATCAATCAGCGAGATCGAGTGCCATCTCCTCCTTGCTGCGGGTCGTGTAGAGCCGTCCTTCGACTTCAAGCCAGTCCACGATCGAAGGGTCTTGCAAGACCATATCAGTGAGGTACTGGCTGCCTCCGAAGAGTGTTGAAAGGGTGGCGGGAAGCCGAGGAGAAGTGGCGAGCAGATCGAGAAAGTCTTCGATGCTAGAAAGAGCCCGGAAAAAACGTTCCCAATTGTTCAGCGCGCGCTCGGGATCGAAGCTGGCGATAGCCTGCTTGGCGATGATGGGGAGCCATCGCGCTAGTTGGTCCTGATCGGGCAGCATCTGGCCAATCGTCCGCAGTGTGGACAGGCCCTGAGCCAGATCGCGGGCCGATAGTGGTTGCATCCAGACGGCCAGATCCGCCTCCAGGTTCTCCGACAAGCGATTCATCGAGCGCGGGGTTAGACTGTCGATCTGCATGGGCATGGCGTCCTAATTGCTCGCAAGAAGGCTCATACTAGTCATCGGCGCCTTTGACCGGTTGTCCGTATGCCGTCGAGAAATCTTGCCGGCGTGTCAGCCTCTGCAAAGAGGGCTTGATTATCGGCTTTGGTACCTCGGAGAGGATTCAGTAAAAGAACTCTACCCTCCTGCCCCGGGGTCCCGAGCCGGTCCTGGAGGCGAAATATCACCCGCTCCCAATTGACGGCCCATACCGCGTCGCCGTACTTTTCCAGACAGGTGGCGCGAGTATAGGCCCGTGTATCATCGGTTGGATGCGTGATAAAATGGGTGATAGTGGCATCGTCGATGAAGCGCTCCACCTGGCCTGCATCCTGGAGGACATAGAATAAACTCTTGCCGGATTCGGTGCTGTGATACTGGATGTCGAGTTGGCGTAGGCGTGGGGCGGACCAATCTAGGCCGCGACGGGAGATCTGTTGTTCGAGAAGCCACTTCTTGATGACCCAATCGAGCTCGCAACGCAAATGCATCGGATCCTCACGCAGTAGGCGCAAGGTGCGTTCCCACCGATGCAGGACATCGCGCTCCTCGGCATTGAGGGAATGCGTTGCGCTATAGGCGTGGGCCATCTCCAGGTATGCGCTTTGGAGCTCGATCGCATCGACTCTGCGGCCATCACGCAATTTCACTTTCGCCTTACAGGTGGTGTCGAGGGAAATATCGCGCAAGGACTGGACCGGTGCATCAAGCGGAACACCCCTGGTGATCGCGCGGTCCTCGATCATGCGCAGGACGAGTTGCGTAGTGCCGATCTTCAGGTACGTCGAGATCTCACTCATATTCGCATCGCCAAGGATAAGATGCAGCCGCCGAAAGCGCCGACGGTCAGCATGCGGCTCATCGCGCGTGTTCAGCAGGGGACGTCTGGACATGGTGTTAATGCTGAACACCGTTTCGCAAAAGTCCGCCCGCTGGGAGATCTGATAACCTGTGCGTGCCCCTGAGGAATTTTCCTGGCCGACCTTCCCGGCACCACAGATGATCTGACGCGACACGAGAAAAGGGATCAATTCGCGCAGGCCAGTTTCTCGAAAGAGCTTTTGGTAAGTGGGGGCATCGACAGCATAATTCTCATGGCACCCATACGAATTCCCTTTGTGGTCGCTGTTATTTTTATACACCCGGATTTCATGTGTGCCCTTCAAGGTGGCGTTAGCATGTTGGCAACTGCTCTCCAGAATCCGTTCTCCGGCTTTATCACAGGCAATCAGATCGCGTGCCAAGCGGCATTCCGGCGTGGCGTACTCGGGGTGTGCATGATCTACATAGTAACGCGCGCCATTCGTTAGGACATTGTTGGTAAGAGCGTTGTCGGCTTCCGAGATGCGTACCTGGAGACGATCGATGCGGTGGTGCAAAGCACTCTTGAAGGGGTTTTCACAACCATAGTCCCAGAGGCCCCTGTGGGTTCGGCCGTAGCTGTTAACGAGCAAAAACGCCGCCTGCACCTGCGTGAGGGGTTCGACATGCGGGCGCGAGTGCACGGCAATACCATACTCCTGCTCGAGGCCTACCACTTTTGGCACACTCACGCCGATGCCTCCACGTTGGGCTCGCCGGTGATATCTTCGACCTGGAGCGTGTCCAGTCGCCCCTCCACAATCGCCGCCCGAATCATGTGAATGACATCCATATAATAGTGCAAGTTGTGAATGGTGTTGAGACGTGGCCCCAACATCTCCTCGGCCACGAAAAGATGACGCAAATAGGCACGCGAGTAGTGCTGGCAGGTGTAGCAACTACAGTGAGCGTCAAGGGGGCGCGGATCCTGGGCATAGCGCGCATTCTTGATAATGAGTTTGCCCTGGCGTGTGAACAGATAGCCATTGCGAGCGTTACGCGTGGGCATCACACAGTCGAACATATCGACGCCGAGCTTCACGGAGCGGAGTATGTCTGCCGGTGTGCCTACCCCCATAAGGTAACGCGGCTTTTCCTCGGGGAGACAAGCAGCCGTCTGCTCGATGAGATCATTCATCAGCCGTTTCGACTCCCCTACGCTGAACCCGCCCAACGCATAGCCATGGAAGTCGAGCTCGACCAACTCTCGGGCACTCTTTTCCCGCAGCTCTGCATATATGCCCCCTTGCACGATGCCAAACAGCGCTTGCTCTGCGCCACGCTGGGCGGCTTTGGCACGGCGCGCCCAGCGGGTGGTGAGCTCCTGAGACATCAGAGCGTAGTCATACGTCGCTGGATAGGGGACACACTCATCCAGCACCATGGCGATATCAGAGCCGAGTGCGGCTTGGATCTCCACGACTTTCTCTGGGGTCAGCATATGTCGGCTGCCATTCAAATGCGATTGAAACAGCACGCCTTCCTCAGAGAGCTTACGCAGACCAGCCAGGCTGTAGACCTGAAACCCGCCGCTATCGGTGAGAATGGGCCGCTCCCAATGCATAAAACGGTGCAGACCGCCTAGATCCCGAATGAGCGTGTGGGTGGGCCTCAGGTAGAGATGATAGGTGTTGGCCAGGACGACTTCCACCTGACAGGCCAGCAGCTCCTCTGGGGTGACGCTTTTCACGGATGCTTGTGTACCTACCGACATAAACACAGGGGTCGTGAATGCGCCATGGGGGGTGGTGATGCGGCCGAGGCGAGCCCGCGTTCGGGCGTCACGTGCGAGAATTTCAAAGCGGAATGGCATAGGCGCAGCTCAGATCAATGGGTGTTGTGGCGTTCTCCACGGCCCTGTTACAACTCTGTGTACTATGTTTGTCAACATCTCTCTTCGAGGGTCCAAGAGCCTGTACCATGCAGATATACGGTGGTAAGCGATGAGCACTGACATTAGGATCACAGCCTCACCTATGGACGGCCCCATCGCCGGGCGGAGGACAGGTGGGATGACTGACGACACCTACAACGGGTCTCGACGCTTTTCGAGCGTCTCGAATCTAGCATATTCCTTGAGGAACGTCAGGTCTACCTCGCCGGTTGGACCGTTGCGTTGTTTCCCGACGATGATTTTGGCGATGCCCTTATCCTTCGTTTCCTTGTTATAGACCTCATCACGGTAGATGAACACGATCAGGTCTGCGTCCTGCTCGATGGCTCCAGATTCACGTAAATCCGCCAGCTGTGGCATACGATCCCCGCGTTGTTCCACGGCGCGGCTCAGCTGGGAGAGTGCAACCACCGGAACCTTGAGCTCTTTGGCCAGAGCTTTCAGTGACCGACTGATCTCGGAGATCTCTTGCTGGCGGTTCTCCACACGCCCTCGACCACGCAGCAGCTGTAGGTAATCGACAATAATCAGGCTGAGGCCGTGTTCCGCCTGAAGTCGGCGCGCCTTGGCCCGGATATCTAGTGCTGAGAGTCCGGGACTGTCATCAATGAACACCGGGACATCCGACAGATCGTTGGCAGCATTGACGAGGCGTCCCCACTCCTGTTTGTCCAGATATCCCCGGCGCAGACGGCTGGAATCAATCCGTGCCTCCGCACAGAGCATGCGCAGCGCTAGCTGCTCTTTGGACATTTCCAGGCTGAAAACGGCTACCGCTTGGCGCGGGTCGCGCATACGCATCCCTACATTGCGGGCGATATTGAGCGCGAAAGCAGTCTTTCCCATTCCTGGCCTGGCCGCGACGATGATCAGATCTGATGGCTGTAGGCCGGCGGTTATTTGGTCAAAGTCACGGAATCCCGATGGTAGGCCCGTGATGAGCTCGTGGCGTTCGTAGAGTTGCTCGGTGTAGCGAATGCTATCCTTCAGCAACTCCTTCAGATTCGCAAAAGCAGCGTTGATGCGCTGTTCCGAAATTTCAAAAATCATGCGCTCGGCGCGGTCCAGGAGTTCTTCGACATCTTCCGTATGTTCGTAGCACTCAGCGATCACCTCGGTGGAGACATTGATGAGGCTGCGCAAAATCGCTTTTTCGCGCACCATGCGCGCGTGGTAACGGATATTTGCCGCGGTCGGGACGGTCTCCAGGAGGGTTGCCACATAGGTTGATCCCCCAATTTCTTCGAGTTGGCTGCGTTTCCGCAGGGACTCACTGACGGTCAAGAGATCGATGGGCTCATTACGCTCGAACAAGTCTAAGATCGCTTCGTAGATCTTACGGTGGGAGTCCCGATAGAAATGTGTCGGCTTGAGAAGCTCTAAGGCTTTGAGCAAGGCATCGTTTTCGAGCAGGATCGCCCCCAAGACACACTGCTCAGCCTCGATGTGCTGGGGTGGCAACTTGTGAAGCGCCAGCTCCGATGACTGCACGCATCTCCCTCCCGTGGTAGCACTATCCCCTCGTTACGATTCCTTGGTCACAGCCACTTCGACCTCAGCGACTACGTCGGGATGCAGGCGGATTGGCACCTTGTGCTTGCCTAAGGTTTTCAGGGGAGTCTCGAGCATGATGCGACGCCGATCGAGCGCGATGCCGCGTGCTTTGATGAGGTCAGCGATGTCCATGGAGGTGACAGAGCCATAGAGGCGCTCCCCTTCTCCAGTTTTCTTGGCGATGCTGAGCAGCAGGGCCTGCAGCTGCGTCGCTAGCGCCTCAGCTTCGGCTTTGTTTTTGGCCTCTTGAGCTAGCCGTGCTTTTTGTTGCTGGGCCAGGCTGCGTTCGTTCCCCGGCGTGGCAAGAATTGCAAAACCACGTGGAATAAGGTAATTGCGTCCGAAACCGTTGGCCACATCGACAACCTGACCGACATCCCCGACATTCGGCAGATCGGCGGTGAGAATCACCTTCATGGTGTTTCCTCCTGTTTGTTGCCTATACGTCGAAAATCAAACCACAGATCGAAAAGTCCAAACGCTGCCACCCCCAGCAGAAACAAGGGCTGGATCACCAAAAAGATATAAGTCAGGCTGCGCCATATGGGCGGCACCGCGGCTCGATTCAAATAGAACACCATGACGCCGAGCCCCTGGACCAGATAGACAAGGCTGACCAGCAACAGCACATTCAGTCCTCCGATCTGCATGCTCGGAAGCGGCATAAAAGAGCTGATACCGCTGGCGATCAACACCCAGACGCAGACTTCCGGAGCCTTCCACTGTGCGAGCGTTATCGTCGACAGCGGTGGCCGGTGGCCCAGACGGCTCCATAAGAGGCGCACCACGCTATAGTTGAGCAGGGCTCCCGCTGCCGTACTGAGTACGAACAGTGCAGGAAGCAGCTGCACAACCATCCCCAATACCTCCTGAACGTAGGCACGCAGGGCATCAGCGCTCAGCCCTCCTCCATCGCTCAACACCTGGCGTAGCGCTTGACTGAGATCCTCCTCAAAGTGTTGCTTTACGGCGCTGAGGTCGAGGGATGAGATCAGCAGGGCAATCAACGCGCCACTAGCCACCGCCGGCAAGGCTGTAGATGCTAGAATGGTCCTCTCAACAGACCATTGACGTTTAATGGCCTCGGACATCACTAGCGCCATAATGCCGTATTCAGCCAGAAATATTGTGCTCTGAAGGTTTCCAAAAAGCACGGCGATGGACAAGGTTGACAGACCGAGTACGAGTAACCCTGTGCCGAAACCATGTCGAAGTGTCACCAGAAGAATCGGGGTGGGGGCTAACAGGCTAACCAAGAGGCCCAGCACTGGTACGAACCGGGCCGCGGCAAATAGTGTCACCGTAAAGGCCGCCAGCATCAGCACCTGAACACTCATTCGTGTCCCAGAGAATGAACCGCCCATCGATCCCTTCCTCTGCGCCGTCAGTCATCAGCGTGCCAATGCGTCGGGGGTATGTCGACTGTGCAAGTTGGGGAAGCCGGCCGGGACCGCTGCCGCCCGTATGCGCGGACTCTCAGCGCTCGGCTGTGAATGGCATGAGCGCGATGTTGCGGGCGCGCTTAATAGCAGTGCCAAGCTGGCGTTGGTGTCGAGCACAATTACCGGAGATGCGGCGTGGAATGATTTTTCCGCGCTCGGTGATCAAGTTCCGCAACCGTTTAATATCTTTATAGTCAATATCCGCAATCTTATCTGAACAGAAACGGCAGATCTTTTTCCGTGGAAAACGCCTTTTCGTTGCCACCCTGTCGTCGCCTCCTGCGCCCGACGGCGCGTGATGCGTGGTCGATTATACCTAGAGCTAATGGATGTTTCTAGAAGGGTACATCATCATCGTCCATCGGCTCGCCTTCGCTCATATCGCCGGCGAATCCCCCACTTCCCGGTGCGCGACCGCCTTTGGGCATGAATTGGACGCGAAAGGCTGAAATTTCGTGCTTGCTGCGCTTTTGCCCGTCCTGCCCCTCCCAGGTACGATAGCGGAGACGGCCTTCGACGAGTATTGGCTGTCCCTTACTGAGATACTCCCCACAGCTTTCAGCCTGCTTTCCAAACACCACGACATCGATGAAGCAAGGATCATCTTTCCACTCATCGCCTTGTTTCATCCGATTGTTCACTGCCAGACCCAGGGTTGCCACCGGAGTCCCAGACGGAGTGTAACGCACCTCAGGATCTCGAGTTAAATTGCCCAGGAGCACGACATTATTCAAGCTGGCCATCAGCGGCCCTCCTCATCCTCTTCGTCATCCTGCGGCGAGTGCTCATCCTCATCACCCGACCCCTCGTGGGCCACCAGTACCGCCTCCTCCTTTGGTTCCGCATGTAGGCGAATGACCAGTGACTTGATGATCCCCTCTGTGAGGCGATAATGTCGCTCTAACTCCGGCAGGATAGCGGAATTACCCTGCAGTCGCAGGAGCACATAAAACCCATACCGATGCTTGTCGATCTCGTAAGCCAGGCGCTTTTTACCCCAACGCTCGGTCTTTAGGATCTCACCACCGAAGCGGGTGATCAGATTCTCAACCCGCTTGATATGGTCCTCGACATCCTCTTCATTCAGCTCCGGATGGATGATGAAAATCGTTTCATACAGTGGCATCTATGCCATACCCCCTTGTGGTTCACACCCACCTGCCCATGGCGTACCTATGGGCCGCAACGTACCATAGATGCGAGATAAAATCAAGCCTTGACGGCGTATCTGATTCCTTGCATCGCGGTCTACGACGCATCTCAAGTGGTGTGGCAACAGCTTGATGCGTTGCGCAGACGACTGATCCTACACACAACTCTCCATCTCCAGTTTGTATGTGGTGAGCCAGCACTGACCTCTGCCGGGGTAACACTTCTGAAGGGGACCCGCCTATCCTACCTGATAGGGCGGGGACGAGGCTCAGCTCGGTGATAGTCCTCAGATCCGTCAATTCACACAACCATGAGGGGAACGCGTTTAGCTTAGGAGAGGAGCCAGGACGAGTGAAACCACGGCCATGAGCTTAATCAGAATATTCATTGACGGCCCTGAGGTATCCTTGAAGGGATCGCCGACAGTATCGCCGACCACGGCTGCCATATGTGTCTCTGATCGCTTACCGCCGAGATGACCCTGCTCGATGTGTTTCTTCGCGTTATCCCAAGCGCCACCGGCATTTGCCATGAGCAGAGCTAGCAAGACGCCGGAGAGCGTCGCTCCGGCTAACATGCCGCCAAGTGCCTCCTTCCCCAGCAGGAAACCAACAATCGGCGGCGCCGACACCGCGGTGAGGCCGGGGGCGATCATCTCTTTCAGCGCAGCGGTAGTGCTGATGGCCACGCAGCGGGCGGAATCGGGTTTGGTTTTACCTTCCATCAGGCCGGGAATCTCTTTGAACTGGCGGCGAATCTCGTTCACCATCTCATACGCGGCCTTGCCGACTGAAGTCATGGTCAGGGCCGCGATGAAGAATGGAATGATCCCTCCAATGAAGGTTCCGGCGACAACATAGGCCTCGGTGAGATCGATGACCCGCAGACCAACCGCTTGGGTATACGCGCTGTAGAGCGCTAGTGCCGTCAGCGCTGCTGAACCAATGGCGAAGCCCTTGCCCATAGCAGCCGTGGTGTTTCCGAGGGCGTCTAGGCCATCGGTAATGCGCCGTGTCTCCTCCCCCAGACCCGCCATCTCGGAGATCCCTCCCGCGTTATCAGCGATCGGCCCATAGGCGTCGACGGACATGGTAATCCCGACCGTCGCCAGCATGCCGACGGCTGAGATGCCGATGCCATACACCCCGGCGACATGAGCAGCAATGAGGATGGCGGCAACAATCGCGAGGATGGGCAACACGGTGCTCTCAAGCCCGACCGCAAAGCCGGTGATAATGTTGGTGGCCGGGCCAGTCCGCGACGATTCGGCGATTTTTAAGATCGGGCCGGCACTCGTGTAATACTCTGTGAAGAGGCCGATCAAAATCCCCACTGCCGTCCCCGAGAAGATGGCTAAGAACACACCAAAACCGCTCACCGGGGCGCCACTCATCAGGCTGCCTTCGAGACCCATCGCGAGGCAGATCATCAGTGCCGCGATCAGGAAGAGCCCGGCGGCGATGAAGGTGGAGTAGCGCAGTGCCGCCTGTGGCGTATAGCGTTGCAGTACCCGAATCGAGAAGATCCCGACCATCGACGCCACCAGACCTGCCATCGCAATGATGAGGGGTAGGGCCATCCATTTGAGTGGTGCGGCTGCCGCCAGCGCTGCCGTTGCCCCAATGGCGATGGTGGCGATGACCGCCCCCACATAGGACTCAAAGATATCGGCGCCCATGCCGGCGACATCCCCGACGTTATCGCCGACATTATCAGCAATCACCCCAGGATTGCGTGGATCATCTTCGGGGATCCCCGCTTCAAGCTTGCCGACCAGATCGCTTCCGACGTCGGCGCTCTTCGTAAAGATGCCTCCACCCACGCGCGCGAACAGGGCAATGGAACTCGCGCCCATGGCGAAACCACTGATCACGGCCGGGTCAACCATGGCATAGCGCAGGAAAAAATAGCCAATGCCTATCAGTCCGAGGCTCGCCACCGACAGCCCCATCACGGCACCGCCATAGAAGGCTATCATGAGCGCCTGTGCCTCGCCGTGTTGGTTGGCAGCCTGAGCCGTGCGCACATTCGCTCGAGTTGCCGCCTCCATGCCGAAATAGCCCGCCAGCATCGAGCACGCCGCTCCGGCCAGAAACGCCATGGCTGTGGAGCCGTTAATGAACCAGCCAAGCAACGCGAATACCACCAGCACAAAAACCGCCAGAATCTGGTATTCACGCATCAGAAACACCATAGCCCCTTCGTGAATAGCCGTGGCAATCTCCTGCATCTCCCCGCTCCCCGAGGGTTGGCGTAGGATATACAGGTAGATCCCCCCAGCCACGATAAGGCCAAGAGCGCCGAGGATCGGTGCCCACATCAACAGAGCCCAAAGATTGTCGGTCACGGCTGCACGCTCCATCTCGCTGGACCTTTAGCCCAATCGCAAAACGTTGAGGATTTTCTCCTCAGCAGTGGCCACTGCATCATGAAGCAGTGGGAGTTCATCAGGCATGAAGGGGCTGAGCACGTATGCAACAATCTCCTCCCTGCTAGCGGGACGTCCAACCCCGACACGAATTCTGAGGAACTCTCCCGTTCCCAGATGTTCGATAACCGACTGCACACCATGGTGCCCAGCGTCGCCCCCTTTTAGTTTGAGTTTGATACGGCCGAGAGGCAGGTCAAGATCGTCGTGGATAACGATCAGATCATTCGGAAGTATCGAGAAATGCGCACACAGGTCGACTACTGCCTTGCCGTTGGCATTCATATAGGTCAGAGGCAAGGCCAGCACGACCGCTTGCGCTTCGATCGTGCCCTCCCCATACATCGCCGTCGGAAGATGGTTCTGTAAGATGATATGATGAGCTGCCCCCAGGCTGTCGATTACCTGGAAGCCAACATTATGGCGGGTGTCAGCATAGCGCGAGCCCGGGTTGCCCAATCCCACGATCAGTTTCACCTTGGTTCACCGCGATACCTACCCTCTCAGTTTTCTTCCGTCTCGGCTGCGGACGCCGGGCCTTCGGGCGCAGATGGCATTCCGGCGGCGACCTCCTCACCACGGACGCTGACAGACGCCACCACCTCATCGGAGGCGGCCAAAACTTGAATCCCCTGCAGGACTGGTAAATCGCGCACATGGAGAACTTCGCCAATTCCCAAGTGGGCAACGTCGATGGTCAACTCGTGCGGAATGAGGCTGGGCAGACACTGAATCTCGATCTCATGCAGGAGTTGATTGATCATGCCGCCGACATCGCTCACCTCGCGGGACATGCCCTGCAACACAATGGGCACTGAGACAGTGATCTCCACGTCCATCGAAATGCGATACAAATCGGCGTGAAGGAGCGTATCTTTCAAAGGGTCACGTTGCAAGTCACGCACGATAGCTTGTCGATCTCCTCCCAGCTCGCCGTCGATTTCGAGCTGAAAGATGGTGTTTTCTCCAGAGGTGAGGATTTTTAACAGTTCCTGCGGCTTCAGCGTCAGGGGGATGTTCTCGCCACCGCCGTAGAGCACGCCAGGTATCATCCCTTGCGCGCGAATTTTACGGGCCACTCCCTTTCCTGACCGGTTCCGTCGTAAAGCCTGTAATATCGGTGCTTCCATAAGAAATCTCCTCACTTCTCCTATTCGAACAACGAACTCACCGACTCGTCGTTATGAATACGCCGGATTGCTTCCCCAAGCAGCCCTGACACCGATAATGCCGTGATCTTCTCGCAGTTCTGCGCCTCTTCGCGCAAGGGAATCGTATCCGTGGCAATGACTTCACGTAAAGGTGAAGTGATGATACGATCGATGGCCGGTCCGGAGAAGACGGGATGCGTGCAACAGGCCATCACGCTACGGGCCCCGTTCTTGACGACGGCCTCGGCGGCGTTGACAATGGTTCCCGCAGTATCGATCATATCGTCGGGCAGCAACACGTCACGGCCAGCAACATCGCCAATGATATGCAGCACCTGGGCAACGTTCTTACTCTCACGTCGTTTGTCAATAATCCCTAGAGGCGCATCCAGCCATCGGGCAAAGGCCCGTGCTCGGGCGAGACCCCCGGTGTCGGGGGAGACGACCATGAGCTCGAGGTCATGGCGTTGTTTGATGTGTTGTAGGAGCACCGGACTGGCAAACAGATTGTCTACCGGGATATCGAAAAATCCCTGCAACTGCGCCGTATGCAGGTCCATGGCCAGCACCCGGTCCGCACCCGCAGCATCGATGAGGTCCGCCACCAGCTTGGCTGAGATCGGGACCCGAGGGGCGTCTTTTTTATCTTGGCGCGCATAGCCGAAGTAGGGGATCACTGCGGTAATCCGGCGTGCGGAAGAGCGTTTCAAGGCGTCAATCATGATGAGCAATTCCATCAGGCTCTCGTTCACCGGCGGGCAGGTCGACTGGATCACAAAAACATCCCGGCCGCGGACGTTTTCTTTAATCTGGACATAAATTTCGCCATCGCTAAAGTTCGAGACTTCAATGCAGCCCGGTTGTACTCCGACATACAAACACACCTTCGACGCAAGGGCCAGACTTGCACGCCCCGAAAAGATGGCCAATCCTTGTGGCATGCCACGCTCCTCCAGTCCCGTTACTCCAGCATCATAGCTTTAGGTCCACAGAAGTGCTTGACATCTCGGCTAACCAGAGGTAACACCTCGACGGCATCACTGCAAATCCACCTGCTCTCTTGCCCCGGTTCAGCCAACAGAGGTTCCCTTCGCGGCTTCACATGAACTGAAAGAGATTTTCCAAGGTATCTGAGCGGGGATGAGCGACGTATTCAGTCCCAATCCCGCCATAAGCGGGAGCAGCGGGCTGCGTCTCAGTCAGTACAATTTCGTTCCGTCCAGGTAGGCATAGCTGGGGAGGGAGGATTCGAACCTCCGAATGCGTGGTCCAAAGCCACGTGCCTTACCACTTGGCGACTCCCCACCTCCAGAACACTATCCCCAAGGTCAGCCCCATGCTGCCGAAGCATGGCTAGGATAAACTGATTGGATCTACATGTCAATATCGGAGTTGAGGATAGGAGCTCTCGGAGAGCGTTGTAAACGGGATGACAGCCCACCCCGAATGCCGGCGCAACGAGGCAACCGCTGATGAAAGGGCGACGGCGGATGAGAAGAGGCCCCCGACTGTGGGACCACTCCCGGACATGAAGGTAACCGATGCCCCCACTGTGTGCAAAGCCGCTTGCGCCTGGCATATAAAGGGGTGGGCTCTCGCTACTCCTGGTTGGAGGTCATTGACCATGAGCTCGGCCAGTCGGGTCAAATCACGGTTTGCAAGCGCCTGGAGAATGCTGGGTATTGTCAGGTCTGTTGCTGATGATTGCCCCGTGAATTGCCCATAAGCCCAGCCCGCTGACACACCAAACCCCGGGTTCACCAAGATCCCTATCAGTGGTGGCGGAGACGCGACGGGTGAGAGGGCTTCCCCACGGCCGTACGCATATGCTGTCGGGCCCTCCAGGAAGAATGGCACATCGCTTCCCAACTGAGTGGCTAAGGGATATAAGGCGACCTTGGGGTGGTGTAGCTGCCACACATGGTTGAGGACGAGTAGGGTAGTTGCGGCATCACTGCTGCCACCACCCAGGCCTGCAGCGATTGGAATGCGCTTTTCGAGGGTGATTTCCACCCCTTGTTTGACATGAAATGTTTGCTGCAAGAGCCTGGCGGCCCGAACGACGAGGTTGCTCCCGTCCGTTGGAAGGACCGCTGGTATGCAAGTGAGCCGAATAGTCTCCGCATCCTTCGGGGAAAAGGTGAGCCAATCGCAGAGGTCGAGCATCTGCAGGATTGTCTGAACGGCATGATAGCCATCGGGCCGCTTGCCAAGAATGCGCAACCCAAGATTGATCTTGGCCGGCGCGGCAAACTGGGCTGGAAAAGCATGCATGAAGTGTGGCCCCCAACTCATGGCAGCGGACGCATCAGTCCCCCCTCCGGCGGTGTCAGCTGAAACGCGGTGGGAGAAAGCGGCGGGTTGAGATCCACTGCCAGAAACTGAATGCGGACCTCTGTTTCCACATGTGGGAGCCAAATCGCCAGCACATGAGGAGCCGGGAAGGTTTCCGCGAGGAGTCTGATCTGACTGTATGCGATGTCGACTGCGGCATGACCACCTGCAGTATACCGGCGCACTCGCTTGGGTAGCAAGTGTTCGGGATCGACCCATGCATCCTGGATCACCCCCCCTTCGGCATCAAGAAAGCGCAGGAGAAACAAGCTTTCGTCGACTTGCAGAGAAGTCGTCGCAACCTGTTGTCCAGGTCCCGGGCGGATGTAGCCCATCAACAGCGGTGCGAACTCGGCCGCCTCCAGCGGTAAGCCGATAACGCGCTCGAAGGTGCCCGCGCTCGCAGGGCCTTGGAAGAACGTCCCCTCTGCCGGATAGTAGATAGAGGCCTGGACCGAGTCAGCGACCAGACTCATCACTGGCTGGCCGAAAAGACTGAGGGTATCGAG
Organism: uncultured Nitrospinota bacterium; assembly: GCA_963707985.1. Lineage (GTDB taxonomy): Bacteria > Tectomicrobia > Entotheonellia > J063 > CAVPRW01 > CAVPRW01. Next base: position 245,801 of record CAVPRW010000045.1, on the reverse strand, counting down.
ACGTATCAGGGTTGGACGGCGCCAGAGGAAGGTCTGCCGTGTGCTATAGCGCCCTTGGCTCGAGGTGACGGTAACACGGGCAAGGGCTCGCAGAGACTCTGCGACCTGCCAGCGTTGATCGAATAACGCCAGAATCTCCTCCGGAGACATGCTTGTCGGGGAGAGGATGAGAGGTTGGCGTAAAGGGGCTCGTGGTGCACAGGCGACGACACCTATGAGCAGGAGGAAAGCCAGCCCACCAACTCGCCAGCAGATCATTGCTGGCTTTGCATACGATGTTCTAGGAGGCCTTTGACTTTCTGCAGCTTCCCAACGACCGCCTCGTTTTCAGGCTGCAACTGCAGGGATCGTTCCCATGCCTCTTGGGCTTCGCGGAACATTTTGAGGTCGAAGTAAATGTCACCTAAATGTTCGATAATGACTGGGTCATCAGGGACCACAGCTACCGCGCGTTTCAATTCCTGCATGGCCTCGTTTAGCATACCCTTTTTGAAATATGCCCATCCTAGGCTATCGATATAATAACCATTCTCCGGCTCAAACACCAGTGCTCGCCGTACCAGCTCGATAGATTCGTCCAGATTGATGCCTCGGTCAGCATACATGTAGCCTAGATAATTCAGGGCATTTGCTCCTTGCGGATTCAATTCGATGGCTTTGCGCATGGCCATCACGGCGTTATCGAAGTCTCCCAAGCGCTCATACGCAGCTCCCAGATTGAAATAATAGCGATCGTTCGTTTGGTCCAGTGCCACAGCACGTTTCAGTGCCTCAATCGCTTCCGGATAACGTTTCGCTCCAGATTGAAGTAAGCCGATCGAAAAATTGACACGAGGATTGTCAGGGTCTTGCGCCAGCGCTCGTTCGAGCAATTGTAGGGTATAGATCGAACGATCGAGCTTTTCATAGAGTTGAGCCAACCGTAAGAGCAGATCAACATCGGTGGGGTTAGCTTCTCGAATCTGGTCGAGTAGCTCAAGGGCGCGATCTTGTTGCCCTAATTCAGTATAGGTCAGGGCCAGATAAAAACGACTCATAAGATCGTCCGGATGTGCGGCTATAATGCCCTCAAACTCCGGGAGGGCTTTCTGTGGTTCGCGTTGTTCGAGCAGGATCAGGCCGATACGAGTGCGTAGCCACAGGTTATCCGGGTCGACCTTGCGCATAACCTCATACTCATGGAGCGCGGCAGGGAGGTTTTCGCGCCTAATAAATACTTGGCCGAGACGTATGCGCAATTCATTATTGATGGGATTGGCTTTCAGAGCCTCCTGATAGAGCTGGATTGCATCCTGATCTTTGCCTTGCGCTTCATACACGCCGCCTAGCGCGATCCAGGCGCGATCGAAGTCTGGATTTAACGAGACGGCCTTCAGGAGCATCGCTTCAGCCGTGACGTAATCTTTCAACTCAACCATGATGCGTGCCAGCTGGAAATAGCCCAGGAACGATTCGGGCTGGCGCGCGAGAAGTGATTCCAGGAGGGTTCGGGCAGCCGTGTAGTTGCGTTCTTCCTCGTAGAGGGTGCCGAGGGCTAAATAGGCATCCTCGAGCGTCGGGTCGAGTTGGAGGGCCTCTTGAAATTGCACGATGGCAGCCTGACGCTCACGGCTACTCGAGTACAGATTGCCCAGGAGCATGCGCAGAGCAATGGCCTGAGGATGCTTCTGAATAGCCTGCTCCGCGAGGGCGATGGCACCCCGCACATCACCACTTCTCCCCATAACAGAGACTAGGCTGGTAATCAGAACCAGAGAGTCAGGATCGTAGTCTCGCGCTAGCCGATAGGCCGCCAATGCTTCTGGAAAACGCTGGCTAAGCTCGTGGTAATATCCTACCATGTAGAAAAAATAGGCAGCTGGAGAGACTTTGTCCTTCGTCTCACTAGTCTGAGCCTCATTGGCGCGTTGAGGGACGGGGGGAGCGGCGTCATCTGCGATTCCGCCCAAGACCATTGCACGCCAACAGCCGATGAGGAGCAGGACTAGCATCCATCTAAAAACATCCGAGGAGCCCTGAGCCTTAGCCATTTGTCCTGCACGCCCATCCATGTAATATCCTTCCTAGCCGCCCCAGAGCGGTTTATGGGGTGGGGCGGGCCTGCAACAGTCGACGCCGAAAATCTTTCAGGATTGCTCTTAATTCAGGATCGCGCACGCTCGCCACCTCCTGCGCAAGCGCAAGTTCTTGTTGCGGGTCAAGTGGTGTTGTGGCGAGCGGGGCGGCCGTCGCCTCACGGTGTGCGGTGGAGTTTGGTAGCGGGGTACGGGCCAGTTGAAAGAAGAGGCGGCGCACCAAGGGCTCGCCTAGGGCGTCGTTGAGCCGTCCAATCAACTCCCCCTCCTGAAACTTTAGCTCTTGCATCCAGACATTATCGGCGACATCGATGAACAGCGTACCATTGCGAAATTGGGCCGGAAAAGCAACTTTCGCCACACTGGGACCAACGATTTTGGGCCACAGCACTGAGAGCTTCTCGGTCTTCAGGCGCTTCTGAAGACCGAGATCGCGTAATGACCGTTCCAGTGCCCTTCTCAAGCTGGAAATCTCTTCAGCCACATCGCCTCCTCGCCGCGTAGGCGTGCGATACTCCGCATCACGGAAGACATGAGGGCTTCTGCGGTAGCTTTCGTGTCTTTGGCGGCATAATAGCTCTCGAGGTCAAGTGGAGGGCCAAAGCGAACCTCTAGCTTAGAGAACAACCGTGGCAAAAATCGTCCTTTAGCTAATAATCGGTCGGTCCCCAGGATCGCCGTTGGAATGACGAGAGGTCGCGCCAGATAAATCAATTTCCCGACCACGCGGTTACCCCTGCCTAGCCCGCCGTCGACACTGCGGGTCCCCTCAGGAAACAGCATGACTTTTTCATGTCGCATCAGCTCAACGAGGCGTCGCATGGCTCGTACATCGCGCCCGCCACGCTGCACCGGAAAAGCGCCCCAGCTGGCAATGATGTGATTAAGTACAGGAATGTCGAAGAGTTCTGCCTTCGCTGGAGCCCAAACGACCTCCAAACGGACCTTGGCAATATTCACCCAGGGGATCAGAAGCGTATCAAAAATTGAGAGATGATTGGCGGCGAGCAACACCCCCCCACCTGGAGGAATATGCTCCGCACCCGTCACCTTGAGTCGATTGAGGCCGGCCAAAAACGCTCCAAGAGCCAGCCAGGAAAATCCGAACCAGACCCGTTTACCCAGGGACATTGACTGCTGAGAGCCCAGCCATACCTCAGGTCGCGCTCCACTAGAGCAGTGGCCTCGTGCATGGCCTTGATCCTCTGCCGGCATCATGACAGCAGCATGACCTCGTATTGCTCTTCATGTAGGTCGTAATCGCCCTTCACTATAATCTGCTTCTGGAATTCTTGCTCGAGCGACTCTAGAAACCCGCCCTCTTCTTCCAGAAGGAGGTCGGCGACGATTGGGTGCAATCGGACCAAAATCTTGCGTCGTTTCTGAGAGGTCGCTGCGGCGCGCCGGATCTCACGGAGAATCTCGTAACAGATCGTCGCCGCAGACTTAATGGTGCCGCTCCCATCACAATATGGACAAGGCCGACAAATTACCCGCCCGAGGCTTTCACGCACCCGCTTGCGCGTCATCTCGACCAGACCCAGCTCGGAGATCTTAGAGATTCTGGTGCGTGAACGGTCGCTCCGCAGAGCGTTCAGTAAAGCATTGTACACCTTCTCGCGATTTTCCTCACGCTCCATATCGATAAAATCGATGATGATGATCCCACCGATATTGCGCAGCCGGAGTTGATACACGATCTCTTTAATGGCTTCAAGGTTCGTCTGGAGGATCGTCTCCTCCGGATTGCGTTTGCCGACGAAGCGGCCGGTATTGACATCTACGGCCACCAGGGCCTCAGTTTGATCGATGACGATGTATCCCCCAGATTTCAGCCAAATCTTGCGTCCAAGGGCGCGCTCGATTTCAAGTTCCAACCCATAGGCCTCGAACAGAGGTTCTTTTCCGTGGTACAACTGAATTTTCGGCTGTAGATCAGGCAGGTAGGAACGTACGAAATCAAGGCACGTCTCGTAATCTTGGACGCTTTCGATGATCAGGGCATCCACCTCGCTGGTGAATAGATCCCGAACGGTGCGCAAGATAATATTGAGGTCAGGATGCACTAGGGCCGGGGCAGGAGCCGCAGCGGCCTTGCGCTGAATGTCTTCCCACAACTTGGTCAGAAATGTCATGTCCGAATGCAGTTCTTGGCGGTCCACCCCTTCGCTTACGGTGCGGACGATAAAGCCCACACCAGGCTGCTTGGCTTCGCGCACGATGTCCTTGAGACGCAGCCGCTCCTCCTCATTGACGATGCGACGTGAAACCCCAATGTGATCCACCATCGGCATGAAAACCAGGTAACGCCCAGGTAACGTTATATATGAGGTGAGACGGGCCCCTTTGGTGCCGATGGGCTCCTTTGACACCTGCACTAAGATCTCTTGCCCTTCTTGTAAGAGGTCTTCGATGGGAGAATCCAGCACGCGTCTTCCCGGACGACGTTTATCAACCAAAAGCTTGTCGTCCTCCTCAGTGGGTTCGTCCTCCACGAACTTCTCCAACGATTCTCCCCCGTCGAGTGATTCGACATCGGCCACGTACAGAAACCCAGCGCGTCGTAACCCCATATCCACAAAAGCCGCTTGCATGCCAGGAAGAATCTTCGTTACGATCCCTTTGTAAATGTTGCCAACGATGCCTTTGTCGCGTTCCCGCTCCATATAGAGCTCAGAAACCGAGCCATTCTCTAGGAGTGCAACCCTGGTTTCGTGGGAAGTCGTGTCGATCAGGATCTCGCTCCCCATAGGGGTTCCCCTGCAATGCTACGTTGAACATTCAACGATCACCCGGTGACGACGAAACCCAGGTGATCTACCGTGGTACCAATCGCGACATGTACTATGCGAAGCCCCCTCTGTCGACCGATGTCTCTCCACCAAAGAGGGGATTGAGACCTGTGGCCGTTGATTCAACTATAGAGAAAGCGGCGCATACGGATATTGAGCAGGAGGCCGATGGCGACCATCGTCGCCAACATAGACGAACCACCATAACTAAACAGTGGTAAGGGCAATCCCACCACCGGGGTGAGGCCGACCGTCATACCAATATTGAACAGGATATAGACGCTCAGCATGGCTACCACACCTGTGGCGATTAAGCAGCCGAGCCGGTCTTTCGATGAGTAAGCAATGTTGATGCCGCGCAGCAGCAAGACTAAATACAACACAATCAAAGCTGCCGTGCCAACGAAGCCCCACTCCTCGGCGAACACCGCGAAAATAAAGTCCGTATGCTTCTCCGGGAGGAAGTTCAAACCGCTTTGCGTCCCTGCCAGCCACCCCTTGCCCCAGAATCCCCCCGAACCGATGGCAATCTTCGACTGCCAACTATGATACCCTGCCCCCAAAGGATCGAAATCGGGGTTCAGGAGGGTAATGACACGGACCTTCTGGTAGTCCTTCAGGAAGGTCCAGCCAATTGGCATGGCGATTACCCCCCCACCCGTAATCAACATCAGAATCTTGAGCGGGAAGCCAGAGGCGAAGATGAGAGCACTCGCCACAAAGAACAACACCAGGGCAGTCCCAAGATCGGGCTGCTTGGCGATAAGGGCGAAGGGCACCACAACCATCCCTAACGGGATGAGCAAATCGCGGAAACGCAGACCACCGTCTCGACGAGTTTCGGTGAAGTACCGAGCCAAACTGAGCACGAGAAAGACTTTTACCAGTTCTGATGGTTGCAAGGAGAGAGGGCCTAACACAAGCCAACGGCGTGCTCCGGACGCCACACGCCCAAAGAGAAAAACTATGACGAGTAAGAGAATCCCAAATGCCAGCAGGGGATAGGCAGTTCGACTTAGGAGTTGGTAGTCTACTAAGGTGACCAACACCATTAGTACAAGGCCGGCACCAAACCAATAGATCTGCTTTAGGTAGAAATCGTCGAGATGCGTCTCTAAACGTCCGTGCGTGGCGCTATAGACCGTAACAAGACCCCAGGCAACGATACCACCGACCATCAGGATAAGCATCCAGTCGATATTCACCAGCATGCGACGATCGATCATCGTAGAAGATATCTTCCCTTATTATTGGGTTGTTGTCGGTTGCGGCATATAACTCGTAGCTGCCACAGGTTGCCGGGCGGCGGGACGTTGCACCACTACAGGTGACTGCGGTTGAGGCGTCGGCGACAGCTTTAGGTAATATTCAACGATCTTGCGAGCAATCGGAGCATAGGTTGATCCGCCACGCCCGCCATGTTCCCCAAGAATGACGATGGCAAGCTGCGGGTTCTCAACGGGAGCAAAGGCGACGAACCAGCCATGATCACGGAAACGCTCCGGCAGCTTATCGCCTTTGGGTGAGTTGGAGATGACCTGCACAGTGCCCGTTTTTCCACCAATGTTGACCTGTTCATGGCGTGCTCGCCAGCCCGTTCCCCGCGCCTCATTGACCACACCGAACAAGGCCTGCTGCACGATGCGGAGCGTCTCGGGACGCGCTGGGATTTCTCCCATCCGTTCCGGCTCAAACTCCTGAACCGCCTTCCCATCGGAGGTTTCAAGTCGTTTGACAATGCGCGGTCGATACCGCACCCCACCGTTGGCCACAGCGCTGATGACATTAAGTAACTGCATCGGGGTCACCAGGTTGTACCCCTGTCCAATCGCGGCCGAGATGGTCTCGCCCGGATACCACGGTTCACCACGTACCTGTCGTTTCCAGGCTGTCGAAGGGACCAAGCCGGGCTTCTCGTGAAGGGGATCGTACCCTGATGCCATACCTAGTCCAAAACCCTTGGCATAGCGGGCGATGGTATCGATCCCAAGACGATGCCCCAAGGTATAGAAAAAAACATCGCATGATTGGACCAATGCTGAGTGTACATTAACAGGTCCATGCCCGCCTTTTCTCCAGTCCTTGAACACGCGATTGCCGAAGGGGAAGAGACCATTACAGTGAACTGTTGTCTTGGGGGTGATAAGTCCCTCTTCCAAACCTGCGACCGCCATGACGATCTTATATGTTGACCCCGGTGGATATTGCGCCTGGATCGCACGGTTTTGCATAGGTTTTCTGGGGTCTTTGAGAAGACGCATCCAATTCGAAACAGAAATGCCAGTCACAAAGAGATTGGGATCATACGACGGCTTACTCACCATAGCCAGGATCTCACCATTCCGCGGGTCCATCACCACGACAGAGCCTGACTGACCGGCCATCTCTTCTTCAACTAATTGCTGAAGTCCGAGGTCGAGCGTCAGGACGAGATTCATCCCTGGTCTAGGCTCGCGTTCCTCCATCAGTTGCAATTCGCGCCCGAGGGCGTCGACTTCGACCTCTCTCGCCCCTTTTGTGCCGCGCAGGGCTCGTTCATAGAGCTTTTCGACTCCTGATTGCCCGATATAATCGCCCATCCGATAACCATACTCGCGGGCATCCTTTAATTGCTCTTCATTGATCTCTCCAATGTAGCCCAGCGTATGTGCACTCAATTCCCCGTATGCGTAGTGACGCACATGTTCGACATCCAAGAAGACACCTGGAAGGTCCCATCGATGCTCCGCAAGATAGGCCACCTGTTCCCGTGTCAAATCCTTGAGCAGTTGAATCGTCCGGTAAGCGTATGCCTGTTTCAGCTTAGGCTCCACTTCGTCCCATCGAATGGGCAGTTGGTCTTTGAGGCGTGGGATCAGGAGGTCTAGTTTCGGTGTTTCCTCAGGAAGCACGGAAAGCGTGAAGGAGGTCCGATTATCGACCAGCACTTTGCCGGAGCGATCTAGAATCTGACCACGCACATCACGCTGGGGAATCGTACGAATGCGGTTGCTCTCTGATAATGTGGCAAAATGCTCACCTTCGATCACCTGCAAATACCAAACGCGGAGGAGCAGCACGGTAAAACCGAGGACGAGCACGGCTATGAGGACGAAGAGGCGACGTCGAACCTCTTCATTCGGCTTGGAATGTAATCGCTGATGCATGTCGTCTCCGGCTCAAACGCCTGGGACGTTTCAGCCTGCGATGGATGGCGGCAAACAGCATGAGCAGGAACGGCCCGAACAGCATGTTGGACAGAAGTTGCCGCCAGAGCAAGGGAAAAAAGACATCCCAAGAGGACGTGGGCGTCGAGAACAACATCGAGCTGCCAAAAAAGATCGCGCCATCGAAGACCGTCAAGCCGGCCAGCAGGGGCAGTTGCAACAGAGGGGCATCGCTGACGGCATGGTTCCACAAACGGGTCCACACTAATCCGGTTAACCCCTTTGAGAGAGCTCCAACGCCGATGAGCCCTCCTGTCAGGGTCTCCTGCAGCAGCCCTGCGGCGAACCCTAAAGCCGCAGCCCCCCATGACGTGTATACCCGCCCACCCGCCACGGCGGCTAACAGCGCCATATCGGGCGTTAATCCCCCTGGCAACAAGCGCAATGGTGAATAGATCTGATTTAGCAAGACAATGGATAAAAGAATCGCCGGGAACATAGGGACTCACTGTACTCAGGGTTTGACGAGTACCAGGACTTCCTCCAGGTGAGAAAAATCAACGTTTGGTTGGATCTCCACCTGCTGCCCCTGGCGCCCGTTGAGACTATGATCCGTGACCGCCCCAATGATCAATCCCTTGGGAAACACCCCGCCCATGCCAGAGGAGATCAGGCGATCCCCAGGTTGGATATCCGCCCCCACAGGAAGGAACTTTAATGCGGCTAGATCCCGTCCGCGCCCGGTAACCACTCCACTCGCTCGTGTGCGTTGCACGAGCGCATCGACTCCACTACGAAAATCAGTCAGTAACATGACCTGAGAAAGCGCTGGTGCCGCGTGAATGACCTGGCCTACTAAGCCATCGTGCGTAACCACGGGATAGCCCTTCGCTACCTTATCGTGCGTGCCCCGGTTGATATAGATGATCTCTGTCCAGCTATTGGAGTCGCGGCCCACCACTTCAGCGGCGACGACGTCGAGTGGTGTTTGCTCACGGAAATTCAATAGCCGCTGCAAGCGCTGATATTGCAGGTACGCTTCCAGATAACGGTGGTTTTCCTGCCGTAGCCACTTGATCTCTTCTCGCAGTCGTTGGTTGTCCAGCTGAACGCCAACCAAATAGACGTAATTCCCCCATACTTCCTTGATGCTCCCGGCCGTCCAAGTTGCCACCTGCTGGAGTGGGCGAGCGATCGACAGCACGGCATTCTCGAACAAGGCAATGGGTACACGGTTCTTGACCTTCCAAGTTAGGAGGGTAAGGGATACCACCGCCAGGAGGGTAAAACAGACGACACCCGACCATGGGGCTAGAGATCGCCGCGACAGCTTACGAGGAGTATGCAAGGGAGAAGTTGAGTCAATCCGAGCACGCGAACGGTCGTGCACTGTATCCCCTCAGATCTCAGACGTGAGGAAGGCGGCAGACGTCCACGGGACCACCTCCCCGCTCAGCACGTCTATTCTAGCGAAATTGCCTCAGTGCACGCAACAGAATTTTGGTAACCCCCCGATGTGCTCCCCTGGCTCTTGTGTTTCCACGGCGCTACACGTAGAATAAACGACTAGGGAAGACGTGGAGGTGGCTGGTGTCTATGGTCTGGTGTGGGAGTTTTAGCGGAGGAGTGCGACGGGGATGCTTGATACCATTCGTCGAGCCCAACCGGCGATTATCAAAGGAGTACTTGGGGCAGTGGTTCTCGCGTTTGTGGCCACCATATTCCTCGATTGGGGTTGGCAGCGCTCTGGTCGTCCTGACGCGCATGTCGGGACTGTCGGCGGTGAGAGCGTGTCATTGCAAGAATTCCAGATGACCTATACCAACCTGACGGATTTTTATCGCCGGCTCTATCAGGACCGTTTCACAGAGGATTTGGCCCGTAGCCTCAACCTCAAACAGCAGGCGTTGGATACCCTGGTGCAACGCAAGCTCCTCCTCCGGGAGGCTATGCGGCAAGGACTTAAGGTGAGTGATCCCGAGCTCATCGAGAAAGTACAGACCTATCCCGTTTTCCAGGTGAACGGCCGCTTTGACCATTCCCGATACCTGCAAGTGCTCCGCCTATCGCGCCTGACACCGGCAGAATTCGAACAGAACCAACGTGAGGATCTATTACTGGGAAAACTCGAAAACCTTATTAAAGATGGGGTCCAGGCCACCGAAGCCGAGGTAAAGCAAACCTTTATACACGATAAAGAGCAGGTGAACGTCAAATATCTACGCGCCGATCCGGCACAGTTTGTCTCACAGGTGGAAGTGAGTGACGCCGATTTGTTGACATACTACCAGGAGCATCTGGACCACTTTCGGAAACCCGAGCAAATGCGCTTGGGATACGTTGTCGTCGATTCAGAACAGTTCACAGCGTTTGTCGAGATAACAGACGAGCAGCTTCTAGAGTATTATGAACAGCATAAAGAAGAATTTCGCCACGAAGAACAAGTGCGCGCGCGCCACATCCTGTTTAAGCTTGCGCAGCAAGCGGGGGCGGAGGAAGAATCTAGGGTACGGGGTGAGGCCGAGACTACGCTGCAGAGAATTCAGGCAGGGGAGGACTTTGCTGCGTTGGCGAGCCAGTTATCGGCAGACCCGGTCTCTGCCCAGCAGGGAGGGGATCTTGGCTTTTTTAAGCGCGGTGAGATGGTGAAACCCTTCGAAGAGATGGCATTCGAACTCAAGCCCGGTGTCGTTAGCGACCCTGTACGAACGGACTTTGGATACCATTTGATCAAGGTGGAGGAAGTGCAACAAGCGGGATACGATCCGCTTGAAGTGGTGCGGGCTGAGTTGCGTACACGTTTAACTCGGGAAGGCGCACGTCGACTAGCGGAAGCCAAAGCACAGGCTGTATATGAAGTCATGGTCGCCGCCGGAAGCGACTGGATAATAGCGGTGCAAGGTCTCGAACTAGTGCCACGGGAAACGCCTTTCATCGCACAGGGGGAAGTGGTGGATGGGCTTGAAAACTCCGCTGCCTTCATGCAGACTGCTTCTACATTGCAAGACGGAGAGGTCAGCCGACCAACAGTGAGCGGCGACCAATACCTTGTCGAGAAGCTCATTGAGCGTAAAGCGCCGCATACTCCGCCGTTTGAGGAGATCAGGAACGAGGTCCGCGAGGCTTTGGTGCGAGAGCAATCCCATACATTGGCTCAGCAGAAAGCCGACGAATGGCTCGCTGCATTACAGGCGGGACAATCACTGGAGCAACTCGCCCAGTCCTTGAATACTCAAACTGAGCAGACCGGCTTTTTTTCCCGAAATGGAGCCATCCCGCAATTGGGCCGTCCTCAAGAGTTCATCCGGGAGGTTTTCCGCATGCGCGTGGGTGACGTGCGAGTGGTCGATCTCTTGGAGCAACCGGCTGTTGCGGTCCTTGTGGAACGCAAGGAATTCGATGCCGAAGGTTATGAGAAGGATAAAGCTCAGCTGAAGCAGCAGGTGCTACGTCAGAAACGTGAACAGAGCTTCTCTCAGTGGTCTAACGAACTCCGTCGGCAGGCGGAAGAACGTCACGAGATCTCCGTTAATCAGAATCTCCTGGCGGTATTCTAACGACACTCTGCGGCGTATGGCTGTCATGCCGTTAACAATTGCCGGAAAAGTGGGAGGCTACTCGTGGAAAATCGTTGGGAGAGCTGTGACTAGGATAGTTCCCGCAGTAACTTGACAGCGTGCTGCGCCAATGTGCGTTCCTGCCCCACAAAAAAATGATCAGCCCCGGAGAAAACCGCTAAGCGCTTAGGCTCGGGTATGCTTTTCATCATGCCTGTAACCAATTCAGGCGGTGCGACGGGATCACGTTCGCCACAGAGAACGATCTTGGGCCCACGAGCGGATTCCAGCGAAGGCCAGTCACCACGCAAGACGGGAGGCGCGACAACAACAAAGCCACACACATGAGGATCGCTTGAGGCCACGGCAAGCGTCACTCGAGCCCCAAAGGAATAGCCTCCTAGAAACAAGCGATCAACGTCTATCCCAGGCTGCGTGCTCAACCATATTAGGGCTGCCTTTGCATCTTCCTGCTCACCAATGCCCTCGGAATAATGCCCTGTGCTTCTGCCAACACCACGAAAGTTAAATTGCAGAACGGCAAATCCATCCGTAGCAAAGGCCTCTGCAAGGGCCACGACAATATTATTCAACATGTCGCCACCCCGCAGAGGATGGGGATGGCAGAGAACAATCCCTGGCCCATGGGCATTCGCATTAGAGTGCGTGAGAAGTCCCTCACACGTCACGTCATTAGCCACAAAGGTAATACGCTGACTCTCCATGCGCTCAATTTTCTTCCAAGTGCTTGCCGATCGGAAACTTCACACGCAATCTCACGAGGTAGAAGGGTCGCCCGACCAGAGTTCCCCCATCTGTACGGAGAGTCTACAGCAGATAACCGTACTTGAAGTTAGTCTTCTCTAGTCGACGCTTCAAGAGTGTCACCTTTTCATTCTCTTCCTGGAATGGATCGTTACAACGCACCCAGAGATTTAACAAATACCCCAGTCGAATATAATTCCAGTCCAGATCGTATGGAATACGTTTCTGACGCGCAAGTTTGATGAGTTCCCCCCGCAGTTTCGCGCGGGTGTTCTGCGGCGGATGGGTGGTCGCCAGTTGAATGGCTGGGTCCGTGGCCATTCGCTCAACCTGGCCATTCTTTTCCATCAGATAATACACCCCTTTGTTAGTGCGTATGTCATGATACTGTAAATCAAGCATAAGGACCTTGTCCTCACTGGACTCTGGATCGTGCTTTTCCAGATACCGCTCCACCAAGTGTTTCTTAATGACCCAATCGATTTCCCGTCGCAGCTCCATCGGATTGTCGTCAAGACAATGCAGAACATGCTCCCACTTCTGCAGTATGTCCGTGACTTCTGGATCAGCTCCTTTACGGGCGTAATAGGTAAGTGCCTGTTCGAGATAGGCCTGTTGGACCTCCAAGGCACTCGCTTTACGACCATCATCAAGCTGCAATTTTCGCTTGCAGGTTAGATCGCGCGAAATCTCCTTTAACGCACGAACAGGATTGCGGAGCGAAAAGTCTTTGGTCAAGAAGTTGTCCTCGATCATTTCGAGCACGAGGGCTGTCGTACCAACCTTTAGGAAGGTCGTATATTCTGACATGTTTGAGTCGCCGACAATAATGTGTAGCCGGCGGTACTTTTCTTTGTCGGCATGCGGTTCGTCTCGGGTGTTAATAATACTCCGTTCGTTGGTTGTGGTACCGGAGATCTCTTGTCGAATATGCTGCGCACGCTGCGAAACGCAATATTCAAGGCCTCGACGAGTCTTGAAGAATTTCCCGGATCCAGCAAAAATCTGGCGCGTTACCAAAAAAGGGATCAACTGCTCAGCCAAGTCGTAGAAGTCGGCAGAGCGCTCCACCAGGTAGTTTTCATGGCACCCGTAGGAGTTGCCTACGAAATCGGTATTGTTTTTAAAAATTGCCAGGTTGCCGCTCAAACCCTCCTCACGCAGTCGCTGCTCGGCATAGTACAGGAGGTCCTCAAGAATGCGTTCCCCCGCCTTGTCATAGATGACCAGGTCTAATGGACTTGCGCATTCCGGGGTGGCATATTCTGGATGGCAGCCTGTGTCCAGATAAAAGCGCGCTCCATTTTCCAGAAAGACATTCAGGAAGCCCTCCGTGGTAATGAGCTTCTCGAAGAGGTAACGCACCGCCTTTTCCGCAGGTAGTGTTCGTTTACCATCTGAGGTAAAGATAATCCCATACTCACTCTCAAGACCATAGATACGCTTCTTCATGTGCCTAAGCTCGCTTTCGCCAGAAGCTCCCGGAGGTCGAGAGCGGAAAATCGCCGAAACTTACGGCCAGGGCGGGCGCGATCGAGTATCGCGACTTCAAGAGTGTTCTCACGAATCGGACCACCTTGTCCCGCCTCCAACGCCTCTTTCCCAAGTTTAATCGCCTCTTCCAGCCTGAGTTCGTCACGGAATCGGTCGCGGAGGAACTGCGAGATCTTTTCAGCCTGCCCGCCGATGACCACAGAACCATGATGATCGCTGATGCTCCCGTCAAAGAGGATGCGGTACATCTGATTCTCTTCCGCTGTCTCACCTACTTCCACCACCAGGATCTCCACCTCCAATGGCTTGATCTCCCGGGTGAAGATGTTGCCGATCACCTCGGAATAGGCATTCGCCAACGACTTTGAAAAGACATCTTCGCGACTGTAGGCATAGCCCTTGAGGTCGGCATAGCGGATCCCAGCTTTGCGCAGGTTTTCGAACTCACTGTACTTACCAACACCAGCGAAACCGATGCGATCATAAATTTCCGAGATCTTGTTGAGCGAGGCACTAGGATTTTCCGCCACGAGGGTAATTCCCACGGCAGATTCCATGGCAACAATAGACTTCCCCTTGGCGATACCCTTCCGAGCATACTCAGCCTTATCCTGAACCATTTGGTCAGGCGCGACGTAAAACGGAATAGCCATCGTCTCACCTTCTTCGCTCGCTCAGTAGCGCCTCGCACATCTGGCGAATCTCGTCTTCAGGCAAATCATTAGTGCCCGTCTGGGCAACGATCTTGACACTGGGATAGATACCCCGAACTGGATCCGGTCCCCCTGTCGCGACGTCTTCTTCAGACGCATCAAGTAACGCCTCAAGCGCCAAACGCACGGCCTGCTCGCGCGTCATACCCGTGCGGAAAAACTTCTTCAGGGTATTACGGGCATCTTTACCACCCGAGCCGGTTGAATAATAGTCGCCCTCTTCGTATCTGCCGCCGGTAATATCGTACTTAAAAATCCGCCCCTCACTTTTACGGAGATCATACCCCGCGAATATCGGGATAACAACCAGTCCTTGGAATGCAGCAGGCAAGTTCTGCCGCACCATCTGCGCCAGCTTATTAGCTTTGCCTTCAAGGGCGAGCACTTCGCCTTCTAACTTTTCATAATGCTCCAGCTCGACCTGGAATAGCTTAACCATTTCGATGCAGGGACCGGCGGCTCCGGCGATGGCAATCGCGGAGTATTCGTCAGCCTTATAGACTTTCTCAATATGCCGTGAGGCAACTTGATAGCCCTCGGTCGCCTGTCGATCGGCGGCAATAACAACCCCATCGAGGTATTTCAATGCCAAGATTGTGGTGCCGTGGGGGGGCTGGGCAAAAGACGGAGCCCCACCACCCTCAGGCACATGAAAGCGGGGCAAAAGATAGCCGTGCTCAACGTGGACGAAATCATAAAAACTTGACCCATGTCCCGTGAGGGTGATTTCCACCTCACTCTCCTCCTCGCTGGACATAGTTCTTCACGAATTCCTCCGCGTTTTCCTCGAGCACCTCATCGATTTCATCAATAATGCGATCAAGGTCTTCCTTTAATGTTTCGCCACGTTCTTTAATATTGCTTGCGGGTTTGGCCTCCGCCGTGTCCTGAGGAGCATCTGAGCGCCGCACTTGTTTCTGATCACCAGCGGCCATTCCGACTATCCTAGTTAAGGATCCGTGTTCCTCGGAAACCATAACCTCCAACATCTCCTCTGACCGTGTCCGTGAGTTCCGCGTATGAATCATCATTGCTCCCTCCCTCTGCTTGGCTAGGTTTCAGAAAGGGCGGCCAGTAACTCGGTCGCACTTGCCGCGGCCTCGATGGCCTTGGCAACCTGGGCTTTAGTCCCCTGTAAGGGATCGTCAAGGGCAATACGTCTGATGTCCCCTTCGTCAAGATTGAACGCTAACGAGTCCCAATTGACGCTGAACACTTGCTGCCGGAACTTTTTCAGACACATCCCTCGGAGGTAGGCGCGCGTATCGACTGGCGGCTCGTCAACAGCACGCTCGATCTCCGCATCGGTCACGATACGCTCCACCTCGCCGCGACGCTCGAGCACGTAATACAGACCTTTCTCGCGACGGATATCGTGATATTGCAAATCGAGCATCGTTACCTGGGCGCTGTCCCAGTTACACCCATAGCGGTCCATGTAGGAGGTGAGCAGCCGCAACTTGATGACCCAGTCGAGCTCCCGAGCTAGCGACAATGGATCTTGCTCCAAATGATAGAGCACATAGGCCCATTTTCGCAGGACATCGAGTCCCCAAGGCTCAACGGGGAACGTCGCACAGTATCGCTCTGCCGCAGCCCAATACTCCCACTGTAACGCGATCGGACTGATGGTACTGCCATCATCCAACTGCACTGGTTGCCGGCAGGTCAAATCACGGGAAATTCCCTTGAGCGTGGCAACTGGATCCCTCAACGCGAACGTGCGCGGAAGAAAGTCATCTTCGATCATGGCAAGCACAAGCGCAGTGGCACCTAGTTTCAGGTACAGCGCATATTCCGACATATTGGCATCACCAACGATCACATGCAACCGCCGATACTTCTCACGACTGGCGTGCGGCTCATCACGCGTATTGATGAGAGGGCGTTTGACCATGGTGTCCAAGCCCACTTCCGTCTCAAAAAAATCGGCACGCTGCGAGATTTGGTAGGCCGTGGACGCCGTGTTATTCTCGGCCCCCACCTTGCCCGCCCCGCAAAAAATCTGGCGGCTCACGATGAAGGGGGTGAAGTGCTCAACAATCAAACGAAAAGGTGTACTGCGATCGAGCAGGTAATTCTCGTGATAGCCGTAGCTGTTGCCCTTATGATCGCTGTTATTTTTGTAGAGCAAGGATCTGCTGCCTACCCGTCAGGACATGCTCCGCAGCGACGCGGCTGTGATCGAGAATACGATCGCCGGCCTTTTCGTAGCAGACGAGATCGTGGATGTTCGCGCATTCAGGCGTTGCATACTCAGGATGTGCATGATCCAAGTAATACCTCGCCCCATTTTCGAGGACTTTGTTAATGATTAGGGGATCGAGTTGGTCGGGGATGTCATAAATGTCATCGAAGGAGATCGCCTGCGGATCGAAGCGGAGCGATTCTTGCGTATAGTCCCAAAGGGATGGAGGGGGCATCTCGCATTGATAGCTATTGATCAGCAACAGCGTCCGCGAGATTGGGTCGAAATCAGGGTCCTGACGTCCAATGATGCCATATTCGGTCTCCGTCCCCAGAATTTTCGGAATAGCCATATCGTAAACCCTCTGCCGGTACTAGGGTCCGGAAACCACTGGTTGATACACCCATCGTCAGGAGGAATGTCAGAGTAGCAAATCATCTAACATGGGGCTATCGCTCCACCTCGTTGCCCTATAGATACTGCCCTCCGGAAATGTCCTCGATCGAACGCAACTTCGGCGAACTCCCACTCATCAACGTACGCACGTTGATGATCTTCTCGCCTTTACGACCCGAAATCCGGGCCCAATCATCCGGGTTAGTCGTATTCGGGAGGTCCTCATTTTCCTTATACTCCCCCTCGACCGCCTCCTGCAGATCGACAAACGCTAGGCCTTTCTCTCCACCACTGATATACCGCTTAAGAGCGACCTTCTTAGCCCGAGCGATGATGTTTTCGATCATAGCACCACTGGCGAAGTCTTTGAAGTAAAATATCTCTTTGTCGCCCTTGGCATAGGTCACCTCCAGAAATTTATTGCGCTCCGTCGGCGCATACATCTCCTCGACTAAGCGCTCAGTCAGCACACGAACGGCCTTCTCCCGATCCCCGCCGACAGACTCGAGTTCCGGCCTGGTGGATCGGCAGGTTAGACGTAAGATATTTAGAGAAAATATCGCGTGCCGCGTCTTTATCTGGACGGTCGATCTTGATCTTCAGGTCGAGGCGACCCGGCCGCAGAACAGCAGGGTCGATCAAATCCTGGCGGTTGCTGGCACCAATGACGATAACATTGCGCAGAGCTTCGAGCCCATCGATCTCAGACAGGAATTGGGCCACTACGGTGATTTCCACGTCGGACGAAATACCTGAGCCGCGCATGCGGAAAATCGAATCCATCTCGTCGAAGAAGACAATCACCGGTTGGTCTTCGTTGGCCTTCTCTTTGGCCTTCTTGAACACCTCGCGGATCTTATGCTCGGTTTCGCCAACATACTTATTGAGCAGCTCAGGGCCCTTGACATTGAGGAAGTAGGCGGAGGTTTTCTTGCCGGTGCGTTTTTCGATTTTCCCGCCAAGCTGTTGGCCACAGCCTTAGCAATCAACGTCTTCCCACACCCTGGAGGTCCATACAGCAGGATGCCTTTCGGCGGGCTCAGCCGATGTTCCCTGAATTCCTCCGGATAGAGGTAGGGCAGCTCGATAGCATCTCGTAGGGCCTCGATCTGATCCCCTAATCCGCCGATATCGTCATAGGTAACGTTGGGCACCTCTTCGAGGACGACCTCCTCCACGTCAGATTTGGGTATACGTTCCACCGCATAACCTGAGCGTGGATCAAGCAACACATTGTCACCGATCTTCATGCCGTCACGCTTGAGAGGATCCGAGAGCTGGATCACCATTTCTTCGTCGGCACGACCAATGACGATGGCACGATTGTCGTCAATGAAATCCTTAATGTGAACGACTTCACCTTTCACTTCGTAACCGGACACCTCGATCACATTATAGGCTTCATTCAGAATGACCAGTTGCCCCTCATGCAGTTCTTTGATGTCGATCTTCGGATGCACATTAACTTTCAGTGTCCGCCCATCCACACTGATGTCAATCGTGCCATCCTCATTAGATTTACGAAATGTTCCATAGCTATTAGGAGGTGCACAAAGCTTATCGATTTCCTCTTTCAGCGCGACGATTTGATTCTTGGCTTCCTGGAGAGCCGCAGCAAGCTTCTCATTTTGCTTCCGGCCACTATTCATCTGCTCGCTGGTTTGATAATACTTACGCTTCAACACTTCATACTGGTTGATGGTTTTTTCGAGATTGCGTAAGAGACCTTCTGATTCATCTTCTAACGTCTTAATTTGATCTTGTAATTTACCGATTTCAGCTTCATATTGGCTGATTTTTCCGGCCAGAGAGGACTCACTCCCGGGGATGTGTAGGGAAAATTTACGCATAGTATCTTTGATGAAACCCGTTTTTTCCTGATCGTTTGGGTTATCCATACCTCCTCATCTCCTCTTCAGGCCTTGGCACCTCTCAAGGGTCTTCCCTTCCAATAAAAAGTAACATAGCCCCCCGGGCAAGTCAAGATACGACCCTCGCCGCAGAAAAGTCATCTACCGTCCCTCCGGCGGGAGCTGGACCGACAATCACCACCGCTGACTGATCGACCGTCAAGATACGTACGAGCAACGTGTTGGACCATCTCTGGCGTGATGGCCATAATGTTCTCCGTGTAAGTCTCCACCTCCTGACAACCCAAACCATAACGTTCATCGAACGCCAGCATGGCTGCCAGCGCGCTATTCTTCTGTATCTCTATCTCGTAGTTCCCTACGAGATAGCGCTTGGCACGCTCAATCTCCTGGGTGGTTGCCCCCTGCTCCCGCACTCGAAGCAGCTCTTCTCTAATGCCATCGAGGGCCACGGCGGTTTTTTCAGGGCTGGTGGCAAGATAGACGAAAAAAATGAACGGATCAAGCCCTTCCAAGGACCGTGCCGTCACCGTGTACGCCAGGCTCTGTTTCTCACGCAACTCGACGAACAAACGCCCGCCCTGGCTCGCGAGAATGGACTCGAGTACCCTGAGCGCATAGCGTTCGGGATGATGGAGACTGATCCCCCGCATACCGACAATGATGTGCGCCTGTTCCTTGTTGCGCTGATAGATCACCGGGCCATTCACGGCCGAACGGATCGATCTACCCTGAGGTGGGAGATCGAGCGGTACTGGTTGCCACGACCTGAACAGCCGGTTGACGGCATGGTGGATGCTATCAGCCTCAACATCGCCAACGATGGCCAGGACAAGGTTGTTGGGGACAGCGTAGCGCCGATACCAGTGGAACAAATCGTCGCGGGTCAACTGTGTGACGGACTCCGCAGTGCCCAAGACCCTTAGCCCATAGGGATGATCCGGAAAAAGGCGCTTTGCGCAGAGCGTAAATGCCACCTTGAACAGATCATCGTCTTCGTGCTTCAACGCCGCGAGCAGATCAGCCCGTTTTTTCTCCAATTCATCCGGCTCGAAGGTGGGCTCGCGTAAAATGTCAGCTAGCAGTTCAAGCCCTTGATCCAGGTCACGACGAAGCACCTCAGCCGACACCCCAAAGCTGCTCCGTCCAGCGAAGCCGCCTACATCCCCCGCCATCGACTCAATTTCCTCGGCCAGGGCACGCGCCCGTCGATTCACGGTGCCTTTTGTCACCATTTCGGCGACGAAATTCATTACCCCGTTATGCGCCTCATCTTCCACCCACAAACCACCGAGAAACACGGCCTGCATCGCCACTAAGGGGATAGCATGGTTTTCGCGCACTAGCAGCGTCATGCCGTTATCCAAAAGGAATTTGCGGGTATGCCCTGCAGTGGTGGCGTGTGACGATCGCCGCCGTCTCGGCGGTTCGGTGCCGGCCTGGACCGTCTGCGCGACGTGTTCGTGAGTGACGTGCATGCCAGCGGCGTGCGGCACGAAGAACCCCACGGTGAGATTCGTTGGCGCAAGATACGTCCGCACCACACGTTGGATATCCCGTGGGGTTGTTCGGGCAATGGCCTTGAGATATCGCGCCTCATAGGCGAGATCGGCAAGGATAGCGCCGAAATAACCTAATTGCGACGCTTGCCCCTGAACTGTCTCGCGCTGATAAATAAATTCACTTTCGAGGTTTCGCTTCGCGCGGTCCAGCTCAGCCGTCCTAACACCATCGCGTTGTACACGCTCGACTTCGGCCAAAATCCCCCTCAACGCGTTCTGCCACCGTTCCTCTTGTAGCGTCGCACTAATCACCAGGAGGCCTGGATCCTTGGGCAAAAACGAGTACGTATAGATGGCGTGTACTAGCTCTTGCTCAGCTTTGACGGTTTGATACAGACGCGAGCTTTCACCGCCACCAAGAATAAATGCCAGGAGATCAATGGCAGCACTATCTTTGTGCAGCACTCCTGGAACATGATAGGCGACATCCAAGAGTGTTTCTTGAATATCATCGGCGAGAGTGACCGTGCGCAGTTCACCTTGCGACGGCTCCTGGAGAATCTCCAGCGGAGGTAGCGTCCGTGGTTGAAAATCCTGAAAGGCAGCTTGAATACGTGGCAACACCGCCAGAGAGTCGAAATCACCAGCGACGACCAGGGTCATATTATTGGGCACATACCAGGTGTTGAAAAAGCTCAGAATTTGTGCTCGGCTGAAGCTTTTCACTGTCTGTTCGCTACCGATCACCGGCCGCCGATAGGGATGGCGCTGATAGCTCGTGGCAAACAACGCTTCGGTCAACTTACGGCTGGGAATATCCTCACTGCGCTTAATTTCTTCAAGCACGACCTCTTGCTCTTTGCGTAGCTCGTCGGCGTCGAAGGCGGAGTACTGGATAGCATCGGCCATGACGGCGAGGCCGGTGTCCAAGTATCGGCTCGCCAAGGTGATGTGGTAGACCGTATGATCAAACGAGGTAAAGGCGTTGATATCACCACCGGAGCCTTCGATCTCTTGGGCGATTTCCCCGACACCACGTGTCATTGTGCCCTTAAAGAGCATGTGTTCGTATACATGCGAGATGCCAGCCTCGGCATCTCCCTCATAGATGCTTCCAACCTGTACCCACATATTCAAGGCGACCACAGGCGCGCTGTGGTTTTCCTGCAGGAGCACGGTGAGGCCATTGTCAAGAATGAACCGCTGCGGCTTCGCGGCGGACTTACGAGGCCTCACAGCTGTGCGGCTTATCGCGGTCATCGCTGAGTCGGACGACGCAGCTCTACGAGGATACCAGAGGGGCGAATGTTTCGAAGCGACCACCACCGGGGGAACAGTCAATACCTGACCGACATCACCTGCCATCTCGCCCATTGACGACCCTCAAATAATCGGGTATCCGCAGCGTTGCGAGCGCTGACGCATCGGCATCGCTTACTGCGTGTTCAAACCCTACCACACCTACCCATCATCGGGCAAGCAAAATCTTGGCAAAACCAAGCCCCATCGCGGCTTTGCCGCTCTCCCAAACCTGGCTGGCAAGGGCAATGCAAAGGCGCACAAGGTCGGGAAATGAGCACACGGGACTGACGTGGCGCTCAGCGAATCAGCATCGCGTCACCGAAACTATAGAAGCGATAGCGCTGGGCGATAGCTTCGCCGTATGCAGCGAAGATCCGCTCACGCCCCGCCAGGGCCATTGTGAGGAGTAACGGTGTCGAGCGCGGCAAGTGAAAATTCGTCAAGAGGCTATCGACCATCTTGAATCGGTAGCCTGGATAGATGAATAGGGCGGTATCGCCCTCCAGGTGACACATCCGTCCGTTTGCATCAGCCGCCGATTCCAGCGCACGCGTGGTCGTGGTGCCCACGGCGATCAGGCGCTTGCCCGTTGCCTTGGCAGCCTCGAGGGCTGCAGCGGTAGCGGGGGGAATCCAGTAGTGCTCCGCTTCCATGATATGGGATTCGATTGTAGGACTACGCAGTGGTCGAAACGTCCCTGGCCCTACATGGAGAGTGATCGCCTGAACCTCGACGCCCTGCTCCTGCAGTCGACGTAACAGAGCACGCGTGAGATGGAGGCCCGCAGTCGGAGCCGCTACGGAGCCCTGATGCTTGGCATAGACGGTTTGATAGCGCCGACGATCGCTCAGGGCGGCCGCGCTAGTCGCGGCGTCGTCACCATTGGGGCGTGTAATGTAGGGCGGGAGAGGCACACGTCCAGCACGCCTCAACCAGACATGCAAGCTACCTCGGCCACGAAACTCGACCTGGCGTGTCCCGGCAGCATCTGTTGCACCGATGACCGCAATCCAGTCGCTGGCCTCGAAGATCACCTCGGCGCCCACGCCTAGGCGCGATGATGGTTTGACCAGCGCCTGCCACTGCCGAGCCCCCTCTCGTCGCACAAGCAAGATTTCCACTCTGCCGCCGGTATCCCGCCGCCGCCCGAGCAAGCGGGCCGGAAACACTTTAGTGTCATTGACCACCAGTACATCCTGCGACGTCAGAAGCGTGACAAGATCGCGGACTTGCGCGTGCACCAGGCCCGACTGGGTCCGGTCCACCACCAGCATACGGGCATGGTCGCGAACCTTCAAAGGTTGCTGGGCGACCAGCTCAGCAGGGAGATGGTAATCGCATTCGTCTAGCTGCATGGGGGTCTGCCAATTGTTCTGGGCGGTCACATTACGCCAGCTGTCAGTGGCGAGGTATGCGCAGGGAGCCTCGTCGCCCGCGCTTGTGGCCACGCCACGCAAAGGCATCTATCGTCGAGAGAATAGGTACAACACACACGAGAGGATCACACTGACAAGGACCGACGTGGCAAGTGGGAAGACAAGAGTGAAGTTCCTTCGCTCAATATAGATGTCCCCCGGCAGCCTGCCTAGCCAGGGAATCTTGCCGATTAGGACAATGGCTGCGCCAATGATGATCAGGAGGCCACCGAGGACGATTAGCAGTTTTCCCACTCCGCTGAGCGGCATCATGGCCGTTCTTCTCGTTCCCACAGATGCCCCTGGGCGGTGTCGAGCCCTGCGCCTTTGGCCACGCGTCCAAAATGCTGATACGCCCGCAACGTCACCACCCGCCCCCGCGGTGTACGATCGAGGAATCCTCGTTGCATGAGAAAGGGTTCATAGACATCCTCGATGGTGTCGCGCTCCTCGCTGATAGCTGCAGAAAGCGTTTCGATACCGACCGGCCCACCGCTAAATTGATCGATGATGGTAAGGAGTAATTTCCGATCCATGGCGTCCATGCCCAGTTCATCGACCTCCAACAGCCGTAACGCACGATCGGCAACCTCTTGGGTGATGACACCGTCGGCTCTTACCTGGGCGTAGTCGCGAACGCGCCGCAGCAGTCGATTAGCCACGCGTGGAGTGCCACGCGAGCGCCGGCTGATCTCACAGATACCCTCATCTTGCGCCGCCACCCCGAGGACAGCTGCCGAACGCACCAGAATGTCGCGCAGCTCCCCATCACTGTAGTAATCGAGCCGACTGACCACCCCGAAACGATCCCGCAATGGTGAGGTCAGGAGACCCGCTCGAGTCGTGGCCCCAATCAAGGTGAAGTGGGGGAGATCGAGCTTCAGCGTACGAGCACTCGGTCCCTGACCAACCACCAGATCAAGTTGGTAGTCTTCCATCGCCGGGTACAGGGCCTCTTCCACGATCGGGTGCAAGCGATGGATTTCATCAATGAACAGGACATCCCCGGGATTCAAGTTCGTCAAAATCGCGGCCAGGTCGCCTGGACGCTCCAAGACCGGACCAGAGGTCGAGCGAATGCTCACCCCTAGCTCCACGGCGATAATGTGCGCGAGAGTGGTTTTCCCCAGTCCTGGCGGGCCATACAGCAGCACATGGTCGAGTGCTTCGGTCCGTTGCTTGGCGGCAGTAATGAAAATCTCCAAGCGTTCCTTCAGGTTCGACTGCCCGATGTATTCCTGCAGCCAACGCGGCCGTAGCTGTAAGTCAGCGCTGCGATCTTCCTCGGTGGTGACAGGAGTCACCACACCCCGTGGCGGCACTCGCATGTCACTCGCCTTTCTCCTGACCTAGGAAGCGCAGCGCATCCCGGAGCAATTCCTTGAGTGCCGGCGTCTGTCCCATCTCCATGGGGTGTACTACCTGCCGCAGGGCGCGCTCAGCAACGACACGCGAGTAGCCAAGGTTTTGCAGCGCCGTCACGGCATCGGAGACAACCGTCTGAGCATGGCCTCGGGCGCGCATGCCATCCCCTAGTTCGGGCTGGCCCTTGGCAAGTTTCTCGCGCAACTCAAGGATGATGCGTTCGGCGGTCTTGCGTCCGACACCTGGCACCGCACTCAAGCGCGTCACATCTCCCTCGATGATCGCTTGTTGAAGATCGCCAGCACTCAGGCCCGACAGCATGGCCAATGCCAGCTTCGGGCCCACTTTCGTCACCCGTAGTAAGGCATCGAAGAGGTCACGTTCGTCGACGGTTAGGAAGCCATAGAGTTGGAAGGTGTCCTCCCGCACATAAGTGTGGACGAACACCGACACCGAGGCATCGATCTCAGGAAGTTCATAGTAGGTGGACAGCGGGACGGACACCTTATAGCCAACGTCGCGAACATCGAGCACGATGTGATCAACGGCCTTCGTGACCACCGTTCCGGTCAACCTGGCAATCATGAGCGCGAACGGCTCTTCAACGGGCGATCGAGTGCCGATCGAAGGCGTTCCCCATGCAGGTGACATAGCGCTATCGCCAGCGCATCTGCGGCGTCTTCGGCTGGCATTGGTCCGCTTATCTTCAGCAACACCTGTACCATGGTTTGCACCTGACGTTTGTCGGCGCGGCCATAACCGACAACCGCTTGCTTAATCTCTAAGGGACTATAGGCGATGACCTCAAGCCCAACCGCCGCTGCAGCCAGCAAGGCTACACCTCGCGCATGCGCCAAGGTAACTGCACTACGGACATTCTTGGCAAAAAAGAGCTCCTCAACGGCGAGAACGTCCGGGTGATGGGTGTCTAAGCATGCCTGTAAAGCGCTATAGATGGTCTGTAATTTGTCAGGGAGGGAGAGCGATGGCCGGGGCGAAATCACTCCCCAATCGAGGGCCACAGGCTGTCCTCCCTGTTCGGTAATGACGCCGTATCCGGTATGGTGCGTGCCCGGATCGATCCCAATGACCACTGCGGCCGCTGACACTCGCTACACCTCAGCCATCACCTCATCGGGGATGTCGAAGTTGGCATACACATTTTGCACGTCGTCGTGCTCCTCCAGCTCGTCCATCAGCTTCAGTAGTTGCCGGGCTTGGCTGCCCTCCAGCCGTACCGTGGTCTGTGGGAGGAGGCTGACTTCGGAGCTGGCGGGCTCGATGCCCTTGGTGGTAATGCCCTGCCTAACGGGCTCGAAGTCCTCCACCGAGGTGATGACTTCGTACATCGCATCGGCCGGCCGGACATCCTCGGCGCCCGCTTCGAGCGCGATGGTGAAAAGCTCGTCCTCGTCGACCTTCTCCTTATCGACGACGATCAGGCCCTTCTTTTGGAACATCCAGGCTACGCAGCCCGACTCACCGAGGTTGCCGCCACTTTTCGAGAAAATTTTTCGGATCTCGGCCACGGTGCGATTACGGTTGTCGGTCAGGACCGTCACGATCATGGCCACGCCACCGGGACCATAGCCTTCATAGGTGATCTCTTCATAGTTAACCCCGGGCAGCTCGCCGGTGCCTTTCATGATGGCACGTTGCATCGTGTCCTGAGGCATATTGACCGCCTTAGCTTTGAGAACAGCCGTCCGCAGGCGTGGGTTCATATCGACGTCCCCACCACCCATGCGCGCGGCCACGGTCAACTCTTTGATCACCTTGGTGAACATGGCACCGCGCTTGGCATCCTGGGCCGCTTTCTTATGCTTGATGGTACTCCACTTCGAATGACCGGACATCTCTTGTCACCTCCCTTGACCAGGCGGGATATCCAGGTGCGTCGCATGACGCGGGCCAGCCAAAAATCCTGCAAAATGAGCGCTCTCACTGTATCAAAGGCGCTCAGGTTTGTAAAGGGGAACCTGGGCCTGACTCCGGGGCAATAGCTGTCTCCTGCGTTGGCCTTGGCACGCGCGCGACAAGCACAATACTAGGCGCATTTACAGATTAACGGCCGATCCTTAAGGCTCGGCCAGTCGGACATGGACGAATGGCTGGTAGACCTCACGCCGATACAGCGCGTGATACTTGTGCAGATTCGGCAGCTTCTGCGCGATGTCACCTGCTCCACCACCCGCTGCCAGGTGGGAGGCGAGCCTCCAACCACACGGGTGGTTGACTCGCAGATGGAGGTGGCTATCTGCGCTCTTGAGCACACCCTGCTTGAAATCCTCAATTCGTTGCGAGGAAAGCACAAAGAGGATGCCCAGCGCCACCAGCGACCGCCGCCGCATGGGCCACAGCATCGTGGTGCGTACTGGCGGGAGGAGCCACCCCCGGTCATCGTGCTCCAGACCCAGGGTCCCTGCGCGATCAGCGCGCCGAGTGCGGCACACACTGGAGCGTGAACAGAAGAGCCCTGCAGCAATGTCCGTCGGCATGCGACCGGCGGCGTGCAACAGCAAGATATGGAAGGCCGGCCAACAGCTGTAGCGTGCACGTCGCAGCACGCCCAGCCTCTGGGCCTCCTCCTCCGGAGGAATAGGTACGAAGGTGCGGCTTGGCATAGCGCGGTCTCCTTGATACGCAGATGTGTGATGAGATCCGGTGTAGCATAGGACCGCCTTGCTGTGCCAATCTCTTGTGGATCAATGTAGACGCGACTTGGTATTTGTGGCGGACAGCCGTGATGCGGTACTGGAATGGCTCCACCAGGTCAGCGATGTGCCCCGAGCCAGTCTGCTCAGGCGGCTGCGTCTCGATGCCCTCTCGATGCTCCGCCCGCTACAGGTGAACCAGGACAACTCAGTCGACCCCGGCTTAAAGGCGACCGGCGCCCGACCCTGGAGGCCTTGTTGGCCGACGAGGAAACGATGTGGAGCCAGCTGACCATTGAGCAGTGGTATGGCGACGCCCCCCGAGAGGCTGAAGTGGCTACCGATAGTGCCGTGTGGTATCGCTCCGGCAAGCCACACATGCTGCTGCGCTAGGTGCTCATGCGCGATCCCAACCAGTGTTTTGATCCGCACGCCTTGTTGTCGACCAACCTGGACCAGACACCGACGCAGATCCTGACCTGGTGTATCCGTCGTTGGACCCTAGAAGTCACGTGGGAAGAAGCGCGCCCACATCGGGGCCTGGAGACGCAGCGCCAGTGGAATGCGCGGGCCATTGGCCGCACCACCCCAGCGTTGTTGAGCCTTTCTTCGATCGTCACGCTGACCGCCCATCCGCTGCGCCAGAAGGAAGCCACCATCGTCCGGGTCCCGGCTTGGTATGGCAACATTTGTCCTACGTGTGCTGATGCGATGGACTTGGTTCGGCGGCATCTGTGGGATCATAGGCATTTTTCAACGTCACAGCATGAGACCGACATGATAAAAAAACCCATGTCTTGTTTGGCCACTTCATTGACATGGTTTGCTACGCCTTGTAAGTTTGATAAAGTCGAACTGAGGGTGCCTTATAACGGTTGCCTCGCCGTCGTAGAGGGTTGTTATGGATTATCGTGTTGCTTCCGTCTTATAGACCTGCTACAGAAAAAAACCTGAAACAGTTTAATGGCCAGCGCATACGAAAGCAGGCAGGCACAGGTTTCCCAGCCGTACGGGGGTGTAGCTCTTATAGCCGTGTCAGCCATAATCCGTGAGCCGGTACGTTTTGGCAAAGCATGAGGGATGACAACTCATGACTACCGTACATGCATAATTGATTGGGGATAAAGCTGTGTTATCGCGGGATGAGTTCGAGTGCCTCGGGGAACGGGCACGGCGGAGCGAACGCATCGAGCTTCAGGTAGAGGAAGACCATGTGCCCACTGCGCCCATCATGCGATTGGCGGAGACAGGTGGCGCGATTGACTTTTGGCAGGAGGATGGTGAGCCTGTTTGATATCTACCTCGCTCTCACGAGGTGACATTGTCTTAACAATGTTCCCCTTCACAGATTTGACTGGCGCCTCTCTCCGTCCAGCATTAGTGGGGTCGCCAGTCCAGACCGGTCAGGACCTCGTACTGGTAGAGATTTCCAGCGTTATGCGAGGGGCTCTTGCGCCCACCGACTACTTTATTAAGGTTAAGATAACCCGTCCAGAGTTTCCTCTGATGGGTCTGCGTGTGACTTCAGTGTTAAGACTGCACAAATCAGCAACGGTAGAACGTTCAATAAACGCCCGCCGTCTGGGGCGGGTTGGGCCACAGTTGCAAGCCGCGGTGGGCAGTCTTTCACGTGTGATAGTGGGGTTGTGATCTGCAGCGTAGGAAGTTCTTGCGTGTCTTTGGCTTGCACGCATCTGAGAGGAAGAGCGCTTCGCCCATGTTGTGCAACACGACGGACGCGCAGGTCATGAAGGGGCATAGGGAGATGACATGGACGATCTGATCCTCCGGGGTGGGATCATTGCGGGAACCCAGCAAGATCTGGCCATTCAGCATGGGCGCATCCGGCAAATCGCGCCAGGGATCTCCATCCCGGCACAGACGACGCTCGATATCGCGGGGAAGCTCGTCCTGCCAGGTTTTATCGAATCGCATATCCATCCGGATAAGGCCTTCATCGCCGATCGCACGTCTGGTTTACGTCGAGAGGGACCAACCCCTCAGGTGCTGGTCGCGCGATTGAAGCAAACATTCACTGTCGAAGATATATACGAGCGCGCCCGTCGTGTCATGCTCTGCGCCATCCGTCATGGCTGTACGGCCATGCGCGCGCACGTCGAGATCGATGCGTTTGTGGAGTTGCGCGGCGTGGAAGCCTTGCAGCTGGTGCAGGCCGAATTTGCCGACGTGCTTGATCTACAGCTCATCGCCTTTGCGCAGGAGGGAATTTTTCACGACGATGCGACCCAGGGATTGTTGCGTGAAGGGTTGCAGATGGGTCTCCCCATCCTGGGCGGTTGCCCCTACATGGATCGGGACCCGCGGCGCCATATCGACTGGTTTTTCAATACTGCGGAAGCCGCTGGCGTCCCTCTCGACTTCCACGCCGACTCCGGCGATGATCCGTCCGCTCTCACCTGCGACTACATCGCCGAGCAGACGATCGCGCGTGGCATGCAGGGACGGGTGACACTCGGCCATCTGTGTACCCTCGATATGCTAGAGCCAGATCATCGCGCCCGCGTCATCGACACCATGAGACAAGCCGGCATCCACGTCATCAGCCTCCCCGCCACCGAAATGCATGTCAAGGGCCGTGCCGACAGACACACCTGGCGTGGTGTGACACGCCTCGAAGAGCTGCGCACGGCCGGGGTCAATGTCTCGATCTCCACCAATAATATTGGTAACCCATTCACCCCCTACGGCCATCCCGATTTGCTCAGACAAGCCCTGGTGACCGCCATGGTGGCACATCTCGGCAATCTCGACCAGATGGCCTGGTTGCTGGACCTCATCACGATCAATCCTGCCAAGGCCATAGGGCTGAAGGACTATGGATTGGCTGAGGGGTGTCGGGCTGATTTGGTGGTGCTCGATGCCGCAGACCCCGTGCAAGCCATCACCGAGCAAGCCGAAAAGCTTTGGGTGCTCAAGGATGGACGCATCGTGGCACGTAATGCCCGCAGCTCTGAGGTGTTCGTCACCGTGGAGACGTTAAGGCGCTGAACCGGCAGAGGCGGCTTCGATCTGCCCTCCAGTACCATAGGGCTCATGGTGGCAAGCGTGGCAACGATGCCACCCACGCCACTAGCTGCGCGTACCAAGTAGGCAATCACCGGATGATCCATACACGTCGTATACTGCTGACGCTCACGGGCCTCGCCGTGCGCGGGATCGCGATTCCGGCGTGCCGGAAGATGCTGGGGCAGATCCTCTTTGCTCCCCAGGCGCCTCAGGTTCCTCCTCCTCTGCTGCTGGGCAATCCTTTCAAGAACGGCTCAAAAAGCCTTGTGTCCATGGTTCATGGGACCAATGTGCCGGCCATGGTCGAGCGTGCCATCGAGTTGATCGGCGGTCTCGAAAAGTTGCAATTGGCTGGTACCCACACGCTCTTGAAGCCCAACGTGGTCGGTGCTGGAACCCCTCCTATCACCACCGATCCGCGAGTGGTTCAGGCCCTGGGGTTTTTAGTACAGGCAGAAAAGCCAGCTTCATTGGTTGTTGGGGAAATGTCTGCTGTGATGGCCCTGCCGACGGGACCGCATCTGGAACGCACGGGCATGATACACAGGTCGCCCGCGCCATCGGTGCCGATGTCATCGCTTTCGATGATGAAGGGTGGGTGGAGGTTCACTCGCCACATGTCGAGCATACGACCACCGTGTATGTCGCAAAATCTACCTACGAAGCCGAGCGTCTCATCAGCATCCCGGTCATCAAAACGCTGGTCGCCGACATTCGCCATCATGCTGGCCTTATTCATGTATAATATGAACCTGGGGTTATCTACGTCCATCAGCCGATCCAGCGCTCGCGCCATGTGGCGAAGAAGCGGCAACGGATCGCGGCAATTGGGCGGAAGTGGGGAGGGCATAGGCCGATGCGGTGTGAGGCTACCCAAGAAGCGAAGCAGATTACCGATTATCAATTCCGTCGCTGTACGATTCATCTTGACCGCGGCGAATTTGTGTTCGAGGACCTTTCCTGTCAGGATGTGGAAGACTTTTTGGGCGGTATCGGGCGTTCCTTTAAGCTGCTTGGAAACTATCACGTCACCGACGCGTATGATCCAAGCGCCCCGCTGATCATGAATTTGGGCGCGTTTTCCGGCACGGAGGTCATGACTGGCCTGCGGGTCTTTTTCTCCGCCTATAGCCCTCTCAAAGTCGCGAAGAACGGCATGCCTCTGCCGATGTGGTCGGCGGCATCCGGCGACTTCGGACGCAAAATGCTGGCGGCTAGTCTCGATGAGGTGGTCTTTGTGGGACGTGTGCCTAAGCCAAGCTATCTGCTGATCCGTCGGGAAGGTGATCGATCGGTCCTCTCCCTCGAAGATGCAGGTGACCTGCTTGGCAAGAGCACTCATGAAAAGATCTTGGCCCTTGCAAACCGTCACTCGGGTGCGCATGTGGCGGCTCTCGGCCCCAGCGGGGAGCACTGGCAGGAAAACTTTTATGCGGCCATCGCCTGCAGCACGACAAATGAGATCCGTTCTCGCGATTGCAAACCCCGCTTTGCTGGACGCGGAGGGATGGGTGGCATCCTGGGCTCCAAAAATATCATGGCGATCGTGGCACATGCACCGGATCTCGATCGTGGCAAGCTCCCATCGGCAGTGCTCGCAGCCAATAAAGAGATTGCTCGCGGGGCCGGATCGCGCAACTATCGCGACCCACACAAGGGCAATGGCCTCGGTGGTACCTGGCGCAACATTCACGGTCTACATCCCCTTGGGGCATTGCCGGAGAAGAATTTCTGGTCAGATGGCGGGGATGGCCCGAAGTCGCTCTACCGTGATGCGTTTGAGCCTAATTTCGTCATCAAAGATGAGTCCTGCTGGCAGTGTGGGATTGCCTGCCATAAGAATATCTATGATGAGATTACCGAAGATGGCAAGCGCAAGGCGGGAAAATTTTACACCAAATTCGACTATGAGCCGCTCGATTTATTGACCGTCAACTTGGGGATCTACGATCAACACCAAGCCCTGGAGATCGTCGAGTTAGTCGATCAGGTGGGTTTCGACTCCATTAGCCTGGGGGTAACGCTAGGCTATATCATGGAGTACAATGCGCGGCATCCCGACAAGCCGATCTTCGATGGCATGACGTTCGGTGACTTTGAGAAAGCCTGCCATTTCATTCGCGAGACTGCCGCTGGGCAGGCACCGGAGATTGGTCAGGGCGTCAGGCGCCTCGCTGTATCCCTCGGAGAAACGGCTTACGCCATGGAATGCAAAGGATTGGAGCTCCCGGCCTACCTGCCTGAAACCAATCCGGGTTATCCGTTCGCCATTGCCGGCGGGCACATGTCGATGCGCACCTTCTTACTGTTGGTCTTCGAGGGAAAAACCGACATCGACTACTGGGAGGATGCCATCGTCAATCGCGGCGTTTACTACACACGCGATGATCTCATCGGTCTCTGCAAATTCGCTGGCACACCTGACGACTCTATCGTCCCAGCCTTCCGTGACCTGTATGGCGTGGCCCTGACGCAGGAGATGATGGTCCACGCTACCATGCGTACCTATCTGCGCGGCCTGCTGCTGGAGCGTCGCCAGGGGACCACGATGGAAGACTATGTGCTGCCTGAGCGAACGTACGACCAAAATCCCAACGTCAAATTGCCTCACTTTATTACCCCCGAGTTCTGGGAGGAGCTGCGGGAGCGTGTCTTCAAGGCATTTGACCAGAAGATCCAGGATTACGGCCTGGTGAGCTAATCCCTATGGTTCCGCCTCTGTCCTCTCTGGTGTGGTGAGGAGAGAGGCGGGAGCCCATGTGTGTAGGAAATCCCTTTTCGACACCATGCATGTACCGCATCACGAGTCTTCCTTCCAACTCACCTCGACGTCACCCGCCCGTAGACGCGTTATGATCTGAGCCACGATGCTCTCGAGTTCGCCGATAGGATGCGGGGTGCCTTCGTAGTAGACCAGCGGCGGGTTCGCCAAAGGCTCTGCCCAAACATCTGTCGCCATGTCACCCTCAGTAAGCGTCAGGATTTCCCCCTGACGCAGGAGGCTCAAGATGGAACCGGCATTCATCTCCGCCTTCAACGCGGCCATTGCGTCGCTCGCGTTGTCCTGGTCGGCTTCGCCGCGCAGGATACGGTCGAATCTGCCATCGAACACTAGGACCTGGATATTCTCGAGGCCACCGTAGCATTTCGGCCCAATGAAGACTTTCGGAAGAGCATCGTCCCCCGTGGTACGCTGCAACCAAGATCGCGTGCTCAAGTCCTCATCGACCCGCACATCCTGGTAGGGATAAGCACGTTTTTCTAGCAAATCTCGCACCTGACGGCAGCGTACCCCATCGCTCGTGCCGTAGACGATGATGTCACGGGAAGCGGGGACTTGCGGGGAGTATTCCTCCCGCTCCGATGGCGTCACTGGTGGGCGAGCCGAATCGGCAACGGGCTTTCTTCCGAAACCAAAGAACCGCATGGCGCTACTCCTCCTCTATGACCTCCTGGCTCGCTCGACTTACATGGTCGTCTGCACGCGCCAGCATGCGTCGATGCTTATCCCCCAGGCCCCTCCGGTGACGTGCTACCCCGTGGCGATTGTCTCGGACAGCCTTTTGCGGCCAGCACCGATTAGCTGTCGCATCGTATCATACTCAGCTCCATAAACCATCACATTGACAGCAGGGGTGAAGAATCTATACTCTAGAGACTTTCCCTAGCGTGGATCAGGGCAATCGCAGCATAAAACCCTTCATGGGTTTTGAAGAGATGAGGTTTGGAGCAAGCTTTTGAGGAGAGACCTGTGCGTTTGACCATTTTCTGGCGCATTATTCTCGCGCAAGTCTCCCTCATCGTCTTGATCGTCGTGGTCAATGTCTATACTCTGTCCCAGCTTCAAGAACTCACCAATCTGAGCCAGGGGATCCTGTCCATTGACGCAGCGTGTATTGAGGAGGAAAAGCGCCTCCTACGCATCCTCCTCGCACAGATGCGGAGCCTAGAGAAGTTTGCGCTCTTCCAGGACAAAATTTATTATAACCAGTTCATCGAAGGGAACCAGACTTTTGTAGCGAGCGTGGGAAAAATCTCCGCATTGGCTACCAGCCCTCATGAGCAAGATCTACTGAGGCAGATTCGCGATCTCCATGTCTTGTATGTCGCCAGTACTGACCCATCGGCCCTGCGCAAACCCGCCGCGAGTGCTGACCGCGCTGAATTGTACGACGGGATGACAGCCAGCATCCATGAGTTGCTACGACTCCGCGAGGAAACCATGGCGAAGAAGATGGCAGCGGCCCGAGATCAATCAGCCCTGGCTGCACGTGCAGTCAGGGGGTTGACGTTCGGGAGCATCGGCCTTGCAGTTCTTCTCGCCTACCTCCATGCGCGCAGCATCAGTCGACCGCTCAAGCAGCTCGCGCACGAGCTGCGCTTGGTCGGAAAGGGAGAATTCCAACGCTACCTGGACCTCCGGTCTCCTGAGGAGGTGGGTGAACTCTCCCGTGCCTTCAACTGGATGGCCTCACGATTGGCAAAGCTCGATGAGATGAAGGAGGATTTTATCGCCCACATCTCACACGAACTGCGCACACCCTTGACCGCCATGCGCGAGGGTATGGACCTGCTCTGGGAGGAGATCCCCGGCCCGCTGACGACCTCTCAGCGCGAAATCGTCAATGTGGTGCGTAGCCATAGCGAGCGACTGTATCAGTTTCTCTCGTCCATACTTGACTTCTCGAAGATGGAAGCAGGAATGATGGAATACGTTCGGGTACCGAGCGATTTATCAGCCCTGCTGGAGAGGAGCGTCCAAACCGTCCAGCTCACCGCTCGACGTAAGGGGATTCGCCTAGAAGTCCTGTGTCCTACCGCCTTGCCCTCGCTTTTCCTGGACGAGGCGCGGATGCAACAAGTGCTAGACAATTTACTGAATAATGCGACGAAATTTACCCCAGAAGGGGGCATCGTCCGGGTGGCCGCCTCGTTCCGGGGAAAGGAGGGTGAGAGAGGCGAAGACCGCTGGGTTGAGGTCCGCGTCTCCGACACAGGCGTAGGGATTCCCTCTGAAGAAATCGAACGAATCTTCAGAAAATTTTACCAAAGCCCCCACCATCAAAGCCAACAGGAACGGGGTACTGGACTAGGCCTGGCCATTGCGCGACATATTGTTGCAGCGCATGGAGGTAGGCTTTGGGTAGAGAGCCAGTTGGGTCACGGTTCGACGTTCATCCTCCTGCTACCTGTGCATGGCCATGAGCAGGAGCAGTCGATTCATGGCCACCTAACCATAGCCGCTGGCGCCGCTGCTGTGCCTTTAAGCGATAGAAGGGAACAGCATGTCTAGAGCGATCATGAGTCGGCTCCATCGCGAGTCCTCGCATGTTCTGGTCCTGGTCAGTCTGCTCTTGACCGGTTGTACCTCGATGCCTAGCACCCTGTTCCAGGCCCATGGAGTGTTTCCGCCACAAAAAGCGATTGAAACCGGTGATTACAGGGGGTTTCTCGCGGAGAATCAGCGCTATTTGTCGACATGTGGAGGATGGGTCGAATGCGATATCGTCTTGTTTAATCTTGGTTTTATCTATGCCTACCCGCAGAGCCCCTATCGCGACCCGCAAAAAGCGCGGCAATACTTCCGTGAGTTGCAGAAGAGGTTTCCACAAAGCCCATGGGCTTCGCAGGGACAGGTGCTGCTGGCCTTCATGAACGAGCAGCTAGGTCTCGAAGAAGCCCAGCGGCAACTTCGCACGGGGCTGCGTTCTCGCGATGCCGCCATCCGAAAGCTACGAGGACAGCTCGATCGTTCACGGGAGATCGATATCGAAATCGAAAAAAAGGAGCGCGAGCTATTGCGCTGAGGGACTCCATGGCCGGAAAACGAATTCTTGTAGTGGACGATGATCAGGGCCTCCTTACCTTAATGAAGATGCGCCTTGAGGCTTCAGGCTACGAGGCGATTACGGCGGAAGGCGCGGAGCAGGCTTTATCCCGACAGCAGGACGACCCCTGTGACGTGGCTATCGTCGATCTCAAACTGCCCGGCATCAACGGCATAGCCTTGCTGGAGAAACTCCTGCACCGACATCCCCAACTGCCAGTGCTC
Organism: uncultured Nitrospinota bacterium; assembly: GCA_963707985.1. Taxonomy (GTDB): domain Bacteria; phylum Tectomicrobia; class Entotheonellia; order J063; family CAVPRW01; genus CAVPRW01. The sequence continues at coordinate 209,487 of CAVPRW010000045.1, read as the reverse complement.
ATTTTGACTGCACACGGTTCTATCGCCAGTGCGGTGGAGGCGACGAAAAAAGGCGCCTACGATTATCTCACGAAGCCCTTCGATCCCAAAGATCTACTACATCGCATCGAGAAGGCTGTAGAAGTCCGGCGGCTACGTAGTGAGGTCGAGCAGCTACGCACACTGGTGCAGGGACGCTACGATTCTGGCAACATTATTGCCGCCAGCTCCAAGATGCAATACGTTTTACGGCAGGTAGCGCAAATCGCCGTGACAGATTCGACCGTCTGCCTGTACGGGGAAAGTGGTACGGGCAAGGAGCTGATTGGCAAATCTGTGCATGCGATGAGTCGCCGCGCACGCGGGCCATTTGTGGCCATTAATTGCGGGGCAATTCCCGAGGGCCTGCTCGAAAATGAGCTCTTCGGCCATGTCAAAGGTGCCTATACGGGGGCTGATCAACTGCACCGCGGCCTCCTACGACAGGCGGATGGCGGGACCTTATTCTTGGATGAAATCGCCGAACTTCCCCACGCCTTGCAAGTCAAATTCCTGCGGGTTCTCCAAGAACAAGAATTCTACCCCCTGGGTGCAGGGCAGCCAACGAGAGCAAATTTTCGCCTCATCGCCGCGACCAACCAGGATTTGTGGGAAGCTGTGTGCACTGGGAGATTTCGCGAGGATCTCTACTACCGGATTCACGTCATTCCGGTTATCCTTCCTCCCCTCCGCGAGCGTCAGGAAGATATTCCTCTACTGGCGCATCATTTCTTGCAGCATTTTGAACACACTGTCCACAAAGGAGTTAAAGGATTTTCGTCGGAAGCAATGCAACTCCTGATGGTCTATCATTGGCCAGGCAATGTGCGTGAGCTGGCCAATGTGATAGAGCGTGCGGTTGTGCTGGCGACCGGGGACCTTATTACCCCTGACCTCATTCTGCTTGGGAAACAGCTATCTCGCCCCCTCAAGTCAACTCTCTTGTTGTTTAAGGAAGCGCGAGCGGTCTTCGAGCGGGCTTATCTCGTACAGCTACTTACCGCGACGCGGGGGAACGTCTCACGGGCGGCGGAGATCTCCGGGCGGCACCGCGCGGAGATTTACCGACTGCTGCGAAAATATAACCTTGAGCCTACAGCCTTCAAGGATATACCTGAGTAACACACGCCACCACTTCGATCAGCCTGGCACTACCTCTCCTCCAGTCATGCTTGGATACTTTCACAGTCGCCCAAGTTGTCTGTAAATTCCTACATCAGTGTAGGGATTTGTCGACACCTCCATGTGATGCACCTTTTTCTCAACAAAATGGGTTTGTGGCGCGGGAGGCTTCCCAGGTGTCTCACACCTTCCCCACGATCCGATGGCTCGGCCGGCTCAGAGTGGTTCTGATGGTATGGTCGCGACTGCCAGATGGCCATCGGGCGATATCGCCCTGAGACCTGCTCTGATGGTGTGCTCCACTGCAAAGCGTGTGTGATCAAGACCTCCGAGGGCTCAACCGCAGTGCCATCGACCTTATGAAAGCGCACCTCGTACCATTTTTAAGACATGAATCTCAATTTTGAGAAAAACGCTTCCCTATGGGAGATATGCAATAGAACTGGGCTTTCTGAAGTCTGATCGCGCATGATATCACGACTGTCTCATAAATGAGACAGTCGTGATATGTTCGGTATACTATCGTCCGTTCATTGTGTTGATCTTCCCCCGACTTGGCAGCTCTTTGACCACGAGACCATCGGTCACTTGCCTCGATGGCATCCATCTTGCTTATTTGCAGAAGCAGCGCAGTATGGCCGGTAAAGGGGGAGCGGATGGCGAGTCTGCCGATGAACGGGTGCACGATGGCCTACCAGATAGCAGGCGAGGGGATACTGCTCGTCTTCATTCCTCAAGTCGCAACGGACCACCGGTTGTGACAACATCAGCGTCGGATATTCATCGGAGGTATCGATGGACTACCCATGCACCAAGCCTGCTGATTGCGGGGTTGGGTGATTTGTTGACGCCACCCTACCTAGCGCCAGCAGTGGCGGATGGGTTTTCCGAGGTCGAGTTAAAAATATGGGATGAGGGGGGGCATTCCCCATTTCTTGAGGACTCGTCCCGCTTTAACCGCAATCTAGACATGTTCGTCCGGTGTTGCCTCACGCAAGCGCATACGGAATGATATCAGCCGGTCCAGAAGTGGGATGTCCCTGATCACGCACCCCATGTAGAGGTCTTATGAAGTGGTATATACTCTATACTCGACACCATCACGAGCGGGCAGTGCACGAACGCATAGTCAACAAGGGCTTTCAAGCCTATTTACCTTTGACGATGGGGTGTCGCAAGTCAAAGCGGAGCCTACGAAAGGTGGCAATCCCGCTTTTCCCGCGTCATGTCTTTGTCCGTTGTTATCTTGAGCTCTCTGCGCATCTGGAACTTATCAGCATTCCTGGAGTGATGCGGCTCCTAGAGGATACCCAGGGACAGGTACGTGTTGTCCCTGAAGATGAGATACGCTTGCTGGGGAAACTATGCCACGCTGATATTACGCTTGAACGGACGGGATACCAGCTCCAGGGGCCGCTGATGGAGGTTGTACGGGGCCGCCTGCGGGGCATTGCCGGAGTCATCCGCAACGAGCCCAAAACCTCTTTGCTTGTTCCGATCCATACACTGCAGACAAGCGTAGCGGTGGAAGTCGATCGGGCCCAATTGCTGCCGTGTACCGAGAGCCAGGAACTTCGGCGGAGCCTCTTTCCACTTGACTCGACGGTAGAGAAATAACAAGCTTCTAGCCTGTCACAAACGACAAGTTTGTGGCTCAATGTTCCGAGATGGAGCGGTTGAGATGGGCGATATTCGATCTTCATTCAATATTTTTAAGCAGTAAAGGGCAAGCTTCTGAGGGGCGCGGAGCTGTGCCCGCGACTGTGCAGAGCAAAGCAGAAGTGGTGGGCGACCAGAGCTATGTGCAAAGAAATCCCTGAGGATCCATCGATACCTCTTTGGTATGCGCTCTACACCCGGAGCCATTGTGAGCAGTTGGTATACGACCAATTGACAGCAAAAAGCTTTCACCTCTTCCTACCCAGGATCGAGGTGTGGTCGCAGCGGGCGGGGAAACGGCACCTGATCGCTGTCCCCATGTTCCCGGGTTACCTGTTCTTGCGGCATGTCATGGACAAAACTAGCTACATTGATGTACGCAAAGCACGAGGCCTCGTGCGAATTCTCGGTGAACGTTGGGATAGACTCAGCATCGTACCAGATGCCGAGATTGAGGCAATTCATACTGTTGTAGCTGCTTCCCTACCGGTCATGCCCCATCCATACCTTCGGGAAGGCCAACGCGTCCGTATTACGGAAGGGCCACTCAGAGGGGTCGAAGGGATTTTGGTACAGAGCAAACCGTCAAAAGGATTACTCATTCTGTCCGTTGATCTACTGCACCGAAGCGTCGCTGTGGAGATCGATGGGAGTGGGGTCACGGCAGCATGAACAGGAGGAGCCTTCACCTCGCTAGGCGAAGATGGCAAGTGCGGGAACTAGAGTCCAGTTGGGAGAGCCCTAACAAATTCGTGACACTGTTCACCCCGGGATGTACCAGGAAGAAATCACCGACCTGACGGCCCAATCAGCCTTCGGCTCATTGGAGGGGCCTAGGTGCAGGGATGACGCCTGCAATCCCTCAAAGGTTCTGGTCCAGTGGCTCTTTCACCCTGCGCGTAACTTCGAGCGGAGAGTTGAGGTCCGTTGCCTAGTCGAAGGGAGCATCCATCTCGGAGGAGAGGGCGGCAGGTTGGGTGCGATGCCATGACATGGCAGGTATCCTCTCTTGCAGCCAGTCCTCGCAGCCGGAACATTCCGGAAGGTTGCGACGACTCGATAGCGTCATTGTCACGCGCGCCCAAGCCAGAGAATAATAATCTTGTCACCGTGCAATCGATCTTGAAGAGGCGGTCCTGGATGATGCGAAGGAACAGATTGGCCTAGCGCCCCCCCGCTGTGATCTTGGTGCAGCGAACGGTGATTGCAAATGCTCACATATGGGGCTATAGACACAGTCCGGCCTCGCTGTCAAGCTCGCCTCCACGCTTTCTGCCATTCCAAGTCCATAGGATTTGCACACAGCCATGTACACCGACTACTTTGGTTTTCGGGAAAAACCCTTTAGCATAACGCCTGATCCGCGTTTTTTCTACACGAACCCCCGTTATCAGAAGGCTTATGCCAGCCTCCTGTATGGGATTCACGAACGTAGGGGCTTCATCGTCCTGACGGGTGAGATAGGCACCGGCAAAACGACCCTTCTGCGTCGGCTCATGGAGAATATGGAGCCGCACATCCACTTCGTCTTTTTCGATAATACTACTCTGACATTTGAAGAGATTTTAGATTTTTTTTGTCAAGAATTGGGACTACCGACTAAGGAAACGGGGCGGATTTACAAGATTCAGAGGCTGCATCGATTTCTTCTGGACCAGTTAGCGGCAGGGGAAACGGTTGTCCTATTAATCGATGAAGCACAGAATCTTGGAGAGGAGGTATTGGAGAGTCTGCGGCTACTCTCGAACCTCGAAACGTCGACTGAGAAGCTGCTGCAGATTGTTATTGTGGGACAACCCGAACTCGAAACCAAGCTTGATCGATATGAATTACGACAGTTAAAACAACGAATTGCAATTCAATGTCGGCTTGAACGACTTGACGATGAGGAGGTAGGCCCCTTTATTCACTACCGGCTCAGCGCCGTGGGCTATAAACGCCAGCAACTTTTTGTGCCCGATGCCATCCAAGAAATCGCCTACTATAGCAAAGGGTTTCCTCGGCTCATCAATATTCTCTGTGACAATGCTCTCTTAGTGGCCTATGCCACGTCGCAAAAGCGGATCACGACGGACATCGTTCGAGAAGTAGCTGAGGACCTCCGGTTGGAAGGTCATAGAGGAAATCCTTTTGTTACTGAGGGAGTTGCGCAGCCATCTGATGCGTTAGGGACTCGACAGGGCTCTGGCAATACACGCTCGGCTCCGGCATTATACCATGGAGCGGTTTCTGGTAGGACCAGGTGGGGTTGGCGGCTGGTGGTGGCTGTGCTCCTCTTTGGAGTCGGGGGAATAGGATTTTCTGCCTTGTGGCTCAATGTGGGCTTTCTTCGAGACGTCGAAGACAAACTCAGCACCTCATCCTTGACACTACCCAGTAGGCTGAGTGGGTGGATTGGAGATCCCGGCTCCACCAAGTCCCGTCTTGAAAGTCATCTGCCGGCAATCGGTCATGGCCAAACGGCAGGGTTCATCAGAGAGGATGGCCCAGCGTCAACTGCCGCTCTCCACACCATAGAGCTGCCTATACCGAACCAGGATGGCCATTTGGCCTCCGGACAAAAGAAAGGAACCAGTGACAGCAATACTCCCAGCATGGGAGGCCCGGGCAATGGTCAGACGTCGTCAGTCCCCATAATCCCCGAGATGACGGGTTGGCGAGAGAAACCCATAACGGTTCAATCTGGCTCGACTGTCGTTGAAATCGCCACCAATGTCTATGGTATCCAGAGAAATCTCGGCCTTGACCTCATTAAGGAGTACAATACTCATATCGAGAACCTGAACCGCATAATCGCCGGGCAGAGACTTTGGCTCCCTCCTTTATCGCGAGAAACTTTGGTGCATCAACAGCCGGATGGGTCCTATAGTCTGATTTTAGCATCGCTTCGGAACCCGCAACAGTCCGCACAGTTAGCGCAAATCGCGCGTCTAAAAGGATATGATGTTGCGGTCTCCCGGCGACGGCTCAGCGATGACCTCACGCTCTATCGAGTGGAGATTAACGGCTTGCAAAATATTGATGCGGTCAATCAGGCGTGGGAGGAAGCCGCGGCGAACCAATGGATCACATTCGCCGAAAATAGCCCTGGCAAACGATTCTAAAAATATCCCAGGACTTAAGAATGGTCGGTCGAGCTCGTTGGGTCTCGGTGGCGAGTGACTGGAGATTCTCGGGCATGAAACGATAGTACGGTATGGGGCTCCAGACCAGCTTCCTACAAGAAATCCGGCGCACGTACCCTTACCCACTTCCAGTGTTCACGACGTCTTAGGTCTGGAATTTTCTTGACACACTTGAGGTATTTCGATATGCTGTTTATCTAGGATAGTATGTCATATCCGGTCATCTAGATAGAATGGATGTCACTTACGCAGGGGAAAGCAGATGGCCGAAGATCTTATGACGAGTCACGAAGTGGCTGATTATCTCAAGGTTGATCTACGCACCGTCTACCGCTATATCAAACAGGGGCAAATACCGAAAGTGAAGGTGGGGGGGCGGTGGCGGTTTCGCCGTGGTGACATCGAGGCCTGGTTACGGGGTGATGCCCAACTGGAAGAGCTGCCGCAATCTTCGGGTAAGCACATCCTTGTCGTTGACGATAACCCAGGAACCGTGGCTGTACTTACAGACATTCTCCAAGAAGCTGGATACAACGTTCAGATCGCCCGTAATGGTGAAGAAGCATTGGCGATGCTCCACGAGATTTGCTACGACCTCCTCATCGTTGATCTCAACCTTCCGAAAATAGGAGGACTCGCGCTGATTTCAAAAGCACATGAACTCTATGGGCGCGAGGTAAAATGCATCATCGTCACCGGGTATGCCTCCAAAGAGAGCGCCATCGAAGCGGTAAATCTGGGTGTTCAACGTTTCCTAGAAAAGCCTTTCTCTGCCTCGCAGCTCTTAACCACGGTGAAGACTACCTTAGGGGAATGAGCGTCCCGTCTCGTGGCTGAAGGACTCTTCAAGCCATATCTTTCGACGTACAGGATGTCGTGCCCCCCACAAGTATTTTTATTTCGTATTTCTGGAATTTCCCAATTTCTGTAGCTATCGCCGCTACCTCACGCAGCCCGGGGATTATCGGTGGAGGTCGCCACGCCTTCACGGCCGCCAGCATACCTCCACAGTGATGGAAGTGTGCAGAACGTCGTGCCAGGGGTTCGCATGTCACCTTGGCCTCCAGCCAATGGCTGATGTACGGGTTGCGCATCGATGAATCGGCTGTACCAGTATCTCGCGCAACAGCGATTACCCACCCTCCCTTCGCATCCCACCGGCACGTGGCAAGGATCATTTCGGCCTCCGAGGTGAGGATTTGGGCGCGATATGATCTTACAGCTTGAGACCCGGGTCAGCTATGCAGATGCATTGCAGAGGTCTAGTGCTGCTGGCGGGGTAGCGACGGTACATTCGGGCGAAAGACGTGGATATACGATGGTGGTCCCCGCGCAGCCAGGTCCGGAACTTCCGAGGATCCCTGCAACGCGGGGGCATGGCGAATGGATTATGCCGATATCTTCTCAGAGACCATGATGAGTTCTTTGAGGCGTTGGTACAGCTCCTTCGGTGAGAATGGTGCGCCATTGTACTTTACAACTTTAGAGCATTCAATACCCGTCTGTTGACGAATCAAGTTAGCCATCTGACCGGTGAAGTTATTCTCCACTACTGCCACCTGTCGAGCCGTGCGCAAGATGTCGGAGACCGCCTGATCCGGGAAAGGCCAGATATCGACGAGTTGCATAAGTTTGAGATCAACCCCCTCCTCTTGCCTGAAGCGGTCCATCACTTCGAGGATAACCCCCTTTGTGGATCCCCATCCAACAATCGTCAGATCGCTGTCTGGGTTACCGTATATCTTCGGCGGTTGCATATCCTCACGGCTGAAAGTATCCAGCTTCAGAAAGCGTTTCTGCATCATGCGCACACGGGCATCCGGGTTCTCAGTGGCATTGCCACTCTCGACGTGCTCCACGCCAGTGGTCTTATAAATCCCCTTCTCCTGGGACGGAAGGGTACGTGGAGAGATGCCTCGTTCAGTGATCAGATAGCGTCTGAAAGGGCTACTGAGCTCGTTCAGCTCATCGTCCGTGAGCAGCCATCCCCGATCGATGACAACTTTCGAGAGATCAAAAGGCCACGTGGTACGTTGAGATTGCGATAAATACTGATCGGTGGCGATAATGACTGGACATTGATACTTATCAGCCAAGTTAAACGCACGGGTGGTTTGGTAGAAGCACTCCTCGATGTCCGATGGGGCGATAACGATTCGTGGTATTTCGCCGTGCGCTCCATAGATGAGGAGATTGAGGTCAGCCTGTTCCATGCGCGTTGGCATGCCCGTACTAGGTCCACACCGTTGTACGTCGACAATGACCAAAGGCGTCTCGGTCACGGCGGCAAGGCCTAAGGCTTCGATCATCAATGCGATGCCCGGTCCCGAGCTTGCTGCCAATGCCCGCGCACCACTGAAGGCGGCGCCGATTGACATGTTAATGGCCGACAGCTCGTCTTCAGCTTGAACCATAACACCGTTGTATTTCGGAAACTTGGTGACGAGATACTCCATAACGTCAGAGGCAGGGGTAATAGGATAGGACGCCATGAAGCGACAACCGGCCACCAGCGCCCCAAAGGACACCGCATCGCTGCCCTGAAGCAACATTTTACGCGCCCGCTCGCGCTTTTCCATTTTGTAGGCAACGGATTTGTTGGCCTGCAAGACAAGTTCTCGACCAGCCGCGGCCGCCTCCATGTTCTTGGCGACGATTTTCTCACCTTTGCTCAAAAAGCGCTCACGGATGAGGCCCCCCAAAAACTCAAACTCAGGGTCAAAGTTGACAGCTGTCAAGGCGGCCCCCGTCATCACGATATTTTTCATGATGGGGGCATTCAGCTTCTCACGGGCAATCTTCCGGGCTGGAATGGGGAAGACGGCCACCTGACGCTGCTCAAGGTCGCTAATGTCGATGGCCCCCTGCGAGTTATCATACAGAATGATGCCGCCGTCCCGAACGGTCTTGCGGTGCAGTTCGACGGTCTCAAGGTCGAGTGCAATCAAGAGATCGAGCTCATCCCCTTGTGAGAAGAGCTCCCCTTCAGCAACACGCACCGAGGCGTTAATATGTCCGCCTCGAATACGGGAGGAATATGTTTGGGTAGTGAGAATCTCAAGCCCGGCTCTGGCGAACATCAAGGCCAGCATATCGGAGACGGCAAATACACCATCTCCCGCCTCTCCTCCAGCTAATAGTTTGAGTTGATTAATGATCACAGCCGCATCCTCCCTCCTCGAGAAACCTCGGAGTGCATGGTTCAACTGATCGTCCCCGGGGGGACTCGGGGCCAACCCCAATTAGAAGAACTCTTCCATCACCGCGGCGTAATCAATGCCCTGAATCGTCTGGAGGGCGATGGGTAGACGTGAATTAGTGGGACGCAGATCCTCATACGTCGGGCGACTGCCTTGGAATATCACCCCTAGGGGAATTTTCTCATTATGCAACAGCATGTCCCACGCCTGCTTACGATCCGTTGGATCGTAGCCGGGCTCTTCATCGAGATAGTAGGAGTGCTCGCGGTACCAGTCATAGGTATTGACACGATTATATGTCACACACGGACTTAAGACATCGACCAGTGAGAACCCCTTATGCGCAATGGCACGCTCGAACAATTTAGTCAGGTGTTTCGGGTTCCCTGAGAAGCCGCGGGCTAAAAATGTGATGCCCGAGGACATCGCGATTGCCATTGGGTCAATTGCCCCTTCGATATTGCCTGCCGGAGTGGTGGTGGTTCGGTAGCCAAGATCGCTGGTCGGTGAAACCTGCCCTTTGGTAAGCCCATAGGTCTGATTGTTCATGACCACATAGGTGAGGTCGAGGTTGCGCCGGATGGCGTGAGGGAAGTGTCCCATACCAATGGCATATCCATCACCGTCACCGCCGAGCACGAGCACTTTCAGGGCTTCGTTGGCGAGTTTAATACCCGAAGAGAGCGGCAGAGCACGCCCATGCACGCCATGGAAGGAGTATCCATTAAGATAAGCGAAGGCACGGCCCGAGCAGCCGATCCCGGCGGTAATGACCAAATCCTTCGGGTGAACCTCCAAGCTCACCAGTGCCTCCTTGAGCGACTTGATAACAGCGAAATCACCGCAGCCCGGGCACCATTGGGACTTGATCGTATTTTGATTGTACAACTCGAGAGTCACCATCGAATACACCTCCTTACAGTCGAGCGGTCGCGCAATACATAGGATCGCAGGTTGTGTCGATTACGGGGATAAGGCCGGAATGCACACGTCCTACCAAAATGCGACCTCTATATTACTGGCAGCGGGTGAGATTTTACTATAGAGCCCTATTGATCACAAGGACAAACTCATCCTAAGCGGTGTCAGTGGCCGGCCTGACCTCCAGCGACGAAATACCCCCCTGCCACCTGACAATTGAGCCTAGCGGGCAGAGGCGAACGCAATACTGAGAGTACCATGGGCTATGCACGGCCATCGATCTAGAGCGCCATTGCCGCCATATGCACCATAAGCGATAGACATCCCCCTCCGGGTAACGGCCAGGTATTCACCCCCTTGGTTTCATCATAGCCATCAAATCAGGCCCTGTAAATAGTGTTTGCTCCTGGCGCTATGATTCATGAGGCTCCCCGACAGTACCCCGCGCAGGGATGATGACGGGCTCTATGCTGCTGCACATTTCTCATGATGCTTGCCGACTGTGCTAGAATGTGTTCGGAAAGTCTGCAGAAGGAGGTGGCGGATGCCACGGATTCAAGCCGATCCCCTTATCCAGTTTGCTCAAGCGCTGCTCCAGTCGCTTGGGGGGCCCGCGGAGGAGGCTTCCCTCGTGGCGCACCTCCTCGTCGATGCGAATTTATCGGGACACGATTCCCACGGCGTCATCCAGATCCCCGGCTACCTGGACGCCCATGCGGAGGGCCTGATCGCCCCCGGTACTGCATTCACCCGTGAGCGCGAGACCGCCGCCACCGCGCTCGTCGATGGTCATTGGGGTTTTGGTCAGCGGCTGGCGCACGAGGCCATGACGCTTGGCATTGACAAGGCACACCGGTGCGGTATCAGTGCTGTCGGGGCATACCGCTGCTATCACGTCGGCCACTTGGGTGCCTACGCCCGGCTTGCGGCCGAGGCCGGCATGGTGGGGATCATCGCCGTCAACGACGGTGGCGGCGGCCAGCGAGTCGCTCCTTATGGCGGCATCGCCGGACGCTTGTCGACCAACCCCCTCGCTGTTGGGCTGCCAACCGGAACCTCCACGCCTTTCATCCTGGATATGTCCACTAGCATTGTCGCCGAAGGGCAGGTGCGCCTCAGGCAGACAGCGGCGTGAGCCCATACCATTGGGGTGGATGATTGACGCATTGGGTCAGGCGACGACCAATCATGAGGACTTTCTTTCGTCACAGCGGAAGTCTTCTGCCACTAGGCGGCAGCGTGGGATATAAGGGCTATGGCTTAGGGCTGGCTGTCGATGTCCTGGCAGGTATTTTGGGGCGTGCTGGCCACTCACGGCAGCAGCTTCCTCCTTACAACAATGGTCTCTTCATCATCGTGGCCGATATCGGGCGTTTTCTCCCCCTGGAACAGTTCGCTGCTGACGTTCGTGATCTCATCGCCCACATCACGAGCTGCCCACGTGCTCCGGGGGTGGATGAGATCGTCTATCCCGGCGAGCGGGCTGCCCGTTTACGTCACTATCGTCGACACTATGGCATTGCGATCGATGCGGAGACCTGGCAACGCCTAGCAACCATTGCCCAGGAGCGCGGCGTTCAGGTGCCAGACAGTGTCTGATTCGAAGCACCATAAGCGCAGCAGCTGCATAGCTGCAGTGCTCATCGCCGCAGCGACACTGCCCCAATTCTTGCTGGGACTGGGCGACCGTAATATCTGGATCCCCCTGGAAGCTCGCTATGCCCTCGTGGCCCGTGAGATGTTGGAAACGGGCCAGTGGATCCTGCCCCATCTTGGCGGTATGGTCTATGCTGACAAGCCGCCATTGCTCTTCTGGTCCATCGCTCTCCTGTCAGCCCTCGGACCCGGTGTCACCGAGTGGACGGCTCGGTTGCCGTCGGCGCTTGCGGCCGTCGGTGTGTGTCTCATGACATGGCGTCTCGGGGTGAGATGCTTCTCACCCAGCCACCGGACTCCTGGCTGCTCTCGTCTTAGCCACCAGCGGCGGATTCTTTTGGAGCGGCCGACAAGCGTTACCCGACATGCTCCTGACGTTGTGGACGACTGGCGCCTTCTGGGCCCTGTGGGAATGGTTCACAGGCCAAGCGTCGTCGGGCGGCGGTCGCGGCCGGCCTGTGCATGGGCTTCGCAACGCTCACCAAAGGACCGGTGGGCGTGGTCCTACCGACCCTCTGCGGGCTCATCTATCTCATCAAAACGCATGGCCGGAGCGCCCGAAGCTAAACGGCGGGGATGCGCTCCTCTGCCTCGGTGCGTTCTTGGGCGTTACACTTGGCCTGGTTTGTGCCAGCGGTTGCTCTAGGGGGGCTGGAGTATGCCCAGGCGACCTTGCTGCATCATAGCCTCGAGCGATATGTCAGAGCATGGGAACACACGGCTCCCTGGTATTATTATCTTGGCGCCTTCCCGGCAGAATTCCTGCCATGGACGCTATTCCTGCCTCAAGCCCTCGTCGCTGCGAGGCAGCCTCGGTCGACACCCAAGGACGAGATGGGCGATGGTTTGCCCTCTGCTGGTTGGTCACGATTCTCGGGTTTTTTTCCATCTCAACCGGCAAACGCGACATCTATATCCTCCCAGCCTTCCCCGCCGCGGCGCTGCTCGTGGGATGGAGCTGGTCCCGTTGGTGGCGACTTACCCCCGAGGCTGTGTCTCTCTGGGCTATACGCCTTCCAGCACTGATGCTGGCATTGACGCTTTGGGGATTCGCGGTCGTGATCTGGGGGTCCGTTGACAGCCTTTTACCGAGTAGAAGTACGCTCCTGCTACCGGCATCGCCAGAGATGGGCCTCTGGGGGAGTTTGCTGCTTCTGGTGGCAGGAATACTGCTGGGAAGTGCAGCGATCGCTGGGCAGACTCGCGTGATGTATGTCCTCATCGTGGGGTGCACCTGGCTGGCCATGGTGATGACAGTTGTATGGGTCTACACACCGCAGTTCAATGACCGATATCCGATCAAATCATTCACGACGGAGGTCCATGCTCGTGTGGCCAGGGACAGACCGCTGCAGCTCTGTGGGCCGATGAACGACTTGGCGCTGAGGTTTCACCTAGGACGCTTCATTCCGGAACTGCCCCAATCTATCGAGGTTATACCCTACCTGGAACAGGAGGGGGAGGCCTTCTGTATCATTGAGGCCGACTGGTATCAACAGACTTGGCGAGATCACTGGCCGCTTCTTGCCCATCCTGGCACATCAGGAGTTCGGTCGCTCAACGCTGCTGCTCATCTCGAACCGATGATGAGACGCTCCCCCAGGCGCCAATGTCGCACGACCTCCGGAGATCGGAACTGCTGATGCAACCCCAAGCCCATCTCTCGTCAACCGGCGCGACATGGGCTCACATTGGCAGGTCGTCCAGCTTGATCTTCCTCAGTGATTTTGCTAGTGTAGCGCGCGCTCACAGCTACATGCATAGGGCATATGCCCTGTAAGGTCGTGTGATCCCCTCGGTTATCAGCCGGCTGCGGCACTTCCACATGTCGGTACGTCTGGCTGAAGGTCATGAGTCACCTCGTTGCAGGCCAGACTTCTGCAGACGGTAAATCGGATGGCAGATTGACCGCCTGACCAGTATATTATTTGACGGATCGGATCGAGATATGTCACTGAAACCGTTGGTGGTCTTGACTCTATAAGGGTCGGAGGAAGATGGTTATCAGAGAGGTCACCCTGCAGCGCGTCGATGGACAACGGCCGTGAGCGCGGTAACGCACGTGGTGCATCGCATGGGCATTATACGAAACACGAGACAATGACGGCCGTTGGAGGTCTTCAAGGCATGAATGCGTCCACACCCAACGATTTGGTGGGCAGGCAATCATCGAGGCCGCCGAGCCCACCCAGGACAGACCTAATGGCGACCTCCTTGATCCTAAGCACTGGACTCGTAGTGATCGCCTGGCTGTGGCTCCGTTTCGCGAAACGGGAGGTGAGCCTACCGATATGGAGTACACTTGAGATCCCAGAGTTGGCGGACGATGCCGCGCCATTCATCTCCATCGTGGTCGCCGCAGGTAATCGCACTCATGACCTCGAGCGCTGCGTCCAATCCCTGCTACGTCAGGATTATTCGCGCTTCGAAGTGATTGTCGTCGATGCCTCCTCCAGCGACGAGACCAGGAAACAGTTGCTCAAGATGGAAGCCACGACGGAGGGGTGCTTGCGTGTCTTGCGAAGCGAACCCTCGCCAACGGGATCGCTGAATATGCCTGCAGCACTGCAACAGGGCGTGGCAGCGGCGCGAGGGGAGTGGTTGCTCTTCACCACGCCTGAAACCTATCACGTCCCTGGCCTTCTCAGTCGCGCCATGGCATATGCCAGACTGCAAGGACTCGGTATGTTGTCATTAGCACCGCGACACGAGTGCCGGAGCTTCTGGGAGCACGTATGGCAACCTGACTGCCTTCCAGTATTTGGCCTTCCTCAGACCATTGGAACAGGTCGGTGTCAGCGGCGGCACGTGGGGTGTGGGCCAGTGAAGCCTTTCTACTGGTCTCCCGCGACGGCCTACGTGAAGGCTGGAGGCCATGTTGTCAGTCGCCTTCGAACAGCACGAAGAAGATGACTTGATGCGCCGGGTGAGATCCCTGGGATATCGCGTCGAGTTCGTCAAAGCCATGGACCTCTTGCTCACCCGGACCTACCGCCACTTTCGCGAACTGTGGGATGGGTGGAGTCGTAGCCTGTACGTGCGCCTCGGCGGGCGTCCACTACGGTTGGCCGCTCACGCCATAGGCATATTGGGATGGGCTGTGCTGCCGTTTGTGGCCTTAATTCCTGCCTTTTCCTTCGGGTTCTGGGGATTAGATATGGTGCACGGATGGTGGGATGTTGCGCTTGCGGTCAGCGCGATTTTGGCGGTGGTCACGATCTTGCAAGCCGAAAGTGTGGTGCGCCGCGTGCATCGGCAAAGTCATTTCTATACGGCCACCTTACCCCTGGGAGGACTTTGCCTGGCTGCAGCCGCAGTGGCCGGATGCGTGCGGGCAGGCGGCAGGGAGAAAACCACCTGGTCAATGGTACGTGTCGATCCGATACGGTAACAGCATGGTCTGGAGAATGTTAACGAGGTAACGTGCAATGTTGTGACGGACAACGGAAACGCGTAGCCCGTCTGTGGATATTGCAGCCGACTGAGGAGGATGCATGCGAGGTTTAATTTTGGATTTGTTGCGAAAGCTTGGCGAGGATCCAGAGCGGGAGGGGCTGGAGAAAACGCCAGCGCGTGTGGAAAGAACGCTTCGATTCCTCACCAGCGGGTACCATCAAGATGTGAAAGAAGTGCTCAATGGTGCCTTCTATACCGAATCTTATGACGAGATGATCCTCGTGAAGGATATCGATTTGTTCAGTCTCTGCGAACATCACATGCTCCCCTTCTTTGGCAAATGCCACGTGGCCTATCTACCGGACAAGAAGGTTGTCGGCATCAGCAAGATCGCCCGCCTTGTGGAGATGTACAGCCGCCGTCTCCAGATTCAGGAGCGCATGACCTCCCAAATCGCCGAGGCGATTGCCGAACACTTGCAGCCGTCTGGGGTAGCTGTCGTCATCGAAGCGCGCCATCTCTGCATGATCATGCGCGGCGTGCAGAAGCAGGACTCGATGGCCATCACCCGGGCGATGCTGGGAAAATTTAAAGAAGATGCACACCTGCGTATGGAATTCATGTCGCTCATCGGCTCTCACGGGCATGTGACCATAAACTCTTCCTGCCTAAGACGGCGGACGTTAGTCCATTTTGCGTTGCCCACCCGGCGCCTGGAGGGTGTTGCCTCCGTTCCGCAAGTAATGTTAGAATGAATAGAGCGTTGGGCATCCACAGCGGCACGTCCCATATGCGGACGCCCGATGGTTGCATGCTACACGCTCATGATGGCTGGAGAAAGTCTGCCGACTGTGTCTCCCTGGGGAAATTCCAGACTACCAGGCTCCAGGTGAGTGAGGGGATGGCCTGCATGGACCGTGAGCCCTATACGTTGGTCGAGGAAGGGCACCTAGAAGAAGAGCTCAAAAAGACGATTTTTACGACACGGTTGGATGATTTGGTGAACTGGGCTCGCAAGAATTCCCTGTGGCCGATGCCCATGGGATTGTCATGTTGTGCCATCGAATTGATGGCCATGGTGGCCTCGCGATACGACGTGGCGCGCTTTGGTGCAGAGGTCCTACGGTTCTCGCCACGACAGTCGGACCTGATGATCGTGGCCGGGTGGGTGTCCCGCAAGATGGCTCCGGCGGTGCGGAAGATTTACGATCAAATGCCCGATCCGAAATGGGTGATCGCCATGGGATCATGTGCCTCATCGGGGGGCATGTATCGTTCCTACAGCGTGTTGCAGGGGGTCGATAAGATTCTGCCGGTGGATGTATACGTGGGAGGATGTCCGCCACGGCCAGAGGCGCTCATCTATGGCATTATAAAGGTGCAGGAGAAGATCGCCCGTGGCGAACAGCCTGCCCCTGATCCCTTCCCGCGTCCACTGGTGACAGAGGTCGGACTACCCATCTAACCGCTGAGCCCATCGCAGGCGGTCTGCGCCGCATGGTGATTAACATGGGTCCGCAGCATCCCAGTACGCATGGGGTATTGCGGCTGTTGCTTGAGCTCGACGGGGAAAAGGTGGTGAAATGCACGCCGCACCTCGGCTATCTGCATAGCGGCAAGGAGAAAATCGCCGAGGTGAAATCGTTTCACCAGTTTATCCCCTATACCGACCGACTTGACTATCTGGCCCCGATGTCCAACAATGTAGCCTACGTGCAGACGGTCGAAAAGCTGCTGGGGATCGACATCCCGCCCACGAGCCAAGCATATCCGTGTGCTGGTGGCCGAACTCGCGCGCATCTCATCCCACCTCCTGGCGATCGGTACGATGGCGATGGACGTGGGGGCATATACAATGTTTTTCCATACCTTTCGAGAGCGGGAGGAACTCTACAATTTATTTGAGATGCTGTGTGGCTCGCGACTCACCACCAGCTACACCAGGATCGGTGGGGTAGATCAGGATTTGCCCCCAGGATTCATCGAGCGCTGCCGCACATTTGTCGAAAGTTTCCCCGCGAAGATCGAAGAGTATGATAAACTCTTAACACGCAATCGGATTTGGATCGATCGCACCAGAGGCGTGGGGGTGATTGGCGCTGCCGAAGCGATCGATCTGGGTCTAACGGGGCCGAATCTGCGGGCCTCTGGTGTTGGCCTCGATCTCCGGCGAGTAGAACCCTATCTGCTCTATGACGAGCTTGATTTCGAAGTGCCCGTGGGAACCGCGGGTGACTGCTATGAGCGCTATCTGACCCGCATGGCAGAGATGAGTGAGAGCACTAAGATCGTGCGCCAAGTGTTGGATCGCATACCCGCTGGTGAGGTCCAACTGCGCGATCCGCGCGTCATGCTCCCGGCCAAAGACCAAGTGCTCACCAGGATGGAGGATTTGATCCATCACTTTATGCTCGTCATCGAGGGCATGCGCCCGCCGCCGGGGGAAGTCTACTGCGCCATCGAGTCCCCAAAGGGCGAGCTGGGGTTTTATCTGGTCAGCGATGGCGGGAAAAGCGCCTATCGCTTGAAAATCCGCTCACCGTCGTTCGTGGCGCTGCAGGCCCTCCCCACGTTGGTGGAAGGACGGTTTCTGTCCGACGTGGTAGCCATCGTCGGCAGTATCGATCCGGTGATGGGCGAGGCAGACAAGTAGGGTGTCGTCTCTGTGCCGCTGAGGGGCGTGTGCCTCTGCCCAAGCGGTGAAAGATGCCGCCATTGAAGACGATACGACAGTAGCGACGCGAAGCTTCCAGGCTGGAACAGCGGTTGCCCTGTAGAGGTCGTACGAAGCTGATCGACTGTTGGTGGCCGGAAGATAGGATGTGTGGGGCGCCCCCAGCGCAGAGGGCGTAATCTGTTGTGGGTGAACATGACGAGGGGTCGGCGAGAGCTCATCAAGTGATGCGATAGCCGGCCGTGACAAGACAAAAGGAGGAGAAGGATGCCTTTGACCATTACCTTGACCGAAACCGCTGCAAAAAAAATCCATGATTTCATGGCGCAAACGGGCAAAGAGGGCTATGGGCTGCGCATGCGGGTGGCTGGCGGCGGCTGCTCAGGATTGCAATACCAATTGGGAATCGATGAGAAGGCAGCTCCTGGAGATAAGGTTATCGAAAGCAATGGTGTGCCGATTTTCGTCGATCTCAAGAGCGCTCTGTATTTAGCTGGAACCGAGGTAGACTACATCGAAGGGTTGATGGAATCGGGCTTCAAAATCACCAACCCGAATGCTAAGTCCACCTGCGGATGCGGCCAGTCGTTCCACTAATCGCCGAGGTGTTGACGCGCTCCTGAGCCGAGACAAGGGAGCCGGGGATTCGGGAACGAGACAAACACTTGCCTAGAAAGTAAGCGCCTGCGAAGAGGGGGAGGTGGTAATCCCCCTCTTCGCGTCTCAGACGTGGGCGCGATGACGACGGTAAAGCATGCGTCTTCCCATTGCGCCACGAGGCAGGAGCTGGTTTCTTTGGCTGTATGACTGCGCTGAAGCGCTGCACGATAGGCAGCGGCTGTACGTATAGACTGAGGGAGAGCGACTGAGATGAACCTCGAGATTCTAGAGGAATACATCCAGCAGGAATGGGCTCCTGACTTTCACTACGCTCACTATGAGAGCATCCCATGGACTCCCTTTCCGCAAGACAGCTGACACCGCCTGTGTGGCCCTCGTGACCACAGGAGGGGTACACCTGCGACAGGCGTCTCCCTTTGCCGGCATCGATGACGCATCGTTTCGCGAAATCCCCGGAACAGCCCAGACGAGTGACTTAACGGTAAGCCACCCATTCTTCGATACCACAGAGCTAGAACAAGATATCGACGCCATCTTTCCGCTGACGCGCCTTCGAGAGTTGCAAAGTGCGGGTGTCATTCAACGTGTGGCACCACAGCATTTTAGTTTTATGGGGGTGGTACCACATTGGAGACGGCTGGAGGGGACTGCAAAGGAAGTCGCGGAGAAGCTCGTCACCGCAGGGGTCGATGCGGTGATCTTGACCCCAGGTTCCCCAATCTGCAATCATTCCCTGGCCATCATTCAACGAGTCATGGAGGGAGCAGGCCTGGCGACGATTGCACTGACCCTGGAACCGGAGATGATGAAACGGGTGCGGGTGCCGCGGGCGATGATCGTGGACTTTCCGCCAGGGTGCCCGGTTGGGCGAGCCGACCGACCATGAGAAACAGCGCAAGGTCCTGCGGGAGGCGCTGGAGTATCTCGTGACCATGACGCAGCCAGGCACGGTATGGAAATCCCCATTCAAATGGACGCGGAGCTGTAGTGCGCCCGTGTGCAAGCTCTGATGATCACTGCAATGGCGCAGGGTCGCGTATGCTTTGGGTGATGTATCGCGTTGACGGATCGCCATCGGGCCAAGGGATGCGTTGATAGACTAGAGGGGGTGACGTGTGGCAATACCGACCCGAGACCAGGTAATGGCGGCCCTGAGCACCGTCAAGGAACCCGAACTCGGCCGTGATCTCGTCGCGCTGAACATGATCAAAGAGCTCGTGATCGACGGTTCCCATGTGAGTTTTACCATCGAGCTAACGACCCCCGCCTGTCCACTGAAAGAGCGCATCGAACAGGAATCCCGCCAGGCCGTCATGAGCGTGCCAGGGGTCGAACAGGTCGAGATGCAGCTCACGTCCAACGTGCGGGCCCATAGCTCCGCGTCGGCGCAGGGCGCCCTCCCTGGCGTGCGGAATATCATCGCCGTGGCAAGCGGTAAGGGTGGCGTGGGGAAATCCACGGTGGCGGCCAATCTGGCAGTAGCACTGGCACAGACGGGCGCCCAAGTGGGCCTATTGGACGCCGACATCTACGGCCCAAGTATTCCCATGATGATGGGGGTAACGGAGAAGCCACGAGAATCCGACGGACACTTCTTGCCGCCGGTGCATCATGGTGTAAAGGTGATGTCCATTGGCTTCTTCTTGGACCTCAATACACCAGTAGTGTGGCGCGGTCCCATGGTCGGGAAGGCCGTCCAGGAGTTGATCCGCGGTGCGGAGTGGGGAGAACTGGATTATTTGGTGGTTGACCTGCCACCTGGGACCGGGGATGCCCAACTGACGCTGTGTCAATCGGTGCCAGTGACGGGAGCGGTCATCGTCACCACACCACAGGATGTAGCGCTGTCGGATGTCCTCAAGGCTATTGGTATGTTCGAGAAGGTGAAAATCCCCATCCTCGGCATCGTCGAAAATATGAGTTATTTCATCTGTCCGCACTGCCAAGAGCGTACCGAAATCTTCAAATACGGCGGGGGACGGGCCGCAGCCCAGCGCCTGTCGATTCCGTTCCTTGGCGAAATCGCCATCGATCCGGCCATCCCGGTCGGCGGTGATGCCGGCGAACCCCTTGTCGTGAAGGCCCCTGATTCGCCGCAAACGCAGCAGTTCCACGAGGTGGCAGGCCAGGTGGCAGCGCGGGTCAGCACGCAGAACTTTTTTGCGGCGCAGGGCGGTTTCCAGTCGATGACAGTCGTCACCTCGCGGTAGGCCGTGGCGGGGGCGAGGGAAGCTGGGAAAGAGTCCGGGGCCGAAGACTCGAACGCTGATCATGGCGATTTGATCATCGATATCGCACGCATTGTGGGTACCGAAACTCCAGGGCACATAGCTGTATTCAGCCGCAGCCGAGGGCAAAGGGGAACGTGTGATGAGCAGCACAATCACCGAGAAGATCATTGCAGCACACTGTGGTAGAGACGAAGTGAAGGCAGGCCAGTTGGTCAATGCCATCAGTCGACCTGGTGATGATCAACGATCTGATGGGGGCAATGACCTTCAAGATCATGGAGCGCATGGGGGCGCAGCAGGTGTTCGATGCCACGCGTGTAGCAGCGGTGCACAGTCATATTGCGCCCAGCGCTGACATTCGGAGCGCGGAGCAATCCTACGTGCTACGGCAATGGGCCAAGGAGCAGAATATCGTCCACTATTTCCCCGAAGGCAGTGGGGGCATCGAACATGTGCTGTTGCCCGAGCAAGGTTTAATTGCCCCTGGGGAATTAATCGTCGGGGCGGACTCCCACAGCTGTACCTACGGTGCCTTTGGGACCTTTGCCAGCGGCATGGGCACCACCGATATCGCTGCCGCCCTGGCTCTCGGAGAAACTTGGTTACGTGTCCCTGAGACGATCAAATTTGAGCTGACTGGCAGATTGCAACCGATGGTCACCGGCAAAGATTTGATTCTGTTCATCATCGGCCAGATTGGACTGGACGGAGCTAGATATAAGGCCATGGAGTTCACCGGCGAGGCGATGTGCTCGCTGCCGATGGAAGATCGCATGACAGTGACCAATATGGTCGTCGAGGCAGGCGGCAAGAACGGCGTCTTCGAGGTCGATGCCACCACCGCAAGCCTACCTCCACGATCATGGTGTGACGCGACCATGGACGGCTTATAATAGTGATACAGACGCCGAGTACGATCACGCCTACCGTTGGGATGCCTCGGCACTGGCGCCCCTTGGTTGCCATACCATTTCTCCCGAGTAATGTGTTTCCAGTGAATGAGGTGCAAGGCGTGAAAGTCGACCAAGTGTTTATCGGTTCGTGCACCAACGGCAAGATCGATGATCTGCGGCAAGCCGCCGGGATTCTGGCCGGCAAGCGGGTCGCGAAGCACACGCGGGTCATTATCACCCCGGCCACCCACCAGATATATCTTGATGCCGTTCGCGAGGGCCTCGTCGAAACGTTTCTGGCCGCAGGGGCCACCGTCACTCCTCCCACCTGTGGCGCCTGCGCTGGCCTGCATCTCGGAGTATTAGGCTCAAAAGAGGTGTGCATTTCGACCACCAATCGCAACTTCCGTGGCAGAATGGGGCATGTCGATAGCCAGGTATATCTGGCGAATCCCTATGTGGCGGCAGCCAGCGCCATCTCCGGAGAGATCACCGATCCGCGCACCCTCGGCTGAGCCGACGGTCCGGGGGCGATGTCGCATCGCAAGTGCCCGGTCTCGAGGGGGGATGATACGCATGATTCCGAGTGGTGAACCCACACGAGTCATCTTCGGCAATATCGCCTATGGCTGGTTGGTGTATATCTTTGCGATGGCCATGGCGGTGGCGTTTGGATGGGGATGCTACCGGCATTACCGCCTGTGGCGACAGGGCAAACCAGCCTTGCGGCTGGATCGGCCGTGGGACCGCGTCAAGGCGCTCTTTGGACACGGCTTTGGCCATCAGCGCTTGCTCAAAGATGCCTACCCCGGGCTGATGCATCTGTTTATTTTCTCAGCCTTTGTGGTGGAATTTATCGGCACCGCGCTCATCGCCCTGCAGGTGGACCTCGGCCGCGTGTTCCTATGGGGTGATTTTTACCTGTATTATAGCCTGGTGCTCGACATTTTCGGTGTACTGGGCATCATCGGCCTCATCATGGCGGCGGAACGTCGCTACCTGCGCAAGGTGGAGCGTCTCACCGACACGCCCGATGACGGTTTGGCGTTGCTCATCCTGTTTATCGTATTCTTCACCGGCTTCCTGGTCGAAGGTATGCGCATCGGCGCCACCGAGCTCGCTCAACATCCCGGCTGGGCGGTGTGGTCTCCCGGTGGGTTGGCGATCGCCAAGCTTGCCGCCACGGTGGGCTTTACTCCGGAGACCTTCCTGATCTGGCATCGCTTCTGGTGGTGGTTCCATATGGTGTTGATCTTTGGCTTTCTGGCGTACATCCCCTATTCAGCGAAGCTGTTTCATATGATCTCGGCGCCGATCAATGCCTTCCTGTCGGACCTCAAGCCCAAAGGGGTACTCGAACCGATTCCCAACTTCGAAGAGGCGGAAAGTTTTGGGGCCGCTCACCTGCAGGATTTCACCTGGAAACAGCTCCTCGATCTCGATGCCTGTACGGCCTGCGGCCGCTGCCAGGCACGCTGCCCGGCCTATAACAGTGGTAAGCCTTTATCGCCAAAGCAGGTCATTTTAGACCTGCGGAACTATATGCATGAAGTAGCAGTGACTCCGGTTGCTGGGACTGGTGGAAATGGTGCAGAGGCGCGACGGATGGTGGGGGATGTCATCCAGGATGACACTTTATGGGCCTGCACCACGTGTGGCGCCTGCGTGCAGGAGTGCCCGGTGATGATCGAGCACATCGATACCATTGTCGATATGCGTCGTCACCTGGTGATGAATGAAGCTCGTATGCCAGAAACGGTCGAACAAACGCTGCGCAGCATGGAACAACGCTCACATCCCTGGCGCGGTACACCTTACACACGTACGAATTGGATGGAAGGCCTCGACATCCCTGTCCTGTCGGAGAAGGGTGGTGCAGAGTACGTCTTCTGGGTGGGCTGCACCGGAGCACTGATGGACCGCAACATGAAAGTGACGCAGGCCATGGCAACGATCCTGAAAGCAGCGGGGGTCGACTTCGCCGTCTTGGGAGAAGAAGAGGTGTGCACAGGCGACCCAGCCCGGCGGCTGGGCAACGAATATTTATTTCAGATGTTGGCCCAGCGCAACATCGAGACGCTACAGCAGTATGGCGTAAAAAAAATCTTGACCCAATGCCCCCACTGCTTTAATACGTTACTGAACGAATACCCTCAATTTGGCGGTAGTTTTGAGGTGATCCACCACACCCAATTTGTCGAGCACCTCTTGCGGGAAGGAAAGCTGAAGCTGACCAAGTCGATCACACAAACCATTACCTATCACGACTCATGCTATCTGGGACGGCACAACGGCATCTACCAAGCACCGCGCGACATTCTGCAGCAGATTCCGGGTGTGAAAACGGTGGAGATGGAGCATAATCGTGAACGGGGATTATGCTGTGGTGCAGGCGGTGGTCACGCCTGGATGGATGAGAACAGTCCGCGCAAAGTCAATTTTATGCGGACTGAGGAGGCCGTGCACACGAAAGCAGACGTGATCGGAAGTGCATGCCCCTTCTGCCTTCAGATGTTTGAGGACGGCATTCGCGGGGTCCATGTTGAGGAATCCTTGGCCGTGCAGGATCTCGCCGAGATCGTTGCCAAGGCCCTGTAACGCACGCTAGCGCTCTTCATCGCTCCCGCCTGCACGGGGCGACGAGGAAACGATCGGCCGTGCGGCAAGAGGAGCGGTTGCTCCGATGAAGCGACGCATCTACGGATTAGAAAACGAATATGGCATCATTTACTCAAGTCAGGGAGCTCGCACCTCGTCCACTGAGAAGGCGGTTCGTTATTTATTCGAAGAGCTGGCTACAGTCGAAGGTCATCTCAACGCCTTCCTCGAGAATGGTGCACGCTTTTATCTCGACACGGGCTCACATCCCGAATACGCCACCCCTGAGTGTGCTAGTCCACACGATGTCGTGGCCTATGACAAGGCAGGTGAGCGTATCCTCGAAGGCCTGTTGAGCTGCACGGAGGTAAAACTTCGCGAGGAAGGGTTGGTTGGAAGCCTGTATATCTACAAGAACAACACGGACTCCGTGGGCAATTCGTATGGGTGTCACGAGAACTACCTGGTCAGCCGATCCGTCGACTTCTATCAACTGGCAGAGCAGTTGATTCCCTTCCTGGTGACTCGACAAATCTTCTGCGGTGCTGGGCGGTACGTGCGGGACAAGAATGGCATCTCGTTCCACCTCTCGCAGCGCGCGCCATACATCCGCCAGGAGCTATCCGGGACGACAACCAATGAACGCGGCATCATTAACCTACGCGATGAGCCACACGCCGATAAAGAGCGTTACCGACGTTTGCATATCACCTTTGCCGACTCCAACATGTCAGAATATACCACCTTGTTGAAAATGAGCACGACTGCGGTGGTGCTTGAAATGATCGAGGCGAATTTCATCACCAAGGACTTTTCCCTCAAAGAGCCAATTCGCGCCTTGCAAGAGATCTCGCAGTATCCCGACATGTCGGTTCCCCTCACGTTGAGTGATGGGCGCACCATGACGGCGTTGCAGATCCAACGCGAATATTTGCACCTGGCGCAAACCTATTTTTCCGTGCATGAGGCCGATGAGGAAACGCGCGACATCTTGAGCAAATGGGAACATGTGCTAGAGTGCCTCGAAACTGATCCCATGTTGCTGCGGCGGGAAATCGACTGGGTGATCAAGCGCTATTGGTTCGGGCAGTACATGCAGCGACGCGGCACCGAGGCAGCCACCGACAAAATCCTGATGCTCGACCTCCAATATCACGACATCCACGTCAAACGAGGCATCTATTATCTTCTGGCCCAGCAAGGGAATATCGCGCGCATCATTACTGATGATGAGGTGCGAACGGCGACTTCGTGCCCACCCCCCAACACCCGTGCGAAGCTGCGCGGCGAACTCATCAAACTGGCCAAGGAACAAAAGATCCATTACGACCTCGATTGGAACTACATTCGGTTTGGGCATTTGATGAACTTCTGGGTTCGGTTCAATGATCCCTTCCAGACGGAAAGCGAGAAGGTGTTGCTGCTAAAACAGCGCCTGCAACGTAGCCAGTTTTCACCAGGTGTAATTTTGTGGGAGCTCTCGGGTAATAAGGATTAGAACGCTCCTGGAGAGAGGCTATGATGACCGTGCTGATCGTGCTAACTGTTTGTGTCGCCTTGGGCATCTCCACTATCACTTTCTTCCGGCAGCGATATATGCGAGACATGCTGCGCGATGCGCAACGCCGTCTCTATTTGGCACAGGCCCGACTGAATGAACTGGAAAGCACTGTGCAGAAGGAGCTACAGGCAGTCCGAAGCTTGATGCGGCGGCAATCTGGTGGCCCTCTCTTTGAACCCTCCATGAAGATTGCTGAGGCTATCGCGATTGATCCCCGTGTGCGTGATATTCTGGCCCAATTCCACCTCGGTGGTTGCAGCTCCTGCGCCATCAATGAAGAGCATACTATTGAGCAGGCGGCAATGAGTTATGGCGTCGATCTCGATCGCCTGATGGTTGCTCTCACCGCATCCAGCAATGGACAAGAACCTGCGCCGCCCGTACAGCAGCATGGAAGCCTCCTACAGCTCTCCGAGTTCTAGCTGCAGAGGTCGGTGCCTCGCGAGAGGAGTGCCACGAAGGCCTGACGCCTACCTGATGCAGGCCCTGTACGTTAGATCGCAGGGTCTGCCCTTCCTTTACATAGCCCGAGACATGTGTTAGGCTACCCACCGTTGGCAGTAGTAGTGGCTTTCTAGCTGTGGCCCGTTGCCTGAACCTGAGCCGCCGGAAGACCGGGCTCGACCGCCCGCTGCATTATCAGCCTCACGCCGGCAGCTGCATCATCCACAGGTGGCCTTAATTCAATGCCGAGTGAAGCCGCCAGCCGGCGAATTTTCTGGATGATTCTTCTGGTGTGCGGTGGACTCATGTTCGTCGGGTTCCTCTGGGCATTTTGGCATGCTGCTCCGGCGCTTTCTGCCATTCCTCAACACCAAGGCACCCTCAGCCGCGAAGCCTGTATCGCCTGTCATCTGCAGGGTGTAAATGCCCCGTTGATGCCACATCGCGACTTAGGGCCTTGTACGCTGTGCCATATGGTACAGTGATGGCCACGAGGGGAGCCCCGCGCTACCGTCAGGCACCTTGCCAGGAGAACTGTTCATCATGGCTGATCATCAGGAAGACCTCACGTGGGCCGAGCGCTTATATATTCCAGAGATCCTCCGTGGCCTCAAGCTGACGTTCAGTCACCTGTTCCGACCGAAGGTGACGATGGAATACCCCGAACAGCGCTGGGAGCTTCCCCCCAACTATCGAGGGGCCCCGGCCCTAGTCACGGATCAAAACGGCCGAGAAAAGTGCGTGGCCTGCTTTCTTTGCCAGGAGATCTGCCCTCCGCAAGCCATTACCATCGTCGGGGGAGAGCTCCAGGGAAGTAACGTCGAGAAATACCCCATCGCCTTTGATATCGATATGTTGCGCTGCATCTACTGTGGCTTTTGCGAAGATGTCTGTCCGGAGGAGGCCATCTTCCTGACCAAACATTTCGAGCTGGCGGGCTATAGCCGTGAGGAAATGATTTTCGACAAAGAGAAACTGTACCAGCTTGGCGGCGTTCGCTTTGACACCATCCAGAAATGGACACATAAGTGAGGATGCTATGGATCGAACGCCAAGCGGGATAAAAGGACTCGATGAGCTTATCGCCGGAGGCTTGCCCCGAGGCACTTGGACGCTCATCTTCGGAGAGAACGGTAGCGGGAAAACGATCATTGGCATGGAATTCACCTGGCAGGGCTTGTGTGCAGGTGAAGCATGTATCTATGAGGTCACCGACCATCCTGTCGAAAGCCTGCGTACCTACTTCCGCTCGTTCGGCTGGGACATTGATCCATTCGAAAAGTCACAGCAAATTCGTTTTCGCCAGCTCTTTCCCCGCTACAGCACGCCTGGTGATCCGCAGGTGACCTATGTGGCGGGCCGCCCATCGGCACAGATGACGCGAGTCTTTTATGACGAGACGCTCAAACTCAGTCGATCCTCACCGACGACTAGAATCGTCTCCGACAATGAATCCCTAAACTTGATCCGTGGCGGATTTGAAGAGGTGATTCGTACCCTAGAGTGGTCCAAGGAATGGGCCATGAAGCATGGCATCACTGGGGTGCGCTGCGTTAGTCGCGAATTGCAAGATCCACAGGCGGAAGCCATGCTGCGCCAATACCACGATAATGTCATCGAACTGCGCCTCGGCGAAGCTGGACGCGAGCTGCGGATCATGAAGATGTTTGCCACCGAGCATCCCGTCGACTGGATGCCGTTCGAGATCACGCACGAAGGGGTCCAGCTCAAACGCAAGCATATGAATCCCATGGGTTACGCCCAATTTCGCTAGCTATCGGACTAATCTCAAGAGGAAGTGTGCGGAGGAATGACCATGCCGATAGCCTTGACAATCGCTGGTTCCGATTCCGGCGGTGGAGCGGGCATCCAAGCAGACCTGAAGACGTTCGCGGCGCTTGGCGTCTACGGCGCCTCTGTGATTACGTCGGTGACCGCGCAAAACACGCTGGAGGTCACAGGGATTCACGATCTACCGGCGGAGTTCATTACCCTTCAGCTCGACACCGTGATGCACGACTTCCCGATCGATGCCGTCAAGACTGGCATGTTATCCAATCCTCTGATCATCCGTGCCATCAGCGAGCGTCTGCAAGCCCTTGGCGTGGAGAAGCTGGTGGTTGACCCCGTCATGGTGGCCAAGGGCGGTGCAGCTCTGCTCCGCAAGGAGGCAGAAGCCGAGCTGATCGAGAGACTCCTGCCGCTGGCATATGTGGTCACCCCAAACCTGGGGGAGGCTGAGGTCTTGGCTGGCCTATCGATCCGCAATGTGGAGGAGATGGAGCAGGCGGCGCGCCGCATCCACGCTAAAGGGTCACGGCATGTGGTGGTCAAGGGGGGACATCTTACTGGGCCACCGGTTGATGTCTTCTTCGATGGGCAAAGGTTTCAATACTTTGAAGAGGAGCGGATCGAGACCAAGAGCCTGCACGGGACTGGCTGTACATTTGCCTCGGCCATTGCTGCAGAGCTGGCCAAGGGAGCAGAGGTGATCGAGGCTGTACGCCACGCAAAGGCCTTCATTACCACCGCGATTCGTCTAGCCGAGCCTATCGGGCATGGCTTTGGGCCCACACATCATTTTGGCGCCCTGTACCGTCAAGCGGCTCGCTACGACATCATCTTGCAGTTAGAGGAAGCGGTGACGCAACTACGGGAGGGTGGGATCGCCGCGCTGATTCCTGAGGTCCAATCGAATCTCGGGCTGGCCCTGCCGCAAGCGACCACGCTACTGGAGGTAGCAGCGTGGGAAGGTCGTATCGTGCGTGTGGGTAAAGATATTCATCCTCTGGGAAGTCTCCGCTTCGGCGCTTCTCGGCATGTGGCCACGATGATTCTCGCGGCCATGCGCGTTGATCCCAAGTATCGAAGCGCGATGAACATTCGCTACCGCGATGATATTCTGCAGGCCTGCCAGACAGCGAATCTCCGCAGCGCTCACCTATCATCTCATGGTGAACCCTGTACAGTGCAATGCAAGGAAGGATCACCTGTGACTTGGCGCGTAGTCGAGGCGATTCAAAAGATCGGCACCGTCCCAGATATCGTCTATGAGCTTGGCACAATTGGTCAAGAGGGAATGGTGTGGGTGCTGGGACAGGATGCCATAGAGGTGGCTCAGAAGGTTTTGCTGATTCGCAGTCGTCTGATAGGTTCATAAGCGTACTGCACCAAGATCATCTTTCAGCATCCCCCCATTGTATATCAGGTACACACCGAGACTACCTGCAATGTGTGATAAAGAAAGGATTGTGCACCTTGAGAGCCGATGAAACCCAGGAAATTGATATTTTCGACATTACAATTTTAGGAGGAGGACCCGTCGGTTTATTCGGGCTGTTTTATGCCGGTCTTCGTGGGCTGCGGGCGAAACTTATCGATAGTCTGGCAGAACTGGGAGGCCAGCTCATTACCCTCTACCCGGAAAAATACATCTACGATGTGGCGGGTTATCCAAAGGTCCTGGCAAAAGATCTCGTCAAATCTTGTGTCGAGCAAGGCCTACGGTTCAACCCAGCTGTCTGCTTGGAGGAAAAAGTCGTTGATTTGACCTACCACGACGATCGGCTCATCCACCTGCGCACGGATAAAGCGGAACACTGGACTCGCGCCATCGTCCTGGCGGTAGGAGTCGGAGCCTTTGCACCGAAGAAGCTGGATCTCCCAGAGATCGATCGCTTGGAAGGCCGTGGCATCCACTATTTCGTGAAAGAGAAAGAACCCTTTGCGCGGAAACGTGTGATGATCGTCGGCGGTGGGGATTCTGCCGTGGATTGGGCCTTGATGCTTAAAGATATGGCTCGCGAGGTCACACTCATCCATCGCCGTGATCAATTTCGCGCGCACCCGCAGAGTGTGCAGGAGCTCATGACCTCACCAATAGAGGTCAAATGTTTTTACGAGCTCAAGGCCGTGCATGGGGGGGACCACCTCGAAGGAGTCACTATTTTTCACAATAAGACAGGCGAAGAGACGTACTACAAGGCCGATGAACTCATTCTGAGCCTCGGGTTTCTCGCTGACCTCGGGCCCGTGAAGACCTGGGGCCTGGCTGTTGAGAACAATGCCATAAAGGTGAACGAACGTATGGAGACCAACCTGCCCGGCGTCTATGCTGCCGGCGATGCTGTGACACATCAGGGCAAACTCAAATTAATCACCACAGGTCAGGGAGAAGCGGCAATCGCCGTCAACTTTGCGTCAACCTATATCCATCCCAATTCTAAAGCTTTCCCAGGCCACAGCAGCATGATGAACCTGTGACTATGCTATCGAGCCCATCACTGCACCGAACCCCACAGCGCATCGTCTGTCTCGTTCCTAGCCTGACAGAAGAGCTATTTGCCTTTGGATTAGAAGACTCGATCGTCGGCATCACTGATTATTGCGTGGAGCCGCCTTTCTGACGCTGATCGGGCTGAGTTTGCGGGATTTCCTTGGGTACCTGCTGTGCGCGATGGGCAAATTCACGTGATCGACGGAAAAACTGTCTGCTGGTACTGGTCGCGCTTGGATGAAAGTCTGCGCGATTTGTCTGCGCTGCTCATACCTGAACAATAATGAGCCCCAGGCCGCCAGGCCGGATTACCGCCATCGCACGACTGACGATGACGGTCAGTACATCGGATCAGACCGGCACCCTGGTCAGTTGGAAGAGAAAGCGGGCGATCAACTCTCCCACGGCAACGGTCAACACCGCAGTATACAAGAACCCGGTCGCCGCTTGAGTTGAACCCTCGCGCAACAGCCACATGGTCAACACCGCCAATCCAAACGTTCCCACCAACCCCACCAGCGCCCGTCCCAGCAGGAAATAGGGATACGCCACCAAGAGATGGTGCACTCTCGGTAGGAGAGAATTCGGAACCGTCCCAAGCTCTGGTGATACCGTCAGGGCCAACAGCACACCTTGAGCCACGAGTGCCCATACGAGTGCCCCTGTAAGGCGTTTGATCGGCACCAGCGATAATTCTGGTGCCACCAGGTACCAATGCCCCAACAACATGCCACTCATGGCAGCTCCTAGGGCGATAGTGCTGAAAAGAAAATTTGGCACACCCACCAAGAAGGCGTCAAGCAGCGATCCTCCTGCCGAAGAGCTCAAAGCGCTGGCGACGACGGCACAGAAGCCGACCACGGAGGCGAGCGCCAGAAGCCGCGAATGATTAGCCACCTTTTTGAACCATAAGCTCGCATAGTACACCAGGAAAACTAGGGTAAACAGCGCAAACCCCAAGAGCTCCCAAGGCCGGGCCCACTCAAGTCCGGCGACGACGCAGACCCAAATCAGCAGGTAGATGGAAGCGCAGGTCCGAAAAAATCCCAGACCGATCTCCGTGGCCGGCACCAGCCACATTAAGGCCAGGCCGCCCACGGTGAGTTGGCTAAATACTAGGAAAAATATGCGCAGCATCACGTCCTCTCTCGCGTAATAGACTTACCGGAAAAGCGCCATCATCCTAATCAAAGCGCTCAAAGCTGTCAAGCGCCCTCCACGCACCTCTTCCCTGTTGAAAAGTATCGCTATGGACACGATGTAGCCTCTTCGTCCCCGAATATTTTCTAGGGTTCCATTATCCACGGAGCCAATATTTCCATCTCCAACGCCACGGTGCCACACGCATGGGGTGTAACTCCTGGTGCCGCAAGACTTTCATGCAACCCTTGTGACCGCCCCTGATGAAGCGGTCCCGAAAGCTTCAACCTGCGCGAGCCATCTACGCTGCCGTTCAAGGGCTGGACCCCAAACACGGGGAGCCGCTGATTTAAGGAGCGACTACAGCGCCTGGGTCTCGGAACTTGGCATCGCCGCGACAAGATAGCTGGCACGCTTGAGCCGTGTGACATCGCCTGCTATAATGCGGCACGTTGATGCACGACTGTGTTGTTGCATGTTTGATGCATGAATGTTTTGATGAGAAGAGCGCCGAACATTATGGGCGTCATGGGATCATCCACAGAGGGGAATGGCCGTGGCATGGGTAGATGTATCCAAGTGCAAAAGCTTTTTACCCGACAAGTTTCAGAAGGTCAATCTCTTTGAAACCGAGCGCATGTTCTGCGACGTCTATTGCTTCGAGCCTGGCCAGGAACAAGCACCGCATAAACATCCGGGAGCCGACAAGATTTACTATGTGCTCGAGGGGAAAGGCCTCGTGCAGATCGGGGCGGAGCGCCAGGAGCTCATGCCCGGCATGGCTGCTCACGCGAGCTCGGGCGAAGAACACGCGGTGGAGAACCCGGGCCCCGATCGCTTGGTCATGTTGGTGTTTATGGCGCCTCATCCATGAGGGTTCAGAGGTTGTCAGGATGCTGCCGGTGAATCACCCGGCTAGGGAGGTTGAATCGGCTTCGGAACGCTTCATCCTTGTGGGAGAGGAGATCCGATGCAGAAGGGCCGGAAAACGCTACCACCCCGTATGGACTCCACTGTACCCCAGGGCACGTCTCCTACCCCAGTGCTCCACACCGGCGACATCACCTGGCCACATCTGAACGATCACTGGCCCAACTTGTTTGCTTTTGGCACCTTTCTCGCCAAGGTCGCGGATACGCAGGAACCTCCCGCGGAGTTGCTCACCAAGATCCTCAGCCTGGTGCCAAGTGCGCAAGAGGGAGCCCTTCTCTGCGTTGGCCAGGACGAGGGCCACACCATCGTGGCGACAACTGAGGGATTCCTAGCCGATGTCGTACTACCGCCCATTGGCCCGTTGATCAATAGTCTGCCTCGCCAAAACCTGCTGTACCGCTCAGGTAAGCTGCTCGACTTGCATGGGAATCTGCAGAGTGATCCCTATGACTCGATGATTCAGGGATTGCTCGGGGAGCGCTGGGCGGATGGCGCCTTGCTGTACATTCCATTTCTTCGCCAGGGGACCCTCTTAGGAGCCCTCCTCCTCAGGCATCCAAATGCCCCGGATGCCTTCACGCTCGGGGATATGCAGCTCCTCGAATTCCTGGCTGGGCAAACTGGGTTAGCACTGGAGAATATGTATCTGCGCAAAGCTGTCACGGAAGGACGCCGCAAGTTCAAAACGCTCTTCGACGTGGTCGATGTGGATGGCATCGAGGAGCAGCTCTATGTGCATGACCTGGATTATAATCTTATCATCGCCAACACGTCGAAACTGCGCAGTCATCACCTAACGGCTGAGCAGATCGCTGGCCAGAAGTGTTATCAAGCCTTCTATCGTCGCGATACCCCTTGCCTAGGATGCCCTGCCCACGAGACGTTTCGGACGAAAAAATCTGCTGCTGTCGAACTAAACCTTCCCGAATCGGAAAAAATCTTCAAAAGTTATACCTATCCTCTCACCGGTAAAGCCGGCAATCTCCTCGGGGTCGTCCATTACATACGTGATGTGACAGAGCAGAAACACCTGGAACATGAAAACGAGCGCATCAGCCGACTGGCTGCGCTAGGCGAGCTTTCCGCAGTCATCGCCCATGAAATTCGCAACCCGCTCTCAGGGGTAGGAATCAGTGCTCAGGCCTTGTCACGCGCGCTGCACCCCGGTGATTTCCATGAATCGAATCTGAAGAATATCCTCAAAGGCATCCGTAAAGTCGATGATGTCATCAAAGGCCTGCTCGATTTTGCGACCCCGAAGGAGCCTGTCCTCGCCCCTGTCTCGGTGACCAACGTGCTTGAAGAAGCATTGTTTATCATTGCGCCGCAGGCACAGGAGAGCCAGATCTCTCTCGAGAAAAGCCTGGGGAAGGCACTGCCACTGGTGCTTTTGGACCAGGAACAGATCAAGCGCGTCTTCATCAACATCATTTTGAATGCCTTGCAAGCGATGCAACCGCGTGGTGTACTGCGCCTTCGGACTGCAAGAAGTCCCGGCGGGCGAGTGATGGTGCGTATAACGGATACTGGAGCTGGCATCCCGCCGGCAATCCTAAAAAGGATTTTTGATCCCTTTTTCACCACGAAGTCACAGGGGGCGGGGCTCGGCCTCTCCATCTCGCGGACCATCTTGGAAAAACATCACGCCACGATTACCTGCGATAGCCAGGAGGGGAAAGGCACCACGTTTACGCTCCTCTTTCGCGCTCGGCCCACAAGCTAGCAATGGGCGCTGGCGCGAACGCGAAGTGGAGCATGTTGCATCGGAGATACGAGAGACGGTTCTCGGCCGATAGCAACGCCTTCAGTCCGTCGCACAAGGATGGTGAGCTCGATCAATGCAGTTCAGAATCCTCATTGTTGACGATGAAGAAGTGATTCGTAACTCCATCGCGCTATACCTCCGCCGGGAGGACTACCAGGTGGATGAGTGCACCACCGGTGAAGCGGGACTGCGGCGTGTCGAAGAGGTGGGCCCCGACCTAGTGCTGCTTGATGTCAAATTGCCCACGTTGGGCGGCCTCGAAGTCCTGAAGCGCGCTAAAGAGGTGAAAGATGACCTGATCGTCATCATGATCACCGCCTTCGGGAGTGTCGAGAGTGCCGTCCAGGCCATGAAAGCTGGGGCTTACGATTACATTACGAAGCCTCTGGATCTCGACGAGCTCGATGTGACCATTAAGAAAGGGCTCGAAACCGTGCGCCTGAAGAAGGAGGTCAGCTTACTCCGCAAGGAGCGCCTGGAACGGTTCAACGTGGAATATGTGGCGGCCGAAAGCTTGAGCATGCGTGAGGTCGAAGAGCAAATCGAAAAAATCGCCCGCTATGACAGTAGTACGGTGCTGATACAGGGAGAAAGCGGTACCGGCAAAGAGTTCGTGGCCACTAGTATCCACTATAAGAGCCCACGAGCTGACAAACCCTTCGTGGTCGTCAACTGTGCAGCCATTCCGAAGGAATTGGTGGAGAGCGAGCTCTTTGGCTATGAGAGCGGCGCCTTCACCGGGGCAGCTCGGCAAGGCAAGATGGGCAAGTTCGAAATGGCCGAGGGGGGAACCCTGTTCTTCGATGAGATCGGGGAGCTCGATCTCACGGCACAGGTCAAGCTTTTGCGCTTCCTGGAGACGCGCGAGTTCGAGCGCATCGGCAGCACGAAACCGCCACGCAAGATCGAGGTTCGCGTCCTAGCGGCAACGAATAAACGGCTGATCGATTTCGTCAATGATGGCTCATTTCGCCTCGACTTATACCACCGCCTCAATGTGATGTCCATCGTAGTGCCGCCGCTTCGCGAGCGAAAAACGGACATCCTGAAGTTGGCCAAGCACTTTGTACATCATAATAATCGCCAATTCGGTAAACGCGTGCGTGGATTCACCTCTGAAGCCGAGCAGGCACTACTCTCGTATGCTTGGCCGGGCAATGTGCGAGAGTTGAAGAACATCATGGAGCGAGCGGTCTTCCTCTGCGACAGGGAGATCATCGCCCGTAATGATCTAGCCATCGAACTCCCCCTAGGTGCCGCCTCATCGCCACAGACTCCATTCTGGGCAGGCGATGCTATCCTGTCCCTAGACGACGTCATCCGGCAATATCTGCTTGAAGTGCTGCAGAAAACGGGTGGCAACAAGAGCCAGGCTGCTCGGCTGTTGGGCATCACCCGTAAGACACTGCGCGAGCGTTTAGAACGTGGCTGATGCACACCAGCCGACTGACTTGCCACGGAGGCGAACCAACGAAGAGGAAGCACTGTGCGACAAGCGAGAAGGTGCAGCACGGTTCCCAAGTCGAGCGTTATGCCATGGTTCTTGTGGCAAATTCTGAGGCGACCACAACTGGTGATTGACCTCGTCTGCGAAAAGAGGTAAAAATAACGTATCCGTATCGTCGGTCAGGGTGCAGGCAAGAAGCTCACCCGCCGCTAAGTCCAGCGCACTGGGTTGTAAGGTGGGGTAAATAGTCACGGGCGCTGTGATGAAGGTGTAAGAGGGGAGGGTCGACAGCTCTCCCCTCTTTTAGGAGTTTTTCGTAGACTGACATGTCAGTCTACATCGCTAGCGGGGTAGGGAGGCTCGTCTGTCTATACTGCCACCAAACAACTTTGGGGGGGCCGGCTAAGTCATGTTGTTGTCGTAAGTGCCGGGGGAGGTGCCCGGTCGATCGCGAAGGAGGTCAGGCGGAAAGGAGAGATCCCGGATGTCGAATATCGCACCATCGGCAGAACGAACTGGAACTTCGCCTGGGGAAACCCACCAGCAAAACGGCAAAACTGGCCACACGGCGTTCGTTCCCGTTTCCCACCTTGAAGAGCTAATCCAACAACGGTTGCGTGAGGAACGGGCGCGCCTAGAGCACGACGTAGGTATCACAGATACGCCGCATACGCACTTCCGACGGCCCGCAGAACGTCCCTTCACCAAAGATCAACGACCACATACCACAGTGCTCTTCGGGGGCTTGACCTGGAAACACGAGCGCATCCTCCAGGGCTCGATCGCAGGGCTGGGCTATAAAGTCATGCCACTTCCCAATGCCGACAAACAATCCTTCCAGATCGGCAAGGAATATGGCAACAACGGTCAGTGCAACCCCACATACTTCACCGTCGGCAACTTGGTGAAGTATCTGCAATCCCTGGAAGGCCAAGGACTGACGAAGCAGGACATCGTCGATAATTACATCTACGTCACCGCGGGGGCTTGTGGGCCCTGTCGCTTTGGCATGTATGAGGCGGAATACCGACTGGCCTTGCGGAATTCCGGCTTCGATGGATTCCGGGTGCTGCTCTTCCAACAAGGAGGTGGCCTGGATCAAGCCGGCTTGGAGGCGGGGCTGGATCTGAACATCGACTTCTTCATCGGCATGCTCAATGGCATGAACTTCGGTGACCTGCTCCTCGACATCTCCGACCAGATCCGCCCCTTTGAAGTGAAGCAAGGGGAGACGGATCGCGTGCTGCGGGAGTGCGTGGAGTACATGCACGAGGTGATGAAAGCTCGCCAACCGTACAAACTCGAGGGCAAGCTCGCCGATTTCATATGGGCCAAGACCCCCAGTCTAGCTAGGACGACCGAGTTTATGGGGAAATTCCTGCGTCAGCTTTTTAGCGACCACTTCGTCGATGGGCTGCGCTGGTGTTTCGACCGGCTGAACACGATTGATGTTGATTATCTACGTGTGAAGCCTATCTGCAAGGTGACCGGCGAATTCTGGGCGCAAACCACCGAGAGCGATGGCAATTTCAACATGTTCCCCTTCCTGGATCGCGAGGGAGCTCAGATCGTTCGCGAACCAGTTGCGACCTGGACGAGCTACCTCCTTAATCAGGCTAAGAATGAGGCCAGAGACCGCCGTGGCCTGCGCGAAGGGGAGGAGAGACCGCAGTGGCATGAGGTCGGTAAGCAGGCCAGACGCGAGCTGGATTTTGTCAAAAAACTCACCATGCTGACCCTGGCCGGGAAAATCTATAACCGTGAGTATGACCGCCTACGTGCCGCCCTGGGCAACAAGCCGCACGGCCTCGTCAACCAGCTCGAGCTGCTGCGCATGGGGCATCCCTACTACAACTCCCGCGCCGAAGGCGGCGAGGGACACCTCGAAGTCGCTAAGAACATCTACTACAGCAACAAAGACCTGTGCCATATGGTCCTCTCCTTAAAACCCTTCGGCTGCATGCCGTCAACGCAGAGCGATGGAGCCCAGTCAGCAGTCATCAGCCACTTCAAGGATATGATCTACATCCCCATTGAGACCTCCGGGGAGGGGGACGTCAATGCTCACAGCCGCGTCCAAATGGCGCTTGGCGAGGCAAAGGTAAAAGCCAAGAACGAATTCGCCCGTGTGCTTGAAGAGACGGGCCGGAGCCTGGACGAGATTCGCGCTTACGTGTCGGCACACCCCGAAATGCAGCGCCCGGCCTGGAAGATCTCGCATACCAAGGGGGTCATCGGCACCGCTGCGAACTTCGTCAAGCAGGTAGCAGCCTTGATGGACGTCGACGAGAAGGGTGGGAGATTGCGGAAGCTACAGAAAGTCGCGGCCATGTATTAAGGTAGGACCGAGTGCTGAGGACTGAGTTTCGGACGCTTCTCTCCCAGTCCTCAGCAACCAGTCCCCCAACACTCTTCACGCCTCGCTGCCTTTTTCTAGGAGACCATTGACGATGACGGGACAACGCCTGTTTGTCGGATTAGACGTGGGCTCGACGACAGTGAAAGCTATCGTAGTCGATCCCCAAGATGACCAGATTCTCTGGCAGGATTATCAGCGCCATGACACGAAGCAGCCGGAGAAGACGCTGGAGTTCTTGCAGCGCATCGAGAAAGAATTTCAACTGCCGGCCGATCACTTTCGCATCTTCATCACCGGCAGCGGTGGTGGTGGCATCACACCGCTGATCGGCGCCAAATTCGTGCAGGAAGTAAATGCCGTCTCCCTCGCCGTCGAGAAAATGCATCCCGAGGTCGGCTCAGTGATCGAGTTGGGTGGACAGGATGCCAAGATCATCATCTTCAAAGAAGATCCGGAAACTGGCCGCAAGAAAAAAATCCCCAGCATGAACGATAAGTGTGCCGGGGGCACCGGAGCGGTCATCGATAAGATCAACGCCAAGTTGCGCATCCCAGCCGAGGAGCTGTGTAATCAAGGCTATTATGGCCTGAAATTGCACCCGGTAGCCGGCAAGTGTGGTGTGTTTGCCGAAACCGACATCAACAGCCTGCAGAAAATGGGTGTGCCCAGGGACGAGCTGATGGCATCGCTGTTTGAGGCCATCATCGGCCAGAACCTGGCGGTGCTTACGCGCGGTAATACCTTGCGGCCGGTGGTTCTGCTGCTAGGCGGGCCGAACACCTATGTGCGGGGCATGACCGAGGCCTGGAAGCATAACATCCCGAAGATCTGGGAAGAACGCAATTATCCGCTGCCACAGGGTGTCGATCCAAAAGATCTTATTATGGTGCCGAAAAACGCCCAGTATTTTGCGGCCATTGGTGCAGTCGAATTCGGCCGCCAGGAAGAGCCTTCTGTGGGTATTTATAAGGGTACCGCCGACCTGGAATACTACATCAACTTCGGGCGCCTGGAGGAAAAGAAGAAAAAGGGGGCTGCAGGGCTCAGCAAGACGCCAGAAGACCTTGAAGCTTTCAAGGAGCGCTATCGGCGTCAGAAGTTCATCCCGGCCACTTTCCAGCCCGGACAGGTGGTTGAGGCCTTTGTCGGACTCGATGGTGGATCGACCTCCACCAAGGCGGTCATCCTGGACAAGGATCGTAACGTCCTGGTCAAGACCTACCAGCTTTCCAAGGGGAACCCTATTGAGGACACTATCGAGGTCTTCGGGAAGCTGCGCCAGCAGGTAGAAGATCAGGGGGCAACCCTACAGATCCTCGGCGTTGGCACCACCGGCTATGCCAAGGATATTTTGAAAGATACGCTGGGGGCCGACGTGGCGTTGGTGGAGACCGTCGCGCACACAGAGTCGGCGCTACGCTTCTACAAAGATGTGGATGTCATTTGCGACGTCGGCGGTCAAGACATCAAGCTGATGATCCTCAAAAACCGCCAGGTGAAGGATTTTAAACTCAATACCCAATGCTCTGCCGGTAACGGCTACTTCCTGCAGGGTACTGCTGAGGGATTTGGGTATAAGGTGGAAGAATTCGCCGATCACGCCTTCAGCGCCGAGGCCATGCCCACCTTCGGCTATGGCTGTGCCGTGTTCATGCAATCCGATATCGTGGATTTCCAGCGCCAGGGCTGGAAGCCCGAAGAGATCATGGCCGGATTGGCGGCGGTGCTACCTAAGAACATCTGGTTGTACGTCTCCCAGATTCCCAATCTGTCCGCCCTCGGCACGAATTTCATTCTGCAGGGGGGCACGCAGAATAACCTGGCGGCGGTGAAGGCTCAGGTAGATTTCATCGAATCACGCTTCAAAGGCAAGGGTATCAAGCCCAACGTCATTGTGCACGAGCATTGTGGCGAGAGCGGTGCCATCGGCGCTGGCATCGAAGCGGTACGTCTCTGGGAAAACGGCCGTCAGACAAGTTTTATTGGGCTCGACGCCGTGGCGCAAATCACCTATCAAACGCACCGCAACGAGAACACACGCTGCTACTTCTGCAAAAACAAGTGCCTACGAACCTTTATCGACGTGAAGGTTAATCTACAAACGGGCCCGGAGGACGAGCCGGTCCAATATAAGTCGAAAATTCCGTTGGAGCCCGGTACGAAGCGCCTCATCGTCGGCAATAGTTGTGAGAAAGGCCTGGTTGAAGATGTCGAGGCCATGCGTGTGATCAAGAAGGGCCTGGACGCCGTCAAGGGCTCCAATCCCAACCTGGTCGAGGTCGCTGCCAAGGCCGTGTTCAAATCCTTCAATCCGGAGAACGTCGTCGATCCACTGCCGCGCTTCGCATTCACCCAGAGGCAAAAAACTCGCATCGAGCTCATGAAAAAGCGTGAGCAGATCCGCATCGGCATGCCTCGAGCGCTCAATATGTACTCGCAAACACCGGTTTTCAGCGCCTATTTCGAGGCTCTCGGTGTCAAACCAGAGAACCTTGTCTACTCTGACTTCACCTCCGAGCACCTCTACAAAGAAGGCGCCAAGCGCGGGGCGATCGACCCCTGTTTCCCGAGTAAAGTCGGCATTCCACACGTGCACAATCTGCTCTACGTGCATCACAAGAAAAAACCGCTGGACATCATTTTCTTCCCGATGATCGATTCCCTCACCACAGACCTCTACGGCACCCAGGATAGTCGCGCCTGTCCGACAGTGACGGCCACTCCTGAGGCCGTGAAGGCCGCGTTCATCAAAGAAGGCGATCTGTTTGCTGAGATGGGGGTGCAGTACTTTCCCACCTTTGTGAAGCTCGCCGAGCCACAGTTGTTCGCACGTCAGATGTACGAGCAGTTCAAAGACATCCTGGGCCTGTCAGAAGAGGAAAACGCCCGAGCGATCGAGGAAGGCTATAAGGCGCTTGATTATTTTAACAATGTCATCCTGCGTGGGACGGCTCGTGAGGTGCTGAACGAGCTGGTGGCAGAACAGCGGCTCGGCATCGTGCTGCTGGCCCGACCCTATCACCATGACCCCGGCATCAACCACGAGATCCTCGAAGAGTTCCAGAAACAGGGTTATCCCATCTTAGCCCAGGATTCGTTACCCATTGACCCGGACATTCTGGAAGAATTGTTCGGCGACGAGGTGCAAGCCGGCATCATTAAAGATCCAATGGATATCTCAGACGTCTGGAAAAATTCCTACAGCGAGAACACTAGCCGGAAGATCTGGGCCGCTAAGTATGTGGCGCGGCATCCCAACCTGGTGGCGCTGGAGCTCTCATCCTTCAAGTGTGGACACGACGCGCCTATCTACACAGTGGTCGAGGAGATCGTCGAAAATGCGGGCACGCCGTACTTCTGCTTCAAGGATATCGATGAGAACAAACCGACCGGATCGATCAAAATCCGTGTCGAGACCATCACCTACTTCCTCAAACGTTACCGCGAGGATATGGTCGCGAAAAAGACCAAACGCATCACCATCGAGGAGCGTCTCCAGGCCTATGAGCAGAAGTTGCGGGAGGAGCTGTACCAGCAATATGCTGCGGCTGGCATTGGCCCCGAGCTTGTCGGAGTTGGCTCATGTGGGCCTACGGAATCTGGTGAGCGCTTGCTCCAGTTGACGCTGGACTAAGGAAAGCGCTAAAGGGCTGCATGCAAAGGATTTCTTCCTCTTGGCACGCAGCCCTTGGCTGTGGAGAGTCTGATGGCGTTCGCAACGGATCGGATTATGTTCGAGATCTACCATGAGACCACCTATAGCGGTCGGTATCGGGTGGTCTATTTTACTGAGTTGAACGACCATAATCGGGAGACGGAAATCAATCGGGCGCTTGCAGGAGTGCATTTTTACGACGGCTTTATCACTAGCTTTCGGAAAGATGAGGCGAAGGCCATCATTGAGGCGACCATCGCCCAATTGAACGAGGGCAAGACGGTGGTTCCCCAAGCCCTTACCGAGGCGCTGGCTCCATATACCCCGTAAGACTATCCAGGTGGTTAGGAATTAGCCACTCACGAGAATGATATACATGACAATGCCTTAGTGGAAAGCTGACGTCTCGTTGGATAGAATCGTATCACTTGGGGACGTAGGCGTGTCGGGCATGGGGTTGACTGGAATCCGTGCGAGCCTTGACGGATGGCGTTTTGGCTGTGCACGATGGGCTGATTGCAGGTCTGGCATGCGCATTGCTGGGAGTCTGTATGGGGTTTAGAGATGAACCCCATATCATCTAGCTAAACTGTTCTCCACGGTAAAGACGAGCAGGTTACCGAAAGGAGAGTTGTGCCTGTTGGTACCGGGAGCGTAAGCTGGGATGGGCCTTGCGTGCGGGAGGGTAAGGTGTGCAGTCTTCTCAAGAACCGCTGATCCGAGGGGAGGAGCGAGCATGAATCCTCTGTCGCCGTTTCTGGAAACGCTGAAGAACCACATGCTCAACACGGTGTGGCCAGCACTGGATGATTCCTATACGCCCGAACAAGCTGAAGCAACATATAACGGAACTCCTATTCCTCCAACCACCAAGGGCCTTCCAAAAATCGTTGAATCTCTCTGTCCAGAGTGCGACAAGACGCGGTGTATCCCGGCGCGGATGTTCGAGGAAGACGGGAAGGTCTTTATGGAAAAGACCTGTCCCGAGCATGGTTACTTTAAAGAGCTGTACTGGTCTGACGTAGAGATGTTTTTGCAGGCCGAGAAGTTCTCCTTCGGGGACAATAGAGGTCTCAGCAACCCCCGTGTGCCCTATGCTACAAAGTGCCCGCAACAATGTGGCCTGTGTAACATGCACACCAGCCATACAGGCGTCGGTAATCTCGACCTCACCAACCGCTGTAACTTAACCTGCCCCGTCTGCTTCGCCAATGCCAATGCCGCGGGTTACGTGTACCAACCCACGCTAGACCAGGTGCGGCAGATGATCCTGAACTATCGGGCAGAGCGGCCAACCCCCGGTCACATCATCCAGTTCTCCGGCGGTGAGCCGACAATCTACCCGCATTTCATCGAGGCCTGCAAGCTCGCCAAAGACCTAGGGATTTCCTGGGTACAGGTGGCCAGTAACGGCATCGCCTTCACCGATC
Source organism: uncultured Nitrospinota bacterium (assembly GCA_963707985.1). Classification (GTDB taxonomy): domain Bacteria; phylum Tectomicrobia; class Entotheonellia; order J063; family CAVPRW01; genus CAVPRW01. Next base: position 166,363 of record CAVPRW010000045.1, on the reverse strand, counting down.
AGGACTTCGCCTTCCGTGCTAAAGAGGCAGGGTTGGATGGAATCTATCTGCAATTCGACGGCATGGTGGATGCCATCTACAAGAAGACACGCGGGGAGTCGCTCTTCAAGAAGAAATTGCAGGCCATTGAGAATGCCGGCAAGGCAGATCTTTACGTGGTGCTGGTCTGCACGGTGGTGCGCGGCGTGAACAATCAGCAAGTGGGCGAGATTTTGAAGTTCGGTATCGAGCACTGTGACACTGTCTCAGGGGTGGCTTTCCAACCGGTCACCTTCACCGGCCGCATCGCTCAACGCATGCGCGAGAAGATGCGCTATACGTTACCCGATCTGGCCCACGATATCGAAGCGCAAACCGGGCTTGCCGAAGCACACCAGGATTGGTTCCCAATCCCCTGTACATCGCCATTCGCGAAGCTGTTCAATGCCCTCAAAGGTGATGGCTCGGCTGTGAACTTTAGCTGCCACTCCCATTGTGGCCAGGGGACGTACCTGTATATCGATAAACATGGGGGTGCGACGCCGATCACTCGTTTCATCGACCTGCCTGGCTTCCTGCGCGCCATTGATGCCTTGGCGGGTAAGGTCAATCAATCCAGCTCGCCGACACTAGCCATCGCCAAGTTACTGGCCAATTTGCGGCGATTCTGGAATGCCGACAAGGCACCAGAGGGGATGACCTTCAGCCATTTCTTGAAGCTCCTGAAAGAGCTGGTCGAAGGTCGGCCGGAGAATGGCAGCAGACGGAGCAAGGGCGATGAGCTGTTCATGGCCTGCGGCATGCACTTCATGGACTCCTACAACTATGAAGTGGAGCGTGTCAAGCGTTGCATCATCCACTACTCCGCTCCAAACGGCCTCATATATCCTTTCTGCACCTATAACTCGGGGCCAGTATACCGTGAGAAGGTGGAGAAGAAGTTCGCCATGTCGATGGATCAGTGGAAAAATCAAGGAGCTGTGACCTATACCGAGAATATCGACAAGATCACCAAGGATGTCCGCGTCGCCGAGCGCAAGAAAAGCGAGGCGATAATCGCCACCGCGGCTCCAGTGAGTACAGGGAGTTGCTGCTCGAGCGAAGGCGGCGGCCCGGGTGGAAGCTGTGGCTGTGGCGATAGCCATAGCAATGGGCACGCCAACGGCAAGCATGAGGCACTGGTGCAGATTTTACCCGAGCTGCAATAGAAAGGTTGTCGTCAGATCGCTTGATTGCTCCTTGCTTACCCTCCGCCTTTCCCTCACGCCCAGTGGGAGTGGGGGAAAGGCGGAGATGTCAAGAAGTGCATGCATCGTTAGCGTTGCAGATGTGGGGGCATTTTGCGGGTGCTGTGAAATTCATCGAACATCTTGATAATGTGTCGTAATATACGGTGCTCGGTCATAAGCCTCATCCGGGGACTAGTCGGGTTCTGGGATCTTGCCTTGCGGGGAAAGCGCTTTGGTGTTTTGGAACCGGTCAAAGCTCAGAGCCGAGATATCCCGCGAAGGTTTGCCATCGAGGACCATCTCTGTAATCACTTTCCCGGCAGCCGGCGAATGCTGAAAACCATGGCCGCAGAAGCCTACAGCGCACAGCATACCTTCAACGCCGGGGAGATAATCGATGATGGCATGCTCATCCGGCGTCAGCGGACGCAGTCCGGCCCACCCACTCATGATGCCTGCTTGTTCGAGAACCGGGATGCGTTGCACAGCCTTGCGGGCGGTCTCCTCGGCCATGCTCCAATCGATCGTCACCTTATAGCCCTGCACCGCCTGTGCGTCACCGGGGCTCATAAGAATACTGCGACCTTCAGTCCGGCAGTAGAATCCAGTTGTACGGTCGATGACCAGTGGGGACGGATTAACGAAGTCACTGAAGGGCTCGGTCACGAAAATATGCCGACGCCGGGGATAGACTGGTACATTCGTACCCACCATCGCAGCCACGCGCGTGGCCCACGGTCCAGCGGCATTGACGACCAATCGCGTGTCGATGGCACCGCTGGTGGTGTCAACGCCGACCACACGATCGCCCTCTAACCGAATTCCGGTCACCTCGGTCTGTTCCAAAATCTTCACGCCGCATTCACGTGCCCTAGTGGCGTATCCTTGCACAACGGTATGCGGATCAGCGTATCCATCCTGCGGAGAATAGACGGCCGCCAGCAGATCATCGACGCGCAATTGCGGCACGATGGCCTTGGCATCTTGGGGTGTGAGCAACCGTACATCCAGACCATACTGACGCTGCAAGGCGATCTGCTGGGTGTACTGTTCGACATCCTGTGCGCTACCGAGGAGAAAGAGGTAGCCTACCTGCCGCAGATGTGGATTGACACCCATATGCTCGTGAAAACCTTTAAAGAAGGCCAGACTCTCCATTGAAAAAGCAATCTCGATTTCGGTAGGAAACTGGACGCGAATCCCCCCTGCCGCTTTGCTCGTGGTACCCGATCCAACTGCTTCTTGCTCCAAAACAACGATGTTCTTCGCCCCACGCCATCCGAGGTGATAGGCAATGCTACAGCCGATAGCCCCCGCCCCAATGATGACGACGTCTGCGGTCCGTGGTTGCATGATGGATCTCCTTCGGATGGTGCTCGATCATGGCAACGGCGGCAGGATCATCAGCGCTTCGTCTGCAGAACCGAGACTCGTGGTGGCGCCGCGAAGATAGAGCTGACCGACCAGTGCACAGGTAACCGCGTCCAGGACGTGCGGCGATGGTTCGGACCGTTGGAGCCCTTGTAGCCGGAAGCGAGACAACCCACGTCGGAGACCCACCACATCACGCTGGCGTGGGATACCCCAGATATCTTGCGCCCCACCAGGGTAGGTTTCGATAACCTCGAATCCGCTGCTTTCGAATACAGATTTCAGGCGTATACCGCGTTGCGTCAGCTGCCGCATCGGACCGAGGGTGATCGGAAAGAATCGGATGCCCATACGGCGCAACTCATGGTCGGATGCTCGAAAATGCGTGGTTCCTGCACAGGCGCAGGTATTCAGCAGGCAACATCGCCCAGCAGGTAACCCCAATGGGGCATCGATGGCAATGAGGTGTGGCGCCACCGTGTCGACCGTCGCGAAAATGTCGTCATCGCCGAACAGATGTCCGACCGTCACCCGACGCCCCCTGAGGACACAGAACCCTGTCGGCCGTCGCGGCGACCCCGCTAAATCGAGGCCAAGGATACACGAGTGTGTGACTTTCTGAGGCATGGCTGAGTTTCGGACCGGCATGTCCGTCCATCGCTTTCTGGCAGCATAGACATCCCTGAGTCTTGGCGTTATCCTATCATGCTTCAATAAGCGGGACAAGGCCCAGCCTTTTGCCTTTGCGATCTTGGAACCACTATGTTACAAGAAGTAGCTAGCAGGACCAGGACGGCTTGAAGCCGATGTCCAGGCCTGCGGACATGCAGGAGATTGCACGAGGTAAGACCATGACTGAGTCTCGGAACCGAATGTTTCGCCTGTGGCCATGGCAGCGGCAGACCGCCACAACAACCGCGATCACCGCTCCACCAGCGGCGTCGGAACTGGCCGCCAAACTCACCGAGTTGATGCATTTCGAGCGTGGGGTTGCAGCCTTGTACTATTATCTTCCCGATGAGTCGCTGGCCACGTTGGCCCAGGACTTATGTGCATCCCACCGCCGAGCAAACGTGATGGACCAGGGCATTGACCGCGAGCTGCGCAGCAAGGATACGGGACTGGAAGCCTGGACGACCGTCAGCGCGATCTGGCATAGCACCGTCTGGCAAGCAGGCGAAATTATAGCGACGTTTGGCTTTCGCCTCATAGAAGCCCTGCGTGCCGAAAATGAGCTATGGAGTGTCATCGTCGATCCACGGGCACAGTTCTTCGGCATGGCGGTGACCACAGACGAGACACACCGCTACTGGTACGTGCTGGTTGCTGGACAGAAGGGCCAGAAGATGGACAGCGGCGCCGCAACGGCGGCACGCTAGCATGAGCCTGATAGACGGCAGCGTCAGAAGCATGCAAGAGAGACTCGGCAATCGGCTATGCATAGCGTTCGTGGGTATGTGATCAGAGGACTCGGCTTCGTCATCGCGACGATCCTGGCCGGATGCACCGCAGTGCCGCGCGAAGTTCGGCTTACGGTGATGCCAGGGGTCTCCCGGCCTGTGGTGGCACAGATCAGCAATTACCAGGACGCCACGGATGCCATTGTATCGGTCATGACGGAAGATCTGCAGATGCCGGTCCCCAGAACCTCTGTCACTCTGTATTTCTATCCCTACCGCGAGGCTTTTGCTCAAGGACTGATCGACCAATTCCATACCGACCCTACCATGGCCCGCGCTATCTCAAAAACGGCCCTCGGGCGTATTCGCCAGACCAAGGAAGGCAAGCGATTCCTGGTCAATAACGAGATTCTAGACGGTCTCAAGTGGCCCGAGCGCATCCATGTACTCGCCCATGAACTCACCCACGTCGTCCAATACGAACTCGCCGAAGGGAAGCTCACCGGTGATTTATGGCTCATCGAGGGGTTTGCCGACTGGGTAGGCTATCAGGTGATAGCAGCTCTTGGCCTGGACACCGTTAGCCGTCGAAAAGACTTAAAAATTTCCCAGGTCAGGCAGGAGCGTGAGCTGACTCCCTTGTCGCAGATGATCACCGTCCAGGAATGGCAGGCTCTGAACGCCAGATATGGTAGCGCCATGCCATATGCTCAGGCGTTTCTCGCCACAGACCTGCTCATCGAGCAGCGGGGTCTAGCAGCGATCCTAGATTACTTTCGCCGTATGCCCCATGCTACGGACCTCATCGAGACTTTTCAGGCCGCGTTCGGCATAGAGCTCTCGACCTTCGAGCAAGAGTTCGCCGCCTACCTAGAAAGCCTTCTCGGATAGTACCGGTCCGACACTCTGAACCGGCCTGTAAGTCTTTCTCTCTCAGACCTCTTCTTTTATACTGGCCAGGCCACAAGTCGATAGGCATCGTCCCAGAATAAGTATTCGTAGCGACTGCTCTGGATGAAATGCTCGGTCATGCGTCGGCTCTCGAGGGCGGGGGCGCGTGCTCCCAGGCGATCCACCAGGTTGAGCTGCTGCTGGACTAATGCGGTAAAAATTTCGGAGCCGTAGGCCTTGATCCAGTCGTGATAAATCGGATCGCTGGGCTGAGCGGTGGCAAGGTGGCGCCCGACCTCCAGGTAGATCCAGTAGCATGGCAACACCGCTGCGACGATCTCACCGAGGGTCCCCTCGCGCGCAACTGCCAGAAGGTGCCTGGTGTATGCCTGTGTCGTGGGGGTACGTTCGCTGTCGAGCAGTTGGTCAGCCTGCAGGCCCAGGCGCTGGATGAAGCCGGTATGCATCACACGCTCGACGGCTACAGTGTTGGCCGCGTGTTTGGCAAACATCTCCAGTGTATCCAAATCCTCAGCCTTACTGCCTCCCACACACAGAACCCGAGCGAATTCGAAGAGATATAGATAGTCCTGTCGGATGAAATAGAGGAAGCGCTCGTGTGCAAGCGTCCCAGCCCCTAGCTCTTTAAGGTACGGATGGGCCAAGATTGCTTCCCAGATCGGCTGTGCAGCATCCTTCAATATGTCACGGAAGGCTGTCGTCATCGTTCTTCACCCCTATTCAAATCACCTGCCGAGCGCGCAAGGCAGTGATGTCCGCGGTGCGATAACCTAACTCAATCAATACTTCTTCGGTGTGTTGTCCCTTGAGCGGCGGGGGTAAACGTAAACTGCCGGGAGTGTCGCCGAGCTTGATCGGCAGTCCGAGGAGCTTGAGATCGGGGATGAGCGGATGGGGGACATCGACGATCATCTCTCGCGCCTGTGTTTGGGGATCGTTGAGGACATGGTCGAGGGTGTTTACCGGCGCACATGGCACACCGGAGTCGTCCAATCTGGCGCTCAACACAGCCGTCGGATATTTCTGCGTTTCGGCCTGCAACATGGGCACGAGGAGGTGGCGATGTTTGACGCGTTCTTGGTTGGAGTCAAACCGTGGGTCTTGGAGCAGATCTTCGCGGCTGAGCGCCTGGCAGAGCCGTATCCAGAGGCGCTGATTGGAGCCCACGATGAAGATCTCACCATCCTGCGTTGGAAAAACTTGGTAGGGCACAATCATGGGATGCCCCGATCCCTGTCGCTGCGGAAGATCGCCGGTGAGCAGATACCCCACAGCATGGTACGACATCAGTGACAGCGCGGTCTCGAACAGCGATACTTCGACCTTTTGCCCTTGACCGCTGCGTTCACGATGGAAGAGGGCGTTCATCACGGCATAGGCCGCCATCATGCCGGTGCCGAGATCGAGAAAGGACACACCACAGCGCAGCGGCGGGCCTTCCGGCTCTCCAGTCAGGCTCATCACCCCACTGAAGGCCTGCATCAGCGCTTCATATCCCGCCTTGTCCTTGTATGGACCCGAGCGTCCGAAGACCGACACCGCGCAATAGATGAGTCGTGGGTTAATCGGCTGTAAGACCTCGTATCCGAGCCCAAAGGATTCCATTGTGCCGGTGCGAAAGTTCTCGACAAGGACATCCGCACGTCCGACCAACTGCTTGAGGATGTCCTGAGCCTCCGGGGTTTTCAGATTCAACGTCATATTGCGTTTATTGCGGTTCATGCTTAAATAGCCCGATGCTTCTCCCGCGACGAAAGGCGGCCAGGTGCGGGATTCGTCGCCCCCTTCCGGCTCCTCGATCTTGAGGACATCGGCCCCCATGTCAGCCAACATCATGCTACAGAATGGGCCAGCCAGGACCCGAGAAAGGTCCAACACCATCACGCCATCAAGTGCAGACGTCATGCCCGTCTCCCTTTGGTCGATCGTTACGCCAGCGCTGGTCGAACGGCCACCCACTCCATACTGTAGGCGTAGGACTGAGGCATGATATCATACATGAAACATCGCTCGGTCGAACCGGCTGAGCGTGACCGTCAGGGACGTCCTCCGCCGCAACGCTTCCCGCTCCAAACAACCCACACCCAGTTTGACAGGTTATGGTCACAATGGCATACTCGGGCCTGACATCCTTAGAGGAGCTGGTCGCTGGATCGCTCTGTACAGTGATCAAAATGATCCGCAATGAGCATGAAGAACTAGTCGATTGATCCAAGTATGGCGAGCCTGAAGCTCGGGCGGTACAGCCGTGATCGAGCACCAATACTGAGCGTTGAGAACTCGGTGCTGAGGCAATGATGAGCAACGTCCTCAGCGCTTAGCGCTCCTCATTGTTTGTTGGAGGATTCCTATGCTGCCGGCAGAATATGATATCACTGGCAAAGTCGTCTTCATCACGGGCGCAGGACGCGGCATTGGCAAGGGCATCGCCCAGGTGCTCGCGGAGGCGGGTGCAGACATTGCCCTCAATGCTCTGACTCCCAAATATGTTGAAGGCACAGCCGCTGAGATCGCCAAAGCCTCAGGCCGGCGCATCGTGCCAATCATGGCCGATGTCACCAATACTAACGGAGTGCAGAGCGCGATCGACACGGTCATGAAGGAGTTTGGTCATGTCGACATCCTGATCAATAACCTAGGGGACTCTATTCGCAAGCCTTTGGTGGCCCTGCCAGGGAAAGCCAATGCCGCCCAGGCGCTCTCCGACGACGAGCTGAAATTCGTCATGGACATCAATCTGACGGAAGCCATCCTGTGCACACGTGCCGTAGGTCCACATATGCTAGAGCGACGCGCCGGCAAGGTGATCAATATCTCGTCCTGGACGGCGCGCCAGGGAGGTGGCGACATGGTGGTCTATACCATCGCCAAGACCGCCCTGGTCGGCTTTACGCGGGCTCAGGCACTGGAATGGGCGCCGTATGGCGTCCACGTTAACGCCATTGCGCCGGGGCTCTTTCCTGATCCGGTGACGTCTGGAGAAGAACGCGCTCGTCAAACGGCGCAGCGCGCCGCCCAGCTGGTCCCGTTAGGAAGGCCCGGACAGCTGCGAGAAGTGGGATTGCTGGCGCTTTACCTAGCGTCGGCAGCATCGAATTACATGACCGGGCAGACCATCTTCCTGGATGGGGGAATGAGCCTATAGGTCGGCACAGGGCGGGTTTTAATTCCCTCTCCCTCTGGGAGAGGGCCAGGGTGAGGGCAAAGGAGGAGAGGCCATGAAAGCCGCTGTCCTGTATGAAGTCGGAACACCTTTAGCCATCGAGGATCTGACGTTATTACCCCCTAAAGATGGAGAGGTACGTGTGCGCTATGTGGCGAGCGGCGTGTGCCACAGCGATCTGCACTACATCAAGGGGGATCGCCCCTATCCAAAGCCCGTGGTCCTCGGTCACGAAGGCGCCGGGTATTGTCGAGGAGGTCGGGCCTGGAGTGAGCTATGCGAAGGCGGGCGACCATGTCATTCTGTCGTTCGTTCCCGCATGTGGCCGCTGCACGTACTGCATCGAAGGGCGGCCAAACATGTGCGCAGTGCGCTACAGCTTGAACGGTAATCTCCCTGATGGTAGCACGCGCCTGCGCAAGGGCACCCAGGAGATCAAGCATTTCGCCTGTATGTCGTCGTTTGCCGAGTACGGGGTGGTCCCAGAGGGCAGCCTGGTCAAGGTCCCGGATCACATTCCGCTGGATAAAGCGGCGCTGGTGGGCTGTTGTGTTACCACCGGAGTAGGGGCTGCTCTGTGGACGGCTAAGGTGGAGCCGGGCAGCAGTGTGGTGGTGATCGGCTGTGGCGGCGTCGGCCTCAACGTCATTCAGGGAGCCGCGCTGGCTGGAGCTGAGCAGATCATCGCCGTCGATGTGCGGCCCAACAAGCTGGACTATGCCAAACAGTTTGGGGCGACCATGACGATCAATGCGCGCGACGCCGACCCGGTGGAGGCGGTGCGCGAGCTTACTGGTGGTGAAGGGGCCGATTACGCCTTCGAGGTCATTGGTCTAACGCAAACAGCCCAGCAAGCCTTGTTGTGTACGAGGCGTGGGGGGAAGGCCGTGATCGTGGGCGTGATCCGTCACGGCGAGCAGCTCACCATCGACCCCGATTTCTTACATCAGGATCGCGTCTTGATGGGCTGTACCTATGGCTCGGCCAACATGCGCGCTGCGATGCCCAAACTCATAGACCTGTACCTGGCCAAAAAGCTGAAACTCGACGAACTCGTTAGCCGCACCTACCGGCTGGACGAGATCAACACTGCCTTCGATGCCCTTGAACAGGGCGAAGTAGCGCGAAGTATCATTCGTTATAACTAAAGTCTGCCCCGATTTTGGGTTTGGGCAGTTTGTCGAGGAGGGGAAGGGTGTCCTGTGTGTACAGGGTACACGCGAGTCCTACCCCGAGTGGCCGGGCAAGGTGAAGGTGGAGGATCCCATGACATCGCGCCAACAGATCATTCCTGTACAGTTGCCTGATCAGGTGAAGATCCAGGTGGAGGCAACCGTGCTCGGCGGCGAAGAAGATGTGAGCTTCCGTGTTCAGTCGTTTCAGGGAGTGATCGACGCTATCGAAAGCATCGCAGCCTCAATGGAGGAGGGGCAGCATTCCGTGCGGCATCCACTTCTCCAAAATTGTACAAGAACCCTGACTTTTCCGGATCTACCTTAAAGGGACCATCCGTGCGGGTTTGCGCTTGGATGGGCATGAAAGCACTTGAAATCCTGAAACATCTGTTGGCGACCGAGGCCTGCCAGGTGCAGAGAAATCCAGAGCTTTAACGCTGACCTCATATCACCCGGTGATCGGCAAAGAGCCTGCGGGCCTCCTCATCACGCCGGGAGATGGTCATCTGTGCATACTTGGTTGTGTTCTGCACATTCGTATAGACTACCCAATCCTGCACAAAGCGGAGTTCTCCGCGCACGTCGAGGAGGTGGGTGGCGATGGAATGCTTGAGACTATGGAACTTCCGTTTCTCCGGCGGTAGGCCCGCGTTCTCGCCATAGGGTCTGCATGGCGCACCACAAGGGCCACCGATCAATGGGCATGCCACGGTTGGAGATGAACAGATACGGTGACGAGTCCGTACGAGCGCATAGGTACGCACGCAGCTGTTTGATGACGTCGGGCTGCAGAAGATAGATGCCCGAGAGGGAACCTTTCAGGCGGTGGATGGTGATTCTCCCCTGCTTGAGGTCTACGTCGGTGCGCTGCAGCAGGCCGATCTCCGACGTGCGCAGTCCATGACGATAGGCCAGGAGTGGGCGGGGTCTATCTGTCCGGTCGATACGAAGGAGCGATTGCCGCCTTCAAGAGAGCCCTTATCCGCTACCCCAATTGAATGTCTGCCTACGCCTACCTGGCGGCCATCTATAGCGAGTTAGACCGGGAGGAGAAGGCGCGGCCCGCGCTGGCAGAAGTCCAAAATGTCAAACCCCAGCCCCCCAGCAGGGCATTAAGTGGCAACTGCCTTACAAAGACCAAGGAGTCTACAAGCGTCTGCTTACCGCCTGGGAAACTGTGCCAACTCCGGCTGGCGCTGGCCTCACCGAGTCGGCTGGGCCTGCGACCGTGACCACCGCGCGCGACGTTGGCAATAACCTGGACGTCATCCTCATCCACCGCCGTCGGAGCCAGAGGCCCGGCCAGACGCGACCACGGCTTTTCACGTGCGGGCACACCATCGACTGGCCCAATCCGCCCCCGGGGGAAGCCCGGATCAGGCGTGTGGTGCTCACCACCGATGAGACGCGCGCAGCGGCCCGTGATCTCCTGAGCGCCAGGTCGACTGCCTCAAGGTTGGCGAAAAGCTGACAGCACCGGTGGTCCAGGGCATTGTTGAAACGGCCGCCCCCCGCAGTGTGCCCTTGATGGCCCAGTTGCGCGCAACAACCGCAGCAGAGGCTGTGGTCCGAGGGGGCTGAGAGCGCCTCTGGGGTCGATTACGCCGTCGTGACCCGGCCCAAGCTGCAAGACCTGGCTCGCCTGCTGGCTGCCAACGGTGTCTTCGTGGTCCCGACGCTGGTCCTGAACGAGCAACTGTCCCGGCTTCTGAACCCAGACCTACGTCAGGATCCGCTGCTCGAGTACGTGCCGAGGGCCCCGTTTGGCTGGTGGGATGCCCCCGTCGGCGTGGGGAAGTGGACGGAGGTGCACTCGGCACAGCATCGGCACATTCTGGCAATGTCATGTCCATAGCCCGATATAACTCGACGGCGGTGGACAGTTCTGTGCGGGCTTCGGTGCGGCGTCCGATCGTGGCGTACAGATTGCCGAGGCCGAGGTGGCAGTGGGCCTGGAGCGGGCGCATGCCAAGTGCCTCAGCCAGGGCCAGAGCCTGGCGGTAGTCATCTCCGGCTTGATCGTTCTCGGTGGGCTGGCGCTGTGTCGCGATCTCGCCAAGGAGGTGCAGAGCAGACACCTCCTCGCCTCGTTCCTGGTGCCCACGGGCGAGCGCCAGCGCGTGTTCGGCGTGAACCTGCACTTCCTTCAGGCGACCAGCCAGCGTCAGCGCCTCCCCTAGGACGAGATGGCATGGCACCTCGTTTCGTGCTCTTGCCATCGCAGTGCTCTGCTTCAGCGCCTTGGTGAGCAGCGCCACGGCGTCGATGATGCGCCCGCTCGGGATATACGCTGTCCCCAAGGGCGCGGCCATCTGGGGGCACCAGACCAGGAGGTCCAGGTCCTGGCAGAGGCTCATAGCACGTTCGAGCAAGGGGAGCACCTTGGGCAGGTCGCCTTGGCGGGGAGCCACCAGACCAACCTTAGACAAAGCATGCATCAGGCTCGGGAAGTGCGCCACCGCCTCGGCAATCCACCCTGCCGATTGCCAGTGACCATCGCCAGAAGGTCTAGAGTGAACGGGTTGCAACGCATCTAGCGCATGCGTGGTTTATGAAGCCACCTGAGCGTCTGGTTCAGCCGGCGAGGCCAGCTTCTCGGCAAACCAGTCCAGGAGATAGCCAAAGCGCTGCAGCCGGTGGCTAGGCTTACCGCTGCGCGACAGTTCATGGTTCTCACCCGGGAAGCGGACAAACCGCACCTCCCGCCGCATCTGCTTCAACGCCACAAAGAGCTGCTCGGCCTGCTCGATCGGGCAGCGCAGGTCTTCCTCGCTGTGCAGGATTAGAAGTGGCGTGCGGATGTTCTGCACGTAGGCGATCGGCGAATAGCGCCAGTATAGCTCTGGGTCTTCCCATTGGCGAACCCGCAGATAGGTATAGCCCGACCAGATGTCACTGGTGCCGTCCTTGCTGTAGCGGTTATAGAGGCCACGCTCCGGCACCGCCGCTAGAAATCGGTCGGTATGACCGACAACCCAGGCCGCGAGATAACCACCGTAGCTGCCACCGAGCAACCCGAGGCGCGTTGAGTCAATGAAGTCGTAGCGCCGCAGTGCCTCGTCAAGTGCGGCCAGCACGTCGGCCGAGTCGGGCTCTCCAGGACAGCCAATGATCGCTCGGGCGAAAGCCTCGTCTCGGCCACTGCTCCCACGCGGATTACAGCCGATGACGGCATAGCCCGCTCCGGCTTGCACCTGGAACTCGTCGAAGAAGGCCCAGCCATACTGGGCAAATGGTCCGCCGTGGATGTTGACCAACGCCGGGTAACGCCGTCCTGGCTCGAATCCAGCAGGACGCATCACCCAGGCGTCGACCTCAACGTCGCCCGACCGTACCGTGAAGTACTCGAGCTCCGGCAGCTTGACCTCAACACGCCAGTCGGCGTTAAGATCGCTGAGCTGGCGCTCGCCTAGTTCCGTGCACACATACACTTCAGCAGGACGATGTGGCTCCGAAGCGGTAAACGCCACAGTGGTACCAACCACACTATAAGAGGCCACGCTCCGCCTCCCCGAAACCAGCGGCGTTACCTTCCCATCCGCCACCTGCACCTGAATCACCCCCACGGTACCCCGGTCCTCGACCCCCACAATGAGGGCGGTGCCGTCTGTCCGCCAGAGCGGTGCCGCCGCGTCGGCGATCTCCAGGTGCCGGTCGAAGCCCATGGTCAGACAGCGAGGACTGCCACCGCCTGCCGGGACCAGCCACAGACGACTGTGGCGTGGTGCACCTTCCGCATCGGCATAGCCCAGATAGGCAATTATCTGTCCATCGGGCGACCAGGCGGGCAGCGAGCAGGCACCGCCACCGGGAGTCAGCCGCACAGGCTCGCCCCCTGCTGTATCCATGACGAAGATGTCCTCGGCATGATCGTGGTCGCGGTTGCGGTGGCGGGCCGAGACAAAAGCAAGGTGGGCGCCATCGGGCGACCAGGCGGGATGGATGTCGTCCCAGTCACCATCTGTGAGCTGGCGGGTATCACCGGTAACCGCATCGACGACGAACAGGTGCCGATGGCGATCATAAATAAAACCCTCGCCATTGGCGCGGTACTTGAGCCTGGTGATCAGCCGCGCCGGGGGCGTCTTCGACTTGTCCGGCTGGCTCCCATGATCCTCGCCACCCATCCGCACCACGGTGACTAGTCGCGTGCTGTCAGGCGACCACACGGGTGTGCCAGCACCCTGGGGGATAGCGGTGAGCTGGCGGGCCTCGCCACCGCTGATACCAATGACGTAGATCTGTGCCTTGCCACCCTCGCGGTCGGAGAGAAAGGCCAGGCGTGTGCCATCGGGCGACCAGCGCGGCGTGCTGTCCTTGCTCGCGCCTGCGGTAAAGCGCCTGGCTGGGATCGAACCATCAGCCGACCCCAGCCAGATCGCCGAGCGATAGTCGTCGGCCTCCTCGTCCAGGCGCGTGACCGTGAAGGCTACCAGGCGCCCATCGGGCGAGAGGCGCGCGTCGGATACCCACTGAATGTGAAACAGGTCCTCAGGAATCATGCCGCGAGTCATGCAAGGTTCCTTCTCATAGCAACTTCCTCACCGTAGCCCTGCGTTACGCAGGCCGCCAAGAAGGCGCTCTAATCCCTCCTGATTTTTCGAGAGGTCCGCTTGCCATACCATACTGATCTCCTGCAGAAAGAAGTTGGGATTGATTCGTAGAGCCTCTGCCACCTCGGCGCGGGCCTCAACCTCCCAGCCAAAGGCCGTATAGAGGATCGCGAGGATGAGGTGCGTCTCCAGAAAATCGGGGTTGTGAATGAGAACGCGCTTGAAGGCAGCGACCGCCTCCTCTGGGACGCCCGCCCCTCGGAGGAAGACTTCGGGAAACTGCCCGCCTGAGCGGTAGAGTGTATCGGTGCTAGTTGATGTTCTTGGGCAATGACACCTAGGGTGTGGAGGCCTGGGAGTGAAGACGTGCGACAAAAGCATGGTGTCCAGGACTGGCCAGACCTTGCTGAATGATAGCCAGCACGGTCGACAGATCACCCCGTATCAGCGCCGCCGGGTCAAGCCACAATCCGGGGAAGACCTCGCTCCGGACCAGGCCCTGAGCGTCCGCAGGCATCCGCTCGTATTGTCCATCCCGCAGGACGAACCAATCGATCTCCCGTTCTAACACGCGCCAGACAATATATTCGCGCACCCCATTGCGGCGGTAGACGTGCAGCTTGGTGTGCAAATCATAGCTCACAGAACTCGACGCCACCTCAGCGACCAGTTCGGGAGCCCCCTCGATAATCCCATCGTCACTGATACGGACTTGACCTCCGTGGATAGGCCCAATAAACAACAGTGCATCTGGTTGCGGCTCGTTGTCCAGGTCTAACCGCACGCTACTGTTATCACCGACTTCGACGCCAGGCGTGTTTGCGGTGTACAGGCCTAACCAAGTCATCAGCTGTGCATGTGGTGCGCCATGCGGGCGGTGACGCACAGGCGAAGGCACGTAGACGACTCCTTCGATGAACTCGGCTTTCTTGAGGTGTGGCATCGCCTCATAGCGACGTTCGAACTCGGCACGTGTCAGCCGATCGCCGTTTTCCAGCGCCGGCAGGGCATCATCGAGTTCTGCTCTGGACATGGAGGTGATGGTTGAGACAGCCATAGTCCTTTCCTTCCGTGCACCGTGTCGAGGCCGTCATCTTTCATAAACCGGTAGTACACCGTCTGTTCCGCAGCGCGCTGCGTCGTTGGGACGTTACTGCAGTTAAGGATAGGAAGTTGAAGCACACTTTGCAAGTCTTGCGCATGACGTGGGTGGAGCGGTTTGCCGACCGTCTGCACCTGCGCAAACGGTTTCTCCAGCCACGAAAACCACTCCTACTGCCGGTTCTCGGTAAAATCGTAGTGCACCGAGGCATTGCTCGCGAAGCATAGTGCAAGATCATACCCCAACAGGCTCATCAGTGAAAGCTTCCAAGACAAAACCCTTGCCACAATATCAGCACTGCGCGACAATGGCATCGTCAGGACGCCGGACATGGTGGTAGACGACTCTCCGGCGTTATGGAGCATGAGACACGAGAACGGACCACACCTGCAAAAGGAGCCTGTCATGCTGATCGTTGACTCGCAAGTGCATATCTGGACAAGTGGTATACCTACCAATCCGGCTCACCGACAGATCTCTTCCTTCACCAAGGATGATCTTGCTCAAAGAAATGGATGAAGCGGGCGTCAACGCGGCCGTCATCCATCCGCCGGGCTGGGATCCGAATGCCAATGAGGTGGCAGTTGAAGCGGCCCGCCAGCACCCTGACCGCCTCTCCATTCTGGGGAACTTCCCCCTCGATCGTCCGGAGAGCCGTACATTGCTCGACGGCTGGAAGCAGCGGCCAGGAATGCTCGGCCTCCGCTTCACGTTTCAGCAACCGCAGCAGCAGGCCTGGCTAAGAGATGGGAGCCTGGACTGGTTGTGGTCGGGGGCTGAACGCACTGGGATACCCATTGGGCTGGCCGCGGGGAATTTCCTGCCGGTCGTTGGGGAGATCGCAGCCCGTCATCCGGGGCTGAAGCTGCACGTCGATCACCTGGGCAGGGCCGGGGGTTCGAAGGATGCTGCGGGATTCGCGAATTTACCAGAGCTGTTGGCACTGGCTAAGCATCCAAATGTCGCAGTCAAGGCCAGCGGGGCGCCGAGCTACTCTAGTGAACCCTATCCGTATCGCAATATTCAGCCTTACATCCGCCAGATCTATGACGCCTTTGGCCCCGAGCGTATGTTCTGGGGGACGGATATCACCCGCATGCCCTGCTCCTGGCGGCAATGCGTCACGATGTTCACGGAAGAGCTGTCGTGGCTGTCGGGGCGTGACCAGGAGTCTGGTGATGGGGCGCGCCATGTGCAACTGGATCGGCTGGAACCTGCCGGGATAAAGCGGCCAAAGACAAGGAAGAAGGAGATGGTAGGTGCCGCGTTGGTGGCCAGGACACCTGGGGTACCGTACCAACAGGTGATCAATGCGGCCCACCCTCTTAACGCATGCCACATGCCATCCCTTTCTGCCAACAGGCACCTGAACCTGGCGGCCTATGCCCACCTGCAGGGCCTTCCTCACAGTGCTGCCAGCGAGATGAGCACCGTATGCGCCTGGCCACCTTACAGCCCTAGCAGCTGCTCCAGGTTCTTCCAGAGAATGGCTTCCTTTTCCTCCTGGGTCAGGCGTTCGAGGCTCAGGATCCACGATACCGGCCAGTCGAACACCATGTCATAGGGCCAGTCGGTGCCGAAAACGACCCGATCGACGCCAACAGTATCGATGAGGTACCGCAACGCGGACTCAGTGTAGACGATGCAGTCGTAGTGGAAACGCCGCAAATAGGCACGCGGAGGCCGGCTGATCTGCAAGCGGGCCTCGGAGCGAACCTGCCAGCCGCGGTCCATCCGACCGATACCATAGCAGGTATACCCACCACCGTGAGACAGACAAATCTTGAGATCGGGACAGGCATCCATCACGCCACCGAATACCAACGAGGCGAAGGTGACCGTCCGAATGGTCCGCCGGGCCAGCCTGAGAATGCTCCACATGAGGTGAGCAAGAATGGCCACGCGAAATCAACCTCCGCATCTTCCGCAACGGGCCCGGACTCGTGCTGGGACGAGACCCGCTGTCCAGGTCAGCGTCCGCATGTACAACGTTGGCTTCGGTGATTGTTTTTTGGTGACGATCACCGGCGCTGACGGCAATCGGCGTATTCTCTTCGACTCGACTTTGGCCATCTAGGAATGGAGCCCTTATCGATCAGGCAAGGGCGGGCCGGTGCTGGGCGGAAATTCGGTGAAGTCTGGTAGGAAGGCAGATATCATGAAATTCTCAGAGCCTCCTATTCCCCTTCAACAAAGCCCTCATCTACTGCCATTTTCCCTGGTATCTGGTTTCGAGAACAATGGCCAAAGTCGAGTTCGACTGTGGTTCGGTCGCTCAAGCGCCTGATGTTTCTATGGATACGGTGCTTCAGCAATTATGGCAGGATGCAACTGACCCTAGCACTCGTGAGCCTCGGATAGACGTAGTCGTCGCGCCACACCGCCATCGTGACCATGTCTCCGGTTTCGCTAGACCGGGATGGGAGAGGGTCCAGGTCCGCGAGGTGTGGCTCCCCTGGACAGAACACCCCACGGACTCCAAAGCCCGCCAGATCCGCGAGAGGCAGAGCCGTTTGGCACTAGCGCTTAGCACCTCGCTTGCGACACAGCTCATGGCCGCGGGACTGTCCGCCGCCGACCACACTCGCTTGCAGCGTTCGCAGGAGCTAGCGCTCAATGCCCTGTCAAACGAACGAGCGATGGCCACGCTCCACGAGGGCTTTGCTGGCAATCCGACGCGACGCTTCCTGCCCGGCGACGGCACATCGGACCTCATCCTCAAGACGGACGTTTTGCCTGAGGTAACCGTATATGTTCTGGGACCCTCACGCGATCCGGACGTCATTCGGGACATGGATCCACCCCAGGGTGAGAGCTATCTCCGCCTCGCCGACTCTCTGGGGGCAGGGGCTTCCGTGCCTGAGCCCTTTGCTCCTGAGTGGCGCATCCCTCCTTCAGTCTGGGCCGAAGTCGCGGCAAACCAGGATGCCAGTGGCTTGCGAAATGTGTTTTTCCGGGGACTACCGCAAAGCTGTCCCATGCCTGGCTTTCCCGAGCTGTCGTTAGACGACCAGGAAGCCATCGCGAAGATGGGCGAACTGGAGCAAGCCGTCGCAGTAGCCCTGGACAAGGCGGTCAACGGCACCAGTCTCATGCTGATGCTCAAAATCGGGCAGGCGCACCTGCTCTTCCCCGGCGATGCGCAGTGGGGTTTATGGCAAGCAGCGCTGCGACATTCGTCCACCAACGAGCTGCTGCGCAAAACCACATTTTTCAAAGTGTCGCATCACGGTAGCCACAATGGCACGCCAAAGGAATTCGTGGAAGAGATCGTCCACGACAGGGGCGTACGGTCCATGATCTCCACGGGACACGTAGCCCAATGGCCAGAGATCCCGAACGCGGAGTTACTCGACGCTCTCGTCCACTATGGTTGCACTCTCGTCTGTGTCTGGCGGCTCGATTACCAATGCGTTCCTGGGCCAGATGCGGTGCTATCACCAGCGCACGAGCGCTGATTTCTGGCCGGCTGTCTCCCCTCTCGCTAGAACCATCGCTCATAAGACCTTATGGTCAACTCCCAGCACCTGGGTCTACCTCATGCTGCTGTGCTTGTCGCTTATTGGCATCGTGTACGTGTGTTGTTGGGTCATACAGTGGTACTGGTGGATGCAGCTCCTCCTGTTCCTGAAACTGCTGCTCCCGTGGGGATGGCTTGTACAGATGCGAGGTGTGGTGGCAGGGCGGGCATACGCCAGTCATCTCTTCTCTCCCCATGGTTCTCCCACCTGCCTGGCCTCAATCGAGACGGACATTGACCACGTCATCTGTGCCACCCACTTGAACGCCGGTGAGCACTTCTATTTTTCGGGACGCTTTGTCTATGCCTATCGCTTCGGTTGGGGGCGACCCGGGAAGCTACCCTTGCATGCGGCGGTCCAGGCATCGGCGGCATTTCCCGGCGGCTTTCCACCCCGATGGATACGCACGAAACCGTTTCAGTTTCATGGAGGTCAGAACCGTCCTGGTCCGCTGCCATGGTTGGGGACGCTGACCGATGGGGGCGTCTATGACAATATGGCTGACCAATGGCCTTCGGGTGCTGGAGAGCGCCAGGCGCCTTCGGGACTCGAGTTGAAGGTCCCCGATCATTTGATCGTCGTGAACACATCGGCAGGCCTCGCGTGGAGTACGGTCCGGCGTTTGCGCATCCCGTTTGTGGGTGAGCTCTTGGCGCTTTTACGTGACCTCAGCTACGAGGCGCGCGAGCTCCGTATCGCTCCATGGTGACCGGAGATAATAGGCTGCCACAAGAACCGCGGGATTTTGTTCGACGTCGACTTTCACAGAGGACTCTCGTGCAGCCATGAACCTTTCCACTGCTGATGACTCGCGCAAGGGCTCAGCTTCGAGCAGCAGGAGGGGAAGACCGGCAAATGCCCTCCCAGCCCACTCGCGAAGCTCCATACTCGAGCTGCAAAGGCAAAGCGTAAACAGCTGATCAAGTACATTTGGGCTCGCAGGAGGACTCCAGACCCGAGATAGGCCAATCCAGCTGAACGCCCAGCACGCCGCAAATTGCTCGGGAGGATTCTGCGACAAGAGAAGAGCCACTAGTGCATCTGCACATGCTCGCAATGACTCGCCGCAGGCAATGCGTTTGTTGACATCGAGAGATGTACAGAGGCTGAAAGCAACAAACATTGTCCCCAATGCACCTTCGCAGCGTCGGAGTATCTCCGCACTTTCGAGGAAACCCCTGAGCTGAGACAGAGACAGGCACTCGTCAAGAGCTTCCTTCGATTGGTGGAAACCCATCTGGTGAATTAATGACCTAGCTAGAGTGACACCGGAGTCTAAAAACTCTGTGCTTTCAGCCAGAAATGCTCTGCCTGCCTCATCGCGGAGCATTAGGCCGTATTTGCCGCGGCTGAGGTGAGGGATGAACGGTGCCCTCGCCGCATAATGGCCATAAGAAATCAATGCCTGCAGCGCCTGTTGGAGCGTGTCGGGCGTGACCTGCGCCTCGTCTGCAAGGCAGTTGCCGAGGGCAAGGAGAACAGGAGCACCCTCCGGGTACGGAGCTCTCTCTCTCCCTCGGGGCAGCCCCAGACACAGCTCTGTTAAGCTTAGCGATGCGTGAGCCATCTATCAGGATGATCGCATCCTCTCCAGATTCGTCTTCCTGATCTACTGATGTTTCTGTGAAGCCCGACAGTGAGATGAAGTGGGGTGTGATTGAGCCTCCCGGACGTTTCCTTCGTTCCGGTCTGAGCTTCCCTGCGAAGGCATTGATCTCCTTGCCACCCGCCTTGGCCTTGAGGGCTTTGCACTCAGCCATGGCCAAACGCCTTTCGACCCGATGTTCGGCTTCGATGTCGATCTCTCGCCCGCTCCGTGCGATGTTCAGGCGTACATCGTCGTAGCCGAGCGAAAGGAAGAGATCGCTCATCAAGCGACCGAAGAGGTCGCCACGTCGATTGTTGTCCCTTTCAAGAATACGAATGGCAATGGCCCTCGGCATGGCCTCACCTCTTGCACGGGAGTTGTTGTCAAGAACTCATGGATACCTGCGCCGAAATTCTACAACAGCAGTGTATTGGCATCCATCTTTTTATGATGATATCAGCCTAAATCGATCCACACGACATTGGTACACATGACTCGCAACGCCCCCAGTCAGACACGGCTCTGGTAAATTCTGAGTGTATGAATCTTATGTGGACCGATTTAGCTTGAGCATGTCGTTGTTCCAGGAATTGCCCTGAAGAGTTCCTTGAGGTGGTTTCGTTGATTTTCATCTTCTGAGAGAGTTGGAGATGAGGAGCGCGTTACTGTGCACGACCCTGATTCTGGTATGCTCATCAAGCCTGCTGATACCACAGGACAGAAGGCGATTTGCCCCGAAAGCCATCATTGGTAGGCGCCAGGCTCTTCTCTATACCCAGCACCATACACCCCATGATACACTGTCGCACAAGCCTGGGAAGGTAATGAGGATAAGTGGCTAAGGAGATCCCATGGATAATAGCATCACCGCTGCCCCAACACAGCTCCACTACCCAGAGAGCGATGGGAAGCCAATGGGCGAGACGGATGTGCATATCGATGCCTTGATCTATCTGCGAGAGGCGCTGCGCGACCATTTCCGAGACGATCCCCAGATGTACGTGGCCGGGAATATGTTGCTCTATTATGAGGAGGGGAACCCAGCGGCCTGTGTGGCACCCGATGTCTTCGTGGTGCAGGGAGTAGCCAAGGGGGAGCGGCGGACCTATCGGTTGTGGGACGAAGGCCAGCCGCCCGCTGTGGTCTTCGAGATCACCTCGCGGGGGTCGCGGCTGGAAGACCTGGGCATCAAGCGGGCCATCTATGCCATGCTGGGGGTGCAGGAGTATTTTCTGTATGATCCGCTGGGCGAGTATCTGCGGCCGTCGCTACAAGGCTATCGATTGCAGGAGGACGACTACCAGCGTCTCCTGCCTGGGGCCGCAGGCGAGTTTATCAGCCAGGCACTGGGCCTGGAGCTACGGATGGAGAGTGGCCGCCTGCGAGTCTTCAACCCGGCTACCGGCGAGCGTCTGTTGACACCCGCCGAAGCCCTGGTGGCCCGCCGCACCGAAGCCGCCGCCCGCCATACTGCTGAGGTCGAGCTCGAGCAGTTGCGGGCTGAACTGGCGCGTCTACGGGGAGAATCGGCAGCTTCTCAGGGATGACAGCAAGCCGGCGACGCGGCTGCCTAGATGGTGAAGATCTTGAGCGGCTCCAAGCCGGACGATCTCCCTGTGGAGCGCCCTATCCACGGTCAGTTGGTCGTCAACCTCAAGGAGATTGTCCTCGCTCTTCCTCCTGCCCTCCTCTCCCAGTCGGACGAGGTGACCCAATGAAGGTCATGTGTGCTTCTCTGCCCCTTGCCCTCTTCTGAGGGACGTTTGCAGCCTGCGGGGACGATTCCCCGGATCGGCATCCTTCTCCCTTGGACCGTCTCCTACGAGCCCAAGAGCAGGCGCGCCTGACGCCTCTCCCACTGGTGAGAAGACCCCTCTGGCAGAGGCGCCAGGCATGCCTTAAATTACCATGCCTTACATTACATTGTAGTGGGGCATAGTCCATTGCGGCCGTCTGAAGATGAGGTATGGCAGCGATGAGCTGGAACATGGGCCACTTCTAGACCGTTGCCATCTCTCGCCTCATCTGGCACACAGCGGTGTTCATCGGTGATGCGCAGCTGCAGAACTGGAACGGGACTCTTGTGTGAGACGATCAACCCGCGCACAGCTGCGGGCGAGACGTATAAGAGGCAGGCTGTCTCGGAGCGCTCTTGCCGGCGTGATTGATCCTCTTGACAAAAGGCACCTGGGGGACACTATATTTAACATAGTGGGTCTGAAGGCCCACTGTTGATGACAGAAATATCCGTATGGCAGCAGCCCTTTTGGGAGGAGCTCTGCGATGGGTACGCCGCCTTGCTTCTAAGCGCGCCGTGTGGGTGTGCTTCCAGACGGCGCGTATGTTGATCCCCCCTCCGGATGTAGTATGACCGGCAGGGGGTTTTTTATGGCGTCCGCCTGTCATACGATGCCATGACTCATCGGGCATCAAAAAAGCCCGCCGCTCGGCCGAGCACCAGAACCCTCATGGTCTCGATGGTTCAGCTTATCTAATCGTAATGCCTACGCAAAATGTATACATCCACCCTTAGCATAACATCCGGATGTACACCTCAACCCATACTACAGAGGTGCGTATGTGCCCGAATTCTGCAGAAACGCCGCGTGGCCTGATTACAGAGCTGCGTGCGGCACTTGACGCGGTTCCGGCCGATGACCCCAGGAACTATCTCCGACAGTCACTGCAGTTGCTCGTACTGCTGGTGGAGCAACTGCATCAGCGCTTGCGAGCCGTGGAGGCGCGGCTGGATGCGCTGGGGTCCAGTCCTCGACGGCCGGGCGACACCCCGCCCCCGTCTGCAGGAGGTACGGTGCTGCGGAAACATTTCCTAACGGCACCACCGCAGGCCAGGGTTCCCCAGCCGGACGAGAAAGCCATCGCCGCGATTGCGACGGTGTGGGTGACCTCGGAAGCCACAGATGCCCCGATCGACCACGTGTTTGATCAGAACCGCGGCCCAGGGGGTAGTCGCTGGGTCGCCGCCGAACCGGGCGAACAGCGGTTGATCCTGGCGTTTGATACTCCGCAGACCCTCCGCACGATCAGCCTGGAAGTCGAGGAACCCGAGGTAAGCCGCACCCAAGTCCTGTGCGTGTCCGTTTCCTCTGATGCAGGCCGGACATATCGCGAGCTGCTCCGGCAGGAGTACACGTTCAGCCCACCGGGTACGACGTATGAACGTGAAGTCTGGGCGGTCACGGTCGATGGGCTCACCCACCTGCAACTCGTGATCACGCCCGACAAGGGAGGCACCCCCTGCCGGGCGACCTTGACCTCGCTGGCTTTACAATGAGGCCACGCCAATGCGTGGGCGACTGGTGACATCACCGCCGGCAAGGGGCTAAAATCCACACGCCTCATCCCAGGTGCCCGGCGGTCTTGGACAGGGAGGCGATGAGACGACCCGCTCCCTCCTCCCTTGTCGATTTCCCTCTCGAAGGTGGAGCGTGGTGAGCGCTAGGGAAAATGGCTCCCTCGGCTGGATCGTTATGAGCATGCCCGCCATGGTGAGGTTCAAACCTTCAGGAAGAATTCGCCACCAGTATCAGCGTTGCCTTCGGTGACGAGGCCCACGACCTGGGGGCGCAATCGTCCAGCTTGCCCTTTGGACACCATCGTCGTACAATGGCGCAACTTTCACCGTGGCGCATACTACATAGATAAGGAGTGACGCACATGGCAGAGCTGAAAGGGCCGTTGGAAGGTATTCGCGTCATCGATTTAGGGCGACATCAGGCAGGACCCCGGTGTGCCCAGGTGCTCGCCCGTTTGGGGGCAGAGGTCATCAAGATCGAGCGTTTGGGGGGTGAGGAAACCCGGTACCACGCGCCGTGGGTTCGCAAACAGAGCGCCTACTGGGTGCAGTACAACAGCGGCAAAAAGAGCCTCAGTATGGACCTACGGAAGGAGGCTGGGAAGGACGCCCTGCGCAAGCTGGTGAAAATCTCCGATGTGCTGCTGCAGAACTTCCGGCCCGGCACGATCGAAACCATGGGCTTCGGCTACGACGTGCTCAAGGAACTGAACCCGCGCATCATCATGGTGAATGTGTCTGCGTACGGCCAGTTTGGCCCCTACCGCGAACAAATCGGCTATGATCCCATCGGTCAGACCCTGGCTGGCGTTGCCATGGTCACCGGAGAAGAAGGCATGCCGCC
The DNA here is from genome assembly GCA_963707985.1 of uncultured Nitrospinota bacterium. Classification (GTDB taxonomy): domain Bacteria; phylum Tectomicrobia; class Entotheonellia; order J063; family CAVPRW01; genus CAVPRW01. Next base: position 142,210 of record CAVPRW010000045.1, on the reverse strand, counting down.
CATTCGCGCCGGTGTGCCAATCATCGACCGAACCACGGCGCTGCACGCTTCCATTGGTACGCTGGCCGCCCTGCGCGAGCGCGAGATCTCCGGACAGGGCCAGAGCATCGACGTCTGTCTGGCGGACACGGGCTATAGCTACACCGAGATCCCCGTCAGCGCCTACCACGGCGCCGGCGTCCAGCCCAAACGGGACAGCTCCTCCAACATGTTCCCGTGTAAGGACGGCTGGGTGTTGATCACCGCCGGTGACCAGCACCACTGGCCGCGGATGTGCAAAGCCCTGGGGAAACCCGAGTGGCAGGAAGACCCACGCTTCAACACCCGTCACGAGCGCGGCAAGAATGCTGAAATCGTGCATGCGGCACTACGTGAGCTGATGGCTAACATGACCATGAAGGAGGCGATCGCTCACTTCACCTTGCACGATGTGACTGCGGCGCCGGTGAATACCATTGCGCAAGCGGCTGAAGACCCCCATCCGTGGGAACGCCGGGCGATGGTCGACGTCCCTGACTTCCTGGCCGGCACCATGGCCGTGTCTGGTGATTTCTGGCATTTCAGCCGTACTCCGGCCATTGTGGGCTCGACCCCCAAAGTCGGCGAACATAACGAAGAGGTGCTAGGCGGTCTGCTAGGGTATTCTGCGGCAGAGATCGCCGACCTGTATGCCAAGGAGGTGATTGGCAACTGGGACCAGTACGACTCCGTCCCAGGGTAAGGTGTAGTGCGCGACCGGTGAGAATCCCGCTGTTGACGGCTCCTTTCACGCTATCCTCTCTTTCTGATCGGAGGGAGGATGGCGCTGAGAGGGGAGACTTGGGTAGCGATGCCTGTACTTGCGCAACGTGGTAGAGCCATCTGTAGGAGGGTACTATGGCATGGGATTTCGAGTCAGTAGCTGGTCCCTTCAACCCGCGTTTATCGGAAGGACCTGCCTGGGATGGTCAGGCGGTGCTCTTTACCCATATTCCAGCTAGTCGTATTCTGCGCTATGACCCGGCGACCGGGGCGTGCACGGTGTTTCGAGAAAATACAAATCATACCAATGGCTTAGCCTTCGACCTGGAAGGCCGTCTGTACGGCTGCTGCTCCGGAGGACGGTCCATCGTGCGTTTTGAGCCTGATGGGAGCACCACCACCATCGTGGATAAGCTCGACGGTCTGCCCCTCAACACCCCGAACGACCTGGCAATCGACCGGCAGGGGCGGATCTGGTTCAGTAACCCCTGGAACGCCGGCAACATCGATCCCAGCGAGAAGCAGGTGCTGGACCATAACTCTATACTACGAGCGGATCCCCAGCCCGACGGCACCTGGGTGTGCAAGCGCATGACCACCGACACCACTGGCACCAATGGCTTGCTCATCTCGCCCGACCAGCGCACCCTGTATATGATCCAGACCGGCGCCGAGCGCCGCGAGCTCAGGGCCTACGACATTCTCCCTGATGGCTCGCTGGGGAAATTTATCGTGTTGCATCAGTTTGGCGAGGACTACCGCGGACCGCAGCGAGGGATCGATGGCATGTGCCTCGATTCCGAGGGCAACATCGTTGCCACGGCGGGTTCGTATGCCAGCGGGCCTGGCCCGATGATCTACATCTGGGACCCCAAGGGCCGTGTCCTGGAGACTCATCCTATGCCAGCCGGGGTGGACTCCCCCACCAACTGTACGTTCGGCGACCCGGACCAGCGGACCCTCTATATCACCACCGGCGGCGGACACTTCTTGCGAGTCCGCAACACGGGACGACGGGGATGGAACCTCTGGCCACCAGTGCGATAGGCATACCCCGCAGCATGCACCCGTCAGTGACCACCGTGGTTCCTCCTCCTCTCCTTACATAGATCACCGCGACCATCGGCCCTGACGGTTCGCCATCGGCGAGCCGTCAGCCAACAATCCTTTTCGGATGCGGCACTATACCATGTTGTCCAACCTGATAGGCAACCTCCTGATTGTACCCTATGGCCGACACCGCCATGGTGACGCGATGCGTTGGAATGTAGGTTTGTCTTAAAGGTGCACCCGTTGCTCGTCTATGTTATCTTGAAGATATATCTACATACCTCCAGCAGTCATGTATCGTAAAATGCGGGAACACATGGCAATTTTTGCGTGTAAGGTTATCGATTCGATGACAGCAAGGAGTGTAGAGAACATGGGGAACGGGATGAAGGAAACCATCACCGTGCGTGTTCTAATACTTTTCTCGCTGCTCTGCGTGTGCAGCGCACAGGCAGCATCTGGCAAAGTCGAATACCTCGAAGCAAAACCACTCGGTAAGGTCGTGACACCACGGCTCAAACCGGTTGAAGCCGGCTCAAAGCTGATCTACGTGATTACCTGGGGTGGTGATGTGAGCCTGGTCCATGGCCTGCAGGAAGGCCTCTTCCGCGCCGAAGGACTGGATATTTCGCTGAGTCTCGAGAACGACTTTGCCAGGCAGGTTCAAGCGGTGCTCGACGGGAAAACCCCATATCTGCGCGGCACGATGGGGATGATCAACGCCGCCGCCGAGGTGGTCAAAGCGGCGGGCACCGAGCTCGTTGTCATTGTCCAACTCACCTGGAGCACTGGTGGTGATACCATGACCGTGCGACCATCCGTCCGCACGCCCAATGATCTGAAGGGGAAGACTATAGCCCTGCAGCTCTACGGTCCCCATATGGACTATATGGCCAATATTCTGGGAAATGCCGGGATTCGCCCGTCCCAAGCCACCGTGCGATGGTTCAAAGAGCTCACGTTGCCAACCTATGACACGCAGGGTATCACCGTCGACCCCGTGAGCGCATTCACCGTCGATGACACGATCGATGCGGTCATGGCCATCTCGCCAGACGCGCTCAAGCTCACCTCCGGGGGCACTGTGGGCACCGGCGCTGAGGGCTCGGTCAAGGGTGCCCGCCTGCTTCTGTCAACGAAAACTGCCTCGCGCATCATCGCCGATGTGTACGCCGTACGCAAAGATTACTTTGACGCCAACCGCGCACAAGTACAGAAGTTTGTGCATGCTGTGCTGCGCAGCCAGGAGGCGTTGACCGAACTGCTGGCAAACAAAACCTCGCAGCAGGCCAAATTTCGCCAGCTCCTCGCCAAATCCGCCGATCTGCTCCTCGGTGCGCCGCAAGCGACCGCAGACGTTGAGGGCATGCTGGGCGACTGCGAGTTTGTCTTTCACACCGGAAACGTCGCCTTCTTTACCGGGGTGGGGACGACCCGCACGCTTTCCACGCTGACGGAGGAAATTCAGCCTGCATTTATCGATATGGGGCTGATGACCAGTCGTGTCAGCCTGCAGTCTGCTGGTTGGGACTACAACCAGTTGGCCACTGGACTGAAGAACACGCGGCAGATCGCGGCTCCCCGATTTGACCCTGCCCGGGCCCAGCAAGCTGTCGAGAGACAGCTCGCCGTCGAACCCGGGGCCTGGGAGACGGAGGGCACACTGTTCGTTATCGAAATTGCCTTTGACCCGAACCAGAGCGTTTTTGCCGAGGACCGCTACGCCAAGGATTACGAGAAGGCCGTGCAGATCACTCAAACCTATGGGGGTGCGCTCGTCGTCGTCGAAGGGCATAGCGATCCGTTGGGAATTTTGCAAGCCCAGCAGAAAGGCGAGCGTACAGAGGTGCTGGACCAGATGCGACAGGTGGCGAAGAATCTGTCGCTGGCACGCGCCAACGCGGTGCGGGGGTCGTTCATCCAGTATGCGAAAGATCACGGCATCAACATCGATCCGTCACAGTTCATTGCGATTGGTCGTGGTGTGGAGGCACCAAAATTCAGTCCACCTCGCACCAAGGAAGAATGGGCAGCCAATCGTCGCGTGCGCTTCGTCATCAAGCAGGTTGAGTCAGAGCTCACCGAATTCAAGCCTCTTGGCAACTGACGAAGGAGGCTAGTGCGATGTACCAACGGATGCATACCGGAATCGTCCTGTGCCTCGCAGCCACTCTTGCGATGGCGCTGATGGCGGGGGCCGAGAGCCCGACGGAAGTACAGCCTCAGCCGACACAGACGGATGAAGCCTCCTTGGCTCGAAATTTCTACTTCATTTTCGACGGGTCGGGGTCCATGTCCGAATCTCTCACCAAGCAGTGCAAAGGTGACAAGCGGTTCAGCTCCCGGCTCGAGGGGGCCAAGTGGGCTGTGGAGCAGTTCCTTCCTCTGGTGCCGCGCGATGTCCACCTGGGGTTATGGGTCTTTGACACGAACGGCAATAGCGAGCGTGTCGCGTTGGGCCCTGACAGCCGCGGGGCATTCCTCGTTGAGGTCAAGAAGATTCGAGCCGGCGGCCAAACACCCCTCACGGAATCGATCGAACAAGGGGTGAATCGGCTGATGCGACAGCGTGATAAACAACTCGGTTACGGGGAGTTTCGGCTGATTGTGGTTACCGATGGGGAGGCGACCGGACGACCACTCCCCCAGGCAGTCGCCTACGCCCGCGAGCGACGCGTCCCTATCTACACGATTGGCCTATGTCTCAGCACCGACCACGCCCTGCGCAAGTCCTCGGTGTCCTATCGTCCGGCTGACTCCATCGAGGCCCTCAAGCTCGGTCTCGAGGAAACGTTGGCAGAGACCAGCATGTTTGATCCTCAAACATTTCCTGGCCGGTAGGACGCCCGTGTGCCCCATCTCATGCTGAAGAGGGATAGACAACGGCAGGGTCGTTTTTTCCGGATACAACAAGACCTTTGGTGCCTGGCTCTCTCTCCTTGTCGGAGAGGGCCGGGGTATGGGACGAACGCGATGTGCTTGCATCCGAGATAGAGCATGGCGAATAAGAGGTCCACGTTGGCTGCCGTGCTCATCCTCCTCCTCGGGGGCTTGACCGTCCTTGCCGCCAGGTTCCTCTGGCCCTATGCCACAGAGAAGTATGCGGCGTACAAACAGGCTGCGACCAGCGATTCCCGGGTATCAACGACCATCCGCATCGGCGGGGATGGCTACCTGGGTTATTGGTTCATTTCTGCGCCCGACACCCGCAGGGAGGCTGCGCGTCGCGGTATCGCTATCCTGTTTCACGATGACGGCGGCGCTTATGCGGCTCGGCTGCAGAAATTTGCCAACCGCGAGTATGATGCTATTGTCCTGCCTGTGAGCTCCTATCTGCAGCACGGCTCGGCCCACAAGTTCCCAGGGGTCATCGTGGCGGCGATTGCGGAGTCGAACGGCGCCGATGGGATCGTCGGGTTTGCCGACAAGTTCCCCACCGGCAACATCCGCGATCTCAATAACCCTGGGCTCAAGGTCGTGTACACGGCCGACAGCCCGAGTGCGTTTTTGCTCGACCTCACGATCGTCGGCTTTGATCTGTTCCACCTCACCTCGACCAGCACCTGGCGTGTTGAAGTCGGCAGCGCGCGTGAGGTCCTGGAGCGGGCCAGGCGGCGTGAGGGAGACATGTTTGTCCTATGGGAGTCTGAACTGTCGCGGGCGCTCCAAGAAGTCCCCGAATTAAAGTACATCTGGGGTTCTGACAAGTTTTCTGGGTACATTAAGGACGTCTTTGTGTTTCATCGTGACTTCGTGCAGCGCCACGAACAGGGCGATCATCGACTTTTTCGATGTCTACTTCACGGTGATGCGCAGCTATGCCAACGACCGCGCCCGGCTGCTGACCGATATGGCCCAGTCGACACATCTACCACGGGAGGCCGTGGAGAACATTTTGCATAAGATCGATTGGTACGACTTGTTCGAAAACGCTGAGCAACAGTTTGGGCTTGGCACCAGCGCTGATACGACGGCGACTGACGGCATCGTGAAGACTATCATTGCCTGCACTGACATCCTCAGGCGTTCGGGGAAGCTGTCGCGCGATCCACTCGACGGGAATCCTTATGTGATCATCAACTCCAGCCTTCTGGAAAAGTTGTTCAAGAGTGCTCCAGCGATGGTGGGGCGGCAGGGAGGCAGTCCTGTCGACTTCAAACCCCTCAGCGATGAAGCGTGGAAGAGTCTGCGGGAGATCGGCACTTTGCGTGTCGAACCGATCACCTTTCAGGCCGGGGGCGAGCTCCTGGACGTGACCAGTAAGGAGCAGGTCGACAAGATCGCCGCCCTGCTCATCAATAACTACCCGGGATACCGGGTCGCTGTGCGCGGTCACACGGGCACCGGTGATGAGGAGGAAAATCGTAAGCTCTCCCTGGCCCGGGCACAGGCGGTGGCACAGTATCTGATCGCCGTACACGCGATCGATGCCGATCGACTCCATGCCGAGGGCAAAGGGGCGTCTCAACCCCCACCGCGGAAGCCGGGGGAATCTGAGCGCGCCTTCCAGTATCGACTTCCCAGAGTGGAGTTCGTGCTGCTTGAAGAAAATGTGCTATAGCGAAAGGGGACCCACGTGTGGTGGGAGCGCCTGAAGGGCCGCGCACAACCTGGTGAGCCGTCATCTCTCGATCGTAAGCCGACGGCCGAAGACTTTACCCCACGGGCCGTGCAGCGCGCCGTCTTACAGGATACCCTGCAACATCCGGCCACGATCCTGCCCGCAGCATTGGCCACGGTGGCGGTGTTGTGGAGTGTGGCAATTGACCTGAGTCCAGCCTCGCTCATGGCCGCATTAGGCTTTGGCTTCATGAGCGCTGCTGCCTGGGTGATCAACTATATTGGTCGTGGCGATACCCTGGCCGAGCAACACATCCAGCAGCTCCGTGCCCTGCGCGACGAATATGAACGTCGTGAGGTTGATGAGCTGGCTCTGGCCTGTCGGCAGGCGGGTTTTACTGCTGGCGCGAAGGAAGCCCAGGAGCTCACCGACGCCTATCACCAGCTGGACCAGTTTCTCGTCGAACAACAGCCTGGTCAGGGAAACGCCAGTGGCTGAGCGCTTTCGTGTCCTGGCGGAGGAGACCTACCGCCACGGCGTCACGATCCTCAAGAGAGCCCTCAACCTGTTCCAGGCTCTGCAACAGGTTGATGTGAACACTCTGGAGCAAGAACGCCTGGCGTGGATCCAACAACGCGAGCGAGAGGGCACGGCCGAAAGCCTTGAGCGCAACATCGAGGCCCACACGAAGCGCCTCGACAGATATCACCAGCGTGAGGAGGAGCTGCGTGCCCTGATCGCTCAACTCAATGAACTGGAAACGGCGTTGGAGACGGCCCATCTCGAGGTCGTTGACCTGGTCGGGCAGGCCGTAAGCGGCGGGCCTTTGGCCAGCAACGCCGCATCACATCTGGAACGCGCCGTCGAAGCGGCACGGCGCGTGGAGCAGCGGCTGCGGGGCTTCGGCAACGAAGACGCGCGGGCCGATGAGGAGTATCTCGAAGTCTAAGTGGAAAGGGGGATCGCGATGGCAGATGAGCAGATGGGATTATTTCAGGCGTTCTGGCGCCTGATCACTTTCTACGGACTACGCAAACAGCTTGGCTTGGTCCGAGCTGCCGATCGGATGTTCACCGGTTCGACGGAGGGTATCGCGGATGCCTTTGATCTGCATCGCGACCAGATGATTCGACGCTACGAAGACCTCTTCGATGCCTTCGGGCAGCTGGAAACCGTCCTCGAAGAGAAACGCCTCGAAAGCGAAGCCCTGGCCAAGGAACTGAAGGATCTGGGTATCAAGCGGGATGGGGCCCTGACGATGTACGAACGCGCCCAGCAAGCGGGTGACGCCGAGGAGCTGCAGAAACATAAGACCGCCTTCGAACGTTTCCAGGGACGCATCAAACAGATCGAAGTACGCCAAGGCGAGCTCAGCGAGGATGTCAAGGTGCAGGAGGACCGCATGCACGGATTTGAGCGCCAACTCACCACCCTGCAAGCCGAGATCCAGAATTTGCCGGGCCAGAAAGCCCAGGCGATGGCGGATTTCGTGTCGAATCAGAAGATCATCGATCTCAACCGACGGTTGCAGGGGATGCAGGCGAGCATCGACCGTGGCCCGCTCGACGCCGTGATGCAGGCGAATCGTGAGCTTGCCGCCAAGGCACGCGTGAGCGAACGGCTAGCCGGGACCGACGTGCGAGCCCAGGATGCCGAATACGCCGCGGCGGGGCGGTCCTCATCGGTCGACGAGGACTTCGGGGCCATGCTCGCGGCGCGCAAGGCCGAGCGCGAGGCAAAAACCGGCACGGCTCCCAGGCAAGCCGAGGATGTGCCGAAGATTTGAGCTTCGGCCCTTTTTCCTTACGGGCATTCTTGATGCCATACTCCACACGATACGCGCAAGGAGGGAAGGCCATGCTGAAGGTCCGTTCGCTGGTCGCCGCACTGGTGGTCACCGCGCTCGCGAGCACAGCGCTCCCATCTGCGGCGCTCGCCAAGGACAAATTCACGCTTGCGGTCAGCATCTATGCCGGTTGGATGCCCTGGTACTATGCCAAGGATCAGGCCATCATCAAGAAATGGGCCGAGCGCTATAAGATCACCATCGAAGTGGTCGAGATGGACTACATCCCAAGCGTCGAAGCGTTTGTGGCGGGCAAGGTCGATGCCGGTGTGATGACCAATATGGAGGCTCTGGCCATGCCGGCCAAGTCCGGGATCGATACCACTGTGGCCATCGTGGGGGACTACTCCAACGGCAACGATGCGATTCTCGTCCGCGGCATCCCCGATGTGCAGGGGCTCAAGGGGACTGAAATTTATCTGGTGGAGCTTTCGGTTAGCCACTATCTCCTGGCCCGTGCGCTTGAGATGCACGGCGTCAAGGAGTCGGAGTTGAAGGTGGTCAACACCTCGGACTCAGACATCGCCCCGGCGTTCATCGCCAACAAGAGTCAGAAGGCCGTGGTGACCTGGAATCCCATGGTCATGAGCATCGAGCAGACGCCAGGGGTGAGCAGGCTGTTCGATTCAGCAAAGATTCCTGGCGAAGTCCTCGACCTCCTGGTTGTCAATACGAAGGTGCTGAACGACGACCCGCGCTTTACGGAAGCCCTGGTGGGAGCCTGGTATGAGGTGATGAGCCTGATGTCCCAGCGTGGTCCAGAAGCCGACAGGGCGATGACTGCGATGGCCCAACGCTCGAATGCCTCGCTCAGCGAGTACAAGGCACAGCTCCGGACTACAGCCATGTTCTGGACTCCGGAAGCTGCCAGCGATTATATGCGCAGCTCTGAGATCAAGGAAAAAATGGACTTTGTTCGCAATTTCTGCTTCAAGTACGGTCTCCTCGGCGAGAACGCGCGGAGCGTTGACATCATTGGCATCAGCTACCCTGACGGAACCATTCAGGGCGACAGCCGCAACGTCAAACTGCGCTACGATACGCGAATCGTGGACAAGGCCAAAACCGGGCAGCTGCGTCAGAATTGAGGCCTTCCGCCGTTATTTCACCGCCTTCCGAACCCCCATCCCTCAAGGGGGAGGGCTAGGGTAGTGACTGTTAAGTGAGGCAGGGTCGTGAGGTCCTTTTTCCGCACGGATGCCCAACCGAGTGTCGCTGCCACCTACCTGTTATCCGCCCTACTGTTTGGGCTGCTCACGGCAGCCTACCTTGCTGGCTCTTACTATCGCCACCAGGAAAACCCGCAAGATAAGGTCATGCCGACGGTGACAGAGATGCTTGAGGGCATGAAACGGGCCGCTTTCGAGCCCGACCGCAATGGCGATCTACGGCTGTGGGTCGATACCTTCGCCAGCGCTCGGCGCTTCGGCATCGCTATTGGCGCGGTGTTCCTGGCCATCCCGCTTGGCGTCGGGATGGGGCTTTTCCCCTACGTCGAGGCTCTGTTTTACCGATTCATTGTGTTCTTTGACAAACTCCCGGCGCTCTCGGTCTTGCCGATCCTGTTCATCATCTTTGGCCTCGATGAGCTGTCGAAAATAGCGCTGATCGTCATCGGCGTCTTCCCAACCGTAGCGCTCGATGCCCATCTGCGGGCTAAGATCGATCCCGCGCGAGCAAATTCACAAAGCGCAAACACTTGGCGCTTCGGAGCACGAAATCGCCTACCGTATTGTCATGCCGCAGATCTTCCCCAAGATGCTCGATACCATCCGGCTCAATCTCAAAGCCGCCATGTTGCTGCTCATTGCCGGAGAGTCGCTGGCGGCTACCGTCGGCCTCGGTTACCGCATCTTCGTGGTTCGACGGTACGTGGCCATGGATATCATCATCCCCTATGTGCTGTGGATGACAGGGCTGCTTTTCCTGACCGATTGGTTCATCCAGTGGGTGATCCGCAGGCGTTATGTCTGGGTCGACAAGTAAGCCGCTGGCGAAAGGGGCGGGATCGTGGCAGCGAACCCATATCTCATCAGCCTCCAGGGCGTTGGGGTGAGTTACCTCAAGAACGGCAATGGCGATGGTGGCCGTAACATCATTCTCAACAACGTTTGCCTGGACATTCGTGGCGGCGAGTTCCTTTCCCTGGTGGGGCCGACCGGTTGTGGTAAGTCCACAATCCTGCGGCTGATCCTTGGCTCCCAGTTCCCGACGCAAGGTCAGGTATTGGTCGACGGCCAACCCGTCACCGGTGTCGACCGCGACCGCGGCGTGGTGTTCCAGAGGTACTCGTTGTTTCCACACCTCACGGTGCTGGAAAACATCGCCTACGGGCCATTGCTCGAACGTACGTCAATGCTGCAGCGCCTGCTGTATACGCCTGCCTATCGACGTACGCAACGCCAGTCTCGGGAGGTGGCACAAGAGTATCTCGTGCGCATTGGGCTAAACCCCTGGGACGGTGATAAGTTCCCTTATGAGCTATCAGGTGGTATGCAGCAGCGTGTGGCGATTGCCCAGGCGCTTATGATGCAGCCCAGGATCCTGTTGATGGACGAACCCTTTGGCGCCCTGGACCATAACACCCGCCTCGCCATGCAGCTGCTCATCCTCGAACAATGGGAAGACTATCGCATGACCATCATCTTCGTCACCCATGACCTCGATGAAGCGTGCTATGTCGGCACGAGAGTGGTTGGCTTGTCACAGTATTGGTCGGATGATGCAGGGAAACCTGGCGTGGGAGCGGTCATTGTCACCGATCTGCCCACGCCCGGAGGCCACCCGAAGCCTACGGCGATCCGTGCCACGGCCGAGTTCAACGCACTATTGGAGCAGGTACGCCACGAGGCGCTCGACCCTGGGAATCGGCAACGACTGCGGCAGTTCAACCTCAACCATCGGGATACCCTGAGCCCAGAGCCACTGTCAGCCGCAGAAGTGAGTGAGGCAAAGGAGGGGACTGATGCCTAACGCGGAGTTTCCTCGACCATCGTTCATCGATGCGGTGGGCCATTCATACAACCGCCGGGGCAAGCGTGTCATTCTCCTCACTGGTAATGTGCTCGATCAATTCTGGAGCCCTCGACTCAGGAGCTATACTCCTCTCGAGCAAACACTCTATCAGGAGCTGCGGGATAAGTTTCTCGTGGTGCGGGTCGATGCGGCCACCGGCATCAGTTTCTATGATCCGGCCGACGAACAAGAGCTCCTGAAAGTCTGCCAGCTAGCCGAGCGCATCGCCTCCAAGGGACAGAAGCTGGGTGACGTTGAGGCGCAAATGGTGCAAACACAGCATCAGCCGCTCCCGATGCTGATCCTGTTACGGGAGATGAGCAACGCCGTGACCAGACTGTGGGCTGGCGACAAGAGCCGGTACCGGCCGATCTGCCTGATCATGCAATTTGCTGGTTCGCTGTTTCCGGACGGTGACTTTGATCGGCTCTCCGAGCTGGATCGGCAACGGCTGGTGACCTTCCTCAACTGGATCCACGATCCGTTCTTCAGCAAGAGCGGCAATGTCATCCTGCTGGTGTCCGATACCAAGTCGGAAATCAACCGTCGCGTGCTGGCGCTGCCGGTGACCGAACACGTGGAGATTTCGCTGCCGAGTGCACAGGAGCGTGCCCACTTCGTCGCACAGTATGAAGCAATGTGCACTCCCGATGACGTGGCTCTGCAGTTTGAGCTCAGTTCAGCAGCGTTTGTCGAGGACACGGCCGGCTTGAAGCTCACCAGCCTTGAAGACTTGCTCGAGACCTCGCGCCGAACGGGGGCGCCGATCAGGCGGAAGGATGTCCTGGCAGAAGTCAATCTTATTCTCGAAGCCGAGCTCGGTGATGTGGTGAAAGTGAACCTTCCCAACCACAGTCCCAAGGATATCATTGGTAGTGAAGCGACCACAACGATCCTGCGCAGCATCTTCCAGCGCTGCGACCAGCCGGAGACGGCCGTATCTGCAGTGCTCGTTTCCGGTCCCAACGGCGGTGGCAAGACCTTTCAGATGGAAGCGTTTGCGGCAGAATCAGGGCGGATCGTCATCGAGCTGACGGGGCTGCGGGGCATGTGGTATGGCCAGACGGACAAGCTTTTCGAGCGGCTGCGCTGGCACATCTCTACCTATGGCAAGGTGCTGATCCTGGTCGATGAGGCGCATACGGCTTTTGGCAGTGTGCATCATTCCGATACGCATGAGACGGAGCGGCGGCTAGCGGGCAACATCATCAAGATGATGGGCGACCCGAGCTTCCGCGGCAAAGTGCTGTGGGCACTGATGACCTCACGCCCGGACGAACTGGATCCCGACGTGAAAAGTCGCGCACCCCTGCAGATTCCGATCTTCGATCCCGAGGGTGAAGCGCGGCAGCGCTTCATCCAGGAACTGTTCCAGCGCCGCTATATCGCTCTCGATGGCGAGGAGCTGCAGCACGTCTTCCAACGGACCGGCCATTACTCAGCGCGCGATTTTGACAACTTGGTCCGCGAGGTCAGGGCCCAAAGCAAGCCCGTACGCGAAGTCCTGCAAATCTGGCAAGCGAGCACGGCGATCGTGCAACAACGCCGTTTGCAGACCCTCATCGCTGCCCTGCACTGCTCCTACCCGCAGCTCCTCCCCGAGTGGCTACGGAGCATGCGCACCGAAGCCATCCAGAAGGAAGCAGAAGAGCTGAGATGGACATTGCATCGATAGTCCAAGGCTACGGCATTGCAGCGAAGCAATAGGGGGCGACTGCTACACCTGTTTTCAGATCACAACATAACTGGAACACCACCGAAAATAATCATAGAATACAAACGTTCTGATACTTCAGAATTAGCACGACAACGATGGCGCAAATGCTGGTATCACATGTTTGGCAAACAGTTCCTGCGTCCTGATCGCCCGCCAGTGTTCAATACCCCCGAGATTACTCATGATGACGAACTCATTGAGACCACCGATCTGCTGGTCCACGGCGTTGATTTGCTCAATCACCTCTGCTGGAGTGCCGACGAAGGCGAGACCATAGTCGAGGACCTGTTCATACGTCATCGTGCGAAACTGCTCGACGACTCCACTGGCGTAGAAGCCGAAGCCTTTCGCCCGCCATTCGGCCTTCTGTTCCTCACTCACCACGACGTCCATGGCCGACGCATTGAAGTCGAGGTAGTTGCGGATGAACCGTTCCAGCTCTTGCCGGATGTGCTGCTGGTCGTCGCCAAAGTATACCGGGCGGATAAATGTGACATGCGGCGTATGTCCATGGGCGGCACAGGCTTTCTTGTAGGTTTCAATACCGAGTGCCGCGACCGTCCAGGGGACAGGTCCGCCAGTGGCCACACGGAAGCCGCGCTCTCCAGCCATACGAAAGCTGTTGTCGCTGGTGCCCACTACATAGAGTGGCGGATGGGGCTTTTGTACGGGCTTGGGCACGACCGCCACCTCCTGCACCGTGTAGAACTTACCGTCGAAGGAGAACCGTGCTTGGCTCCAAGCGCGCCGCAGGATCTCAATCGCCTCCTCGAAGCGAGGTTGGCTCTCTTCCATCGCCACACACGCCGGCTCATAGAGCCACGCATGTCCGCGCCCGATCCCGCATTCTAGTCTGCCATTCGTGAGAATATCCGCTTCCGCAATCTCTCCTGCCAGGAGCAGGGGATTGTGCAGCGGGAGCGTATGACAGAGCGTACGGAAGCGAATCCGACGGGTGCGTTGGGCTGCCGCCGTGAACAGCGCCAGTGGGTTCGCCGAAATGCCAAATTGCTGGAAAAAGTGATGCTCAATCACCGAATAGGTATCGAATCCTATAGCATCCGCATGCTCAATCTGGCGCATGATCTCCCATGTCAGATCAGCGTGCGGTTTGTCCAGGGGTGTCTGCATTTCCGCATAGATTCCGAAACGCATCGGTGGTCTCCTCAGCTTTGGAGCATTTCTTCCGGTGAGTCCCATGATTCCCCGGATTGTCGCGATCGTCCAGGCGGATCAGGTCGAGGACTATCTCCGCCTGGATTGGTCGGGCTGAACTGCAGATGCTAGACGACAGGTTGCAGCGGATGCAGGATTGCTCAGACGGGCCCTTATAGCCGAACAACGTGGTTCCGGAATAACTCACGAGGGGAAGTGAACAATCCGGTCCCCTATAAAGGAGGTTCCTCTGACCAAGCTGTTGAGGACGCCCGCAACACCCCAGTTGCGGGATAACCACAGCGCTCCGGCCATCCCCTCGAGCAGGCGAGGGCAAAAGGCGGTTCGGCCATTGACGGCTGGTATGGGATCGCGGCATGGCATAGCTTGGGATCCAATGGCTCAAGTGCGAGATTCCTGCCGGTCTCGCATGGGGGAATTGAGAGGAGTGTCCATAGGAGTGGAGGGAGCGGCTCTCCATGTACTGGGCATCTGGTGTTCCCATGACAATCATGATAGCAGGAGGCTCTGCAAGACGCGAAGCGTTTGCCAGAGCTGGTGGCCCAGATACACGCTCACGCCCACGATGAGCACCGTCGCGACCCATCGGCCGGTACGACTGAGCCGTGGCGTGTGCCACACCAACAGAAGACTCAACGGGCCAAGCGCGGTCACGGTGAGCACGGCGATCCAGACCGGCTGATAGTACCATTGCAGGAAGTGCCCCTGTCCGTTGCCGCAGGAGCGGCAGTAGCGGTCCGTCGCGTCCAGGGGACTGTTGCAGTGCCAGCAGCTCCCCGTCTGATTCATACGATGTACTCTCTGTCGATGGCTGAGGCCATCATCGCTGATGGGTAGCAACGGTAGGCGCGGGGATGCTCGTCTGTGTCGCCGAGGATTCACAGGCCGCCGAAGCACATCTCAGTCTTCGTCATGTGGGCCACGGTCATAGGTTCAGGTGTCACGACCTGGGCCGAGCGGGTGTTGAGACGGTTGAGGTCCGCATCGCCGCCTCGCCCTGGCTCGAGCATCCCTGAAAATCCCCCCGCAGGGGCCAGGGTGCCAGCGGTACCGCCGTTTCCGCGCGGCGGGGCCTCTCTCGCGCGGATGAGGGCCAGAGCAGCAGGAAAGCGGTCTGTTGAGCACCGGTGATCGCGCCAGAAGGCGCCCGGGCGAAACATTTACCCCACGGGCCAGTCCCGCCCAGGCGGACCCCGGTGGGGTCGTCACGAGAGACGACTACCGCACGGGTGAGAAGGTTGCCGGAATCAGTAGCTTGTTTTCCTGCCGGATCGGCCGCACACCGGTCTGTGGCGGCCATGGGCCGCCGGCCTTGCGGGATTCCTCACGGACGCGGGCGCGCTCGTTGAGATCCTTGTACACCCAGGTGTGAACGAACTTGTTCAGCCCGCCGAGTTCGCTCGTCCAGCAGGCCGCCAGAGGTGAGAACTTCTCCCGCGCCTCAATGGCCTTGCCCCACCCATCGAGCACCTTCGGGATGTCGCCTGGGGCGAAGGTGTAAATCCGCATCTCATACACGTTCCCCGTGCCATAGTTCCGGCTGCCCAGGGGGCGCATAAACGGTGCCGGATTCATAATCTCGGACTCTTGCGCCACGACCAGATCCCGACCGCCGGGGAGCTGCTGCCGAGCGGTGTCTTGGGCTAGCGCGGCGCGTACGGCCGTACGCTGTTGCAGGTCTTCGTAGGGATAGACGTGGATGACCTGATTGAGCGGACCGAACTCGGTGTGCCAGAAAGCCCCTAATTTGGAGTGTTGCTCCCGCAGGGGTAGCCGTGCGGCAAAGCGCTCTTCAAATTCGGCCACGGTCCCGGGGCGCAGGGTATAGGTTCGGACTTCGTACAACATCGGCGCATCCTCCATGTCACAGGGGTTGGCGAGGTGAAATGCCAGCGCATCGATAGCGCATTCTACCACAGGTGGGAGCGATCCAGTCGTGAGTTCACCAGAATGTACGCCTGCATTATGTGATGGGCGGGCGAGGTGAGCCGGTTGTTTTGCTCCATGGCTTTGCTGAAACGTGGTATATGTGGCGGCACATTATGCCGGAGTTGGCGAAGCACTATACCGTAATCGTTCTGGATTTGCGGGGTGCGGGGGATTCCGACCAACCCGCCACCGGCTAGCGAGAAGCAGACGTGGATGAATATGTGCGCGCTTACGCCGCACCGGGCGGCATGCGAGCCGGAAGGGCCACGGCCATTCCCTTATCAACCTTTCTATACAGCTCTGAATTGGCAGCATGTCCGCTGCTCGGCCCTTCCCAGGTGGAAGATTGATCCACTTGACGGATTCATGCCCGAGCAGTATATTTCGTTAAATGACGAATTATAGGAGGTGGGAATGCGTGATGTGGTCAACATTGCCAAAGCCCTTTCGGATGAAAACCGGGTGCGCATCGTGGCCATGCTCGACGGACGAGAGCTGTGCGTCTGCCAGGTGATTGAACTCATAGAGCTTGCCCCGTCGACGGTCTCGAAGCATCTGTCTATCCTCAAGCAGGCACGGCTCATCGATGGGCGAAAAGATGGCCGCTGGATGTATTACCGCCTGGCCGACGAAGACGCCCCGCAGGCCGCACACGACGCCATTCACTGGACGCTTCACACACTCAAAGGCGACAAGCGCATTCGAGAAGACGCCACACGCCTGAAACAGATTCTTGCGATGGACCCGGAGGTCTTATGCAGCCAACAACGGGACCGCACGCTTGTGGACCTCTCCCAGTGCTCTTCCTGTGCACCGGAAACGCCTGTCGGAGCCAGATAGCCGAAGCCTGGGCGAGGCACCTGAAGGCCGATGTTGTTGAGCCCTATTCCGCCGGCACCCACCCGCGCGGGATTGACCCCCTGGCCGTCAAGGTCATGGCCGAGGTCGGGCTCGATATTTCCGCACAACCGTCAAAAGCCCTGAGTGATGTCTCGCACATCCCGTTTGCGTATGTCGTCACCGTCTGCAGCGATGCCCACGAGAGCTGCCCGGTCTTTCCGGGCCACGCCAAAGTGATGCACTTCGGCTTTGATGACCCGCCGCGACTGGCGGCACACGCCATGAGTGAAGCGGAGGCACTGACCCACTATCGGCGTGTTCGTGACGAGATTCGCGCCTTCATCCAGCAATTCCCTGACGTATTACTCAAACACAAAGAGGAGATGCACATATGAGCACCCGCGAGACTGAGACCGTCCATGAAGCCGTCCGACAGAATTACGCCGCGATTGCCCGCGCCAACATGCCCACGACACCAGAGGCGCCAGCCGAAAGCTGCTGCGCGCCATCGTGTTGCAGCAGCGCCATCGATGTCACCACACTTGCCACGAGCATCGGCTACGATGCGACGGAACTCAGTGCGCTCCCCGAAGGGGCAAACATGGGCCTCTCGTGTGGCAACCCAACGGCTATCGCCTCCCTGCAACCCGGTGAGGTGGTCTTGGACCTCGGGAGCGGTGGCGGCTTCGACGTCTTTCTCGCCGGACCCAAGGTCGGCCCCACGGGCCGCGTGATTGGCATCGACATGACGCCCGATATGCTCGCCCTCGCGCGGAAAAACACCGAGACGTATCGTGAAGTGACAGGACCTCGAGAACGTCGAGTTTCGCCTCGGCGAAATCGAGCATCTCCCGGTAGCCGATGCCAGCGTCGACGTCGTCATCTCCAACTGTGTGCTCAACCTTTCCCCGGACAAATCCCAGGTGTGGCGAGAGATCGCCCGTGTGCTGAAACCCGGTGGGCGCGTCGCCGTCTCAGACATGGCGCTCCTCAAGCCACTCCCGGCAGCGGTGGCCAGCACCCTTGAAGCCCTGGTCGGGTGTATCGCCGGCGCGCCGCTCGTCACCGACACCGAGCGCATGATGCGCGAGGCCGGGCTTGCGGAGCTGACGCTGACGCCAAAGCCGGAGTATCTCCAGACCCTGGGCCGCATGGAGCGCCCGCTCTATCAGACGATTGCCTCGCACCTGCCCGAAGGCACGACGCCGGCGGACTACATCACGAGCCTCGATATCAGCGCCCGAAAAGCCTTCTAAGCACGACGGAGCACGCGCACGATGCCCGAGACCAAACCCCGCGTCCTCTTTGTCTGCACGCATAATGCGGCGCGCAGTCAAATGGTTGAGGTCCTCTTGCGTCACGCTGCGGGCGAGCGCTTTGATGTGCTGAACGCCGGCGTGGCACCCACCGAGGTGTATCCGCAGGAGACAAAGGAGACTGAGACCTCATGACACACGCGCACTGCGACCACCGCACTCCGCCGCCCCACCGTGGTAGGGCAACTCTCCACCCTTGACCGCTGGCTCCCGGTATGGATTTTTCTCGCCATGGCCTTTGGGATTATCCTGGGAAAAACATTCCCCGGCCTAGCTCCGGCCCTGGATGCCATGAAGCTCGATACCGTCTCCCTGCCGATTGCCATTGGCTTGTTATGGATGATGTATCCAGTGCTCGCGCGAGTCAACTACGAAAAGATTCCCGCCATTGCCGGCAACACGAGGCTGCTCATCACCTCGCTGGTACTCAATTGGGTCATCGGCCCAGCGCTTATGTTCGTCCTCGCCTGGGTGCTTCTCCCGGACTATCCGGACTACCGTACCGGGTTGATTATCGTCGGTTTGGCGCGCTGCATCGCGATGGTCCTGATCTGGAACATGCTCGCCTGCGGGAATAGCGAATACGCCGCCGTGCTCGTAGCCTTAAACTCTGCGTTCCAGATTGTGATGTATACGGTGCTTGGCTACGTTTACCTGACGCTCATCCCCCAATGGTTGGGCGTCGCGGGAACGGCGCTCGACATCTCCATGTGGGCAGTGGCCAAGAGCGTGCTCATCTTCTTGGGCATTCCTGTGGTGGCCGGTTTCCTGACACGATTGATCCTGGGGCGCATCAAAGGGCAGGAGTGGTATGACACTCGTTTTATCCCGAGGCTCGCCCCCACGGCTCTCATCGGCCTGCTGTTCACCATCGTGATGATGTTTTCTCTCAAAGGCGAGGTCATCCTCACCCTGCCTCTGGATGTCCTGCGGATTGCCGTGCCGCTACTCGCTCTACTTTGGTCTGATGTTCACGTTGTCCTTCGGGCTGTCCTATCTGTTGAAGTTCCCCTATGCCGATAGCGCCACTCTGTCGTTCACGGCGGCCAGTAACAACTTTGAGCTGGCGATTGCCGTGGCCATTAGTGTCTTCGGCATCGCCTCTGGCGAAGCGCTCGCGGCCGTCGTGGGGCCGCTGGTGGAAGTCCCCGTGCTCATCGGGCTGGTGTATGTCTCCCTCTGGCTCGGTCGTCGGCTGTATCCCCAGGACGCCCTATGGAGACCCTCTGCGACACCGGGGTCCGCCAGACGGAGCCGACCGTGAGGAACCGCGTCGAGTGAGACCTGCGTGATGACCACCACGATTCGACTGGCGGTTCCAGATAATGCCCCAGGCGTGCAAGCGATTTATGCGCCCGTGGTGCGTGAGACGGCCATCTCCTTTGACCTGGAGCCGCCAACCGTCGAGGAGATTCGGCTGGTGGCAGCTCATGCTTCAAGAGCACATGAATATTCCTGAACCTCCAAGTGACCTCAGAAGAGTTCGTAGGTCTCCAGCGTGGAACACCACGCTCGCAAACGGATTACCGCTCCTGCGGCGCTGATATCTCATCATTTCCGACCTTCCAATCCGACAAACTTCCTGAATGTTCGTCCCACCACCGCAGATTCCCCTTCCCTGGTTACCCTCGATAATGTATTGTATCTGGGCTTTACGACCATTCTTCCTCTCCCGTCTTGATTGACGTATGCCTCTCTGAGTTCCTGCCTTGTCTGTCGTTCGGTCTTGTCCTCATTCGTCCCTGCAGAAGTGCTGTTCGTACCAACCGACATGAGCGGCCGTGAGCAGGCATTTACTCGGGGTGGGAGGGGTATCAGAGGTGAAGGTTCTCATCGGAGGGAAAGAACCATGGCCATATCATGCGACGCTTTCGTGTCGAACACTCGACCAACTGACCACGAACCGCAGGTGGTCGGGTATCGATGATGGATGTGGAAAGGGGGTGACAGATGAGGCCGACACCACCACATAAGATGCCGGCGCTGATGCTCGGCTGGATCTTCCTGCGCATTGGTGCCACCGCTTTCGGGGGGCTTGGGACCATCCTGCCGCTCATCGAGCGTGAGCTGATGATGAAGCGCGGGATGCTCACGCCCGCTGATGTCACTGAAGCGCTCACCTATACGAAACTGCTCCCCGGGTCGACCGGCCCGCAGGTCGTCGCGTATCTCGGCTATTCGCTCGGCGGATGGTCCGGCTCTGCTCTTGCCACGGCAGCGTTTCTCTGTCCCTCGGCGCTGCTGATGGTGCTCCTGGCAGCCGCCTATGGCGCGACGACCGCGCTCCCCGCCATGGGTCCCATGGTCAACGGGTTGACGGCCGTGGTCGTTGGCATCCTCCTGGCGACCACCTATCGCCTGGGCAAGCCTCTACTCACGGAATCCCTGATGTGGGGCATTGCGCTGGCCGCCTTCGTCGGTGGGGCCTTCCTGGCCATCAATGCCGCCCTGATACTCGTGGCGGCAGGCCTCCTCGGGACCCTCCTGCTCTCGCATCGGCAGGAGGCGAGGTCATGATCGTCGACCTCTTCTGGCGTTTCGCGCTCATCAGCCTCCTGGCCTTCGGGGCCGGAGGGACGGTCCTGCCGCTCATCGAGCGCCTCGCCGTGCGTGACATGGGCTGGATGACCCCACAGGAGTTCGCGGCGGCCGTGGCGTGTGGGTATCTGACGCCAGGCCCCGTGTTGCTAACCGCCACCTTTGTGGGCTACCACGCGGCAGGTCTCAGCGGCGCCTTCACCGCCACGGTGGGCATCTTCCTGATGCCCTGGTTCTTGGCAGCCGCGGCGGCCCAGCAACTCCAGCGCTATATGCAGCACCCGTGGCTGGCGGGTTTTGGCCGAGGAGCCGCCCCAGCCGTGGTCGGACTCTTTGGCGTGATGGCTCTGAACCTCGCCCAGCAGAGCGTGACGCATTGGGCCTATGCCCTCATGGCCATTGTCGCGTTCGGGTTGGCCCTGTGGACCAAGGTGCACCCAGTGCTTCTCCTCATCGGCGGCACGGTCCTGGGGTGGGCCATTGGGGCCTTCACGGCACCGACCCCGCCCTGAAATGCAGTGCTCACTGACACAGGCCACGGAAACCCAGCGGAGCACGCCTTCCCTGGGTATCCGCCGAAAGGTTTCCTCCTCCATAGAGTAAATCTTCTGGACAGCTTCACGATAGAAGTTTGCCTTCTACAATGGCGGCTTCATTGGCCTCACTGCCGTCAATGGTCATCTTCTCAGGCATGCCGTGGTGGCGGATCGCTATTGTCAGAAAGCGTAGCGCTGCCGGTCGGTGAGGAGAACGTCAATGGCCTGGCCCTGCTTATCGACTGCCCGATCTAGATAGCGCCACTCCCCCTAGAACTCCACTGCAGCGTTTGCTTTACCCTCGCTGCAGCCTCGGCAGGAAGTTTGCGCTCCGAAAAGCGGTAAGCGTAGGCGTATCCGCGTAGCGCGCAATAAGGCTGCTGATGGCGTATGCCAGATCATCAATGAAGACCTCACGCTTGATGGTATCAGTGCGGAGGGTTGACTCGATCTCGATCTGGATGGCGTCCACGCCGTCCGCATTGGAACTCCCATAGGATTCCAGGGTGAAGTCGCCGGGTAGTGTTTCAGGAATCCTCGCTGACACTACATAGTCCGCCTCTCTCAGTATGCCGGGCAGGCTGCGCTGGCGCGACATGGCTCGCGAGTCGCGGCTCAACAGGCTGGAAATCGCTTCTCCGTTGAGTGTGCCCAAGTATACGTCAGCGGGATCGTGATCAACCTGTGTAGTCCCATGAATGTCAAAAAGCAGCCCCAGTCCGCCATTCTCCGCCCTAATCTCATCAACGAAGTTGCGTACGGTGTTGTGATACTCTTCGTAGAATTGTTGAGCGTCCCGATCCTCAAATGCACACTTTGGCGAGCGGTTGGCATCGATGTAGGCGCGATCGAAGTTGGCGATGACAACGTATGGCGTTTCTCCGAAGACATCAAACAGAACCTGGGCTAGTCCCCTGGTGATCGTGCGAGTGAAACGGTCGGTGTCTGTTTCAAACCGGCATGCGGAGGGCAGCTCCGCCCCTGTGCGCCTGTTGGGGACGCCGGGCGGTTGCTTATCGCCGCCGTGAGGGCAGGTGAGGATCACCGGTATCTCGCCCTGGCAACGAGAAACGAGCAGATGTTCAGTATACGCGATGTTGCGCATCGTTTACCTACCTTTCGGATGACATATTCCTGGCGACGTAAGCAACCCAGCTGCATGCCGTCTGATCGGGTGAGACGGGACGAGGGGGGCTAGCTGTTTCTGCGGGTTTCCCCCTAGTACTACAGCGGTAACAAGATGATTATGCTGCCACGGCCTCAACGAGCGCCTGACGACACTGATAATGGTCATACTGGGCGACGGCCTGGTGCCAGCGACGCCACTGTGACCAGGCCAGGATGTGACGGACGGTCTGCGGCACGGCCAAGACGAACCGCCACAGCAGCCGCCGCAACTCGGGGACGCTCAGCGGGAGGCGAGGCCCTGCCGAGCCTTGCACCCTGCCAGGGTGCTCCGCTCCTGGGCTGGCAGCAGGTTTTTTTTGTCACGCTTCCACGGCGATGGGTCCCGCCCGCATCACAACCAAGAGCGCGTAAGCCCACAGGGCGAGAGTGATATGGCGATACCAGCCCGTCCAGTTCCGCACTTCATAGTGATCCAAGCCCACTTCCCCCTTGGCCGCCTCGAAGCCGCTCTCCACGGTCCAGCGACTCCCAGCCACCGGCACGACCTCCTCCAACGCGGTTGCCTGCGGGGCAAAGACCACAGACGCGGTCAGGTCCGTGGGCTCGCCGAGACTCCGCCGGACCAGCAGCCAGCGGCGCCAGCCGGGCGCCGGCGGATCGGCCAGGGGCAGCCAGCGCCAGTCATACCAGCGGGGGTCTTTCGCCCCGTCGCCGGCACTGAGGCGTGTCCACCCCTTCGCGGGGAGGCGGGCCAGGAGCGTTTTCACCTGGTGGGGCTGTGCGCCGCGCCACACATATGCCGTGCCCGAGACCGCCAGCACATAGGCCCGCGGTTGGGCTTCCAGCCACCGCCGCAGCTCGCGATGATCCCCGTACACGCTGTCGCCGGTGACCCATGTCGCCGGCACGCCGGCCGCGAAGGCGCGGGCCAGCATCTGCCGGGCCAACTCCGGCTTGGTCGCAAAGCGCCGGTCGTCCGGAATGCCGGCCTGCCGGCAGCGCTCCCGATCGTGTATCCACTCCTTGGGCAGATAGAGTTCCCGATCCAGCAGGGCATGGCCTAGCGGGCTGGCATAGCCCACCAACACACCGATTTGGCAGTGCTCTACGTTCCCAGCCGTGCCGCGATATTGCCGGGCGACCCCGGCCGAGTGGCGGCCTTTTTTGAGAAACCCGGTCTCGTCGAGGACCAGCACGCCGGTGGCATCCCCCAGATGTTGCCTGATATAGGTGCGCAGCTCGTCGCGGACGTCGTCGGCGTCCCAGTCGGCACGGCTCAACAGGTACTGGAAGCCATAGGGAGTCGACTCGCCGCAGACTTCCGCCACTTGCCAACTGTTCTTGCGCTCTGCTTCACTGAGTAAGCCGCGCAGATACGCCACGACCCGGTGGCGTGACTGCGAACGGGTGAAATAGGGAGCCAGCCGCCGCGCCATGTCCGCCATGTACGCCCGACCGCCTTCGATCGTGTGGGCCGTCGCGTCAGTCGGGGCCGAAAGTGATCTCTCAGTCGCGTCATCGATCTGTCGCATGGTTCCATCCTCCCTCTGTGAGTCCGGAACCAAGATACCAGCTTCGAGCGTTTGTTACCACTGTAGTATTAGGGCGGGTTAACCAGGTCGTCAACCTCATCTAATTGGCCGAGGTATTGTTTTAAGAAAAAGATTTTCTGAGTAAGCACATTGAAGCGACCTTGGCCAATTCCGTCGGCAGACTGCACAACGCCAGAATCGCCGCTGGTGTCGACTCACACGGCCATAGCGTCTGCTCGACCTTCTCCTTGAGCGCTTCACAGGTTGGGAAGTACTGCAGATGTGTTCCTTCGTTCTTGATTTTCTTCCACACCTTCTCGATCGGATTGTCATCCGGCGCATCGCCGGGCCGTTGGAAGACCTGAAGCCGTGCCGTGTGGTGGGCAAAGCACGCCTGCATCGCGGCTGAGGTATGCTAGGACGCTCCATCTTGCATCAGCATGATGTGTTGGGTGGTCTGCGCCAACACGCGCGTGCGACAGGCGCTGTCGGACGCAGCGGTGAGCCGTCCCTCCTGACCTGGATCGAAGAAGCGCCCGGTGCAGTCCTCGATCACGCCGAAGACTTGATCGCCCTTGCGCTTGCCCGACGTCGTGACCACCGGTGGGTGGCCGCGCCGTGCCCAGGTGTAGGCGAGGGTCCCCCACTGCGGGCACGAGGCCGCATCGCCACACAACCGCCAGGCGCTTGTCGCTTTCGCCATGGTGAGCATCTGGGGCCAGGTGGTGTGGCACCACTCCTGGCGCGTGTCGTCGTGCCGCTGAGCGGCGCCACCGGGGGCGTGCTGGTCGCGAACAGCCGAGAGGCGTGAGCCACGGGGCGCTGTCGCCGACGTTGTCGTAGCCCCCCAAGGGCTCGTGGATCAACGGCTGCAGCAGCGGTGCACGCCAGCACGCGGAGGCCACACCCGCCGGCCCTGGCCCCTCGTCCCGCCGTGCGGCCAGGGGGTGTGGCTGGGTGGTGGTCAGTTTCGGGGGGCGCCCAGGGGGCTGTTTCCACCTCAGGCCGTTGCGGCCTGCCACCAGCCACAGGCGCACCCACGGGTGCACGGTCTTGGGGGTGATACGCCGCGTCAGCGCGACGGGCGCACCGCTCTGACCCGCAGTGCTGGCCAGGATGGCGAGCAGGCCTGTGCCGTCGGGCCACTTGCCCACCGGCTGGGCGGTGTGCCGTGGACGTTCGAGGGCTTGCCGAGCGTGTCGGGAGCCCGTCACACGAAAGGCGCACAGAGGGATTCTCTGCTTCGGAAACGCGCGTGGCCTGTTGGCAGAGGGAAATACCCTGAGGGGGGGTCTCACGTCACGCCGTCCTCAACTGGAATCATTCATTTCTCTGTTCCGCAGAAAATCTTTTTCTTAAGGTCTATCGAGTGGTGGACCACCGGATCACCCTCCGCGGGATGGAGGGGAACACCGACGGCTTGCATGCGCCGGAAGGCAGCAGTCCCGGGTGCGCCAGGGCGAGTGCCCAGGACACCACCGGGGTCTGAGAGCGGGGCATGGCAGCAGAGGGGTCACTGCACGTGGGAGCGCCACGACGCTCCTGGGGCATGGCCGGATCGGGGAGCCGGGGGAGAACCCCGCCGAGCCCAGCCGGGTGGCGTGGTCCGGGGACCTGGCTGGAGTGCCGCAGCGGATCACCCGGGGGTCTCGGCGCACGAGGGACCACCGCAGGACGCCGAGACGGCGTCGTGGCAGTCGTCGCGGCGCGTCGTCCCGAGGGGCTGTGGGCTACCCCAGCGGGCCGGGACGGTGGGGAACTGCGGCCCACGGGACCCCCGGGAGGGCAGGCGACGCCGGGCAGCACGGTCTCCTGGGAGGCAGGAGGGGAGGCACGTTGAGGCCACCCACCAACTCCACGACACTCCAGCGGAGCGCACAGCAGGCGAGCCAGTCTCCCACGCTGGTGTGCACGACGCTGGCCCACCTGAGGGACCTCGACTGGCTGCGGGAAGCCGAGTACCGGACCTGCCAAGAGGCGACGCCGGGAGTCGATGGGGTGCCCGCGGCGGCATAGGCGGAACCCCTGGAGGCGCACCTCACCGACCGGTACGCGCGCCGGCGGAGGGGGCGCTAGACGGCGCCGCCGGTGAAGCGGACGTGGCTCGACAAGGCGGAGGGCAGCCAACGACCGCTCGGGATGCCGGTGGGCGAGGACAACATCGTCCAGCGGGCGGTGACGAGGCTGGGGGGCGCGGGCTCTGCGCAGGACGTTCAGGACGGCGCCCCCGGCTGGCGGGAAGGCCACAGCCCGCACCAGGCGCGGCAGGCGTTGCGGGAGCAGGGCCTGGACGTGACCAGCGACTGGAGCGTGGAGGCCGAGGTGCGTGGAGGCTTCGACAATCTGGACCATGGCCTGTGACGCGACGTCATGCGGAAACGGGTCAAGGACGGGCGCCTACGGCGTCTCATCGGGACATGGCGGCAGGCGGGCGAGCTGGACGGGGACACCCTCACGTACCCCGAGCAGGGCACCCCGCAGGGCGGCGGCGTCTCGCCCTTGTGGGCCAACCTGTGTCTCCATGATGTGTGTGACCAATGGATGGACCGGACGTTTCCTGACTATCCATGGGCACGCTTGATCTGTGCTCCACGTTCCTCGAGAGCAGAAGCCTTCAAGAGAGGGAGGTGGACCATGGAGCAGACACGGGAAGCGATCACGACGAACCTGGTGGAACGGTGGTGTTGGCCAGTGGCGCGCCGAGATGAGGTGCGCGTGGCGCGGCGCCTGTACCGCAAGCCACTGGTAGACGGGGTGTACCCCTTGGACGCGGGAGCCTTGCTGGAGGAGTGCTTTCACGTCCTCCGGGAGTGGGGGATCGCCGACTGGCTGGAGGACGTCCGGGGCCAGGGCATCACGCGTGAGATGGTGCCCATGGGGCCAATATGTCCTGCGGGACGGACTGAAGACGCTGGTGGGCCTGGAGCGCCTGCATGCCCTGGCGGAGTGGCTGGTCAGCGATGCGGCGAGCAGGCGCTGGGTGGGCTTCAAGGCCCACCAGGTGCGGCACGGGGTGGGCCCACGGGGCGCGGCCAAGCGGCAGGGGCCGCGCACGGCCGGCCCGATCGGCCCGCAGGCCCTGGCGCATAACCTCGTCAAGCTGGATTGGCGGGCGTTGGAGGTCTTGTTCCACGGGGTGATCCGGGCCCTGGCCAAGGCGGGGCTGTTGCGGGCGAAGGTGACGGGGAGTGTGGATGGCCCCGCTCTGGAGACGACGGCGCCGTCCGAGGGCTGTGGCCAGGTCACCCGGCCACGGAAGCTCACCGACACGCCTGGCCAGGTGCGCACGATCGAGGTGACGGTCGACGGCTGGAACGCGATCGTCTTGATCGATGCCCGCACCAAGCTTCCCCTGGCGGTGACGGTGGTGCAGATCCAGGCGCCTGAAGGGCTCTCGCGGCGGGCCCTGCTCACCCAGGCCCGGGCGAATCTGGCGGGCTAGGCCCACCTGCACCAGGTGGTCTGTGATCGCGGCTTGTGGGCGGGGACCGAGCTGTGGTGGCTGGACCCACACGGCCTCATCGGCGTGGTACCGGCCCAAGAGGACATGGCCGTCACCGCGGACGCCCGGGGCCTGGCCGCCGCCAGCGACGGATTCCCCGTCGGATGCCGGGTGCACACCGTCCACCATCGACAGGGCCAGGCTGCCTGGCAGGAACGGCTGGAGACGGAGGTCGTCGGCATGGCCGGCCTGACGAGCGACGATCAGGATGGCACGCCCGCGCCTGGAGGCCCCCGCCATCGCCGTGACTGCCAGGCCAACCCGATCAACGCCGTGGTCGTGCGGCAGGGGCAGGGGCAGGCCTTTGGGCCGGGGGGCACAACCGTGTTCCTGACGCATGCCTCCGTGCCGCAGCCGTTGCAACCCTTTGATGACGACGATGAGCGGCGTCGCATGGAGCACGGCTGTATCAAGGCAAGCCCACAGCCATGGAGCCTGCGCCATCCGCCCCAGAACACGGCGCGGGCCCTGCGGGTTCACGTCGGGTTGACCCTGCTCCTGTTCGGGCTGGCGACGGCCTCTCGGCTGCGGTCTGAAGCCGTTGAAGCCGGGACGGAGCCGGTGGGCTGGCAGTGCTGGCGGCGCCAGCTCTGCCAACAGCACCGGGACCAGGTCATCGTGTGTGCCCAAGGCGACTACGGCATCGTTCCTCTGGCCGAACTCGTCCTCCTGCTGGGGGTCAAGCTCAAGGAGGTGCCCCCAGGTATTGGGACACATCAGGAGATCCTGGCCCAATACAAGCTCACATCCCATGATTGATCCTTATCTTGGAATTTCAGGAATCAATCGGGATACCGCCCAGGTCGGAAACGGCGGACGCCCCTCGCGATGAGCACGTACCGTACATCTCCAGCCCGGCAAGACGTCCGAGCTGCAAGAGTGCCGAGCCGACTCCGCCTGCCGCGCCGTGAATCAACACGCGCTGGCCCGCGCTGACCTTCGTGGATCGATGCAGCATCTGGGACGCCGTGACGTAGTTCAGCACGAGGCTGACCGCCTCGGCGGCGTCCAACCCAGAGGGCACCGGAACCAGCTCACGTGGCGGCCGGCAGACGACCTCCGCATACGCGCCGGTGATCGGCAGCGCGGCCACTGTCTGACCCGGTTCGATTCCAGCGATACCGTCGCCGAGCCGATCCACGACGCCAATCAGGTCCCACCCCGGCGTGAATGGCAGCGGGGGCGTTTCGGGATGAATGCCCTCGCGCATCATCAGGTCGGGCAAGGAAACACCCGCGGTCAGCACTCTCACCCGCACCGCACCGTGCTTCGGCGTGGGGCACTCTTCTTCAACCACCCGAAGTTCCTCGGGGCCGCCGTAGTGCGTGACGATGATGCGCGTGTGTCTCATGGACCTCTTCCTTCCGTGTCGCGCACTGGAGCTTGTGCGGCGTATCGCCCCACATCACCAGACGGCGATGATGTGATTGAGGGACACAGACGACACTCGCGATCGCCGCTCCGGTGCCTGTGCTAGTTCGGCGCACTTGCAGCCCCGCGTGGGGAAGGCCCTGACGCAGCTGCTGCCGGCCGGCAGCGCATCGGGGATGATGCCGAAGGTTTCCAAAGCAGAACGGGCCAGCGTTTACCAGACCTGCCACTGCCGAAGGTCCTTCGCATACATGTGCGGGCCGGCCGCATACCCCCTGCGCATGCCTAAAAACTTAAATGCTGCTCGAAAAATGTGGTCGAGCCTTGACGCGCCGCATAAACTCAGGCCGACAAGGCATCAGGTGCCTGCTAGAGCCTGCCGCAGCTCATCGGGATAGCGGTCGACCCCGCCCATCTGGGTCAACTTCTGAAGGATGCGGCGTTTTGCTTTGTGCTCAAGATTGCCCTGGATTTGACGCTGTTTTTCGCCGATGGTCTTCACGTCTCGAGGCACTCCAGGCGGTGACATGTGGAGGAAGCGATCAGCGCCATACACCCAGTGGACGTGGGAGCGCCCAGAGTCAAACTCGCGCGTGGCGACATCCTCACAACCCAGGTGCCTCGTGACGTCTTTATGAAACAGCTCCACGGCCCAGCGCAGACGATCCCCCCACACGCTTTGGCGTGCCGTCGCGGTGACACCATGACAGGCGCAGTACTGCCGGCGACCATCCGGTCGTGTTTTGGCTTCCGAGCACACCAAGTGCACTTTCCCGACGTAGCGCAGGTAGCCGAGGGTGTGTCGTCTGCGACATGCCAGGCGCTTGCGTTTGGCGCCAGTCGTCATGCGACGACTGGTGTACCACTTAAGCCTGCGATGATGGCGACAGAACAGGGCAATCTGACACCACCGTTGTGACGGTGGCGTCGTCAGGGAGAGCGTTGCAGATGTGACACTTCGTGTTTTACTGAATGCGAGAATGAAGTGCCAACGTTTATTGGCAATCGCCTTTTCGATCTTGTTATCATCATAGTCGCTCTCGGCTAACACGATCACGTCATACGGCTCATAAGAACCGATCTCATCTTCCAAGTTTAACGTGCTGAGGTCATCGACGACGAGCTCCTGCTCGGTTCGATCATCACGATGATGCTCTAGGCAAGACCGTGTGCTCTAGGAGGGGAGAGGCGGAAGGGGAATGAGGATGTCATGGATGCTCAGCACCATCTTCGTCCCCTGATGACCGATGACGAACCCCTTGCCATGATTGAGTCGTTTGGCGTTTTCCGGATGCAAACTGGCACGATGTTGGATCGTGCTATCCATCAGGAGTGCAATCTTCCAGGGCAGACCTTTGAAGCCTTGTCGCGTGTTCGAAAATTGCTTGGCTTGACGCTTGGAAAGCTTTTGTCACGTAGAGATGGCAACGTTGGGGTGGTACTTTCGCAACTTACAGCATGGTGATTTGTTCCCTCCCGAAACGCGAGCGGCTTCTTCGAGGGCGTGTTTCCGGGTGACGACCGTCAGAACGAGTCGAGAGCTGACGCAGACCCATTCGAGACGTGGTCGGACTGAGATACGACGTGCGATCCACGTCTGTAAGGTGCGAGTCTGCATGGCGCCTCCCCGCTGTAGCCGCTCACATGGGTAGGGAGGGGCATACGGTACAGGCCACAAGGTGCGGGGTCTACGAGCCCTTGCAAAAGCCGCCATGTCTGGTATAGAGCTTCGGCCTCCCGGTGATCCAAAAACGTTGCTGAGCCGTCTGGATCAGCAACGCGAGATCTGTGCGTGGATACGCAACCGGGAGGTCGCTTCTTGCCATCCTCAGTCGCGGCCGGTTTCTGCGCCCTTGCCTTCTTCGAAGCCGGTATTTTTCCAGGGCTTCAGCAATGTATTGAAATTTTCGGGCAATGTTTCAGGTAAGCGTTCACCTGGGGTACGGAGCTCTGCGGCAGGACGCATGCCCTATTCGCTGTTGGCAGGGAGGGGCAGGACGGACGGCGCCGGCTCCCCCCAGAGCGCGGCCTCACAGGCGGCGGTGTCAGCGTCGAGGACCTGGCGATGCGGCGGCTTCAGCGTGGCGACCCCCGTCAGCCTCGTGTCGACCACGCGACACCCTGCCGCGCGCTGGGTGCCCCAGCGCCCCTGGCGCCAGAGGCCCCCAGGCCGAATCGCGCGCTCGGCGGCGTGGTGCGTGGGCGCCCCCCCGGCGTTCCGAACGAAGGTCCCCAGGGCCCACCGCCGCGTGCACCGCTCCCGGCACCTGCCCGCCGTGTTGGGCACCCCACCCGTCGGGCCTGCGTCCAGCCGCCGCTCCACGGCCTGCCGCACAGGCCACCGAGCGCTGGCCACGGGCCGATGGGCCCACGGGCCGTCGCGGACGCGAGGCCACCAGGGGCCCATCGGCCGGGCTGGCGCCTGCACGGCTGCCCCCAGCGCACGGGAGCGCCCCCCACGTGCGCTCATGGCGTCGCTGTCGCGCCGCAGAGGCGCCCAGCACACCGGCCGTCGCCACGTCGGATCCCCGGTGTCGGCGCGCCAGCGATCCGTCACCCACCACCCCCAGCCGCGCTCCCCCAAGCGTGCTCGCGCGACGTGACCACCACGCGACACGCGGATCCCCCACACGGTGACGCCCGCCGTGACCGCCGTCCACCGCCACGCCCGCTGCCGGCCTTCGCGCCACCCGGTCTCGTCCACAGCGGCGGCCGGAGGGGCGGGGGGGGCCGTTTCGACACAGGCCGGACCGACCAAGCGGTGCACCTGCGACGCGGTCACGACGGGATGCCCGGGCGGGATCTCGGGCACTTGATGCCGCGGGGGCTGGGGGGCTTCCCCCATAGGCGCGAACTGAAGCGCCTCAACAATGGAGACTAGGGCCAGCACAGGCCTTCCGCTCAGATGATGGTGGCCAGACCATGACCATCTTCCGGAGGTGTCTCTGCGGGTCTTGACCCATCAGACCGATCGTCCCGGTGAGGCACCACTGGCGCTCGTGGAGGAGACGTGGGCCCATGAGGTGGTGCCACGGTTGCCTGCGGATTCTCGCCGCCCAGGCCCGCACGCATCAAGCCTTCCAACGGGTGCGCGGCCTCGCCACCCCGGTCGACCTCTTGCGGGCGGTGCTGGCCGATGTCCTAGGCGCCCTGTCGACCCGGCGTCTCGGCGCTTGGGCCGTGCTGATCGGGCTCGCGGATCTCGCAGAGACCGCCTGGCGCAAACGGTTGCGGGCCTGTCATCCCTGGTGGCTCTGGCGCCTGAGCGCCTTGGGGGCCACCCCACGGGCGGTCGCCCCGCAGTCCTCCTGCCCTCGGGGCCGTGTGCTGCGCGTGGAGGCGAGCACGCTCCGGCAGCCGGGCGGCACGGGGGACGACTGGCGGCTGCCTGTGGCGTATGACTGCACCGCGGGCCGGCTCGCCCAGGTCCGTGTGACGGATCGGTACGGGGGCGAACGTCTGGCGCCCGTTGCCCTGCAGCCCGGTGACCTCGCGGTCGCCGACCACGGCGCTGGCGACCGTGCGAGCGTCGCCAGCGCGACCCACCCGCAGGCGCACAGTGTGCTGCGGGGCACACCCGCCACCTTCCCGCTGGACACGGTGGCGGGGGAGGCCTTCGAGGTCGTGCCATGGCTGCAGCCGCCAGGCCCGGCCACGCGGGCATGGCATGGGTGGTGCGCCTGGCAGCACCAGCGCGATGCCGTCCGGCTGTTGGCCGCTGAGCTCCCGCCCGCGGCCGCGGCCATCGCCCGGCGACGGGTGCGGCACCAGGCCCAAACGCAGGGGCGGACGCCGAGCGCGACGGCGTGACGCCTGGCGGCGTGGGTGCGACTCGTCCCCACGCTGGCCGCCACTGCGTGGTCGCTGGGCGACGTCCTGCGCCTGTATCGGGCACGCTGGCCCGTGGAACTCGTGTGTCAACGAATGAAACCGTTGCTCCAGCTCCATCACATCCGGAGTACCCCCCCCACCAGTGTGGAAGCCACGGTCCGGGCGTGGCTCATGGCCTGGGCCTTGCCAGAAGAGGCGATGGCCATGAGCCGGGCTCACTTGCCCACCGACACGCCCAGGACGCCTCGGCCGGTCAGTCGTTGGGTGCTGACCGGCCTCGGCCTCGATACCCTGCGGCAGCATGTCTAGGGGACGTGGTCGCAGGCACGGGTGCAGACAGGCGTGCCACGCTTGCGTCGCTTGGTGGGGCTCAGCCCACGCCGCCGAGAGCCGCAGGAAACAACCATACGGGCCTGGCTCACAGGCCGTGCGCTCGTGTTGCCCGCCATCGAGCAGGCGGCGGCATGAAGGCGGCACGCGTAGGGAATAACCTTAAGTTCGCGCCTATGGGGCTTCCCCCCCCCCACCGGTGCTGACAGCGGTGACAGCGCGCCGGCTTGATGGGGCCAACGACGTCCACCTCCGCCACCGGCACCACGACCCGGGCCTGCCCTGCAGGGCCCGGCGGCCGGTTGCCCCAGGCGTGGGGCGGATCGCTCGCGGGCGGCCGCGACGAGGGGCGCGCGGTGTGCTCCCGGCGCTCCGTCAACGGCTCGATCGTGGCCTGCACGGGCGGCCCGCTCGCCTCCAGCCCGGCCACGCCCGCTTCGAGCGCGCGGATCTCCTCCTGGGCCTCGACAGGCGTCCGCTCCCAGATCCCTTGGGGCCACGGGGGCCTGGTGTCCATGGCCACAGGAGGGTCTAGAAGATCGATGTCAGCACGCCACCATTGTTGGGTCACCCACGTGAACGGTTACGAAAAAAGAACTGGTCGGCGACGTTGCCAATCGGGGGCGCGAGTATCAACCCCAGGGCCTTTCTGAGGGAGTACGGGTGCATGACTTTCTAGACAAGCACTTGGGCAAAGCCAGTCCCTCTGGTGTCTATGACATGACGCAAAACTGTGGATGGGTCAGCGTCGGTGTTGATCATGATACGGCGGACATTGCCGTGGCCACCTTGCAACAATGGTGGTAGCGGATGGGACAACGGATGTATCCCCAGGCGCAGCAGGTCCTCATGACTGCCGATGGCGGCGGCAGTCATGGCAGGCGCTCGCAGCTGTGGAACGTAGCCCGGCAACAGTTGAGCGACGCCACCGGCCTAGAAGTCCATGGGTGCCATGTTCCACCGGGGACCAGTCAATGGAACACGATCGAACATCGCTTGGGTTGCCCTATCACCAAAAACTGGCGTGGTCGTCCACTGGTACGCCATGAGGTGATCGTCAAGCTCATGACCAATACGACGACGGAAGCCGGACTGCACGTCGCGGCCGCGTTGGACCCTGCCCCATACGAGACCGGCAACAAGGTGACGGATGCAGAACCGGCCCAAGTCAACTTCTACCCAGCCGATTTCCACGGCGATGATTGGACCTACGTGATAAAACCCAGAGATGAAAACCAATGATTTATTAATTCAATACTGCGGACAGTTTTCGTTGATGAAAGGGTCGCCACACGAGTCGTCATCCACGAAGGTTGAGTATCCCCCTCGACCGACAAGGAGCACGAACCGTGCGGCTGTTTGAGAGGGTACGGATACGCGTGCAACACCTCAAGAAACCCCAGCAGAAATGCTTGTGTCCCCTGAGGCGCTTGAGGCTCATGCGGCCAGGCCGCATGACATGCCGTCATTTGAGCCGCTACAGTCCGTCTCAGGAAAAAACCTTTGCGCGCTGCTTTGCGCGCGACGTGGATGTTGTCAGCCTCAACCACGCGGCTATGGTCGACGTTGTTCCCCACAGCCACGAGCACGTCCTCGCCTTGGACCCGAGTGTCGTGCCCACAAGCGGGACGCACACCTACGGCCTCGACCTGTTCTGGAACGGTACCCATAGCCGAGCGGAGCGGGGCTTGGAGATGGCCACACGTGCGTGGATTGCTGTGACCCATAACCGTGCTTATACACGCAGTGTGGAACAGACCCATGTAGAGGGACCTCGTTGGCATACCGAGAGGTATGGACGGTGTGAACGCGTCCATGCCAGCGGCGGATGGTGCACTGCTGAAGATCTCCCGCAGCTTCGACCCCAGCCAGCCACTCGTCCAGCGTTGTGTGCGACTCGGGCTTGCAGACCACGATGAAGTGGCAGCCGTGGTGGAGTAGGAGTGCACAACAGGGTTGTTGGCCGTAGAGATCGTCCCCTCAGATGGTCACCTGCTGAGAGTGGTTGGCGTGGCCTGCCATCCACCGCTTGGCAGCCACCTGTGCACCGTCCTGCTGCTCATGACCATCTGGCGGCGTGATGAACTCTGGCTCCAAGGGGATGACCGCATGTTTCCCAGGAGCGACCATGACCGGCGGGATGACTTGGTGAACATAGGTCACCGCTCCATGGCGATGAGTGCGCTGAGAACAACGATCACCATGAATCTCGTGCGACGCAACATATGCGGTGCCATTCAAGGCGAGCAGCAGCTGGTCCGTGAAGACTCGCCACGACGACGAGTGCCCAGCGCTTTCCAGGGCGTCATACACGCCGGCAAACACCGGAAACAGCTGGGCCGGGGCCACGGGATCGAGCCATGTCCGGATCTGATGAGCACAGGGCCTGTCACCTATCCCAAAGAGACGGTCAGCATAGCTCCGCCCTTTGACCGGTTTCATCGTCCGCTGATAGGCCACAAACGAGGGCGACGGGGTACAGAAGACCGCAAACGCGCCCAGGGCAGCAGCTTTGATCGCGTCGTGGATATTCTTCCCCTGTCGGTCATCCGGCAACGAGGCCAACTGCGCGTGGAGTGCCTGCACGAGGGGATCAAACGCCAAGGCTTTCGTCATAGACCAGCCTCCTCTGCTTGTGGGGGAAAGCCTGCGATCGTAGCATCCCTCGCTGGAGACCGGCAACTCAGGACCCTTAAAAATCAAAATGAGAATTGCTGCCACGCGGGGCTGGCCCTGGACGCCCCAAAACCTACGACGGGAAAGTCGACGTCCGCCATCTGGCGCATTTTGAGGAGCTCGATGCGGGTGATGCCGACAGCACACGCCACTCTCAGGTGGTCAATCATCCCCAGTGAAAGCGTCATCGCCACTTGGTGGTGGTGCGCCACCTGCCCACCGGCCGGTATGCCCTGCTCTTCAGCACGGATGTCGCGCTGTCCGCCAAGACGATCGACCGGTATGACAAAGCGCGCTTCCAGATCGAATGTCTGTTCCGCGACGCCACACAGTTTACGGGCCTGAACGATGGCCAGGCGCGCTCTGCTGACACGTGGCGCTGTCATTTGCATGCGAGTCTGAGCGCCGTGAGCTTCGCAAAGCTGGAGGCGCGCCAGAGCTCCGAGAAGCCTCGTGCCCCTTTCTCCATGGCACGTCTCAAGCGACGGTAGTTCAATCAACATCTCGTCGATCGAATTTTAGACCATTGAGCTACTGACTCGCGAGTCATAAGTTCTCGGTTCAAGCTGGAGACCGAGAAGGGATTCTGCAAAACGCAGGGTAGCGAAAAAAGAGAAAAGGCATACGATCATTCTCCTCGATCCCATCGTGGACCACAGGAGAAGACTGATGCCTGCTCTGCGCTACCTTGCCCAGATGCTTTCGACGTTTCGTCCCCTCTTTGCACGCCATCTGCCATGGACCATGTTCTGTGCGGTCATCCTCGGCTTGTATTGGCAGCCACCACGTTGAGGGTATCACCTCGCTCTGTCGCTTCTGGCATATGGAGGAGCCAGGTGATCACCAACTGCTGCACTTTTTCCATGCGTCTGCCTGGTGTCTCGATGCCGTGGTGGTGTACTGGAGCCGTCTGGTGATGGCCCAACACGTGGCGGTCATGGTTCAGGGGCGTCCGGTGCTGGTGGGCGACCATACCTATGTGGTCAAAGACGCCAGACGGATGCCCGGCGTCGTCACCCTGCCTCAAGAGAGCGAAACCCAGAGCCAACCCACCTATGTCCGGGGGCATCAGTGGGGCCTTGTGGGCCTCCTGGTCGGATCATGGTCCCAGGCCTTTTGCCTGCCCCTTGAAGCCCGCTGACATCAGGGTTTCGCCCACGTGCACGATGACAAGACGGACGAGGCCCAACGGCCCACCCTGGCGGTGCGGCTGGTCTCCATGGCCTTGGAGTGTGCGGTACGTCATGACACGCCCTCTCTCCTCGTCCTCGACGCCTGCTTCGCGATTGCCCCGGTCCTGCACCTCGCCTGCGTCGCGGTGGTCGCTTCGCCTTCAACAACCGTTCCTGACCATCGTGACGCGAGCCAAGAAGAACTATGTGGCCTATGAACCAGCCCCACCGCGGGCCACACCCTCGCGAGGTCGTCCCCCCATCGATGGAAAAGCCCTCCCCCTCACCGCGGTCTTCGAAACCCACAAGGAGCCGTTTCACACCGCCTCGTGTACCGTCTATGGCCACGTCGAATCCGTCTCCTACCTGGGACTGAATCTGTTGTGGAAGCCCATACACGCGCCCCTCCGCGTTGTCTTTGCGATCACCAGCCGCGGCCCCATTGGTGCTCATGTGTCGTGACCTGGAAAGCGACCCGCTGATGGCCCTGACGTGGTATGGTGCCAGGGTGCGCATTGAAACCCTGTTGGCCATGCGCAAAAGTGTCCTGGGGGTTTTCGCCTATCGCTTCTGGTCCAAGCGCTTGCCTCGGCACTCACGCAAACCCACCAAGCATGCCACCCGCAAGCACCGCACACAGAGCATCTGGAGGCCGTTCAGAGGACCTGGGAGGCGTGCGAGCGTTTTGTCATGTTGGGCTGTATCGCCATCGGGTTGCTCCAGCTGGTGGCGCTGAAGTTGCACGCGCAGGTCTGGGACGGGTTCCATCTGTTTCTCCGCACGCGCCGTCGTGCCTTGCCGTCGGAGCGCACCGTCAAAGCCGTCCTCGCTCAGGAGCTGCGACGGCATTTCCGTAATGTCGCGTCCTTGGTGACATTGCCGTTAATGGCAACCGGAGTATGACCGCACGCTCCTGGTGCGCCGAACGACCCCGAGCAAGAACTGCTCAAGGTCGTCAACGCTGAGGTTTTTGCTCCTGACCCTCTCGCGAACGAGACCCTCATGGCTGACGTGTGTGAATTTATGACTGACGAGTACTGAGGGCAGATGAGAAAAATACAGCGCCGTCTATGAGGAACTTTGCCATGACGGCACCATTGATGACGTGGCTGCTTAAATTCTGTCCGCAGTATTGTTAATTTATACGAGACTGTAGCATCGTTACAGAATGATGCCTAATCCACCCCGGCCCGATGGAGCATACGTGTCGTCTGGTGGCGCCCTTCGGCCTGGGCATCGCGCCGCATGTCGAGGGCGATGCGGTGACTGATGTGTGCTTGCGTGCGCACGCGGGAGACGGTTTTCTGCCTCTTGCGGTGACGGCGGTTGCCGCGTTCCCCAGCGTTGGCGGTCGACGGCAGGCGCTGATCGTCAAGGAACGTGAGGGCCTTTTCCCAGTTGGGACTGCAGAGGTTCTGGAGGGTCTTCCCGACCTTCGTGAAGCGGCGGACTCGTCGGCGCAGCTTGGCGAGCGTCTGCAAGGCTGTCGCGCTCCGACAGCGGCGGTCAAAGCGACGATAGACTTCGTCCAGAATCTCCCGCAGCGCATGCCGCTCCTGATGTCCGTGACTGAGCCGCGCAAGGGTCGGCCGCGCGGCAGGGGTCAGGAAGGGCTGGACGCAAAGGAAGCGGTGGTCGAAGAGGTCGGCGACGTGCGGCCGCAGCGCAGGTTTCGCGTGGGCCTTGTGCGTCGCGGCCTTCGACGCCGGCCGGCCGCGCGGGAGCTTGGGTAAAGGCGCCGTGAGCGTCTGACGCACCCTGGCGACAGCCTTGAGCACGGCCTTCGTGATCTCGGCCACGGTGTGGAAGGCGCCGATCTGGTGGGGGACGTGGCCAAAGATCTCGGCCATCGGTCCGGGATCGAGTGGCGCGGCATCGGTGGTGATCCCCAAGACGGTCAGGTGGCGGGCGTCGAGGGCCGCCTTCAAGCGCCCGACACAGCGCCGGATGTCTTCGTGGGGAGGGTTGTGGTCGAGGCCTTCCTAGACGAGCCGTGTGAACCGGCGGTTAGCGACCATAGACCGTCCACCGAAGGGCCCATCGTCGAGTTCGTCGGCAGCGAGGTACCCGGAGAAGTCAGCGAGGGCCCACGTGCGGTCGTCCTCCGCCGTCCGCTTGGCCGCTTTTTTTCCCACGGGCCGCCACCCAATTTTCCAGGGTGGCGTAGGGGACGCAGACCCGGTGGTCACGCCACAGGTGCCACGAGGCGGCCCGATATGGCAACCCATCCTCCACGACTCAGCGTACGGCGACGGTCACGACTCGGTGCGTGTCATGGCTCCCGGGAAGGGCCAAGTCAGACGTATTGGCGTTGCAATAATGGCCGCAGCGGCAACAGTGATGCTGAGCATAGGTGATGTGCATATCGTGGGGGTGCCCGGACACCAGGTCACCGAGGTCGTGTAGGAGACGTTCGACACGCCGCAGTCGAGAGGCTCTTGTGCCGCAACGAGGGCACTTGCGCCCTTTGGAGTTGCGGCTGCACGGGCGAACTTTGGCCTTGGGCAGGTCTTCGACACGTGTGATACCCTCTGGCACGTCGGCACGGTATTCACCGGGTTCGGGCATGGCGATGTCCTCCCGTGAATGCGCTGTTCACCTAGATACATCGACCAATGCCCGCTGTCAACGCTAGAAAAACTCTGTAACGATGCTACAGTCTCATTTATACCTTCTTAAAAACCTACCCAGAAAGCCCCCCCGGCCACAGCCCCGACGACGATAGGCGACGGACTAAACTACGGAGGTGATCCCACGATCATCTCATCCCTGTGGGCAAGGTGGACCCATTTTCGATGATCATCTGCTCCCCATCTCAATTGACAAAAACAAGACGATACACATCTGAATCTATCCCACTAATATGCCATTCTTGCTATCCTGTCTTCCAGCACGAAAGGAGGACCGTATGGTAGGCCGATTCGCGGGCTTGAGGGAGCTGGAGTGGCGCTTATGTGTCGACCTCATGCCCCCAGAGCCCACCAAGCGAGGGCGGGGGATGCCGCATACGCCGTGTCGCAAGGTCGTCAATACGTGGTGGTACCTCTTGATCACAGGCTGTCGCAGGTGCGATACGCCGCGGGGACCTCGCTGGGCTTCAACAAGTGCGGCCCATCGATGGGTGCAGCGCTGGCAGGCGGACGGCACCTTGGCGACGATGCCGGCGCGGGTGCTGGGGCTGGCCGAGGCACGCGGGATGATTCATGGGGCGTCTGGCGCCGTGGATGGCGCTTGTTCCCCCTGGGAAGGGTGCTTACAAGGGGAGGTTTTTCATAAGGCATTGATATGCATCGTTTTTGCTCCAGATACCACCCTCGGCTCTCTCTTGGCCTCTCATGCGGCCTCCGGCAGGGCCAGCTGTGGCTCGCAGGTCACTTCTTCCCACGGAGGCACCGCTGGCCAGGGTTCCGGGACAAAGCGGCCCTCCGGCAACGGCTCCTGGCGCAGCAAGGCGACCAACAGGGCCACCCAGCCCTGGCGAAACACGCTCACCAGCCGCAGCCGGGTCGCCCGGCGTGTCCGTGGACGCCCCGGGCACAGCGCCGTGACGTCCAGCAGCGTGCTGGCGGGAATCGTCTCGTCCGCTTCGCCACCCACACTGAGCAACCACAACGTCGCGACGGCGACGGCCAACCACAGCCGTGCCGCCCGCTCCGGATCAGTCATGCGCGTGCGGTGCCACTGCCACCCGGCACGCTTGGTGATTTTAAAGCCCTGTTCAATCCAGGCGCGCAGCCCATACCAGGCCGCATCACTGGCCTCAGGAGGCAGATCAGTCAGGATCAACCACGGGTCCTTATAGCCGTCCTCCCACAAGGCCAACAGGGTGCACTCCACCTGCCGGCCCGCTTTCTGAAAGGCCGTGCCCCGGCCCCGCCAGCGCGTGCCTGGCGTCGGCACAAAGCTTTTCAAGGGGCGAAAGCACGGTGCCCCGGCGGGCCGAAAGGTACCGCCCGTGTTGATGCGCAAAAACGGGTGCCAGCCCAAGCGCACAATCCGCCAAAACAGCCATGGGGCATACAAGCCCCGATCCGTCAACACGATCACCTGCCAACCGCGTGGGATGGCTGGCCGCAGCTGCCGCAACAGCCGCAGCCATTCGCGCCGCCAGGCATGTTTGGTATTGGCCGGCAGCACCACCCAGGCGACTGGAATGGCACACCCGCGATAGACCACACTGATCGCCAAGACGACAAACCGCGTCCCCAACGCCGTGGCATCCAGGGCCAGGGCCAGTTGTGTGCCGTGCCACCAACTCACCACCCAGCTCAGCAAGACGGGGAAACAGGTCTCGACAGGCAAGGCTTGCCGTTTCGTGCCGCGCTTACGTGGGACATCGTAGTACCATTCGCGTAGCTGCTGCCGCACGGTCTGCTCCTGGCGTTTCATCCCCTTGGCCAAGAAGTGACTGACCGCCGTCAAGGCACACGAGCGGGCCAGCACCATGCCGAAGCTCCACAGGGCCAACACGGTGGCCTGGGGCTTGCTCAAATGGGGCAGATGCTGCATGATAGTGGTCCGCCATTGGTCGAATCCGGCCTGGCAAAACATGGCTTCCCTCCGTACGGTAGTGGGTCCTTGCACACCCCACAGTATGCCGTAGGAGGGAAGTCACATCACCTGATTTTCAAAAAACCTCCCCTTGTAAGCTGGGAAGGGTGGGGGTGAGGGCGTCGCCCGTGGCGGCACCAGGCCAGGGGGGCCTCATCCATAGTCTCACGGCGGGCGATGGCAGGCCCTTGGCGCATCGCACCACGCCGGCCCATGGGGATGAGCGCGCCCAGGTGATGCCGCGGCGCGATGCGGTCAAGGTGCGGACGGGCCCCCGCGGCCGCCCCCGCACACGTCTCAACGTCCTTGCCACCGACACAGGAGAGGATGCGAAAGCCCTGCGGCGGCGGCTCCGGCAGCGTGGCATGCGGGCGCAGACCCCACGCGCGTCTGGAAGACCAACGAACACCCGAGGCAGACCCATTAAACAAACGGTGCCCCGGTTCCAAGCCGAGCGTACGTTTGCGTGGTTCCAGAAGACGTATCGCCGCCGGATGGTCCGGGGGGAGCGTATGGCGGCATGGTTCGAAGCGTTTCTGGCCATCGCGAGCATCCATATATCGGTTCACCGATTAATAGTGGGATAGATTCGTAGTTTATTTTATCGTTTAAGTGGGTCTATGACGCAAATGCGTGGAGGAAGAGGGACATCAACAGCTGTATTAATATCTAACGAATCTTGTTGTGTGAGAAAAGAATCGACATAATCAGTAGTTACTACGTGATTTCACATCACATAGGAGTATTGGCTAACCACCGTGTGGGAAGGTAGAAAATTTCAGCGATTCTTTGCATTAAGAGAACAGATTGAGGTACCTTTCTATAAGGTAATCCCCAGAGAGCATGAAAATGATTGCCCCGCAGGAAAGAAATGGGCCAAAAGGTATACGATCTTTTCGCCCCTTTTTCCGGAGCAACATTAGCGTTAGTCCTACTACAGAACCTAACAGTGCACTAGTAAAGATCGTAAAGAGCCCACCCTGCAATCCCAAGAATGCTCCAATCATGGCGATCAGTTTAATGTCGCCGCCTCCCATTCCACCTTTTGAGATAAATGCCATCAGATAGAAAATCGCGCCGCCGATTATAAGACCATACAGCGACGCTAGAGGTGTGATTGGTAAAGCCACTAAACTCAAGCCAAGCCCCACCGCCATACCAGGTAAAGTGATGGTGTTAGGGATGATTTTATGGTCGAGATCGATCAAAGCAATGACCAAAAGAGCTGACGTCAGAAGTGCATATACGATGAAGGTCATAGTGAGCTCGAACTTAAGATAAAGCAACACAAATAGTGTGCCGGAAATGCATTCTACTGCAGGATAACGCATGGAGATGGGCTCTTGACAAAACCGACACCGCCCCCTAAGCAAAAAATAACTTAGCAGAGGGATATTATCCCACGGACGAATGTAACTGCGGCAGAATCGACACTGCGAGGCTGGCGTTACGATTGATTTTCCTAGGGGAAGCCGATAGATGACGACATTACAAAAACTTCCAATAATCAGGCCAAAGGCAAAGACGATAATCTCAATCATGACCGCTCCCTTTTTGCTCCACAGTCCCAGATAAGGGGTCCGATGCGTTGGGACGTTTAAGTCCAGAGAGAAGTTGCCTTACACTATCTGCCCTCGTCCCTTCTGATTCAACCTCCAGAAAGCGTTCGAAAAGCGCCTGAGTCTTTGAGAGTTCGGAGAACCTTAAATATAGAAGCCCCAGGTTGTAATGTGGCCTGCTGAGGTGGAAATGATCGGCGTAAGTGGCTTCTGCGAGCCCTAGCTGCTCTCGCGCAGGTTCTGGTCGACCCTCATCCAATAATTGCATAGCCCAAGCTGCCCGAAAGTCTCCTTCGTAGAGAGAAATGCTCCGCAGTTGTTCAGGAACGTTAGGATATTGCTGCCCTTGATGTCGGAGACGCCGTAATTCCTCTAACGCACGATCAAACCTGCCATCTGCTGCATAGATATGTGCTGAGAGAAAATATGTTGGAGCGTCAATGGAAAATTCTGGCATCATCCGAAGAAAAGGAATCGGCAATAACCGGTTCTGGATCCCCACGATGCCAAGAGTCAGAGCTACTACAGCCATCGCCCTGAACATTTGTTTGCGACGAAGCTTGTCGATGATGGTGGAGACCCCCACAGCCGCATAAACGATCAAAAATGACACAAGAACCAGTCGATACCTCCCTAGG
Organism: uncultured Nitrospinota bacterium; assembly: GCA_963707985.1. Taxonomy (GTDB): domain Bacteria; phylum Tectomicrobia; class Entotheonellia; order J063; family CAVPRW01; genus CAVPRW01. Next base: position 98,655 of record CAVPRW010000045.1, on the reverse strand, counting down.
ATGATAGTGGACATAAGACTTCCCAAAGTCGCTAGCCCATAGAGCCCAATAAGGAGATGCTGCCTCCATATCTTCAGCGAACAAAGGAATCCTACCACAGCTAGAGGGGCTATCATGCTATAACGTAACGTAAGGCGGAGAATAGGGGAGATTTCCAAACCATACATGAAATTCAAGTTGTTTGGGATCTCGAAAGGATCTGCAATTCCTCGGAGTTTGAGGAGTTGAAGCTCAACAAAGCGATAAGGATTATCGGCGTACGTCTTGAAGGTTTCCCCAATGACAGCGAACGTTCGCCCCTCAGACCGTTCCAGGATGACCTTCATTGACGGAGGATGGAAGAGGCCAAGCGGAAGACCATCCGCGGCGTTTCCTGCGATAAGCGCCTCGGCAGTCCGGTTCGAGATGGAGAAAAGGGGCGCACCAACCAGAGCATTCCGTACAAAAAGAGGAGACAGCGTCAATAGCAGGCCAAGGGCAACAAGTCCTACGGAAGAGCATGCTTGGTCGGTAGTTTTTCGATTGGCCACAAGTATCCATGTGAAAGCGAAGGGGAGAAATAGCAAGATGGTCTCTTTAGTCAAAACAGCTAAACCCAGCATCGCACCTGCTAGACACCAGTGATAAGCCTTTCTATGCGACTGCGCCTTCAGAAGTGCCAGAAGAGCTAATGGTTCTAGCATCGGCGGAATCCAATCACGCAATAATACCCCTTGACTAAAGATAAACGGACCATAAATCGCCGTAAATGCAGCTGCAACCATGCCAACATTTTCCTTAAAAACGCGACGTGCGAGATAATACATGACTATTGAATGCAGCGACCCGAGTACAAGCTGGAAGAAGATTACAAATTCAATTGAGATGTTCGATAAGACCAGAATGCCGGCCACCCAGTAGGGGTAGAGGGGGGCTTGCTGAAATATCTCCTTGCCTCCCCACCAGCGATACCAAGTTTCCTGCGAAGCGAGGTCTCCCATCCATTTATAGTGATAATGATATGTATCTCTTCCGAGTAAGTCACCCTCTAGGATCTTTTGTGCCCATTCCCAAAAGGTATACATATCTGACTGTGTGTAAATAAGGGGGAGCTTAAGAAAGGCCGTATTAGCAAGAGTTTGGAAATACATGACACGAAATAACAAACCAAAAGCGAAAATAAGTAGTAGCGCTATTCTCCTATGATATTCAAACTTCTGATAGCTCATTAAGCTTCCTATGGTATCTAAAACATTCCGATAAACTTTTGTAGAAGGAAGGTATTCACGCATTTTTTAATATAATAAAATTTATGAACATTTTAAGATATTTAAACTCTTAGACGCGACATTGCGCAACCCCTAAGCGGGGGAAATTTGATTAAGTTGACAAACTTCTTCCCCAAACAAGCGAAGGATTTTGATGGGTATCTCGTTGAGGCCTTCAATTAGGTGAGACGTGGTCATAAATCATGCTGCCCTCAAGAGGGGCTTGATCCCCTTGCCAAGGGGGAGATTGTGCTCGTGTTGATAACGCAACACCAGCTGATAAATGACCATCGCCCCCACCGCCAGCAGCTGTGAGCGCTGCAAACCTTTCACGGGCATCTGGGTGCGCCACTCAAAGACGTTTTTGAACAAACCATTGAACGGTTCAATGGCCTGGGAGCGGAGCTTATGGAAGATACGCCGGACGTCCACTCCATCATCATGATGCGGGTAGGCCCCGCGCTGGGTTGCCACCAACGCCCGATCGGTCTGCTCGCACAGGACTCGTACCTCTGGAGCATTATAGGGGGTGTCCCCCAGGACATAGCGCACTTCAGCGGGCAGGGGAGCCAACAGCCGGGGCGCAATCGTATTATCCGCAGTATTGGCTGCCGTCAGCTCTGCGGCCAGGGGGATCAGACCGACCCGAGCACCACGGCCAGATGCAGTTTCCAGCCATACCACCAGCCGTGCCACCCAGACTTCGACCACCCCGCTTCCGTATCAATCGAGGTATGAGGCATCTCGCCTTTGTCCTTGTGCTTTTTGTGCCAGACCCCGCCACACGTTTTCAATGGCGTGCTGTCCACCGCCACGGCGCGTCCGTGGTGGGCCCAAGGTGTGCGCACTGCCACCAGATGCCGCCCGAAGCAGCCGATCAAACCCGGCAAGTGCTGGGGGAATGCCGCGAGCCGGCGCTCCCAAGTGCGGCGGGTCGGAACCCGCCCGTGCTCCTACAAAAGTGGCCGCACTTGCTGAGCCACAGGGTCCTCCTGGTCAAGAAACGTCAGCAAGGCGTAAGGCGTATAGAGGCGGCGAATGATCATGATGACCAGCACCTTCAGGATGAGCCGGTCGGAATACGTGTTGGGTCGTCCTCGTGGACGTTTGGCTGGGACGGATGGCCAGGGGAGCCGATCCACAAGGATAACCAGGCTGACAAGTAGGCTCGTTTGTCGTCGCCTCTCTGTATCTCCATGGTGTCGATGTCTGATAACAGAAATACTACGGGGTCAGTCGTGCTTTGGCCAGGCCTGGCTCGGCTGTTTTATTGATGACCACGTCTCAATTAGGTCGTGGACCTTACCTTCCACGGTCACGCCAACGCGATGAATCCCTTCGAGCCGATGGAAGATTCAACGCAAGGTCGGCCGCTCCGTCGGTTGGTTGATCTGGTTTGGTGGCGTCCCGTGTTGACGCGCTCATTGCTGGCGCAATCGACGTTGCGTCACAGAATAGACCAGTAAGGCTAACGCCATCACCATCACCAGCCCTTGAATACGGCAAGGTTTTTTCAGAAACAACGACGAGACAACGAACAGCGGGTCCTTGAGAAACCGGAAGCCTCCCTCGGCCTGGGCCGGGCTCTTGTATGCCCGAATCACCTCCGGATCGCTCAGTTGACTCGCCTCAATATTGCTCCCTAATTCAGTCCACAAGAGATTGGTACAGTGAGGCCCGCCGGAGGGCCGATCAGATCCGGGTTTCAGCAATAGGCGTGTACCAATGTCGTGTGGTTCGATTTAGCACAAAGCAGGAATTGTGTTGCGTGCGGTGCTCAATCTGCTCTTGATCGGGCCGAACCTGGACGTGAATCTGCCAGTCAATCAACGTCATCGGGGTGGTGGACGTCGGCCGGCGGGCGTCGTGTGGGTGTTCGATGAGGTGGTAGGACTCTACGTGGTGATATGGCCATGGTTTCGCAAGCGCGGCCAACGCGGCCTGAGAAGACACGACTAGCCACCTTTGGGCCATCCTATAGTAGCATAACTCAAGATGCTGATAGCGGGTCGTCTCATCGAGCCATTGCCACATGTCCCACTGGAGCGCTTGGGTCATCACTGGCGAGAACACCTTGAGTGTATGGGGAATGCGGGTAATAAAGCCGAGCTGGCTGAGGTGAGCCGCATGATCCTGATGGTACAGTTTGGCGTCTGCCACCAGATACCGCGGTGCGAGCGAACGCTGAAAGGTTGCGATCAAAGCGGCGGCACGCTCCTGGAAAACAGGGGTATCCGACGTATGGCCATCCCAACTTTTGCTTACAAAGGGGACGCCGCCGTCTTGGGACACTATCAGTTCCAAAACCGCCTGTGTCACATCGGGTCGGTGGTCTTTGGAGTAACCGTGGGTGATGGTTATGGCGTGCTCATCGGCCTCGGGCACATACTCGCCAGTGAGGGAAAAGCTCGTGGTGTGGAGATGGTTGAAGCGTAAGTCGATGCCTTCCTGGGCGCAGACGGCAACGGCCAGTTCATTAAACAGCAGATCAAAGCCATACGCGTGGACCTCATCGAGCGTGCGACCGACCTTGAACCGGTTGAACATCTCCGCACGAACGCCCTCATGAACCAACAAGTCCAGGGTTGTATTGGCGTAAAACTGGGAGGTCAGGGACATGGGCCGGTTAGCAAACCCCAAGCCATGAAGGATCATCCCTGCTATAGCCTCGCCTGCGGTGATCTCCTCTTGCGCATCGGGTACCAGACGGGCATCAACCATACTCATGAGACCGACGTCTTTGATGACGGAGGCCAGTTTCCCTAGGTGATCCAAGCGGTCAACGTGGATCGATTCCATCCGTGCACCTCCCCTGAATCGCGTGGAGTTGTCGGGCAGAGCACTCAGCGGAGGGTAAAGGTATTTTTCTCGTTTTGCACCCGCTCCATGTCAGTTATAAATAAGCACTAACGATAAATCAATTTTCATCTACAGATCTGGTTTCTTGGACACTTTTTCAAGCTCGTCTCGGTTTTCTAAGATTTCTGTCGGTTTGAGATAAAATGTAAAGGAAGACTTTGAAATGACCTCGGCACTCCGAAGATCAGTCATCATGGCATATAAAATATATAAGCCATCTGGAATACTCCTCAGTTGAAAACCCAATTGCCAATCGATCCTAAATTCACTCGATAGGATGTGAATTGCCCCTGTACGCATCCATTGGCTACATGCTGGATTTGAAAGCATCTCAGTAGAAGAGCTTAGGGAGCGCATGTGGCCGTCTGGGTATCGAAGAAAGACAGAAAGTTTTAGGTTTCGTGGGATGGCGCCATTGACAATACTCAAACGGACCATGGCGATTTCTCCCTCTGAGTACGAAGGCCGATCGGCGGTGATCGCAATGTTTGGGCGCTCATGTATAAACTTTAACGGATTATTTATAGTGTCTTCAAAATCACATGTGCCTTGAATCTCGACCAAAAATCGTTGTACATCGAACCACGCTTCTGGCTCACTTACCATACCTAACTCTAGTATATATTTCCCCTCCTTGGAAGGGGGCCAGATTTGTATACTGAATTCTTCCCGCTCTCCCGGGAAAATGTCTTGGCGTATGGGTGCACGTCCTTCTGTAAAGTCATCTTTACCTATTCTGTCGATCCATCTCCAACCTAACCTCACACCGTACTGACTATTGTTAGTCTGGAATAGCCAAATAGCTGAGCCCGTATTAGTAACGACGACATGTAATTTAAGCGACTCCCCTACTGCATGCTGCATTGGAATCTCTTGATGCGTAATAGCTGCTGCCAACAATTTCGGTGCCTGAGGAGATGTCGGGAGTCCTGAAAACCCCGTTCGCAGAATCGATAGGTTTTTAAAAATAAGTTGTCGTCCATAGTGGACAAGCGGACTATCGCTAAATGACCATAAGCGATTATCATCGACGGATATATCCGTTTTTTTATACCAACTTGAATCAAAACCAAAAGCCCCAATCGTATGTATAAGAAACGACATCATTATCATGATTATGAATATTAACTTATGTATATAGCTCTGATCAATTATCTTAAAAATGACATAGATATATAAGCAAAGTATGGGAGTAATATCTGCGACTAAACGAGGACCATATGTTTCGCCACCCCACCAAAAATGCCACTTGCTGTATAGTATCAACACTAAAAGTGGTCCGAGGCTTAAGTACTTGATTAATGGTTCACAATTTATCTTCCATACATAGGCCATACCCCAAAAGGCAAATAGTAGAACAGGAGAATATAAGATTAGTCCTTTACTCGGACTTATAAGTACTCCTAATAATCCATACAAGAAAGGTGTACTCCAATAGCTCGACGAAGGGTGAAGCACCTGGAACCCGTACCCAGATTCAAATACTGACCCAAAGTAACGATAGTTGTATGTAATGACAAAAATTACAGGCGGTAAGGCATAGATAATCCAGAGTAGAATAAATTTTCGTCTATGGCATAAGAGATATATTAAAATTGGTAATACCATCAATACATCTGTCGGCCGGCATATCACTGCGGCACTAAGTGGAAAGCCTGACCAGGATATGAAACGTTCCTCATGCAAACCGCGGATTAAAAAATAGAGACCAACTGTTAGAAGAAATTGACTTGGTCCATGCTGCCAAAGAGCTTGACTGCTGATACTAAATGTACTCGTACAGAGGGCATAGATAGAAGTGACGATTAGGCTATTTTTTGCTGTTGCTAGATGCCTCAACATGAGATAGAGAAAGAGCGCAGAGAAAACGGCAATGGATGCCGCAGACAGCTTTTCTAGCAGGGGTATCCAAGACGATTGATGGCTGATTCCTAACAGTACAGGTACTAAATAGAAAGGGAGAGCAGTTAGGACTGCCCCAACGGGATAGGATGATATGAGTCGACCATTGCGATATTGAAGGAAATATGGAATTTCTTTGTCATAGGGAAAATCGAATTCGTTAAGATCAAAATTCGCTTCGCGAATAAGACTAATAGGTAGATAGCGGCTTGCAATGGTATCTCCCCATACCAAGAGGTTAGGAGTAGCCATGTATATAAGAAAGATGAAGGGAAAAAATATATATGTCCAGAGACATTCTTTATACATGTGTACACGCCAACGTGAGAATAACATCGGATCTCCCTCGTCGATCTCAATATACGTACATCTTGCGCTGAACGCCAAAATTGATCCATAAAAGACTTTCCGTCTGAAAGTTCGAAAACTACATCATGTTTCAAGACAAACCTATGGAATAAAACTCGGAATTATTTATCGAAGAAAAGATAAGATATGAAATAGACGAGGATCGTGGAGAACTTTGAATCTCATATATAGATATTAACAGGTAGAAATGCTTATTTGGTAATTCGTGAGAATATAGAGGAAAATAGCGAAAGATAAGAAATATTATGTGTAGGATGCATTTGTTATTAGAAACATTTATTTCGTTCTGCTCCATCAGGTCTTATGCAGACTTCCTTACCATCTAACGTCACAATATCTATCTGATATGATTGCCTGTTATTTAGTTGCCTGTAGAGGAACGTGTTATACATATGATCCTGAAGATTGGCGCCATACTGGTTTAGATCAGATGCCTTCTGTATCTCGGTATCATTCGGGTAGAGGCTGTCGATATGGTCAGCCGCGGCTGCTGCGAGTGCCGCTCGTGCACCACTAGCTAGTGCCGCGACAACTCGTGCCCGATCTCGATAGGAGATAAAATTTGGGACGGCAACTGCCGCAAGAATCCCAATTATTGCCACTACAATCATCAACTCGATGAGAGTAAACCCTGCTTGATGGTGTGTATGGTGATCAGAATTCCTAAACATGCGTTCCCCATCCGTATGAGTCTCTTGGACTACTCTGATATGCTGTCGGCTGAGTTACTGACAGAGGCAACAGTATCACCGCTGCTGCCTCTGTTGGGTTGATGAATTCACGCCAGGACGAGAATTGACATCTTGGCGTGGGACACTAAGAAGATGAAGTGGTCTAGCTTCATGGTTCGCGAGAGTCTGCGGGCATTAGGGGCAGACACTACCAGTGGTTTTTTTCGTTAACTCTGGTGTAATACAGACCTGATTACTCGTCGCAGTGTGGGTCATCAGCAAGTCATAGGTCGAGCCTGCGGGGGTACCGGTTTGGTGGTAAACGAGCGCGTAACCCGAGGCAGGGATCTGTGCTCCCCCGGAGTTTAGACTCGTTACAGTAAGACTTGTGGGATAGAGGCTATTCGGATCATCGGCCGCGAGCGACGCGAGGGCGCCGCGCGCGCTGTTGCCGGTTGCGATAAGTGCGGCAACCCGTGACCGATCCCGGTAGCTAATGAAATTTGGTACCGCGACGGCGGCCAAAATGCCGATAATCGCCACGACGATCATTAACTCGATCAGGGTGAAACCTTCATTACATCCTATACTGTGTCGGATCTTGCTAATCATACAACCCCCTCCTCTGTAGTAGTTACTTTTTTGAACGTCACTTATATATTGAGCAATTTATATGCCATATCCATAACTCATTGAATGAAATATGATATAGTTGCTTCGATGAAACAGAAAGAACGCTGTCTGGTTTGCAAACTGCTAACTGGTGGCGTTTTGCTGACTTTTTAGAGTTCTTCCCCTTTGGGAAATGTGGCTAGCCTGTGATGAGTTGGGTTGAGAGATCAACGTAGTTACGTAGTACAGCTCATCATCAATACTGCGGACAGAATTTAAGCAGGTATGGCATCAATGGTGCCGTCGTTACAAAGCTCCTCATAGACCAATACCTTCGCCAATTAGACGGGGTTGACTGCATAGTTAACCCGCCCTAATTGAGCCACCCGGGCAATCGCCTGCTCAATAAAAATTAGCTCTGGCATTTCCAATACCTCGGCCAATTAGATGAGGTTGACGACCTGGTTAACCCGCCCTAGTGCTGCCACCTGTGCAATCGCCTGCTCAATAAAAATAGGCTCCGGCAGTTCCGGAAGCCATTGGAAGGTTTCTACCACATACTTCCGGCTCCGGAACCAGGCTTTCAGGTCGTTCACACGGCCCTCCGGCCACTGCATTCGCATGGGACGTATCACGGCGTGGGAGACATTCACCATGAACATGGCGAGATTGGCACGGTTGTAACCTGGTGTCTGTTTGACGGTCATGAAATCTTCCAAGCCCCCATATTGTTTGGCATCACGAACATTGAACTCCAACTGGAAACGCAAACGATCATCGTCAATCAGGTGATCATACGAAAGCTCCAAAGCGCTACTGACTAAGACAATATGAGCCACCGCTTGTGTTGTGAGATTGATTTTCACCATCACCACAACATTGAGTAAATCGGCAAATGTCTTATGCCATAATGCCATCTGCTAGATCTTCGTCTCGATATCTTTTTCAACAGAAGATGCTTTCAGATGCTTCGCATCAATATGGTGATCATCGAGCTTTCTCCCATCCTGTTTACGCTTCCCACGTCCTGCATACGGGCCATCATAGGGGCAATAGAGCGCAGCATCATAACGCCGTTTGGCAATCACATGTCAACCGACTTGTCGGACCCTTTGCAGGGCATCGTGATGGCCAAAGGCCCCATCACAGACAAAGGAGATCCCCTGTAAGCGATCGCCGACCACCTCCAGTACGCGCTTGATCGTCTCTTGGACAAAACGCCGAGAGGGACTCCACACCACCTCGCGCCGAGGCTGATTTTTGCTCCCTGGGGGGCGCCCCCGTTTCCCCTCGGACTTTGGCTTGGCGCCCTCTTGAGGGGTCTCGGGAGGCGGCGGCGCCAGTTGTTCCATCATGACCGGGTACGAGGTGCGGCGTTTGACACTCAGCAAGGATACACTCAGACACCCCAGGCCGGGGACTTGTTTCCCAGACAGGGAGGAAAACAACCGGCCTCAGCCATGGGTCTGCTGGCCCGCGTTCGTCACGACCACGTCGTCACCGGCCATCACGAGCACCTCGTCTTGATCCAACAGATGGTGACGAATCACCATCCATTGCCGCCTGCCCCAACTGAGACTGGTCTGGCAACATCGCTGTACCGTCCGGTCACTCCCACCTGGGCCAGCCCAGCGTGCCATGCCCCGCATCGTCACGCGTCCGGTCATCGACAGCAGCGCTTCCGTGATCCGACGGCGTTGGCGCCGTGTGGTAGGATCGAGACCCTGGCTTAAACAAGCTAAAACGGCGATCATATCCGGCATGGGCGGTGGCTCCTCGTGTAGCGTTGGGTTGGGGAATCCATATTCTACACGGGGCTGCCGCTCGACTCATCTCCATTTCTACATGGTGCTCGGCCATCCTCTCTCATCGCCATTTTTGGCGAAGGTATTGTTATTATGAAACGTTGTACCTACTCAGCTTCCCAAATAGTTGCGAAACAGGGGCAGGTCGGTTTAAGCTTTGTCTCATGAACTTTCGCATGCCTACAGATGAAGCCATCCATCTTGCCTTGGAAAAGGGCGAGGCGGCGGTGCGGCACGTGTGCCATGAGGTCGCTGGCCAGGTGGAAGAGCTTGCCCGGCCATGGGCCCAACCAGGTGCAGCGCTGCAGGCGGTACAAGCTCGGGTGGCCCAGGACAGCCGCACCCGCAGTCAACCACCCTCAAGTGACGGCTAGACGCAGCCGAAACGGACCCAAAGCGTATGGCAGTCCGGCGCCAAGCCCAACGGCGGGCAGCCGGGCCATGCAGGCCATACCCTGACCGCCTCGGAGCATCCTGATCGCACCGAGACGCAGACAGCGGACACCTGTGCGCCTTGTCCGGCGACCTGGTCGGCTACCGTGGCGATGGGGGATGAAGCGCGTCAGGTGTGCGATATTCCGGCGCTGCAGCTGGTCGTCACGGCCCATCGCGCCGACCTCAAGATCTGTCCACACGGTGGCAGGACGCCCACAGGGGTCTTTCCCACTGGTGTGACGCAGGCCGTGCACTACGGCCGAGAAGTCCAGACCTGGGCGGTGTCCTGCACCAACCCACATCACCTACCGGTGGAGCGTACCACGCAGATTTTTGCAGACTTGGTGCATCAGCCGATCAGTGAAGCGACGGTGTTGAAGGCGGCCGAGGACGTATCCGGGTGCCTTGAGCGCTCACGAGTGGCGGTGAAAGAGCGGTTGCGTGACGGTGAGGTAGTGCCGGTGGATGAGTCAGGGCTTCGGGTGCCAGGGCAACGCCATGGGCGGCATGTGGCCTGCACCGATCGGCTGACGCAGTCGACAGGGCAGGCCAAGCGCGGCCACGAGGCGATGGATGAGGCAGGGATGCTGGGCGCATGCACCGGGACAGCCGTGCCTGACCATTGGCCATCGTACTTCAACTATGCAGCTTGTCGTCCGGGGCTCTGTAAGGCCCACCACCTGCGCGCGCGTCAATGCCTCGACCCCCCGTATCAGCCACCCTGGGCCAACGACATGTCGGAACTGCTGTGTGAGATCAAAGCCGCGCTGGCGGACACGCTCCCGCAGGCCACCAGCTGGCCGCCGGAGTGGCTGGCCGCCGTTGCACGGCGCGACGCTGAGAGGGTCCCAGAGGGAGTTGACGCCACCCCCCTGCCAGCGCGGCCCGGCACCGCGGCGGAGGGCCGCACAAGAGGCCGCCGCCAACAAACGCCGCCGCGTCACCTGCGGCTCCGGCTTCGCGACTTCAAAGCGCAGGTCGTCGCGTTCATGGACGACTTGCGCGGGCCGTTTGACAACAACCAAGCGGCACGGGATGTGCGCATGGTGAAAGTCACACAGACGGTATCGGGCTGCTTCCGAACGCTTGAGGGTGCCGCGCGCTTCGGTCGCATCCGCGGTGACATCTCCACTGCGCGTCAGCATTCCAAGCACGTCTTTGCCGCCATCCGGGACGCTGTTGGCCGCACCCCCTTCATTCCTTCTCCAAACCTTCAGTCACGTTCGCGTTCATCCCAACGATGATGGGCTAGGCTGAGTAGTTACCTGAGCGGGAAGAAAGGGAACTGTATGACAGGCTGACGGCGGAACCTTCCCAGGTGTCCCCAGCATATGCTACGGACGAGCAGTTTAGCCTTGGCTATCGAGGCTTCATCGTCCGCCCGATCAAGACGGACGAAGGGGTCTGGAGCAAGGCCGTGTCCCTTGGGAGCCCCCTCCTGGACGAGTTCCGTGTTGGGCACAAAACAACGTCAAGGGCATCCGCCGCTGAGTAACTTCTCCAGACTTCTGAGAGGCCACACAAGTAGAGCCATGTCACAGACGAACTCCGTGAAGTCGTTGCCGGCGGCGTGGCCCTCGTAGAATCTTCGGCTGTAGCTGATCCCGGCTCGTTTACGATCCCCACCATCGAAGAGGGCGACTTCCCAACCATCACCGGCGACGACCCCCATTCTCCCGGCGGAGGACCAGCCGCCGGTGAGGTCAGCGCCCTGGGAGCGACTTGGTGGGCGTGCGGTTCCACCTACTTTTCTGCCAATGCAGCCTTCTTCACCGACCCTGCCCACGTGAGCCGCAACAACTGCTACTGCTTTGCGAGCAATCACCGAGAGACATCCGATATGCTCGTCCGGGCCAGCGCGGCGGCCATCCGGCGACGTCCATTACGTGCGGTGGATGCACCGCAGGCCTGTATGCCGACGGCTGGAAGGATGGGTGCCAGCCGAATGGACTGACCATAGTCATGGTCATTTGGCCCAACGTGGACTACCACTTCTACAGGCTGGTGACGGGTGGGCCAAACTGGTGGTGGGGTCACAAGCCGGGGGGCACACCGGCCCAGTACACGGACGATTGCGGACACGCCATCTATCAGCAGAACGGGCAAGGCTATGCCCCGAACAACATCTGCCGTGGCAACTACACGGACTTCTGTGGCTACTTCTATCAAAACAACAGCACCGCATTTGTGGCCTAACCCTTTTTTGCTTGATGCCACCCAGAGTACGGGGGACAGCCCGATCTTAGCCGATCACCCTGGGGGGATCGCATCATGATCCCCCGGAATCTACGTCGATCGGTGGCCTGAGGGGGATCTCATAACCAGCACTTGGGTCGTAGATCAATGCAGTACCTTATTGTTATTACTGAAAATTTAAGATGCGATCGCCCTGGCTGATCCCGATCTTTGCGCTGATCGCATGGTCATGCGGCCCTTCATTGCTGTTGTCTTCACCAACACCGCAGACATCCACAACATCCCAGGGAGACGAAGCCATCGCACCAAGGATTGAAGTAGAACTGGATATTTTCTCGGGGAATCCCAACCCGGCATGGACGCTCTCCGATGCAGACAGCGCCCACTTTCTGGAGAAGCTTGCTCTTTTGCCAGCTGCGTCTCCTGCAGAGTTTGCGACGAATCTTGGATATCGCGGCTTCATCGTACGCAGAGCGAACGCGACCGAGTCCAGCGTTGTCCGTATTCAGCGGGGAAGGGTCCACGTGTTACGAGCCGGCAAGGATCTATACTACAGCGATCCGCAGCGGGACCTGGAGCGTTGGTTGCTGCGCACCGGTCAGCTCTTCCTCGACTCAACCATCTTCGGCATCGTGGAAACGGAATTGGCGAAGTAGCGACAGCCCATACGGAAGAGCGACCGCGAGGGTCGTGTCCCGGTTGTAACTTTCCAAATTAGCAGCGGTGCTTTTTCCAGATTATTTGGCGGATAAGGAGCCTCAAGTAAGAACTCTGGGTGCCTGAGGACATTGCCGAGAAGAAACTTTTCTCGGCAAAGAAGAACACATGATGGCCCGTTTCTTCCCTCGACGGGTAGCCAAGCGTTGGTACAAGGCGGACAGCTAGGTTCCCTTGGTCCGGGCGGCGGCGTGGGCGATTTGGGTCAGGCCCGTGCGCAGGGTGCGATTGTCCTTGCGGGTCTTGCCCGATGCCCGCTTGCCAGTGCTTTCATGATTACCAGGGGCAACGCCAGCCCACGACGCCAAATGGTCGGCACTGGGAAAGAGGTATGGCAACGATTCGCCGGAAATTGAGCCACTTGCGGTCGGACGTGTTCATTGAGAGGTGGAGCCCCATCTTTGAGGAGCAGCTGCACCCCCTGACGGCTACATCTGCCTCGTTGGCCCGGAATGAGCGAAGCTGTCACCAGCGGCAAAGTAGCTGGAACAGCTTCCTTCTCAATGACTCCTAAGCCCCATTCACTGCACATGTAGCTATTAGCGATAGAACGTCCGACGAGCAATACCGAGGCGGGTACAGATGCTCTGCACCGAGCTGGTCTGGGCGTGATAGAGCTGTAATGCCACCGCCAGCGTGTCGGGATCGATCGCTTTGGCCAAACTGTGGAACCGAATCTGCCGGCTCTGTAAGGTCTGCATCAACGCCATGAGCTGCCCTAACGACCGGCTGAACCGATCCAGGCGCCAGACGTCCAGGGTATCCCTGGTGCGCACATACTCGAGGGCCGCGGTGATGGCCGGGCGTGCCGTCTTGCCCCCCCTCGCCACCTCTGCAAACACCTTGACCCAAGCTGCTCTCTGACCTCGTGCATACCACAGCAGCCCACTTCGATATTCGGGAAGTGTCAGCGCATAAGGGGTATGCCAGCGTGAACAATACGAACGTCATTGCTGAGCACGGAGCGACCCCGTACATTGCGTTTAAGAGTATCCATAGCGGGGCAGCAGGTGGACTCTGGGAGAAGATGTTTCACTACATCGCCTTCAACCGCCAAGCGTTCCTGGGACACTATCGCGCAAGTGGTTCAACGTCGAATCGACGCTCTCCATGATCAAGGCGAAGTTCCGCGATCATGTGCGCGGCAAGACCGATACCGCGATGACGAACGAGGTCCCCTGCAAGATTCTCTGCCATAATATTTGCTGCCTAATTCAGAGCATGTACGAGCTGGGCATTGAGCCGAGCTTTTGGCAGAACGAAGACGCCGGAGCTAGATAGTTGGTAGGTCATTATTCAAGAACGGAGGTGACGCAATGTGAAATTTCTGGTTTTGGGAAGTATTAAAATTCAGCTTGAGATGGGCCAAATATATAGTAACATCTGGTGTTAAAAGGCCAATAGACGATTCTGACTTTTCCGTTCCTTATCTGAAGCGGCCATCCATGCGGTCTAGCCGCTAATGGTCCATGACACTCGATGTTCAAGGTTTAGGGTGGCCGAAAAAGCCAGCGAGGCATGCGGCGGTCCTTTATGCACTGATAGAAGCCATCTCCGCCCGATATTTCAAGGCGGGGGTTGGCTCTAACCGCCCCAGATCTCTGGTGTTCATGTGTTTCTTCGAAGGGGCGAGTTGAAAGACCTCTTCCCCAACCTGGCTCAGGCGGTTGAGCTGCTCCTGCGGGTTGTCTGTCCGGATCAGATCCCGGATAAAGGCCAGCAGACATTCCACTTGGGTGCGTTGTTGTCGGCTGCCCACGGTGTACGCAGGGAGTTTGTGTTCCAGGCCGGCCCTTTGGTGCGGATGCAGGAGGAGGCCGTGATCGAGCCGCAGACTCAGGATCAGGCCGCGGCTTGATCCCTCTTCGTCTGGCGGTTTGGTCAACTGCCCCCAGCCCTCATGCCCCTTCCAGTCCTCCAGGAAGACCTCTACAAGCCACCTCAGGGTGTATGCTTGGACAATATCCAAGGTCCGCCAGGACAGATCCGCGGCGACTAGATCGCGATAGTCGGTCTCCTGCTCATACTTGAGGGCGATGACCAACCGCTTCGTGTGGTGGGCGTCGACATAGAGTCTCGCACTCCTGACCATCACGCTGACGGCTTCGTCTCCACGGATGCTGATGGTCTGAGGCACGCCCGGGTAGCGGGTAACATACCTCTCGAGGCTGATGAGCTTGTTCCGAAACCGAACATTTTGATTCTTGTGCAGTGGGCTGATCACTTGGGTACCGAAGAGCTTCGCGGCCTGCTCCATGAACGTGCTCGTCGCATACAACGCATCGGCCAGCACCATCGTGACCCCCACGGTAGGGTGCTCGCCGTCGGAACGCTGCCAGCAGGGTGAGCGCCAGCTCTGGTTTGGTCGGATAGGCGGAGTTGCGGGTGGGTTTAGGGTGGCCGGTTTTTGGGGGACACCCCCTGCTTTTTCAACGTGTCGTCCGCTTTCTTCCACGCCGTCAGCGCGGGGTCTGGCATGTCAAAGGCGAAGCCGACGGGCAGGGTGACGAGCGGGGTGACCAACAGTAACAGGACGATACTCTGCCCATTGATATACCCGCCGCTGGTCTTCTCTTTGAGCTTATGGGCGTTGAAGATGCGTGTGGTCACTTTGCCGCGTTTCTTGTCCGAGTCATCCACCGCCACAGAGCCGTGCGTGATGCCGTATCTGCCGAAGCATGACGGTCGCACGCTCATCGGCAGTCGGCACTCCCATGGAATCTTCGCGTGTCCGAAACATCCAGGATAACGCGGCCAGCGAGTAGTGGCCCAGACTCGCCCGTTCAAACCTGGCCCAACAGACTGAATTGGAGACAAGAATACCCATCAGACAAACAGACAACCAGTATCGTTGCAGCCTTGAAAGTCCCGCGCCTGGCTGATATTTTTCCAGGGCCGCGTGCAGCTCGGCCACGAACTCTTGGACAACGGGAAGGGGGGTCTTGATCAACATGGGCCTGTCCCGTCGTTTTCAGCGCCTCGTTGGGGTTCAACACCTGTACTCCGCTGGATCTTGCGAAGAAATGGGGTCGGGGTCAAATAAAAAAAACTTGAGGATCGAGTGAAAGTGTCTAATAGGAGGTAATTGTGTCACGTGACCCACTTCTCAGTCTCATCGATCCTGACCCTGAACAACCCAGGAAGCACTTTGACGAGGTGAGCCTACAAGAGCTCGCGCAGTCCATGGCAGCGCATGGGCTGGCCATGCCGATCCTGCTAGACCCACGGCTGACGGGCGTTATATCCTCGTCCATGGTGAGCGGCGGTGGCGAGCGGCACGCATCCTCGGCTGGGAGACCATCGCGGCCGAGGTGCGAGAGCTGAGCCCGGAAGAGGCCCATTGGCTCTCGCCGATTGAGAATATTCAGCGCGACGACCTGTCACCGATTGAGGAAGCGCAGGCGTATCAAGGGTATCTCGCGCAAGGATTGACTCAGGACGCGCTCGCGCAGCGCATCGGCAAAGACCGCAGCTATTATCGCTCAAAAATTGCGGCTGTTGACCTGTCCCGCTGGGCTGCAATGCTACCTGCACCGTAAAGCGCTCAGTGAAGGCCATGCGCGTCAACTCCTGCGGATTCGCGGCATGTACGGTGAGACATGGCCACAGGCAGGGAACTTTGAGACGGAGATTCCCGCCGTGACGGTCGACACCTTGTTCGGACTCATGGCCGGGATACGGCCGTCTGATCATCCGGCTCCCTATCATGCATTGCTCCGCGCACCGGCTGCGCCGGTGCTCCCGGTCTTGATCGAGGCGTCCACGACCTTTGTCCAGGGATGGGCACAGGCAGGAGCGATTCCGGCCTGGGAAATTGCAGCGTTTTGGTGGGGCACCGCAGCCGTGTGGATTCCGCTCTCTGTCGCGGATTTAGCCAGGCACATTACGATGTGGTGGGAGCAACTGGAATCCGCGATCGGGATGGTACGGCTCAGGGGCTGGGACGGGGACGAGGAAATCCCCAGTTCATGCATACCTGGAAGCCGGGGGTGGTTTGAGTATTGGGGTTATCGATCAGACCTCCGGCATGCCATGCTCTTAGATGTGGTGATTGAACGTCGCCTCCCCGCAGAGATGCGAAAAAAGGTGGCCCGGAGTATGGTCGAGCGCGGCTACGCCTATCCGACCGAATGTCAGCCGTGGGGAGACCATGGCCGGTGCTATCGTGAACTGGTGAACGCGGAAAAAGAGTGGGCGGAGAGAGCACGTGAATAGCACCAAGGCCCGCCACGAGACGCTTGGAGGGATGGATGCAACCGAATTAACTCCGGCAGGAGCTCCACCAAAACACCTTGGATGTCTGGCAGGACCTCTGTGCCCCCAACCCAGTGCCAATCGTCACGGACCTGTCGACGGGGCAATCAGTGGTCGATGCGCGCCAGGTGTGCGAGAAATTAGGCTTGGACCCCGACGAGGAGATATCGAAGTTGATGACCGACTCGGTGCTGAGCACGGGCATCGTGATTGTCGATACGCAGGCCTAGTCAAAGGTCGGTAGTCCCTGGCGCCTGATCTTCGGCCTGGTTGGCGAGCATCTCGGTCGCGCGGGGCCTCTGTGCACATGCTCAGACTGATGAGTTTCATCAGGTCTACCCTGCCTGGCGTGGACCTGATTGAAGTATCCACGGATCGTCTATACGGATTTGAACGTGTTATTCTGCTCCGTATAGAAGGTTCGCGGATATACCACCTCAGGCCGTCACCTGCCACGGACCATGATCCCGAAAAGTTTGAAGTATAAAACCCGGAGGAATGGATGGCGAAGCACAGGTATCCGCGGGACTTGCACGCGATCCTCCGGCGCCGGTGGCGCGGTGAGCCACTCGCCGACGGTTGGCCGCGGGTGGACCTACCGGAGAAGGCAGTCCTGGATGAACTCCTCGATGTCTGCTACCACGCGAGCCTGCTGACCGAGGAGGGTCGCCCGACCATCTTCCGTGTCGCGTTCATTGCCGGCAGCACGCCCGTGTCCCCGCCACGGCGGGAGCCCGTCCCACTTGAACCGATCATGCGGTACGCGCTCTGCCCACCGGTGCCGTTCACCGTGGGGGAATTGCGGCGACTCGCGCCGGTCGCAGACCCTCGGCGAGTCCTGATTGCGGTGGAGCAAATCGGGGAAGGCGCTGGCCGGCGCCTCCAAATCTACGGCCTGATCGACGTGGGCATGGCTCTCTGGCAGATGGCGCGGCACGAGCGGATCAGCGGCATAGCGTCCCCGGAGGCCCTCGTCGTGGCGGCCACCCGGCCCGGCGAACTGAGCATCTCCCGCGGCGATCGTCCGGTCATCCGCCTCCGTGGCGGTGAGATCGTCAGCCCCACGCAAAGCGTCCTGTTCCGCGGACCCGTCGCGCGTTTCTTCCTCAACGCGTCGGATGAGCTCATCCGGGAAGCGTGCGAGCGCTCAGGAGCAGCAATTCTCATTTTGGCAGATCGGTGGGAGACAACTCACCCAATGACCCCATCAACACCCATCAAGTGGGAAGATTCTCTCCCCAACTGGCTAAAAAATTACCCCAGGTGGGGAGCTTTTCACATTCGGATGTTCAAAGTGAGAATTGCTGGCTTAGGAGTGCATCAGGACCCGGAAGAGGATGACGGCCTGAGCTTCTCCCACCTGTGGTTCATCCAGTCCATCCTGCTGCACACCGCCGAGCTAAAGCACGGCTGTACCTTGCTCTTCGTCGAGGAGGCCGTCGCGGACAACGACGCGCGCCTGCATGAAGCCGTCTCGATCAAGTACAGGCTGCCGAGCACCCGGCCGCGCGAGGCGCTGCTGGCGGCGATGGCGGTGAGGCTGGAGCACAACGCTCTTGATAAGCGGCTGCACGAACGCCGCACCGTAAAGCAGGAAGACCTCGAAAACCTTGAGGCGCTGGCCTGGTATCAGCGCGACATCGAGGACGCCTCGCGTGACGCCGCGCGGTTCATCGCGTCGCTAACCGCCGTTGACGGCGCCGTCGTCCCGACCGACAAGCTCAGGATCATCGGGTTCGGTGGGGAGGTGAGGGGTAGCGCGCCAGGCACTGGCACGATCCACATCGCACAGAACGAGGAGGGGGACAAGATCACCGCCGTGCCGTTTACCGGCTACGGGACGCGCCACCGCTCGGCGTTCCGCTTTGTGGAGAACATGGAGCCGTCAGTCGCCTTCATCCTGTCCCAGGACGGGGGCATCAGGGCCGCGATGAAGGTCGGTGAGCGGGTGGTGATGTGGCCGTATTTCGAACTCGGCTTCACGACGGCGCTCTCGTGAGCCCGGCACGTTCGGAGTTGCAATGCACGGTGTCACGTTAGCGAGCCTTCGCGAGTCGGCGGAATTCCCCGCCCAGGTAAGGGAGGTGTTGGCCATGTTTGCTCGCGCGAGGCAGCAATCAACTGGGTCATCGTCAACTAGCTCGGGCACTGCAACCTGACGCCCGAGCGGAAGAGCTACCTGGGGGGGAAGCGCTACACCTGGACGCGGAGTATCAGGTTGATCCCAGGACCATCGACCGCGACGACGCCTGGATGGTGGAGGTCTATGCCGGCGAGAATGTCACCCAGCGCGGCAGTAACGGCGTCGCCGAGGCCGGCAGCGTGGCGGCGGCGGTGCGCTGGCTGGCCAAGGCAATTCTCACAGGGAGGTGTCAACAATTGTTGACACCTCAGAGCCTGGAGCAGCTCCGCAGTAACCTCGTGTCCGAGCGCGGACTCGGGTGCCATAGCGTCGAGCTTCTCGGCGATGAGCCGGAAGTCGTCGGCCGGGATGCCGGGGTGCACGAACTCGGGGGAGGCCTGGCGCCAGCGCTCCTCGGGAGAGGTGGGTGTTTCGGGTGTTTTGGGGTGTTGTTTCTCTGGCGCATCACCGTTGACGGACGCCTTGCCGATGTGCGAGGTGTCCATGGTCGACTCGGTGCCGTGCTTGGTGGTGTAGGTGCGTTTCTCACTGGTGCTTGGCACCAGTGACGCCCGTAGCCGACCCACGAACGTGTGATGCACCCCGCAGTGTTTGGCGATCACGCGGTCACTCCAGATGACCCACTCCTCGTCCTTCAACAGCGTACTGACCGCCTTGCGCTTATCGTCGTTGGTGCGCCTAAGCCCGTGGCTGGCATTGGCGGAGCAGGCGTACAACAGCGCGTCGCGCCTGGTGCCCCCGCCATGAGATGCATTTTGCAGATTAAACCGTTCAAATCCGTGGAGACGATTCGCGGACACTCCACTCGTTGTTGCGGTTAATTCGTGATGTAGATGCCGGCGTGGAGGTATTCGGAAAACTGCCGGCCAGGCCGGTAGAGAATCCCCAGCGTTGGGTTGTCGGCGTGCCTGACAACGATCCACTGCGTGTTGAGCTTATGCCCTATTGCACGGAGTCGTTGGCATTCGAGGCTGGTCAGCGGGCGCCCGAAGTCGCCGGCCGGGATCGGTTTGGTCAGGATGCCGCGAGTCCATTCCTTGCCGTCCTCCTTTCGTGGTTCGCGGACTAGGGCGGCGCGGTGTCGTCGGTCGATCAGGTTGGCGAGGGCGTAGAGTTGCCCGACCATGCCTGGCATGGCCTTGACGACGCCGTACGGCTGGCCCTGGGCGTCATAGACGCGGATGGTGCCCTTGGCACCCGTGATGAACCGGACGACGGTAAGCTTGCCCGACAGGTTATCGAGTTCGCCCACGGCCGGCCACAAGCGGGTGATGTAGCTGCCCCCGTGCGTCATGGGCCGGCGCCAGTCGATGTATTCTTGTTCGAGTTGCCGGCAGGTGTTGAGTAAGTTTTCGTCGTGGGACATGGCCTTGGTCTCGATGGCGTTCCAGACGGCTTGCATGGTCGCGTCCTCCTTTCATGGGTGTGGCGCACCAGAGGTCTTTCAGCGTGGCCCCGCGCCTGACCGCTATGGTGACGGCCTGGCCGATGGAGCCTTGTCTTTCCCGGCGCTCACGAGTTGACCCCTGCGTTCTCAGTACGTCCCCAGGAGTGCGGAGGAGTGTGCGGGATTGACGGTTGGACATCTCCCGCCGGGGAGATGCAGGTACTAGGGGGTGTGCTCGAAGTGGTGGCGCCAGTGGTCTAAGACCTGCCTTGCCAATACACCGATCGGACACCTCTCAGGGACGCCGGCGGCGGCCGCTTCGTCCGCCGGTAGGTTGACCCATGCGCTCCATTGCGCCTGAAACCCGCTCGACGAGAACGCGGGGCTAAACACGGGTTCGGCCGCCTGCGTGGTTACGTGTGTTTTCGCCGGCTTCGTCAACTGGAAGAGTTTGCCTCCGTTCGCGAGGTCGCCAGAGATTTTGATCAGCATCGGAGCATAGAGCGCATCCACCTCCGTTTGCATCAGCGTGTGCCGCTTCTTCTCCCACTCGACCAGGGAATACGCAGTCACGAAGAAATCGAAGGCCGTGTACAGCATGGCTTCCTGCCCTTGGTCGTGCCGCAGCCGCTGGAAATCATACTCTAGTTTCTTTAGGAGCTGGTCCGGCCGGTCTAACCCGAAGATTCCGTTATTCATGGGGCCTTTCCCTCACGACTAGTACCCCTACAAACCAGTTACTTAAGCCCGAGCGCGCGACGCGTCTTCTCGTCAAGCTCGCCGGTTGTGGGGAGTCCCTGCCGCGTTTGATATTGCTGCAGCGCGAGTCGCGTTTGCGTGCCGAGCTTACCATCGACAGGGCCGGGGTCACCCCCCCCTCCTGTAGCTGCCACTGGACCGCCCGGATGATGGAGGCGTCAGGAACGAGGTTCTCCTTGTTTCGGCTGTGTCTTCCCGCGCCGGCTTGCTCGGGATTGACGGCCAGATAGGCGTTGATGAATTGGTCGACCTTGTCAAGCACAGACTCTCGAAGGTCCCTGATCATGGCGTCCCCGATGCTTCCAACTGCACCGACATCCCATGTGGTAATCCCAAGACCCTTGATATCCAGATCGCGGTCAAGCCAAACATCTTGATTCAGCCTCACGCTGACATCGTAGGCGTAGAATCTCATCCCGTCGCGCTTTGCGGCGGCGACATGGATATATAAGTATGGCCTTCCCGGTGTGGTAAGTCCTTCTGCAAGCGATAAGACATGAATGCCAGACTGTCGTAGCCGAAGCTCCACATCGGTCTGAACTTGGCGTTTCGTTAACCCATCGCGTTCGGCCTCTGCTGCAATGGTCTCCACCATAACAGCTACGCCTTGCAAGCCACGCAGAGTTCGACGATCCAGCTCTGAATCACCACCAAAGGCCTGAAACCCTGCAGGGCAGGTGAGCACGAGCCCCGCCAACATGAGCATCACGGTCAGTTTGGTATGACTACTGTGCATAAAATCTCCTTTCTTTGACCTCCTCCCTGCTTTTATCGCGTGGCGATGACCTTTTCTTGACACGTGCGTGCCCCCGGTCCCGCAGCCTGATCCGTCCCGATGGACCTCCGCGGCTGTTACCGCGGGGTCCCGCGGTAACAGTTCGGCCACCGCACACCTCCTGGATGTGTTGTCGATGTGGTCTATTTGTGGTATAGTGAGGCATCGGCGAGCACGAGCAGCACAGCAATATCATGGAGGGTGGCAGCCGATGAGACCGCAGGTCCCGACCGTGGCGTATGTTCGAGTCAGCACGGACAAACAAGTCGAGCACGGGCTCAGCCTGGAGGCGCAGCAGACGAAGCTGATGACGTATGCCGCGCTCTATGACCTCGCCCTCGTGGCAATCGAGATCGATGCTGGGGTGAGCGCCAAGACCTTGCAGCGGCCAGCGCTGCAGCAGGCGCTCGGCCGTCTCAAGGCGTGCGAGGCCGAGGCATTGCTGGTGGTGAAACTCGACCGGTTAACCCGCTCCGTCAAAGACTTGGGGCTGTTGGTCGAGACCTACTTTCTGGCGGGGAAGTGGTCCCTGATGTCGGTGAGTGAGCAGATCGACACGCGCACGGCGGCCGGGCGCATGGTGCTCAATATCCTGGCGGCGGTCAGCCAGTGGAAGCGTGAGACCATTGGCAAACGCACCGCCGAGGCGATGGCCTACAAGCGCCAGCAGCGCGAATATACCGGTGGTGCGCCGCCCTATGGCTGGCAGCTCGCCGCCGATGGCATCCACCTCGACCCACACGCCGCCGAGCAGGCGATTATCCGTGACGCGTTGGGGCTGAAGGCGGCCGGACTGTCCTTGCGGAAGATTGGCGTCCGCCTCGCTGATCGCGGCCTCTTGCCCCGCCAATGCCATGCGTGGAACCCCAAGACCGTGCGCGACCTCTTACATGCGGCGGTAGCCTAGATGGCGAGACCCATCGACCTCGCGCGGGTCCGTGCGATCGAGACGCGATTGACCGAGCACCTGCGGCGGCAGCCCGAGTTGGCTGAGCGCACGGCCAGATTTCTGGCGGGCGACCCGCCGATCAAGACGATGGAGAGGCTGATGACTGAACGTTTGGAAGAACCCACCCACCTGCGGTTGCCGCGTGAGGTACACCTGCGCGCCGAGGCCTTGGCGCAGCTCTTGGCGGAAGACCCGGAGCTGCGCGCCGTGGGGCGCATGTCGAAAACTGCGGTGCTGCGCTTGGCCGTCGTACACGGGTTGGAGGTGCTGGAGCAACGCACGCGGGACCAAGCGAAAGCCAAGGCCAAAGCGCCACGACGATAACCACGAGCAGCCGGAGACCTGACGGCATAGACATGTGTGAGTTCTTGAACTCTCTGCCGTAACCGCGTTGACATTCCTCGCCGCCACAGCCCAGGTCTGGCAGGTCTTGTGGCGGGTGGAGCGCCGCGACCGGCGCCGACGGGAACTGCAGCAGAAGCGCCCCGAGATGAAGCAGGCGATCTGGGAAGAAGCGATGTCCGGTCAGGAGCGTGAATGGTGGCGGCAACACCGAAAGCGGCAGGCCACTATTCAGCAGGAGGCCCGGCGGTACTTGGGATTTGGGTATGTGCGCAAGCACGACGTGGAGCAGGGTGGCCACTATGACGCGCGCTCGGCCGCCATCATCTTCTGGTCGCACCGCTGGTTGGACGATGCCACCCGCATGGAGTCCTAGACCATTGGCGCCTTCTACGTTCATTAGGAGCCGCCGGCGCTGTGGGAGATTGAAACCGACGAAGGCTGCGGCGTAGAGGACCTTATGCAGGCGCTGGGGCGAGTGAAGCATGGCGATGTCCCCAGGGAGAATAGACGCGATGACCACCCCACCCTATGACACCGATTTCTACGCCTGGACGCAGGCCCAGGCGCAAGCCCTGCAGACAAAAGATTGGCCCGCCCTCGACATCGAGCCCCTGGTCGAAGTGATCGAGATCATCGGCATGCACGAGACGCGCGCGATGAGCCGCCAGTGGCCACGTCTGCTCGCCCCTCGCTTGACATGGCGCGATCAATCGACCCACCGGACCCCGAGTTGGCGCCGCACGATCGGCCAGGCCCGCGACGCGATCGTCGATGTGATCGACGGCCGTCACAGCCGGCACAACGATCCTGCGCAGCGGGTGCCCCTGGCCTA
Organism: uncultured Nitrospinota bacterium; assembly: GCA_963707985.1. Taxonomy (GTDB): domain Bacteria; phylum Tectomicrobia; class Entotheonellia; order J063; family CAVPRW01; genus CAVPRW01. The sequence continues at coordinate 74,398 of CAVPRW010000045.1, read as the reverse complement.
TCGGCGGGCCAGACGTGATGCGGCCGACGACACCGGCCTGCCGCTGGTGACCTGCCCCGAGGTCTGCCCGTGGCCGATTGCCCAGGTGCTGGATGAGGAGTTCTGGCCGGAGGCCTGAGCCACGTCATAGAACAGAAGTCGCTGAGGGTCAGAATCAAGCTTACATAGTCAGCTTGAATCCAGAAGGGACCAGGCCAGCGAACCAAGCGCAAATTGAGCAAATTATCTCACTGATGGAAGCAACAAATACTGACTTGATGGATGTGCTCTTCGAGCTGTTTAGCAATTGGGACGATGAGGCGGTGCTAGCATTACTACCACCCAGTCGCCTGCACGCCGCCCTCGTCTATCTGCAACAAGCACAAGCCGCGCAACAGGGCCTCACAGGAGCAAATGCCGGAAAATGTACGGTAACGACGCTGGCTCAAAACTACACCTTTTGGTCATGGCACTTACTGCTCAGACGAGTATGAAAAATCAATTGGTTACGATGACGCAATTTCAGGGGTTTTTGGCCACACAGGCCAAAGCGTCATGACGACGGTTTCTACACCGCGTTCTTGCCAACAAACTCTCAGACTGCCAAGACGTTGTTTTAACGAGGGCACATCTCCCTCAAGTGGTCTTACAGTAAATTTTCCGCCACTTGCTCCTGGAGGGCCAAGAGGGCTTCAATGGGGCCGCGGCTCTGCCAGCCCTCACCGTCCACGTGATCGGGGGCGATGGCGCCGTAGCCCACAGGAGGGCTTGATGAAGATGGCGAAGCCTGACCGTACGGGTGAGCCCCGGCGACCGCACTTCCAGATGCTGCGGTCATTCGTCTGGGCCGACCTCTTGACCTTCGGCAATGCCAGCTGTGGCATGGTCTCCCTCTTCCTTTGCCTGTACTATCTCACCGAGGGGCAGCGGGGGTTTCTGTGGGCGGTGTTTCTCGTCGTGCCGCTGGCCTTGGCCTTTGACGGGCTGGATGGCTATGTGGCACGCCGCTGGAGCCAGCACTCGAGCCTCGGGGCCGACCTGGATTCGCTGGCGGATATCATCTCCTTTGGCGTCGTACCGGCCGTCCTCGGGTTTAGTCTAGGGCTCCGGGGGTTCTGGGACGTGGTGGTCCTGACCTATTATGTGGGGTGCGGCATCAGCCGGCTGGCGCGCTATAACGTGACGCACGCCACCCTGGCGGATACGACGGGCAAGGTGCCGTACTATGAGGGCATCCCGATCCCCGCCAACCTGTTGATCGTCATGCTCCTCGGCATCGCGTGGACACTGGGCCGCATCGAGGAGACCCTCTGGTTCGGCGCGTATGCGTTCATGGGGGGGGTGCTCCACCCGTTGACACTCATCTATGCGCTCAGCGGCACCGCTATGGTCAGCAGTACGGTGCGGGTGCCAAAACTCTAATGGAGATACGGCAACGGTTCGCCGGAACATGGGCCACTTTGGGGTCACAGCAGTTTTGCATGGGGAATGTGAGAAGACAGTCTCCCAGCTCATGGGACGCTGACCGAAAAGTGTAGTTTTGAGCCAGCGTCGGTACCGTACATTTTCCGGCATTTGCTCCTGTGAGGCCACGATGGTGGTCGAGGCCTACGAGGTGGTCGAGGAGGACGAGACGCGGTGAGGGCTGATGCTCACCGTCATGGCGCGAGGTCCTGAGACATGAGCGACCAACCGCTCGGCTATCGACGGATGCTGCGCTTGGTGCTACCGATGGCCTGTCTCACCAGGACAGAAGCCCACCGTTCTGGGTGTCACCGCTGGCACTCCTGTGCCTCCGACCACGGCACCTATCCCGATGGTGATCTCGGCTCCTGTACGAGAACATCACACGGTCCCAGTCCATGATATTCGAGATATGGGAAGGTATCTAACGTTCGGAGAATTCGGTCAACTGACCGCCAGCATTCATCCGAACGTTACACTCCACCGAATGTGGCAAATTCACCGCGATATCCACGGCTAGAGAAAATCCTGTGAGTTCTTTGAGCTGCAGTAGGGAAGAGAGGGTAATCTATGGCGAACGAGGAACATCTCACACGGCTGAAGCAAGGGGTAGAAACGTGGAATGAGTGCTGGAGGAAAACCGTGAAATAGGCTCAGAGAGACCGAAGCGACCATAGACGGCGAAGCAGCGATAGATTACCAAAAAAAACAATCAACGGAGGAGACTTATGTGCGAGCATCGGTTGCCACAATTCTCATCACCATTGCGTTGACCCTGGTGATTTGGGCAGTGTTTTATGTCGTAACACCCGATATCCCTCTATCGCCTCGTGAGACAACGGTAGTCGCCGGGATGTGCACTGCTATCGTATTAGGCTTTAAGTGGGCCTGGAAGCGACGCCGTCGAAGCCATCGACGAACGCGATAGCAACCACCAATCCAGTCCATATCCTCGTGAAGGACGTTTTTGTATGCGGCGATGCCATACTACAGTGATAATTGCCATAGTCAGCATAGTGTCTACCGCTATGCACCTTTTCGCGACTGATGGCTGGTACTCCCGCCCTACGGTCATCCTGTTTGCGGCCAATTCTGACAAGATTCTTCCCTTTTATTCAATACCTCGGCCAATTAGATGAGGTTGACGACCTGGTTAACCCGCCCTAGTGCTGCCACCTGTGCAATCGCCTGCTCAATAAAAATAGGCTCCGGCAGTTCCGGAAGCCATTGGAAGGTTTCTACCACATACTTCCGGCTCCGGAACCAGGCCTTCAGATCGTTCACACTCAACCCTGGCCAATGCGGTTGCAGGGGACGCATCACGGCGTGGGAGAGATTGACCATAACCATGGCAAGATTCGCACTGTTGTAAACCGGCGTTTGCTTCACCGTCATGAAATCTTCCAAGCCCCCATATTGTTTGGCATCACGAAAATTGAACTCCAGCTGGAAACGCAAACGATCATAGTCTATCAATTGATCATACGGAAGGTCCAAGTCACTGCTGCATAAGACGACATGCGCCACGGCTTGCGTTTTTATATTGGTTTTGACTATCACCACGACATTCAGCAAATCAGCAAATTTTTTATGCCATATGTGCATCTGATAGATTTGTGTCTCGATATCTTCTTCAACAGAAGATGCTTTTAAAGCCGTGTCAGGAAGATGCCGATAATCGAGCTTTGTGCCATACTTTTTACGCTGCCCACGTCCAGCATATGGTCCATGATAGGGGAAAGTACAACGCAGCATCATAGCGCAGTTTTGATATCAAATGGAAACCAAGTTGTTTGACCATGTGCAGTGCGTCATGATGGCCACAATGCCCCATCATAGACAAAGTACCTCACCTTGACGTGCTCGACGATCAACTTCAGGAGGCCGTTGATGGTCTCTTGGACGAATCGCACATAAGGGGTCAACACGACGTCTCGTCGATGCCGATTTTTCCCGCCTTTCGGGCGTCCTCGTTTTCCCGAGGCTTGTTTCTGGGGCGCTTCAGGAGGATTGGCCCGTGTGCTTTGGCTCCATTTGTTCCATGATGACAGGGTAAGAGGTACGACGCTTGACGCTCATCAGGGATAAACTCAGAAAACCCAGGCCAGGAACCATCTTCCCATAGAGGGAAGAAAAAAACCGATCCAATCCATATGTCTGCTGGCCCGCTTTCGTGCACCACCACTTCATCGCCACCCATCACGAGGACATCATCCTGCTCGCAAGAGATGGTGGCGAATCAGCACCCATTGCAGCGTGCCCCAGCTCAGGCTGGTCGTGAAAAAACGTTGAATCGTCCGATAACTGCCCCCTTTGTCGGCCCAGCGGGCAATGCCCCGCATCGTCACCCGACCGGTCATCGACAGCAGCGCTTCGGCGACCCGACGGCAGTTGGCGGATGGTGGTCCGATCCAGACACTGGCTTAAACAAGCGATCAAAGCACCATAATATCCGGCATGGGCGGTGGCTCCTGGTGTAGGGTTGGGTTGGGGAATCCATATTCTACACGGTGACTCAACCGCCCTGCCTCATCTCCATACGGTGCTCAGCCGTCCTGTTTCATCTCCATTTTTGGCGAAGGTATTGTTCTATAGCACCGTGAAAATAGAGGGCCTATGCTCGTTAGCGAGTTACGCCCGCAGAATTATGTCCCTCAGCCGTGCCAATCCAGCATAATCGGGTCTCGCACGGAGGTGGCAGGTCGTCCCTGAGGACATCTTCGAGATCTCGCTGGATCGCAGAGAGTCATTCATAACTTCCGGTAACACGCCACGGCTTTCCCCAAGATCTGCACCGTCTGCTGCTGCAGATTGACTGTTTGTATCGGAAATGCGTTATTGTCTGGTTTCAGTGTGAGATGATGGCCGGTCCGTACAACTCTTTTGACCACCACCTCTCCCTCAATCAAGGCGACAGCGATGGCGTCATTCTCCACAGCCGCCTGCCGCCGTATTCAGCAGGTCATCCCCATCCCAAAGGGTTGGCACCATGCTCTCGCCCTTCACACGCACAAAGAAAAGCTCCTCTCCCTTTGCCCACTCTGTGTACACCGGGATCACCTCTTCGATATTTTCCACCGCAAGCAGGGGAGTCCCGGCAGCGACCGGCCCCACAATGGGGACGTTCCGGACGACTCGCCCCCAGACCATTCTTCAGGAGCCGTCAGGTACAGTCCCCGTGCCTGGAAGGGACATCGTTTGAGGGTACCCTTACGCTCAAGGGCTCCGAGGTGGGCTTGCGCCGTCCGAATGGAGACCCCAAAGTGCTGGGCCAGTTCTCTGACGGTCGTGGGATATCCCTGCTTCCTCGAGGCCATCTTGAATGAGCGTGACCTTTTTGAGTTGGGTGACGCGACACGCCTCAATCGAGGCGCGGGCCTATAGTGGGGTTTGTGACCGTACAGGCGACCTCGCATCTGGCGGGCACGGAACCGCCAGTCGTCACGGAGATCATGATCGTGGCTCTTTGTGAGCGAGCGCAAGGTCAGAATCGCCCCTGCCCCTACCAGACTCCAGCGCTTGCCTTCGCCCTCGATCCGGCGCTTGCCGACGGAGCCGCAGGCCGACTCCACGACACCGGTCCCGACGGGCAAGCCTGCCGCCAGGGACGTCGTCGTGCCTCCAGCGCCGGTGGTTCTGGAGACACGACGGACGTGCGCGAGCGTCTCCCGCACCGACTGTCGCAATCCGGCCCGTTCCTTGGTGAGGAGGCGTCGCAGGCCGCCGATGACCTATCCGACCCTGCCTCGGAGAATCGCCGTCAACTTCGCCCGCACCCAGCAGCGGTCGCCCGGCCGGGGTCCTTCCCCGAACAACGCGTTCGCAGCGCTCCAGCGGGAGCCGACGACAGGCAGGATGTCCAGGACACACGTCACACGCTTCCACGGCTTGAACAGCTTGGGCGCCAAGTTCCACAGGCCGAGGGCGCCATCAAGGAGGACGCCCAGGGCTGGCGGTGCTGGGGATCCCGGTGCTTGGCGTCGGCGGTGATGCACTCCATCACCGCCGGCTTCGTCCGCACCAGGCTGGCGCGCCGGCGGACCTGCGGCGCCCGTGGCGACGACCTTCTCCTTGCCCCCTTGCTGCTGCCGTCTGCTGCTGCCGCTTCTCCTACCTCGGTGCCCCACGTGGCCTTGAGCGTGACCGCCTCGGCCTTGAGCATGGGGACCCCCTGGCCGTCAACACGCACGACGAGGAGCGCTCCGACGTCTTCCTCCGGGGCACGGCCGTTGCGCCGAGAAGCCCTCGTAGTCTTCCGACGCCTCCTGCGCCACCTCCATCAGCACGCTCTCGGCCACCTCGAGGTCCAAGAGCGGCGCGAACCATCCCGCACGCTCCTTGAACGGGTGCTCGACCGCGAACCATGTCATCCACTCCTGCCAGACCTACGAGTCGCACCGCTCGGGCAGGTTGACCTGCGCGTCCAGCGGGACGCTCCCGGGCTCCCCGGGTGCGCCATCTGCAGGCGCGGGCCACCTGGAACGTGCCGAAGAGCGAACAGGAGTCCCGCCCTCGCAGCGGCGTCTGCCGTGGCCGCATCGCCCCGTCGGCCCGCGTGACGGCCGGTCCCACAGCGCCGGTCCCGCGCTCGGCGACGGAGCGTTGCATCGCCGCCAGCCCACTGGGCAGCCGCCGCTTGCAGATACCTTGCTCGGCTTCGTGCGCCTCAAGCGTGCCGGCACGCTCCCTGGCACACGTGAGCAACGCCTGGAGCGCCTGCTCGCCTGCTGCGATCCTCATCTCGACGTCGAGGGCTTCCATGGGGATCCTCCTCGCCTGGTAGACCATAGGAACTCTGCGCAGATGTTCCCAAGGTTCTCCCATGGACGGAGGGTCCCTCGCACCCAGAAACGCTTGCCTCGCGCTACGTTGACTCTGAACTCATTTCGTGTACGCTCATTTCAGTTCGACTCGCTGGCAAAGAAGCGGACTGTTTTTTTGAAGATGTCACGTTCCATCCGCAGACGCTTGTGCTCTTTCCGCAACCGCTCCAGCTCCTCGTGCTCTCACGACAGCCGACCGTTACCTGCCCGGGCACCGTTCTCTTGCGCCTCAGCCTGGCGTTTCCAGCGGCCCAACATATGGGTATTGATCCCCAGGTTGTGGGCCGCCTCACTCACCCCGTCGCCCTGGTGGGTCACCAGGCGGACCGCTTCCCGTTTGAATTCGGCTGTGTCGACCTGTCTCGTCGCTGTCTTCATCGGACACCTCCTTGCATGATCTTATCACTCTGCTCAATGTGTCCGTTTTCATTAAACCACAACATAAGCCAGTGGCACGTGATGGGTGGTCATCTGTTCGTATTATCCTTCCTGCTGTCATGAGGCATCTCCATTATAATACAGGTGCGGAAGCCCTTGTCGTAGTGTGGGACCGAGGAGGCTCGTCGACTCGTGCAAGACCTCCTTTGCCTGGAGCAGTGGTTTCCATATGGTTTCGGATTACTCGCAGCATCGGTGCGTAACTGGGAGGCTTGACTGCCTTGAGGGGGATAGGATTGTGGAAGTCGACTCTAGCTTTCCAGACGAGGTGCTGCGCAAGTCGTTCGAGTTTTCCCGCGGCAGCCACTGAAATACTTGGTTATAAAGGCCCGGGGTACGACGGATATCGGTCTTGGGCGATTAACATATGACGATAAGGTAATTGAAGAATTCTGAGGCCCGTGCAGTCCGCCTTTCCAAGCGATGACGTGCCAAATCAACCAACATGAGGCATCATAGCAGTTCCCATGAAACCTGTCCTTCTTCACGAGGAGGAACCGCTATGAGCCGACACCTCTTATCCCTTGCCCACGATCAGCTTATGCCTTTTGATCTTGAGGTCTTTGTGAGCCATGCAGACGCGCTGAATCAGCACCACCTGGAGACGTTTACCACGCCTTTTCCCAAGGTCCCCAGCCGGTGGCTCTCGCACTATCAGTTCACACCACGCCCCATCGTGCTGACGACCGAAGGCGATGTCGATGGCGGCCTCAGTTGGCTCGTTGGCGCGACGCTTGACTTCAGCTTCACCCGTTCGATCTGTGCGCCTCACTATGGTCCCCGAGGCGGCCCCTGCTACGACCCAGCCAGTCTCATCGTGCTCGAAGTGGCCGCCAAAGTGGATCAGTACGTCGACTATGCCCGCTTCTGTGACGATCTCCAGCAAGCCGAGAAGGGCCGTCGCTACCGAGAACTGGCTGGTCTCCACGACGCCATCCCCGGCGAGGATGACCTCTGTCACTTCCGCTCTCGCGTTGGCGCCACGGCGATCGACAAGACCATGGCAGCGGTGGTGACGCTCTTCCGTACCTTTGGCCTGATCACAGGCGCGTTGCTCTCCACTGATGGCCAGCTCGAACCATCCTATGCGCGCTATAAGGGCTGTCCATACGCTGGTGAGGGCTGCCGCTCATTCCGCGTGGACGAGGCCGGACAACAGGAGCTGCGCCACCAGTTGTCCAGCGGGGCCAAGCGGCTCCAACTGCCCTGTCCCTTCCCCGACGTCGTCACGAAGGTGCGCCAGGCCACCGCCAAGCAGGGCGTACCGCGAGTCCCCAAGGTCACCCTGATCGCGCTTGCAGACGTTCCCGCCAGGCCGCCCCCACGCGCGGACCTGCAGCAGGTCGCCACGCTACTGGCAGTCCCCCAAGGTGAGGTGCCTGCTCTCCACCTCAAAGGGTGCCACCTCAGCCGCGGGCCCCAGGGTGAGCTGCTCGGGAGGTGTCCCAAGGTCCCATCGGACCTTGAAGCCAAAGTCGGCTATCACCTGGATACCAAGGAGCCATCTAAGACCGAGCGGGTCTTTGGCTACCTGCACCAGAAGAGCACGGATATCAACCAGGTACTGGGCCTGGAATTGCCCGTGGGCACCTCCACCTCCCCAGCCGACGCAAATGAGGGCACCCATTTTCTTGCCCATCGCGCCACCCTCGCCATCCCGGTCCTGCCGGGCCAGGTGCAGCTGGGGGATGCGGCCTATGATGTCACCACCAACTACCAAGGGCTTGGTGAGCAGGGCGGTATCGCGGTCTTTGCCTATAACCCGCGCAACGAACACCTCACCCCCGAGGCCCTCGTCAAGCGGGGTTATGATCCCTACGGCACGCCCTATGCTCCCTGTGGCCGTCTGTGTCGCTCCAATGGCTATGATTATCAAGCCAACTCTCGGCAATACGTCTGTGGCCGGCCCTGCCTGCCCGAGGAGCAACGGCACTGTCCTCACGGCTCCGGCGTCCTAGGCTATAGCCATCGCATGGCGTTCCGAGACCATCCCCGCCTCATTGGCCCCATCCAGCGCGGTACCCCAGCGTGGCAGGGCCTTTATGGAGCGCGCTCCGCCAGTGAACGGACCAACGGCTACGACCAGGAAGTGATCGCCAATGGCCGCCCGCTCCGGATGAGAGGACTCAAAGCCTTTCGCTTTGCAGGGGCCATCCGCACGTTGGCACACCTGTTGCGCCGGGCGCTCAACTTTGTGCTGGATGTCACGTATACGCTAGGCAAAACTCCATGGGTCCAGGCCTGAAAGATACGGTTCTTTGACAACACACTGATGACCTGCTCGCCTCAAAAATCTCTGCGGGGCACAGGAGAGGTGTGTCTCCATTCACTCACCAACATCGGCCTTATCCGACAATTGAACGTGAGTCCAGACTTGGGTACGCTAATTCTTCAATTGCCTCATGACGATGCAAGAAGCGGATGGAAGCATTAAGCTTGAGCAGCAAGACAGTCGCCCCGCCTGTTGGGGTGACACCAATAATGCGCGCTCCGTCCAAAACGAAATGTTCGGTCCAAGTGTCGCGGCGTGAATTAAATAGTAGAACCACTACATTGGTGAGCGAATCGAAACTTGTGAGGTCGAGCTCCTTTGTAGCGGTTGCACGGCAGGCAAGCCAGAGCAAGCAAGGTTATCTGGTTCAGTGTGGCCACCGTGTTTGAGGGCGATGATGTGATCAATTTCGTGGGTATATATGGAGACGTCCTGGTGTATCAGGCGATACTCGCATTTCCCTTGGGCACGCTCGGTTACCAATCGTCGCAGGGAAGGAGGGACGGATAGAGCATTCATTTATTTGAGTTGCGTACGGGCCTTTGCTTTCAGCAGCATCATAAGACGCTTAAGTTGCTCGTATAAATCGAGTTCAGCGGTTTCCGCTGCGTTCAGCGTGGCTTCGCGCTTGTTCTCGAGGAGGGTACGGATATGGGCTTGGGCTGCCGGTGAGACGTTGAATGCGACGATAGTCTCGGGAGTACGACGATTGAGCAAAAACTCGAGGACCTCCTCATAAGCGAGCGTGACGTCTGTCGGCTGGGCAACCAAGAACAATCTATCTGCAGAGGTACCGCTCGGAGAGAGCACTTCGACCAACTGACTCAACAGCTCTGGGAGTCGGTCCTGGACGCGGCTCGAGGCCCGTTGGGCAAGTGTATCCGGTATGAGTGTGACCGTTTTGAGTCGAGTCACGCGACACGCTTCAATCGTGCAGTGGGCCAGAATTTCGGTTTGCGCGCGTAGAGGCGAGTGCGCACCTGGCGGGCACGGAACCGCCAGTCGTCACGGCGATCATGGTCGTGGCTCTTCGTGAGCGAGCGCAACGCCAGCATCGGCCTCGGCCCCTTGCAGGCTCCACCGCGTGCCTTCGCCTTCCATCCGGTGCTTCACGACGGCACCGCACGCCGACTCCACGACGCCGGTTCCGACGGGCAAGCCCATCGCCAGCTATGCGTCGTACTGCATCCAGCGCCGGTGGTTCTGGAAGCAGGTGATGACGTGCGCGAGCGTCTCCCGTACCGACTTCCGCAGCCTTCCCTTCGTGAGGAGCGGGCGCAGACCGCCGATGACGTCACCCACTCGGCCGCGCAGCATGGCGGTCAGCTTCGCCTGCACCCAAGGCTTTCCGCCCCTGGAGCCTTCGGGGCACAAGGCATTGGCCGCGGTCCACAGGGAGCTCACCACGGGTATGAGGTCGAGGACAGACGTCACGCGCTTCCACGGCTTGCAGCGCTTGGGCGCCAAGTTCCACAGGCCGAGGGCGCCATCGAGCAAGACGACCAAAGGTTGGTGGTGCTGGGGTATCCCGGCGCTCCGCGTCGGCCTTGATCAGCTCCATCACCGCCGGCTTCGTCCGCACCAGGCTGGCCACACGACGCACCTGGTGGGCTCGGGGCACCTCGTCCGCCGTGCCGGCTCGCTGCTGGCGTGCGTGTGCGGCTTCCGGATCGACCAGGAGTTCCGCGAGCGCCTCGGGCGACGCGCGGCTTGGCGTCAACCGTGTCGCAGACCCCCACCAGTGCTGCCTTCTTCCGCTGCCGCTTCTCGCCCGTGCCCCACGTGGCTTTCAGCGTGACCGCCTCTGCCTTCATCATGGGCACGCCTTTGCCGTCAACACGCACGACCAAGAGCGCTCCCGCGCTTTCTTCCGGCGCCACAGGCCGTTGCGCCGAGAAGCGCTCATAGTCTTCAGGCGCCTCCTGGGCCACCTCCATCAAGACGCTCTCGGCCAACTCGAGCGCGAAGCACGGCTCGAACCAGCTCGCACGCTCCTTGAACGGGGGCTCGACCGCGCACCACGTCATCCACTCCTGCAGGACGTACGAGTCGCACCGCTCGGGCAGGTTGACCTGGGCGTCCAGCGGGACGCTCCCGGGCTCCCCGGGCTGTGCGGTCGCAGGTCCGGGCCACCTGGAACGTGCCGAAGAGCGAACAGGAGTCCCGCCCTCGCAGCGGCGTCTCCCGCGGCAGGACGCCCCGTCGGCCCGCGTGACGGCCGGTCCCACATCGCCCGTCCCGCACTGGGCAAAGGAGCGCTTCATCGCCGCCAACCCCATGGGCAGCAGCCGCTTGAAGATGCCCTGCTCCGCTTCGTGCGCCTCAAGCGTGCCGGCACGCTCCCTGGCACACGTGATCAACGCCTGGAGCGCCTGCTCGCCTGCCGCGATACTCGTCTCGACCTCGAGCGCGTCCATGGGGATCCTCCTGACATGGTCAACCATCGGAACACTTGGCGACATGTTCCCAGGTTTCTACCATGGACGGAGGATCCCTTGCACCTGAAAATCGTTGTCTCGTGCCGCTTTGAGTCTCAACTCATTTCCTCTACACTCGTCCGGTATGGATATCGTGAACTCAGCCATGCTTTGGGATGTTCCTCCTCACGCCGAGGCACCCAGTAAAACTTTCTGACTAAAAATTCAATATGTAGTGAATCACGTAACGACGCAACGCGTCACGCAATACCAGGGGAGATGGTCTGCACAGGACGACTATAGAGCCTTGGCGAAGCCGGCCTACCGAAGCGGACAGATCGCGACTGGCCTGACTTCGCCTGGTTCACAACGGATGAAGCGCCCCGCTGGGTCTTCTTGCATCTCTGAGCGATCCCCGGTGAGTGAGGATCGCTAGCAAGACGATTCCCTGCTACACGTTCATCGCCTCAAGCCCTACACGCGCCAGGTCTTCATCTCGCTGGCCGCTGGGATAGCCACCGACGCCGATACCTCCCAGAATGACGCCATCTTTCATAATCACCAGGCCTCCCTGGCCATGCGTCAGATTGGCATCTCCCAACTCGCTGATGCTTCTCCCTTGGCTATGCAAGCGCTGCGCATGGGCACCCGTATCTATACCCACAATAGCAGCCGTGTATGCCTTCCGGAGCGCGTGACGGCGACTGAACAGCCGGAGATTGTCCATCTTGATGTAGGCTACCAGGTTTCCAGTGTCGTCCACGATGGCCATGGCTACGGGCTCATTGGGCGTCTGCATCGCCTTATCAGTCATAGCCTTCATGGCCGCCTGGACTTGCGCAAAACTCAGGGATAATCGATCAGGCATGGGGCGCTCCTCCTCAAGTAGGCTGTTGAAAAACTCCAATCGCCTTTTCGGACAGGCGGAATTCGAGAGCGGTCGTCGAGGCATGCAGGTCGTTGGTACGCCGTTCGCCCCAGACGCGGCATGAGTCTATGAAGAAAGCCTCCGGTGAAGACTCACTCCGGCACCCACTATAACACAAACCTTGTGGACACCATACGTGCGAGGCTTCAGGAGTTGGATACGCAAAGACGAAAGGGAACCCAAGAGGATAATCCTCTCAAATTGGCAGGCCGAACGTGAGTACCTCTCAAAATGAGTGGGATAGCTGCTGAGTTCAGGAGCTCTTCAGAAGCAGCGCTTCACACGTTGCGCCAGCATCGGCATTCCCTCTATGCTTGCGTCCGTGCCCTCACCGCCCACCGCGGCCTCAGGCGTCCCAACCCTCCAGTGTGGGTGCGCCGATGACAGAGATCTCAGCACTGATGGACGGGCATCGACCTTGCACCGTCACGGTGGCAGCCTGCGCGTGAAAGACACGTGCGAGAACGCCATTAAATCCGCGGGGTGCGGCAGCCGGTGCAGTGTGCGGCCGTGGACCTACAATCTCTCTACAGAGGAGAGCCGAGTCATGGCTAAAAATCCCGCATCGGAGAATGATTCACACAATGTTGAAACGATTCAGGAGCAGGTCGCTCAGCTCCGCACCAATCTACAGGCATTGGGTCACACCCTGATCGAGTGGGGACAATATCAGGGTAGTGTCGCCCGCAATGGGCTTCAGTCCAGGGCTCAAGCCCTAGGGGAAGCACTGAGCGCTACCATGGGGGCGGTCCGGAACGGGGGTACAATGAAACTCTTAAATCTCTGCAAAGCGCAAGCGGCTGTCGTCCTCGTGGTGCTGATCCTCATGGGCTGTACGGCGATGACAGGTCGTCAGAGCGTTAGCGAAGCCTACGATGATACCGCCATCACCGCCAAAGTGAAATCTAGCCTTATTGCCGACCCGGTCGTCAGTGCCGCGGCGATCGATGTCGATACGCTGGCTGGGACTGTAAGTCTGAACGGCATTGTGACGAGCGAGCAGGAGCGTCAGAGGGCCATCCAATTGGCCCGGAGTACTCAAGGCGTCAGGCAGGTTGATGCCCGCAACTTGATGGTGAAACGCTAGGCGGTTGACATCCACGTCTTGTTGAGGGGCAAAGAGCGACGGCCACGCCACGAAATGAAAGGCGCGGTTCTGTCCCTCTCAATAGCGTCGAATCTTCACCAGGATGGTGGTGAGCTGCCGTGCCACCATCCTCCTTATAGATCCCCCTCCTCGCAGAAGTCATCCAATCCACCCCTCACGATGGGTTCCCGTTTGCTCCCCCCTCACACGTTGGCAGGCAGGGCGCCATCCCCTAGCGTAGGTCTCATGCCTGCTGCTATCATAGGGAAAGCTAACGGCGAGGAGCGGATTTCCGTCGTGCGAGCCGATGCGGGTCGTGCTGGGTGGTGTAATGCCATGATTGCTGTGGAGGAAGTGATGCCCTCACCGATTGGTCATACTCTGGCAGGGTGTGCCGTAGCGCTTGCGCTCATTCCACCAGGCATGCCCCAGGCCTGGGAGGCCTGGGCTGTCTGTCTTATCAGTGCCAACCTGCCAGACGCCGATTTCATTCCGGGACTTTTCGTCGGGAATCCCCGCGCCATACATCGGGGCCCCAGCCACACGATCATCGCCGCTTTCATCGTGGCAGCTACGGGAGCGTCGCTGTGGACGTGGTCGCCGATGCCCTGGCTGCTGAAGGCTGGGCTGATTTTCCTGGCGTACGGGTCCCATGTGGGCCTCGATTGCTTGAATCCAGGTCGCGCACTCATGCTAGGCTGGCCCTTCTCATGTCGACGATATCAGGTGCGGCGACCGTGGCTTCTGGGAATAACTTTCAAAAAGTCGGGCCACCATGCCGCGACGAGAGGCGGGCCTTGGTATCTTCTGCGGGCGATCGGACGCGAGATTGTGCTCATAAGCCCAGGGGTGGCTATGATGGCCCTTGTCAGGAAGCTCTCATAGCTGAGTCGCTCTGACAACCCCAGCACTCCGTAAGGCTACATCCCACAGCTGTGGGTCCAGAAAATCCGTAGCAACCACAAGCGGGCAGGTTAGCACCCGTATGCATCACCCTAGTACAGCTTGGCGGAAGTTTTTTTCTTGTTGAAGCTGCCAATGGATACGCGACTAACGGACGCCCTGCAGAGGTCCACTTGAACGGCTTGGCCATGGTCGTGTTGAAATAGTCGATAAAGGCTATGAGCCGCTCGCGGAGCTCGTCAACGGAGGTGAAACTGGCCCGTTTGAGTAGCCGCCGCACGAGGATGCTCAACCAGATTTCCACCTGATTCAACCAGGACGTATGCTTTGGGGTATAGACAAATCGGATGCGATGCGTCGGATCTTGTAAGAATGCTGCGCGCGTGGGCATGGACGCTAAAATACCAGATTTCCCTTTCACGCCTCACGCCTCTTCAATCCCACACTGTTCAGCGACCAACTGGACCAGGGATTCGGATTGATGCGTGTTGAGATGATCGGCGATAAAAATCCACCCCGCGGCAGGATCAAGCGCAATCGTGCGCTCAATGTGTCTCACAAAATCCTCTTCGGTCCTGGTCAGGCCCACGGAGGGCGCGATAACGTGTCCTGTCGCGACCTCAAAATTGGCGATCAACGTCTGGGTTCCATGACGGATGTATTCAAATTCCACGCGTTCCACCAGGCCTGGCTGCACGGGCCGTGTTGGATGGGCCCGCTCATTGGCCTGAATGCCGGTCTTCTCATCCGTGCTCACGACATGTACCCCGTGTTCATGTCGCTCTTGGGCCTGGTGATACAACTCGCAGATCGTCTGGACATCAGTGTCAAATTGGCTGCGGGTCCGCCGCCCGGTCATGATTGAGCCAATACCGCGACTGATGCGGTTTTAAGTCCGCCTCCTGTTAAAAAACGCCCGACGCTGCGCGGGGAAATGGTTGGCACAATGCCACGTTTAATCACTGCATCGGCTAATTCTCGGGGTGTCCAGTGGCTCACCGGCCGGTCGGCAGCCTCGGGAACTTCACAGGCAACGGCGACGATCTGGCAGAGCTGCTCTGCGGTAAACGTGGCCGGCCGTCCACGGCGGGGCGCATCGTGTAAGACCTGCTGGAGGAGGCCGCGCAAGGTCTCGTCGTCGGCCTCCGCTTCCGCGGCCGCCAGCTGCGGGGCGGCCTGGGCCCAGCGCCCACGCCAGAGCCGGACCGTCGGGGCGCTGACCCGCAGCGCCTCGGCCAGATGCCGGGTCCGGGCCCCGTCCGCACTCTGGAGGATGATGGTGGCCCGCTGGACTTCGTCGTGCGGTCGCCGCCGGCTGTGAACCGTGTCTTCCAGCATGGCACGCTGCCGGTCCGTGAGCAGAATCGACGAGCGGACGAGGACCTCGTGGTGGGCGCATCTGCACTCCTCCTACGGCTCGAGATAGCTGGGCTGTCTGCACATGTTGGGAGGGGTGCATACTCAACCAAAAAGTTGGTTTCGCCAAGCTGTACTAGTCACCGCTCATCGTGTCGTCACATCGCTGGCGCTTTCCTTTCATGTAGGGTGTGCCCACAGCTTGTTGCTGGCGATTCGTGCGCCCTCAGCGAGGGCACCGAGCTTCGCCCAGACAATCGTCGGCACCACGGTGGGCGCACCAGCGAAGGTCGCGAAACCGCAGTCGACGCCTGCAACGACATTCTCCCGCCCCACGACCTCCGCATAACGTGCGATGCGCTGGGCGACAAGCTCCGGGTGCTCGATGAAATTGGTCGTCGAGTCGATGACGCCTGGGACGAGGCATTTCCCGTCGGGCAGCTTCACGTCTTCGAAGACGGTCCATTCGTGCTCGTGACGGGGGTTGGCGCCCTCGAAGCAGACCGCCGCGGGCCGTGCCTGCAGCACCGGCTCGATGATCTCACGCAAGGGAATGTCGTGATTGTGCGGGCCCTCATAGTTGCCCCAGCAGAGATGGAGGCGCATACGATCGGGCGGAATGTCTTTGGTGGCGGCGTTGAGCACCTCGAGGTGCAGGTCGACGACCTTGCGAAACTCCGCGAGCGTCAGTGAGCGGAACTGCCCATTCCAGCCGGAGGCCAGGTCCGGGCAATCGAGCTGCAGCGTGAAGCCGGCGTCGGTGATCGCCTTGTACTCCTCTTTGAGGACGTCAGCAAGCGCCCACAGGTACTCCTCGTCTGACCTGTAGTAGCTGTTGCCCTGGAAGCGCGCCACCTGGCCGGGCGATACTGCCGTCATGAAGACCTCTGCGGCATTGCCGGCAGCGGCCTTGAGGTTGTCGATGTCGCGTCTGACGGCGTCGAAGTCCTTCCAGGCGATCGGGCCGTTGCACTTAGGGCGCAACCTCTGCTGCACGCCGGAACGGCGGAAGGGGGCGTATTCGGGGAAGTCGAGCATGTCCCGACCGGTGTCGGTTGGCGTCGGCTCGCCCTCGAAACCGGTAAAACGGTTTTTGACGTAGGTCGAGTAGTCAGGCTTGCTCCACTCGCCGTCATTGACGATGTCCAGGCCGGTGTCTCTCTGCTTGCGGACGCACTCGCCGACGGCTTCACGCACGCGAGCCTGGAAGCCCTGCATGTCGTGCAAACGGCCCTCCTCCCTGGCCATGAGCATCTCAAGCAGGTCGTCGGGTCGTGGCAAGCTGCCGGTGTGAGTGGTCAGGATACGCTGTATGCTCCGCTGCATCGTGAGTCTCCTTACCTTGATCGGGACCAGAGTTGCTGAGTGGCCAGTGCTGCACCTTCCGCCATGGCTTGCATCTTGGCCCAAGCGATGTCTGGGTACACACGGTTCCCATACCCACAGTCCGTGCCAGCGATCACGTTGTCGCGTCCCATGATGTTGGCGTATCTCACTATCCTGCGTGCGTCGTGAGTATCCGTCCCGTGCTCCGCTTCGTGGCTTCCCTCCTCCCGTTGTGCTCGGACCGCCGAAGACGCGGTATGTGGTGTGTCCTAGCAATCATCAGCAGCTGATCATGGAACATGGAGATGTCTGACGAGAAAGATGGGAGATGGACCAATCCTGCCGTGATACGTTCCGTATGTCAAGGGAGATGAGAGTCCGAGTGGCACACAATGTAACGATGTGGAAGGCTTGAGCCGCTGGCACCCGCCAGCAGCATACGCCGCGCCTGGGGGGTGCATGTTGCACGCCTCGGGTATACCGGTCGCCCTTGCCGCGCTCCGGGGCACAGGCTGGGGCGGCGCAGCTAGCCTGGGGCTGGACATGGTGCCGCACGATGGGGTAGGGTAGGGTCGTGAGGGTGCCGTGGGGGGCTTGCCTCGGGCAAGGCGCCTGGGGAGATAGATGCGCTGGGTATATGTTTGCGATCATGTCGCCGGTGAGTCACGCTGTTAATCTCGTCGAAGGGCTGCTCGGCCCAGTCGAAGTCCTGAAGGCGGCCCCGGCCGAGGATGCAGTTGGCGTCGCATTCCTGTGACGTGCTCGGAGGTAACGGTCATGGCGCGAAACCGGCTGCGGCTCGACATCTCCATGGCCGGGTGCGGCAGGAGTTCAACCCTATGGCCGAAAGCATCCTCTCGATGGGTATCAGCGCCAGCGCCGAGCGCGGCACCACGGATCAGCTCAGCGCAGTATGCGGAGATGAAAGACACACGGCTGCGCCGGCAATGGGGTCTCGCAGTTCTAATCCATAGTGTTCCTTAGAGGACTGCATGATAGAGAAAGATTATGATGTGTCTTTTGTTGCAGCAATGGCCTTACGTGAAAAACAAATTCAGCAAAATTACAGGCCAGTGATCGCTGTTCACAAATGGTTTGCTCGCCGTCCAGGGACATTGTTTCGCTCGCTACTCTTATCCGAATTCGGGCATGGTGCACTACGTGAAATATATTTCAAGACGAATGATCTGAAAGGTCTTCAAGTGGCCGATCCTTTCATGGGTGGTGGGACACCCTTGCTTGAAGCTAATAGGCTTGGGTGCGCTGTTATCGGCTACGACATCAATCCCATGGCATACTGGATTGTCAACCAAGAGATCACTTCCCTTGATCTTCACGCCTACCGCCAAGCCGCTGACAAGCTTATGGTCTGGCTTGAAAATAAGCTGGGTTCGTTCTACAGAACACAATGCCATGTATTGTAGTGCACCAGACGCTGACGTGAAATACTTTCTCTGGGTCAAAACGCAGGCATGTCACCAGTGTGGCCAACATGTCGACCTCTTTCCTGGGTATCTCCTTGCTGAGGACCGACGGCATCCGCAAAACGTCTTTATCTGTCCCACATGCGGTGCCTTAACCGAAACCCAAGATCGGCAAAACCCAGGTGTGTGTCAGGCGTGTAACGCGCGGCTTTCTCGCTTGGGGCCCGCCAAGGGCAATCGGTGCCAGTGTCCCCATTGCCACGCGGTTAATTCCTATCCTGATGCGAAGGCTGGTCCCCCCCAACACCGCATGTTTGCCATCGAATATCACTGTAAGCAATGCAGGCCACAACGCACAGGACGGTTCTTCAAGACCCCAGATAGTGCAGACCTGGAAAGGTATGCCGAAGCCGATGCGATCGTGCATACAATAGAGCCGCTCTTTATTCCCGATGACCAGATACCAGGAGGCGACGAAACCGACCGCCTTCACAGATGGGGGTATCAGCACTACCGGGAGATGTTTAACGCCAGGCAACTGCTGGGGCTTGAACTCAGTTGTCGAGCCATCGCGCGATGCAGTGATGAACGGGTGCGGAATGCTCTGGCGACCAATTTATCAGATCTCCTGCGTTATCAAAATATGCTGTGTCGCTACGACACAATGGCCCTCAAGTCCTTGGACATTTTTTCTGTGCATGGCTTTCCAGTCGGTCTCGTTCAGTGCGAATCGAATATCCTCGGTATAGCCAACAGGCGCACAGGGACAAACATTGGCAGTGGGGGCTGGATCAATATTGTAGAGAAGTATATGAAAGCCAAGACATACTGCGTCCAGCCCTTTGAGCTCCTACATCACGGCAAGCACAAGGTCCAGGTACTGATACCAGGGGAGTGGATAGGCGATCGGAGAAACGGCACGAGCGGTCCTGAACGGCGTCAAGTCGCCTTACATTGTGAAAGCGCTACGCTAGCCCACATGGCACCAGCCTCTTTGGATGCGGTCCTTACCGATCCACCCTACTTCGGGAACGTGCAGTACGCAGAGTTGATGGATTTCTGTTACGTATGGCTGCGACGTTTAGTGGGAAAAACGGATCGTGCTTTCCAAGCCGTATCAACGAGGAACGCCAATGAACTTACTGGCAATGTCACGATGGAGCGAGGCGTCAATCATTTTGCAGCAGGGCTTTCAGAAAGCTTCTGTCGCATGACCCAGGCTCTCAAGCCGGGTGCCCCCTTTGTTTTTACGTATCACCACAATTCCCTGGAGGCATATTACCCGATAGCCGTTGCTATCCTTGACGCTGGTCTGACGTGCTCGGCATCGCTCCCATGTCCAGCTGAGATGGGCGGGTCGATCCATATCCACAAAACTGGTTCGTCCATCATCGATACGGTCTTCGTATGTCGGGTGACAGGCAAAGTTCCTCGGCGTTGGATTGTGGAAATGCCTGGAGATATTGCCAACCTCGTGCGTGAAGACACCGAGAGTCTGCGCGCAGGGACTGTCCTGCCGACGCGAGGGGACGTCCGATGCCTCATCTTCGGCCATATTATCAGGCTTGCGATTTGGCAACTCAGGCACATCTGGAAGCGCGACATGGCCATTGAAGAAAAATTAGCCGCCGTAGCCAGGTATATCCAGAATACCGGTGGATTCAAAAGCGTCGAGCAGTGCCTTGGTGATGATCTATTGTCTGCTCCAAGGTCTCAACGCGCCATTATCCGGGAAGATAAGGCCACGTACGGGACAAACGATGACGACATTTCCTTTTCTTAAGGAAATGTACGACCTGCCCAAAAGTCAGGAGACGCTGGTGCAGCGGCCATTCGAACTGAGCAGCGAGGAGCTCCATGAGCGTCTTGAGGAAATGGTGCAAGTTACGATCTTGGACCTTGGATCAGAGTTTCTCCTGATGCCAATGGGGAGTAGCTTTATTAAGTACGCCGATTTTCGTGCTGCCTATGAGGTCTTGAAACATCACACGGCAGCTTTCACCAACTTCACGGAGACTGCAGTAGGGGAGGCATTACGCGAGAATAGTCGGGTTTTAGGCGTCCTTCGTGCCATATTGGGCATGACACCGCCTGAGTGGGCCGAACTGGCTCGTACAGAAGGTATGAGTGACATTACCCAGGGAGCGGCGCGAGGACTTGATAGGGCCTGCCGCGAGACTCCCGAGTACCTCATTATTCGAGAGCAGCGGTACCAAGCACGTCTTGTCCGTTCAGGGAGAATTGAGCAACGCCCTGTGGGACGTCCTAAGAGCTTAGAGCGCATTGAGGCTTTGGTGAGGGTAGCCATTCAATACGTCACGCGGGGTGCTCCGCAAGAGACTGACGGCGTGGTACATCGCCTTGCCAAGTTTGACACACATGAGGGCATTGTCTCACTTCGACATGCCGCGAGTGAAGACGTCCCCTATGCGGTCCTACTCTATGAGCGGTATCTCGGTGGCCCATTTGCGACGCACCGTAATGCTGTATCTGAGCTTGTAGGGGAAGTAATGGAAAATGCCGTTGAGGACCAACTTCGGCGTGCTGGAATCACATACCGGAAAACCAAACGTGCCGAACGGCTACCAGGATTCGGGCAAGCACCAGATTTTTGTATCCCTGATGAAGTCGCCCCCGTCGTCATTATCGAGGCGAAAATCACCAGTGATGATGGCACTGCCCGTGACAAGGTCGCCCGTATCAAGGAGCTTGAGACGCAGCGAAACCAGCATGTAACTTCTGGCCGTGCCCGTTATGAAGTCATCGCCTGCATTGATGGAAGGGGATTCCGCGAGCGGCGTGAAGATATGCGGCAGATGCTCCTCCGCCTTGATGGGAAGGTTTTCACCACAGCGTCACTCGACCAACTTATCATGCATACCCGCCTCCAAGGGTTTGTGACAACTGCTCAGCATGAACAAGGTAGCCAAAGAGAGCATGAGTAGCTTTGGGGCTGTGACTGAGATCGGAGTTCCTGTGGCGCAGGGGAAGCCCAAGGTATGGGTAGGTGCCAAACGCACACGCTTTTTGCACACGAGTCCGGCATGAAATTCCGCACGGGACGCGAAGAAGCCCAATACACATCGCTGAAGCAGGTCCTCGTGAACCACGTTACCACATCATTGCCGGGCCATCGCCACCCATGACCTAATTCACGTGTTTACAGCGCGCACTCCGTTGCAGGTACCGTATACGCAGGCACACCTGCGCCTTCCAGCTGATGTCCTGGAGCGTTTTACGCATCGTCACCAATCGCCATTGCCGGTCTCGGCTGATGTTCGCCGGATACCGGTGGGAAAGCATGTTCTTCGATGAGGATTCAGTGGGCATAGCTGTTCCCCGCTAAGGTCGGCTATGCCTGGATGCCTAAAAGCAGGCCATTGACGAGGTGTAGTCATCGCCCCACCATGGCGTCGGCGAGGCCCGGAACTTCTTCTACTCCGATGGGGACCATGAGACTGGCGCCATCAAAATCGCTGCCAATCGGCTCACATCGCCCCCCCAGAGATTTCGCCAAGAAAGCCTCGGCGATGGCATAGAACGACCGATTATTCTCGGGTCGGGCGAACCCATGCCCTTCATCGGGGTAGAGCACGTAGGTGACAGGGATGCTTTTCGCCTGCATGGCCGCCACGATTTGATCGGATTCGGCTTGCTTCACCCGTGGGTCGTTGGCCCCTTGGCCGATGAGCAACGGTCGGCAAATACGGTCGACATAGGTTAGCGGGGAGTGCTTCGTCAGGAGGGCACGACCTGCCTCAGTGCGGTGGTCACCCACGTGAGTGGTGAACATATCCAGCGCCGGTTTCCAGTAGGGGGGCAAGGATTCGAGCAGGGTGATAAGGTTCGATGGGCCGACGATGTCCACTCCACAGGCGAAGACCTCTGGGGTGAAGGTCAATCCGGCCAGCGTCGAGTAACCACCGAAGCTCCCCCCCATCACCGCCACCCGCTGCGGGTCGGCAATGCCCTGGGCAATCGCCCAGCCTACGGCGTCCTGCTGATCCTCCATGATGTTGCCGCCCCATTCCAGCTTGCCAGCGTTGAGGAAGGCCTTGCCGAAGCCAGTGGAGGCGCGGAAGTTGACGGCCAAGACAGCATAGCCGCGGTTGGCAAGCCACTGGTGCAATGGGTTGTAACCCCAGAGATCGCGCGACCACGGGCCGCCGTGTGGGATGAGCACCATGGGTATCGGGTGATCGGGGAGACCGTCGCCATCGCTGTCGCTTCCCGCTGGGAGCGAATAGTACGCCACCAAATCGAGCCCGTCACGGGACTTTATGACGGCGGAATGCATCGCTACTAGCGGCTGCTCTTCCAGGGCGGATCGATTGGTGAACAGGAAGCGGGCCTCGTGTGACTGGCGGTCATAGAGGTAATAGCGCACAGGACCAGCGTCGACCACGTAGGCCACGATCCAGAAGCGATCGTCGAGCGTGCGGCTAATGATCTCCACTTCGCCGCCAGCGACGGTGCGCAGGTAGTCCAGGTCCGGTTCGATGGCGGGGTCGAGAACTTGCCAGCGCTTGCGATCATAAATGAACGACACTGCCTGCACGTGCTTTTCAGTCGGATGGATCAGGACGTCGGCGGCATCGGCCTGGGGATCAGCAGACAGCAGGCGTCTGGCTTTCGTGTCGAGATCAAGTTCCACCAGCGCCGAAGTGTCGCGCCCGCGGCTGTCTTTCATGTAGAGGCGATGATTGGTCTTGTCGAAGCCGACATCCCCGGTGGTCAGCACGTCTTCGGGGGGGATGGTGTCCCAGAGCTGCCAGTCGGCTCCGGCGGGGACATAGAGGTCGCTGCCGCCGTCGGACGTCATCTGGGCGGCATAGCGCACGCGATACTCGTCGTCCATGGTCACGCCCATGAAGCGGTCGTGCTGCAGCAGCAAGGTCATGTCACCGGTGACGATGTGAACGCGATACACATCGTGCCACTGCGGGTTGCGGTGGTTGAGGCCGACGAGAACTTCGTGGGGGAACTTGTGGCTGACCTCCATGAGTTGGGCCTGTACCCCGGCAAACGGGGTGAGGTCCTTGACGGCGCTGGTCTGCACATCCACGGTGTATAACCGCCAGTTTTCGTCCCCGTTGGTGTCCTGACTATAGAGGATGTGGGCGTTGGTATACGCCCACTGGTAGAAGCGAATACCGCGGCCGCTGTCATGAGTGACCGGTCGGGCGGCAGCCAGGTCGTCACGGGGTGCCACCCACACGTTGAGCACACCGTCCACAGGAGCCAGCCAGGCAAGGTGCAGGCCATCCGGGCTAAGGCTCACGAAGGCGCGGTCCGGGTTACCGAAGAGGACGGCGCGCGGGATCAAAGGGATATCGTGATCACGCATCATGTTTCCTTTCTTCCAAGACAGAACTTTTTCGCCTGTGAGCTGTTCACGACTCAGATCCTGTCCACCAAGAAGTATGACATCAATCCACCAGTCAGCGATTACTGAACGCTTGACGCGATTTCCTCTATTTCGTTAGTTCCATGGTTTCTTGGAAACGGTCTTGTCTTGAGCTTGCCTTCCGACTGGCGTCGTTTATTGCTTCCCAAGACCTGTTTCTTGGGCAGACTCTCAGGCCATGGTTCTCGTGTCACATCATAGCCCATATTTGGAACCGGTGAGGCAAACATTTCGGGTCATGGCCTGGGCAGGCTATAATGGACCCCACACACTGGACCACGGCCTAAGTATGCTTTAGCAGCGGGAGGGGCTTAACCGGGAGGAGTGATGTACGACGTTGCTGAAGCGCAGACCGCATCGTGCCCAGAGCAACGCCATGATGGCGTTGGAAATGGATGGACGAGAGCGTGTCTTCGAGAACACCTTCGTGGAACGATGATGGCGCACGGTAAAATTTGAGGCCATTCACCTCAAGGATGATGGGTCAGTCATGGAGATGGAAGGAGGGTTGGCAGCATACTTCTGGTTCTATGATCACCAGCGGATCCATCAAGCGCTGGATGACCGTACGCCACTCACCTGCAAGTAGATCACTGCCTCCGCGCACGCCGAAGACTGCAGAGTGGCCTCTCCCCACCACCGCTCCCCATCAGGTCTGGTTTATCGACGTGCGATATCTAACCAAGATCGAGGGGCGCTGGCTCTACAGTATGCTCCTGTTCGATGGCTACAGTCGGGCCATCGTCGGGGCCGGGTGCTTTGATCGCCAAAATCTCTCTCGTGTGGTGCAGGTCTGCCGCCAGGCGATCGCGCAATGGAGTGCCCCTGACGCCATGGTCAGCGACAATGCCGGCGTGTTTCTGGCCCTAAGTCCCTGCCTACAGCAGCTCGGCATCCCCTGGGCCCCCATTGCCCGGGGGCATCCCTGGCAGAATCTGGCCGAAGGGGGCTTTGCCATCCAGCGCCGCATGCTGGATGCCTATGTGGTGGGTGGCATGGACCGGGCGCTGCTCTATCGCCAGCATGCACAGTTGGTCCAGGACTATCAGTTCTGGGGCCATTGGGTACACAAATGTACTGATGCCCAGGGGTGCATCTATTTCAACATTTCCGATCAGTAGATTCGCGGACCACAGAGGTGCACTGCAAGCACGAACAGGTCTTGCCCCCCAGCCAGATGAGCAAGGGGAAGAGGCTTACGTATGCTGAGCGGATTTTGGCCTTGACAATGGGGTCGACTATATGTGACGTTCCTCAGAAACACCGCATGTCTTTGTGATCTCCATGCCATTACAGCAACCGAGGCTTGAGGTTGTCCACAAGACCAGCGGAAACTATGGTAGAACGCTCAGCCAGGTCTGCCGCGTTGGAGACGACCACTGGACCATCCATAGAGATGGCGTGAACCTTGACACGACGACGTTGAAACTTTTCCCTGGAGTCGAGGGAAGCCGGTGCAAACCCGGCGCTGCCCCGCAACTGTGAACGGGGACGAAACCTGCGAGCAACCACTGGCCCGAGGGCTGGGAAGGGGCAGGGAGTAGGA
Source organism: uncultured Nitrospinota bacterium (assembly GCA_963707985.1). Lineage (GTDB taxonomy): Bacteria > Tectomicrobia > Entotheonellia > J063 > CAVPRW01 > CAVPRW01. The sequence goes on along the minus strand of CAVPRW010000045.1, from coordinate 49,028 downwards.
TGATCCGTGAGCCAGGACACCTAGAATTCGGGAGTCTGCGAGCACATCCTTTCGCGGGAGAGGAGCGGGTCTCATGTGGCGACGACGATCTGGAATGGCGCAGCGTACCGACTTCTTCCCTCGGTACTTGGCCTGGTGTCCCACCTGGTACCTCCGCGAAGACGCCCTCAAGACGGCCTGCACGGCCCTGGTGAACGACCACCACAGACTCCTATGGTCAAAAAACTCGACCCGGCTTGATAGCAGAGGTTACGACCCTGCCATCGCCCGCCCTGCGGTTTGCGTCCTGCCCACCCCATCCCGCATACTCAACGCCAAGTGAGGGTGAATGATGCAGATCGCCCTCAACCTCACGATGGAGCAGTGGGCCTTCCTGGCTCCCGGGCAGTACCTGGCCTTTCAACAATTCGTCGAAGCGGCCGGGGTCAAGCGGATGCCACCACCGCCACGGTCGCCAAATCCGAACGCCTACGCGGAGCGCTGGGTGCGCTCTGTCAAAGAGCAGTGTCTCGCCCGGATGGTCCTGTCTGGGGAAGTATCACTCCGCCATGCGCTGATGACCTATGTGGCGCATTTTCATCACGAGCGGAATCATCAAGGCCAGGGTAATGTGCTGCTCTTTCCTGCAGTCAGCCAAGCCCCAGAACGTACAGGTCCCATTCCGTGTCGTGAACGGCTCGGGGGACTCCTGAAATCGTGCGTGCGCAAGGCCGCATGAGTTTTTTGACTATACGCGTGGCTTATCTGTTGGAGTTGCGAATCCAGGGAATTACCAAAGAGTCAGAATTATCGCTTACTACACTCGAAAAGGAGAAGCGGTTATGCATATCATGGAAGGATTTTTACCGGTAACACATGCAGTCGCCTGGAGCGTTGCTTCGGCCCCTATCGTCGCCTACGGTCTCCACACCGTCAGTAAGAACATCAAGGAAAAGCCGCAACAGCGGATGCTGTTGGGGGTCGCTGCTGCATTCACCTTCGTGCTCTCGGCCCTGAAGATGCCCTCGGTGACTGGAAGCTGTTCTCATCCTACCGGAACTGGACTAGGGGCTATACTGTTCGGGCCGGCGGCCATGGCTCCCATCGGTGCGGTGGTCCTCCTGTTCCAGGCGCTCTTGCTGGCCCACGGCGGACTGACGACCTTGGGGGCCAACATCTTCTCCATGGCTATCGTTGGGCCATTTGCGGCTTTTGCGATCTACCGTCTGGCCTGCACAGTCAGGCTCCCTTCCGGCGTTTCGATATTCCTTGCCGCTTCTCTTGGAGACCTGCTGACCTATGTGACCACCTCGGTACAGCTGGCACTGGCCTTCCCCGACCCGGCCAGCGGGTTTGTCGGATCCTTTGCTAAGTTCGCCATCGTCTTTGCCGTAACCCAGATTCCGCTGGCCATCAGCGAGGGGCTGCTGACGGTGCTCGTCTTCAACGCCTTGGCTCATTTGAATCCTGAGGAACTGAAAGAGATGCATGTCGCGTAAACAGTCGGGAGGTGCAAGCATGAAACGGTATCAGAACCTGTTGCTCATAGTAGCCGTCGTCGCTCTGGTGGCGATACCACTCTGGATGGTGCAGAAACCTGCACCGGGGCCGGATGGGAAAGAGGTGGAGATATTCCGGGGGGCTGATGATCAGGCCAGGGAGGTCATTGGTACGCTCGCTCCTGGATATAAGCCGTGGTTCAAGCCGCTGCTGGAGCCGCCTAGCAGCGAGATCAGCTCGCTACTTTTCGCCCTGCAGGCGGCGCTGGGGGCTGGATTCATCGGGTATTATCTGGGGATATCAGTGGCCCGTGCCAGGATGCGAAGAGAGTTGGTCAAGGAGGTGTAATGCTGATCGAGCAGTCTGCCTATACGAACCGCTGGCGGCAAGTCTCACCCGCTGCCAAGGGGATCTTCGCCCTGTGCGGGATCGTTGCCGCCTTTGCCGCTGCAACACCCGTCGCCGCCTGCAGCATCGCTGTAGTTCTCTGCATCGTCACGGTTCTGGGGGCGGGCATACCGCCGGGGCGCTATCTGCGGGTGGCTACTCCGGCGCTCCTTTTTTGGCCGTCAGTACACTGTCACTTGTGGTTTCGCTCAAGCTTGGCGGCACAGCAGGCGGTGTCTCTCTGTCTCTGGCACGGACGGAACTGCCCCGCGCCGCTCAGGTATGCGGCCGTTCACTGGGGGGACTGACCGCACTCCTTTTCCTGGCCCTCACCACGCCGATGATCGACATCATCGGCCTGCTGCGCCGGCTCAGGGCGCCTGAGGTATTGCTGGACATCATGGTCCTCTGCTACCGTACGCTGTTTGTCTTCTCAACAGTAGTACACGAGACGATCACAGCACAGTCCGCCCGACTGGGGTATGCGACCATGCGTCTCTCCATGCGCTCCATCGGCAGCCTGGTGGCCAACATCAGCGTCCAGATCTGGCAACGTGCAAATGCACTGCACCTGGCGGCCATGGCCCGCAATAACGACGGCCCCTTGCGTTTCCTCGAACGTGTATACGCTCACTCCCGCAGAGACCTGGCTCTCGCCGTCACCGGGGGCAGTGCACTGATTACCCTTGCCATGGTGATGTCATGAAACAGCAGGCTACAGACTATATCCTTGCACTGCAGAATGTCAGCTTCCGTTATCCCGATGGCAGCCTCGGACTTGATCGTTGCTCCCTCGCCATTCAACGCGGCAGCCGTACTGTCGTGCTCGGTGCAAACGGCACCGGCAAGACGACGCTCTTTCTGCACCTGAATGGACTTCTGAGACCACAGGACGGGACAGTTCTCTACGATGGTGCTCCACTGCACTACGACCGCCAGGGGCTGCATAGCCTGCGCTCCCGAGTCGGCCTAGTATTTCAGAACCCCGACAGCCAACTCTTTTCCGCAAGCGTCAGGGAGGATGTCTCGTTTGGCCCGATGAACCTCGGGCTGGACAGTCAGACCGTGCGGGAGAGGGTGGAAGAAGCGATCGATGCGGTGGGATTAGTCGATTACGCCGACAAGCCGGTCCACAACCTGAGCTTCGGCCAGAAAAAGCGGGTCTGTATTGCCGGGGTGCTCGCCATGCAGCCCCAAGTCATGATTCTTGATGAGCCGACTGCCGGGTTGGATCGTAAGATGCAGCAAGAACTGCTGAAAATACTGCAACGTCTGCATGACGAAGGGATCACCATTATTATGGCCACCCATGATGTTGACCTGGGCTACTCCTGGGCCGACGAGGCCTGCATACTCGCTCAAGGCAGAGCGGTCATGCAGGGCCCTTGCGAAGAATTTCTCGTGCAATCAGAGACGCTTGAGTGCTATGGCCTCGGGGTGCCATACGTTGCCCAATTGTACCGGCTTCTTGCTGGCCGGGGGCTCTTGCCTCCCGATAAGCACGTACCCCGTTCGTACCCCGAGCTGATACGGCTGCTGGGATAGCTCCTGCTTGTCTCGTAAGGTTGGCGGAAAAACCTCTTTGCTGCCTGCTTATTCTGCCGGCTTTGTACGAGGATATCGAGGACATGGCCGTCCTGGTCGACGGCGCGCCACCGATAGTGCCGTTGCCCGTTGATGGTGAGAAAGACTTCATCCAAGTGCCACGTGTCCCCAGGCCTGGGATACCGGCGGCGCAACTGATTGGCGTAGGCCTGCCCGAATTTCCGACACCAATACCGCAGGAAGCCCATGCAGCCACGTGATCAGCGGCCCGGCGGTTTCCGCAGGGATGGCGTGGGTCTTCTCCATACCGTCAGACATAGCCAAGATACCAACCGCTGGCCCCATCATAAACCTCCAACCCCCTTCATCAAAATGGCGGGAGAACCCAAATTGCTTTGACATCTGTTGGCTCAGATGCGATGGTTTACCTGACATTTTCGCAGTGGAGCTACCGGAACGTGGGTGGACATCCATCCCGGACGTGCATCGCCCACTTGGATGAGATGCGGTTCCGCTAGGCTGACGTTCGAGGTTGTGAGCCTGTCGATCGATCTCGACCCGGTTTCCGCCGCCCCTGACAACCCGACGTTTTGCCGATGACAGAAGGAGATCATCACCATGATAGCACATGGATTTTCGGCTGACGCACTGACCACCGCCGCGAGCCCAGGCGCGACAGCCCGCATGGATTACTCGACACACCTGGCCACGATGCTGTGGCCAGCGCTCGTCGGGCGCTTTGCCCTGATCAGCGGCGCTTGGTTGGGTGGATTGGTCCTCTTGCATGAGGTCCTGACAACCTGGGTGCAACCCCAGCTTGGGGCGACGTCTCGGCTGGCAAGGGCGTCATAACCCGTATTCATGGCACCCGCTCGCCGGTACAGGATATCCTGGACAAGGGGACAGGGGGGAAATCATGGCCCAAGTGCTCACGGTTGGTTTGGATGTCGGCATATACGGACGGCTGGCCACACGCGACCACATCCTGGAGCTAGCGGAGCTGGCTGAAGCATCTGGTTTGGAATCCATATGGGTCGCTGACCATGTGATTTTTCCGGCGACGTTCGCTTCCAAATACCCCTACAGCGCCACTGGAGCATTCCCCGTTGACATGGCGAAAGAGCCACTGCTCGAGCCAATAGCCACCATGGGCGTGCTGGTCGGGGCGACACAGCGGGTCAAGATCGGCACCGCGGTGCTGGTGATGCCGTATCGTCACCCGGTCTTGCTGGCGCGCATGCTGGTCACCTTGGACGTCTTGTCAGGTGGGCGTATGATGCTAGGAGCCGGCGTGGGCTGGCTGGCGGAGGAGTTTGCCGCCCTGGATGCTCGGCCATTTGCCGCGCGCGGTCGGGTCACCGACGAGTGTATCGAGATCGTGAAACGCCTGTGCCAGGGGGGCGAGGTGACGTTTCAGGGTGAGCACTATCAGCTCGACCCCGTCATCTCCAGCCCGGGGTCGGTCCAGCGTCCTCATCCACCCATCCTGATTGGTGGCACCTCAAATGCGGCGCTGCGGCGGACAGCCCGGTTGGGAGATGGGTGGTTGTCAACGGGGCTCCGCCCTGAGCGCCTTCGAGAGCGTCTAAACACGCTCCAGAAACTGTGCGAGGCACAAGGGCGACGTTTTGTCGACCTCAGCCTTAGCCATAAACTCTTTATCAACATCGGAGAAGCCAGGAAAGGTGCGGACGGCGACCGAGATCCTGGCACAGGTTCGCAGACGGAGATCGTGGACGACCTCCGACGCTTGGTTGATCTGGGCTATCGCCATGTGATCGTGCGCTACCGCGGAAGCGATGCGGAAGAGCAGCGCAAACAGCTCAACATCTTTATCTCCCACATCATCCCCAAGGTGTGAAATGGCCGTGCCCTAGAACCGAGCGCGACCTGCCAAGCCGCCAGGAGAACGCACCTCAGAAGTCTGTTTCTCCTTCGGGCCACCGAAGAAACTCCTCACCATCAATACGCCCGCCAGGGCCGAGTCCTCTCGGAGTCACTGTCCTCGGGGTCGGTCAACACGTCCACAATGGCCGGTCGCCCGGATGCCAAGGCCGCCGCAATGGCCTCACGAATGTCGCCGGGCCGTTCTGCCCGTGCCCCGAAGCAATTGAAGGCCTGGGCGATCTTGCTGAAGTCCTGAGGGCTGAAGGACACCGGTCCTGGAGGCACCTCACCGGCATAGTCGATATAGCCACGCCGTTCCATGCCCAGAGAATGGTTGTTGACGACGATGTTCACCACCGGGAGGTTGAGTCGTACCGCGGTCTCGAGCTCCATAATGTTATAGCCAAACCCACCGTCGCCGGAGATGCAGATCACCCGTTTGTCCGGCGCGGCCAGCTGAGCTCCTAGCGCCATCGGCAGCGCCGAGCCGATCGCCGCAGCGCCCCGTGGGTACAGCGCCTGATTCTCGGGGGACAGCTCCAGGTAGGCCGGAGCCCAGTATGAGGAACCCCCCGCGTCCACCACCACGATGGTCTCGTCATCAATGAAATGTTGGATTTCCCCGAACAGACGAGGGGTCTTGATGGGGACCCCATTGGAGTGGATCTGGGGGGCGAACTCATTACGCCATTCTTCCACCATGGCGGCAATTTCCTTGGCCCTCGGGGTATCGGCGATGGATGGTGGCCTGGTGACCTGGTGCGCGAGCGTGGCTTTTAGCGCCTCCAGAGCAAGTTTCGCATCGGCGACGATCCCCACCTCCACCGGATAATGATTGCCGATCTCACCGGGGTCCATATCGATCTGGATGAGCTTCGTGGTGGGAGGGATCAGGGTATATCCGCGCGTCGTCCGGCCATCCATCCGGGAACCTACCACAAGCAGGACATCGGCCTCTGCGACGATCTTGTTGGCGATTCGCCCTCGGCTCCCGGCCACGGGGTTACCCACCACGCCAAGGCTCAAGGGATGCGCGCTGGGGAACGTGCCGTGCGCCACGTGTGTCGTAGCCACGGGGATGGCCAGCAGCTCGGCGAGCTCGATCAACTCCTGGGCCGCCTGGGACAGCATCACCCCGCCACCCGCGATGATCGCCGGTTTTTTGGCTTCACGGAGCAACTGCGCCGCCTGCTCGATCGATTCAGACCCTGGAACCACACGGAACGCCGGAGCATGGGCAATCTCCGCTGCCGTCGGGAGCTGGAAATCCCCCTCAGCCGCAAATAAGGGAGTGGACACGATCACCGCCACCGGTCCGGGACTGCCCGTCGTGGCGACCCTCAGCGCCCGTCGGATGATGTCGGGAAGCGTCGCCAGCGATTCGGCACGCACCGTCCACTTGGTGATGGGCTGGAACAACGCCTGCTGATCCATATAGGTGCTTCCGGGCCGCCACTGCCCTGCCACGGTTGAATCGGCGGTGATCGACAGCATGGCGTTGGCAGAGTTGAATGCCTCATACATACCCAGGGCCAGATGGGCCGCCCCTGGGCTCGAGGCCAGACAGACTCCCGGTTTGCCGCTGATTCGACTATAGGCCGTGGCCATCAGCGCGGCGCATTTCTCATCCCTCACGGTGACAATTTTCATCCCCAAGCGAATCGCGCCCAGGGTCAACGGGGCCTGAGAGCCCACAGAGATGCCAAAGATATACTCTACTCCTGCGGCCTTGAGCGTCTGTGCCAAAGCTTCCCCGCCTGTCATTTTCGCCATCGTCGAACCTCCTCTACCGTGAGTTGAGCGGCAAGCCCGTCATGGGTTGCGTGTGTTGGCGCATGGCATGACTCGTGAGGACATCTGGTCGAGAAACGCGTGCAACCACTGTCGCGGGCGAGTATATCACCGACGTTGGAGCGTCTCTCAAAAAAAATCGCCATGCGATCCGACCATCAATAGAGCCTTCTCAATCCATCATGCCGCTAGTGCATCGCCAACGCCGCCGCGATGTAGGTGACGATTATCTTGCGCTCCACCGGCAAGGCAAGCTGCACGCGAGGATTGCATACGGCCACCCTCTTGCGCTACAAATAGGGCGCACCCTTCATGGACTGCTGTTGATCTGGGTGTCATGGTGCCGGAAGAGATGAAGAATCACGTGAAGTTCGAGTAAAGGAGCTTCAGATGACGAAGGCTCGCATGCATCAGCAACCCGCTGCGCTAGACGGCCTGGACACCTGGGTCTGCGCGCATAACCCCGACCCGTCTCTGTCCTACGGCAAAGGGTGGTGGGATGGTGTCGAGTTCATGCGGCGCATGCGCGATCAACATGGACTGGAGGCCATAGACGTTCCCGCCACGTATCGTATGGGAACCCCGCCACCGTGTGAAACCTTGCTCATGCCCGTGTATCGGATTCGGCACCACGGCCTGGAATGTTATCTCAAGACGGATTTTGACCCGCTGCCGCCAAACTGGTTTCTCAGTATTTGCGCCTCACAGCCCCTGGCGCAGACATACGGCCTATTCGATCCCGCGAGAGACTGGCGGCAAGAGCCCCGATACCTCGACGGATTCCGGGAGGAATGGCGTTATCCGCCTTTTGCGGAAAGCCCGACGCGCTTTACCTGTGGCGTGGATGGTGAGATGGATGTGTATATGCTCCTCCGTTTGCTGATCGGCACGCCTGGCCCCAGCCACCATGATGCCTTGCTGCGGCGTTAATATCGTCATCCCGTGATGAAGACAATGCTCCCTCGCATCACGCTGGGCCAGACGTTTACGACCTATGCTTCGTCCGCTGTTCCACAGGAGACCGTTTTGGCGGTCGGTTTAGATGATGGCATAGCCGGCGCCCCTCAGTAATCGTCGACTTGTTTCAGCGTCAGCACGGGAAAGAACTGGCACAGGCTTTCTACAGTATGCCCTTCCTGAAAGGCATCGGCGCGAGAGGCGAGCGACAAGCGGTACTACCCAATAGCCGCAATCACGTGGCTCCAGATGACTCGGCTCCATGGTCTCCCCCTTACGTTATACCGCCTCACCGTGATCGTCTGTGAGCAATATGGCAAGCCATGCCGAGCAGGCATCGGGCCATGATGCGTGACGCGATGGACCGCAGGTATGAGGCTCACCATGGCCAACACCTGGCTCCTTTTGAAGCCACTCGTGCATAGAATTACGACTGGCATACCTCGCGAGGGATCACGGGAGAGATTGCTCGGGCGGATCATCAATCCAGTTGGCTAATTGTGCCTGGGGAAGCACATCGCTAAAGTCAGACTGATTGCGGGTGACCAGGACATGCTGGCCCGCGGCGACGATGGCCGCAATCATCAGGTCTGCATAACGCTTCCGCCGGCGATGCCGCTGCCGGAGGTTTTCCATCATGGTTGCACAGGCGGTGTCGAACACGACGATCTGGAATTGGGAAAGCATCCGCTGGGTGTCCAGCAACCGTTGGTGCGCAAGGGGTGCTTCAGCCGGAGTGGCCTTCAAGGCAAAGTCGCACCGTCCACGAAGCACTTCAGCGATAACGACCGATGGGAGGGCAATCTCGGACCACGGCACACGCAGCAGATACGAGCGCAATGTGGTATGGCCCTGCCCAAAGGCACGGAGGATATTCGCGTCCCAGAGATACATGGGTGCTATTCCACATCTCGCGTGGCCTCGCGGCGCTGCTCGAGGTCATCGAAGAGGGCATCCCACGTGGGGTCGGCTTTGGCCTCCCCGAACCACTCCCAGGGCACCCCACGAGGCTGTGCCGTCGCCCGGGGCTGCTGGGGAATATCGATCTGGACGATCTCACTGCGGCTCACCAGCTGTGCAATGGCCTCGCGCGCCAGCCGAATGGCTTCGTCGCGCGTCGCGGCTTCGATCCTGCACGCCGGCAGGGCCGGGATGGTCACCTGGATACCGCCCTCAGTCTTCTCAGTGAGAATCAGCGTGTATTGCATAGCGCTCTCTCCCTGCGTGTAGAAGCAGTCCGCTTCGCAGCAAGCACGCTGCTCCCATGATGCTACCTGCGCTGTTTGCTCGTAAGCCTAATGGAGCCCATCATGCCGTGGCCGACCGCGCGTTGGGCCATGACGCGTGAAGCAGTGGGCTGCAGGCATGAGGATCACATGCTATTGAGGGGCATAGCAAAATCCCCTCTGATAGGATAGTCTTTTTGTCGAATTCTACCACCTCCCCCAGTATTACAGGCAGTTCCGGGTCTGGGGAGGGGGTGGTCCTTGGACTGTAATGTCGAATTTGAGTGGCCTAACGAGCAGACGTAAATCGTTGGCGTTGGTTTTGTGTGCTCTATCTGATGGAAAATGCAACCAACAGCTATCCAGCACTCGGCTAACTCAGAGCATCAAGCAATGAGTGTATAACCGGCCTGAAGTCGCCACTGATTCCGTCCATTGCAACCTCTGGAGGCTGAGTTCCGCTCATCTGGCGATCTGCCTCTTCGATACACCATTCCCTGAGATCGGTCGACAGGCCGCGCGCGACGCTGATAAATCGTGGAAAGGTAGCCTTTTCCGACGGCGTAGGGTCTTGGTGCAGCCGTTCAACCAGCAGAGCCGCGAACTGATCGTCAGTCCGAAGGCGGCGGAAGATGGGCCGGGTGATATCACCAAAGATCCACTTATTAGGGATGGGCTTTGAGATCTCGTCGCAAAGCCTGTAGAAAATGACTTCAGGCTGAGCCTTCCGGCTCAGCAGTTGAAAGAATGCTGCATATGACAGCTCTAATCGCTGATCTTGCCATGCTTCAATAATCTCGTCAAGCAAGGGACTCTCCGGCCAGCCCTCGCACAGCGCAAGTATCACCCCCCGCTGCGGAGAATCCATCGTCCATCCCGATATGAGCTGCAACAACACCTCTTGGTCGCCGCCAAAATGTTCCCCCAAAAGTTCGGCAGCCACAATGGCCTCGTCTCGGTGCCGAGGGCCGCGATCCGGCTCACGATGTAAAATAGACAAGCAGCACTCGAGCAGCAGCCGACTCTTTGGGCGCACCCGACCGAGAAAACGTAGAATATTCGGATGGGTAGGCTTGGTCGTTGGAGTATCAAGAAAGTGCAGAGCCGCGTCCCGTGCAAGTGGGTAATCGTCGGCCAACACGCACAACGCGTCCCATACGTCTAGTCGGCTGGAAGTAAAGTGCGAAAGCCTCGGCCAGAACTCGTCACCCAGCGAGACGTTAATGGCCTCCCAGTGCTGGAGAATATGTTTCAGGAGAGGAGTATTGGGCGCGAATCTTCCGGTTATGGAGATGGAACACATTCGGTCATTTCCAATCCCCTCATAGGCGTTGCGCATCACATCCAACCGGTTCAGCTCGACCAAGCCACAAAAAGCCGCCTGCCGCCGTTCCTCATAATCTGGGCCATAACAGACAATGTCGCGTGCGAGGACATCCAATGCAGATTGCGGAGTTTTCCCGGACGCGCTCAGGACCTTGTGATACCCGATCGAGGATTGCACTTTCACTTGTGCATCTCGTTCGTGATCATAGAGCGAAAGCAGGGAGAGGACAAATGGTTCGGGACTACCCCGCTCTGTCAGGTGTACGGCAATGATGCCCCGCAGGTGAGTGGGTAGTGGACGGGCGATGTCAATAATCCGTTGCCGGATTTCCTCATCATCACCGTAGGCCTGTGCCACGGCCCCATGGTTCCCCTCGCGCGTGCGGAGCTCACTCCTTGGCTAAGGCTTTCACACGTGAGTCAGCGGAATAGCTGATGATCAAACGCCCTACCACCCCTTCATAAAAACGATTCTCTCGGTCCACGTGCTGCAAGACGTTGTCGACGACCTCGGTATCACCTTGGGTATTTCCCAGACGCGCCAAACCCTCCAAAACGAAATCTTGGCGCTCACAAGTTGGATCTCGCAAAATCTCAAGGAGTCTCTGCCGACAGGCAGTGTTGTCAGGGATAATTTGTGGGAGGAAATGAGCGATTTGGGATGCCTTGGCGACAGGCCCAAGAGCAATTTCACTCAACGTGCCAGCTACATCAGGGTCCTGCATCCCCCATCCTTCAAGCAACGCCCACGCAGGCCAGTGGGCGAAAGAAGAGGGGAACGAGGAGAGCAGCTTTTGCTTCGCCGTCGGTGTGCACCCCACGAGGGCGGCATGCGCGATTTCGACGTCGCGGTGCTCGCCTTGTTTTACTATCCAGGCGTCAATCGCCTCAACGATCCGCGGCTGACCGTGAAAATGTTGCCTCAGCAAACGCCAGGCGTCATTGTGCAGCACCACAAATGGGAAGCGTTCACCCTTGAGCTGGTCAACACAGAAGTTTATGACATCCTCATCCTGGGAATATCCTTCAAGAAGGATCCTGAGCGCGAACTCCAGATCCAGCTCTCTTGATCCATACACGCTCGAAAGACACACGGCTTTCATTTCCGGTGCGTGCGGCCATCCGGCTAACAATGTGGGCGCCAGCTCATCCCGCCAGGTAAAATCTAAGTCCCCCCCCCCAGGCTCCAAGGCGGAGCAACTCCTCACGGTCTTCCGGGGTGCGAAGGTCCTGGCGAATCCTGCCCCATATCGCCACGAAGCGCAGGTCGGGGCTCAGTGATTGCCGCGCCTCGGCGAGCAAAGCCGCAAGGCCTTCCTGATGAGGCCAGCCAGCTAAGAGGGCCTCGAGCGCGACGGCTCTCATACGAGGAAGTACAGCGGAACGCGCCAGTGTGACGAGGTGGGTGCCGACCGACAGGTCGCCGCTAGAAAGCTCAGCTAAGGCTTTGGCCGCCGCCCGCTGGTTCTGAGGGTCCTCGTCGTAGAGGTTTTTCTGCAGGCATTCAATAACCGCCGCATCCTGCGGCCATTTTGCCATCGCCTGAAAGAGGTACTGTCGCCACGGGATACGCTCGGGAAACCACCGCTGAAGCTTTGCCCGAACCAACTCTTTGACTTTCGATGACCGCAGGCCGTCTAGCACATGGTGCAGCAAGCGCTCACGTTGTGGCATCCAGGTGCCGAGCTCGATCTCGTCGAAGGCTCTCTGAGCCTGCTCTCGTGCCAAGGGGACGGGGCAGTTAAAATCGCCAAATGCTACTTCACACAGCAGGGTATCGATGGTATAGCGCTCGATGATATGAGCTCCCTCCTGCCGCAGCCGGATCCGCTCAACGAATTGCCGGATATCTTCAGGACGGGTGGTGAGGAAGAACAGTCCGAGGAGAACCTCATACCATTGCGGATCCACGCAACGGCGCTCCACAACAGATAGCTGCTCAACCAAAGGAAGTCGCGAAAGATGGTATGCCGCCAAATATTCTTGGAACACCCGGTGGAAATACCCGATCTCGTTGGGAGAGCGTTGCACAAGCAAGCCGATCGAGCTCTGACCGACTTCTAGGACTTCCCGGCCGTACCGACGGGCCTCATGCTGTCACAAAGCCAAAACCACGGTCCTCATCTCTCAGATACTGCTCAACAACAGCTGTGGCGTCCTGGTGGTCAATTAACCCTTCGGGGTAACCCTCGTGAATGTGATAGGCAAGGCGAGCGAGGATTATCTTGACATCCCCCTCGGAAAGGTCGGATGGCGGTTCTGCTAGGAGTGCTGCCGTCCGTCTCCTGTGCGGATGTGTAGAGATGAGGTGCTCAATCAACGAATCATAAGCTCTAAACCGACCTTGCGGAAGACGAGCGTTCAGGAAGCGGTGAGCGATCAACAAGCACAGGAGAAGGGGAACTTTCGCCAGCTCCTGGAGGTCTGGTGAGCGAGACAACTCTGTCAGGAACTCCGCTGTTTCGGTCTCGGCCCGCCGTTCGAGGTCCGGGAGTTCGGACGATCCTGGGGATGTCGCGGTGTTTTTGCGAAGAAACCACACACGGGCCAGTTGCCGCTGCTGGGTGGGTGAAAAATCGCTTAGCTCCCCAATCTGCCAGCCGGCCGCTTGCATCCCCAAGCGATCGAATCCATGCGGTCGACTGGTGACGACCGCCGGCACATGGCGCTGTGCGATGAAGACTTGAAGCCTTATCCAGAGCAACTCTCGCCGCATCCTCATTCGTCCATTCGTCCAGACCATCCACCAGCAGCAAGAGCCGCTTATCTTCCAGGGCTTGCTGGATAAGTGGCCAGAGGTGTTCCTCGTTCAAACTCTTGAACCAGGCCCTGAGCAAATCGCTCAAAGCGCATTCAGCTGGCGGCTGGTGAGCAATCATTTTCGTCCACAGGGCGAAGGGGATCCACACGGGAAGCAGCCCACCCCATTGGGGAGCGAGAGTGGTCAGGCGCGGCGACTCTCGTAAGAGGTCTATCGCGAGAAACCTCAAGAGCGAGCTTTTTCCGCTCCCAGGTCCTCCGAGGACGATGCTGCGCCCTGCCGCTGCAAGCCAGCTTTCTACTCCCTGTCTTGGACGAAACGTCGCTGCGTGGTGGGATATCCTTTGCATGGGCCGCCGGGAGCTGGGGGTTGCTGCGGCGGCATCAGGAATGGACCTCTCATCATCTCCCTCAACGCCAGCATGAGTTTCGTGTGGAGTTGGACTGTTGAAAAGATATCGAGATGGGGCGTCGGTCGTAGATGTCCGGAATGACGTATCTTTGCTCTAAATCCAGGACAGACAGTTCACCGAGAGCGGTGCTCGGCAGCCCGGGATCATGCGTATTAAAGACGTTCCCGTAAAACGCGAAGAGCCTTTTACGAAACTCGACCATGCTCGCCGCATCGAGCCGATTGCCAAGGCTGTTTACCGCGTCTGGACCACAAAAGACCCTGACCCACTCCCGGCCAAAAAAGTCATCAACGAGATCGGGAAGTCTCTTCAATTTCAGGGAAAGCTCGCTGCTGTCCCATGTCTCTAACGCGATACCCCGGTCCCTCAACACAGACCGTTGGTGCTCCAACCTCCTCGATTCGCGGCGTAGAACGAAGACTCTCCGTTGTGCATAGTACGAATGTGTCTGATGTGGGCGCCCACTCTCCATCGAGAAACTTTGTCACCGCCTCTTTGATTTTTGCAGGTCCAAAATCATTCTCCCGCTTGCACTGATAGACGGTATACTTCTCAGCGAACCGCCGGCGGGCGTATAAATCAATGCCACCCTGCTCCTGGCCGCGAACTCCATATTCTCGGCAATCCTCTATCTCCGCTTCGAGCCTCGCTAGACGTAAACAGAGCTTTTCAAAATCCTCCCATTCGAGCAGCTCAAATGGAAGTTCTTGGTGTCGCGTTTCTACGGGAGGGGCAATAGGTGAAAGCGGCGGCATTTCAAGCCACGAGGGAATCGCCGTACCGGAGGATGTACGCATAGGCATGGAAGGGGCATCCATTCACGAGGTCCACGTGCTAAAGCTACGACTTACCAATCTCCAATGAGAGAATATCACAACTACGAAGAGATAAAAAAAATTGCCGAAGATTGCACCTACCACTTGTCCCTAAATTCCCTCACGACGGCTTCCGGGGAGAGGTTCAAGTAGATCTCGGTCGTCATGAGGCGGTCGTGGCCGGGGAACAGCTGCAGTACTCACAGCAAGCTTCATTTGTTATTGGCCTCGGCCGACCATCCCGGACGCGATGGCCGGTTCGCAAGGTTCCTCCCACATGGATGCCTCATAAGGTATCCGTGAATATGGCGAAATCGCTCTGGAGCCACGCCCGGCCCTAATATGCAATGGGTCCCCTGGTACACCAAGGGCGGCGCGGCAGCCTGAGGCGCAAGCATCACACGTGCCCCTGAACCGCGTGATCAACCAACCCCACGAGCCCTATAACCCCACCACCCGCACGCGGTGGTTGTGGGTGTCGGCGATGTAGAGATTCCCGGCAGCGTCGATGCCGCAGCCATGCGGTCGGGCTAGCCCAGCAGCAGTGGCTGGGCCGCCGTCGCCGTCGTCACCGGCGTGGCCGCCAGCAATCGTGGTCACGATACCGGTGCGGGCGTCGATCCGGCGGACGGCGTTGTTCTCGCTGTCCACCACGATAATGTTGTTCTGAGGGTCACAGCGCATGGCCTTGGGCGCTCCCCAGGTGGCCGCCAGCGCCGGGCCACCGTCGCCCGTATAGCCGCGCACGGCCTCTGCCCCGGCAATGGTGGTCAGGATGCCTTGCGCGTCTACCTTCCGCACCCCGTTGCCTTCCCGCTCACAGACGTAGGTGTTGCCTAGCCGATCCATGCACACGGCCCGCGGCCCCATCAGGCTGGCGTCGACAGCCCGTTTGCCATCTCCAGCGCGGGACTTCTCCCCGTTGCCTGCAAAAGTACTGATGAGGCCTGTCCGCAAATCCACGCGGCGAATGCGCTGATCCTGCACGTCGACAATCAGCAGGCCCCCCTTGCCGTCCAAGTAGACGTCGTTGGGTTCTCGCATCATGGCCTTGTTCGCGGGGCCGCCGTCGCCGCTATAGCCCTTCTCCCCCGTGCCTGCCAGGGTACTGATGAGGCCTGTTTTGCCGTCTATCTTGCGCACGATGGGATTGCCCCGTTCGGCCACATAGATATCTCCGTTGGTGTCGACCGTCAGCGCATAGGGCATGTTGAAGGTGGCTTGGAGCGCCGGACCGCCATCACCGCTGTACCCGCTCTCCCCCGTGCCAGCGACTAACGTGATGATGCCGGTGTCGGCGTCCATACGCCGGATACGGTGGTGCTGTCCCATACACACGAACATATGGCCCTGGGTGTCGAAGGCGCACATATAGGGTGTTTCGCAGGCCGCTTGGAGCGCCGGACCGCCGTCACCGCCAAAGCCTTCTTGCCCGTTGCCGAGAACAGTTTGGATGATACCTCGCATGATAGGCATAGACCATTCTCCTGTCAGAACAGGGCGATGGGATTGACCGGGGAACCGGTGACCCGGCGCAAGCGCAACGGCCCCAGGCACAGCATAAACGTATAGCGCTGGCGCTGGCGACATGCCGCGGCGAGTTGTTCCAGATTGGCATTGTCGATCAGCCACAGGCCCAGCCCGACCAGCGACACGGTATGCAGCGGGGTGGCGATGTTCGGGTAGGCACTCGGGCGCACATCGTTGGACGTATCGGTGCCGAGCATGGCAATATCCCGCGCCTTGAACCAGGGGGTACAGGCCACTTGACAGGCCACCATGGGAACCGTGCTGGGGACCGGTCCCTGGTCGAGAATCTTGCGGTAATTGCCGGTGCGCACCAGCAAAATATCGCCGGCCTCGACACGCACCCCGAACTGCTGCTCGGCGGCCTCCAGATCGTCGGGCATCACTGGCTCGTCGGCTGGCAACCAGGGGACACCCCGCACCGCCGGAATGTCGAGTAAGACCCCACGGCTGACAATGCCGTCGGCGGCGACGTCGATGGCGTGCGACTGGGCGCCCTCCCGCGAGGTCACCAGACTGGAGGGCTTGCCGTTATACATCTTCCCCTGCCAGGAATAATGCGACAGGGCATCGATATGGGTGATGGTCTGCCCGTGAAACACCATGCCGATAAACTCGGCAGCGCCCCGGCGCACACGCCGCCGCTCCGGGGGATCGGTGTCACGTCCTTCGCCGCTATCGACCATATAGCGCTGCACCTGGAAGGTGATGTCGGGAGTGATCTCGGTGGTGATGGGACGGGCACAGCTCACCGTCGTGCCGTCGTGAATCAGCGCCGCTGCCTGTTGACGTTTCGCCGGGGTAATCAGATTCAAGCAGCCGGCCTGATCCTCTGCCCCCCAGCGTCCCCAATTGCTGAGGGACGTGATCCACTCAACGACCTGCTCCTCGGACGGAATGACCGCGTTCATGTGTGTGGCCTCCTCTGCGCTCCAGATTGTCATCCGATATGCGGCACATGCGTCATGAAGCTCGAACGATGGCCTGCCTCTCCGCGCCTGATCAGGCAAAGGTCAGTGGCATCCCTTCCTCCCAGGCAAAATACCCTTTGGGATCGGGGGCGTTGGCCTGGCGCGGGTATTTCGCCTGGTCGGGCATATAGCCACGGAAGTGGGGCATGACCTTGGTCGCAAACAGCTCCATGGACCGCATGATCTTGTGGTGCGGGATCTGGCCGATGTTGAAGGTACAGTTCAAGTAGGTGACACCGGCGTACTGGGTCATGCGATAGATCTTCTCCGCGACGATCTCCGGGGTGCCGAAGAACCAGTCCTTGTAGAGGAATTCCGGGTTATCTTCCTGGGCCACCTGGGCGGTCAGCTCAGTCATCGCCCGGCCGGCATTGACCGGCAGGGAGTTGGAGGACAGGCCACGGGCCGTGCGCGTATGCCAGATGGCATGGGGCATCATGGCCTTGGCATCGGCCTCGGTGTCCGAGACGTACACGCCCCGGTTGATAATGAACTCCTGGGGCCAGCTGACCCTGGCCGCCTCGACGGCATCCTGGAACAGATACCAGTTGTTGATGACCCGTTCCATGCTGCTGGAGGTGCCACCGGTGATGACCTTGATCCCACGCGCCAGGGACCAGGCCATCGTCGGCACGCTGGACGTCGCCCGCCAGAACTGCGGATGGGGCTTGGTGATAGGGCGCGGCAGGGTCGTGGTCTCGGGTAGGTTCCAGTAGCGGCCCTGGTGGCTCACATTCTCCGTGCTCAGCAGTTTGGTGATGAGCTCGAGCGACTTCCTCGAACATGGCCCGATTCTCCGCCAAATTCACCCCAAAGCGCTGGAATTCGTACTGCTGATAGCCGGTGCCGAAGCCCACCTCGACGCGCCCCCTGGTGACCAGGTCCAGCATGGCGATCTCTTCGGCGAGCTGAATGGGATTGCGCAGGGGCAGCACCACCACGGCGGTACTGAAGCGGATCTGCTTGGTGCGCTCGGCGAGGACGGGGATCAGCAGCAGGGGAGAGGGCAGGAACCCGTAACTGGAGAAATGATGCTCCGCCGCGACAATGTAGTCGAAGCCGAGTTGGTCGGCCAGCACCCCCTGCTCCAGCGCATGGTCATACGTCTCTTGCGACGGACGCATGTCTGGTGACTGGAGCAAGAGGAAAATCCCGAATTTCATCGTCGATCTCCTTCAAACCGTTGCTTCACCGATGGTGCATCTTGACCGTCGTTGAGCGTGGCGGTTCTGTCATACCCAAGAGCTTATGAGAGGATAGGCTTGGGTAAACACCTAGCTCCTGGAGGCTATCATGGAACTGGTACTACTTTTGGCTGCCTTTTGCAATGGGTTTACGAAGCCCAGCTTTTACCACTTGACCGGAGAGTCCTAGCGGTTCTCTGCCTCCATATTAGGCTGCACACGTTCTGCATAGATGGCTTTACTCAGGAGAATATACCCCTGCTAATCTCTGTTCTTAATGATCTCAGCATGATCTCAACAGCTTCCAGACTTTTGGCTGGATTCCTGAAGCTCGCGCCGTAGTTCCGCAAGGGTGGCGGTGATACTATCGAGCAAGCTGACGGCTGCTTTGTTAAGGTTCACTGTAGCACCGCTACCGCCTTTCTTGCCCTTTCGCGTTCGTTCGGAACTCTTGGGCGTCAGTGCAAAGGGATCACTCCACATTCAGACAGGTCGAGGGCTCTCGCGAACGTCTCGAAGTCCTCGCCTGGCAAGCCGCTTGCCGCAATGAAGGCGGCGCGAGCTGGTTGAGGTCGCGACTTTCTCGTTGGCTTTTGGTCTAATGTGCTCTGGCCAGACAGCGCGCCGAAGACGGCGGGATCAACCGGCTGATTGCTTACAAGCCGTACCACCACATTTTCAGTTGCGACGAGCTCGGGCCGTAGGCGCTTTAGCCCGGCAAAGGCCTTCGCCAGTCTGCCGATGACCGAGTTGTCCTGCTTCCTATTGCTGCTCTGGGTCAGACGAGCGACGGTCCAAGGTTGATCAGGATTGGCTGCAGAGTATTTGAGCTGAGCGACCACGATGCGCGTGGCCGACGCAGCATGATCGCCTCCGTAGTACAAGGCGCAGTCCACACCATACCACGTGTCTGCAGGGGTTCCGCTTTCATCCTCCGCTCTCAAACCCTCGACTGTGACCGCCGTCAGCCCTGTTTCCAGGTCAAGCAGCGCCAGCGCTTGGCGCAAGGCCCAAAGCTCGTGAAAGTCATCTCCTGCATTTGAGCCGCGAGCACCGCGGTAATCGGCTTGTACCATATCTCATCAATCGCTGATGGGTCTGTTCCTTGGTCGACGATACACGTTCGTGAAACTGACACCATCCGACCAGAAACGATTGGCATCCGAGCATGCTACCTAAGCTGCTGCATGGAGCAAGATCGATCCAACGTCGTGCAAGAGATACAACTTTGCTGTGGGATCGTTGCCCCTTCTCCTACGCCCTTACCTTTATGTGATCTAGGGAGATCCTAGGTGGCTGCAAGATGTAGCTATGAGACGATCTCGGCTGGGATAGCAGCCATATGGCGGTCGCGATGTACCAGGCAAGCTTCCTTCGATTGTGCGGCAGCGGCAATCAGCGCGTCCACCAAGGGCAAACGATACGGTGTTCGGTAGCCAATCTCAAAAGCAGCCATGGCCACAGACGCATCAACCGCCACGATGTCAGACAAAAGAACCCGGTAATCCGCCAGGGTCTGCCAGATCTCCGCGCTGCTCGCTCCCAAGTCGCGCAGTCGCCGCGCGAACTCAGGGAGCGTCACGCTTGCGACAATGACGCCAGCACTTTCGTCGTCGAAAATAGCCTGGACTCGCTCCCAGCCGGCTTCTTGCCTGTAGTGAGCGATCAGGGCGGAGGTATCGAGGAGATACAGCACGCCTTTAGCCTTCGGCCTCTCGCTCGGCGATCAGCTCAGCCACGGCATCGCGATCAGGGGAGAATTTGCGGCCTGCCCCTAGGAGCTGCCGAGCCCGTTCTCCTCGGTCGGGGATCACCTTGACGATGATCTCGTTCTTTCCCTCGACCGGTTGCCAGTCTAGCTTCCACCCTGGCTTGATGCCGAATCTCCGCGCCACCTCGGCGGGTATGGTAACCATGTTTTTCTCGGTCACAGTTGTTCTCATGGACATCAATATTAGCTAATGTGACGCATGAGAGCAAGGGTAACAGGCCGCCGAGGGCGTGTCCTGTGGTCCGAGGTACTGGAGCACGCAATGTGCAGGTGCGTACCACATGTGTGTCAAAGTTTGCCCCTATAAGCATATTGCTCAGGGGAACTCACCCTCCCCTTGTCGCCATTATGCGGGAAGGTCCTGCTTGCGTCCTGGGCGTCGTCGCTACCCTGAAAGCCATGTATGCCCATGGCACAATCGTCGCAGTCGGTTCCTCGCCAAGCGCATCAAGCAGACCCGCTCGCAGTCAAGCTTCGTCACCCTAGGTGCAAGACCGCTGGCGCCGTGCGCTCCAGGATCTGCGCGACATCGGCCTCCGGCAAGCCCACTTCACGGATCCATGAGAAGGTGCGTGCGTACGTCTCGAATGACAGCAACACCGGGAAGTCGCTGCCGGGCAAGATATGCTCGGCGCCGAACGCCTTCCAGGCGCAGGTCAGTGCCGCATGCGAGCCATGGCCAACGGTATCGTAGTAGAAGCGCCGCGCCGTGACGCTGGGAGGCTCCGGCAGGCCGCGCTGGCGCATCGAGAACTGATTGTCGAGACGCTGGAGAAGCATCGGGATGAGGCCGCCGAGGTGAGGAATAATGTAGGTGATATTCGGGAACTGTGACGGGATCTTCTTGGCGATGAGATGCAGCGCGATCACCGTGTCCTCCATCGAGGTGCCCACCGCGCCGCTGAAGCCGTAGTCGGTGATCATCGGCGAGCAGATACCGTTGCCCCAGGGGTGGTAGAAGATGATGCCATGGCGCCGGTTCATCTCCTCGTAGATCGGCAGGAACTCGTCCTCAGCCACGGAGCGATCGAACACCGAGATGTGCATGTTAATGCCGATCATGCCCAGCTCATCCATGCCCCGCCGGAGCTCGCGTAGTGAGGCGTCGATATAGGGCAAGGGCAGCGACACGAAGGCCTTGAACTTGTCCGGATAACGCTCGACGAGTGTGGCATAGATGTCGTTGCCGAGTCTGGCCGCCTCGACCGCCGCGGTCTCATCCTTGGCATAGGGCGCTCGGCCAGCCGCCGGTGAGAGCACCTGCATCCCCACGCCGGCCTGCTCCATCATCTCCAGCCGCTTCTGGATGTGCTCTTCGTCATCGGTATCAGGATGGCCGGCCATACTGCCGCCACCGGGTCGGACTACACCAGCGCGTTCCAGTGCCTGGTTGTATGGGCGAGGATGATAGTGAGCGTGCACGTCGACGATCATCGCCTGGCTCCTTTCCTTTGTGAGCTTGAGGACGTGTGGAGATCGGTGAGGGCCTGTTCCGTGTCGAGTACCGGCGCGGCCCTACCCTACTCCATCCGGCGGCGCATGTCCAGCCCCAGAGGAGGCGAGGGATCGCCGCCAGCCCTGGCCAAGGAATTCGGCGAGAGTACCAAAAGAATGCTCACAATCGCGTCGGTTTTTGGTAAGATTGGCGCCAACGTAACCGGGGGGCATGCGTGCTGGACTGGTACCTTTCACGAAAGAACGGACCATCTCTATGGCCAGACGAGATCGAAACACTGCGCCTGCCGACCGCATTATCGTCTTCCTGAACGTCTCTCCCAGGTTGGCGCTCCGCGGATGGGACGTGTGAAGCAGGCACACATGGCTCGCGAGGATGTCATTCGACGCTTCACCCGTGGCTGGCAGCATTTTCAGACTGTTTACTGCCCCTTGGCCGACAATTGGGCGTCTACGATAACTCTGGGACAACTCCCCGACTGCTGGAGGAAGGGCCATAGCCTCGCAAGCAATCGCTAAAGCCATCGGCTTTCGCCGCCATGGTCGGCCGTGCCCTGCGCCGTTCGGCCAAGACGGCCCGTATGCACGGCACGCTCGTCTATGTTTGGAAAGACGGCGCGTACCATCGACGCTGGCCCCGACAAACCCAATCCATCTTTCCGCTGCTGTCCTACAATCGCCTGTGCGATGTCTTCATGGAAAGCTATCAGACGGCTCAAGATGTCAGCAGGTCGGCTAGCGAATGAGCGCATGTCTGCATAGCCGCTGTCGCGTTCTGAAGCACTGAAGGCGGTCGCCCAACGTTGGGCGGGCCGAGGCCGAAGTCAACGAGGGCATTACTGATGCAACCAATGAACGAAGAAAAAGCGCTAAAGAAGCTCCGCGGCATCCAACGTAGTGTAGATCGTCACTGGGTCGGCAACGGCTTCCCGGTGAGGACGCTCTTTGCCTACCCAAACCTGGGGTCGGTTCTCAGTCCATTCCTGCTCCTCGATTACGCCGGCCCCATGGAGTTCTCGCCGACGGATGAGCGCCGCGGAGTTGGCGAGCACCCGCATCGCGGGTTCGAAACCGTGACTCTCGTCTATGAAGGCGAAGTGGAACATCGGGACTCCTCCGGAGGCGGTGGAACCATTGGTCCCGGCGACGTGCAGTGGATGACTGCAGCGTCCGGCATAGTCCATGACGAGTTTCACGGTCGCGACTTCGCGCGACGCGGCGGCATGTTCGAAATGGTGCAGCTATGGGTCAACCTGCCAGCCAAGGACAAGATGGCGCCAGCCCGGTATCAGAGCCTCGTGAGTCATCAGATCCCTATGCTGAGTCTCCCTGATGGGCACGGAGCCGTGCGGGTGATTGCCGGCGAGTTCGCGGGGGCGAAAGGACCGGCCAAGACCTTCACGCCAATGCACGTTTGGGACCTCCGCCTCGCGACCGACCAACGGACGGACCTTGAGGTGCCCGATGGCTATACCACGGCGCTCGTGGTGCTCAAAGGCGCGGTGCGCGTGAACGGGTCCGATGCAATCGAGGCGGCGGAGGTCGGCCTGTTCGACCGCGCCGGGAAGCGCATTTGCATCGATTGCGCGAAAGATGCAACCGCTCTGCTGCTATGCGGCGAGCCGATTGATGAGCCCATCGTGGGCTACGGACCGTTCGTCATGAACAGTCCCCAAGAGATCCGCCAAGCGATAGCAGATTACCAAAGCGGCACGATGGGACATTTGGCCTAAGTAGAGGCGTTGAGCGTTTCGCCTCGCGTCAGCGCGACCATTTGCGAAAGAACACTGAGTTATGACGCATATCCTGCGTAGAGACCGGCGAAAGCGCGTCCTTGTCCCCCATTACACTGACCAATCGTCCGGCAATTCTGGGGTGCGCATCGGCTTGATCATGACTTCGACGAGCGCCGCCTGACCGTCTTCGGTGGCACGGATGGCACGCCGATAGGCGGGGATCAGGTCACCTGGCTGCTCCACGCGTTCGCTGTAGGCTCCTAATCCCTGGGCCACCAGGCTAAAATTCCCTCCCAGTTTGGCGACCTCCGGAGGTGTCCCGGCGGGCCGATTCATCCCCATCACGCCGCCGCCAATGCCGCCGTTATTGATCAGGATGGTCAGGGTAGGAAGTCCCATGCGGACTGCCGTCTCCAATTCCATCCCGGTCATCCCGAACGAGGCGTCACCCAATAAGTGCACGACCAGATGATCCGGTCGGCCCAGTTTGGCGCCGATGGCACCGCCCATGGACCAGCCCATAGCAGCCATGCCGCCCATACCGACGTAAGTGTTGGGCTTGGTGGCGACCCAGAACGGCGACAGATAACCCCGGCTGCCGCCGGCATCATGCAAGGCGACGGTCCTGTCGCGGTCGACCACCTGCATCAAATCGTAAATGACGCGATAACCGTTGGTTGGCACAGAATCATCGGTGAACACCGGCATCCATTCCCCTAACCACTTGTTCCGCGCCTGCTGAATCTCGGACACGACCTCCGGTTTGAACCCCCCTTCCCGTGCTCCGATGCGATCGCGCACAGCGGTGATGAGCGCCTGCAGAGCCAGTTTGGCATCCGCCAACATGGCGACATCGGCACGATACGTCTTGTTCAGGTCGGCAGGGTCAGCATTGATGTGGATCAGCTTGACGCCCGAGGGAATGGGCCGCCCGTCGGTGCCGTTAGGCATACGGTAGGAGTTACCCACCGCCAGCACCACATCGGCCTTGCGATTGATCTGCAGCGCCGGTCCCGTGGCATAGCGACTGCGTGGATAGACCCCCAGGCCCAGGGCCAGCGGGTGGTCTTCGGGAAACACGCTTTTGCCCACCAGGGTGGTGGCGACCGGCATAGACAGCAGTTCGGCCAACTCCCTGACCTCGGGCGCGGCGCCCGCCGACAGGGCCCCGCCCCCCACGTTCAAGATGGGGTAACGGGCCTGCACCAGGAGGTCGGCGGCTGTTTCGATATCCTGGGGGTCAGGAGCCGCTTTGCGCCCCGGTCCAACTGGGTCGTACTGCAGCGCGGCATCGGGGCCTTCTGCCCTGAGGACATCCTGTGGCATTTCCAGCACCACCGGGCCGGGCGAGCCGGAGCGCAGGGCGGTGAACGCCCGTCGGATGATGCCGGGGATGTCATCGACGCGTGTAAAGGTGCCGCGCCATTTGACCAGCCCATCGAAAATATTCGCCGACACCTCCTGTTGGTATTCTTTCCCGAGGTTGCGCAAGGGATGTTGTCCCATGAGCAAGAGCACGGGCACATTGTCGGCATAGCAATCGGCAATACCGGTCAGCGTATTGGTAGCCCCCGGCCCCGTGCCGGTCATGGCCACTCCTACCTGGCCTGTAGCCCGGGCATATCCGTCGGCGATCTCTACGCCCAGACGTTCGTGACGGGAGGAAAAAACCCGGATGGTGGCCGAGTTCCGCAGTGGCTCCCACAGCGGGGCCAGGCCTCCTCCAGAAAAACCGGTGATATATCTGACTCCTTCCTTCTCCAGGGCTCGAATCACTGCGTCGGCGCCATTCATGATATTCCCCTCCAGTTTCGCAAGCTGTGATAGTGGCCATGCATGCGGACATCACTGGTTCCAGTAGAGACGTCTCCCCAGGTCGGGATTTAATCGAACTTGAACGTCGAGGTAGCCCCTTCCTCACTGATCATGAACTCCAGGACCGCTGGTTGTCCGGAGCGTGTCACCTCGAGACCCCGCCGGATGGCAGGAATAATCTCATGAGGCTTATGAATCCGCTCCCCATGCGCCCCAAGGGCCTGCGCCACCTCGGCGAAATTGCCTGACAAGTTCTTCATCTGATAGCGGGCGGTGGCCACAGGGAAGCGGCTATCGGGATAGATAGCCATGGTCCCATTGTTCGAAATGATGGTGAGAATGGGAATATGGGCCCGCACGGCCGTCTCGACATCCATCCCGACCATGCCAAAGGCGGCGTCGCCCATCATATGGATGACGTCCTTCTCCGGCGCTGCCAGCTTGGCGCCCATTGCCAGGCCCAAGCTATAACCCAGCTGCGTCGATTTGCCCCAACCGATGAAACTCCGCGGCTGGCGCGCTTCCCAGAAGGGCACCAACTGCTCGCGGATGCTCCCCGATTCGTGAGTGATGATCACGTTATCGAGGTCCACCGTATGCATGAGATCCCAGACCACCCGATAGGGGTTAATCGGGTCTTCATCGGCGGTCAGCTTCGGCAGCCATTTGGCCAACCAGGCCTGCTTGACGGCGGCGATCTCCTCTGCCAGCGCCTGGTCGACGGGACGGCCTGCAGCTCCGGCCTGCTGGCGCAACTCATCCAAGAGTTGGGCCAGCACTAACTTGGCGTCGCCGACTAGCGGGTATCGGCATGGATGGTCTTTGTTGATGTCGTCGGCATCATTGGTGGCGTGAATCAGGGTTTTCCCAGCTGAGATGGGGACAGCGAAGCCGCTGATGGCGAAGCTACAACCGATCCCTAACACCACGTCGGCACGGCTCAGGAAGTGATGCACGCCGCCAGTGGTGGCCCGTGATCCGGTGCCGACGGAGAGGGGATGGTGTTCTGGGAAGGCGCTTTTACCTGGCAGGGTTGTCATGACCGGAATCTGGAGGAATTCAGCCAGGCGCACCAATTCGTCGGTGGCCTCAGCATAGAGCACCCCCTGACCGGCATGAATAATCGGACGTTCGGCGGCCAGCAAGGCCTGAGCGGCTCGACGCACGGCTTCGGGGATCGGCGGCGCAGCGTAACATCGGGGGCGGCTCATAGACAAGATCCCCTTGGATCTCCTCCCCGGCGACGTCGGAGGGGATTTCCAGCAAGACGGGACCTGGGTGCCCCGAGCGCAGTTTGGTGAAGGCGCGTCGCATCAATTCGGGGATGCGCGATGTGGAATTGATCTGGGCCGACCATTTGGTGATGGTCTCATAGCTGCGGGTGGGACTGAATGTCGGCGGCACCCCCAGACGGTCGCGACTGGCGCCCGCGGGTAAGAGCAGAATGGGCACGGAATCGGCGAACGCCTGTGCCACGCCGCCGAAGGCGTTCTCTGCCCCAGGTCCAGCCTGCATCAGGAACACGCCGAGACGCTTGCCGTTGTTGATACGCGAGAAGCCATCGGCCATATGCACACCGGTGCGTTCCTGTCGGCAGACAATCGGACGGATGCCGGCCGCGGCAGCCGCTTCGATGAGCGAGTTGGAGGGCATGCAGCCGATCCATTCAACACCTTCCTGCTTCAGAATACTGGCAATTGCGGTGACACCATTCATACGAGGTCTCCTTGGCGAGTAGAGACAGGATGAATTCGAGGTCCTGGTTCGGGGGTACTTTACACCACATGAGTCCTTCCTGGGAACAGAATCGTGAGGAGATCTTGTATATGGTCCAGCCTGGCTATGCCTGGCGCCTGCTCCTGCATAACTTGCCCCCATCGCTGTACCACTCTTGCCTCTGGCGCCAGAACGATGCTTGGCAACACATACATGACATGCTGCAAGGGGATGCCGGCGTCGCTGCGGGCCGGCACCGCTGGCGAGCCTCATTCGATGGCGTGAAGGCGCCCATCGCTGGTCCGTACATACAGACGCCCGCTGCCAAACACGGGGCTTGCATGGATGGACGCACCACAGGGGAGCTTCCAGAGGAGATCACCACTAGAACGGTCCAGCGCATAGAGGAATCCATCGATGGCGCCAAAGTAGACGCTTGGGCCAACGATTACTGGCGAGGCCATAATGGCTCCGCCGGCCTTAAACTGCCACAGCTCTTCACCCGTCAAAGCCTCCCGAGCGTAAAAATAGCCGTTGGTATCACCTACATAAAACGCTTCGGGGGCCACTGCCGGTGTGGAGACAATCCCGCCTGGCAGTTGCCGAGGGGAAAAGCGCCACTTGCCTCCAGGCTGGCCGGGCGGGCGAGGCACCGGGAATTGCCAGAGCCAAAATTGGGCCCAGACGAGTGTGAGCTGGTATTGTCCGGGGAGCTCATAGGCGTCGGCGGCCACAGCGAATATCCGTCCCCCCGAGGGAAAATAGACCAACCCGTTGGCGACGACGGGCGAGTCATGCAGACGGTCCGGGGTGCGATAACGGAGCCAGCTCTGTCCAGTCCTGGCCCGCAGGGCATAAAGGCTTCCATCCGTAGAGCTTAAGAACAGCGTGCCAGCATCGATAGCGGGCGGGGAGATGGCCTGTTCCTGAGTCTTGAACTTCCAGATGAGCGCTCCAGTGGCCGCATCCAGGGCGTACAGAAAGCCGTCCATCGAGCCAATGTAGACCATGCCCTGGGCTACTGAGGAGGAGCCTGCGACTCCGTCCTGCATGGTGAACTGCCATAGGATTTTGCCCGTATGGCGGTCCAACGCCAGCACACGCCAGTCTTGCAAGCCGATATACAGCCTGTCGCCTGCGACGGCTGGAGACGTATGCACGGGGCCAGTCGTGGGGGTCTCCCAGAGTCCATGTCCCGTGCGGGCATCCAACGCCATGAGCCTAAAATCGCCCCCAATGTATATGATATTGTCGATAACCACTGGGACAGAGCGCGTCGGTGTTCCCAGGTCGACAGACCACAGCGGGCGGCCTTCCGGCTGCCGCGGAGCATCGGCCACATAACGCCGTTGCTGGAGATCCATGCCTGACATGGCCCACTGGTGGGCGGCAGAGTTAGAACTCAGCGTGGTCGTGGGCCGCTTCAACACTAGGGTGAGAGGGTCGGGTAGGAACGGATAGGTCAGCCATGCGCACAAGACCGCTCCCACACCCAGACCTATCGCTATCCACCGTATGGGGTGTCTACTTCTGGGGGTTGTCGTCCAGCCCTTTGACAGGTAATAGCGGCCACAGGTCAGGCAGGTCCCCCATGCGGTCTTGCCTGGAGCGCCACACCAGGGGCAGGCCTCGGCTGTTTGCGGGGTCTTGACTGTCGTGGCCACTCCTCCTGTATACAGTCCTAGCGCCATCGCCATCGCCATCGCCACTGGCGTGACGATACCACAGGTCAACCTCAGACTCCACACGGCGATGGGCTTTCCGCCTCTACTCCACCTTATACTTGCAGTCCCACGTCGTATAGCATAAAGTGTCGACGTTCTCCGGGAGCACGCGCCCTCGGGTTAGCCCGTTGCGCGTCACCCCCTGGATGAGGGTGCTCATGTCACTCCTGGAGTGGTCATACGATGGGAGTCCCCCGGTCATGCCGAGGGGTGTCCCCCGTTGCTTGCAGTGGTGCCGACAGAACATGTGACGCCTGCCGATGGCGCAAGCCATCACCGCTGAGAAAGGAGCTAGCCCTCATGCCAAGAGTCGCCCCCATTACTGGCAAATCCGACGTGCCTGCCGAATACCATGATGTCGTCGATGGCGTGCTGCAAGTGTTCGGGCAAATACGTGGGCCGTTCAGCATGCTGCTCCATAGCCCCAAGCTCGCCCAGCGCATGCTGAATCTAGGCAATTTCTTCCGCGCGAACGACAGCGTGGTTGCGCCCAAAGACCGCAGCCTCGCCATCCTCGTTGCCGCACGTGAGCGCGAGGGCGCCTACGTGTGGGCAGCCCAGGTCGGGGCGGCACGCCGCGCCGGGGTACGCGAGGAAGCCATCGATGTCATTCGCGCCAAGGGGGACCCAGCGAAGCTCCCCGCCGATGAGCGGGACATCGTGGCTTACGCCCAGCAATTGGTTCAGAAGAACCGAATCGACCAGGCGACGTTCGATGCCCTCAAGCGTACACACGACGTGCAGTGGCTGGTGGAGCTCACGGCGGCTACCACGTATTATGGCGCCCTGTCAGGGATCGTCAGCGCTTTCGAAGTACCGGCCCCGCCGGACGGCGACCAGTTACCAAAGTAGTAAACATAATAACCACAGGTTGATGACGCTGGGCCTGGGGATGCCTCCAGCGCATGGCGTCGATCATCTTACGCTGAAGGAGACCGTATGCTGCCTGACCACATTCGTCTGAAACACATTAACCACATCACCTACAACGTCAAGAACAAGGATGCGGCGCTGCAATGGTACCAGGATATCCTGGGGTTGGGGCAGATCCCCAAGATGGTCAATAGCGACCACCTGTACTGGCTCCAGTTGCCCAGCGGCGCCATGGTCCACATCATCGAGAATGCCGACGCCCCATCGGCGCCGTCCCACCATACCGCCTTCGAGGTGGACGATATCGAGGCGGCCCATCAGTACATGATTGGGCGAGGCGTGAGCCCCACCGAGGTCCAGACCAGGAATGACGGCCAGAAGGCCTTCTATATCAACGATCCCGATGGCAATCGCATCGAATTATGCACCAAGTCCGGGTTCGGCGTACTGGTTTAGTGCCGGTTCCGGGTCTATCCTAGCTGCCAGGCTATAGAATGCCGACCAGACGGCCTCGACCAGGGTCACGTGGCCACAGCCGAAGCCGTCTGGCGTCGTCGGAGGGGTTAGCGGTCGATGTGGTAGACACGCCTCGCGGTACCGTGAAACACTGTGGAACCCTTGGTATGAGCGTTGCTCGTTCGAACGTCGAGGCCAGGAAGCGCTGATTCTGCAACCTGCGTCTGCATCACGTTTATCGACGCAACCATCGATGATTATCGTTGACAACGATTTCCCATCCTTATTACACTCGTCGACGCTCTCCATGAGGGGGAGCAGACGACTTCCATCGCGCTACGGACTCAACCCAGGGGGACCTCAATGATGCCTGCCTGCATCTCCCAGTCCGCGTTTCACACTATACCTCCGTTTCCTTCCCTTTGTGTCTACCTCACGAGGGCCACGTTCCTGGTTCATGGGTAACCCCCTCCTAGCGGAAGGGACCTGATGCAGTTGCACTGGCGTTCCATGCGAGCCCCAGGGTACGGTTGGGCAGTGGCTCATGGAAAGCCACCCTCTCGATCGTGAA
This sequence comes from uncultured Nitrospinota bacterium, assembly GCA_963707985.1. GTDB lineage: Bacteria > Tectomicrobia > Entotheonellia > J063 > CAVPRW01 > CAVPRW01. The sequence continues at coordinate 18,643 of CAVPRW010000045.1, read as the reverse complement.
CGGTAACGTCTCTCCCGAACCTTCCTGCAACAGGCCCTACGCACTATGAGCGTGACGTGGCAGATGTGGTTCGCGGGGAGATCATCTGCCTGTCGATGAATGCAAGGCAGCCATCGAAGCAAGTAGAGAACTCCTGCCTCCTGACGCTCGGGGTGAGCGACAGGCAGGGGATGCCCGGACACATGCGCACCCAAGGAGACAACAATGGCAGACGGGACATCAGGACAGCTGACGCCCTTACTCACACGCAGGACATTCCTCACGACAGCGGCGGCGACGGCTGGCGTTATCGTCGGCTCCGGAGTCATGATGGGTGTTCCGACCATCTGGGCGCAGAAATTAAGGGACATTACCTTGTTCCAAGTCGGGGGCTCGTACTCGGCGATCATCGATATAGCCCGCCAGGCGACGAAGGATCTCGGCTTTAAGATTGACATGCAGAATGCCGCCTCTGACGCAGTCGTCAACCGCGTCGCGACCCAGCCGCAGTCCCTCGATATTGCCGATCTCGAGCTATTGGATGCTGGTGAAGCTTATCCCTCGCGGTGTGCTGCAGGGCGTTGACCTGCAGCGCTTCACGCGCTGGGAGGAAGTCGTACCGATCTTCACCAAGGGAGAGTATCCGGACGGCCGACCGGTGTCTCGGCAAGGTACTTCGCCGTATAAGGTCCAGTACCTGGAGCAACTCGAAGGGAAAAGCTTTGCCCAGGGTCCGACGCGCTGGGCCACGACGATCCCGACGCTCTACAACGCTGACACACTGGGCCTGCGCCCCGATCTGGTGAAGCGCCCGATCGAGCACTGGCACGAGTTGCTCAGTCCTGAGTTTAAGGGCCGGGCGGCCTTGCTGGATGTACCCTCGATCGGCATCATGGACGCCGCCATGGCGATTGAGTCGCGTGGTGATCTGAAATATGCGGACAAGGGCAACATGACGCCTGCTGAGATCGACAAGACGGTGCAGATCCTCATCGATCTGAAGAAAGCAGGTCACTTCCGGGCCTTCTGGACCACATTTGATGAGTCGGTGAACCTGATGGCCTCGGGCGAGGTGGTCATTCAGTCGATGTGGTCGCCAGCTGTCACCGCCGTGCGCGCGCGGGGCATCCCGTGCCATTACGTGCCATTGCAGGAAGGCTATCGTGCCTGGGGCGTCGGCCTGGGCCTGATGGGGCATGTCAAGGGCCTGAAGCTGGATGCCGCCTATGAGTACCTGAACTGGTACTTGTCTGGCTGGCAGGGGGGGTTCATTGCCAAGCAGGGATACTACAGCTCGGTTCCTGCGACCGCCAAGAAGTTTTTGACAGCGGACGAATGGGATTACTGGTACGAAGGGAAGCCAGCCCGCAGCGAGATCACAGACCCCTACGGGCATCCCATGGAGCCTGCCGGCCATGTGCGCGATGGGGGGGCGCTCTGGGAGCGTATGGGTCGGGTCGCCTGCTGGAACACCGTCATGGACGAAAACCGACACATGGTCCGCAAGTGGAACGAGTTTTTGGCGGCGTAGCAAACCCACCCGATTCCTGGCGGAACGGCCTACCGTCCCGCGCCAGCGAGGTGTGATGCTGGCTGTGTGACGCGGGTCGCCGCTGGAGCGTGCAGATGACCCGCTGGTCGAGGTTTGTGCCCTATCTCCAGGTAGCGCCACTGACGGTGGTGTTGCTGGTCTTCCTCGGGGTGCCACTAGCTGTGGTCGTGGCAGTCAGCTTCTTCGACTACGACGATTTCACGGTGTATCCTGCCTTCCTCGTCAGAAATTACCTGGAGCTGTTTGGTTCAGGTCTGACGTATAGGCTCTACCTGAATACTCTGCAGTATGCGGCTGTGGTGTGGGCCCTTACACTGTTCATCGGCTGGACGGTGGCCTATTTCCTCGTCTTCCATGTGCGCACGACGCTGTGGCGCTTGGCCCTGTTCCTGCTGTGTACGGTGCCATTTTGGACCTCGAATATTATTCGCATGATCGCCTGGATCCCGTTTCTCGGCTTGAATGGGATTTTCAATCAGTCCCTGCTGGCTATAGGCCTGATCGATGCGCCGCTAGAGTTTCTGTTGTTTTCGGATGTGGCGGTGGTGATCGCTTACGTACACTTGTTGACACTGTTCATGATCGTGCCCATCGTCAACGCCATGGCCCGTATCGATCCGGCCGTGATTGAGGCAGCCGTGGATGCGGGCGCCAACTCCTGGCGGGTGATCTGGGAGGTGGTGCTGCCACTGTCGAAGTCCGGCATCGCGCTGGGCTCCATTTTTGTGGTCACCCTGGTGATGGGTGATTTCTTTGTGGTGAAGATCATGAGTGGCGGCCAGAGCGCCTCGGTCGTGCTGGCAATGTCGAATGAGATCGCACTCTTGCAATATCCCCCAGCGGCGGCGAGCGCGGTGATTTTGATGTTCATTGTCACGGTGATGGTGGCGGCGATTCTGCACCTGGTCGACGTGCAGAGGGAGCTTTCAGGACAGGGGGGAGCCACGGTGATGCAGCCGCAGGGGGCTGGCCCACGTCCCTGGACGTTTTACGCTCTGGCGGCCGGCTTTACGCTGTTTGTGGTGTTTTTGTATGGTCCCATGTTGGCTATTTATCTCTTGTCATTTCAGGGCCCGACTGGTGGTCTGACCTTCCCGATGCGTGGCGCATCACTGCACTGGTTCGCCGCTCTCTTCGCCCAACAGCGCACCGGTGATGTGGCAGGAGCATTCCTGCGCTCCCTGACGCTGGCGTTACTGGTGCTGGTCCTGACTGTGGTCATGGCCGTGATGGCAGGGTTAGCCTTTCGCCGCCGCTTCGTCGGCGCTACCCTGGTGTTCTATTTGGCCATTGCCAGCCTGGTGATGCCAGGATTGCTCGTCGGGTTAGGCATCGGCCTGATGGGTCAGCTCCTGGGGATCCAACCAGACTGGTACACGTCGGCCCTAGGGGCCCAATTGACCTGGACCTTACCGTTTGGGTTGCTGATCATGTTTGCGGTGTTTAGTCGCTTCAACCTCTTTCTATGAGGAAGCCGCGCGCGACCTTGGGGCATCTCCATGGCAGGCACTCAGACACGTGGTCCTGCCGATCTTGCTGCCAGGGATAATAGGCGTAGCGCTGTTCGGATTCACGTTGTCCTATGACGAGTTTGCGCGCTCCCTGCTGACGGTTGGCCCACGCAACACCCTGCCGCTGGAAATCTGGGCCATGACGACCAATGTGACCTCGCCAGCGCTTTATGCCCTGGGGACCCTCACCACTGCGGTGTCGTTTCTGGTCATCACGCTGGCGCTGTCGTCGGTGGCCCTGATCCAACGCCGGCGGATGCGCCGGAGCCTGCATGCACAGGTAGGAAATTGACCCCAGTCTCCATGAAGAGGAGAGCCCTTGCCCATGACGCCGGTCGGCGACCTCGAGCTCATCAACGTGACCAAGCGATTCGGCCAGACACTGGCCGTTGAGGGGATCAACTTGCATGTGCCACACGGCAGTTATTGCTGCCTACTCGGCCCAAGTGGTTGCGGCAAGACGACGCTGCTGCGCCTGATGGCCGGGCATGAGACCCCGACCACGGGTGAAGTCCGGATTGGTGGTGAGAGCGTGCTGGGTTTTCCGCCGGTACGTCGTGGCACGGCCATGATGTTCCAGCATTATGCCCTGTTCCCGCATCTCAGCGTGCTGGAGAATGTCGCTTTCACCCTTAAAATGCGTGGGATTAGCAAGGACGAACGGCGACGACGAGCGCATGACCTGCTGACGCAGGTACAGATGGACAGCTTTGCGGAGCGCTTGCCGGCGCAGCTGTCGGGAGGCCAGCAGCAGCGGGTGGCCCTGGCGCGGGCGCTGATCGCCAACCCCCGTGTACTCTTGCTCGATGAGCCGCTGTCCGCCCTCGACGAGTTCTTACGCCTACAGATGCGCGGGGAGCTGCGACGCATGCAACAGGAGCTGGGCATCACCTTCGTGCACGTCACCCACACCCAGCTCGAGGCCATTGCCGTGGCTGACATGGTCGTGGTCATGACGCATGGCCGCATCGAGCAGGCGGGAACGGCGCAGGAGATCTATACACAGCCGCGCAGCGCCTATGTGGCTCGCTTCATGGGTGGACATAACGTGTTCAGCGGCAAGGTGGTCGCGCCAGCCAATGGCAGCGCCAGGCTGGTGAGCGACAGCGGTGAGCCATATGCCGTACCGATGCAGCCGAATTCAGCAGCTGAGGCGACGGTCCTCTGGTTCGCTGTTCGGAGGGATCGCATCGAGCTGACCAACGCTTTGCAGGGCTCGGCCTCTACTGCTATTGAACCCAACACGGTTTGCGGTACGGTACAAGCGATCGAGTATCAGGGTTCATACGTGAAGGTAACCGTTCATCGATCCGGGCACGAAGACGTGATCGCACACGTATCCGATCGTGCCTTCTTTCCCTTGCAGGTACATATGGGCGACCGGGTAGTGGCACACTGGGCAGTCGAAGATGCCCATATACTCCAAACGGTTGGCGAGCGTCCATACGACCCGGCATTGGCCGCACCAATGTCGTTACACATGAGCGTCGTTCAGTCGCCTGCAGTGGAACGAGAAGAGCGCAGTCTGGGAGCGCCGCTGGCCGTGTCTGTTTCAATCTGCTGCAGACGTGCACCCAGATGACGGATTTCCCCATTCAGCAGGACTGGTCCTACAACAAAAGCGGCGACAGCCAGTCCACCGGCGACAATGGCAAAGGGTGCGGTGATAACACTAGCCAGGGCACCCGCCAGCATTCCCCCAAGGGGCATGAGGTTATGGGTCATGCCATAAAAACCCATGACGCGTCCGCGCATGTTGTCTGGGACCAGCATCTGCAGAGAGCTCTGGATCGAGGTGGTGTAGGTGATATTGCAGATGCCAATGACAAACATGGTGGCCAGAGCCAATTCGAACGAGCCAACGAAGGCAGAGGTCAGCCCCAAGGCGGCCACGGACAGGCCACTCATGACACCCCCACCGATGATGCGCCAGCCCCTGGATCCCAGGTCGCTCCTGACGCCCCACCACAGAGTGGTCAGTAACGATCCGACACCACCCATGCCCATCAGCAGCCCTTGCCCCTTAGCGCCGACGTGCAAGATGTTGACGGCAAGCACCGGCATCAGCGTGATATACGCCATCCCGAAGAAACTATGAAAAAAACTCATGGCGATGAGGAAAGCGAACAGCGAGTTTCGTCTGATGAACTGCAGACCTTCCAGAATGTCATGGGCGGTCCCACCCCGCACTCTCCTGGTCATCCGCGGCACCTTGAGGCCATACATCACGCCGGCCATGATGAGAAACCCCAGGCCGGCTACGAAGAAGGCCGCCGCGTTCCCAGCCCAAGCAATGATGAAGCCAGCCACCGCCGGTGCGATGATGCGTGTCCCCTGCCAAATGGAGGAGTTCAAGGCCACGGCGCTGAGCATGACCCGGCGATCGATCAGATGTGGATAGAGGGCCTGGCGGGCCGGTTGGTCGAACGCTTCAACCGCTCCTGCGCAAAAAGCGATGACCAGGATGTGCCATACCTGGACAGCATCGAAGAGGGTGAGAGTCCCGAGCAAGAAGATGAGACCAGCCGTGAGGCTCTGGGTGGTCATGATCAAGCGACGTTGATCGATGGTATCGGCAAAAACCCCACCAAACAGGTTCAGGCAAATGGCTGGGATACCACTGGCGATGCCCATATATCCCAGGGCCAGGGGGGAACCCGTCAGCTGGTAGATCAGCCAGTATTGGCTGAAGCGCAACATTTGGAAGCCGCTGACCGAGGCCAGAAGGCCACACCAGAAGGCTCGATACGCTGGGTAGTGCAGGGCAGGGGGTAAGCTAAGTAGTAGCCGACTTCCTGCCTTCTTGGCCCAAACATTTGCCATGTCAACAGCCTCACCCACGAGAAGATTCAGTTGCTTAGAGAGACGTTGGACCGTGCCACTGTACCGTGTCTGGGCTGCAGTAGAGCGTGGAACTCACACGACACCGGAGCCGTTGATGAGGTGGCTGCAGGCCCATCCTGCCGTGACGATCGTGGTCCGCGATCGTGCGGGTGCCCGCCTGGAAGAGCCTACCTGGAGGGAAGAGCGGCTTCGATGTTGCTTGGGCCAAAGATCAACGCCGATGCGATGCTCAGCGCTTGATCCTTTCCGAACAGCTGCTCTACGACATATAACGCGGCTTCGTAACTGGCCAGGCCGCCTGGAGACGTAACCAGATTCCCATCGACGACCACACGCCGATCGGCCTGTACTCGACATGCCGGATATTGCTTTTGCAAATCCTCGGTGTTGGCCGTGAAGGTCGTCGCCTGCTTATTGTCGAGCAGGCCAGCCTTGCCCAATAAAAATGCCCCTTGACAGTGAGAAGTAATGAATTTCGCTTCGCTGGCGGCCTTCTTGATCCAATTGATCACGCGGGCATTTTGCTGATCTTCACCGAGACTCCCCGCTCCGCTCGGCACAACCAACACATCGATCTTCGGTGCGTTATCGATGGTATAATTGGCGCGAAACGGCATGCCCTCATACGTCACCTGCTCCGCATCGGTGTCCGACACGATGAAGACCTTGATCTTTTCGGTCGGCACGTGATGGTAGACATCAAGCGGGCCGGAGAACTCGGTAATAAAGGGTTTATTCAGCAACAAGATGCCCACCGTGATCGGCCCCGCATCGAGTTTCTGCTGAGCCTCGATCACAGCAGCGTTGATGATGAGGAGCATGATCGCATAGGCCATAGATTGTAACAGGTGTCGTTGCACTGCACCCTCCCTTTCTGCCAATTCTGTCGCCTACCCGCCGCGCGCATGTTTAGAAATAGAGTATCCTCTGGAAGGCCAGTTGACACAGATGATGCTCGCCGTTAACTGGCAGGCTCGTCGAACACGTGCTGACTGGTCACCGCTTCTTGCAGCAGGGCGTAGCCGCTCGTGCGGCCAGGCACCCAGGCTTTCAACCCTTCCATGTCCATCATTTCACGGTGCTTGGGATCATCGTATTGCATCGCGAAGAGTACCTGGACGAACCGCTGCTCCCGCTCCCGAGGAAAGTCGGCGTGCACGGTGAAGCAGCAGTGGTCAAACGGGGCGGTGGTCGTCAGAATGTGATACGCCTGTGAGTCGATGGTGCCGTTGCGGGTCCAGCCCCGCCAATTGAGGTCCAGGAGCGTGCTGGCATCGGCCTCGCCCCGGGCCAGGCACTGGAATGCCTGCAGCTCCCCGCCGACATGGTCGCCATGCTTGCCCACCAGCACGTCGAAACGACGCACCTGGAAATCACGTTCCGGCTCCAGTCCATGGCGCTGCAGCCAGCGGAGCGGAATCAGGGTCGCCTGCGGGGAGTCCTTGGCGCCCACGGCGACGATTTTGCCGCGCAAATCTTCGACGGTAGAGACGCGACTCTGTGTCTTCGTGATGATGTGTGACACCCGGTCGCGGTCGGTATCCCGCATGGCGATTGCCCGACAGGCTCCCCCCAGCTGGCGTACGGCATCGAGCCAGGCCAGAGGGGAATTCCAGGCGATATCGATATGCCCCCGCACCAGGGCGCGCACCATCAACTCGTAGTTGGTGTAGAACACCGCGTCGATCGGGCAGCCTCTTGCCTCGAAGAAGTCGCGGATGATCTCCCAGATCACACTCACCTTCGGATCGTACAACACCGCCCCCACTAAAATCGGCTGCTCCACAAGAGACCTCCGTTCTGGCCATACAGTCAAGCTATAGTGCGTCACCCAAAATTGTTGTCATTGAGCTCAGGCGAGTCGTCACACCACCACCTGCAGCGTCAGTTCGAGTTGAATCGCGGCCTGGAACGTGTGGACGAGTGGAGAAGTGGCCAGCATCTCGTGCCAGAGGCGGTGGATTGCCGTTTCCTCCTCAGATGAGGATAGAAAGACGCGAACTCGGACTTTTCCCAGACCGGGATGCCCGGATTCCCCAACCACCCCCAAATAGGTGAGTGGATTGTTCAGCTCCCCCTCCACTCGCGCCTCGATCTGATCGATCGCCACTCGCCGCTTGTGTGCCAAGCCCTGAAGCCCGTTCACCAGGTCGGCGCCAATGGCACCCAGCACATATTCGAGAGCTGACACACCTTCGTAAGCACTATCGAAGTGCACCGGTGCACCAACGCGGAATTGATGCTGCCGGGTGAAGACGGTTGCCTGGCCGCGCTCGCTGGCGCTGACACGTAGGGTCCAGGTGTAGCCCTCCATCGCTGCCTCCCTCTGACACATTCCCCCCGTCGTCAAGCATGCCTGCAGGTGATCCGTCTCAGAACAAGGGTAATCCGGTCAGCGCCCGCCCCAAGAAATCGGCCAGGTGATCTACAGTTGGCGCCATCACCCATCCGGCACGGGCATCCCGGAACATGCGCTCGATGGCAAGGTGACGTGAAAATGCGGCGCCGCCACAGGCTTTCATCGCCAGATCAGTCACCTGCAGGGCGGTCTGCAGGGAGCTCATACGCATGCACAGCACCCACAACGGGGTAGCGGCGTCTGGAGCGGCCAGCTGGCGCAGGGTGTACCCCAAGAGTGCACGGGATTGCTCCGTGGCCACGCTCATCTCGGCCAGTCGCATGCACAGGTTGGGGAGATCACGCAGCTGTGTGCCGCTATGTGCGAAACCGGTCCCTTGCAGATGAGCTGCGGTGGCTTCCACGACAGCCAGACACAGGCCGTGGGCCATAGCTGCTGCGCCCACACTGAACCAGGGCAAGGCCACCTGCAACATGCAGTCGAGGCCCTGGCGATGCGCTGTGAGCAGGTCGTCACCGGCCACGTCGAGTGCCTCGAAGGTGACTGGCGCCGAGTCATTCCCCCGCAGCCCCAGCCCAGGGAGAAGGGGCCTCAACCTGCAAGGTCACTCCCAGGGCCGGGGTATGTTCGGGGCAGGCAGCCGAGACATGCCCGCTGTGCCTCATCGGGGATCATGGCCGACGACTGCGTCATTGCCGTCGTCAAGAGCTCGCCATGCGCCCCTCTGGAGAGGTCAGCCCCGTCAGCCGACCTGAGATATACGGGATTGGAGAAGCTCCTTGAAGCGACGCTGGACAAGAGCTGGTTCTAGCATCACCTTGACATGCCCTTCCGCATCGGGTCCGAAGGTCGATTCCTGATGAAACTCTTTCACAAGGGTGTCGACCAGTTCCTGGCGCCTGTCATCGGGCAACTGATCGACCGCCTCCTGCACCTCTACCGCCGCATCTGCCTTCAACAGACGTGGGATCTCATCCGCCAGCATTTCCGCTTCAAGATACTTTTTCTGGATGTCGGCGATCGCATCCAGATGCCTTCCCAAATAGCAACCGCCGAACTGCCAGACGACACCGTATTGCTCCTGAGAGGCATTGTCGAAGGTACGCTTCGGCTCCAGGTCACGTTCGGCGAGATAGCGTTTCACCTCTTCATCTTCGGGGTCAGAGTGTGCTCTGGTCAAAGAGCAACAGGATGGTGGACATAAAAAAGTCCTTAGGCTCGACTCGAATAATCATGTGTCACCTCCCGAGTTGCTGGCCAGTCATGTCAGAGGACCTGTCTCGCTTCCCTCCATCGCTATCTCCACGTCATGGGGGCTGGCGGGTGACCGCTCGTCACGGTCCCAGCTCAGCCATACTGCCTGCGGATGGTGTCGTCTGGCTGCCACAGGCCGAAACCATGCGGGCACTGGTCGAAGGCCAGTAGGGAGGAGAAACGGGGGAGCGTTACGCCTGTGTCATAGCCTCCTGAAACTCTGCCAGACTGGCACTGCGAATCGCCGCCGCAAAGAGTCGCTCTATGGCTGCCTCATCGGTCAGGGTTTCCACGTAGTGCGCCACCTGCTGGAGAACCGCCGCTGGGGGCGCAAAACGCAATGTCAGAGCATCCACGATGCTACGCCGCCGAGCTATCAGTAGGCCCTCTTCGCGACCTTCTTCGCGGCCTTCTTCACGGCCTTCTTCGCGGCCTACCTCGCGGCCTTCTTCGCGGCCTGCCTCGCGGCCTTCTTCGCGACCTGCCTCGCGAATGCGACGCAGATATGGTGTATCCAATAACAACGTGTCGTCTTCGAGCAGTTTCTCTACCATTGTGACGATGTCCTCTTGTGGTAAGAGTGCCAACAGGGCAGTCAAGAGGCGCCCACGTGCCTCTGGATCGGGAATCTGGCGAAGCCGGGCAACCACGGCCGGAAGCACCACCGCGGGACTGTTCAGACGCGTTTGTCCCACTAGTGCCAGGAGTGCTGGCCGGTCCAGCGCGAGCAGATCTTCCGCTGGCATCTGCCATAGATGCACTACCTGGTATTGCCACATCAGCGGTGCCAGCTCTGCCGGTCCCTGAATAACATGGCGCCCCGTATCGCCCACCCCGGCGCCCTCACCGACATAAAATACGACACTCCACATCGGCAGGCGATATGTCTCTGCCAACCTAGGCATGTACTCCAGCATCCGCCATGGCATCGGCTGGGAACTGCGGCGTCCCTGGAACTCGATATGCAACACCAGTGCTCGCCCATCACCCAGGGTAACGCGAAACACCTGATCTGTGACGAGGCTGTCGGCTGGGAGTTCAACGTTGAGTGGATGAGTCTCACGCACTGGGCTGTTGAGTAACCAGGCAGCAAAATCACCGATAAAGGTACTCACCAAGCGCTTGAGCGGATGATCTGTGGCTGCCATGGCTCCGCTTGTCCTCACCAGGGGTTTCCTCGCATAGGGTAACACAAGGAGCCTGCCAGTAGCTACCGGTTAGCTGTGGTGCTATCCGAGTATGGCATCAGCAGTCTTTATCAGAGCTACCTTCCTCGCGTATTGGGATAGGCTGTCAGTCTTGATGGACTGTGCACCCCCTTTTTGGGCTTGGCGAGAGAGTGAGGATACGTTGGCATGCCAATGGAGTTAGGTAGAGAAGCTTCTTGAAGTGAAGTGGTCTCTTACGATAGAATCCCATTCTTCCTGCTATTCCATGATCGTCAAGGGGCTGGTTCGGGCAGAAGGGTGAAGGCTGCGGCTATGACATACGTCCCTGGATATCAGCACGACGTGTTCATTAGAGTTGTTCCGCAATAAAAGATGAGGTAGGCTCTCCTCAAAAAACCATGGAGGGAGCCCACCGATGGGTCTGCAAATCCGAGACGATCGTCAGATGAAAGCCTTGACCGGCTTGTCCCAAGACCAATTCGACCACTTGCTGCCCTTCTTCAGTGCCATCTACGAGACCACGCAGCAAAAAACGTATGAAGAAGGGGTCGAATCCGGCACACGAAGGCGCAAACCTGGCGGTGGATCCAAAGGGAAACTGCCCACGATGGCGGAGAAATTGCAGTTTGTCCTCTATTACTATAAGACGTATCCCACCTTTGATGTCCTCGGCACGCAATTTGCTATGGCGCGGTCGAAAGCCCATGAAAACCTGCATAAGCCTGGCTTTTCCGATCTATGCGTTCGGCGTGTGTTCATGCAGCTTTCTCGTCCATCCCCTGTGAAAGTGCTGTGAGTTCAAGAGCTTCGCAGTCCACAAAACGCCAGTAATGCTTCAGACTGAAGATGATCTCTTCCATCGTGAGCTGCCCTTTGCTCATGACCCGTGAGGTGTAGAACAACACCAAGCAACCCATTAGGCGCAAGACCAAGTGGCCATAGTAGGCATCTTCGCCGTGCACCTGGCAGGCTCCAGTCGCCAGCAAGTGCTTTAAGGTCCGAAAACAGTACTCGATCCAGCTACGCCGCTTCCATGCCCGTATGAGCCGCGGCGAACTGATGGCAGTCTCCAGACATATCACGTAATACTGATCCGCGCTGGGCTCCTTGACCACAGTGATGGTCACCACCCCATAGGTGGGACTGGTGGCCCGTAGCCGCACATAACGCACCCCAGGGACCTGAGGGCTCTCACGCCAGAGCCAATCCCCTGACTTTTGCAGATTGTGGCCCTTCACCTGGCGTCCGTCTGGCAGCGCGAAGACATACGTCGTTTTCCCTTCCACCAGGAGGGTGCCCTCGTGAGTGGTGGCCACATGGCGCATGAGCTTGGAATCGCCAAACCAACTATCGGCCATGACTATCGGCGGAGGCAGGTCCACGCCGCGTCGGCGGAAGGCCGCCACGCGTCCATCCAGCATGCTCTGTACCCAGTGCAGTTTGTCCCGGCACGGTGCTCCAGGGCCTGTGGGATCGGGCCGACGGATGGCAAAGTCGACGGGGACGACCAGTTTGCCCTCGCCGATGACCACGACGAGCAGGACCCCATCAATACCGGAGAGCACCCGGTGTTCCTGCCCACTCCACCAGGTGCCAACCAGGCCCAATTGCTCACCATACTTTTTGAACACCGAGTCATCGGCCACCCAGGTCCACTGCCAGCGACTGCGCGTGGCCTCGCTTGTGCTGGTGGCGTAACGCCATAGCGGCTCCAGCACCTCCAGGCCCAAGCGTCGGAGCCGCTTGAGCCAGGAGCGCTTGGGCAGCGCCCCGAGCAGACGCGAAGGCAGGTTTTTATCCCAGCCCCGCACCCGGCACAGTTCGGCGTTGGTACGGCACCCGAACAGCGGAGGACACATCACCCCGACGATTTTGCCCAAGAGCTTGTGTTGGCTCCGCAAACGCCCTTCGATCTCGGCCACGAGGTCTTCGGGGAGGCCCAGGTCCTGGAGGGCCTGCTCCAGGGCCTGAGTGGCCTGCTGCGCCTGGCGGTGATCACGTGCGAGGCGCTCCTGGGCTGTGAGGTCGCGACGCTGTCTGGCTTTGGCGTGTTTTTTGGCGTCTCGGTTGCTTGGGGACATGGGGTGCTCCTGATTCCGTGTGGGTCTGTGAGGACGACGTCACCGCTGCGTCATGCACTCCCAGGACTTCTTGCTTTCTTTGGTCAACCAGGTGCGATATAAATGCACCTGAACGACCTTACGAATTCCTACACCGTCTTCTGCACGCCGCATCGGCCTCGGGAGGAGGGCGATGACCTTTGAGGAGATCCTGGACCAAGCGATCGCCATGCTCCAGCGTCGCGGGCGCGTGTCCTACCGCACCCTCATGCTCCAGTTTCATCTCGATGAGGAGTCTCTCGCAGCCCTCAAGGAGGAACTGCTTGAGGTCCACCACTTGGCGGTCGACCACGGTGGCAGAATGTTGGTGTGGGCCGGAGAAGCGCAGACGACACCTGGTGCTCCCGCCCCGCAGCCTCCTCAACAGGCCATACAGCAAGAAGACCACCCTACTCAGGTGGCACCCTTTGCCACACCGCGCTCCGCAGACGCCGAACGCCGCCAGCTCACCGTGCTGTTCTGTGATCTGGTGGACTCCACGGCACTCGCCAGTCAGCTCGACCCGGAAGAGCTGCGCCAGGTGGTGCAGGCCTATCAAGCCACCTGCGCCAAAGTGATCGCCCGCTTCGAGGGGCATATCGCCCAGTACCTCGGCGATGGGCTCCTGGTCTACTTCGGCTACCCCCTGGCGCACGAAGATGACGCCCAGCGGGCGGTGCGGGCCGGGCTGGGGATCGTCGAGGCCATGGGACAACTCCATACCTCCCTGGGGCCGGAGCGGGAGGTGCATCTGGCCGTGCGCCTGGGGATCCATACCGGGCTGGTGGTGGTGGGCGACGTGGGGGACGGGGCGCGCCAGGAACAGCTGGCCCTCGGCGAGACCCCCAACGTGGCGGCCCGCCTGCAAGGCCTCGCCGCCCCCAATACCCTGGTGATCAGTGCGGCGACCTTTCAGCTCCTCGGGGGGTTCTTTGCCTGCCAGCCGCTCGGCACGCCGCTCCTGAAAGGCCTGGCGCAGCCGCTGGCGGTCTATCGCGTGCTCTATGAGAGTATGGCCCGCAGTCGCCTGGAAGCCGCCAGCCGCACCGGGTGGACCCCGCTGGTGGGGCGGGAGCAGGAAATCGGGGTGCTGCTCGAGCGCTGGGCGCAGGTCAAAGACGGCCTCGGACAGGTCGTGCTCCTCAGCGGCGAAGCCGGCATCGGCAAATCGCGCCTGGTGCAGGTGCTGACGGACCAGGTGGCCGCCGAGCCCCGGGCCTGGCTCACCCCGTGTCAGTGTTCGCCCTACCACCAGCACACCGCCTTGTATCCGCTGATCGACCTGCTGGAGCGGGTGGTCCTGCGCTTCGACCGGGAGGAGTCGCCCCAGCAGAAGGTGGGCAAACTGGAGGGGTTCCTGGTGCAGTATGGCCTGCCACTGGCGGAGGCCGTGCCCCTCTGTGCCGCCCTCCTCTCCCTGCCGCTGCCGGCGGACTATGCGCCCCTGACGATGTCGCCTGAGCAGCAGAAGCAGCAGACCCTCCACGCCCTGCTGACGATCCTGCTGCGCATCGCCGCCCAGCAGCCCGTGCTCTTTGTCATGGAAGACCTGCACTGGGTCGATCCGTCCACGCTGGAGCTGCTCAGCCTCCTGGTCGATCAAGGCCCCACCGCCCGCATCCTGACGCTGTTCACCTGTCGGCCGGACTTCAGCCCGCCCTGGACGGGGCGGGCCCATCTCACCCAGCTCACGGTCAACCGCTTGCCCCGACGCCAGGCCGTGGAGGTGATCCGCCAGGTGGCCCACGGCAAGGTGTTACCTCCCGAGGTGGTCGAGCAGATCGTGGCCAAGACCGATGGGGTGCCCCTGTTTGTCGAGGAATTGACCAAGATGGTGCTGGAGTCGGGCCTGCTCCAGGAGCAGGACGAGCGCTATGCGCTGACCGGGCCCCTGCACCCGCTGGCCATTCCCGCCACCCTGCACGACTCGCTCATGGCGCGGCTCGACCGCCTCGCGGCGGTGAAGGCCCTGGCCCAACTCGGGGCCACCCTGGGGCGCGAGTTTTCCTACGCGCTGCTGCAGGCCGTCGCCCCGTGGGACGAGGACACCGTGCAGCAGGGACTGCACCAGTTGGTGGCAGCGGAGTTCCTGTACCAGCGGGGGGTGCCGCCGCAGGCCACCTACACGTTCAAGCATGCGCTCATCCAGGACGTGGCGTATCAGTCGTTGTTGCGGAGCACCCGCCAGCAGTACCACCAGCGTATTGCCCAGGCGTTGGAGGCGCAGTTCCCGGAGACCGTCGCGACGCAACCAGAGCTGGTCGCCCAGCACTACACGGCGGCGGGCTGTGCCGAGCAGGCGGTGGTCTACTGGCTGCGGGCGGGCCAACAGGCCAGTGACCGCTCGGCCCATGTGGAAGCCATCAGCCACGTGACCACCGGGATCGAGCTGCTCAAGACCCTGCCAGAGACGCCTGAGCATACCCAGCACGCCGTGACCCTGCACATCGCCCTCGGCGCGTCGCTGCTGATGGCCAAAGGGCACGCAGCGCCCGAGGTGGAGCACGCCTACACCCAGGCACGCGCGTTGTGTCAGCAGGTGGGCGAGACGCCAGAGCTGGTCCCGGTCCTGTTTGGTCTGTGGCGGTTTTATCTTGTACGGCCACAGTTGCACACGGCGCGAGAGCTCGGGGACACGTTGCTGCGCCTGGCGCAACATGCCGACGACCCCGCGCTCGCGGTCGTCGCCCACTATGCCCTTGGGATGACGTGGTTCTGCCTCGGCGCATTGCCTGTTGCCCGCCAGCACCTGGAGGAAGGCATCGCACGCGACACGCCAGACCAGCGCCGTGCGCCGGTGTTCCGCATTGGCCACGATCCGGGTGTCGGCTGCCGAATCCATGCCGCACTGCTCCTCTGGTTCCTGGGGTACCCGGCGCAAGCCCTGGCCCGCCTCCACGAGGCCCTGGCGTTGGCGCACGAGCTGTCGCATCCTTATAGTCTGGCGCGTGCGCGGTGTTGGGCGGCCTTCGTCTCTCAGTTTCGCCGGGACGTGCCGGCCGTGCACGAGCAGGCAGAGGCCGCCGTCGCGCTCTCGACCGAGCAGGGCTTTCCACTCTGGGCGGCCACGGGAACGATCTTGTGCGGGTGGGCGCTGGCCATGCAGGGCCAGGGCGAGGAGGGGATGGCCCAGGTCCGCCAGGGGATCGCCGCCTACCGAGCCACCGGGGCAGCTCTGCTCGTCCCATACTATTGCACCTTGCTGGCGGACGTCTCTGCCCACCTGGGCCATACAGAAGACGGCCTCCAGGCGCTGGCCGAGGCCCACACCCTGGTAGAGCAGCAGGAGGAACGCTGGTGGGAAGCGGAAATCCATCGCCTCCGGGGCGTCCTGCTCCTGCGGCAGCCGGGGACGTCGCAGGCGGAGGCGGAAACCTGGTTTCAGCGGGCTCTGGACGTCGCCCGCCACCAGGAGGCGAAATCGCTGGAGCTGCGCGCCGCCATGAGTCTCAGCCGCCTCTGGCAGCAACAGGGCAAGCAGGCCGAAGCGCGTGCGCTGCTGGCCCCTGTCTATGGCTGGTTCACCGAAGGGTTTGACACAGCGGATCTGCAAGAGGCCAAGGCGTTGCTGGAGGCGTTGACATAGCGCGACGCCGGCGGACACACCTTGCCCCCCTCTAATAACCTCTTGAGTATGAAGCACTTTCATGAGGCATTGACCGGAAATGTCCATGAATGCTCGCTGTAATCACGTATCGGAGAAGCCAGAATCTTGTCGTGGCGAGAACAGCAATTTGGCGGAGTTTGCTCAGATGCGCCAAAAACGTATGGGAATCGGTGCGATCAAAACCAGTTTTGGCGGGGTCCGCCCCAACGACCAAAAAGGAACGTTTGTGGCGGACTCTCCAGACAGCGGTCTGGTGTATCCGCATAAGGTCGGCTTACCTAGCCATATATGTCACGGGAATTTTGGCGAGGTTTGGTCCAGACTGGTAATCGGGTCGGGTTGGCGGGCGGGGCGGACCTCAGCCGGTTGTAGACGGGCGATCAACCAGGGGCGCCCATCAGGCAGGCTCCAGGTGTAGGTATCCCAGGCGAGATCGCCCCAGCCGGTATGGGTGTCCACGGTGCACCGCGTCGGCCCCTCGCGCGTGGCCAGGCGCAGGTCATCGCGGGTGATCGCATGGACCTCCATGCCATGCTCTTGCACCGCCACCAGGTCGGTGAAATCGTCGCTGCACAGGAGACAGGTCAACCACGGGGTCATCATGGAATTACCTCCGAAGGACCACTGAGCAGGCACGCCCTGGACTGTGCGGGGCTCAGGACGTAGCAGTAGAACGGCTTGCGCTCGCGGTAGGCCCGGACGGCGCGGTGCGTCCCGTCGATGAGAATATAGACGATGCCTGGCGGGGCAATGGTCGAGTTCCCCTGCCAGATGAATGGCGCCGCGATCCCAGGCGTCCCAATATGCGCGCGGGCCACCTTGGCCTCAGTGATGTCGTAGTGGGTCGCAATATGCTGCTGCTGCTCGCGGACCACCTCTTCAATGTCCAGTCCGCCCTGGGCCACGATCTCCTGGGCCAGGGTGACGTCCCAGGTCATCGAGCCCCGGCCCTCCTGCAGGGTGTAGGTGTAGGCGCGCGAGAACATCGAGCGTCCTACGTGAGAACAGAGCCGATTGCTGCGCACACATAATGCGAATGACGCGCGACATATACCTGAGAACCGCCGCATCCTACCTGAGAACATCCTGGTCTACCTGAGAACAGCGCAGCCTGCGCACGCTTGGTGAGAACAACGCGGGCGTGCCTGCCAGGTCGCCGTCTGGGTCGAAAGGCGACATCGACCAAACATGGCCACAACCCCCTTTACACTGGTGGGGAATTCCGCCGACTCGCCTGAACCTCCCCTGAGGCCATTACCTGCGACGGGCCATGCTGCCGAAATTCTCGACGTATAAAATCCGTATTTGGGCTATTATGCTGCAAAATTTCCATATAAGCCGCCCCAATGGAAGATTAGATCGACATCGCGCGCAGGGTTGTTGGGCAGGTTATGTGGAAATATGTCCATATACTCAATAGTTCGGCTCCGTGTTTGGTGTTCGCGGTAAGAGAAGCGAGCATTGCTGTGTATATTGCTTCAATAAGGAGGAAACTGCCATGCCCTATGTCATCAATCAAAACGTCCGAATCCATTACCAAATCGAAGGGGAGGGGCCCCCGCTGGTGCTCCAGCATGGGTTTTCCAATAGCCTGGAAAGCTGGTACGATGCGGGCTATGTACACGCGCTGCAGCACGACTACCAGCTTATCCTCATCGATGCACGGGGGCACGGTGCGAGCGATAAGCCCCATGATCCCGAAGCCTATGGGCTGCAATGCCGGGCGGGCGACATTGTCGCGGTCCTGGATCATCTGCACATCGCACACGCCTATTTCTTTGGCTATTCGATGGGTGGATGGATCGGGTTTGGCCTGGCGCAGTACGCCCCCAAGCAGTTCCATGCTTTGATCATCGGTGGTGCACACCCCTATGCACGCAGTATGGATCATCAACGTCAGGCCTTACGGAAGGCCCTCGAACAAGGGAAGGAAGCCTTTGTGGCAGGCTTGGAGGAGCTGTATGGGCCTATGACTGCGCGGCGCAAAGCCCGGGCACTCGCCAACGACCTGGAGGCTCTTCTGGCAGTGGCGCAGGACCGGTCGAGTCTGGAGGCGGTCCTCCCGACGATGACCATGCCGTGCCTGTTCTTTGCTGGCGAAGCGGACCCTGTGTACCCTGCCGTCAGGGAGTGTGTGAAACAGATGCCCAATGTCACGTTCTTTTCCTTGCCTGACCTCTCACACGCGGAGGCCATGGCACGCAGTAATCTCGTGCTGCCGTACATCACGAAGTTTTTGGGACCTGTGTCTCACTGACGTGCTGCCGGC
>CAVPRW010000044.1:0-55638 GCA_963707985.1 uncultured Nitrospinota bacterium | reverse complement strand
TGATTTCCGGAAGCAATTGGAAGGTTTCTACCACATACTTCCGGCTCCGGAACCAGGCTTTCAGGTCGTTCACACGGCACTCCGGCCACTGCATTCGCATGGGACGTATCACGGCGTGGGAGACATTCACCATGAACATGGCGAGATTGGCACTGTTGTAACCTGGTGTCTGTTTGACGGTCATGAAATCTTCCAAGCCCCCATATTGTTTGACATCACGAAAATTGAACTCCAACTGGAAACGCAAACGATCATCGTCAATCAGGTGATCATACGAAAGCTCCAAATCGCTACTGACTAAGACAATATGAGCCACCGCTTGTGTTGTGAGATTGATTTTCACCATCACCACAACATTGAGTAAATCGGCAAATGTCTTATGCCATAATGCCATCTGCTAGATCTTCGTCTCGATATCTTTTTCAACAGAAGATGCTTGCAGATGCTTCGCATCAATATGGTGATCATCGAGCTTTCTCCCATCCTGTTTACGCTTCCCACGTCCTGCATACGGGCCATCATAGGGGCAATAGAGCGCAGCATCATAACGCCGTTTGGCAATCACATGTCAACCGACTTGTCGGACCCTTTGCAGGGCATCGTGATGGCCAAAGGCCCCATCACAGACAAAGGAGATCCCCTGTAAGCGATCGCCGACCACCTCCAGTACGCGCTTGATCGTCTCTTGGACAAAACGCCGAGAGGGACTCCACACCACCTCGCGCCGAGGCTGATTTTTGCTCCCTGGGGGGCGCCCCCGTTTCCCCTCGGACTTTGGCTTGGCGCCCTCTTGAGGGGTCTCGGGAGGCGGCGGCGCCAGTTGTTCCATCATGACCGGGTACGAGGTGCGGCGTTTGACACTCAGCAAGGATACACTCAGACACCCCAGGCCGGGGACTTGTTTCCCAGACAGGGAGGAAAACAACCGGCCTCAGCCATGGGTCTGCTGGCCCGCGTTCGTCACGACCACGTCGTCACCGGCCATCACGAGCACATCGTCTTGATCCAACAGATGGTGACGAATCACCATCCATTGCCGCCTGCCCCAACTGAGACTGGTCTGGCAACATCGCTGTACCGTCCGGTCACTCCCACCTGGGCCAGCCCAGCGTGCCATGCCCCGCATCGTCACGCGTCCGGTCATCGACATCAGCGCTTCCGTGATCCGACGGCGTTGGCGCCGTGTGGTAGGATCGAGACCCTGGCTTAAACAAGCTAAAACGGCGATCATATCCGGCATGGGCGGTGGCTCCTCGTGTAGCGTTGGGTTGGGGAATCCATATTCTACACGGGGCTGCCGCTCGACTCATCTCCATTTCTACATGGTGCTCAGCCATCCTCTCTCATCGCCATTTTTGGCGAAGGTATTGTAGACGGAACTGAATTTTTCTCATCTGCCCTCAGTGGCTCAATGGTCTAAAATTCGGTCGACGAGATGTTGATTGAACTACCGTCGCTTGAGACGTGCCATGGAGAAAGGGGCCTGGGACTGATCGGCATACTGGCGAGCCTCCAGCTTTGCGAAGCTCACAGCTCACGGTTCGCTCATTTTTAAGGCGGTTTGTGAGCATTGGGACAAAGCTTCGTAGAGATGGTGACAGGGAAATCGAGGCGCTCGAGGATGCGCTGTTGCACGTGCGCGAGGGGCGTGAGATGACGTCTGCAGCGACGGCCTGCGCGGATGATGGTCAGCGTCAGGCCGTGAAATGCCTCCAGGAGACGTGCTGCGGTCGGGTGCATGGTGGCCCGCTGGGGATTGCCGACAGACAACCCAGCCAGCGTGGTCTGGGCCGCAGCCAAGTGCCGGCGGACCTCAAACTCCAGCCGCGTCAGCACCCGCCAGCCGAGGGACCACAGCCGGATCAACCCGGTCGCATGGTCCTCCCGCTCCAGAGACATCGGGGGCAGCGACAGGGGCCGGCCGTTCAGGCGGCCCATCGCTCGCTCGACCCAGGACTCGTGGCGGTATGCCAGGACGGCCTCTGGCAGGGAGAGCTGTGCCGGAGGGTGGGTGGTGACATCGACCCGCCAGCCCAGTTGGCGCACGACGGCTGCGACGGCGGCCTGGTCGACCCTGACGGTGACCTTGACGTCCCACTCCAGCCGCACGGTGGCGTCCCGGCCGCCGTCGCGGCGTCCGGGGTGCTCCCACCATGGTGCGCGATACCGGACCGCCAGCAGGCCGGACACCCGCTCATGGGCCAGAATGGCCTCGACCGCTTCCCGCCGAGCACTCGGCTCGGTCCAGCGGCGCCGGCCCCGTCCGCGCGTCTGCAGCGCCGTGATTTCCGCCTGGGCCTTGGCCAGCCGGCCGTGCCGCTCCCGCGCCGCCGCTTGGGCCAACTGGCACGACCGCATGACCCAGCGCCGTGCCTGCCAGTTGTACCGCTGCCCGACCATCGCGGCGGTCACGGATTCCCGCCGCTCAAAGCCCTCCGCGATCAGCTTGGCTTGGCCCCCGGGCTGGGCGCGGTGCATCACGGTCCAGGCCTGTTCCTCCGCCCACACCGGCGCCCAAGAGTCGGCCAAGACCGCGGGCGGCAGGTGGCGCTCCGACAAGGGGCACAAGTCATCATCGCCTCCGGCGTGGATAGACGCCCGCGTCTCCACGGCGCCCATCTGACCGTCGCCCACATACAGCAGCCCACGCCGTCCCAGCCCCTCCCGGACGCGGGCGATGGCGGGGCTGTACCAGGGGGCATCGGCCCGTTGCCCTGGCACGATGTCGGTCGCCACCGGCAGGCCCAGGGGCTCCAGCGCCGACACCATGATCTTGACCTGGGGCAGGTCGGGGCGATGGTCTTTGCGATGGCCACACTGACACAACCCGTCTTCCGTCACGCTCCAGTGGCCGTTGGCGGTGGTACGATCCAAGCGTACGCAGGCCGGCGGCAGATCAGACACGCGCCGCGTGTGTTGATTGAGGGCCCCCTCGCAGGCCCGCCAAGGCGTCTCCTCACTCAAGACCTCCAGCACCGTGGCCAAGCGGTCGTCGCTGACGTCCAACGGGTCCACCGCCTGCCCGGTGCACGCCTGCAACGTGTGGAGCCGCGGTGTGGCCCAGGGGGTCACGTGGTTCAGGCGATGGTCACCTTCGGAGAGGAGATGCGTCACCCACCCCACGCTCACCCACCCCAGGCTCAAGCCCACCCAGTGGCCATGCGTCGGAACATGCTCGTCCAACAGGGGCTGGCCCCCCATGCGGTGGAGGTGGGCCAACAGGACAGGCATATCCTCCACGCGTGCACTGACCATGCTCAGGGCCTCGGCCATGGGGCACCTCCTGTGCGCCCGAGACCCTCCCACAATTTCGGAAACCCCTCAACAAAAATGAGCGAACCGTGAGTCTGATAGTAGACACTCCCAAAATGTCTAAGAGGGGAACTTGCTAGTTTCTATATATGGCCACTTGTTGTGGTTTAATGAAAACGGACACCTTGATAAGGGTGATACGATAGACTCAGGAGGTGTCCCACCATGACAGAGAAACGACGCAACTATAGCGAGGAATGCAAGCGAGAGGCGGTCCGGCTGGTGACCGAGCATGGCTACGGGGTGTCCGAAACGGCCCGCAATCTGGGGATCAATGCCCATATGCTGGGTCGTTGGACACGTGAGGTTGAAGCGCGACCAAGCGCAGCCTTTCCTGGGAACGGTCGCGTGTCGCCCGACCAAGAAGAATTCCAGCGGTGACGCGAGGACCATAAGCGGCTTCGGATGGAGCGTGACATGTTAAAAAAAGCCTTGGGTGACGTTGCCAGCGGGTCGAATTGAGGTATGCCTTGATGGCCGAGCCCCAGGCCATCTGGCCGGTTTCGGTCCTGTGCGAAGTGCTCGACGTGAGTCGCAGTGGCTTGTATGCGTACCTGCAGCGACACGCCCAGGCGTCAGTCCATGCTGAGGCAGTCGCCTTATGCACCCGTGTCAACGCGATGGCCGCGGAAACGCGTCACAGTTATGGGAGTCGTCGCCTGGCCCAACAACTCCAGGATGACGGCTTTCACGTGGGCCGCGCGAAGGCGCGGCGGGTGATGCACAAGGCGGGGGTGGCGGTGCAACGTCCCAGGCGACGAGGTCCCATGACCACAGACAGCCGACATCACGATGCGGTCGCACCGAATCTGCTGGCGCGTCAGTTTGACGTGACGGCTCCCGATCACGTGTGGGCCGGCGATATCACCTACATAGGGACGGCTGAGGGCTGGCTGTATCTGGCGGTGCTGGTGGACTTGTCTTCGCGCAAAGTCGTAGGCTGGGCGATAGACCCTCATATGGAGACCACCTTGGTGCAGGATGCCTTGCAGATGGCGCTCGGACGTCGCGCTCCTGCTGCGGGGTTAAGGCATCATTCAGACCGCGGCAGTCAATACGCCAGCCACGCCTATCAAGCTCAGTTGGCCAACCAGGGGATCGTCTGTCGCATGAGTGAGCAGGGCGAGTGCCTGGACAATGCGGTCGCCGAGCGATTCTTTGGCAGCCTCAAGGGTGAGCGCACCTCGCTCCGTCACTATGCCACCCGCCGGGAAGCACGGGATGATGTCATTGACTACATCGAGATGTTCTATAACAGCAAGCGGTTACATTCATATTTGGGGTATGTCAGTCCCAATGACTTCGAGATGTTGGCCAGGGTGTCTTAACTCAGTGTCCGTTTTTACTTGACCATCACAACTAGCGTCTGCCTATGGAACTAAGTCGCTAATAGGAGAAACCGTGGTCAGCCGTCTAAGGAATAGTTACGCGGTGCGCAGTGCGCCGCGTAACCCTCGCTGAAGCTGACATCCCTCGCTGCGCTGCGCCCTCTTGATTTCGGCCTCGCCCCACAGGCGGGGCTCCAGCTGCGAGTCAGGGTGCAGCTTAGCTCGCCCCCCGTTAGGTGGCCTGCAAGCCCCTCAGTAGACCCTGAGGTTCCAACATAAGCATCAGGCCCCGGCGGGGGCACCAAGAGGCATGAAAATGGTCAGGCCTATCTTCCAGGGAAGCCACGGCCTTGATCTGGGGTCCACTTTCCGCTATGACTGAAAGGCATTCTGCAGCGGGAGGCGAACCATGGGACAAACACGGGACGAGACCACACCGAATCTGGCCGAGCGGTGGTGTTGGGAAGTGGCCAGCAGAAATGACTCGCGGGTGGCCCGGCGCTTGCGTCGCAAGCAGGTGATCGACCGTGTGTACCGGCTGGTGGGCTTCAATGCGCCGCAGGTCCGCCATGGCGTGTGTCAAACGCGGGGCGACCACACGGCAAGGCGAGCGAGCCCCCGGGCCGATTTGCCCGGATACCTTGGCCATGACCATCGTGAAGTGGAACCTGCGGGATCTGGAGATGGTGTTCAATGGGGCCATTCTGGCCTTGGCCGCGGCTGGCGTCTTTGGGGCGACGATCACGGGCATTGCCGATGGCACCGACCTGGAAACGACGGAGCACTACACAGGGTGTGGCCAGGTCACCTGCACGGTGCGCATTGAGGATACGCGCGGGAAGGTGCACGCCATCGAAGTCACGGTTTACGGCTGGAAAGTGCTGCTGCTGATCGATGCCCTGACCAAGATTCCTCTGGCGGTCAAGGTCGGACAGATCCAGGAGCATGAGGCGCTGTGGACCCGGGCCTTGGTCACCCAAGCGCGGATGCATCTGGCGGGCGACGCGCGCCTGGCCAAGGTCGTCTTTGATCAGGGCTTTTTGGATGGCAGCACACTGTGGTGGCTGGACCAGCAAGATATCCGCTTTGTGGTGCCGGCCAAAACGAACATGGCGGTGACGGCCGATGCCCGCGCCCAAGCGGCGGCGGGGGAAGAGCTGACGGTCGGCCGCCGCGTGCACATCGTCCGCCATGGCCAAGGCAAAGAAGCCTGGAGCGAGCAGCTGGAAACCGAGGTGGTAGGGATCACAGGCCTGACGACCTATGACCAATATGGCACCCCGGAGCATACGCACCAGGCCAACCGGCGTGACTTCCAGGGCAACCCCATCAATGCCGTGGTGGTGCGTCAATGGCAGGGCAAGGACTATGGGCTGGGGGGAAAACCGTCTTTCTGACCAATGTCCCGGTGGAGCAGCCTCTGCAGCCCTTTGATGCTTATGATGACCGCAGTCTGATTGAGAACTGCTGTATCAAAGAAGCCAAGCCACAGTGGGACCTGGGCCATCCGCCGCAGAAAAAGGAGCGAGCCGTACGAGAGCATGTGCCGTTGACCCTGCTGATGTTCGCTCTGGCCACGGCCTATCGGCTGCCGTGTAAGCAGCAGGCGAGCGGCGGGGAGCCTATAGGCTGGCAACGCTGGCGGCGCCAGCTCCTGGAGCAGAACCGGGACAAGGTGATTGTATTTGCCCAAGGCTACTATGGCATCTTTCCCCTCGTCGAATACTCGCTACTGTTGGGAGTGCAGCTCAAAGATGTCCCGCCTGAAATCGGTAGCCGCCAACAGGTCTTGGCCAAGTACCGGCTCCCAGCACGAGACTAACCGTTATATTGTCAGTAAACCAGGGCCATTTAATTTTCCAGTGTGATACCAATCATGGTCAAAGCCAACGACGGCTGGGCGGCAAAACGGCGACGGGCAGCCGCGATATTGGTCTCCCCGGCCCAGTGCATTAGGCCGATGGCGGTGTTGCGGAACGCGGCCATGACCTGGGGAATGCTGCTACACCGTACTTGGGAGCGATCCGCATCGAACGTCACATCGCGGACCCAATGGACCCGGTTCTCGATCTGCCAATGCCCACGGACCACGTGCAGCAAGCACGCTGGATCAGCCCGGTCCGGGCCCAGGCTGGTGATCCCGTAGCCCCCTTCGTGGTGCTGCTGCCCCCCACTTCTTGCTGGTCACGCTGGCGCTCCAAAGAGAACACCTAGGCCAGCCCCGGCCAAGCACTGTAGCCCGTCAGAGCGGTGCTGGCTGTCAGGCGGCGTTCCTCCATGCGGCCATGGCCACTCTCCACGGTCTCGATGCTGGCGCTGGCCTCCCCCACCCCGCTGGGACTCGCGGCAGACCAGGTGGATATCGTGCTGCAACTGGGGTTGGTTGCCCTTCACGAGCATCACATCATCCCCACCGCCTTCCACCACTCGTTGGGCGATGGCGCGTGGCGTGAGCAAGGCATCCACGGTGATCACCCGTCCCTCCAGGAGCAGCCCGGACACGACGTCTTCCAGCACGGGGATCTCGTGCGTCTTGTCCGCGACAGCCTGCTGCCACACGGTCAGCCCCAAGCGGTGACTGAGCACCGACAGGAGATGCACAGCTGGCGCCCCTTGTTTGCGACTGCCACGGAGGGTGTTACCATCGATGGCGAAGGCCTCCAGCTCGCCTGCGGCTGGAGGGACCGCCGTGAGGACACTTGCCGCCCAGGCGCCTAGGGCGGCCTCCACCAGGGAGCTGTCCAGCTGACGCAGGACATGGTGCAACGTCGCGGCGCAGGGGGTCTAGTCCCGAGTAAAGCCCAGGGCCCGCGCCAGCTTTTGACCGTAACCACGGCCCCAGTCGGCCATCGCGCTGTAACTGCGGTACCCACACAACATGGCGACACACATGAGCGCGAGCATGGCCGCCAAGGGATGCCGCCGACCACGTGCATGGCGCGGGTCAGGAATTTCGTGTCAGGCATCGCGCAGGGGACGGCACTGGGGTTCCATGATCTCACCTCCTATTTTAGGGTCTCAAGGCGAGATCATACCCCAACCTCCCCTACCAACCGACAATTAAATGACCCTGTCAGTAAACCAGGTAGTGACTCAGTTTGAAATTCAGCATCATTCCCGCGCACGCCGAAACCTCGGAAAATCAACGACTAGTCGGGACCCCGTTTTGGGCACGGACGACGAAAATGAGTCACTACCGTAAACCCTGAGATTCCAACATAAGGTTCACCCATGAGCGGTGAGCCTATACCTCGCCAGGATTTCTGGCAGGGTGCCGATCCCTGGGGGCACATCCCCATAAGCGCCAGGATAGCATGTACGTCATAAGCAAATGAGGGCATACTCCATGGAGGTCAAGATGTTCCCGTCCCGTTGACAGGAGACACATTCCATGCAGCGACCCTCGACAGCTCCAGATACGTTTGTTGAGGAACTTTTGCACGACCTCCCACCAACGACAGTGCAGATGGCGCGTGCCTTCAAAGCCTTTGTGAGACCCAAGAAGGTCAAGACTCCGGAGCAACTCTTGCGTCTAGTCTTGTTATATTGCGGTTTGGACAAGCCCTTGCGTGCAGTGGCCGGGACCTTCACAGCCCTGTACGAGTCCATTACGGACCAAGCGGTTGCGGAGCGCTTACGTGCCTGTGGCCCATGGGTCCAAGCCCTGCTAAGACAGATGCTCCCTATGGCTCCTGGGGAATCCCTACCCGCGGGCTTGCGCTTTGTGGTCATCGACGCGAGCAGTCTGCAAGCTCCGGGGGCCACCGGGACTGACTATCGCTTGCCTATCGCGATGGACCTGCGGACCTGACAGTTTCTCGAGGTCCTCGTCAGCGATGTGCATACGGGGGAAACACGCAAGCACTTCCCGCTCCGTGCTGGCGATGTCGCCGTGGCAGATCGCGGCTATGCGCATGCCCAAGGCCTGAGTGAAGCGGTGAAGCAGGGGGCTGAGGTCCTCGTTCGGCTTCATCCCTTCCGCGTCGTCCTGTGTGATGCTTCCGAGCAGCCGTTCGCTCTAGCCGCCGCCTTAAAGCGACAGAAAACGGAGACACTCCGGACCTTGGAGGTGGTCATACAGTCCACAGGTGGGCAGCAGAAGATACGGGGCTGGGTGCATGCCTATCGTTGTAAGCGCGGAGCAAGCGGCGCGGGCCCGGCACAAATGCCGGCAGCGCCATACAAAAGGCGCACCAAAAGCGGAGAGCCTCTTTCTCGCAGGATGGGTGTTGGTCTTCACCACCCTGGCGCCGGCGGTGCTCTCGGCCCAGACGATCATGAGGGTGTACCGCTGTCGCTGGCAAATAGAATGAGCCATACAACGCTGGAACAGTGTGCTCGACGTTGATGCCTTGCGGGCGACAGCCAACAGCCCACTGGCAGAGGTGTGGCGGCAGGGGAAATTACTCTACGCCTTGAGGCTCGAACGGCGCATGCGCCGCGCACTGGGGGACGCCTGGAGTCGGTTAGACCAGGAGCGCCTTGCCACATGGTGGCGCGTCTGGGGGATGTTCAAAGATGAGATCGCCCCCATGATCACCGGCGCGTTGTTCTGGAACGAAGAGGCCTGGGGGGCATGTCTCAAAGTGGTAGCAGAACGACCGCGCCGCAGGAAATTACCACAGCTGCCTCCCGAGGCGATTGCCGTCCTCTATCACAGCGGTAAACGCCAACAAGAGGGCAGGCCGATTGCGGCATAACGCTGTGCTATCAAGGGGAACCCACGTTTATCCGGGCGCCTATGGGGCACATCCTTAAGCTTGACCCCCAAGAGCAGAGAGTACTCCGCCACAGGAAAGATGCCGTCATACCCTCGGGCACACACGATCAGCTGGTCCCGGTTTTGCTCCTGGAGCTGGCGTCGCCAGCGCTGCCAGCCCACCGATTCCGCTCCCAGGGCTTCCCGTTCACGCGGCAGCCGGTACGCGGTCGCCAGGGCGAACATCAGCAGGGTCAACGGCACATGGACCCGCACGGCCCGCGCGGTTTTCTGCGGTGGATGTTGCAAGTCCCACGGCTGTTTGGCTTCCTTGCTACAGCAGTTCTCCATGAGGCTGCGGTCATCATCATCATCACACGGCTGCCAGGGCTGCGGCACGGAGGCCTTGGTCAGGAACACCGTGTTGCCCCCCGGCCCATCGTCCCTCCCCTGCCATGTGCGGACTACGACCACATGGATCGGGTTGGGCTCGAAGTCGCGCCGATGGTGGTGACGCCCGTGTGCCTCCGTCCCCTACGGCTCATCCGTCGTCAGCCCCGTGATCCCGACCACCGCCGGTTCCAGCCACTCGCGAGACGCCGTGCGGCCTTGCCCATGGCGGCCCAGGTGGACTCGATGGCCGACCGTCCCCCCCTCGCCCGCCGCCGCGAGCGCCCGGGCATCCGCCGTCACGGCCCTGTGCTCTTTGGCCGGCCCCACAACACGGATCCCCTGCTGCGCCAGCCACCACAGGTCGGTGCCCGCCAACAAGCCCCGATCACAGACGACCGTGTACAGGCACGCCTAGCCAGCCACATTGGCCCGCGCCTGGGTCACCCAGGCGCGGGTCCAGAGCGCCTCGTGCTCCTGAATCTGCACCACGTTGACGGCCAGGGGCATCTTCGTCACGGCCTCGATCCGGAGGAGCGCTTGCCAGCCGTAGACCGTGACCTCGATCTCGTGCATCTTGCCCCGCTTGTCCTTGAGGCGCCGCTTGCGGGTCGCCTGGCCACAGCCCTGATCGCGTTCGGTCGTCTCCAGAGCGGTGCCATCGGCCATACCAGGCACCCGCTTGCCAAAGACCCCACCCTTGGCCAAGGCCCGAATCACCCCGTTGAACAAGGCGTCCAGATCGCGCCAGTGGCACGGCACCATGTGGTGGGCCAGGGTATCTGGACCCATCGGACCGGGAGTCCGCTCCCCCTGGCGCTTGGTCCTCCCCCGTTGGCAGACCTGCTGGGCATTGCACCCCACCAGGCGCATGACAGCCTCATCACTCAACAACAGCGCCGGCAGGGCATTGATGCGCTCCATACCAAAGAGGGTCTTGAGCCCGTAAAGCAACACATACTGCACGAAGGGCCCCATCACCCGGTCAATGGCTGCACCGCGGCGCTGCTCCAGCACTGCCATCACGCCACACGCCTGCAGGAAGTGGAAGAACTCATCCAGCACCGCCCCTGCGTCCAGCCGGTAGACGCCATCGACCACTGGCGTGCGGTACAGCCGTCGCGCCACACGCGCCTCATCACGGCGGGCGACCTGCCAACACCATCGTGCGGCCAGGTTTTCTGTGCTCTCGTCTCGTGTGTGTGGCATCGTCCCCCTCCCGCTCCTGAACGTTTCTCAGCTCTAGAGGAAAGTGGAACGTCGATCAAGGCTTCTTCTTAGGTTGGAATCTCAGTACCGTAAACCAAGACCCCTTGACTTTTGGAGAACCCAAGATGAAGAGCAAACTTGATGAGACTCTGCGAGATATCCAGTCGCGATTCCGCTCAGCAGAGAGAGTAGCGGTGGAGGGCTATGACATCGACTCGGGCTCACGCGAGACGGAGCTCTCCGCGCCTCGGTTGCTTTTTCGTGGCAAGGCCAACGCAACCTGGGACTCGATGGTGTCGTCACTGGAGCGCCTTCGGAGCGAACGCCTATCTGACTTCGAGAAGGGTGAAATCGCGGCGATTGCTTCCACTGTTGACCAGCACCTCCAAAGGATGCTTCACTTGGCCCCACAGGCCTTAGCGGGTTTCCTTCAGCACTATGGTTTCCCAACAGAGCTGATAGACGTCTCTTCCTCCCCGCAAGTCGCGGCTCTCTTCGCCGTCTGGGGCAACTTATCCGGAAGTGGCGCCATCACAGTCTTTGACACACTTCAAGTAACCCGCAACTGCACGCTGATTGACCTGACGGTTCTCGAGTGGGCGCTACGTCCTCCGACGCAGGCTGGGTACGGGGTGTTTCACGATACTTTCACCAACCTACGGGAGAACGCCAGCATAGTAGATCTCATTCAATGCGGGAGGTTCGAGTTCCCTGTAGTGCCATCAGACGCCGTTCGCTTCTTGCAGGACGCCAACGCCACCGCGAGCGCCTACATCGACTTGCTGGACCCAGCGCGTGCAATGGTCGGCCACCTTCTGACCGCGCTCACTCGGAACGATGGCCCATTTCCGGGTGGCGTCGCAAAATGGTTTGCCACAAGAGTTCCCCCAGCTACACTCACCGTGGTCGACTATTCCGCCAATCCACCGAGTCTTAGTACTCTGTTGACAATACAGGATGACGCAGCCGGTAGCGGTTCGAGGCTCACGCGGTAGCCTAGGTGCTGCAGCCGGCGTGTGAGGCGATCGGCCACAGGCTCCCGTTGATGTGCGTCGAAGTCGTGGGCTCCGAGCTCCCGATACGGTTCGTTGCGCGAGAGCATAGAGAAGGCACTGACGACGATCGCCTGGGCCACCGCCATGAGGGCGCGTTGCTTCCCCCGGCGCGCGGCCAGGCGGTGAGACCAGGCCGACAGATCGGTGTCCTTGGTGCGGGCCGCCGCATGGGCCAGTGGCGTCAAGCCGGTACGCAGCGCGCGGTTGCCCTTGCGGGTTTTCCCCGAGCGCTGCTGGCCCGCGCGTTCGTCATGCCCCGGCGCCACCCCGCTCCCGGCCGACAGCCGCGCCGCGGTGCCAAAGCGGGCCATGTCGATCCCCCACGCGGCGACCAACAGTTCCCCACCCCGCTGATCGACGCCGGGCATGGTGTCCAGCACCGTGACCGCCCGCGCACAGGTCAGGGGGGTGTCCGCGGGTGCTGGCTCCGATCCGCGCCCCGGCTCGCTGGCACCCCCGGCCGTGGCGGCGGGTGGCGGCGCGGGAGGGGGGGGACTCAGGTCGGTGAGCAGGCCGATGAGCTCGGCACTCAGCGTGTCGAGCGGTTCCTCCAGGAAGTCAATAGGGGCCCATGGCATCGCCAACAGCCGCCGGTGATGGTCCCGGACCAACCCGGTCCACGCCTGCTCCCGCACAGGCATCTTGGCCCACAGGCGCCCTTTGGCCAACTCCGCCATCGTCGCTGGATCGGTCCGCCCGTCGATCAAGGCCGCCAGGATGGCCCGCCCCGACACGCCCATCATATCCGACGCCACCGACGCCCACGTGATGTGCGCGCGCTCCAGGACCCCCTGCACGCGGTTGACTTCCCGGGTCCGTTCCTGCACCACCTTCGTGCGATACCGTGGCAGATCCCGCAGCTCCCGCGGCGCCGCGGCAGGGCTAAACCTCGCCTGCCGCACGCCAGGGCGCAGCAGTTTCGCCAGCCACCGCGCATCGGCCCGGTCCGTCTTCCGCCCTGGGACGTTCTTGACAGGCGCGGCATGCACCAGGAACCCCGTCAAGTCACCCGCCAGCAGATGATACAGTGGTAACAAGGTGATGATGCCGCCACGGCCCCTATGAGTTCCTCTCGACGCTTATCATGGTCATATTGGGCGACACGCTGGTGCCGCCGACGCCACGGCGACCAGGCCAGGATGTGGCGGACCGTGTGCGGCACGACCAGCACGAACCGCCACAACAGCCGCCGCCGCTCGGGCACGCTCAACGGGAGGCGAGGCCACGCCGGGCCTTGCACGCCGCCAGGGGGCTCGCCCCCTGGGGCAGTGGCAGACTTTTGGTTCACGCCTCGACGGCGATCGTCCCTGCGCGCCTGACGATCAGCAGGGCCAACGCCCACATCGCGAGGGTGATCGGCCGAGTCCCAGGCCGTCCCGCTCCGCCCTTCCTACTGATCCAGACCCACGTCGCCCGTGGCCGCCTCGAAGCCGCTCTCGACGGTCCAGCGGCTCCCCGCCACCCGCACCACCTCCTGCAGGGGCGTCGCGGGTGGGGCACACACCCCAGAGGCGGTCAACTCCAGGGGGGCCCTGAGACGCCGCCGGACCAGCCGCCAGCGGTGCCAGCCGGGTTCCAGCGGCTCGGCCAGGGGCAGCCAGCGCCAGGCATCCCCCCGCGGGCCTGTGGCCCCGTCGCCCGCACTGCACCGGGTCCACCCCGCCGCGGGCCCGCGGGCCAGGAGGGCTTTCACCTGGCGCGGCTGCGCGCCGAGCCCCACCTATGCCTGGCCCGAGACCGCCAGGACAGCGGCCCGTGGTTGGGCCTCCAGCCACCGCCGCAGCGGGCGATGATTCCCCGTACACGCGGTCCCCGGTGACCCATGATGCCGGCACGCCAGCCGCCAAGGCGCGGGCCAGCATCTGCTGGGCCAACTGCGGTTTGGTCGCAAAGCCCCGGTCCTCCGGAATGCCGGCCTGCCGACAGCGCTCCCGATCGTCCGTCCATTCCTGAGGCAGATAGAGTTCCCGATCCAGCAGAACCTGGCCCAGCGGGCTGCATAGCTCAGAAAGACGCCGATGTGGCAGTTGTCCACCTTGCCCGCCGTTCCGCTGTACTGGCGGGCCACGCCAGCCGAGTGCTGGCCTTTTTTGAGAAACCCGGTGTCGTCGAGGACCAGCACGCCGTTGGGATCCCCCAGATGTTGCATGCGATACGTGCGCCGCTCGTCGCGGACGGCGTCGGCGTCCCCATCGGCGCAGCTCAGCAAGTACTGGAAGCCATCGGGCGTCGGCTCGCCGCAGACTGCTGCCACTGGCCAGCTGTTCTTGCGCTCGGCCTCACTGAGCAAGCCGCGCAGAGAGGCCAGGACCCGGTCGCGGGACTGCGAGCGCGCGACATAGGGCGCCAGCCGTCGCGCCACATCTGCCAGGTAGGCTCGCCCGCCGGCGATGGTGCTGGCCGTCGCATCCGTCGGGGTCGATAGGAATCGCTCATGGGTGTCATCGATCTGTCGCATGGTTCCGGCCTCCATCGATGCGTCCGGAACCAAGATAGCATCTTCAAGATATTGTTACCACTGTAGTACTAGGCTTGGCGTCCGCCGCGATCTACCTGAGACCCCGACTCAACACCGAGGAACGCGAACAGTTGTTCGCCCTGGTGAACACCGGGCGGGCCACGGCAGCGCAGCGGCTCCATGCGCGGATCTTGCGCAAAGCCGACGGCAGTGAAGACGGGCGCCGCTGGAGCGATGCAGCGATTGCCGAGGCCTTGGACACGAGCGCGTCCACCGTCCAGCGGGTACGCCAGGCCTTCGTGGCATGGGGCCTGGAGACGGCGGTGTCGTGGAAGCCTCCCACCGGTCGGCAGTCGCGTCAACTGGACGGCACCCAGGAAGCCCAATGGATGGCGGTGACTGGTAGTGCCCCCCCGGAAGGCCGGAGGCGCTGGACTCGCAAGTTGTTGACGGACAAGCGGGTAGCTCTGGACAGCGTCGACCGCATCAGTCCGGAGTGTGTCCGTACCACGCTCAAAAAAACGAGCGCAAACCGTGGCAGCACAAGCCATGGGTGATCCCCCCGCGCGCCAACGCTGAGTTCGTCTGTGCTATGGAAGACGTCCTGGAGGTGTACACGCGCCCCTACGATCCCCAACGGCCGCAGGTGTGCATCGAGGAGACGAGCCAACACCTGGTGGCGGGAAACCCGCGCCCCGCTCCCGGCGTCCTCAGGGCAGCCAGCGCCCGTCGATCACGAGGATGAGCGACCAGGCACGGCCAATCGGTTCCTGGTCTTCCGAGCGGCGGACAGCCGTGGACTTCGCCCCGCTGCTCCAGGAAGTGGTCGCTGTGCAGTATCCGCAGGCCGACAAGATTGTGTGGGTCAGGGATCACCTCAACACGCACCAGCGGGCGTCCCTGGATGAAGCGTTTGCCCCGGCTGAGGCCCGGCGGTTGCTGCAACGTCGGGACATCCATGACACGCCCAAGCATGGCAGTTGGTTGCACATGGCTGAGACCGAACTCAGCGTCCTGGCCACACAATGTGTGAACCGGCGGATTCCCCACTCGGCCACCCTGACTCCAGAGGTTGCCGCCTGGGAGCGCCAACGGAATGCCGCCCAATGCCGGGTCAATTGGCGCTTCACTACGCCCGATGCCCGCATCAAGCTCAAGCGACTCTACCCATCAATTCAGCTCGGTTGAGGCACTAGCGTCACCTCCATCAACAAAAGATACGTGAGCTTGATGCCGAATATGGCATTTTTGTGGATGAAACAGGCGTGAATGTCGCGATGGCCCGGCATGAGGCACAATCCCCACTAGGTGAACGCGTGCAGACATCAACACCCGCCAGGCAAGGGCAAAACATGGCCGTCTTGGGTGCACGATCGCTCGCGGGGATGGTGGCGGCGATGACGGTAGAAGGCAGTACAGCTGCCCAGGTATTCTTGACCTCTGTGACAACGATCTTGGTCCCTACCTTGCGTCCTGGGCAGGTTGTGTGTATGGATCATCTTTTTGCCCATCAAGTGGCTGGGGTCCAGGAGGCCATTGAAGCGGTCGGGGCACGTCTCGACGATTGACCCCCATATGCTCCTGACGTAGCCCCGAGAGGAGCATGTTGGTCGAAATTCGCATCAATTCTATGCGCGACCGCTGCCCGTACGCGTGATCTCTTGGATCAAGCCATGCCAGAGGCGTTAGGCATGATGAGGTCTGAAGACGCAAGAAGCTGGGTGGCCCATTGTGGATGCCTGCACTACATCCAACTGGAAACCGCTATAGAGTTGAGTCTCGCCGCCGAACACGCCCGACGAGCCGAGCGCGCATAGCTCGAAGCGCATGGGCAGCAGCGCTTCGAGCGGGCGGCCCGACAGTTGAGCGCCGTTGCACCGGAACACCGTCTGGTGGCGCGCGAACGGGAGCAGAACTGGGAGGCCCTGCGTCATGAGCCACACGAGCCAGAAGGGCAGGCGCGGTGCCGGCGTGAGCGTCCCTCGGAGTTGACCGCCCAGGAGCCCGAGGCGATCCTGCGCTGAGCTGCAGATGTCCCCGGACGGTGGCATGCGCCGGAGATGACGTCGCAAGAGCGGCAAGAGATCGTGTGCGTGTTGTTGGATCGCATCAGTGTTGATGTACAAGATAACAGCGAACAGGTGAACGTGACGCGGCATTGGACGGGTGACATGACCAGCCAACATCGCGTGATCCGCTCGGTTGACCGGTCTACACAGCTGTCGACGTCTCTGCAGCTCCTGGCCCGGATCGACACCCTCCGTCGCGACGGCGTCAGTGTTGCCTAGATGGCCGTACGCCTCAATGGTGAAGGCTGTTATCCCCCCAAACGCACCGACCAGCTTCACGTGGGGCTGGTGGCGCCGTGGCTCAGTCAACGTGGTCGGCACGGCCCCCGTCCACGGCCCATGGTCGATGGGAGTGTGCTGAGCCACACGAGTACTGGTTGACCGACGTCCCCAGAGAGTTCACCAGGCCCATAGCCACGTGACACACGAGGCAATGCTGAGGCTGCGTGCACCTTCGCAACATGGCGGTGGCGTCAGGCCGCTGGGCCATACGGGCAGACGCTGACGCACAGGCGCGTCTCGGCTAGCTTCGTGCCGACAAACGCCAGTGGCCCGAACCACATGATCCGCAGGCCTTGACCACGCCCAGGCGACGCGACATGCAGACGCCACGCGGCTGATGGGGATGGGGCCGTGTATGGTTCCCACCACAGAGGCGGCCTGAGGGACATCACCGAGCAATAGGACTGTGCCAGAACATCAAGAACCAATTGCAGCCAGGCAAGTTTGACAGCAGACCCCCAAGGAGTCCACCATACCGAAAGAGCAAGAACTAAGCCGACAACAAGCCATCGACAGCTATTTTGCTGGCAACCCCATCGAGGACATCTGCCGGGAGTTGGCCTGCTTGAAAAGCTGGCTCTACCAGTGGTGGGATCGCGACGTGGTAATGATCCCTGCTGGCGCCAAGGGCTGAGCAGAAGACCCAAAACCACCCCGACCAACACGCCCACCGGCCTTGAGCCGGTCGTTGTATCCCTGTGTCA
This sequence comes from uncultured Nitrospinota bacterium, assembly GCA_963707985.1. Taxonomy (GTDB): domain Bacteria; phylum Tectomicrobia; class Entotheonellia; order J063; family CAVPRW01; genus CAVPRW01. Next base: position 38,132 of record CAVPRW010000044.1, on the reverse strand, counting down.
TACACTGGCTCAAAATAGCCACACCTGTGGTGCGACTTCCATCAAGCAGGCACTTGAACAGCAAGGGCTCAAGCCTGTGCCCTCACTGAGAACGATCAATCGGATACTCCACCGCGATGCACAGGAGGTGGCATAGCCCAACCCACCTCTGCAATCCGTCCGTCAGCTGGGAAATGGTCTCCCGGTATTGACATGACCTCATCATCACGGGAAGATGGCACCCTGACGCCATGCATCCTGGGTATGACAGCACGCCCGCTCTTGACGTCGGATGCTGCGACGAGCATGGCACATCGCGTGGACATCGCCACAGGGCACACGTTACGTCGTCGTTGCTGGGAGGTGAGGTTCACCTGGTCAACGTATGGAGCTATGGCGGCATGATGTCTGGTAGATGGAGCTTCCTTTAAGTCCTGGAAGATCTCTCTCCATTGAGCCGCTCTCACGACACCCAAAGAAGACTCCACATGATGCTAGCTCTATGGGCGGAGGCTCCTCATGCTGTTCAATGATGCGCCGTGCCCGCAGCCACGGGCGACCCTATGGTGGCAGCACCAACGCGAACTGAGCCTCCTGAATTTCGGACGGCATTTCCACGCGGGAGCCGCAAGCTGACTCCAGGCCATCTTTCGGTCTGCTTGCGAACAGTACCACGTTTTGCCACGTGCGTGTGCTACCGCTGAACGTCTGGCGGCCAAGGCCGCGCGCAAGAGACGGACAAGTGTACAAATACTCCGAGAAGATAGACGACGCCAACCATTCGAATCCGGTGCGGTTGCGACAGCGGTCAAGGCTTAGCTTCATGCGTATGCCGGTGAGGGGGCACTATCGAGAACCGATGCACAGCGGGCTCGAACTCGTGCGTGCGGCGAGGGACAATGGAATTATTGCCGATCACAGGTGTGCGGGAGACCACTTTCGACAACGTGTCGGAAAGCTTCGACTGCCTCCGTATCGAATTGGATCCCTGCCCAGCAATCCAACTCCTCAAGTGCCTCCCTGAAAGGGCGCCCAGCCCGATATGGGCGATTACTGGTGATAGCATCAAAAGCATCTGCCACCGTTAAGACCCTTGCCAGGAAAGGGATGTTGTGCTGCATCAGCCCGTCCGGGTAACCACGCCCGTCCCACCATTCGTGATGGTGGCGGATAATCGACCTTTCCCTAGAGAAGTATCCGAGGTGTTGCACGATCTGCTCGCCGATTATAGGGTGTGTCTTGATGGTTTCATACTCTGCAGGGGTAAGGGGTTCTGTCTTGAGCAAGATGGCATCACAAATGCCGACTTTACCAATATCATGAAGAAAGCCGGCTACCGTGACAATATCCTGCTCTTCCTTGCTACATCCCATCCTGGCTGCAAGGGCAGTGGCATAGTGACTAACACGCTGAGAATGCGCTCGGGTGTATGGATCTCTGGCTTCCAAGGTCGTCACGAGCGCCTTCAGCGTCTCAAGCAGGCTCTGATAGAGGCTCTCGTAGAGAAATTGGTTTTCAAGGCTCAGGGCTGCCTTTCGGCAGAGTGTCAGAAGCAGTAGCACCTCTTCCTCTCTGAATGGGCGCTGCTCTTGTTTCTCCCAGACACTGAGGAGGCCTAACAGCTCATTCTTGATGAACACAGGAATGACGATGCCCGATTGTGCATCATTGAATAGTATGGGCTTGTGCTCTCTGATTAACCGATCCAGAGTCCGGTCATCGATGGCGGATCGTACTGCCAGAAGATGCTCCTCATCACCTGCATTGACCGTTTTAACCGACGTTCTATAGGACTCGCCATCGAGAATTGTAAAAGAGGAGGAATTTGCTCCCACGATCTCACGAGCTAATTGTGCTAAGCGCTGAAATATCACTTCCGTATCCGTGATATCTTGAAAGGCTTCACTAATGGCGTATAAAATGGAAAGTTCCTTGATCTTGGCAGGAAGCGTGGATAGAGGAGAAGGACTTGATATTGCTGAATGACAAGAGTCCACGGCGATAGACTGATAGGGGAAATGCTTCCTACTTATCCGGGTAACTGCCAGCTGTAGTGCCTCCAGTCGGATCGGTTTCGTAATAAAATCAACAGCACCTTCCTTCATGGCTTCGACAGCGACTTCCACACTTGGGTACCCCGTCATGATGATGACGGGCAGTGCCGGGTAGGACAATTTGATAAGATGCAGCAGTTCCATTCCCCCCATGTTCGCCATTTTTAGATCTGCTATAACTCCATCGAAAGCTTCTGTCTGGAGTATTCGGAAAGCTTGCTCTCCATCTCCAGCTAGTCGAATGGTATGTCCCAAACTGGCGAGGAATTCTTCCAAAAGAAATTGAATCTGCGGCTCATCATCGACCACGAGAATCTTTGATAAGAGTTCCATACACGGTCCTTCTTCTATTCACGGCAGAGAGATCGCTCAGGATGTCTCCGGCAATTCTTTGCTCTTTTTTTCCCCACTCACACGTTCGAAAACGAACTATGGCCTGCGAAATTATCTGCTCCATTAATTGGTTCTTTTTACCATACGATGGTAAAATATGGCTATCATCAAGTGTATTTAAACATGTGTTAGTATCCTCGTTCTCAGCATGATTTTGTTTAATCGACTTTATATATAATTTTATCAAATGATCGATCCTATACGTTGGAATGTCTCGTTCCATTTTTTTCCTACCGACATTGAGCAGGTGCGTAACAAGCGAAAACCGTTTATCCTGACCCTGACCACTGGGCCACGGCCCTGTGCTGCAGGGGAGAATTCACCAATGGCACAAACGGATGTTGAACGCCTCAACCACAGAGGCATGCTCGTGTCTGTCATCAAAGATGTGAGCTTCATGGACATGATGCACGCCCGCCTCGTGCCCGATCGCCAAGCAGTGCTCCCACCGGGCGAAGCCACAGCCGGCATGGTGCTCAACGGTCTCGGATTTGCAAATCGGCCTTTGTCGCTGACCCCACAGTTTTTTGCCAGCAAACCCCTCGATCCGTTGTGTCATGGCGGCATTCGGGCAGCGATGTATAATCGCTTCAAGCGCGGCCGCACGATCGAGGCGGCTGGCGCCGACGGCTGCGACCGCTTATTGCATGACCTGGCCTTGGGCGTGTGTGCCCGCGAAGGCATCGACCTGCGCTTTAATCATCTTGACACCCCCAGCTGTTCACTCAGTGGTGCATACATCCCTGCAAGCGATGTGCAGGCCATGACAATCCCCCAAGGGTATTCCAGAGGTCATCGACCGGACTTGACACAGGCGGTCTTGGCACTGGTGGTGTCGCAAGACGGTGGGAGTCCCTGTGTGAGTACGAGGGGGGACGGCCATACCTCGGACATCGAGATGTTCCAGGCGCGCCCCCAGGCGTGACTGGCCGCCTTGAAGAGTGCCCCAAGACCACGGTATCCGATCGCCGACTCGAAACTCTCCCTCTAAGACACCGCCCCCCACCGCCGACCCCTCGGCTATATCACGCACATTCCGAACACGCTTGGTGCGGTCTCAGAGGCGATCACCCCAGCCCTTGCCCTGGATAGGTGGGTTCGTCTCGATGAGCAAGCCCGCGATCAGGTTCGTGAGCGGTGTCACGACGGGATGGCCCAGCGTTGGCTGGTGGTGTCTTCCCAGGCCGCTCTGGAGCGTGCTGAGGTGACACGCACCAACGACAGTACACGCGAAGCTGAGGCGATCTACCCGCAACTCTTGCACCTCCAAGCTCAACGCTTCGCGACGCCTGCGGCGGCCCGGGAGGTGCTCACGGCACTGGCCAAGGGCTGGATGTATCACCAGGTTGACTCCTCCCACCTGAGCGACCATCAACGCGATGCGCGCAAAGGCCGCCCGCATCCTCTGCCAGGGGCGGGTGACGATGGAGGCCATGGGGTTCAGCCTGAAGCATCATTCGCGCTTTCTCGACTCAGAATGCCTGGAATGACCTGCACGTTCATGGGACCTCCCTGCGGAGGCTGCATGAAGGCGCCCGCAGAAAATGCAACGGAAAAGTCAGCCTATTATACTTCTGATGATTCTAAAGTCTGTAAAGTTATTCTCAGTCTATTAGAATAATAGAAAGGATCATAGTTGATTTATGTAAACAGTGTATACGAGAGTTAAGCATAAAATTAGCGATCAGTTCACGGATATTTTGACTTGAATATACACTAGTCGTCAATCGAGAAGATTCTATTGGGAGTATCATTGTAAATGATAGTAGATGCAGTAGAAAAATTTATTTCCGCGATTTTTCCGGGATCGCCTATGCCTCTGCTTAATAATTGCCTTGAACAACTCCTAAAGGGGATATTTTGGGAACGTTTCACTGCTAAGTGTCAACTCGGAGCATCGCAATAGGTTTATTGCCATGGTAATTACTGGTACGTGACCATCGAGTGTATTGTCACCATGCACCATACCGCATCTTATGACTACAGCTAGCGTGAGAGCCGCTGGATACCTGACCAATTTGGGCATGCAGTTCCAATCTCTATGAATCTTGGAAAAGGGGTTGGGAACGAGGAAGACCCGATGAATGAGCTTTGGCATGTCAGCGCCTCGCTTACTAGTGGAATAGAGCTAGGAGTAGGTTTTGCATGATCTTTTCAGCGACCTGTTCGGGCTCGACGCTATAGTGGCCGCTTTCGATGTCGTTTTTCAGTGCAACAATCCTTGTATCTTTACCCTTTAGGGTTTGTGATAGAGCATTTCCGTTTGGACCGACTGGGGCCCGATGGTCTGTGTCACCATGACTTCTCATAATTTCCTCATTTTTTTCGAATCTTTGTACTGCGACCCATCGCTCTCTCTTCGGGGGCAGTTCCGGCACAAGAGCTAAGGCTTTTGCCAGGTAATGCGAATCATTAGTGATGCCGGTGTTATCGGAAAGAACAAGGAAGAGCTTTAACGGAGGACCATCCCGGTGCTAATCGACCAGCAATCGTCTGGAGAGCGGAACATGGGACTGAAAGAAATAGTTGGCGGGCGAAGCCCATGAACGCAGCATTATCGCACATGGGCACGCTGTGTAGCTGTCTTCTCATCCGCAGAGTGCCTCCCCACGTGGTCTCTGCTACGCAACTATCGATCAGTACGTGTTGTCTACGATTGTCCATCTGTCTCTGCTCCAGTGAGCGTGTGAGAGACTTGGATTGTGGAAATACGATGAGAGATTTCATGGTCATTTATTCCAGTGGTGCTGAACACTGCCCTAGTCACCCTTGAAATTTATGGATTTCATCCCAATAGATGATTCTATTGCATTGATCGGTTGGGCACATCTGACCCTACTTAGCGATGCTTACCGGCATGATGCTTTACCCAGCAAGATAGGCTTTGAGTCTGCTGCGTAGCCGGAGAACAGTTTGGGTGTGAAGTTGAGAGATACGTGATTCCGTCAGGTTCAGAACCTTCCCAACTTCCTTCATGGTCAGCTCTTCAAAATAATAAAGCGAAAGCACCAGTTGCTCTTTTTCAGGTAATTCTGATATCGCAAAAGATAAGGCCTTCTTGAGGTCTTGTAAATTCAATACCTCCAGAGGATCCTGATCTTCGCGGGTTAAGAGTGCTTCCAAAAGGCTGATTTTGTCTTCGGAAGCTGGTCCTTGTCCCAGCTCTTCTAGACTAACCAGCGAAGTGCCTTTGACGTCATCCAACATTTCTTCGAACTCGTCCATCTCGATGCCCAATGAGTTGGCGACCTCTTCCGATGAAGGCGGTCGGCCTAACTCCTGCTCGAGAATCGTATACGTATGCTCCAGGCGTTTTACCTTCTGGCGCATCGACCGCGAAGCCCAGTCTAGTGCGCGGAGCTCATCTTTCATCGCGCCTTGGATGCGGATCTGGGCATAGGTCTTAAATTGTACCTCGCGGGCCGGGTTGAACTTATCCAGGGCGTCAATCAGGCCGATAATCCCTGCACTGATCAGATCCTCTGCCTGAATATGTGAAGGTAGCTTGGAGGCCATACGCATGGCGATGAATTTTACCCAAGGGGCGTATCGTATAATTAGTTGGTCTCGCTCAGCCGTAGATAGTTTGACCTGTCTGTTGCTTTGTTTTGCCGTTGTTGTCTCCATAGTTCGTCCCTTTCCTAAACAGCTGCAGCCAGACAAATTGTATTCGGGCCCTGGCAAGGGTATTAACGGGAATGCACCGATCGCTGTGGAGATTTGTGCACATGCGTCGATGGCTTGCCACTTGGTCCTGGAAATGTATCCCGATGATTCGCTGTCGGCTCGTAGCTCCCTGGCACACATGCTCCAGGGTAAAACGGAACGTAACGGCCAGCATAATATTGAGGTTCCCCAGGTCAAGGTGGGCATTCATAGCCAGTATGGTTTTTTGCAGTTTGGTAAGCTCAAATGCCGAGTCTGCAAGGACACCGGTCTCGTCTATGCTGCGTCGACAATTTTCAATGGCTGACAGCTTGGTCGAGCGCTGATGGTTCACTGATTGACCTCTCATGAATAGCGTCGTGAGGAGCCTTAGACTCAGTTAGGACCAACGTCCAATGCTAAGGATATAACGAGCAATATCCATACCACGGGTCTAGCCTAGGTGCTTACTTCCGCGTAGCTGTTTTGTCTCTCCCTGATTTGCCGGATACAAAGTCGTAACCTCTGAGTTAGATCTCGCAGCCGACCGACCAGTACGAAAGGCCGCATTGTATCTTTAGACCTCCTGCCGTTCACCAGCATGAAACCTGGTGGTTACGTGACTCTTCCGAGGATTGTCATGTCCTCAGGGACTGGGAAATGAGGAAGGTATGCGGCCGTGGACAGCACAGAATGATCCGGGTAAAAATTGCCTATAATAGTGTTATTCGTACTGGATCAGATACTACTGATCTCGAACGAAGCAGAAGGCAAGGACGACCTGGGGCATGGATGGGATCGGCATGGTTTACTGCACATGGATAAAAGCTGGGTCATCGAATGGACTAAAAAGATGCCGATCTAGCAAGCGAGAGAGTGTTGGGGGAAATCGTAACAAATGCCTTGGCGGAAACAAACCTCCCCGATCTGTCAGGTTGCAGGTGTGGGCATTGAGTAGTAGGAGGTTTACTGGTACATAAACGCGCCGGTTTAATTCTCTGTTGAAAATACAGGATGACGCAGCCGGTAGCGGTTCGAGGCTCACGCGGTAGCCTAGGTGCTGCAGCCGGCGTGTGAGGCGATCGACCACAGGCTCCCGTTGATGTGCGTCGAAGTCGTGGGCTCCGAGCTCCCGATACGGTTCGTTGCGCGAGAGCATAGAGAAGGCACTGACGACGATCGCCTGGGCCACCGCCATGAGGGCGCGTTGCTTCCCCCGGCGCGCGGCCAGGCGGTGAGACCAGGCCGACAGATCGGTGTCCTTGGTGCGGGCCGCCGCATGGGCCAGTGGCGTCAAGCCGGTACGCAGCGCGCGGTTGCCCTTGCGGGTTTTCCCCGAGCGCTGCTGGCCCGCGCGTTCGTCATGCCCCGGCGCCACCCCGCTCCCGGCCGACAGCCGCGCCGCGGTGCCAAAGCGGGCCATGTCGATCCCCCACACGGCGACCAACCGTTCCCCACCCCGCTGATCGACGCCGGGCATGGTGTCCAGCACCGTGACCGCCCGCGCACAGGTCAGGGGGGTGTCCGCGGGTGCTGGCTCCGATCCGCGCCCCGGCTCGCTGGCACCCCCGGCCGTGGCGGCGGGTGGCGGCGCGGGAGGGGGGGCACTTGGCACCGCTTACGGTCTTGTGCTCAGCGTGGTCTATCGCGGCTGTGCCATCCCAGTCGTCTGGTCGTCCTGTCAGCTACCGCCAAACATGCCTGGCGGCGGAGTGGTTGCGCATGCTGCGTCAGGTGCACCGGCGGTCCCACGGTCGTGGACGGTTCTCGTACTGGCCGATCGTGGCTTGTATGCACGCTGGCTGTTTCGGCGCATCACCCGCCTGGATGGCACCCCTTTTTGCGCATCCACACTGGCGGCACTTTCCGTCCCACGGCCAGGTGCGCGGGTTTCCCTCAAGACGTTGGTGCCGGAGCCAGGCACCACGTGGCAGGGACGGGCATGGCCTTCAAAGCCGCCATCGCCAGCTCCACTGCACGCTGCTGGCGTGCTGGAGGCGGCTAGATTCGTGGTTGATCCTCACGGCTCGCGAGGCCAGTACCGCCTGCTGTATCTCCTTTGGACTCAGGTCGGTGAGCAGGCCGATGAGCTCGGCACTCAGCGTGTCGAGCGGTTCCTCCAGGAAGTCAATAGGGGCCCATGGCATCGCCAACAGCCGCCGGTGATGGTCCCGGACCAACCCGGTCCACGCCTGCTCCCGCACAGGCATCTTGGCCCACAGGCGCCCTTTGGCCAACTCCGCCATCGTCGCTGGATCGGTCCTCCCGTCGATCAAGGCCGCCAGGATGGCCCGCCCCGACACGCCCATCATATCCGACGCCACCGACGCCCACGTGATGTGCGCGCGCTCCAGGACCCCCTGCACGCGGTTGACTTCCCGGGTCCGTTCCTGCACCACCTTCGTGCGATACCGTGGCAGATCCCGCAGCTCCCGCGGCGCCGCGGCAGGGCTAAACCTCGCCTGCCGCACGCCAGGGCGCAGCAGTTTCGCCAGCCACCGCGCATCGGCCCGGTCCGTCTTCCGCCCTGGGACGTTCTTGACAGGCGCGGCATGCACCAGGAACCCCGTCAAGTCACCCGCCAGCAGATGATCGATCGGCTTCCAGTACTCGCCGGTGCTCTCCATCGCGACATGGGTCATCCCCACGGCTCTCAACCAGTCGGACAAGGCCAGCAGGTCGCGCGTCAATGTGCCAAATGCCCGCACCTCCATGATCCCCTCCGCCTGCTGCCCTGTGGGATCAGGCGTGACCCGACACGCCATCACCGTCTTCTGATGGACCTCCAACCCCGCACCAGGGGTGAAGACCACGTCCATGACACCCCTCCCGCGTTGGTGGCTGGCGGGATACCCCGATCTCAAGCGTCTCCGTGGCGTGCTCCACTGCCCGCGGGCAGCTGGCGACCATCCCTGGGGCCTGCAGGGACTCCAGGTCAAACGACCGTACAGGCTCGTGGCACCAGACAAAATCACGACCTCACGGCCAGCCCATCTCCCGCTATGCTACCAGTCTTGGCATCCCAGGTCGCCACCGACCATGTTCATCCCTCATGCTGCCCCGCGGGGCATGACAACTACAGTGCTAATTAAGCCTCGGTCCTGGGATCAAGATTTTAAGGACATGAAGGGAGAGAGGAATCATGATGCTGCGACACGACTCGACTCATAGACATGTCGACCAGGAACGGTGGATGGTCCCAAAAGGGGACGCAGACTAGAACGATAGCGAGCACCGTCTGGCTCCCTCCTTCGAAAAGGCCCCGGCCACCAGTCATGGCCTCTCTGCGAGGCCTGCTAAGCCCGGCCGAGCGCAAGCATAGCGGGCCATGGGCTGTGATGGTCAAGTAAAAACGGACACTGAGTTAAGACACCCTGGCCAACATCTCGAAGTCATTGGGACTGACATACCCCAAATATGAATGTAACCGCCGTCGGTTCGCTCATTTTTTCTCTAAGGTGTTGAAAATATTGAGGACCGACCCCTGGTTGACTGACAAAACTCTGGACTATCATGCGACAGCATCGTGAAACTCAAGCGCGATAAAAAGCTGTGGTTGTTTCTGGGCCTGGCGTTTTGAGGCCATCGCTGGTTCCGGATCGGCTTCAGCAGATACATGCAAGCGGGTTATGAGCGCGTAGCCCCTGCTGAGGGCCAGTTTCACCCAATTCCAGCCAATGTTCAGATCGCTCTGGCCTCGAAACCCATGTGGGTCCACGCAGCGACGTTTGCCCTGTTTCACGACTGCTGTCCCCTGCGAGACCAGGTCAAGGGTGGTCATCGCCAGGACCAAACACAGACGCGCCAGCGCCTGAGCCGAGCGGATCAGCGACGATTCCAGCGGAAATCCGGTTGCTTGATCGTCTAGGAAGTTCTCTTCGATATCGCATCGACGGCCATCCTCATCAAACGTCTGCACGGTGGTTGGTGCATCACTGACCACAAACCACTATTCTTTGTTGCCCTGGCACTGTGCCATCGCCAGAGGCACAGGACCATACGGCTGCTCGGTCATCAAGACATCGTGCCAGCACCAGGCTTGGCCCGGTGTCAGAGAGAGGCGCTCACGCTGACAGCGGCGATGTCCCCGACGATAGATCCAGCCGTGCTTCTGCATGCGGATACGCCAATGCCAGCCCAAGCGGGTCAGATGGGCCATCAGAGGCGTATCAGCGAACCCACGATCGGCGAGAAAGATCACGTTGCCCTGCTGGGGAAGAAGCTTCGTGGCCTCGTCCAACCACGCGTTATAGATGTCCTAGCGGACACGGCTGCTCGGATGTTCCAACACCTGCCAGACGAGGGGGATGGCGCGCCCGCGATCGATGACCGCCAGCCGCACAAGACACTAGGTATTCCACAGCAGCGACGTATCTAAGGCCAGATACCGCACCTGCTCACGCCAGTCAGCTCACGCGTGGGCGATGAGTGGGCCGTCGAGAGGAGCGCTCTCGATCCTCGGGTTGTTGAGCCATCGGGCCAACCGTCGCACGGTACTTGGCGCCTAAACGGCTCGACTCTGGACGTACGGAGCCCAAGACGTGAGGCTCATCAGCTCCGAGGGCATAAGACCCACCATCATCCAGGCTCGCGTCTTGAGGTGGCGCCGATCGAGCCACTTTTGATGTTGGCGTCAGATGTGCACCAGCGTATCATAGAGCCGAGGCGTGTGCTCCATGGCTACCCTCCTTGGCAAAGGTTGTCCCAAAGAGAGTATAACCCGATTCGAGGAGTATGGCAGGGCACGCCTCACGTTTGTCAGTCAACCAGGGACCGACCCTCAAAAAAACAGTTTCAGGTAACCCGAAAACCCTTGAAATTATCACGGGTTACGACAAATGAGCGAACCGTGGGTAACCGCTTGCTGTTATAGAACATCTCGATGTAGTCAATGACATCATCCCGTGCTTCCCGGCGGGTGGCATAGTGACGGAGCGAGGTGCGCTCACCCTTGAGGCTGCCAAAGAATCGCTCGGCGACCGCATGGTCCAGGCACTCGCCCTGCTCACTCATGCGACAGACGATCCCCTGGTTGGCCAACTGAGCTTGATAGGCGTGGCTGGCGTATTGACTGCCGCGGTCTGCATGATGCCTGAACCCCGCAGCAGGAGCGCGACGTCCGAGCGCCATCTGCAAGGCATCCTGCACCAAGGTGGTCTCCATATGAGGGTCTATCGCCCAGCCTACGACTTTGCGCGAAGACAAGTCCACCAGCACCGCCAGATATAGCCAGCCCTCAGCCGTCCCTATGTAGGTGATATCGCCGGCCCACACGTGATCGGGAGCCGTCACGTCAAACTGACGCGCCAGCAGATTCGGTGCGACCGCATCGTGATGTCGGCTGTCTGTGGTCATGGGACCTCGTCGCCTGGGACGTGGCACCGCCACCCCCGCCTTGTGCATCACCCGCCGCGCCTTCGCGCGGCCCACGTGAAAGCCGTCATCCTGGAGTTGTTGGGCCAGGCGACGACGCCCAGAACGGTGACGCGTTTCCGCGGCCATCGCGTTGACACGGGTGCATAAGGCGACTGCCTCAGCATGGACTGACGCCTGGGCGTGTCGCTGCAGGTACGCATACAAGCCACTGCGACTCACGTCGAGCACTGCGCACAGGACCGAAACCGGCCAGATGGCCTGGGGCTCGGCCATCAAGGCATACCTCAATTCGACCCGCTGGCAACGTCACCCAAGGCTTTTTTTAACATGTCACGCTCCATCCGAAACCGCTGATGGTCCTCGCGTCACCGCTGGAATGCTTCTTGGTCGGGCGACACGCGACCGTTCCCAGGAAAGGCTGCGCTTGGTCGCGCTTCAACCTCACGTGTCCAACGACCCCGCATATGGGCATTGATCCCCAGATTGCGGGCCGTTTCGGACACCCCGTAGCCAGGCTCGGTCACCAGCCGGACCGCCTCTCGCTTGCATTCCTCGCTATAGTTGCGTCGTTTCTCTGTCATGGTGGGACACCTCCTGAGTCTATCGTATCACCCTTATCAAGGTGTCCGTTTTCATTAAACCACAACACATCGAGCGTCACCACCTGGCCGGTCACTTTGGCTCGGATGGTGCGGAGGTCGTCGTGCTCCTCGACGTGGCTGTAACGCTTGAACAAATCGATCACCGGGACGTAGGGCGTGGCCTTGCCATACGACACCGACGCACTCTCCAAGACCAACCACCTCGGCGTGTGGTGGCTATGGACGAACTCATAGACCAGGCGCGACTTCCCCACCCCGGCCTCGCCGACCACGGCCACCACCTGGCCGTGACCCGCCCCGGCACGCTCCAACGCCTGCCGTAGGGCCGCCAACTCCTGCTGCCGTCCCACAAAGCGGGTGAGTCCGCGCGCCGCACTGGCCTGCAAGCGCCGGCGGATCGTACTGACCCCCACGAGCTCAAACACCTCCACCGGCGCGTCGAGTCCTTTGATGGGGACTGGTCCTAGCGGTGTGACCTGGACAAGCCCTTCGACGAGGCCCAGGACTGCCGGCGTGATCAGAATCGTGCCCGGTAGGGCCATCTGCTCCATCCGAGCGGCCAAATGGGTAGTGTGGCCAATCGCCGAGTAATCCATGTGCAGATCATTGCCAATGGCGCGGACGACGACCTCGCCAGCGTTCACCCCCACACGCATCTGGAGGGGGACGCCTTTGCTCCGTTGGACCTCGATGGCATACTGTTTGACCGCCGCTTGCATGGCGAGGGCGGCGTAGCACGCCCGCACCGCATGGTCCTCGTGCGCAATGGGGGCGCCGAAGAGCGCCATAATCCCATCGCCCATGACTTGGTTCACGGTCCCTTCGTACCGGTGCACGGCGGCCATCATGCGTTCGACGACGGGGTCGAGAATTACGCGCGCCTCCTCCGGGTCGCGGCCGGCCAATAGCTCCATCGAGCCTTTGAGATCGGCAAACAGGACCGTGACCTGTTTGCGTTCACCTTCGAGCGCGGCCTTGGAGGTAAGGATTGCTTCGGCCAAATGACCGGGAGTATAGCTCAGCGGCGGATGTGGGGGGGAGAAGGGGTGCGGCGTTGGTGTCTGCCCAGTGAGCGACGTGGCACATTGCCCACAGAACTTCGCCTGGGGCGGATTCGCAAACCCACATTGCGGACAACGCCTCGTGAGAGGGGCGGCACATGCAATGCAGAACTTCATCTCCTCGGGATTGTCAGCCTCACAGCGTGGGCAGTACATGGGTATGCACTCCGGCACGGCCATGGAGCGGCTGGGGTGTGCGCGGGCACACGTCTCAATGCGCGCCACTCACATCGGTGTATGGGATGAGGTGTCAGTACTCCAGGTATGGCCAGCTGTCAAGCGAAAAGCATGAGACAGCTGCAGAGGCTGGAGCGGCGGCGGAGGGGTGACCAACGAGGTGTGGTGACCGTCACGTAGTGGTAGGTGGCTACCGTGCTCTCCCCGAATCTCTCACGGCCATCACTCTGATGGCTAACCTCGTGAATGTATGGAGATCGAGGAAGCCCGCGAGATTGTATATATATGACACCATCCTCCAACGGTTGCCGCAACACCTCCAGGACATGGCGGCGGAACTCGGGCAGTTCCGCCAGAAAGAGCACGCCATTGTGGACCAGTGACACCTCGCCCGGCATCGGCACGTGGCCGCCGCCGATGAGCCCCGCATCCGAGATGGTGTGGTGGGGGGAGCGAAACGGGCGAGTCGTAACTAACGCCGTGCGGTCGCCGGTGAGGCCGACGACGCGGTGAATACGCGTGGTCTCGATGGCCTCGGCAAGGGTCATCGCCGGCAAGATGGTGGTGAGCCGTCGTGCCAGCATCGACTTCCCCGCCCCAGGAGGGCCGAGCAGCAAGACGTTATGGGCTAAACGCCTGCATACCATTTCGCTTCACCAGTGCCTCTCGGGCTGCCGATGGCCCCGCTGCCGAACCTGCTCGTGAATCTGCCTCACCAGTAAGGGGCTCTATCATGACCATTCGTCAAGTAACGCCTTGGCCTCCTGGAGGTCGGCGGTGGCGAAGCCCTCGGTGAACCAGCTGTAAATCGGCGCCAGCAGGTCATAGGCCTGGGCCCGCTTGCCCTGCTGCTGCCAGAGGCGGCTCAGGCTCATGGCCGCCCGCAGCTCCCAGGATTTCGCCTGCTGGCGGCGGGCAATCGCGAGGGCCTGATGAAAGCAGGTTTCCGCCTCTGTGTCCTGTTCCACGGAGTGCGCCCGCAGTAACTCGCCCTTGAGCCGATACAGCTCGGCGTCCCAGCGGCGCTCCTCTTTGTCGTGTGCTGCACCCAGCCCCTCGGCCGCCAGCGTGAGCCCTTCCTCTACCTGCTCCACTTTTCCATACGCCTCGGCCAGCAGGGCCAGGAAATACGGCCGTGCCACCTCGGCGCCCGTGGCCCGCCAGGCGTCCAGGCCCTGTTGCATCTGGGCTATGCCCTCCTCCACGTGCCTCTGTCCTGGGCCGGGCTCTGAAGACCCCTCAGCGAGCGCCCACCCCCGAAGCACCGTTCCCCCCGCGACCCAGAGCGCAAACCCCTGCTCAGCCCCGAGGGCGATGACGGCCTCGGCCCGCTCGTAGGTCAAGTGCCCCTCGCGGCGGAGCTGATGGAGCCAGGCCGTAAAGAACAGGGCGAATGCCAGGCTGAAGGGGTGCGCCAGCTCCCGAGCCAGCGTCAGGCCTTCGTGGCTCTGCTGCCGGGCTTGGTCCGGATAGCCCAGCCACCAGAGGGTCCAAGCGGCGTAGGCTCGGCACGCCACGCCGGGATCCTGCCCGTAGTGAAAGGTATGGGTGTGATGCCGCTGAGGGTCATAGAGGGCCATCCCCTGCGCAAAATGGGCCTGGGCAGCGGCGAACTCTCCCAGGTAGTTCAAGCTGTTCCCGAGGGTATAATGGGCCTCCAGGAGGAGCGCCGGGTCGCCCGTGCCCAGGAGGAGGGAAGCGAGCCTAGAGGCTGGATCATTGAAGGCCCTCTATGAGAACGCGCGCATGGTGTAGCTGGCTCATACGGTCGTCCTGAATCGTCTTGCCACATGGGAGCGCTGCGGGATCGCCCGCAACAGTGGGAAATCCGATGGTGTCGCTCCGAAGTGTTGGGGACGAGACACCTCACGCCCTCAAGATGAACGGAGGGGTCTTTCTGATGGGAGGCGCTAGTGAGTCACGAGGAGGCCATCCGCATGTTTTTGGACAAGCAGCCGCACTGGCTTGACCATGATGTGGCCTATCGGCAGTGGCCGGGCCGCGATGAACTCGAGATGGGACTGTCGACAACTGCGATGAAGGCCTTTATCGCCTGGTCCCTCGACAAAGGCTTGGGGGAAAGCCCAAGCGCGTGCCTGCCTGGTTGGAGTTCCTGGTTTGTTTGCCGCTGATATACGCGGCGCATGAGGCGGGTTTCTGCCACCCGTTGTGTGCTGGTCTCATCCATGCAGACCTGGGGTCGCTGGGGATCATCGGGGCGTGTATAGACCTCCAGCACATCTTCCCTGGCACAGACACACGCGGCGTTGGCCTGCGGCGGCATCACCCATGGTTTGTGTGGCCACGGTCTGAGGTCGCTTTTTTGAGCGTGGTGCGGACGTACTCCGCACGGATGGTGTCGACGACATCCAATGCCACCAGCTTGTCCGCCAATCACGTGAGCGTCCACTGCGCGCGGCCTGCAGGGGGCGCACTGCAGGCCAAGGCGATCAGCCGCGCCTCCTGGGCCCCATCCAGCTTGCGATACTGCCGGCCCGTAGGCCGCTGGCGGGACAACGCCGCCTCCCAGCCCTGCTCGACCAAGGCTTGGCGCACCCGATGCACGGT
This sequence comes from uncultured Nitrospinota bacterium, assembly GCA_963707985.1. Classification (GTDB taxonomy): domain Bacteria; phylum Tectomicrobia; class Entotheonellia; order J063; family CAVPRW01; genus CAVPRW01. The sequence continues at coordinate 22,277 of CAVPRW010000044.1, read as the reverse complement.
CGACTCACTGGTGTCCAGGGCCACAGGGATCTCAGCGTCGGTCCAGCAGCGGCTGCCTTCGCGAACATCGGCTTTGAGGAGGATCCGCGCATGGAGCAGCTTGGCCGCAGCCGCTCGCCCGGTGGTTATGCGGGTCGACAACTGTTGGCGTGCTTCCTCGTTGAGCTCAACCATGTATTTGGCCATCCTCGTTCTCCTCTATGGGTGCCTTACCATAAGGAAAACCGATAGCCGGGAACTTGTCAACTGAGCTCTGTCGAGGCACTAGGTCTGCGCTGAAGATGTTGGCATGCTTGCAGAGGTCAATTGCTCTATACTTCCTCACGCCCATCACGAGGGTGGCCGTCCGAACCAAACGCCACCAAGGAAGGAGTATTGATGTGTCCACGATGTCTGTCCCGTCACGAGCATGCGGGCTCACGGTTACGGCGAGCGGCGCGCGAAGCGCATCCACGCAAGCGCAGCAATCGGCGCTGCACGGCCTCCCTGCCGACAAGCGGTCAACGATCAATCACGATGCTCCCAACGCCTAGCCCGTGAACTGTGAGGCTGGCACGCACGTCTGGCGCTCCACCCACGTGATCCGCTGACAGTCCGGCCTCACGGGCACCCGCTACGTAGGTGGCATCGTCGTCGAAATAGAGCATTTCGTCGGGCAAACACCCCAGGCGGGTGGCTAGGCGGCGGAAGGCCTCCGGGTCCGGCTTGCTCCGGCCAAGCTCCGCCGAGAAGATCGCTCGCGGGCCAAAGAGGGCCGGGACGGCAGGAAACACCTCGGCGATGTGTCGCTTCAGGAGCCAGGGGTTGTTGGTGAACATCCCGACCATGCGCTCCGTGCGGAGCTGTCGCGCCAGCGCGAGCACGGCGAGGTCGGGCTCGATCGCCGCCCGCCGGGCCTCCACCCACTGGGCAGCGGTGAGGGGATACCCCAGACGTTCGCCGAATCCCTGCAAGTAGTCGTCCGCCGATAGGACCCCGCGCTCCGCCTCGTCCTCGAACCCCGAGCGCCAGATGGCGGCGTGAATCGCGTCCGGGCTTCGCCCGCTCCACGACGCGAGGAGTGCCAGCCGGCGCTCGATCCGGTAGTCACAGAGGACGCCGTCCATGTCGAAAACGACGGCTGTGATCAATCGCATGCTCCCGGAGCCGTGTGCACGACGGATCGTCACCACCATGCCGCCGAACGCTGCGCTTCAGCCGCCGCCGAGGCGCGAAGCAACGAGGGAACCGCAAGCAACGTTTGCGGCAGTCGGGTGCAAGCGCTGGTTTGGACAGCATGCTGACACTCAGCTCGACGCGCTTCCGTGACGGGCTAACCGCAGCTCAAGATGTCGCTTCACGTCAGGCCATTCCGTCGCAAGGATGCTATAGATCACGGTGTCGCGCACCGTGCCGTCGCGGCGCGCTCGATGATGGCGGATGACGCCATCTTTCTTGGCACCCGTGGATCGTGATCATCGTGGCCCTCCAGTCGTTATACGCGACGGCATCTCCCTCGCCGCCCAACGCTGACGATGAGCCACGCCCGAAAGGAGGAGCACAGCGGACGCTGGAGGCCATCGGCTGCAACGCCTTGTGGCGCCACCCGAAGTCTAGCGGCGTGTGGCGAAGCGGTCCGTGGCCGCCGTGATGGCCTCGCTCATGCCGGGGTCAGTCGAGGCATGGCCCGCGCCCCTCACGATCACCAGTTCGCTCGTTGGCCACGCCTGGGCCAGTTCCCACGCGGTGACGAGTGGACTCGCAAGGTCCAGGCGGCCATGGATCAGGATGCCGGGAATGTGTGCAAGCGCACTCGCGTGTCGCAACAGTATCCCCTCTTCCAGCCAGGCGTGGTGGTGAAAGTAATGAGTCACGAGGCGTGCAAATGCGAGCTGAAAGGCGGGTTGCACTCGCCGGGGCTCCGGGTTGGCCTCGGGGTCCACCGACACCAAGGCGGACTCCCACGCGTACCACTCCTTGGCCGCCTGCCTGTGAATGGCCGGATCGGGCTCCTGCAGCAGGCGGTGGTACGCCGCGACGAGATCGCCATCACGTTCAGCGGGTGGGACACCGGCGCGGAAGCGTGCCCACTGTGCCGGGAACAGCGGGGCCACACCACGATAGAGCCAGTCAATCTCGGATCGCCGGGTCGTGGTGACGCCGGCGAGGACGATTTCGGTGACGCGGTGCGGGTGTCGCTCGGCGTACGCGAGCGCCAGGGTCGATCCCCACGAACCGCCAAACAATAACCATTGGTCCATCCCCAGGGACTGGCGAAGTCGCTCCATATCGGCCAGGAGATGTGCCGTGGTATTGACCGACAGATCAGTGCGCAGGTCACTGGCGTGTGGCGTGCTCCGGCCACACCCGCGCTGGTCGAATAGCACGATCCGGTAGACTTGTGCATCGAAAGAGCGACGGACATCGGTCGAACACCTTGAGCCAGGGCCACCGTGGAGGACCACCGCGGGTTTGCCGTGCGGGTTGCCGCAGACCTCCCAATACACCCGATGGCCATCGCCAACATCCAACAGGCCGTGGTCGTACGGTTCGATGGCGGGGTAGAGCACGGTCACCTCCATTCACTGACCGACAGGTCGCACCGTGGATGATGCACGCAGGCCCACGGCTGGCCGTCAGGCGCGCTGAAAGCGGGAGCGCACCCGCAGCAATCATCTCTACGGCATTGGCTCCTCTTGCGTAAGCTTTTGGAGTCTGTCGAGATAGTCTCCAGGGAACGCGAGCGTCCTCGCCACCTCCACGAGTCTGGGCGCATAGACCGTATTCCGCCGGGCGCCGGGCGCCTGCGGCAGGGTATCGCACCAAGCCGACACTTGACGGGCAGCCGCCAGGGTGACCACGACGGCTTCTGCACGGTCATCCCGCACACTGGGGTCCGCATACGGCGTGCCAAGGTCCTCACGGGTCAACCCCGTCACGATACCGTAGACCCTCGCCGTTGGATTGCGAATCAACGTGGCACGATCGTGAACGTCGATGTCATCGCCGTCAAGACGTCCAACCTGTGGATGGCGCGGGGCCAGGCCTCGCTGCTGGAGCACGCCCATGTCCACGAAGAGGCCATAGAAAAAGACGTTGACGTGGTCCGCTGTCACTGGTGGCCTCCGCTTGACCTGGCATACCTGGAGACATCGACGAGGGCTCATGCGGACGTTGAGACCCGCTGATGCGCCCTCCGCGCATATGAAACGGTGTGATGGTGTGGACATCACGTGCGCCACCATGAACGGCGCTCGGCACAGGAGGTTGCGATACACATCTCATCAACGCCAGGTATGAGCCGCTGCCGAACGCAGCAGCGACGCAGGAGCCGACGCTGTAGGCCGTCAGGTGCAGTGCTGGGTTCGGTGCTCCGCGTTGATCCCTGGTCTCCGCAGCTCCTCTCCAGTCTGGCGCGGCGAGGAGCACTAGCCGTCCCCCCGGTCGTCGATGGACCACATCGACTGGTGCACGTCCAGCCCCAAAGCAAGCTGGCCAGCGATCTCGAAGTTCGTTGGTGTCACGGTGATATGTTGGGCTGCCGTCCGCACGTCGCGCAGGCAGCGCTCCAGACCGGTGCTGGTGTAGACTGCCGACGCCCCGGCCGCCGTAAAGAGCAGCTCGACGGCCTGGACGGCCTGGGTCGCTGCCTGCGTGCTGGCCAGCCTGAGCAAGCCGCGTTGCTCCCACGACAAGGCGGCCCCACCGGTCACCGTCGCCCAGGCGTCGCAGAGCGTCTCGGTCAGGAACGCCCGCCCCGCGCGGACCAACCCCTCGGCCTGGCCCACGGCCAGCTGGGCCGCGCCTTTCTCGCGCAGGAGGGCCTGCGACCAGGTCGGCGTCTTCGCCCCCGCGAGGGCCGTGAACACGGCGATGGCGTGGCGGGCAATGCCCAGCGGCACGGCCGCGATCCAGGCCGTAAACACCGCGACCGCCGGCAGCCGGTACAGCGGTTCGGGCCGGGTCGGCGCGTGCGTGAACCAGCAAGTCCGGTGCGCGGGAATAAAGCGGTCGCGGAGCACGAAGTCGTGGCTGGCCGTGCCCCGCAGGCCGGCCGTGTGCCAGGTGTCGAGGATCGTGGCGTCGCCCACCGGCAGGAACACGAGCCGCAGTTCCGGCCCCCCGGCCGGGGTCAGCCGCGGCTGGTCGCCCTCGACGATGCGGCAGCCACCGAGAAGCCACGTAGCATAGGAACTGCCACTGGCCAGCGGCCACTGGCCACTCACCTGGTACCCACCCTCGACAGCCCGAGCCACCCCGTTGGGCCGGAACGTGCCGGCGAGCACCGCCGAGGGATCACTGAAGATGTCGGTGGCAGCCGGCGGGGGCAACAGTCCAGCGAATTGCCCATAGCCGCCGCTAATCATTACGCACCAGCCCGTGGAGCCATCCACGGTCGAGATCGTTTCGACCACATCGCAGAACTCCAGCGGGCTGGCCCCGGCACCACCCAGGGCTGGGGGCAGGAGGAGGCGGAAGACCCCGGCGTTGACGAGGGCGTCAACCACCGGGCGCGCGAGCCGGCGCTCGCGCTCGGCCTCGTCGGCATGTTGAGCGATCAGGGACGCGAGGTCGCGTACGGTAGCAAGAGTCGAGTGGGCCATAGGGCTACCTCCTGTGTCTTGGGTCATCTCACGGTATGAGCCGTGGTGCTGTCTCCGTGGACTTTTCCTGTCCTGGAGCTGTTCCTCAGCCTTCTAGGCACCTACAGCCGATGATGTGCCCTGTACGCACATCAAACAGTCCGATGAATTGGACAACATGGGCGCCCACATGAGCACGTTTGGGCACAAGCGGTTGCACTGCAAATCATGTCAATACCAGACATGAGCCGCCGCGCAAAGCGAGAGCGACGGAGGAGCAGATGCTGGAGGCAGTCGGCTCCCGTGCGATGGCATGCTGGGTGTCCATCCCCCTCTCTGCAAGAGATTCGTCTGGGAACGATCAGGACCATTGGTGCCTCATCCCTCTGTCACGAGAGACCTCGATCCTTATCCGTCGATGTGATTGGGGATTTCCCGTTGTCGGGCAACACAGACCGTTGCACACGTGGCGCGATGGGTGTCAATCAACCGTCGTTGTTCCGGCCAGAGCATGACCGGGAGCTCATCAAGGGGAAACCACCAGACCGCGGCATGGTGCTGGGTGTCGGTCGGAATCCCGTCTTTTTGGCTCGTCGTAAAGAGAAAATAGTGGGCTTGTATCCAATAGCGTTTGTCGTAACTCAGACGCTCCAGCATGCCGAGTGGACCGATCAACTGCAGGTCGGAGAGGCCCACTTCTTCGAGAATTTCTCGTCGGGCCGCCGCTTCGATCGGTTCATCTGGATCAACCCCGTCCTTTGGGAGGACAAATGGCAGGATGTCTCCCTCTCGTGCCAGGGCGAGATACACGCGCTGGTCTTCCCGGCGCAGCACCACACCGCCGGCCGCGATGCGATCCTTGGCGGCTGGCAGTCGATGGTACCATGAGTCATCAATCACCAGGTGTTGATTGTGCATCGACGTGTACTCCTTCACACCCGCCGAGATCAGACTGGGCGTCAGCCGCTGCCGAATGCCGGAGCGGCGCCTGAGCGGACGCTGGAGGCCGTCAGGTGCAAGCCCCTGTTGGGCACTGGCTCTGCCTTGCTGGTGACGCCCCCCCCCGGCTTTCTGGGGTAGGTTTTTCGTCCCCTCGCCCTCTGGGAGAGGGTAAGGGTGAGGGCTGGATGGTGTCATCGCACAAGACCCCTCACCCCCGCCCTCTCCCGGTGGGAGAGGGAGAAATGACCCAGGGTCAGTGTCGCGTCTAAAAAAACCTACCCTTGTGAGCCCCCCCGGCCATGCTGTGGCGTGCGCCCGCCCGATGTCTGCCCTTACCGTCCAGACAAACACGCCATGCGACGAGGCGTTGGCACGCAACGAGGAAGGCTCGTCCCCTGTTGGGGAAAGCTCCCGCGCGTGACGCGACCCCCTCCCCCATGGACCCGCGTCGCATGCCTAGGCTGTGTCCACTTGGTGTGGCCTCCCGCCCCCTGGGGTGCCCAATGGGCCGCACTTGGCGACGACTGACCGGTCGCCTGGGCGACGACCCCGTCGCTACCTGGGTCGCTTCCAGCCTTCCTCGAGCCTCACCCCATATTGGGTTCTCGGGTTCACGAGCGTGAGTGCGTCTGCCGTGAGGGAGGTGACCAGGCGTTGCTGCTCGCGCCCGCCAACAAGATTCGCGAACGTACTGCCCTCGATCTGGTAGGTGAGCGTCTTCTCGGCCTCGTGGACCGCATACGTGCCGAAGAAGGCGATCGATCCTTGCACGACGGCCTTGTATTCCTCCGACGTGCCCTGATCGCGCCTACGAGACGCCAGCGTGGGGAGGTCAGCGCGCATTTGCAGCAGCGCAAAGTGGCCGTCACTCGTGTAGATGAGCATGCCTCTCGGATGGGGACCAAACAACGCGTCTTTACTGCCGTCGTGACGCACGATGTCCTCCGAGACGAGCGTCCACGTGCCTACGAGCTGCTCCTGCAGGGACTGCGGCTGGGCGACGGCAATGTCCGCGACCAGGACAGCCCCGAGCATGAGCAGCGAGAGGGTGGTGACGGCGACACGGCGAAGTCGTTGCATGATGTTCCCTCCTTGAGAATGCATCCCAACTGCGACGAGTCCCCATAGGGCCTTCATAACGCCCAACGATGCATGATATTGAAAGTTTTCCACATCATCTTCCCAACCGCCCTGCGGGGGATGTTCACCTCGCCTCCCAGAGGGGCTGTTAATAGGGAAATCTTGCGGCATAAGGGCCATATTCCAGAGGTGATGCGGCAAGCTGTTCTACTCCGAGCGCTTCGGCGGCATGGCCGGGACTCAATCATGACCGCTGGTCGCCGTTCGGACGAGCGGCACGACGAGGATCGCCAATCTCCTCGGCACGGCGTCGATGTTCGCATGCGATCGTTGGTGCGCTGATGAGGACCGGTAGGGCGCCCTGCCCACAGCAAGGCTTAGAGGCGTGTGAGGAGTTGCGGCCTTAGGACGAAATGCCCTGGCGCGAGGAGGCGCGTCAGGGTGGGAGCGGTGGGGGAAAAGTGAGGACGACCGGTAGGCATCGGGGAGCCTCCTCGGTGATAGCCGTGAGACATCGCTCAATTACGATAGGATGGGGCGATTGTAGTGGGGCTGATTTGACCTGTCAAGAGCACACGCGTTTCGCACGTATTCGAGATCGTCAGCCAGTGTCTGGCCATTCGACTCACTCCGCCCTTGCCTCGTCCTCGCGAGTGTTCGCTACCCTACCATCCCCCTACCGCATTCGCTTGTGGGCTTCTGCAAGGTGGTGAGAACGGGCGATAGCCGGCAGAACTTCCGATAGCTCTTCAAGAAATGCTGACAAGGCTTGGAAGACTCAATCACGGCAGACTGTCCCTGACCCTTCAGGAGATGGAGGGCCGCAAATCAGGACGCCGCCGCCTTGACCCATGGCTTCCGGTGTAACAGAATATGTCTTGAGATGTCAGACGGAGGGAATGGGCGCCAGGCAGTCGGACACATCAAGCCCTCAGAACTTCGTGTCAGCCGGTTATCCTTCCAGGTGTCAGCCAGGGGGGAGGGATTTCAAAAGTTACGAAACACCAATGGGCTCGTCCATCTCCTTAAGGGGGAAGTGATCGCCCCGAGTCGCGGCCGGTGAACATGCCAATGACCTGCGCTGAAAATTCGTGCGGGCCTCGGACCTGAGTGACACAAACTCACCAAACTCACCTGACTCACCTCACTCCCCCAGCGATTCCGCGCCTGTATCCACAAACTCACCTCACGAAATCTTAATAGCGTCAATCACTTATCACGCTCGTGGTGAGTTTGGTGAGTTTCATCCCACCGCTCCTGATTCTCGGGAGGAAATGTTGAGGGCACGGAAATGTCGTCGATCACGAGGGAGTGTGCACGAATGTTCCGAGGGTATGATGTCATCAAAGCGCTCGCCAAATCCCACGGGGTCCGGGTGGCGGACCTGCTGGTCCTGGCCGAAACGAACGATCCCTTCTATGTCGGCAATCCCGCCCAACGGGCCAAGGCCGAATGGTTTGCCCATCTCTGGGCGCGCTTTGGCTACACCACTGGGGTACATCTGCGGCGCGTCCACGACCGCCTCGTGAGTGGTGAAGACGGTTATCACAAACACGACGGCATGCCGTATGAGAACACCGAGGCCTGTTGGGACTATTTGGGCGACGCCGGAAAGTATGCGCGTGACCTGGGCCTGGTGCGACCGGATGCGTTTGAAGACCATCGCAACCCGCCACCCCACATCCATATGGCACCGACTCCCGTGCAAGCATTGCTACGCGTTCAGTTGAGCGACCTGGATGACTGGCGACTGCCCTGGATCGAGAGCGATCTGAGCACCGTGGTCTCCTCGTCGCTGCCGATCATCGACATCATCGACGGCCATACGTATGCGCCGAGTGACCAACCCCCTCTCGTCGACATCTGGATCGAGAAATCCACCATGGATGATGTCCCGTTGCCGCTCTGCGATGAACTCCACAGCAATCTGGGGACGAGCGTCGGCTTCCCGTCGACCACCAGCACTAGTTATGTAGAGCACGTCGAAGTTCTGGCAGAATAGCCTCTAAGCGCTGACCAGCCTCACGAATGTCAGTCGCATTGGGAACTTCGATGCCATGAACAAGGTTGTTTCGCAGCCGACGAATACGCTCAATCTCCGACCGGATCATGCCATTCGACACCTCAAGGCGCTCAAGGACCTTGCTAGTAGGTAACATTACCGAGCGCTCACCCGTGCGTTCGAATATGATCTCGCGGATCGTCCTCTCTAACTCAATCCATCGGGATAGAAAGAAGCCTATGGCCTCATGTATGTCAGGTGCGATCAGACGCTCTTGCTCCATCCAGCCACGAGAATCCCTGTCCCTCGTGGTTCTGACCTCCTCATACACCTTGTATCTTGATTCGTCCTCAGCCAGTAGCCGGTCGACTATCTGCTCGGCCAACGGCCGCCGTTCCGTGTCGCTGCTTAGCGCGCTAAGGTAGGGATTAAGGCGTTCAGGCGTCACCAAGTCAAGCCGTTCCAACAGATCGTAAAGGAGGTCCACTCGGCCCAGAGCGGTGTTCGGCGCCGGACCCTTGAGGAGTAGCTCGGCGTCGAGCCGGCCGGGAACTCCTTCGGTGCGTCTGTTAGCACGAATAGATCACGAATAAGCTTTTCAACCTGGTCGCGTTCAGCCGGGAAATACAGGGCAACCCGCGCGCCTGCTAAGTCGACGATATCCGAGTAGATGTCGTCGATACTCGCGTAGTTCTTCATCTCGGCACGCTGTCGAACTTTAGATTCTAGGCGGGATGATGACTTTGCCCGGAATGTGACCATGCCGCGGATGCCGGCGCTCTGAAGAGCCGTGTCTAGCAGCTGTGCCACCGAGCGCGCTGCATGATCGTAGAAGTCGTACTCCCTGCGATAGCGGCTGATGAACTCTTCAATCAATCCCATGGTATGATTCCGCCAACTGCTGCCGAACGGCCAAGCTCAGCGGCGGCGCGGCGCTGTGCGCCGTCCGCTGCAGCGCCTGGTTAGCCCCAAACCCGCCAGCCACAACCACAGGCGGCGTTTACCGGACAACCCTTTGCAAGGCCTCTTGCGCCAAGGTGTTTAAGCTCTTACCCTCGGCCTGCGCAAGAATGGCGAGGCGCTCATGCAGCTCTGGCGGAATCCGTATATTGAACTTGCCGGAATAGTGCCGACGAGGCTCAATGCCTTTCTCACGGCACACCTCAAGGAACACCTGCAGCGACTTACGGAACTCGGCCCGCAGCTCCTCTGGCGTCCGCCCATAGAAGTCAGCCCCCCCATGAAGGCCAAGGATCTCTCCACGGAACATATCAAGCTCCGCGTCGTACTCGATCTTGGCCTGATAGTCATCAACCGACATGATGTTCATGGCACAACCCCATGCTGCTGTAGCCAGTGACGGATACTGTTCACTGCCCCCTTATCAGTGGTGGGTCTTGGATGAGGACGATGGAAGACCCGGACCTCTCCGAACAGCACCACCGCAACCCGGCTGCCCTCGCGCTCACTGATCTCAGCCCCAAGCTCAACGAAAAGTGCCTCGATATCACGCCACAGGATATTGGCCCTGACAGGATGCGCAAAGATCGCTTCCAGGGTTCTTCGGTGCATTCTTCTCATAGGGAGAATGGTACTACTCTGAGGTACTATTGGCAAGCAGCCCGACTTTGAGCGCACTGCCTATTGTACAAGGGGCTAACGAGTAAGAGTTTTTGTGGCGCGCAGCCGACACAAAAACTCTTACTCGTTATACAGGACTCTATCGGGAGTGATGGAGGACCCATGGATACGGGCCACCATCACACGGCCCCTGTCCGTCCCTATCAGGTCTGGCGCCTGTTATCGCGGAAGCCCGCCTTGACCACTCCAGTCCCTTCGATCACCTTCCCGCCATCAACCACCTCAGCTTCCTGCGATGTGGCTCAACTGACCTCCGGACCCATGGTGTGCCGCTGGTCTTCGGCGTTTGCACCCTGCTCGGCCGTCGGTCCCACCCGATCAGGTGCGCTCAATGGACCAGGGCTTCGAGGACTCGGACCATCTGCCGAAGCGCATCGGCTGGGACCTCCGCGAGCAAACCGGCAAGCTTCTGACGCAACTGGTCAGGGCTATCTTCCGCGTCAAACATAAACAGTTCATAGAGCTCCACCCGGAATCCCTTTGCCACGCGGATCAAGAGGTCGAGCGTCGGGTTTTCCTCACCCCGTTCGATGCTGCTCAGATACTTCGGGTTGATGTCGATCCGTTCGGCGAGCCGCTCCTGCGTCTCCTGCCGGACCCGGCGTAGGTGCTTGATGCGTGCGCCCAGCTGTTTGCGTTCATCCATGGCCCTCTCCTCTGCCGTTGTGGGAGATTATGGCGGGCAGTGGGATGGTTGAACACAAACCAACAGCCAGAAAATTTTTGTATAACTCCTGCCAGCAGCTATATAAGTCAGTCTACTAGGCAGAATTTCTTCTCGTGTCTCATGTTGTCACAAAGACTGATCAAGGAGACCTCCGTCATGGCGCATCCCCCGCCCACGCGTGAGGCGATTGCCCCCCGATTGCGCGCCCTGTCCCACGCCAAGGGCGGTCCCATCACCGAGAAGGAGTGGCACCGGCACCCCGAGCGCCTGTGCACGGCTACCAGCACCGCGCTGGCGACCGTCCTCGTGGCAGTTCCCCAGCGTTACGAGCAGCAGGAGTACGCGAGTAGGAACTGGCAGGCCCAGGCGCGCACCCCAGTGGGAAGATGGCTGGTGGCACGGGGGCGCACGCCGGTAGTCGAAAAAGCCGTTTGACTTTTCTATCTCCTCTTTGTAAGATAGTCTCGCATTCCTTTCGTCTCCGTAGATTGGCTCTCCCGTCGCCGACGTTGTGCCTTTTTGTGTGCATGATGGCAGCCCGTATTAGATTTTTAGGGTTCGCACGTGAATGACACGAACTTGAGCAAAAACCATGCAGTCTTTCCACCGAATCCCTATGTCATTGGCGTACCGTTGACGGGCGATTCCGGCTTCTACGGACGTGGTGAAACCTTCGCTGCGGTGGAAGACGCCTTAGATGCCGAGCAACTGAACGTCATCGTGCTTTTTGGCCAACGCCGGATAGGAAAAACCTCCTTATTAAACCAAATCGCTCGACGGGTTCGCATCACCAATCGCTTGGTGCCGGTGTACTTCGATTTACAAGGGAAGGAACGCCTCACGCTCAGCGAGGTGCTGCGTCTGCTGACCCGTACTGTGGCGCGTGCCGTTGGCATGGCCCAAACATTCCCTGAGAGTAACGATGGTGCGTCGCAGTTCTTCAGGGAGACGTTCCTGCCGACAGTGGCCAACCATCTCGGTGAACGCCGGCTGTTGCTGCTCTTCGACGAGTTTGATGTGTTAAGCGATGACCAGCAGGCCAGCCCAGATGCCGCGTCCTTGACACTTTTTCCGTATCTCCAGGAACTCATTCTCCATGAACGCCAATTGGCGTTCATCTTTGTCGTGGGCCGTCGAATCGAGGAATTGACGACTAGCTTTCATTCGATCTTCAAACAGGCCAAGTACCAGCGCATCGGTTTGCTGACACCCACAGAGGCCCGCGAGCTCATCACACAGCCGACGTCCGGCGTGCTCGATTACGCCGATGTCGCCATTGAGGCGATCCTAGCTTTAACAGCCCGGCATCCCTATCTCACCCAGTTGATGTGCTTCGAAGTCTTTAACCATGCCAAGGTGACGAATGCCCGTCTGGTCACGGTGGAGCAGGTCCATGCCTGCATCGACTCCGCATTGGAAAGCGGCCACGGGGCGCTCAACTGGTTTTGGGATGGTTTGCCCCGCGCCGAACGCTTCATCATGGCCGCCATTGCTCATGTCGCGAATGAGCTCGGGGTTGCCTCCCATGATGACATCCGCCAGATTCTGGAGCGCTACCGGATCATTCTCACTGGACTTGAACTCAAGGACGCCCCTGACCGCTTGGTGGAATGGGAAATCCTGGAACGTCACGGCCCCAATGATTACCGGTTCATGGTGGAATTGGTCAGGATCTGGATCTGTAAGCAACACCCTTTGGATAGCGTGCGCCGCGATGTGGATTATATCAGCCGGCGGGCCGTACGTTTGTTTGAAAATGCGCGTGAGGCTCATGCACAAGACGAGCTGGCCTATGCTCGCGAGGAATACCGACGCGCGCTTCAGGTCAATCCGAACCATAGCGGTGCCCAACTCGGATTGGCCCAAGTCGAATACGAAATGGGCGACCTGGACGCGGCAATCGAGGATTTTGGCAAGGCCTATCAGATTGATGAGATGAGTGCCCGCGATGGTTGGGTTCGGGCTTTGCTTGAGCGGGGTGGCCTGCACCGTAAGGAGGGACGCGAAGCGCAAGCGTTGTCCGATTTCGAAGCCGCCCTGGCGCTTTCGCCCGGCAACGAGGAATCGCGCCGCGCTGTGGCGAGTGTTTTTCTTGCTAGAGGTGATATGGCCCTGGCAAGTGGTGCATTCGCTACCGCCCAAGAAGAATACCGTCTAGCCTTGAGCCGCGCCCCTGAACGGGAGACCGTCGAGCGGGTACACCGGGAGATGGAAGCGTACGCAGAACGGCAACTGGCCTCAAGCGCTTTCGCGGAGGCGCTGGCGACCATTGCTGGTTTGCAGGACATGCTGGGCGAGGATAGGGCCACTGCTGAAGTTATCATGCGGACTTTGACGCGGCTAGGGGAAGAGTTCCTCAAGCAGAATCGTCTCAGTGAAGCGCTAGAGGCTTTCCAGCGGGCCGCCGACGCGGCCCCGAACGACACCAGTCTTCGTAGTCGGCTGGAAGCTGTAGAAGCGTGCAAGGCCAGGGAAGTCGAGATCGACCGGCTGCTCGACCGTGCCTTAGCAAGCCAGGTCAGCGAAGACTGGGCGACGGCGCAACAGAGCTGCATCGATCTGATCAAACTCGATTGCCTAGAGTGGCGGGGGCGCGATATTGCCAGACTGCTCGTCGATGTACGTAAACAGGATCAGATCGGCATAATGAAGTCCGCCTACGCACGTGGAAAGCACGCATTCGCGGCGAAGGACTGGGGTACGGCGCTCAGTATCTGGGAAAGTGTTGATACGAGCATTCTGTCCAGTCAGTTCTCAAATTTCTCGCAGGAATATGCCTATGCGCACAAGCAACGGGATGTCTTGAAACCAGCGCCAATATCCAATGTCAAGGATCGGGAAACAACGACCGAAGCAGAAAAAGGAACGTCGGACAAGAAAAAGTCAAGATCCAAGTATATCTGGATTGGCTCTAGTCTGTTGCTGTTCTTACTGGTGGCCTTCCTGCTGTACATAACTCATCAGACTCCCGTAGAGCGTCTAAAGCATAGCGATTCCTCGGTACGTGCCAAGGCTGCGGAGGCCCTGGGTGAGATGGGCACAGAAGGGGCGAAGTTCTCCCAGGTGGCGGCGATGCTCAAGGATAGCGATTCCTCGGTACGTGCCAAGGCTGCGGAGGCCCTGGGTAGATGGGCCCAGAAGGGGCGAAGTTCGCCCCCCAGGTGGCGGCGGTGCTCAAGGATAGCGTTTCGTTCGTACGTGCCTGGGCCGTGAACGCCTTGGGCAAGATGGGCCCAGAAGGGGCGAAGTTCGCCCCCCAGGTGGAACCGCTACTTAAGGACGATGATTCCTCTGTTCGGTCAGCCGCTGAGTCTTCCTTGCAGAAGATGCGTAAGGCAAGGGATGTCTCGAAGTAGTGAAATAGGGTTAGACTTGAGCATAAGAGATTGCTGCCGTAGTTGATGCGTTCAGGTACCCACAACGCCTGGCGCGGCCCGGCACCGCTGATACCCGACGGGAAAGGCTCCTGTGGGGCGTCACCATACATAGTGCGATCAAACCCAGGGCCTGTGCAACCGAGTCGGGTGACGTCCGTGTGGGTTTTCCCTGGCCGCCAAGCCGGGGTGTCGGAACGCTATTCGTTGTCGCATAGACCTACAGGCAATTCGTACAGGGATGCGTACGCGCCTACTACACACGTAAGCATAGTGGGTTGGAGAACTGGAGGGCGTAGGTATGAAGTCACCTGTTCGTAATCCCTTTATTTTTGAGGGCCCGGTGTTACGCAGTGACTTCATCGGCCGTAGGCATGAAGTGAACCTGGTCCTCGACCGGGTCAGCCATACTCGCGCAAGCATCGCTATCGCGGGGGAACATGATCAATACTCCGGGGCTCGCGGCGCGCTGATTCCCATCCTGCAGCGAGCCCAGGAGCTGTTTGGCTACTTGCCCTGCAAGGTGTTGAAGCACATTGCCGAGCGGACGTGCACCCCGCTGAATGAAGTCTATGGAGTTGTCACCTTCTATGCGCAATTCTATCTGGAACGGCGAGGTAAGTATGTGGTGAGGCAATGCGACGGAACAGCCTGCCACATCCGCGGTGCTTCCAAGATCATGGATGCGGTTGAACGCGAGCTGGGCGTCAAAGTCGGAGAGACCACGCCAGGGTACAAGTACACCTACGAAGTCGTTTACTGCTTGGGGTCCTGCGGACTCGCTCCGGTGGCGGTCATCAACGACAAGTTCTATGGCAGGCTGGCCCCCAGTGATTTTGTTCTGACACTCAAGGGATTGAAGTAGCCGTGCTGGAGTTGTCGTTGCATGTCCTGGATGCCATGCAGAACGCGGTGGAAGCGGGGGCTACCCGCGTGCATCTCAGCATTGTAGAGGATGTGGAGAAAGATTGGATGGTGATTGAACTCATGGATAACGGCCGCGGGATGGAACAGGACTTTGCCAACAAAGTCCTGGACCCGTTTGTGACCTCACGCACCACCCGGCATGTGGGATTGGGACTGCCTTTGTTTGCTGCAGCTGCCCGTCGATGTGAAGGCGATCTTCATATTGAGAGTGCTCCGGGCAAAGGCACCCGGCTGCAAGCCAGCTTCCGCCTCAGCCACTGGGACAGGGCACCTCTGGGTGATATGCCCGCAGCTTTGTTGTCTGTTCTGCTCGCGAAGGACGCGGGTGGATGTGGATTATTTGCATCAAGTGGGCAACCAACAGTTCCGCTTTGATAGTGCTGAGGTGCGGAAGGGAATTGGGAGAGGTTCCTCTTTCTTCACCGGCTGTGGCTGCATGGATACTTAGAGGTTTTGAAAGAAGGGGAACGGAGTCTGCGGATCCTCAAGAGCAAGACGGGCTGAAAGGCAACTGGCCGTTAGTCTGCAATGGCACCCGGCTTGAGGTTTCTCAAGGGATCGTCTTGAATTCGAATCCGAGCAGGGAGGCAGTCAAATGCTTAAGCTGAAAAATGTAGAGGAGTTGAAGAAGCTGAGAGAAGATGCACAACGAGCTTTTCAAGTGCGCACCCAGACCAGCACGCGGATCATCGTCGGCATGGGAACCTGCGGCATCGCCGCCGGGGCCAGGGAAGTGATGCAGGCCATCCTGAAGGAACTGGAACAGAGAAAGATCGAAGCCAACGTCGAAACCACTTCCTGCATCGGGATGTGTGTCAAGGAACCGCTGGTGGATATTGAACAGGCCGGCCTGACTCGTGTGACCTACGGGAACATCAAGGTCGACATGGTTCCGCGCCTGATTGAGGAGCATTTGATTCGCGGGTCAGATTGTGCAGGAGTGGGTGATTGGCCGCTTGGGTGCCGAAGGAGTGATGTAGCTGAAGAGCCATCCTTGGTCGTCCGGGCATGAGCCGGGAGATGAAGATCCAATATTACTCGAGGAGGAACCTATCATGGCGGAGCAATTCTACCGGGCCAATATTCTGGTGTGTGGCGTGGCAGGTTGCGCTGCGTCGGGCTCGCAGGAAGTCATCAAAGCCCTTGAAGCGGAGATCCAGCGGCGGGGTTTGCAGAAGGAAGTCAACGTCATTCAAAGCGGTTGCCGCGGCTTTTGTGCCATCGGCCCCATCATGACCATTTATCCGGAGGGCATCTTTTATTGCCAGGTAACGGCCGGCGATGTGCCGCTGATCGTCGAAGAGACTCTGATCAAGGGTCGAGTGGTCGAACGGCTGATCTACAAGGAGCCTGCAAATCAGAAGGCCCTTCCTCATTACAAGGATATTCCTTTTTACAACAAGCAGACCCACCATGCCCTGCGCAACTGCGGCATGATCGATCCGGAACGAATCGATGAGTATATCGCGCAGGACGGCTACACCGCTCTAGCCAAGGCTTTGACAGAGATGACGCCCCGACAGGTGATCGATGAAGTCAAACGGGCTGGGTCTGCGCGGCGCCGGCGGCGGCGGATTTCCGGCCGGCGTGAAATGGGAGTTTGCCGCCAATGCCCCCGGTCCCATCAAGTATGTCATCTGCAACGCCGACGAAGGGGACCCTGGCGCGTTCATGGACCGGTCGATTCTGGAAGGTGACCCGCACAGCGTGCTGGAGGGCATGCTGATCTGCGGTTATGCGATCGGCGCCCAGGAAGGGTACGTCTATTGCCGGGCCGAGTACCCGCAGGCGATTCAGCGGTTGAAAATCGCCATCGATCAGGCAAACGCCTACGGATTGCTCGGGGAGAACATCCTGGGTACCAATTTCTCATTCCAAATTCACTTGAAGGAAGGCGCCGGGGCTTTTGTCTGCGGCGAAGAAACAGCACTGATCGCTTCCATCGAAGGACGGCGCGGAGAACCGCGGCCCAAGCCGCCCTATACAGCGGTTTCCGGTCTGTGGGGCAAGCCCAGCAACGTCAACAACGTCAAGACGCTGGCCAATGTCCCCCAGATCATTTCGAAGGGGGCTGATTGGTTCCGTCAAATCGGCACCAAGAACAGCCCGGGCACGGCCATCTTTGCCTTGACCGGAAAGATCAAGAACACCGGACTGGTCGAAATGCCCATGGGCACGACGCTTGGGGAACTGATCTTTCGATATTGGAGGCGGGATTCCCAATGGCAAGAAGTTCAAGGCCGTGCAGACCGGCGGCCCGCTGGGCGGCTGTCTGCCCGCCGATCTCTTGAACGTGCAGGTGGACTTCGACTCTCTTCGGGCGGCCGGCGCCATCATGGGTTCCGGCGGAATGATCGTGGTGGATGAAGACACCTGCATGGTGGAATTCTCCAAGTTCTTCCTGACCTTTGCCCAGGCCGAGTCCTGCGGCAAGTGCGTTCCTTGCCGGGTTGGCGGGAAGCGCATGCTGGAAGTGCTGACCCGGATCTCGGAAGGACGGGGCAAGCTGGAGGATCTGGATACGTTGCGCAAGATCGGCAAGGGCATGCAAGACGGTGCATCTGTGCGGACTGGGACAATTGACGCCCGGTCCGGTGCTCTCGGCCCTGCGGTACTTCGAGGAGGAATTCCGCACGCACATTCTGGAGCACCGCTGCCCGACGGGAGGCTGCAAGGTGTTGACCCGGGCCCGTTGCATCAATGCCTGCCCGGCAGAAGTGGATGTGCCGGCCTTTGTCGCCTTGATTGCTCAGAGACGGTATGCCGAAGCGCTGGAGATACATCGCAAGCAGAATCCCTTTGCCATGATTTGCGGCCGGGTCTGTCCGGCCTTCTGCGAAGAGAAGTGCCGCCGGGCCGACATCGGAGAACCGCTGGCCGTCCGGCACGTGAAGCGGTTCATGGCGGATCACGAGCGGCATCATCCCTGGACGCCTCCTCGAGTGGAAGGTCTCAAGAGTCAGAAAGTCGCCATCATCGGCGCCGGCCCTGCCGGTCTGACGGCCGCCTTGCGATTGGCCCAGCTGGGTTATCCAGTGACCGTCTTTGAAAAACTTCCGGTGGCCGGTGGAATGATGGCCGTCGGGATTCCCGAGTATCGTCTGCCCCGGGATATCCTGCGGGTGGAAATCGAGAACATCCTTCGGGCCGGGGTCGAATTGAAAACCAATGTGGCATCTGGGCAAAGACTTCACCGTGGATGAACTGCTCGACAAGCAAGGCTTCAGCGCCGTGGTCCTGGCGATCGGAGCTCACAAGAGTCATCGTATGGGCATTCCGGGTGAAGATTTGCCCGGAGTGCTGCACGGGACCGGTTTTCTGAAGGACGTGGCTCTGGGCACACCCTCCCAATTTCGGAGGCAAGCGGGTAGGCGTGGTGGGTGGCGGAGCAGTCGCCATTGACGCGGCCCGCATGGCCTGGCGATTCGGGGCCTCCAAGGTCCACTTGATCTATCGCCGGACACGCGAAGACATGCCAGCCTGGGGTGATGAAGTGCACGCTGCCGCAGTGGAAGGAATCCAATTCCACTTCCTGACCAATCCCATGCGCGTGCTGGGGACTGACCACGTGACCGGGATTGAGTGCCAGGCCCAGCGATTGGGTGATTTTGACCGCAGCGCCAGGCGGCGCCCGGTTCCCATTAAAGGTTCCGAGTTTGTCCTCGACATTGACGTTTTGATCCTGGCCATCGGCGAAGCGCCGGATGTGGAGTGTTTGAGCGGAAGTCACGGTGTCAGCGTCAATCAAGATGGCACAGTCACCGTGAGTGAGGACCTGGCCTCCTCCTGTCCCGGAGTATTCGCAGCCGGAGACGCCGTCCTGGGGCCGGCAACGGTGGTCACGGCCGTCGCCCAGGGCAACAAGGTGGCGGTGGCTGTAGACGCCTACCTGAAGGGGCATACAGTGGTCACTCCGCGCTTTATCTCGGGCTACCACGAAATCCCGCAGCTCTTCAACGCCGAAAAGTATGCCGATGCCAAGCGGGCGGTGATGCCCGAATTGCCAGTGGAAGTTCGTCTGCGGAGCATTGCCGAGGTGGAGCTGGGGTCTGGACGAGAACACGGCTCGCGAAGAATGCAAGCGCTGTCTGCGCTGCGATCTGGAGTGGCTTGGAAACTATAAGCTGCAAAGCGAGACTGAAGAAGAGTACGAAGACATCTAACTATGTTCCGGTCGGCGGATAGCGGAGCACTCTAAAGAAAGGAGTCAAGGAGTCCAATGGCCATGATAAATCTTACGATTAACGGGCGTCCTTTGCAGGCCGGTCCGGGTCAGACGATCCTGGAGGTTGCCCGGGAGAACCAGATCGATATCCCGTCTCTTTGCTACCATCCCTGCCTGGAGAACCTTGGCGGATGCCGGGTCTGCCTGGTGGAGATTGCCAAGGCGCCGGTGTTGCAGCCAGCCTGCACCTATCCCGCCACGGAAGGCATCGCGGTCGAAACCGAGTCTCCACGAGTGGTCGAGATGAGGAAGTTCGTCCTGCAGATGCTGTTTTCAGAGCGAAATCACTACTGCATGTACTGCGAAATGAGTGGCGATTGCGAACTGCAGTCACTGGCCTACCGTTACGGTATGGACCGATTTGAGTACCCCACGCTGCATCCGAAGTACCCTGTGGATGGCACCCGAAAATATTTTCTCATGGATCACAACCGATGCATCCTCTGCCGGCGCTGCATCCGGGCCTGCCGTGACCTGGTGGGTAACCACACACTGGGGCTGAAATTCCGCGGATCGAACACCATGGTCTGTGCCGACATGGATGTGCCCTTTGGAGAATCGACCTGTATCTCCTGCGGCACCTGCTTGCAGGTGTGCCCGACAGGGGCCCTGGTTGATCGCAAGAGTGCCTACATGGGCCGGAATCTCCAGGTGGAGCGGGTGAAGAGTACCTGCACCTTCTGCAGTGTGGGATGCAGCACCGAGATCGTCACCCGTTCCGGCCACGTTATGCGAGTCGAAGGCGATTGGGAAGGCTCCAATGGCGGGGTCCTGTGTGTTTCAGGTCGATTTGATCCTTTTTATGATACCCGGCAACGAATCGATTCTCCCATGGTCCGTGGCAAAGACGGGCTAATCGCCGGCGAGTTGGGAGGTGGCCTTGGACCTCATTGCCAACCGAATTCAAGAGGCCGGTGCCAACTACATCAAAGCGTACACAACCGGCAAAGCCCTGGGAGAGACTCTGGATGCGTTTGTGAATCTGTTTCGAAGGAAAGCTCGGCGGGATCACCGGCATGCTTGAACCGCTGGCAGCAGCCGAACACCTGCCTTCGGACGGCGCTTTTGAGTAGATCTGGACACCGCTGACTGCATCCTCGTGGTTGGCGGCGACCCGCTGACGGATCACCCGGTAGCCGGAGTTCGCATCAAGCGCGCCCGGTTCAACGGAAAGAAGGTGGTGGTAGTGACCAGCAAAGAAAACCGGATGGCCGCAATTGCCCACCAGAAGTTTGACCTGGCGCACTCTGAAAGAGGCTGTAGCGTCTGTGCAGGATGTCCAGAGCCTCGTGGTGGTTTACGGTAACGAAACGAGTGAAGTCGAAGTCCAATGCTTGGCTGGGCTGAAAGGGAAAGCACGCTTCATTCCGCTGTTTCCAGCTGCGAACGGAAACCGAGCCAAGGCGCTCGGGTTGGGCGACGGGTCTACTGCCGGTCAAGGGCAAGGTGCTCTACCTCCTGCTGGAGGATAAAGAGTCTGTCAGAAGAAATCGGTCCCTGCTCTTCGGGAAGCCGAATTCCTGGTGGTGCATGCCTGCTATCAAGGAGCCCTGACAGCCGCTGCCGATGTGGTCCTGCCGGCGCCGATCTGGTATGAACGTGAGGGGACTTTCAGCAATCTGGAAGGCCGTCAGTTGACTGTGACGCCGGCGGTGCCCATGCCGGCGGGTATGATTTCGGAACAGGACGTGTTGGTCCAATTGGGAGCAAGACTCTAATCACGGCTCCCACGACGAAGGTGGTGGGCTAGACAACATCGCCCTGCGGGGCGGTTTTCTCGAGGAGCGATATTTATGACAAAACCCAAGGTTGCGACAGACTGGCTGGCCGATTGTTCAGGATGTCATATGTCTCTGCTGGATATGGATGAAAGGATTGTTGAACTGCTGGGGAAGATCGAACTGACTTCCTCTCCCATTACCGACCTCAAACATCCCCCGGCTGAAGGTGTGGACGTCGGCGTGTTGAGTGGCGCGATCAACAGCACGACCAACCGGGCTGTCGCCAGAATGATGCGGAAGCGCTGCAAGTGTTTGGTGGCTCTGGGAAATTGTGCCGTCTTTGGAGGAGTAGTCACCATGAGGAATTTTTTCGATATGGAAGATGCCCTGAAGCGGGCCTATGTGGAGACAGAAAGCACAGTCAACGGCAAGATCCCAGGTTCTGAAGAACTAGGGAAACCCATTCGGGCACGATCTGTCGACCAGGTGGTGAAGGTGGATGTGTCCATTCCGGGCTGTCCGCCTCCAGCTGACGCCATCTACTATGCTCTCAAAGAGCTGGCCGAAGGCCGGATCCCGGTTTTGACGGGAGAGAATCTGAAATACGACTGAGAGCGGAGATCGAGCGGCTGGACGAATTGACTACCAGAGAGGATTTCACTCATGCAAAAAATAACCATAGAACCGGTAACTCGCATTGAGGGTCACGCCAAGGTGACCATTCACATGAACGATCAAGGCGGCGTCGATAGAGCCTGTCTTCACGTCAATGAGTGGCGGGGATTTGAGAAGTTTTGTGAAGGAAGACCGCATTTCGAAATGCCACAGATTACCCCACGCATCTGCGGCATTTGCCCGGTCAGCCATCACCTGGCAGCCGCCAAGGCCTGCGACCGCGTGGTGGGGGCTCAACCGCCGCGGACTGCCCGCTTGCTGCGAGAGTTGATGCACATGGGACAGTTCATCCAGTCCCACTCGATGCACTTCTTTGAGCTGGCTGGACCCGACCTGTTGTTGGGGTTCGACGCTGAGCCCGCCATCCGTAATGTGGCTGGGCTGATCCAGGCCAATCCGGAACTGGCGGTCAAGGCCGTTCGCCTCAGGGCCTTCGGACAGGACATCATCCGCCGACTGGG
>CAVPRW010000043.1:0-30242 GCA_963707985.1 uncultured Nitrospinota bacterium | reverse complement strand
GCCTTCTTCGCTTATCGCCGTACGCCGCCCAACAATGGCCTCAAGCGGACGCCGGGCGAGCGTTTGTTCAACATGGTATGCTCCATGGCCGCCGCAGCTGACGCGTGGGCGTTCGGCCAACAGCTGCTCTATGAAGATCAAGGACATTGAAGAATTGTTTGAGTCGCTTGTGAGAGTGGTGCCGGCTTATCCCGTCACCTTGTTCAATGTGTATGTTGCCCAAAATCGAGTGCTCAAGATCCCGCGAGATATGTTCACCTGCCACCCGGGTATTGCTCTCATGTTCAGCTTCATCTTCGGATATTTTGCTTTCATGTATCTGACGGGCCGAATGAAGACCGGCACGCAGATGTTCGATAGGCCGCCACTCTCATGGTTGATGTTTTCTGTTGTTTTCACTGCACTTGTCATCGCGCTCCAGCGCGTCTTTCTTCGCATGCTCGTCCGCTTATCTGCACCGCTGTCCGGCAGGACAGAGAGCGAGGAGAAGCGACTGGCTACGGATCTCGCGGCGCTTAGTTAGTATCCGCTGATCTTCTCCAGTATTGAGAGATCATGGGGAGATCCATAGCTCAAGTATGGGAGGAAATTGGCTCGTCTGACAAGGTCTTTGAGGGCGTCAGCGTCCACCTCGATCACTTCAGTCCTGTTAGAGCTATTTGAGGGCGCACGAGTGGCGGGCAGCGGGCCATGCCGTCTTCTTGGGAGGGCGATCAACGGAGGTCTATGCGCCAGCTCGGGAGATGGCCTAGAGGCGGAGCTTGATCAGCGTGCTCTCCTCAAGGGCCTCGGCTCGGTAGAGCTGAAGGAACTTTTGCAAGTTGTAGGCGCACTGGCTGAGCCGCGTCCACAAGATGGCCCCTTGGAGACCGCGGTAGAGGCTGCGAGCGAAGCCGCGCAGATGTTTGGCCACGGCAATAAAGCCTTCAGTAGCAGAACGGGCTTGTCGACAGGCCTCTTGTTGGGGCTCCTCAACATCGGAGCTGCGTCCCATAAAGACGTGATCGATCTGCTGCGCGTTGAGCTTGAGGTTGTTGGCACTGCGAAAGCCGAGATCGGTGACGGCCGTGCCCGGATACGCTTGCATGCGCTTGCGAAAGCGCTCCAGGGTTGGCCCATAGAGGGTTGTGTCGTTGGGCTGGCCAATAAAGTTGTCAGTGGTGATCATAAAGCCTTGACGGTTGAAGGTCATCTGAAGGGTGGTACCAAATTCCGTACTGGGATGGCTCTTGCCTTTCTTGATGGGTCGGGCATCGAGGTCATCGAGAGAGACCAGACGATTGTCAATGTGGCGGTGCCCTGCCAACTTTTGTTGAGTTTGCTTCTCGAGGATAGTGAGGACCGCAAGCAGGTGGCTCCATCGCTGCCGCAGGGGGCTTTGCGGCAGGTGAGCGAGGTGCGCTGCAAAGCGCTCGAAAGCGGGCACAAACACAGCGTAGAACTCGCTGAGATAAGCCAGGCGATCCTTTGAGTTGAGGTGAGAAGCCCGCCAGCGTTGTTTGAGCTGGGCGTGGTCCCACCACCGGTCGAGTTGGGCCTCGGTGGCCAGGGCCGCCATTTTGTCAAAGGCCTTGTAGATCAGCCTGATGTCAGTGGGATAAATGATCGGGCTCTCTAAGACGGTGGTGTCCATGAGCATCATGTCGGCATCGATGACTGCAGCGCGTTTGAGGTGCTCAAAGACCCGCTCTTCAATGATCAAGGTGCCCTCTGTGCCGATGCGTTTTCGAAACCGGCAAAGCGTTGAAGGGTTCAAAAAGGTCATGAGGCGTTGATCGGGGACATTGCAAAAGTACTGCATGTATCGGTTTTCTTGAATGTTCTCGATCACCTTGCGATCGCTGAGTTGGCGCAGTCGGCAGAGGATGGAGGTGGCGACCAGGAGGCGAAGGGAGTGTCCTGTGCGTCCTTTTTGCGAGTTGTAGAAAGGGACGAGGCGTTCCATGATGGGCTGCCAAGGGATAATGTGGCGCAAGAGGATCAGATCATGGGTGGGGTTGGTCAGATGAGTCTTGATCCACTGGGGAGAGAACGCGTCCTGAAATGTCTGTGCTATCATGGCATGGACCTCTGTGAGGGGTGTCGCAAAATGACATTGCGACATTATCTTACCGATCAGAGGTCACAGAAACATTAATGTATTGAGGCATTGAATTGAATGACTTGACGACATCTCAAACGGAGTCTGTCGGCGGAACGTGCGTGCCCGCTTCGAGAGACGATACTCATGGATGCGCACCAAGGTGGCCGCGTGGTGCGCCATGACGGCCATCCCCGTGTGGACGATGGCGCCATGATGACCTTTGTAGGTGAGTTGCCCAGCTCCACGGCCCAGCAGGCTGGCCATGATGCGTTCGACCACCGGTCGGCTGTACCCACACGCGTAGGCGAGGTGCCCCTGGGTCGGGGTCCGGATGCCGTGCAAGTCCGCCTCGCTCCAGGATCCGGGGGACGTCCTCCGGCGTGGGCGACGGGGGCAGGGGCTCGACCGTCCTGGGGATCCCCACCGTGAGCATCCCCCGCGCCTGCAAGGCCTCCCGCAAGGCGGGGTCATTGAGTGCCAGATCGCCGGCCAGCGAGTGGATGGCCGGGGTGGGGCGCGTCCCGACCCGGGCGATCGCCTGGCTCCACCTGGTCGACCAAGGGCTCCACAGAGCTGGCATCACTCGGATGGCCCACGGGCAGCTGCAGAGCAAACATAAAGCCTGCGGCTGGCTCGGCGCTCATCCCAGGCTTGCGGCCGAACTGGGCCGGGCCGTGGCTTGTGCCCTTGACAAATGGGTGCGATCGTGGGATCATAGGCGTTGACGATCTTGCAGGAGGGCAAGGCCTTGCCCTGCGTCAGGCGTCGCGACTGGTGCGCGATCCGGCGATGGGCCTCGAGCGTGGTCCTGAGCTGGGTGTCCAGGCGCGCCCGCTGCTCCTCCGACAGCTGAGGTCGCGCCGTGCAGGCACGCCTGGGCGGCCCGCGCCAGCGCCAGGACCGGCTGTCCCATCTCCAGCAAGTGCGTCTCCGTCTGGCGCACCAGGGTCACCAACACGTTGCCCATCCCCCGGCACTGGCGCCCGAAGCCGCGCATCCGCTTCGCGAGGTCGTGCTGGAGTTGCTCCACTTGGGCCTGCAGTGCCGTGCCTCTGGTGGCGCACTCCGCGGTGATGGACGTGATGACCTGGAGGCCTTTTTTGGGGCCTTATACAGCGTGGCCGCATCATTGACGCGCTGGCTGCCCTGCTCACTCGGCACGGTGTCGACCACCCAGTGGGCAGGACTCACCAGGCCGTCCTCCATCGCCGTGGCCGCCTGGATCGCCAGCAATTCCTCCATGAGCGGCGCATCCAGCCGGCTGCGAACGTGGGCCAGCACCTCCGGGAGCACAAAATGGTCTTGGGACCCATCCACCTGGACCGCACGGATCCCGCAGGCGTACATCACGGCCACGTCGGTCCGCAACCGGCGACAGATCTGTGCGTCGGAACAGGCCAGCTCATGTTTCAACCACTCCAACGCCAATCACACCCGCGTCGAGACGGGGGGCCGGCCCCGTGTGGTGGATGTAGGAAACCGCTGGGCAAATGAGCGGTCCACCGCCCCAACCATGGCGGCCCAGGGAAACGTCTCGGCCCATTGGCGCAAGGGATGTGTTGCGGGCACGAAATCGGCCACCTGCAGCCGTGGTCCGCGGCCCGTCAGCCCATGCTGGAGGTCGCGAAGAGCGGCATCGTCGTTTCTCCTCAAGGGGGGGCACAAGTGAGCCCCAACATACGCCGATGCCATCAATGTCACTACCCCCGTCTTGGGGGAATACATTAGTGGTCACTAGTTACGCTTAGAGCGCCGTTTTACCAATCGGCGCGGTTCTCTTACTGATCCTCCATAGACTTCAGGCCGGTAGTGGGGCTTTGAGCGTGACGATGGCGCTTTGAAGTTTATGTTTTGTATGGCTCGTGCCTTTAACATGATCGAGCCAGGTTCCGCATTGCCGCTGCAGAGCCATGGTTGTGTAATCAGCCTTGCCCTGCTCTCATCATTATTGGGGGAGTTGGTAGCTTTGCATCGTCCATTGTTCCATTTCGAAAGGCGGCCGAACGATGCGCTGGATCGAACAACCATGAGTGCGGGCATGGCGCCTTACAAGATTCTTGGGTCGTGGCGCCACTCGATGGCTGTCGGTCAACTTGGGGGTCGTTAGGCACAACAGGACATAGTGACATGGATCAGGCAGGGCTGCTTATACGAGTTAAACAAGCCATCCACGAGGTAGAACCTTCGGCGGAGATTATCCCTGTACGGCTCACGCTCCCGCGAGGACGCCGGAGCTGAATCCGATTGGGATTTCCTCGTCTTGGTCGACGGTCCTGTGAATGATGCGCGTATAGACGCCATTAGGCACCGGCTGTATGACCTCGAATGGGAGGGTGGCGAAGTGCTTTGTTCTGTTGTACGCAGCCGTGAGGAGTGGGATAGCCCCCGCTATCAAAAAATGCCATTCCACCAAAACGTTGAGCGTGAAGGACTCCTATTGTGATGGAATTGCCTGGGGATCTGGTTCTGTACCGCCTGCAGAGGGCGCGGCAGACATTGGAGGACGCCCGCATTCTGGCCAACGTCAGCCGCTGGAATCCATGCTGAATCGTCTCTATTACGCCTGCTTTTATGCAGTCTCAGCTCCGCTCCTCCATGATGGGTTATCATCCTCCAAGCACACCGGGGTGCGCAGCCTCTTGAATCGACATTATGTAAGGACGGGGAAGGTTCCCAAAGAACTGGCCCCGATTTATAACGATCTCTTCGAACGGCGTCACGAAGGGGACTACATGGACTTTGTCGATTTTGAAGAGGCGCAGGTTCGTCCCTGGATTGCCCGCGCAGAGCAATTCGTCGACCATATTGCCTCTCTGATTGCGAGTCAGGGGGCATGATTGTCTCGCAAATGATTGCCTAACCACACACTGCAGCGGACGGGGGAACAGTGGTGCGGCGCGACGCAGTAGTCCCGTCCGAGGCTGGTGGTCGTGCAGCCCCCGCCGCTGAGCTCTCGCGTTCGGCTTCTCAAACTCACTTGACGCCATCGGCGAAAACTGCAACCTTTTACAGGAAACAGGCAGAAAAACAGGAGGTGTCGTCATGTCCCCCAAGCTCACGCAATTACTTGCAGAAATGACCCCGCAGGAGCAGACAGAAGTGGAAGCCTTTGCGGCGTTCCTCATTGTCCGCCGCCAGTTACAGCAGCCCCAACTCCTGACCGACGATATCTCTGTCCAGGAACTGACAGAACTCGTGGCGGCCTCCGGCAGTTTTGACTGGCTCAATGCGGAAGAAGAGGATATCTATTCCCTGGCAGATGGCGAGGCCGTGCAATGGCCCAGTCCATAGTCAAACGCGGCAGCGTGGTGTTAATCCGCTACCCGTTCACCGATCTCACTGGGGCGAAAGTCCGTCCCGCGCTCGTGGTGACACCCGACCATCTGCTTCCTCGTCTCGAAGACGTGCTCTGTCTGTTCATCTCTTCTGCCATGCCGGACGATCTCCTCCCAACAGATTTCGTGCTGGAACCCGGGCATCCATCGTTTCCGACCACGGGGCTCAAGCGTCGTTCTGTGCTCAGAATGCACAAACTCGCCTTACTGCATAAGGTGCTCGTGTTGCGTGTGTTGGGCGAGGGAGATCAGTCGCTCATGTACGAAGTCGATCAACGGTTGCGTCTGGCGCTGGGCTTGTAAAGACATGGCGAGGAAACCCAAGGTCTGCGTAGGGCACTCAATCCCCTGCGGAGCCGAACAAGGGTTTGCAGGCGACGGCGAACAGCGTCCGCTCGTCCCTCGCTCCCGCTGTCCGCCGCACCTAACGTATGAAGCATTCGTGGGGCGCAAAGCCGCCACACCATGCTGGGTTGAACGAAGCCGGGGGGGACGATCGTGGCGTGTGCACAACGGCGTGTAGGGGGTGGGGACCGGTTTCTCCATGAGCGGGGTGATCGCCCAGGTGGCCCAAACCGAGCAGGCATGCGACCCGGTGAGGGCGGATGCACCGTTCATGCGTGCATGAGTCGCGGTACGTGAGCCAGCGCGAGCCCCCGGTGCGGATGCGTTGTGCGCCCACGCGCGCCACGAGCTGTTGACGCTGACCATGGCAGGTGGCGCCTGCACGAGTGGAGCAGCGCCCTAGCGCCTGGGGGGTCATGAGCCAGGTGGTGAGCGCGTGTGGGGCCTGAGTGTGTCAACCAGGATCAAGAGGTGTCCGCACGTGGGGCACCGGGGGGCATCACGTGCATGGGGCGCTGCAGTGCCATCGGGATGTTGACCCGGTGTGGAGGTGGCGACGGTGTGGGCCCCGAGTCAGGTGCTGACCCTGGTGAGCACCTGCCGGTTCCCAGGGCGCCGGAAGCCGTCATCGCGTACGTTGAGGCAGCGGTCCGGCCGCACGTGCGGAAGCACCCGGCGCATGCACGCCTCGGCAGGCACCGTCGAGGTGTTGACCTGAGCCGTGGCCGAGTCCTGGTCCTGCAACGTGACGTGGCCATCTTCCCGCGTGAGGACACGGGGGTGGCGGATGGCCACGCGCAGAGGGACGGTGCCAGGTATCGGAAGGCTGCCTCGCCACGGCCGACGGGCTCGCAGGGCACGACCCCGTCCGTGTTCCAGACGTGGGCAGCGCCGAGCGGGACCAGGTCGGTCGGTTGTCGGTACGCGCGGCACGTCGCGCGGACGCGTCCCGACCGGGGGGTGACGTGGCCCAGGCAGTCTTGGCGGGAAGGCCCCCAGGCGCCCTCGGCCGAGAGCCCCCCGCCGGCGACGAGGTCAGGCCCGTGGGGAGGGGAGCGCCGCGCGCGGGTCCAGGGCTGGAGCCCCCCCACCCTGCCGATCCGGCCGCCGATGCACCTGGGATCTCACGCCCGTGCCTGTCAGGCGGCTGCCGACGCGCCGCACGAGGAGGTGGTCGAGGGGCTTCGGGTGGTGGCGGGCCCGCCCGCTGAGTGCCGCCGGGAGCGTACAGGTCGCCATGACGTGAGGCACCGGCCGCAGGAGACGCTGTGTGGTCTTCCCGCCATGGCTCGGCCTGGTCCTGCGGGCACGTGGGACTGGGCCGGTTCTTCCAGGCGTGGTAGCTGTCGTGGTACGCTGGGCAGGTCTCACCAGGATCGACCTGGCCGCCGCGGGTGGCCGTGCGGCACCGTGCAATGTCCTGCATGGCCCGCAGATGCCGGGCCGCCTCCGGTCGCCGACATGGCGCGCGGTACCCGGGGCCGTGGCTGCGGACAATAGCCGCGATCTCCACCATCACCGATCCCCCCTGAGGCGGTTGATGGCGTCCGCGCCGAGGGTCTGCCGCTCTGGCCGTCAGGTGCGTGTAGACGCGCGTGGTGGTGGGCGCGCGGTGCCCGAGCGACGCCTGCAGGAGCCGGCGATTGACGCCCGCCTCCAGCAGATGGGTCGCCCAGGAGTGGCGCAGGGTAAGGACAGATGCGTGTGTGTGGAGGCCGCTGGCGTTGAGGGCTTCCCGGAACGCACCCTGCACACGGCTCCTGGGCATCGGGGCGGTGGCGGTCGACCGAGAGATCCCGCCACGACCCGGCGCCGGGAAGATCAGCACGGGATGGCGATGGGTGACCCAGTATGGGCGCAGCAGGGCCAGCGTGTGGTGTGGCCAGGGGACATCGAGATCTCTCCCGCCTGTGCCATGCCGGCTGTGGATCAGCCTGCGAGCGCTCTCGAGATTTTGCAGCTGCAGATGGGTGCCCTCCTGCAGGCGCAGACCACAGGCGTCGATCGTGGAGAGGCAGACTCGGTAGCCCAGCAGGCGGACACTGCCGAGAATCGTTCGAACCGCTTCGAGGCTCAAGAGCACTGGCAGTTTTTTCTCGCGCGGGGCGCGCACAAAGCTGCGGGTCGTCCAGTCTCTGGGGAGGGTGTACGCGAAGAAGCACGTGATGCCGCACAGTGCAATCGTGCTGGCGCTCCGAGAGTACGGCTTGACATGCTTGAGGTACAGTAACTACTGTCGGAGTGCTTCCTCGGTGATCACGTCTGGGGACTGGTGATCGTGCTCCGCCAGTTGGCGTACGGCCCTGACGTCTATCTCCTGGGGACGTGCAGACAAGCCCCTGAGCTGAAGGCCCTCGATCATGCGCTTGCGCAGCTCGGTCATGGCTATCCCTCCGATGATGTGGGTGATGGATCGCACAGGAAGTAGAGGTCTACTGGGCTCGCGACAGCATGAGGAGGCTTCACTCAGGGGTGAGCCGGGCCCAACTGCGCGCAGCGCTTAGTTCAACCAGGGCATGGAGCCGACGCGTAGGAGCGCGCGGCTCACGCTGAGCCGTTCTGGCAGACACGCTTCGCGCGTCCGCCAGAAGGCGGCGCCCTGCGGGCGGAGGGAAATACATGAGTCTTGGTCGTGAAGGAGGCCCCTACCAGGACAACATACACAGTAGTGTAGAATAAGGGACTGCATAGCGGCGCACTTTACGGCATAATAGTGTGGACAACGACCCACCATCACCCGACGAGGAGGCGTAAGCAATGCTCAATACGGTACGAGCCGTTGTGCGCGAAGGCAAAATTGAATTGTTGGAGCCTGTGGACCTCCCTGAAGGCACCACGGTCCTCGTGACGCCACTCATTGAGGAAGACACCCTGTTCTGGGCACGCGTCAGTCACGTCGCGCTCGATGCCATCTGGGATAACGCCGAGGACGATGTGTATGCCCAGCTACTCCAAGAATGACGTCATCTTGGTGCGCTACCCTTTCTCCGCGTTGTCTGGCGTGAAAGTCCGACCTGCCATCATGGTCAATGCTCCGCACGTGTCGCAGGATGTCTTCATTGTCCCATTGACCAGTCGGACGACTTCTCTCCTTGCTGGGGAGTTCGTCCTTGCTGCGTGGGCAGCGGCCGGACTCCACGTGCCAACGGCGGTGAAACGTGGGCTGTATACGGCGCACGAGACGCTCATTCTCAAACGTGTTGGCCGGCTCACACCGCCGGATGCGGAGCAGGCCGACCAGTCATTGCGGCAGTGGTTAGGGCTCGCATAGACAGGCCGGGGGTGGGGAGTAGGGAAGAAGGCCCGACCACACCGCTATCGGGGGAGCCCGCCGAACAAGGCGCTGCACCTGACTACCAGAAGCCTACGCTCCTGTGTCGCTAGTGAATCGGTTCGAAGGCCATACACCACCTCTCGGAGCTGGACGATCCACTCATGACGCTGTACCCTCAGCGCTCTGGCGGACCAGCTGAGTCGCGCCAAGTCCCTCAATTCGTTGCGGGAGGGCGGCGGCGATCCCGTCCTCTTCGCCGATGATCTAATCCGCGGCTACCGCATCGATGAGCATGATGACCGCTCGAAACAGTGGCATTCGCTGAGCTGGCGGCTCGGCACCTATGAGTTCCCTGGGACGGGGGCACATCCCCTGCAAATCACCGATGAAGGCTACATGAAGGGCGCCTCGCCCACCGTCGCCACGCCAGCGCCGAACGCCGATCTGTATCTGCACGACACGATGTTCGGCTGGGACGGCTGGAGCCTGTGCGTGGCGCGCCCGGGTCGCACGATCGTGCCGGAGCAACAGGGCGAGCATCAGGAGGAAACTCTCGCGCGGGTGCCGAACAAAGCCCTCCCCGAGCTGTTCCCATTCCAGACCAGCTTTCAGGTAGTGCCGGGGGCGCTGCCGCTCTTGCGCTACGGCACGACGTATCGGCTGCGGGCCCACGCCGTCAACCTGGCGGGAAACAGTGTGCCTCCGGAGTCGGAGGACAGCACTCTTGCCACCCCACCCCAACCGTACCTGCGCTTTGAGCCCCTGCCTTCGCCGGTGCTCATCTTGCGCGATTGGGTGACAGAAGGCGAATCCCTGGAGCGCATGGTCATCCGTAGCAACTACGACGTCTCGGCCGCAGACTACGTGCAACTCCCGATGGTCCAGCAAGTGATCGCCGGGCAAGGGTATCACTATAAGCCGGACAACGAGCGCCATGTCGCGCCCCCGAAGACCTTACAACTGATGGCCGAGCTGCACGGCATGTTCGATGCCGCGATGGGAGCCGGGAAGGATTACCGGCAGTGGTTCAACCTGGCCGTCAAGGAAGAGGGCACCTTTCTCGACACGTTCATCGTCGATCCACGCACTGGTCAACCCACCAGCTCCATTGCCGGCATCAAGCTGGTCACGCCACCGGGGGTCAAGCCGACGCCCGGTCAGACCCTGCCCACGCTGCCGCTAACACGTGGGCAAGCGCTGGCGCCTGGGCAATACATTATCCATAATACAGAAATACAGATCACCTCCAGCTCCCCTATTTGCCCGACGTCTTTGCCCGCGGCGTGACCTTCGTCGGCCTGCCTGGGATAAACTGAGTCATTCAGCCGTTCCTATTCGACAGCCACAAATGGCCAGACGTGGTGCCGTTTCGCCTCCGTATTGTCGAAGGCGACAGTGCCCCGGTGTTCGATACGAACGCGCGCCTCCTTGAGGTGAGACTCCCCAAGGCCATCATCGCCACGGTGCGGTATAGCTGCCACCTGGAAGAGGGCGATGGGGAGAAGATGGCCATCTGGCACTGGCTGGACAAGGACGGTCGCCCCGACACTGCAATCCGCTTAGGCCTCCATTGGTGATCTAACCACCGTCCTGCGAGGTCCTCAGACCTCGCGGGACGCACCTTCATGACGCCGAACGGCGCATTTCGGGCCATAGCACCGTTTGCCGGTCATGGTGCACACGCGGCGCACCACTCGCGCATATCTGCCTCAGTGTCATGTCGCGCGGCTCTCTGACCTCACCGGCCAGGCACAACCGGATCTTGAGTACCAAATGAGCTCCCGTCACACTACCATCCGAATTTACATAATTTTCACCCCTCCGTAATTCGAAAGACACGTGTTTCTCCTATGTTTAGGGTAGATATCATTAGTCCTGATATGTCAGGCATCATTCATGTCACCGACACAGGTGCGAAGAAAGGCCACCTCCAATGGCTGCTACCCCCTGGATCGGGTCTCACCCCAAAGCAAAAAATCCCCGACATATTTGCGTCATCACCGAAACCTATCCTCCTGAAGTCAACGGGGTTGCGTTCACCCTGGCCCGAATAGTCGACGGATTGTCGGCGCGGGGTCACGCCGTGTCAGTAGTCCGTCCACGTCAGCAGGCGTCCGATCGTCCAGACTGCCATCGTGGACCCAACGTGACATTGGTTCCTAGCTTGCCTTTCCCTTGGTATAAGGAATTGCAGGTCGGCATCCCCGCAGGTGGGCTGCTCGGCCACTGCTGGAGACAGCATCGTCCGGATGTGGTCTATGTCGCCACGCCGGGACCTTTAGGATGGTCAGCGGTGCGCACCGCGCGACGTCTGGAGATTCCGGTCTTCAGCGGCTTTCATACCAACTTTCACAGTTACTCGCAATTCTATGGTGTGGGTTGGTTACAGCCTGTGATCGTGCGCTATCTGCGCCGCTTTCACAACCGAACGCACGGCACGCTGGTTCCCAGCATTGATCTGCGCGATCGACTGCAAGTCGCTGGATTCAAAAATGTCTATGTTCTCGACCGAGGCGTCGATAGTCAGTTGTTCACCCCTGAACGCCGCTGCCCTGAGCTACGCCAGCGCTGGGGCGTATCCGATACAGGGCTGGTCGTGCTCTATGTAGGGCGGGTTGCACCAGAGAAAAATCTCCGGGTAGCCATAGCGGCGTATCGTGCCATGCAACGATTCAGCAGTGCAGTGAAGTTTGTCATCGTCGGTGACGGACCGATGCGAGCAACTCTACAAAAGGCACATCCTGATCTGATCTTCTGCGGAGTCCACACAGGGGAGGACCTAGCCCGGCATTATGCCTCGGCGGACGTGTTTCTCTTCCCCAGCGAGACGGAGACGTTTGGCAATGTGACCTTGGAAGCGATGGCTAGTGGTCTGGCAGTGGTGGCCTATGACTATGCTGCGGCACGCATGCACATGAGCAATGGTGAGACCGGCGTGCTGGTACCATGCGGAGCGTCCAAGGCCTTCGTAGATGCCGCTGCCAACCTCGTGCAGGCGCCACAGTCACTTCCCAACATACGCTGGCAAGCGCGTGCGTATGCGCGCTCGATCGCATGGCCGCATGTGGTGGAAAAGTTTGAGACGCTTTTGATGGGTGACTCCGGACGAGGGCGCCCAGCCCCCAGTACTTTGAGAGCTCGTCGAGGTGTAAAGGTGTTGGGAACGCCTGGAGAAACATAGGAGGATGGAGGGATGTTCTTGAATGAAGCTCTCCACAGATGGACAGCGTGTCTTGGCTTGGGCACGACAGGGGTTTGTCCGCTTCAATGGGAGGATGGGTGGGTTCTACTAACACTGCTCCTCGGTGTCGTCCTGGCAACATTGGCCGGCAGGAAGCTGGTCTTGGCATTCATCACTCTGCGGGCTATGGCATGGACACCTGTGCTGGCGCGAAGATTGTCCAAATGGGTGAAATCGCATGACTACTCAGACGAGGAGTTTTTTCGGGCGGATGGAGCTAAGGGGCACTGGATCGAGCGGCGCAAAAAAGCCATTGACCGTTTGGCCGTCTTATTTCAGGCGCAGTATGCCAAATCCATTGCCTGGGGGAATGAGATCCGCGAGAGCTTCTCTGACTTGCGCTTTACCGATGCCAATCGGGTCCCGTTCCCCTTCGTGCGCGTGATGCGCGAAAAATTCAACCTGTGCTCGGTGGTGACGGCGTCGGACGGTCCGAAACTACGCGATCTCGACGGCCACTGGACCTTGGATGTCAGCGGCTCGTACGGCGTCAATGTGGCAGGATTTGAGCGCTACAAGGAGTGGATACAAAAGGGCTGGGAGCGGGTGAAGGATCTGGGTCCGGTGCTAGGACCTCTGCATCCGATGGTGGCCGACAACATTGCCTTGCTCAAATCCGTTTCGAAAATGGACGAAGTATCCTTTCACATGAGTGGCACCGAAGCGGTCATGGCTGCAGTGCGACTGGCGCGTTTTAATACCCGCAAGAAGTTGATCGTCTGTTTTTCGGGTGCCTATCACGGCTGGTGGGACGGTGTGCAGCCGGGGTTGGGCAGTGAGCGCGATCTTAACGATTGTCTCACGCTCAAGGACTTACACCCGGCCTCGCTTGATGTCATTCGCTGGCGAGCGAAGGAGATTGCCGGCGTGCTCGTCAACCCCGTGCAAGCCTTCCATCCCAATTCGCCGCCTCCGAGTGATGCAGTGCTGCTCACCAGTGGCGTGCGCAAAACCCAGGACTCAACGTCCGCCAGTATGCCCAGTGGCTGCACCAATTGCGCGAGGTGTGCAGCGCCTGTGATATTCCGTTGATCTTCGACGAAGTGTATACCGGCTTTCGCCTCGCTCCTGGCGGAGCACAGGAATACTTTGGCGTGCAGGCGGATATGGTCGTCTATGGGAAAACGGTTGCCGGTGGCATGCCCATTGGCGTGGTGTGCGGCAAGAAGGAGCTCATGCGGCGTTTTGATCCAGAGCGTCCTATGCGCATTGCGTATGTGATTGGGACGTTTTCCGCGCACCCGGTGGTGATGGGGGCCATGAACGAATTCTTACGCTGGGTGATACAGCCGGCGACGGCGCAGCTCTATGACGAGGCGAACCAGCGCTGCGCGCCATGGGTAGACGCGACCAATCACCAACTCGTCGCCTTATCACTGCCCCTGCGGGTGGTGCACCTCGCTACCGTATGGACCGTGCTCTTTAAGGAACCGAGTCGCTACAACTGGCTGCTGCAGTACTACCTGCGCGCTGAGGGGGTGACGCTGAGTTGGGTCGGCACCGGCCGATGTCTGAGCAGCCTGGATTTTACGGCAGAAGACTATCGGGAATTGCAGATAAAGCTGCTCAATGCGGCGCAAAAGATGAAGAGCGATGGCTGGTGGTTGAATGCGGAAGAACATCCAGGGAGGGATAAGAGAATGCGCCTGCGTCTGATGCGGGAAATGTTGGGCAGTCTTGTACAGGTGCCCAAACCCCTGAAGAGCTTTTATGCAGAGGTGATGCGACGCAAAGCAAGACGACCATCACGCCTCGCATAGCAATGTGATGAATCAATTCTTTCACATCATTACCCACGGTTCGCTCATTTGTCGTAACCCGTGATAATTTCAAGGGTTTTCGGGTTACCTGAAACTGTTTTTTTGAGGGTCGGTCCTCAATATTTTCAACACCTTAGAGCAAAAATGAGCGAACCGACGGTCATTAGTTCCAGCGTGCTCATCTGTTGTTATTTTCTCGCGTTTTGGGATCTCACCAGGGCGATGTGCATCGGTTTGGCCGCCTTTTTCCTGCGGCAATTTGGTCATGCGATTCTCGAGACCCCCTGTCATGACAAGGAAAAATTGCTCCTGGGATTTCATACTCGTAACAAGACGCTGATCCTGGCTGGGTACTTTTTATTCCCCTTATCCATTTGGTAAGTGCCGGTTCCTTGAGTGTCGTGGCTCTCCCTGCGACGATAGCGGTGATTGCGGAGCATTGGTTTTTATGGACGGCGGCGGTGGTCTTGGGGCGGGTGGTCTACCTCGTGTGGAAGCATAACATCCGCAGCTCGATGATCTGGTTTGTCAAGATCATTACTGATCCCTTGACCGATCTCATGGCCTATACACCTCGCTACTTTACCCTCAATAAGGCATTACTGCCGTCACCAGCTCGTGGTCGGGAAGAAAAATGACTCTCTAATGGAAGCCCTGTAAGTTTCAGCTCGGGAAAGACAGCCATGATACTGCTCCTGAGGGGACTCCATGTGCATTCCGCAGAGGCTTCGACAAAGCATGCTGCCGTGGCTCTGTGCTGTCGCGTTCGTGGCCAATTTCCTGTGTGCTGATGGCGTGCTCGATGTGGCACAACTACCACTCGGTTCCGTATCCCAGGGGAGCGCACAATAGCTAACGGACGGCGACTCTCAAGAAGTCTACGAGCGTCTGACGTATCGCCTGGTGTCGGCACAGGCGGCATTGACCGGCACCAAAGAGCGAGGGCAGGTCATCGACTTCTTCAAAATGACGGCGATTCAAAAAGTTCTGCGTGGGCGAGACGGACATCACAGGTGCGTCGCGCCCTATCAATGCCACGGAAGTCCAACTGTGCAAGACCCATAACATCGACTATTTTGAACTGCCTATGGCCTTTGATAGCCTGTCCGTCGTCGTCCACCCGCAAAACACCCTGGTCAATTGCCTGACTGTTGCCGAATTGAAAAGCATGTGGGAGCCTGCGGCTCAGGGGAAGGTGACGCATTGGAACCAAGTTCGCCCCTCCTTTCCCAATCAACCCCTGCTGCTGTATGGCCCTGGACGTGATTCTGGAACCTTCGACTATTTCACACTGGCAATCATTGGGGCGGAAGGTACAAGCCGCAGCGACTACACGGCGAGCGAAGATGACGTCGTCCTCGTCGATGGAGTGGCTTCGCATACCTATGGGCTGGGTTACTTTGGTTATGCCTATTACCTCGGCAATCGCGATCGGCTCAAGACCGTAGCCGTTGACAGTGGTTATGGTTGCGTGTTGCCAAGCCCACAAACCGTGGCTGATTCCAGCTATCAGCCACTTTCGCGCCCCATTTTTATCTATTAACTGGTTGCGAGTTTTAGACACCGCAGAACTCTCGTAGGTTAATCAACGTATACGCCATCAACTTCATCCCGTAGTGCCGTTGCTGGATGCGTTCAAAGCGTAGCAGCAGCCGCTTGAACTTATCTTCCCACGCAAAGGTCCGCTCGACACGCATGCGTAACGCATGGATCGCTTCATTGAAGAAGCCGCTTGCGTCCGCGCTTGGTGGTCTTGCGATGACGCGGATTCTCTTTGATGTTGGGGATCATGCCCGCATTGAAGATCAGCTTCCGATTGTGTCTGGAATCAAAGCCGCCATCGAGGTTGAGATAGGCGCCTCTGAGGTCCAACCCGACCTCTTTGGCCACCTGCTTCAAGGCTTTCAGACCCTCGGGAAGGAGCACCATATCCGTTTCATTGACGGGAGCCACGGGGACGGGAGCTAAGACATAGCCATGGTTGTCCGTGATCGCGATGACCTTCTCGCCCTTCTGGTGTTTGTACCCCGAATACCCGATCCCATCCCCCCTTTTTTGGCCACGGTGTTGGTCCCGTCGCCATGGAGCACGCTGAGATCAAGGTGCTTCTGCGTCCGCCAGATGCCGCACACTGGCGATGAATGCCTGCCAGAGCGACCCATCATCGGCCCATTTGGCGAAGACTTTGTAGACGGTGGTATAGTGAATGGCCGGTTTCCCGGCGGGGTCTTTCGGCACGGGCAGGCACTTCCACTGCATCCCCGTGTAGAGGACCCATAAGATGAGATTAAAGACGTGGTGATAGCCCAGTTTGCACTTCGGCCCGCGCTTGGGCATCGAGAGGTGCGGGAAGATAAATGCCTCGAACTCCGGTGCGGAGAGTTGGACAGGAATCGGCGTGGTTGCAGCGGGTTTTCCTCGTGTGCCCATGGTTTTACTGGCCTCGTGTGCCGCGTGTGGACCCTACCTCCTGAATTAGGTTTCTCCAAATACTACAATAGCATAGGCCAATGTGCGAAACTCGCAACCAGTTCTATGTCAAACAGTCTGCGGCAACGCGTCCAGAGGTAAAGGCGTTTACAGATTTTTACCTCGATCCAGAGAATGCCAACCTGGTCATACAAGTCGGCTATGTTCCATTGCCAACTCTCACACTGTGCTCCGCACAATCCCGAGTCAATAGAAGCATGACGGGTTCGATGTTTGGTGGAACAGGCTCAGTGCTTGGCGTTAACCAGGTGGGTCTACATGAGCGAGCGCAGTAAGAGGAGAGGAGGTATCCATACTCCGAAACGACGATGCGAGGTGAGTAACCAATGCCACATACCTTTCTCGGAGCCACAGAGGATGCTGACTCGTGAGCCGGGTTCAACGCCGAGCCCTAGGCGCGCGAGGTCATGCCGGAAGTCATCACAGGGAGGCGACGGAACCTCTCTACAAGTCTGCAGAGGAGCTCTATCAACGACTGCAGCGTTTTGCCAAGGAGCATGCGGCACATCTGAGCCGGGCGGAGCAGACTTGGCTGCGTCAGGCCTTGGGTGAAATAGAGCTCTGTCTCATCAAAGTTTCCTCTGCACTTGCACCTGGAGCGTGGCCGCGCGGACAAGATACGGGCAGCTGAGCCCAGTCAGTGGCGAAACATTCACACCCTGCTCACACTGCTCTTGAGCCCAGGTGCGGCAGATTAATGAAGACCTCCACGAATGAATCCGAGCTCAGCCAGCGATCATGCCGGATCGACCACCACCGCGGAGCATAGGCCTCTGCACAGACACAAACGTGTGTCCCCGGCACCAGTCGCCTGTTTGATACATCAGACGCCCGATGACACTCGTGTCAGCCTCGCTTTGGATTTCCTCTCACCTGCCTCCTTTCCAGTCCGAGGCTCATCGGGCCATCCCCAGAGTAGGCTATCGCTTACCCACTCTTGATCGGAGATGACATGGCACGAATTCCATACCGTGATCACTGGAATAGCCACCCGACGGGCCACCCGCTCGGCGAGGTTTCGACGGAAGAAGCCAGTCAGGCTGGTTCTACTACGTCCGCCCAGTATGATGAGATCGATTTCCCGATCTCTGGCAACTCTGACGATTTCCTCACAAGCCTTACCGACCACGACCAACGTCCGAAAGCGATCGTGCCCTACTGATGGCAGCAAAGCTGAGAGCTTCCACTGCGCTTCCTCGCACAGGTCGTGATAGATGACCTGTGACGGCATCTGAGGACGAAGGGCCTCGGCCCTAAGGTCCGCCCAATACGACGGAGCCTCGGGTTGCCATCCCACCACATAACGGCGAACGGGCTCGTCCTCCACCACATGGCACAAGATGACTTCTCCCTTCATGGCATAGGTCAATGCCCTCGCGTACCCAAGCGCCGCGAGCGAAAGTTCCGAGAAATCGGTGGCAACCAGCATGCGCATCATGATCGCTCCTTTCAAGTGGCGCTTACTCACCTCGCATCATCGGGAATGGCAACCGCCGTCAGCGTAACGCACCCGCCTGCGTGCTCACGTTTCTCCTGTGCCTTCTGCACGCAACCGATCCTGATACTGCCTCAGCATACGGCCTCAAGATGACAAATGGGCAGTGGCCAGATGAATTGTGTGTAACATCGAGGCCCCTGTGCGCGGCCATTATCTGCAGTGTCCCTATACCGTGGGGTGCAATTCAGCCTATGCCTGCCCTTTCACTCGCCGGGCTGTTCTCACCCATACAGCAGCCCGGCCCAGGGGTGGTGATTCAGTAGTCGGGCGAGTCTGTAACCAGGAGTTAACCAAACCGCCATGTATCGATAACATGGCATTGCCATACTTTTCCCTGCACATGGCGGCGACGAGCCCATGCGCGCGAGGGTGCTTGAATCCCATTGTTGCGCGGCCAATTCACTGCCTGTTTATTTGCTTTTTACGCCACCGCTTCTTGCTCGTCATGTTCATTCTATAGCGTGGGTCCGGTTGGAAACTGTCGAGGATGCACACCACCACTGATCTCCAGGAGTCCTCACGATGAACCGAACCATACATGAAACGCTTGTTCCTTGTCGTTTATTCTTTCTTACCGGGCGCATACCAGTGTTCGCCGGCCTGCTCACGTGTCTGCTACTGGCGACCGCGGCCTTGGCCGCACCGAAGGTCATTGTCATCTCCCTGGATGGGGCCACACCATGGCTCGTGCATCAATACCTGGCCAGCGGCGCGATCAGTCGAACCAAAGGGCTAGGGTTGTTGCAAAGTCGAGGCATCACAGCCCTTCGCAACATCACCGTGTCGCCCTCGCTCACCGCTCCCGGCCATATCGCCATCGCCACCGGCTCGACGGCGGCGGCAAATGATATCAGCGCCAATACGTTTCACTTGATCGCCAGCCCATTTACCTCGAACCTCAGCGGTTTTGCTGCCCCGATCGGGGGTTATCTGGTCGACCCCGCAAGTGAAGACACCGCCCCAACCGCCGAACCGATCTGGGTCACTCTACGCCACGCCGGCAAGACAAGGGCGTATCATCGACCTCACGCCGCGACGGCCACTACACCTCCCTGAACCATAGCCCTGCACGAGGAGCATGACATGAGCGCCGCACGAGCAAGCGTGTCTGTTGGCGACGAAGGTGTCCTCGACACGCCTATTTCTCCCGCACTATCGGATGTCTGGATCGATCGGGACCTGAGCTGGCTTGACTTTAACGAACGTGTCTTGGCTGAAGCGCTTGACGAGCGTACGCCATTGCTCGAGCGCGCCAAATTCCTGGCGATCTTTACCGCCAACCTCGATGAGTTCTTCATGAAACGGATCGCCGTCCTGCGTGAGACGCTGACCCCGGAACGGCTTGGGCTCATAGAGCAGATTCGGGCCAAACTGCTGCCGATGCTCCAGCAGCAGGCAGAGTGTTTTCGGGGCAGCATCGTGCCAGCCTTGGCACACCACGGGATCCATCTGCGTCGCTGGGACGAGTTGACGGCCGCGCAACAACTGGAGGCCGACCAATTTTTCGATGCCCAGATCTCGCCGGCCCTGACGCCCCTGGTCATCGACCCCGCCCACCCCTTTCCGTTTCTTTCGAATCTCTCGACCTCCCTGGTTTTTCTCTTGTATGATCCGGATCGCGCCGAGCGTATGCATGCCCGCATCAAGGTGCCATCCGTGGTGCGGCAATGGATCCCCCTACAGGCCGATGTGGAGGCGGGCCAAAGCCTGTTCGTGCCACTTCACGAGGTTGTGCGTGGGAATGCGTACAAGCTATACAATGGCATGGAGCTCACGACCACGACACTCATGAGGTTGACGCGGGACGCAGAGGTCGAGATCGATGACCGCTCGGATACCGCGGTGAGCGAGTTGGTGAAGGAACAAATCCGGCAACGGCGTTACGAGCCTGTGGTGCGTTTGGAGTTTGCTGCAGGTGCCGATCCCGCCGTCCGTGAACTGCTGCGGACGCGCTTTGACCTTTTACCGGTGGACATCTACGACATGCCAGACGAGGTCGACTTCACCACGCTCTTCGAAATTGGCGGCCTGCCCCACCCCGAGCTTCGAGACCCCGCCTGGAGTCCGATCACATCGCCCGCGCTGGCCAACGGCAACACCGACATTTTGGCCGTCGTTCAGGCCCATGACCTGCTCGTGCACCACCCGTACGACAGCTTCGATGCCAGCGTGGACCGCTTCATCCGCGCGGCCGCAAATGATCCGCTGACCGTCGCGATCAAGATGACGGTCTATCGCGTAGGCGATGACACCCCCTTTGTCAGATCGTTGATCAAAGCGGCCGAAACAGGCAAACAAGTCGCGTGCGTCATTGAGCTCAAAGCCCGCTTCGACGAAGAGCGCAATCTGCATTGGGCTGCGGAGCTAGAACGAGCTGGCGCTCATGTGATCTTTGGGGTACGCGGCTTGAAGACACATGCCAAGACCGCTCTGGTCGTGCGCCAGGAGCCATCCGGGCTGCGCAGTTACGCGCACATCGGTACCGGCAATTACCATGTGCGGACCGCCAGGCTCTATACCGATGTGGGCCTCTTCACATGTGATCCAGCGCTCACACGTGACGTCGTCAACCTATTTCACTACCTGACCGGACACGCGCACGCCCCCCATTGTGACCAGCTCTTGGTGGCGCCTTCGACCATGCGAGTCCGGTTCCTGGAACTGATCAAGCGCGAGATGGAAAACCAGAGGGCTGGGCGCCCGGCCCGCATTGTGGCCAAGATGAACCAGCTCGAGGACCCTGAGATGATCGCGTCGCTCTGTGAGGCGGGTTGTGAAGGCGTACCGGTTGATCTGGTGATCCGCGGGCTCTGTTGTCTCCGGCCTGGCATCCCCAACCGCAGCGAAGGCATTCGCGTGCGTTCGATCGTTGGACGCTTTCTCGAACACTCGCGACTCTTCCATTTCGCCGCTGGCCACGAAGATCCCCTCGATGGTGAATTTTACATCGGCTCAGCGGACTGGATGTTCCGCAATCTCTCCAAGCGTGTGGAAGTGGTGACGCCTGTGACCGCCCTCAGCCCAAAAGAGCGGCTTTGGGAAATCCTCGACATCTGTTTACGTGACCAGCGTCAGGCCTGGATCCTCAATAGCGATGGCCGTTACGCTCAATTACTGTCGGAGCCCTCCAGCGAGGCGCGCGAAGCCATGGGAACACACGCCACCCTGATGGAGCTCACACGTCGCCGGTCCCATGCGCCGGCAAAGTAGCAACAGCACAGACCACCTGCGGCACACAGGCCGCGTCCATGTGCCCGAGCTTGGCCTCGCTGCCCTCGCCGGCAGTCGTTCACGGGGTAACGCTTCGAGGAGGTCGCTGTGCGGCACCTGGAGCACGGGCATAGGGATCCAGCACCCGTTAGGATAACTCACGAACCGAGTCCACTATCTGACACCCTCTTGTTGGAGCCACCCTCATGAAACGAGCTCGCGTGAACACCGGACAGCCCGCCAACGAGTCCCGACTACGGCAGGCCGAGGTCGAGGACCTGATCAGCCAATTAGGCGCGATTCGCGATGACATGGTTCACCTAGCCACAACGTCCGAGGCATCCTTGGCTCAGCTGCACCCGAATTACCGGGAGAGTGCCCGCAATCTGTTGCATTACCTCGCCCTGCGTCGGAGAGATGTACGACCGTTGCAGGGGCAGTTGGCCATGCTGGGACTCTCCTCGCTGGGGCGGGCAGAGTCCCACGTCCTGGCTACCCTCGACGCGGTCCTGACAGCGTTGCACCACATGGTGCAACGCCCCTGGCAGCGACCTCCCCAGGAGCCGGCTGGGCTGGATTTCACGGCTGGCCCGCGTCGGCTGGACGAACACACGGAAGCCTTGCTCGGGCCGATGCCCCCGGGGCGCAGCGTACGCATTATGGTCACGATGCCCAGCGAAGCGGCAGGGGATTATACCCTTGTGCATAGTCTGCTGGCGGCCGGCATGGATTGCATGCGCATCAACTGCGCCCACGACGATGCCCTGGCCTGGTCGCAGATGATCGAGCACCTGCGGCGAGCTGAGCAGGCGACGCACCGCTCATGCCGTATTCTGATGGATGTAGCCGGTC
Source organism: uncultured Nitrospinota bacterium (assembly GCA_963707985.1). Lineage (GTDB taxonomy): Bacteria > Tectomicrobia > Entotheonellia > J063 > CAVPRW01 > CAVPRW01. The sequence continues at coordinate 8,154 of CAVPRW010000043.1, read as the reverse complement.
CCAAAATCCGCACCGGCCCCTTGGAGCCCCGTCCGGCCGTGATCAAGTTCCGCCCCCAGAGGGACGGGTTCGGTCGAGCGATTCGACCCGCCCGCGTCTGGCTCTCGGCTCAGGATTCGCCTCGACCGTCCCCGTCGACGGCCGATGCCTGCCTACCCGTCCCTGGGGACTGGTTGGAGGGGCTGAGGGTGGGGGATCGCCTCGAGTATACCGATGCGCGTGGTGCCTTCCGAACCCTGCAAGTCGTGGACGTGACCACCGACGGGTGCTGGGCGGAGGCCCACAAAACGGCCTATGTCGTCCCTGGCACCGTCCTCTGTCGTCACCGCAAGAGGAAAACAGCGCCCGTAGGCGATCTCCCAACGCGAGAACAAGCGCTCTCCCTGAAACAGGGCGATGTGCTGATCGTGACCCGGAGGATCGAGCCCGGCCAGCCCGCACGCCTAGGTCGTGGTGGAGAAGTCCTCAGTCCGGCAACGATCGCCTGTACAGCTCCGGAAGTCTTCGATGACGTACGCGTGGGCGAGCCCATCTGGTTTGATGACGGCAAGATCGGCGGCTTGATCGAGCAAGGCGATAGCGACGGTATACACGTCCGTATCACCCAGACGCGAGCGAGGGGAGCCAAGCTGGGCAGTGATAAGGGCATCAACTTCCCCGAGAGCTCGCTTAGTCTGTCCGCCATGACCGCCAAAGACCTCGAGGATGTGGCGTTCATGAGCCACCATGCAGATATGATCGCCCTATCCTTCGCCCATCGGGTCGAGGACGTGTACACACTTCAGGAACACCTCGCCCGCGTGGGCGATCGGCGACCGGCCATCGTCTTGAAGATTGAGACACGGCGCGGTTTTGAGAACCTTCCAGCGCTGCTGTTGGCGGCCATGAAAGCTCCATGTTGCGGAGTGATGATCGCCCGCGGCGACTTGGCGGTGGAATGTGGCTTCGAGCGCATGGCTGAAGTGCAGGAGGAGATGTTATGGCTCTGCGAGGCGGCTCATGTCCCGGTCATCTGGGCCACCCAGGTGTTGGAGAGCCTCGCCAAGGAAGGGCTGCCGTCGCGGGCCGAGATCACCGACGCAGCCATGGGACACCGCGCCGAGTGCGTCATGCTCAACAAGGGGCCATACATCGTCGAGGCAATGCAGGCCTTGGACGACATTCTCCGGCGGATGCATGGTCATCAGAGCAAGAAACAAGCCATGCTCCGTGAATTACACGTGGCCGACACTTTCCCAAGGGGATGACAGCGTTGCTGTACGCCCTAGAAAGGGGTACTGTCATGCGTATGTGGTTCCCTGCTCGCCTCGACGTCGCTGCCTTCTGCGAGCTGCGACTCCGTTGCTTAACTCTCTGTCGGCGCTTCCATGGCGGGTATCCTCAAGGGGCGCATGCGGCCCTCACCTGTCGGGATATCGTGGCGTCGCACCAGTGTCGCGCGGTCGGTCTGCCTTGTCAATCTGTCGACGAGGTCCCACATGGTTTTCGCGAGGTGCTGTGCGTCATCCTCGGCGCTGACCCGGTCCACGCCGTACGCAGCATGTTTGTTGATGGCGGGCCAGCACTCGTGCAGCCGGGCCGCAGTGAACCGCTCGGGGAGGTTACCAAACCGCTGCTGCTTTTGGCTGGCTGCTGTGGGGGCTATGCCCCGCCATGAGGTGTGCCTTGATGTGTCCGATCCGCCTTGTCCGGTCACGGTTGCCACTGACTGCGGAGGCGGAGCAGCCGCATCTGCTGGTGCAGCCCCTTCAGCTGGGTCACCATGCGCTTGCGCGCCGTCTCGCGGCGGACGATACAGTCGCTGGTCTTCCGGTGCGGCTCGCAGATGTGCGCGAAGCCCAGAACGTCGAATGTGTCGGGTTGCATGCACAGGTCTGACTCCTGGGGGCCATACCCACGCCTGGGGCTTGCACCGTGATGGCTGCTTTACGGGCAACGGGGTTGGCCACGGAGTGCCGCTTTACGAACAACCATCGGGTGTTCAACCGCGCCACATGGTCGACCCTCCAGGGCAGTCGGATTCTCCTTGGATGGCTCATCACCCTGCGGACCTGCAGGCCACGCCAGCGTAAATCTTGTCGTGGATGGTGATGCGCGCTGGGCGGTCCAAGTGACCGTCGAGGAAGTCCGCGCCCATTCGGGCTTCGAGACCTACCCCCAGTGGACGGCCTGGACAGGTGCCTTAAGATGGGATAGGGTAGAGAGTGTCGATATCCCACGGGAGGAAGGTCTCAGGAAGGCGTGGGAAAGTGGGGGAGCGCGCTTCTCTCCCCCTGTCAGGGGTTAAGGATGAGTTGCAGACCGTGTGTTGTTGCATCTTGTTATGGCGCGTCGATTGGTGACCACCTATGCACCTGATTTCGGCTCTTGACGCCATCCGCTTCGCGGCCGCGATGTTGCTGGCCTGCAGCGTCTGCACGCCAGCGTTCACCCAGACCGCAGTCGACTTGCAGTTGGTGCTGGCGGTCGACGCTTCGGGTAGCGTCGACCAGCGGCGCTTCGAGCTGCAGCAGCAGGGCTATGTGGCAGCATTCCGCGATCTGCGCGTGCTGCGCGCGATCCAGTCGGGTGCCACGCAGGCGATTGCGGTCACCATGGTGCAATGGACCGGCCCAGCGCTCCAGATCCAGGTGCTGCCGTGGACCTTGATCAAGGATGAGCAGACGGCGCATGCGTTTGCCGCCGCGATTGCGGCCACGCCGCGCCAGCTCTTCAGTGGCGGGACCTCAATCAGTGGCCTCATCGACTATGCCGTGCCGCTGATACTGGAGAGCCAGTTCAAGGGGACACGCCGCGTCATCGACGTTTCCGGCGACGGCTTCAACAACCGTGGCCGGCCAGCCGCGGGAGCCCGCGACGACGCGGTGCGCGCCGGCATCATCATCAATGGCTTACCGATCCTGGCGCTGGAACCCGATCTCGAACGCTATTTCTCAGGCCATGTGATCGGCGGCCCGGGCGCATTCGTCATCGCGGCGGAGAGCTACGAGACCTTCGCCGACGCGATTCTCAGGAAGCTCATCCGCGAGATGGCTGGGAACGAGCACGATCCGGATTTAGGGTGGTACGCTGCTCGGCCACGACCAGGAGAGCGCTACATGCCGGGGGGGAGCCCGTGAGAGGCATGATGCTACACGGGCAGGCCGGGCGGCAACCGACCAGTCGGATCTGCTCCAAGCGTCGTCACGTCGCGCTCCAGCCCCAACTCCTCGCGTGGTTCGGCGGCACCGACATACACCTGAAGTATACATACAGTGCTATCGACCGCTGGCAATCTATGCTGACGCGGACCGCTACGACCACAACAACACCACAGTGCCGCGCCCTTGGCTAACCTATTCGAGGGGGTAACCATCGGGTAAAATCAGCGTCACTCCCCACTCTCATTGCGGAAATTTTGACGTAGTTCGCCACGCCGGTCGGCTTTATGTTGACGCTCTTGCTTCGCTTCGCCTGAGCTCCTGGTCTTTCAGCTATAATGACCCCGTCGTGGGGCACTGTATTCGTGACAGGCATGGGAAGCTGAGGGGCATTCGACGTGGCGTGGCTGGCATTGTTGGTGGCAGGGTTCTTCGAAGTTAGCTGGGCGATTGGCCTAAAGTATACCTACGGCTTCACACGGCTGTGGCCAACCGTGGCTACGGTGGTCTGTATGGCATTGAGTTTCATACTACTGGCACACGCGCTGAAAACGTTGCCAATCGGGACAGCATACGCTGTCTGGACTGGCATAGGTACCGTCGGGACCGCAATCCTGGGCATTGTCCTTTTCGCTGAGCCTCTGGAAGCATTAAGGCTAGGCTGTATTCTCCTCATCGTCATTGGTATCTTCGGCCTCCGCCTACTTGGGTAAACTGGCCCGTCGCCCCCCCCGTTCAGCCATCCCCCACAACACGCTTCTTGACCCGGTCTCCCCGCAGCGGAGCCTGCCATTACCCACTGTCACTCCCCCGCTCCGGGCGCCTATGCCCAGTGAGGTCTGGGGTTGTAATTCCTTGGAAGGAACGCGGGAACCTTTTTCCGCGGCAGTTGTTATACCGTCGAAAGGCGAGATCACTGGAGGCGCCACACGGTGTGAGCGCTTTTCCAAGACATGGTATGAGCTTCGAAAAGGAGGTTGACAGATGTTAAAACCTAAGCTGATCATCGGGTCAATCGTTGTCGTGGTGGGAGCCGTTGGGTGGTATCTCTTCCGCCCGGAGTTGATCTTTATCAACAAAACAGTCAACGAGACACTGCCCGCGAGTGCCTCCATTGCTAGCGCGGCAAGAGACCCCCAGACGTCAGTGCTGGCCACCGGCCGTTTCCACAGTGTTTCCCATGAAACGAGTGGGGTGGCAACCATCCATCAACTGGGCGATGGCAAACGCCTCGTGCGCTTCACCACGTTCGAGACCTCCAACGGGCCGGACGTACGTGTCTACCTGGTCGCCGCCAAGGATGCCTCAGACAATGAAACCGTGACCCGAGCTGGCTTTATCGATCTCGGGGCTATGAAAGGGAACCAAGGCGATCAAAATTACGAGGTTCCCACCAACATCGACCTCAGTCAGTATCAATCGGTGACGATCTGGTGCCGCCGCTTTGGCGTGAACTTTGCCACAGCGCCGTTGACCCCCCCCAAATAGATCTAGGGCGAGGGAGACGACCATGCCTCAGATGCAGCATTATGACCTGATCATCAGCGGACGCCCAGGTAGGTGGGGTAGAGCCCGCATTGCAGCATCCAAATGTCACCTTGCTGACCAACGCTCACATATCGCGGCTGGCAACCAATACTTCCGGGCAAGAGGTGACTGCCGTCCATGTGGAGCGCGGTGGCCAGCAGGAAGTCTATTCCGCCGACATCGTCGTCGTGTCGCGTGGGGCTATTAACTCAGCCGCTCTGCTACTGCGTTCAGCCAACGACAGACACCCCAACGGTCTGGCCAACAGCTCGGGCGTGGTGGGACGACATTAGATGGGCACTATCAACTCGGTGTTGATGGCAATCTCCAAGTCACCTGTAAGACGCACGACGTGGACAACCTCTATGTCGTCGACGCCAGCTTCTTCCCGTCCAGCGGCGCGGTGAATCCGGCCTTGACCATCATGGCCAATGCGCTGCGGGTGGGGGATCATCTCCTAGAAAAATTGGCCTAAATGGCACCCCACGACATTGGGTCACCTGTGGATGTCGTCGTTAGCAAAAATTCCCCCCGGCCCCCTTTGTCAAAGGCGGAGCGCAACGCGCCGGGGGATGTGCCACCGCAGATCACGTGCGCGCACCTTGTGTGGTTTGATTTAGGACAGCGAGCAGGCCAATAATCGAGTATACATGACACAAAGGGCAGCCAAAGATCCCGGCATCGAGTTTCTGGAGTATTTGACACCGCGTGATGGGCGTCCAATGCCTAGTGACGTGCGGGCCAATGATTTGATGCATTGGCAGATGACGCTGGTGACACGTGATATCGCCAGTGTGGCCCACCGACTGCGGGCCGGGACGTTCGCTGTCGTGTCGCCGAGCCTTATCGCTCTGGCCGACAGTCAACCGGGATTCACGGCTGGGCTGCTGGTGCGCGATCCTGATGGGCGCGCCATGCAGCTGATCGAGCGATAACAGGAAAGGAGAGAACATGCGCCCACGTAGGCGCTCGCGTTCACGCGAAGGACAAGACGTTCTCATCCCTGAGGAGAGCAGCGGCTCCAAGAATCCCAGCATCGTAGCGCTCACTGGAAACGCTGGGGCCCATAGCTTAGCGAGCGGGCTTGGGGCACAGTGCGAGAGGATTATAGTCCACATGGCAACGCCTGGAACCATTTCCCGCACGATCACGCCCGCTCGAAAGCCTATCGCTGGGGGGAAGACGGTATCGGTGGCATCTGCGACCGCCATCAAGCCATTTGCTTTGCTGTAGCGCTTTGGAATGGCCGCGACACCATTCTCAAGGAGCGACTCTTTGGCCTCACAGGTAGCGAAGGGAACCACGGCGAGGACGTCAAAGAGTATTACTTCTATCTGGACTCCACGCCAACGCACTCGTATATGAGGTTTCTCTACAAGTATCCGCAGACTGCGTATCCGTATGTGCCGCTGGTTGAAGAGAATCGCCGCCGCAGCCGACAGGTGCTGGAATATGAGCTGCTCGACACGGGTGTGTTCGATGACGATCGTTACTTTGATATCTTCGTGGAGTACGCCAAAGGCAGCCCTGAAGACATCCTGATCCGCATTCAGGTCATCAACCACGGACCTGAAACCGCTGAGCTAGACCTCCTACCGACGATCTGGTTCCGTAATACATGGTCCTGGGGGTATGATGCGCGACGCCCCCGCCTCAGCGCCGGAGAGCCCCTGCGAAACGCCGCGATCATCGAACTGGAACATTACCACTATGGTGAGCGCCAGCTCTGCTGCGAGGACGCGCCGGAACTGCTCTTCACCGACAACGACACAAATGAGCGGCGTCTGCACGGCACCGACAACCATTCCCCCTATGTCAAGGATTGTTTCGTGGCCTAGGGCACGCAGAAGGCTGTCGCTGGTCTTCGCCCGGCTGAAACGTGGGACACGGTGAGAAAGGTGGGTACACCACCGGAGCCCATTGCATGGACGAGAAAAAATATTATCAAGTCATCGATGCCGAGCAGCGCAGGCCCAGCGCCCCATTGGCGCCGCCCGTGAAGCGGACGAGGCTCGACCGGGCGGATAACCGCCAGCGGCCCATGGGGAGACCGGCGGTTGAGGACACAATGGTCCAGGAGGGAGGAGAGCCGTCTCATGAACTCTACCCAGGCCGCTCTGCACGCCCGGGTCTCGTCGGCCCAACCGTCCGAGGCCCACACTGGGGCGAGCCAAGTCGTGGCCTTGCGCGAGCGGCCGCTGCCGGGCTCCCATGGTCGGAGGCTCTGCAGTGCCTCGACGAAGGCTGGGGGCAACCCTTGTGCGGCCCGGGCTGGAGCGGTTGCGCGATCTGGCGACCGCTGGCGCGGTGGACCGGCCCTCTGTGCACTCACCGGATCGACTGGCCCGCAACTATGCGGACCAAGTGCTGCTGGTCGACGAGTTCCAGCGAGTCGGGGGAGAAGGGCAGCTGTTTGAACTGGGAGTTGGGCTGGAGTCCAGAGGACGGACCTGCGGTGGCACGTCCAGGGCATGATGGCCGAGTATGAGCGCGCCAAGATGATCGAACGCCATCGGCGCGGCAAGCTGCACGCGGCCCTGGCCGGCACCGTGAACGTGCTCATCGGGGCGCCCTATGGGTATCGTCTAGTCCCGAAGTATGCGGGGCATGGGCAGGCCCGGTATGAGCTGGTGCCCGAGGAAGCCCAGGTAGTCCGCCAGCTCTTTGCCTGGGTCGGCCGTGACCGCGTGACGATTGGCGAGGTCTGTCGGCGGCTCACGCAGGCGGGCGAAGTGACCCGGACCGGCAAGACCATGTGGGATCGCAGTGTCGGTGTGGGGCATGTTGAAGAATCCTGCCTATATGGGGACCGCTGCGTTTGGGAAGACCCGCACAAGACCCGCTGCGGCCGCGGCTGCGGACGCAGCGTGGGCGCCCGCTGCAGCCACGGCGCGCCGTATCTCGACCGTCGATGTCCCCCAGGCCGGAGTGGGATCACGATTCCGGTCCCGGCGATGGTGGAGCCCGAGATCGTTTGCGGCGGTCCAGGAGCCATTGCGGGACAATCAACGTCACGCCCGGCAATCTCAGCCGGGGACGTTCTATCTGCTCCAGGGCCTAGTGCAGTGCCAGCACTGTGGTTATGCGTACTATGGGACACGGCTCAGTCCCAGTGCCCGCAAGGGCAAACCCCGGGCGTACGCCTATTATCGATGCTTGGGCACCGATGCGTATCGCTTTGGCGGCGAGCGGATTTGTCAGAATACCCAACGCTCGAAGCGCAATTGGGCAAGCTGCGGCAGGGTTGGCACGGTTGATCGACAGTGACACCGATGCGCTGAGAGGCCACGAAGTGGATCAACGCACCAGGTGGAGAGCTTGATGCGCAAACTGCGAGACTACCGCTCTTGAGCTTGTATCCGGGGGACGGGGATGCCAAGATAACGAAATTGCATGACGTCTACACTGCTGTTGGGTGGCATGAGCCAGAGGTGGCTCTGAATACTAACGTTTGTAGGGAATACATTCAAAAAGGATTTCTCCTCCC
>CAVPRW010000042.1:0-324554 GCA_963707985.1 uncultured Nitrospinota bacterium | reverse complement strand
CAGCCACGTGCCTGGCCGTCGTGTATTTCACTCCCACCACCGATACAATGCCCTTTACCCCCTGGCCCAGGAAATCGTGGATTTGATAGCGTGTAGCGAGCTGTACATGACCCGTCCCACAGTTAAAGCCGGAGATGGGGACAAGCCCCCATGCACCAGCGCGACATCCTCCTCGCGAAGGTTTGCTGCGGGACACGCCCGGTTGACTTGATTCAGAAAGTTCCGCACATCTTTTCTCGGTGACTCCGAAAGCATCCGGGTTTTCATCGCAAGCAGCGTAGGCCGTACCGACTAACGACCGATTGTGCCACGGCGCAACGAAGAGGAGGCCGCTCCCTTGACTCCCTAAATCACCGGTACCTCGCGAGGCATTCTCACCAGAAATGCCCAGCGCATATGTGTGGAAGAGTTGACGGGTGACAAGGTTGAAGGCTTTTGCGAAACGGACTGCAGCTGGGCCCCGATAAGTCCTTTAGCAAACCCAGAACGCGATTCACCCATGGGCCGCATGTGCATACCACCATCCGAGCCCGAATATCGAACTGAGTGCCGGTTAGGAAATCTGTGGCCTGGACTCCGATGACGCGGTCCCGCTCCTTGAGAAACCCGCTTACTTCGAGGTAGTTGGCTAGTTTAGCCCCGGCCTTGACAGCCGAGTGAAGGAACGCCAGGACAAGCCGTTCGGAATTGTAGACCTGGGCGTCATAAAAGATCGCACCGCCTGTAAGACCTTGTTGGCGGATCTTCCCGAGCAGCGGTAGACACTCACCTTGAGAGATCAGCGGCCGCGGGGAATCCATTTCTGCGGATCTCCGAGGCAGTTGCGATCATGCGCGATCAGGTCGTTGAGGGTCAGCGCTAGGGCTAACACCCTGCCCCGCATCCCATAGCCGTATGTAGGTATGAGCACCGGAAGGGGGTGAACCGAATGCGGCGCGATCCGCATTAAGCACGTACGCTCTCGGATCGATTCGCGCATGCGCTTGAAGTCGGCGTGCTGTAGATACCTGAACCCACCATGGATGATCTTCAGGCTGTTGGCGGAGGTGGCCGAACAGAAATCTCTTTTCTCGACGAGGGCTACTGATAGCCCTGGGGTAGTAGTCCATGCAACGCAAGCACCATGGATGCCACCGCCGACGACTAATAGGTCATAAGCGGATTCGGCTAAGGCTGGCAGGTCTCTTTGCATGACACGTCAGTCATTGGTCCTTGCAATGAGGAGTCGATGTACCGTTACCCACGCAGCCGTTTCGCAGAGGGTTTGTCCGTGCCGGCCGCGAGCTTACCGTCCCGTGCAACTTCTGTCTCCAACCAGTGCATAAGGCCGTGTAGTTTCTTGCGAAACGCCATATGGCTGAACCCTTCTTCAACCAACTGTTTTCCGGCCAGCCCTAATGCCGTTCTTAAATGGGCCTCTTGGATGAGGCGAAGCATCGCACCCGAGAACGCCTCTGGAGACGGCTCGGCGAGCATGGCGGTGCGGCTGTCGATCACCTGCGTATGGGTGGGGAGAGCTGTGGCCAGGACGGCCCTGCCGCTCTGGAGATAAGAATACAGCTTCATCGGCGTGTTCTTCCCCTTGATTCGAGGAGATACCAAGATATCCGCCGTTGAGAGATATCCCATCAGATATTCCACCGGCTTTGGACCTGGAAAGTGAACCCTGCGGGAAATGCCGAGCTGACAAGATTTCTGTCGGTATTTTCGGATGTCCGCGGCCTCTCCGATGATCACCAGATCAGCTCTATCCGTCTTTTCCAGGGTCAGGGCGAAACTCTCGAAGAAGTAGGTCGATTCCTTGATAACTTCAAGATTCCCTACGTACAGCAATCTGGTACGCTGATTCCAAGCTCCGCCCTTAAATCGGGCCAATCCTGACATGTCGAGGCCCTCAACAGGGGGACGTCGTGAAGCACCACGACCTTTTCGGGCTTATACTTGGCGACAACATCGGCCAGAGCATCGCAGACCGGCACGACAACTTTCGAACCTCTTACGGCCAACTTCTCGAAAGAATTTAATAAAAACGTCAGACGGCCTAGGAAAGGATACTTCTCTACCATTTGTTGAGGCAGCGATGAATCCATGTCGTAAATATATGGGATCTTGAACATCCATTTCAGAATTAACGCCATAAAGACAGACTCCTCTACGGCATGAACTATGTGATAGCGCCTCCGAACAACGAGATAAATGACTAGGATTGACATGAGAACGTCGCAAGAAGCTTCTTCCCTGAAAAACCAGGACGGATTTCCGCAATGAATGGAATTTTAGGGATACGGTAAATCGTCACATGTTTCTGCTCAATGTTTCTGCCCTCGTGGTAAGTCACTACATCCACTCGGTCTCCCCGCTCGGACAGTGCCCTTACAATCAAGTCCACTGCGATTGGCGTGCCGCGTTCCTGATAGAACGGATGGGGGGCAAGCAGCAAAATATCCATGTGGTCATGTGCCTTCCCGGACCAGTTTTAAAATGACCGGGGAGCCGAAGAGGGAGGTCATTCCTGACAGCCTGCACATCGCTTCCGCCGCCGAGGAGAGCCTCGGCATTTTTAGGACGCGGTGCAGGACCGTGGGCAGGAAAAATTCTGGGTAGAGTTCAGCACGCGCAAAGCTATTGGCCTCAAAAGCCAACAATTCAGCTTCCTTAAAACAGGTGAACGGTCGTGTATTGCCCTCCAGGCGTTTTCTTCAGCGGAAAGATAAAGGGGGTGAGGTAATTCACGCTGCAGATCGCAGGATAATCCACGATCACCGCCGTCTTTGCCACTCGACTTAATTCAGACACCAATCGGTTCCATCGACTGACATGCGGCAATAGCCTGTAACTCACCACGATATCAAAGGCTTGCTTGGGAAAGGGAAGGTCAAGGATATTTCCGACTTTGAATGAACAACGCTTCTCAGCAACAAATTTTTCGATGCGCAGTTGGCAAACATCAGCGCTTCCGAGGACCGTCACTCGGAAGCCATTCCGGATGAGGGGACTTGTCAGTTGCCCATGCCCCCCGCCGACATCTAAAATCCGTGCGCCAGGGTAAGGGGCGAGCAAACGCAGGGTCGCCTCTTCCTGAACGTTGAGCCAGGACCCAATTGCCCCAGAGAAACGCCGTGCATATCCCTCGGAGGACGTCTCGATATCTGCCGTCTCGGGAAAATTGAGCAGCGAGGCTAGGCTTTGTTCACTGGCGATGCGATGGCTCATAGTATGAAGTGCAAGCGAGGACCGGAAGATGTCATCCAGCAGGTGATCAAGAGGAAGATTACGTCCGACAATCACATCGTATTCCTTCTCGACCATGCTCGAGACGATTCTTCTCACAAGGGCTCCAGAGGGGACCGCTCCTTCACGAGGAAGCCATTTGACCCACGGACCGAGCCGACCTGACAATCATTAATTACCCTGAACTATGGTGCTTCGGGGATCGTCACGTTGATCAGCCAACCCCCATGATGACCGGCAGCGTTCGCCATCTCAGAACATGCTCCCTCCCACGCCGATCTTGCCAATAAAACGTTCTACGATATACTTGCCTGTACTGATGGGCACGATAATGACATCTTCAGCCTCAACGTATGGGTCCTGAGCCTTACCCGCAAAGATGCTTTTTAGGTCGATGGGGATCCGGTCAGGCTCAGCACCATATTTCGATGGCGGAAGATAGACACGTCGCTATACGCTGCCAAGGTATCGTTTACCCCTCCAGCGACGACTAAAGCCTGGGTGAGCGTATACGTCCGGCTGAGGGGATAGGCTCCTGGCTTATGTACAGCACCATCGACAAAAAACGTCCCAGCCAGCAGGGACGTTGATTTTATCTCCAGCCTGCACTGGCATGTTAACCTGCCCAGGGTTGTTGGCCAGGGCATAAGAGATCGATCACATAGCTCTGCCGCCCATCGGCACTCTGGCGATAGAGGTGTACCTGGCTGCCAGCTTTCTCCGTAATCCCACCCGCCAGGGATAGGAGATCCACCACAGTTCTTGGGCCGGTAAGCTGATACATGCCTGGCGTTCCTACTGCGCCGATGACCGAGACCTGCTGGCCTCGATACTCTTTGATGTACACTCCTACCTGCGGGTCGTGGAGAAATTCATCATAGCGCTTGCGCAGTGACCGCTCTAGGTCCACTGTGGTCAATCTTGCGGCCGAGACGTCGCCCAGCAGCGGCAGCGTGATCATGCCTGCCTGGCTTACCCGAACGTCTATCTTTCGAGGGAGGGGCCCCGCCCCTCCCTGAGATGCTTAAAACCCTCAGGGATGTTAAAAATCGTGATCTCCAGCAGGTCCTCGGCCCCCAAGCGGTAGTCATCTGAGGCGACAGTTGACACGATGGCCGCGGAGGCTAAAGCATTGTTGATCTCGGATACCGCTGGAGAGGGAGCAGGGCTCGCAGGAGGAACCGCCCGGACTTGCGGTGCAGATGCACACCCAGCGCCGAAGAGGGCACAACAGGCCAACGCGACCAAACTTCCGCCCCACGCGTGAGACAATCTCCGCAGTGTATGTTCCTTCATGATCCAGGTTCCCTGTTCCCTATACAATAGACTCAAGTTCCAACAGGTGGGCGTGCGCTCAGCAGAGGCCATGGACGTTGAATTTGGAGGGATAACATGGGCGCCAGTCACCGCATGTTTGGAAGGCGACCGTATGCGCCACTCCCGGCTGAAGGAACGAATCCGCGCAGCGAAAGAACAGCCAATTTTGGAGAGTCACCAGCAGGGGGTAGCGTGCGGGCATTGGGTCTGGCATTATCCTGCTTTAGCAGATCTTTCGATGGCTGATCCGATGCGCTTAAATAATTGCCTAGGCTTCGCCCCTGTCGCTGCAATCTTACGCGTGCTCGAAGCGGATGCTAGGTCTGTAACAATGGTGACATCACGGTGGTGAGGCATTTGAACCTCGTGCCCCATCCTTTTTCTTGTATCGTAATTGTGGGGCGTTGTCTGTCAGGGAAGTTCCCAAAATAGCAGGGAACACGTAAGGGAAAACCTGACACTAGCTAAAGACGACACACCCGTGCATTCGCGTCGCCGCGCTGTATGGGCCCCATTCACTCCCTGGATATCTCGTGGTAATGCCCCACGACCATCTCAGAAGTCAGAAGGCCACTTGCATGGGCATACCGAATGAGGTCGGCGCGACTGCGCAGTTCCAGCTTCTGGGCAATGCGTGCGCGATAGGTCTCCACGCTCTTAACACTTACACGAAGTTGCGCGGCGATCTGTCGGCTCGTGTACCCCTGCGCCAGTTGGATAAGCACCTCGCGCTCTCGCGGGCTCAAGAGGCTTTTAGGCTGCCTGGGGCTGACTCCGGTCTGGAGCGTCTGTGACATGAGGAACTCATGTAGTAAAGGGCTCGCCACGGTGGGATCGACGAAGGTCTCTCCCTGAACCACCGCGCGAATGGCGGCGATCAAGTCGGCTGGCGCGGCATGGGTGGTGACATAAGCACCTCCCCCGGCCGCCAAGGCTGCCCGTGCGTACGCAGCCTCCTGGTACAGGGTGAGGACGACCACCTGGGTGTGCCGGCATACGCGGCGAAGCAGTTCGAGGGTCTGGAGGCCATTTGCCCCCGGCAGGCTCAAGTCGAGTAGGATGACATCGGGGGTCGTTGCGAGGGTCTCATCCAGAGCTGCATGCGTACTCGATGCCTCGCCCACCACTTCCATATCAGACTGCGCCTCGAGGAGCAGCCGCAGCGACGCTCGCATAAGCGCCTCATGATGGACTAAGAGGATGCGGATCTTTGGCATAGGCTTTCTCCCACCACTAGCTATGGTGACCTTTACCGGGCCGGAAGGTATCCCCAAGCGGGCCATTCGCCAAATGACCCCCGCCTATGGGACTTGGATCTCCGCCCCCATCGCTCGCCACAGCAATATTCACGATCCCAACACACACGCATGTCTAACGGTCATCTGACTGATGTTTGGCTCTACCGTGGTAACCTAGTGAAAGAGGGAGCCCTAGCCCTCACGACTTCTGACGTCCTATCATCCACTTAGGAGAAAAAAGCTTGTATCACAAATCGTTGACATGATTGCTCAGATGGATTAGGCTTACAAGCACAACGGGGCGCGGAGACGTCTGTCTGTCAGAGACAGGTCACTTCCGGTAAATCATCGCCGGGAGTCGGAAGGTATCCCTAGGCGGGCCATTCGCCAAATGACCCCCGCCTTGCGGATATGGATCTTCGTCCCCGTTGCTTAAAGAATTTGTCCTGTGAGGGTGATGTCCTCACTACCTGCGATAAACTCCCCTTTTACTCCTCCGCATTTTGGGTGATATTCATCTCAATCTGTTTGGCCAATGGTCCATCAAGAACAAAAAATGACTGCTGCCGCATGCCTTCGTCACCACTGACAAGTCCAGCAACCTAAGAGGCCGACGGCTGATAAAGAGCCAAGGCCTGGCAATCCGGGGCGTATGTCTAGGTGGACCAATGATGATGTGCAACCGGACGCCTGACGAGATTATTCTGTGATAAGTTTGAGAGAGAAGATGGTTCCGCGAGCTACATACTCATAGTGAAAACATTTTGGAGATTTCCCTGCCGACGAATTGCGATCAATTCGAGAGCCGTTTATTCCTCGACGTGGGTCGTGCGAAAACACTGTCGATCTGAAGTGGGGTAATACGTAGACAGTAGTCCCCACTTCGAGTTGGTGGTAAAAAGAAATGTCTTACCGGAAATGACGCCAGGGCGAGGATGACTACCTTCACTCTTAGCGGGGGGGTACCACAAATACCAAACCTGGGTTAGGTATTTGCATAACAAAAGGTGTCAACATTCTCACACAGGTTCGCCTGCTAGCTCTCAGGTCTGCTCTTGAGAGAATCAGAGGCCACTTAACTGCCGTACGAATCCTTGAACACACCGTTTCCTATCAAAGACACCACCCCTCCACGGCTCCCACTCAACCCACTACGGCGATAAAACGAAGCGAGTTGGATTAACACTGGAACGTTGGTACAGGTGCATTCGCCCCCACTTCTTCCCTCTCGCAATCCTGAGGGCAGAAACGTGAGCCACCCACCGGAGGAGGGGGGCCTACTGCTCAGGCGTGGAGGCACAGGCCCGTCATAATTCACATCCAAAAGCTCTTCAGTTGCAGCATATGTAACATAACGAGTCACCCTGCCAAGGAAAAAAGTCTAGAACTTGTCTTTACAAAAAAAGTGTAAACTTAAGATAATATAGCCTATTATTCGATGGTCAACCCTTCATCAGGGTCGCCGAGCCGTTCGATGAGCTTCTGCTTGATGATGGTTGCAATCATTTCCCTCAGGTCACTTTTTGTCATGTGCGCCACTGTGGTGGCCATATCGTTCTCCATTGCCTTGCTGCTGACAACTCCCGCTATGAGGCGACCTCCCCAGTATTCTTGAGCGATCGGTTGTCCACCCTGATCCCTGCTTGGAACAAATAACACAGTCTACGGGTGTGGCTATACTGAATTTGGCTCATCTCGATTTCCGTAAGATAGCCTCACACGCGGCAGGCAACGGAACTTTCCCACTATCGATCGGCGGTTGGGGCTTACGTGCTTCTTCGGAAAACCACCAGGCGAGCTCAGCGCCACAGCCATCGCCGGTAGGGAGGGGGTCCTGATCATGGCATGCGGTCTGCCCGGCCGGGCAGCGCAGCCTCACATGAAAGTGGTCGTCATGTCCCCACCACGGACGTAGTTTTTGCAGCCACGCCCCCCTAGGGAACTGCTCGCACAGGTCCTTCTTGATGACCGGATTGACGAAGATGCGGGCCACCACGTCGAATCCGACCGCCAGCCGCAGCACCTCTGCTTGCCTTGGGGACCACTGCTGTGTATCTATGGCTCTCCCACCCGCGGTGAGCATCGACGGCGCCCCAATCGTGTCGCGCTCTGCAACCGTCATGACTATGCCGTCACCCGGTAACCAAAACCAGATATCTGCATCTAGACCGATCTGATGACTGCGATGGCCGAAGGGCATAGGGCCACCGCGGGGTTGTCCGAGGTCGCCAATGAGGAGCGTTCCCAAGCCCTTCTGGTTGGTAGCCGCTCCTAACTCTTGCAAGTAACGGACGAGTAGGGGATGACCAAAAAATCGGTGACGCTGCGGCCGCATCACCTGATAGCCACGTCCCGCATCAGGAAGTGGAATGGCGCCCTGTACACACCCAGCCGTATAGGAGCCGATGGCGTGCGGAGCTCCAGGAGCGGGCTCCAGAACTTCGCCCCACGTCATGGGTAAGGCAGCCGACGGAGTCAGACTCCAAATCAGTGCTACCAGGAAGCAGAGCCGTTTCATGAGACCCATGATCTATCCCCGATTTATTTCAGTCGCGGGTCAAGAGCGTCGCGTAGGCCTTCGCCAACCATATAATAGGAAATTACCGCCACAAAGATAGCGGCGCCCGGGAAGACAGCCAGCCACCAGGCGAAGGTGTTACTCCGGGCTTCGTTGAGGATCGACCCCCAGGTGACGGTGTCGGCAGGGACACCGACGCCCAGGAAGCTGAGGCCGGACTCTGCAAGAATGGCCGAGGCGATGCCCAGTACCACCGACACGAGCACTGGTGCCAGCGCATTGGGCAAGATATGCCGAAACATAATCCGGCGGTCGGGCAAACCAATGGCTGTAGCCGCCGTCACATAATCCAGATTCCTCACCTTTAAGAACTCATTCCGGGTGAAGCGAGCCATCCCCACCCACCCTGTGAGCCCAATGATGATCATCGTGTAAAAGATGCTGGGCTTCAGGAAGGCGGCAATGGTGATGAGTAAGAGGAAGGTCGGGATCGCCAACATCAGCTCGAAGAGGCGCGAAATGACGAGGTCCACCCAGCCGCCGAAGAAACCAGCCAGAGCTCCCAGAAGCACGCCAATGACGAGGGCGATGCCCACCGAGACAAAGCCAATCGACAGTGAATAGCGTGAACCATGGACGATTCCCGCCATGACGTCGCGCCCTAAGCGGTCGGTTCCAAGCCAATGTTCAGCAGATGGAGGCGCAAATGGGTTGGTCAGATCGATCTGGTTCGGGCGATAGGGAATGGGCGGGAAGAGGGCGCGCTCGGCAGCCAGCGACCGGTAGTCGACGTTCAACAGTTCAAGCGGCCACTGGGTCAGTCCGAGATTGACCAAATAGCTATATGGAACCGGAAAATACGTCTGGTCCTTATACACTATGTAGAGAGGCTTGTCATTGGCCAGAAAGTCGGCGCATCAGAGCCGTCACCACGAGGCCTAACACCACACCAAGCCCCATCACTGCCAGATAGTTGCGCTTGAATTGCCGCCACACGCGCGTCCAGAAGCTCTGCGCAAGCTCAGGCGCAGGGGTCTGGAGCACCCCAGATCGAGACATCGTCGCTGACGTCGTTTGCGCTGGCATTAGCCGTTGTTTGGGCAGCATGGCTGACGGCCTTACACCGCTCGCCGGCTGAACGCGATGCGGGGATCGACAACCGAGAGCAGCAGGTCCGAGAGCAAGATACTCAAGAGGGTTAACACGGACCCGATGGTAAACACTGCCATGATGATCGGATAATCTCGAGCCAAGACCGCTTCGTAACTCAACTGGCCGATGCCGGGGATCGAAAACAGGGTTTCGATGATGATACTGCCGCCCACCAACCCCGGGATGATCGAGGCCATGATGGTGACAATGGGAATCAAAGAGTTGCGCAGGACATGCTTATACATCACCACCCGCTCTGCCAACCCTTTCGAACGCGCCACCAGGACAAAATCCTGACGGAGATTCTCCAACATGCTGCTGCGCATAAACCGGGACAAGCCAGCAAATCCGCCATACGACAGCATGAGCACCGGTAAACAGAGATGCCAGCACTGATCAACCAGCCGCTGCCACCACGACCACCCAGGTGAGTAATTGACCGACTGTAGCCCCCCCGGCGGGAACCAGTAATAGAAATCGCCTCCGCCCAGAAAGACGATGGCCATCGTCCCGACCCAAAACGAGGGGAGGGCGAACAAAACGAAGGCGCCGAACGTGGTCAGCTGATCGCCAAAGGAATACTGATAGGTAGCGGAATAAATGCCCAGCGGAATTGCCACCACATACACCAGCACCGTCGAGAGCACATTGAGCTTGATGGTGGCAGGGAGACGTTCTACGATCTTGCCCCACACCGGCTGATTGTCCTTGAACGATATTCCAAAATCGAGGGTGAAGAGATTCTTCAGCCAGATGAGGTATTGCATATGCAGCGGCTTATCGAGTCCATACAGCGCGCGCCATTCCTGTAACGCCCGATCGACCGCGCCACGCCGCTCAGTAGACAGTCCGCCTTCTGCACCGGCTCCCAGCCCACCACCGGCGCGCAGCTCGGCGGGGTCACCAGGGGCTAAGTGAATGATGGAAAAGGCGATCAGCGTGATACCGAAGAAGGTGGGAATCATCAGGAGGAAACGTTGCATGAGATACGCGATCATCGCCCTGGGCCTGCTATGGCGTGAGTTGCGCCGTATACTTCTGCTGCGCTTTCGGCACCCACCAATCCAGACGGTCGCAGCCTGCCGATCGGCAGCACTTCTACCCCCTGGAAGCGGCGGCTCACCGCCGTCACCGCCTTCTGGATGAAGAGGAAGGTATACGGTTGCTCAACGTTGAGGATGCGCTGGAACTCGTGGTACAGCTCGATACGCTTCTTGGCATCGAAGCTCCGGCGGTACTCCTCTAAGATGGCGTCCACACGTGGGTTCTTATAGCTAATCATGTTGGAGCCTTTATTTTCCGCCTGTGAGGAGTGCCACACCTGATAGGCATCCGGCTCGGTGACACTCATGGCCCAGCCGAGAATCACCGCGTCGAACTTTTGATTACGTACCTCATCCAGGAAAATCGTCCAGTCGAGGCCTCGTACATTGGCATCGATACCATGCTTGCGGAGCTCATCCTGCAGTGCCAGGGCGACGCCTTTGCGGATGTCGTTGCCCGTATTGAATTTGATTTCGAATCGAAACGGCGTGCGCTGGCCATCGATCTCTTTGTCCAGAATCCCATCGCCATCGGTATCCTTCCATCCCGCCTCGCGCAGCAGCGCAAGTGCCTTTTGGGGGTCAAAGGGATGGCTGTAGAGGCTTTCATCGTATTCCGGGCGGAAACGATAAATCGGGCCATCGACCACCTGACCGAGGTCGAACAGAATGGTTTTCACCATTTGTTCACGATTCGTCAGATAGGTCATGGCCTGGCGTACCCGCAGGTCCTGGAAAATCGGATTGAGGTTATTCCAGCCAATATATGTATAGCTCGGGGTCGAGTAGATGTATTTCTCGTAGTCCTTCTCGAAGCGTGCGCCGCTCGTTTGACGCAGGTATTGTATGGGCTGCAGCCCCATCATATCGAGATTGCCGGCCTTTAGGTTGACGAGGGCCGCGTCCATGTTGTTGATGACGCGCGATTTGCGCACATCGATGTAGACCTGATCGATCCCCGGCTTGCCGTTGCCCCAATAATTTGGATCACGCTCCAGCACTACTTCTTGGCCGGTGGACCAGTTCTTGAACTTATAGGGTCCACTGCCCATGGGATTGCGTGCGAAGTTTTGATTGAAGTGTTGAGCGAATTTGCGGACCGACTCCTCATGTTTGGCGTAGTCACCGGCCAGCTCCGTCACGGTCACCGCCTTCAAAAGATCTTCAGGATCGTAATAGTGACGTGGCAGCACATCGATACCCCCCAGGACATTCTCATTCAGAAAATAGGGTTCCCGGGCCTTGAAGCGGATGGTCGAGGGATCGAGCAGCTCGGCATTGATGATCGACTCGAAGTACACCCGCTGAAACGGGGCATTGACTAGGGGGCATTTGATGGCCTTGATGGTGAACAGGACATCCTCACCGGTGAGGGGTCGACCATCTTGGAAATGCACATCCTGCCGAATTTTGAACGTATATTCGAGTTTGTCCTCGGAGATCTCGGGACGTGCGAGCGCCAAGTGAGGGCGTAATTCCAGCGTGTGTGGATCACGCTGTAGCAGGCTTTCGAAGATGTAGCCCAGGAGCGAGCTGGCGCCCGCGTCGTTGCTGGTCAGAGGATTGAGCTGCTCGGGATCGCTCAACATGTGATTGATCAACCAATCGCCGCTGACCGGGGCCTCTGCTGCCGGTTCTCCTGTCCATGCCATGGGGGCGGCTAGGAGACTGATGAGCATGAGCACCAGGAAGTCAGGCAATAGACGCAGGAAGCTGCATCCAGGGGCTACCGGAGTCGTCACCATTCCAGACTCCTATACTGGTGAATACATAAGGTATCGGGTTATTGACTGAATCAAGCCCAGGGAAGACCGGCGATCGTGCTCCTGACTATACCGAAGCCGCGAGGGAATTGCAAAATCTTTCAAGTCAGTTGGCGATAGAAGTCGACAACCTGTTGCACCACATACATCTGTTGCGCTTCGCTCAGCTCGGGATACATGGGCAGGGCTAGGGCTTCCTCAGCCGCCTGCTCGGCTGCCGGGAAGTCGCCCTTGTGGTACCCTAGGGACGCAAAGCAGGGCTGCAAATGCAAGGGCAACGGATAATAGACCTCCGTGCCTACCCCATGCTCGGACAGATAAGCACGCAGCCGGTCACGCTGGCGAGCGCGAACGGCGTAAACGTAGAAAATATGCGTGCAAGAGGGGTTGACTACCGGCACCACGACTGGGTGCCCGTCATCCCAGGTATCCGGCGTGCCTGCCAAGCCGGCCTCCTGAAACAGCTGGTCGTAGCGAGCCGCTCTGGCCTGCCGAGCGGCGATCCAGTCGTCGAGATAGCGTAGTTTCACGCGCAGCACCGCCGCCTGGAGCTCGTCGAGGCGACTGTTGACGCCGACCAGGTCATGGCGGTATTTCGCCGACTCTCCATGGGTGTGCAGTGTGCGCACACGCTCCGCCAGGGTCGGGTCGCGTGCCAGCACCATGCCGGCATCTCCATAAGCCCCCAACGCCTTGGAGGGATAGAACGACAGACAGCCCAGATCCCCCATGGCACCGGCTCGAACCCAGGTGCCCGCGGTATCGCCGCCGTTGGGGCTGCCCTGCGGCAGCAGGTACTCAGCGCCGATGACCTGTGCCGCATCCTCGATCACCGTCAAACCATGTTCCCTGGCCAGGGCGAGCAAGGGAGCCATGTCAGCACACTGGCCATAGAGATGTACCGGGATGGTGGCCCTAGTCCGCGAGGTGATACGGCTTTTTACTTGCTCCACGGCGAGGTTGAACGTCCTCGGATCGATGTCCACGAAGACCGGGACACCCCCCAGACGGACCACGGCGGCTGCAGTGGCGAAGAAGGTGAACGGCGTCGTGATGACCTCATCACCCTGGCCGATGCCGATGGCCATCAAGGCCAGCAACAACGCATCGCTTCCCGAGGCGACGCCGACGGCGTGCGGTGACTGGCAACAGTGTGCCACTTCCGTCTCAAAGGTGCTGACATTCGACCCTAAGACAAAGCGCTGACTCTGCAGCACCGCGTCGATCGCCTGGCGAATTTCCGCTTCAATGGCCGCGTACTGAGCTGTCAGATCGAGTAATGGCACATGCATCGACGCAGCGGGCACTCCATCTCTCCTTGCGTAGGGCTGCTCAGGATAACTGTCCCAACCATGACAGGCTTTTACTCCTTCTCCCTCTGCGAGAGAAGTGATACGCCTCTCAGAACTGCTGTAGTATACCATGAAGCCTAGGGTAGACGGCACCATGTGGCCACTCAACCTGGTGGCTCACTCTCCGTCTGACAGTACCCCACTTTTCCTCAACACGTCAAGGATATGGTCCCTTGGGTAGTGGGTCGATTTGGAGTTAACGTCCGCCGCTCGACCAGAGGATGCTGAACGCTGCCTGATAGACCAATGCCTGAGCACGAAAGTTACGGGAGAGCCGAATCGCATTAAGTTAAGCCCGAAACAAAGTCGAAATCGCGCAGTTGTTGAAGTGCAAGTATCTGAATTTACTATAGCCTCCCCTTTTAGCTGTTCCTAACTTAATGCCATTCGCCTGGAACCCAATTGATGCAATCCGCAATACTTACGGATAGAGGACACGGCGCGTCAGTGGGAAATGAAGCTGGCACGCAGCCCTGGATCGCGCAGGCTGCCCTTGACACGATCGAGAACATCGTCGGCAGCGTCCAACATCTGTTGAGCCCTCTCTGGTTGCTGGGTCGCGGTGTAGAGAGCACCATAGGAGAGCCGGGTCTTCCACAGCTGCGTCGGGTTGCCGATCGCCTGCGCGATGGTTAAGGCCTGCCGGAGCGCTGCATCCGCCTCGTCCCACTGGCGGCGGAGGAGGGCAATTTCGCCCATAAGCCGCCACCCTTTGACGAGATACTTCCGTGAAGTCGTGCGCCTGGCGAGCGCCAGACACTGCTCGGCACACGTGCCTGCCGTAGTCAAATCGCCGCGAGCCAGCCACAATTCCCCCAGGCTCGCAAAAAGGTGGAGGGTGTAGCGCCACTTCATCCGCTCGCTGGTGGCCGGATCGTGAACCAAGCGAGAGACCCCATCGAGGCATTCCTGGGCCAAGACCAGGTCGCCCTGCGTCAGAAAGATGTCCCCCAGATTGAGTTCGGCGTTGGCGATAATCTCGGGATCACCCCGCTTCCGTGCCCCCTCGGCCCCTTGCCGATTGAGGTCGAGGGCGCGGTCAAAGTCCCCAAGCTCCATGTATAGCCACCCGAGACTATTGAGGAGACGGGGGCGCAGAACCTCGGCGCCCACCTTATCAGCTAGCGCCAAGCCCTCTTGAAGCACCGCGAGGGCCTCATCATAGTCACCTTTGCCCGTGAGGGTGACGCCATAGGTGAAGCAGATGTAGAGGAGCGGGAACAGCAGGTTCTGTTCCCGCGCGAGGTGCATAGACTCAGAGAGGAGGAGCGACGCCTCGGCATACTCGCCTTGCCAGTTTTTGATGGTGCCGGGGATCCAGATCGAGAGCCGCTGGTCGGTCACCCCGACTGATCGGCTTTTTGTAAGGGCTTGGGTGGCCTCCTTCCACGCTTGGTCGAGCCTGCCAGTGACCGCATACGCTTGGCTCATGATGAAGTGTCCACTGGCCTGGATCAGCGGCGCGTTCACCTCATCAGCGACCGTAATAGCCTGGCGTGCATGGCTAAGGGCCTGGTCCAAGTCGTGCGCTCGCGACGAGGCCCAGCCCATCCCGGCCAACGCCATGCCCTCCCGCTGTCGGTCCCCGACCCGACGGGCGAGGGTCAGGAGGCGCTCGCCCTCGGCCCGAGAGCGCTCGAAGTCGCTCATGACGAAGTAGAGGTCAGATTTGGCCTGGTAGATCGCCATTAAGGTGTGGCTGAGCGCATCCTCGCCCAGCTGGTCCACGGCTGCTTCAGCGTGGTCGTAGAGGGTAATCGCCTCACGGGTGGCGAACGCCTGGGCGGCCTTCGGTGCCACTTTGAGGAAATACTCAAGCGCCTTCGCCCACTCCTGAGCCTTGGAGAAGTGATAGGCCAGTATTTCCTCGTGCTCAGCCAGCCGGTCCGCATACAGCGTCTCGATCGCACCCCCAATCAGGCGGTGGAGTTCCTGGCGCCGCTCTGCCAGAAGGGAATGGTAGGCTACGTCTTGCGTCAGGGCGTGCTTAAACCGGTAGACCGGTTCAGGAACGCGACGCGTTTCATAGATCAGCTCCAGTGCTTGGAGGTGCGTCAGGGCACTGGGCAAGGTGTCCACAGGCATCTCGGTCACAGCCTGCAGTAGCGGTACGGCCATCTCTGTGCCGATGACCGCGGCCGTCTGGAGGAGACGCTTCTCGTCGGGCGGCAGACGATCAATACGCGCCGCCAGCACCGCCTGGATGGAGTAGGGCATGCCTAACACTGCCGGCGAGGTACCGGGCTCCATTGCCACCCAGGTGAGTTCTTCCAGAAAGAAGGGATTACCGGCAGCGTGGGTGACGATGACCTGCAGCACAGGCTCCGGCAGCACCGTGCGCTGGAGAACCGACTGGACGACAGCCCGACTGGCCTCTGGGAGCAACGGCGGAAGGGCTAATTGGGTCGCAATCGATAGCCCCAACCAGGGCGGGCGATACCCAGGTCTGTGCGTCACCAGCAGCAAGATGGCAGCGCCTGTGAGGCGCTCGACCAGGGTGGTCAGCCATGCTTCTGACGTGGCATCCGCCCAATGGAGATTCTCCACCGCCAGGACCAGAGGACGCTGCTGACAGTCGTGCAACACCAGGTGTCGTAGGAGTGCAAAGGTCTGGGCTTTCCGTTCCTGCGGACTCCAGCGCGTCCGCCGCTCGTCGCTGACGGGCACATCGAGCAGCTGGAGGAGCAGGGGTGCGTCGTCTTCGGGGCTGAGCTGAGCATCCTTGAGATAGCGCTGGACTTTGGTCGTGACAACCTCCGATTCGTCAGCTTCGGTGATCCCACCGCCCTGACGGAACAGGCTACACACCGGGAAGTAGGGGGTCGTGCTGTAATAGGGCAAGCAGTGTCCTTCCCGGTAGCGCACCGGTTGGCCAACCAGACTGCGCTGGAATTCTGCGAGCAACCGCGACTTCCCCATCCCAGGCTCCCCGCCGATCCCCACCACGTGCCCATGCCCCTGTGCCGCATAGGTGAGATGTTCGTGCAGGAGGGCCAGCTCCCGCTCCCGCCCCACAAATCGACTCCGAGAGCGAGAGCCCTGGCCAACGACCCCCGCCCGACGCTGCGTGAGGCCCTGCAAGGTATAGACTGGCAGAGGTGCCCCTGGGCTGGTAGCAGCCAGCGCCTCGTACACCTCACCCCGAACCTCCTCGTGCACCAGCCTGTAGGTCGCCGGGCTCATGAGAATCGACCCGGGTGGCGCCAGGCGCTGCAGTTGGCTGGCCTGATGCAGGGTCTCCCCCACGGCCGTATAAGGCTGCCGCGGCGCATGGGCGAGACCGCCGACGACCACGGGGCCGGTGTGAACCCCCATCCTAGGCGCATGCGCCTCACCAAAGGAGTGGGCCCGCAGGCGCTGCGCGAGGTCGAGCGCTGCCAGGACGGCACGTCGCGCATGGTCCTCCTGCCCAATGGGAGCGCCAAACACGGCGGTACAATCCTCTCCTGTGACATACATGATCGTGCCGTCGTAGCGCTGTATTACCTCCTGAGCCACATCGAAAAACGCCTGCATCAAACGATGCATAACCTCTGGGCCTCGATGAAAGGCGAGCCCGGGGGCATCCGTCACCGCACAGCAGAGGATGGTCACCAGCTTGTATTCCTCGTCCACATAGGGCATGGTAGGGGGCGCTACGGCCTCAGGGGTTGGCTCGGTGGGGGGTGATCCCGAACGAAGTCCCTCTGTGGTGGGAGCGAGCGGAAACGGCGGTGTGTGAGTGGCTGTCACGGGTGCGATGAACCGATATCCACGCCGGTGCACGGTCTGAATGAACTGCGGGTGCTGGGCCGAATCGCCCAGGATGGTGCGGAGCTCCCGAATACTCCGGCGCACCACCGTGTCGCTGACCGCCGTCAGGCCCCAGACCGCATCCAGCAGGGCGTCCTGCGTGACCACTTGGCCCGCCTGTGCGACCAGACACTGCAACACAGCAAACGTCTTGGGTCGGAGCGCGAGGGCCTGCGCACCGCGCCAGAGCTGCTCGCCGCGCACGTCAAGCTGGAAGGGAGGGAAGAGGAAAACCGAGCCCGTATCCATGCTCCTTTTAGTACAAAAATTTCACGGAAATTGCACGGCATTTTTACGACTTCCCGTTCTGTGACCCTTATATTGCTCCGCATGAGAGGCAACGGAAATGATCCGATGGCTGGCAGATGGGTGGTCATCAGTAAACGCAGACATGACAGCACTGTTGTGGCCCCAGCTCAGGGACTAGAGGGCGCAGCGTGGCGTAGCAGGTACCCCAGGCTGGGGAAGAGTAGGGTCGCCAGGGGGCACCGGTGAGGGGGCACATGTCTGATCCGTTCGTGGTTCATCGTGTACGGTTCTTGGCGCAATGTATGCCCTTTGGGAGAGCACGGGGCGTGGTTTCAGAAATGAAGGGGGATTGCAGAGATGGCTGAGCTCAATGGGGAGAAAATCGAAGAGTGTGCAAACCGGGTGCTCGGATATGTCACCGGTTCTGGCATTGGAGCAATGATTTTTCTCGGAGATCAAGTCGGACTCTATCGTGCGATGGACGGTGCGGGTCCGTTGACCGGCAGTCAGCTAGCCGAGCGGGCGGGCCTGCATCCTCGATGGGTCCAGGAGTGGCTGCACACGCAGGTCTGTGCCGGACTGTTGATCTACGACAACATCAGCAAGACGTATGACTTCCCTGCCGAGTATGCCCGGGTCTTGGCGCGTGAAGACAGCCCGGACTTTTGTGTGGGCGGCTTTCATCTGATCTGGCCGCTGTTGTCGAACATGGAACGGCTCAAGCATTCGATGAAGAGCGGCCTGGGCTGCCCCTATCACGACCTCGGAGCGGACCACGCCCACGGGGAGATGCGCTTCAGTGCCCCGTGGATGCAGCACAACTTGGTCCAGAACATCCTCCCAGGCCTGGATGGTGTCGTAGAGCGGTTACAAGCCGGGGCGGATGTAGCGGACGTCGGCTGCGGGTCGGGGCGCGCCTTGATTGAGATGGGCAGGGCGTTCCCGCGCTCCCGCTTTCAGGGGTTCGACAGCGCGCCCATTGCCGTCCAGCGCGCGCAACAGGCCGTCCAGGAGTCGGGTCTCACGAACATCACGCTCCAGCTCAAGCCGGCGGCGGAACTCCCCACGAGCCCGACGTTCGATTTCGTGCTGACATGGGACTGCCTCCATGACATGGTGGATCCGCAAGGCGCCATCAACGCCATTCGCAAGGCGATCAAGCCGGACGGCACCTGGCTGATCGTCGACATCAACGGCAAAGATTCTTACGAGCAGAACTACGAGGACCCGATCTACGGGATGCTGTATGCGATTTCGGTACTGGATTGTCTGGCACCAGCAACCGCGGAGCCGGGGGCCGCCGGACTAGGCACGCTCGGCTTGACGGAGCCCGTGGCCAGGGAGATGGTGACCGAGGCGGGCTTCGCAAGCCTCAGGCGGCGTGACTTCGGCAACCCGCTGAACTCCTTCTTCGAAGTGCGTCCATGATCGAAACGCACTTCGCAGTTAGCGAATGCAGCCTGTCTTATTCGCTGCTTGCCGTAGGATTAGGTCCCGTGTGAGGCAGGCGCTTGAAGCGGTTGCCTTTTGTCAAGAAGGGAGGGGCTATGAAGGCGTTCGTTCCCATCACGAGGAGAAGCGTCACGAAACAAACTCGTATGATCTCCGTGTTCTTGGCCCTGGGCGTGCTCGTTTTCGCGCAGATGGTCCACGGGCAGCCAAAAACGCCGGAAGAGAAGATCCAGAACGCGAAGAGTGCGGCACCCTCGTCGATTGCCAAGGCCTCGACCATCATGGAGTGGCCAGCCAAGGAGGGGGACAAGCTGGCCGTGCTGCGCAAAGGTGCCAACGCCTGGACCTGCCTGCCGGATTATCCCGGCTCGCCTGGCAACGATCCCATGTGCTTGGACAAGATGTGGATGGTGTGGCTCGAAGCATACATGGCCAAGACCGCGCCAATGCTCACTGCTCTCGGGATCGCCTACATGCTCCAAGGGGGTAGTGACGCCAGCAACACTGATCCTTTTGCGACTGCGCCGCCCGCCGGAGAGCAATGGCTCACAGCGCCCCCACACATCATGGTCGTTCTCCCTGGGAAACTAGATCCCACCGCCTTTTCCACGGATCATCACTCGGAGGGGCCCTGGATCATGTGGGGAGGCACCTCGTATGAGCACTTGATGATACCAGTGCAGGAGAGGACTAAGTAAGGTGTCAAGAGCAGCAGTCCTCTCTGTCCTGAGGACTCAAGAAATGAGGCTCCGATGGTTAACTCAGGTCAATCATTCCGAGAATTTGAGCAGGCTGGTTGGGAAGATGCGCGCGTTGTTGCCAAGTATCATGAACACCTATCCGGTATAACAATCCAATCGGTCGACGCGCTCCTCGACGCCGCGGGCATCTGCAGTGGATCGCGCGTGTTGGACGTCGCAACAGGGGCGGGTTACATTGCTGCGGCCGCCGCACAGCGCGGGGCTGACACCATGGGGATCGATTTTTCGGCGGCACAGGTCCGCACGGCGCGCGCGAGATACCCCAGCGTCCGGTTCGACCAAGCCGATGCGGAAGCGCTTCCCTTCGATCCCGCCACCTTCGATGCCGTCGTCAACGGGTTCGGCATGTGCCACCTTGCCAA
Source organism: uncultured Nitrospinota bacterium (assembly GCA_963707985.1). Classification (GTDB taxonomy): domain Bacteria; phylum Tectomicrobia; class Entotheonellia; order J063; family CAVPRW01; genus CAVPRW01. The sequence goes on along the minus strand of CAVPRW010000042.1, from coordinate 304,324 downwards.
CCCTGGCGTCGCGCTGCGTGAGGCGTTCCGGGTGCTCAAACGAGGGGGTAGCGTGGCGTTTACGGTATGGGACATGCCCGAACACGCGGTGGGTCTTGGGGCCGTCTACGCCGCCATTCGCGCTCACGGATCAATAGAAGTCGGCCTTCCGACTGGTCCGAACTTCTTTCTGTTCAGCGACCCTGAGTACAGTCTCACAGCATTGGTAAGTGCAGGCTTTGTCTCGCCATCCTGTCGTCCAGTGCCGCAGGTTTGGCGTATTTCCCACCCTGACCACGTCTTCGACGCGATCACTGAAGGCACGGTGCGCGCCGCCGCAACACTTCGCGCCCAGAGCCCGAGTGCGAGGGAGGCAATCCGGGCCGCGCTACGAGACAACATTGCCGCCCACAAACGTGGTGCGGACTTCGAGATACCGATGCCTGCCATACTCGCGGCAGCGGTCAAGCCGTGACGCTCGGCCTGACAAAGGGCCGCGCCGGTGTGAAATCCACCATCTGGCGCGCGCCGACGCGGAGCACGGCGTGGACGCAGGCCTGGACGAGGAGGGCCACATGGGCATACGAACACAGACCCCGATCGGGAACCAGCACATCTCCTTCTTGTACGCTCGGATGCACCGCCTGCACTTGAGCAAGGTCGTGGGTGAGGAGAGGCGCGATGACCAGCTTGAGGAGCACACCGCTGCCGGCATGGAACAGCCCCAGGAGCCGGGCGACGGGAAAGCCGCACCCAGGCCGTTGCTCCGATGGCTGGCCAAACGCCTTTTGTCAGGCCGGCGTATCGGGCATGGAGCATCCCGAGCCATCGACCAACAAGGTGCGGTGGCCATGCCGTCGCCCTTCGCTCCAAGGCGGATCGCTGCACCGCGCTGCCGAAGCGCTCCAAGAGGAGGGCAAAAAAGCGCAGCGGGAGTCTGGTGCGGGCTTGACAGTAGGCCGCCGCACTGAACCGTAAGCCCGACAGATGGGGAATATGGCTGCAGGCAGTATTGCCATGCAGAATCTGCAGTAGGAACAGCTGGACGGTGGTGACCGGCGTCAGGACGCGGTCGCGCCATGCGGTATACTCAATGTTGCGGCACACCGTGAGGATGGCGTCGGGTTGCCGCAGCGCGGCCCACTCACTCGAGAAGCGTTGCAGTAGAGTGTTAATGCTCGGGACCATCTGGTGCCCTCCTGTATGCGGGGTATCTGATACCATAGACATACAGGAGATGGTTGAAGACACCAACATCCATGACACCCAATAAAGATCGTGAGTTCTGCCTAACTTAATGCCATTCACGGCAGAGCCGGTTTTTGGGGTCTGTTATAAATCATGTGGTGGCCCGTTCCTCAAACGCTCGCCCCGTTGATGACCAAACACTTTCGCCAATCAATCCCCCCGGACGGTTTCCCTCTCCATCCTTCAGCCTTACGAAACCGCGCATCGATCATGCGCCGTACCGCTGCTCCGCCATTCGCATCCTTCTCTTCGTAAACTTGTAGGGGGAAACCTGTGAGGATTTGCCGCAGTTCATCAAGAAGCGGGGTTAACCCAAGGCGGTTGATACGCTCAAGTGCTCCATTGTAGGGCTGTTCTTCATGGATGCGAGGCAAGGGCTACCCGAAGACGGACAGGAGCATGGCCGCAGGAGGTAGGCCGACTTGACCGGGACAATGCTCCTGCAACCGCTGTACAATCGGTGCACACTCGGTGATCTCCGTTCCAAGCCAATATCGGTGGAGCGATTGTGCTGCCTGATAGGTTGATCCTCCTCCTCCAAAAGGGTCACAGATAATCTCGTGCGGATGTGTGGAGATCTCTATGCATCGGGCGGGAATCATCGGCTTGAGCTCATTAATGTGCCATCGGGACTTGAATTTTTTATGGCGCGCTGGCGCGGTATCGTCCCAGAAATCGGTAAGGTTTAATCATAATGGATTCAAATACTTGCGATGTCCTCCGTAATCTTTGATATCTTTGCCGCAGTGCCGACAGACCGGAATTGGTAGCCGTACACGGTTAAAAGTCTTTGGCGGGCCTTTGGTAAAATAGAGGAGTGCATAGTGTGCAGGATACAGCTTCTGTCCACGCGGGAAGGTGCCTTTCATCGACACCGCAATCCAATGGCGGAAAAGCATGCCCTGCGACTCAAGATAGCTCGCAAAATGATATCCCCATCGCGGAATGATGTAGATAAATAAGGCGGCCCCAGGCTTGAGAACGCGAATGCATTCCTTGATCCAGGCGTGGGACCACTGCAGATATTCATCAGTTCCCAGGGAATCATTCACTTCGCCCTTGCCGTAGTGCTTTCCCAGATTAAACGGGGGATCGGCAAAAATACAGTCGAGGACATTTTCCTTGAGCGCCCCCAAGAGCATCAAGCAATCGGTCTGATATAGAAGGCCGTACGAGGTCGAGAAGAACGGTGCCTCATCTAAAGGGAGTGAACTCGTAGTATAAAGGGGGAGCTGAGTTGGCATTTCATAGCCTGCAGTGTCACGACACGATGTCTAGTTCAACGTCATCAGTGTAAAACTCCTAGATACGATCCGTCAAGCCTAATTTCATGGCTCCCGATGTTCACTCCACGTTCGCCCACTACCGTGACCTGCCAGGAGCTGCTCGTTCCACTTATCGAAGCGCGGTTCACGAACCACCAAACCAAGAAAACTTTACGTTATAGTCCTTTGCAGGCTATAGACTTGACTATTTGGGCGGGGCGGCCGCCATCCGCTGTGGGTATGCCGCTGTCTCGTAAGATTATGGCATGCGGCTCCCACTCACCTCGATTTTCTAGCCCTTGTGCCTTTTAGACGGACCTCTTGATCAGTGGGAGGGTAATCACCATGAGTCACAGCAATGGCAAGATCTCTCGACGCTTGAAGGCTGTGTCACGCCGTGGATTACTGGGCGCGCCAGCGCGACCGGCGCCAGCGCTTCGGGGATCGGGCTGACCTCGGTAGCGCGCGTAACGGCACAAACCACAGTCACCTTCAAGATGCAAAGCACCTGGCCTACAAAGGACATCTTCCACGAGGTCTTCGTCGATTGGGGAAAAAAGACTGAGGAGATGGCTGAAAGACCTGCAGTCCATCATCAAGTATGCCGCCATGGCGGAATCGGCAGACTTTGTCTGGAAGCTCATGGATCGGAACTCGACGGGCCTGGAAGAGATGAAGGCCAAGCAAAACGTCCAGGTGGTCAAGACCATGTCGGATGGCAGTCGAATAAGGTAGCTTGGAACTATACCACCGTCTTCAGGAAGGCAGAATCAACTGATTCTACCCTTATTGATTGTTGTACACCTCCCACAACCACTGGCTTAGGTCACATGATGGCTACGGTAATCGGCAGCTAGCAGCTTCATCTGACCAAGGCTCTTAGCTTTTAACGCGATGTATCTCTTAGCGGCAGCGGGGATGCCTTCGAGTATTTGATTCGACTCTTTATTGAATCCATCGGCGCAGATAGGGGAGGGCAGGTCTATGCCCGGATTGACGATAGTCAAACTCAGCGCTCCTTCGAACGTAGGCGCGACCGAGACGCGGTCGTATAGGCCCGCGTTGGCTGGATCGATGCCCTTCCAGCGCAGTAGGGTGGCAAGGATCGAGGTGTGATCATAGGGTGGCTTATCTGCTGGCGCGCGAAACACAGTACTCGGCCAAACATACGGGGATATGAGCAGCGTCGGCACGCGAACCCCGAAAAGGTGAAAATTGAATGGAGACCTATTGCTGTCGAGATCATTCGGATTCGTTGCCCCCCACGCGGGCGAGTGGTGATCATAGGTGCCACCGTGCTCGTCGAACGTCACTATCAAGAGCGTCTGCTCCCACGCCTTCTTGTTTGATTTCAGAGCAGTATAGATGTCGTGGAGCAGCTTCTCGCCCTGGCGCACGTCGGTCGGCGGGTGATAGTCATTGCCCTGTATGCACGTGTCGAAACTGACGCCATAGCCCCATTTCGGCTCAATATAAGTGAAGGCGGGGAGAGTGCCAGCCTTGGCGCGCGCATAGAAGCCCTTGGAAGGATCATCAATCTGCATTATTTCCAGGAGTGTCCGACCAGGCTTATTAACCCGATTCAGGTATGGGAAGGTGTATTGTGTGAAGCATTGTTCGTCGTGCCAGATCTCGTGATAGTATATTCCCATCGATACGTTCTGCTCGGCCAGAGCGTTCCAGATCGTCTTGGTATTGAACTGTTCAATGGCATCATGGTCGAATCCCCCATTTACAAGCCTGCCGAGCGACGTTCCGCATAAAGAGAAGGCGCGGTTAGGATTTGTCTGCGTTGGCATTGAGCTGTACCATCGGTCGCATACAGCATACTGTTTTCCGAGGCTATATAGAATAGGAAGTTCTGCACTGGTGTAGGTCTTCGTTATCTGAATCGTTTCGTCCATGGTATCCAAATCTGAGTCGAAGTCCTGTAAGAATCCTTGCATGCTGGCGTGAGTTCCGTCTGGGGGCGGCTGATCGACGGTGTTCTCCGCATCACCGAAAAGTTGATTCAGAACATCAGCATACTCCTCATATGGATCGAGGTTCGGCACGGTCGTGCCATCTTTCCCGACCCCCTTCTGTATAGGATAGTACGTAACGTCACTCCAAAAGTGAGCTTTGAGCGGGAGTGTGTATGCCCCTTCAGTGAGCCCGTCGTAAGGTGGAGCTGTGGGACGTAGAGGGTATATGTTTTTCGGGGTATCGGCCGCGTACAGCCACCCGAGAACGTTATCAAGGGAACGGTTCTCGAACATCACGTAGACGATAGTATCGATCTGAGGCAAAATCGACAAACCCGAGCTTCTGTTGGTTCTATTACTCACTCCTTGTTCATACATGTCATCATCTCCCATCAGTTGGTTTTCAAGATTGACATGTAACTAAGGTCCGAACATCAAGTCGGGGCAGTCCATTCGCATCACCGACTCGTTCATGACGGGGTCGACAAAAGCTCAGAGCGGCTCTTGTTCGCACCGAACAGAGTGATGGGAAGCGGCGCCATCCCGTATGGCATTTTAAGGCAACCCAATGGTTATGGATGACGTAGATTCCATGCGGCATCCGGTCGTTCGCACACAGGGAGAGAAAGTGTTTGACGCCTATCCTCGTGGTTGGCCACAGGTCAGATGGGAGAGGCGCCCCCTGTGGCATGACTGGGGGCGCAGGTGGTCGTATGGCTGCTCTAGATGGTGCGCGCGGCCGATTGGTAGTTCTTCAGCTTGTTGTAGAGCTGCAACCGGTTACGCTGGGTGTCTGAGACGATGAGCCGGCCGTAGTGGTCATCGAAGACCACAGCCGTCGGGAAGGAGAAGCGCCATTCGCGTTCCAGGCTGTGCACTTCACGACGCCGTTTCATTGAGTCCGGGCTGGCCTCCAACGTCAGTTTAGCCCATTTGGAGAGCTCCTGGGCATCGCCGCGCAGGCTGGTGATTGCCTTGCCTTCGGGATCGAAGACCTGAATACGGTGATTGGCCCAGTCGCAGACGTACACGTCGCCCTCGGGGTCGATAGCGACGTCGGTCGGACGAGTCAATTGGCCCTTGCCGTTTCCGTAGCTGCCGAACTGCATCGTGAATTGGCCATCTGGAGTAAATTTCTGCACCCGGTGATTCTTATGGTCGGCGACGTAGACGTTCCCCAGGTGGTCGATGCTGATGCCCCAGGGAGCATTGAATTGACCAGGGGCGTTGCCAAGACTGCCCCATGTGGACAGGAATTTACCATCCGTGGTGAATTTCTGTATCCGATGGTTGCGGCTGTCGACGATGTACAAGACATCCTGGCGATCGATGGCGATCCCCGAGGGGCCAGTGAGCTCGCCGTCATCGTTCCCAGACGTGCCCCAGTAGCTCAGGAATTTGCCATCCTTATCAAAAATCGAAATACGATTCAGCCACTCATCGGTGACGTAAACGTTTTCCTGGCTATCCAGCGCAATGCCGGCAGGCCACATGAGCTCCCCAGGGTTCGCACCGGGCTTGGAGAAATCGACCACAAACTCTTCGTCCCCCGGCACCGGTCCGATGGTGAACTTCCCGATGCGAGTTCCCAACTGTGTTCGGGTCGCGGGAACGTTCTGAACCTGCTCCCAGCCCCGGTTGACGGCATAGAGGGTATCGCCTTCACCTAAGGCCAGGGAGACCGCCATGCGGAATCCTTCGCCCGATAGTGCACCCCGGCCTACAACATGACTGAAGTCGAAGACGCGGCCGGCTGCTACGGTCGTAAGCATTACTCACCCCCTTCTTTGTGGCTATTAGGTAGCGGCTCGTACGAAGCGCCCACTTCTCAGGACATGTGCAGTGCAGAGCCTTAGGGAAATACTGGTGTACTGCTTCGCCGGTCCTGATCATGTGGGTGAAGAGCCACAGGGTCTTGGGTCGTCGCGCCGTGGGATGCCCCGCCCCCCGACCCTCGCCCCGCGGGAGCGGGGGACAAGCGGGGGCAGGGGGCCCTCCCTAGACAAAGCGCGGTTGCTCGAACGTGCCCTTGACGATGGGTTGGGCGTCGACGTGCAGCCAGTCCTCTAAGATGGTGGCATAGACCCCCCGGAAGTCCAAGGTCGGCGCTAAATCCCCCTGCGTCAGGTCGGCCGGCTTGCGCGACGGGTACGCGCCATACTGGCCCCCCTTCACCCTCTCGCCCAGCACAAACGCCGCGCCCCCCGCGCCGTGGTCGGTCCCCGAGCCGTTATCGCGCACGCGCCGCCCAAACTCGGTGAACAGGAACAGCAGCACATTGTCGGCTGTATCGTGTTCCCTGAGGTCGGCGAAGAACGCCGCGATGGCCTGCGACACGTCATGCCACAAGGTCGCATGCACCGGCAGCTGATTGGCATGGGTGTCGAAGCCCAGATGGTCACAATAGAAGACGCGGCTGCCTAAGCCGGCAAAATGTATCTGCGCGATGCCCTTGAGCTTCTTGGCGAGGGAGGTGTCGGGGTAGTGCACCGTCGAGGCATACTGTTGCGGGGCCACTTTCAAGATGTCGGCCCCCGCCATCGCTTCCAACCCCGTCGACCCCAGGTACTTCATGACTTCGTCCCGGCCGATCAGCGGCGAATAGGTCTGCGCAAAGCGCTCCAGGATCTTGGCGCGCTGGGCCGCCGGGGCAATCCCGGTCAGCAACCCGTAGCTCTCCAGATCGTCGACGCAGGCCACCGGCACCCCCGCCACCGCCAGGGCGCGGAACATGCACGGCCCAAAGCTCACCGCCGTGACGATGTTGTCCTTATGCGGATCGAGTTGCCGGGTCGCCAGCCCCAGCCAACCCTCGGTGCCCGTCTTGTCGGGCTCACAGGTGTGCCAGATGTCCATGGAACGGAAGTGCGAGCGCACCGAGTTCGGATAGCCGACCCCATGCAGAATCGCCAGCTTCCCCTGGGTGTACATCTCGTGCAGCGGGGCCATACTGGGGTGCAGCCCGACCTCGCCGTCCAGGGGCAGAATCTGCTCCTCGGGCAGCCCGACGCGTGGCCGGTAATCCCGGTACAGCGGATCGTTGTAGGGAATCACCGTGTTCATGTAGTCATTCCCCCCGGACAATTGCAGCACCACCAACACGGGAGCTTTGTCCGTCGTCGCCATGGCCGTCTCCTTTCGTCATCCAGACGTTAGCAATACTGAAATTCGCGCAGGGACGCGATCATCTGCAACATCTCGCCCACCCGCTTCTCGGACAAGCTGGCCTCAGAGCCCGGGCGCCAGCGCACCGAGCCGCCCTCACGGGCATGCTCGACCAGGCGCTGGCGCACCTCGGGCTCCACGGTGAGCGGGCCCAACAGATCGAGGCAACCATCGACGAGCCCTTCGGGGGCCAAGTCGCCCTGGCCCTGGAGGCGCTGCACAATGGCCCGGATGCCCGGCCGGCTGAGATCGCCCAACACGCTGGCGGCAAAGTTGACCCGTTTCATCAAGGTGCCGCTGTTGATCCACTCGGCCCCCGTATGCCAGCCTTCCACGCTGGGCGGATTCAATAGCTCCTGTCCCATGTACGTCGGCTGCTTGGCCAGATTGCCAATCCCTGGCCCAGGAAATTCATACCCTCCGGCCAACCGCATGATGCCGATCACGACCTCCGCAGGGCTCTTGATCCTGGCAAAGCGGGCTTCCTTGAAGAAGTCGGAGAGGAACAGCGTTCGCAACGTTGAGCGCATGTCATAGTGCGAATCTGCGAAGGCCTTAGCTATCGTGTCGATGGCTTTGGGGTCACGTGGCGGCGTGGTCTGCCAGGCTGGCACCTGTGCCTCATCGGCGACGAAGAAGTTGTACAAATGGCGGGCGATAAACCGGTGACAGGCCGGTTGCTGGACGATGATGTCGATGATATCTTCTCCATTAAAGTTCCCCGTATGGCCGAGGAAGGTCTTTTCGCCATCGTCATGATCTTCGTCGATGTATTCGAATTCCCAGTCCCAGCGATTGTAGTAGCCGCGCGGTGGGGTGAGGGCAATCGTCCAGCCGGTGAAGGCCCGGGACGCCTCCCGCACATCCGTCTCGGTATAATTGCCCACGCCCATGCTAAACAGCTCCAACAGCTCCCGCCCCCAATTTTCGTTGACTGCATGGCCATGGTTGTCGCAGTTGTCCAGCCAGTAGATCATCGCTGGGTTCTTGGCTAGGGCGACCAGCAGATCGCGGTAATTGCCCATCCCCATGTCGCGGAGCATGTCGGCCTGGGTGATGAGCTCATGCCAGTGGTCGATCTTCGACTGGCCGGTGGCGAACACCTGGTGCCAAAACAGTACCATCTTCTCCTCTAGGGGCCGCTGCGTGTTGAGCATGGTATGAAACCAGGCGGCGCTTCCCATACCAGGGGAGGTGATGGGCTTCCAGAAGCCGGGGTGGTAGCGCAGGAACTCATAGCGGTCCACCGGTTCGGCCGCCGGGTTCAACAGCTCCTCGACCGTCGCTTCATAACCGTTGGCGGCCCGGGCCTCGAGCTCGTCGCGGCTGGCTCCAAAGCCGGCACGCCGCATCAGGTGCGCCATCAAGGCAATCTCGTCACGAGCCATTGCAGCACCTCCTTCCTGAACAGGTTCGATGCGCCAAGAATTTTCCTGAGGGTGTTCCGAAACAGCCCAACGCCTGAGATACTTCTAGAGGAATATTCAATAGTTATTGTCGTACTAGTAGAGGGATGCTGTCAATACCTTCGAGGGATATTCCTTACCTTATTGGAATTGTTGAGTTTTTAGGCATGATTTTGGGGGAATGCGACAAGAGCTGCAGCGCGGCGCACGTTCTAGAGCTTTTTCACCGTGCGGGAGAACGTGTGTGGCAACCTGCATGACAAGCTCCCGCCGCGCCCAGGATAGATGGAGAATGCCCCACCTGTGGCGCGGCTCAGGAAGCCTGTGCACGTGTAGCTGAGCTAAATGGTGCGCGCCGCCGGTTGGTAGTCCTTGAGCTTGTTGTAGATCTGCAGCCGGTTGCGCTGCGTGTCACACACGATCAGCCGACCGTAGTGGTCATCGAAAGCCACGGCCGTGGGGAAGGCGAACCGCCATTCCTGCTCGAAGTTGCGTACTTCTCGACGCCGTTTCATCGCGCCCGGGTTGGTTTCTAATGCCATCCTGGCCCATTTGGAGAGCTCCTGGGCATCGCCGACAAGAGTGGTGACAATTTTGCCATCGGGGCCGAAGACTTGGACACGATGGTTGGCCCAATCGCACACATACACATCGCCGTCGGGGTCGACGGCGACGTCGGAAGGACGGTTCAATTGGCGCTTGCCCGTCCCGTAACTGCCGAACTCCATCATGAACTGGCCATCTGGGGTGAACTTCTGCACCCGGTGGTTCTTATGATCGGCGACGTACACGTCCCCCTGCTGGTCTAACGTAATCCCCCAGGGAGCGTTGAACTGACCAGGAGCGCTGCCGAGGCTGCCCCACGTGCTTAGGAACTCGCCGTCTTTGGTGAACTTCTGCACCCGATGGTTGCGTCCGTCCACGATATACAGGACCTCTTGCCGGTCAATGGCGATCCCCGAGGGGCCATTGAATTCACCGTCACCGCTCCCAGCGGTACCCCAATCGCGCAGGAAGTGGCCATCCATATCGAAGATGGAGACGCGGTTGAGCCACTCGTCGGTGACGTAGACGTTTTCCTGCCGATCCAGCGCAAGGCCAGCGGGCCATATCAGTTGCCCAGGTCCATCTCCGGGACGGGAGATATCGGCCACGAACTCCTCATCGCCCGGCACCGGCCCGATGGTGAACTTCCCCACGCGGGTACCTACCTGGGTCCGGTTCCAGGGCATGTCCTTGATCTGCTCCGCTCCGCGGTTTAAGACATAGACAGTATCGCCTTCACCGAAGGCTAAGGCGACAGCTCTACTAAACCCCATGCCTGAGCCCCCCCCTCGGCCCACCACATGGCTGAAGTCGAAGACTCGGCCAGCTGCTAGTGTCGTAAGCATGGCTTCTCCTTACTTTGGTGTGGGTGAATGGCCACAGGGTCTTGGGTCGTCGCGCGGTGGGATGCCCCGCCCCCCGACCCTCGCCCCGCGGGAGCGGGGGACAAGCGGGGGCAGGGCGCCCTCCCTAGACAAAGCGCGGTTGCTCGAACGTGCCCTTGACGATGGGTTGGGCGTCGACGTGCAGCCAGTCCTCTAAGATGGTGGCATAGACCCCCCGGAAGTCCAGGGTCGGCGCTAAATCCCCCTGCGTCAGGTCGGCCGGCTTGCGCGACGGGTACGCGCCATACTGGCCCCCCTTCACCCTCTCGCCCAGCACAAACGCCGCGCCCCCCGCGCCGTGGTCGGTCCCCGAGCCGTTATCGCGCACCCGCCGCCCAAACTCGGTGAACAGGAACAGCAGCACATTGTCGGCTGTATCGTGTTCCCTGAGGTCGGCGAAGAACGCCGCGATGGCCTGCGACACGTCATGCCACAAGGTCGCATGCACCGGCAGCTGATTGGCATGGGTGTCGAAGCCCAGATGGTCACAATAGAAGACGCGGCTGCCTAATCCGGCAAAATGTATCTGCGCGATGCCCTTGAGCTTCTTGGCGAGGGAGGTGTCGGGGTAGTGCACCGTCGAGGCATACTGTTGCGGGGCCACTTTCAAGATGTCGGCCCCCGCCATCGCTTCCAACCCCGTCGACCCCAGGTACTTCATGACTTCGTCCCGGCCGATCAGCGGCGAATAGGTCTGGGCAAAGCGCTCCAGGATCTTGGCGCGCTGGGCCGCCGGGGCAATCCCGGTCAGCAACCCGTAGCTCTCCAGATCGTCGACGCAGGCCACCGGCACCCCCGCCACCGACAGGGCGCGGAACATGCACGGCCCAAAGCTCACCGCCGTGACGATGTTGTCCTTATGCGGATCGAGTTGCCGGGTCGCCAGCCCCAGCCAGCCCTCGGTGCCCGTCTTGTCGGGCTCACAGGTGTGCCAGATGTCCATGGAACGGAAGTGCGAGCGCACCGAGTTCGGATAGCCGACCCCATGCAGAATCGCCAGCTTCCCCTGGGTGTACATCTCGTGCAGCGGGGCCATACTGGGGTGCAGCCCGACCTCGCCGTCCAGGGGCAGAATCTGCTCCTCGGGCAGCCCGACGCGTGGCCGGTAATCCCGGTACAGCGGATCGTTGTAGGGAATCACCGTGTTCATGTAGTCATTCCCCCCGGACAATTGCAGCACCACCAACACGGGAGCTTTGTCCGTCGTCGCCATGGCCGTCTCCTTTCGTCATCCAGACGTTAGCAATACTGAAATTCGCGCAGGGACGCGATCATCTGCAACATCTCGCCCACCCGCTTCTCGGACAAGCTGGCCTCAGAGCCCGGGCTCCAGCGCACCGAGCCGCCCTCACGGGCATGCTCGACCAGGCGCTGGCGCACCTCGGGCTCCACGGTGAGCGGGCCCAACAGATCGAGGCAACCATCGACGAACCCCTCCGGGGCCAAGTCGCCCTGGCCCTGGAGGCGCTGCACAATGGCCCGGATGCCCGGCCGGCTGAGATCGCCCAACACGCTGGCGGCAAAGTTGACCCGCTTCATCAAGGTGCCGCTGTTGATCCACTCGGCCCCCGTATGCCAGCCTTCCACACTGGGCGGATTCAACAGCTCCTGCCCCATATACGTCGGCTGCTTGGCCAACTGGCCAATGCCTGGGGCAGGAAACTCAAATCCTCCCGCAAGCCTTAGGAGGCTGATGACGACCTCTGCGGGGCTTTTGATTCTGGCAAAACAGGCGCTTTTGAAAAAGTCTGAGTTGAAGATCACCCTGAGGGTCGAGCGCATGTCGTACTTCGATTCCCGGAAGGCGGTGGCGATGGTATCGATAGCCTCGGGATTCCGTGGCGGCGTGGTCTGCCAGGCCGGCACCTGAGGCTCATCGGCGACGAAGAAGTTGTACAAATGGCGGGCGATGAACCGGTGACAGGCCGGTTGCTGGACGATGATGTCGATGATGTCCTCCCCGTTGAAGTTTCCGGTATGACCCATGAAGGTCTTTTCGCCATCATCGTGATCTTCTTCGAGGTACTCGAATTGCCAGTCCCAGCGGTTGTAGTAGCCGCGCGGCGGAGTGTAACCTATCGTCCAGCCGGTGAAGGCTCGGGAGGCCTCCCGCACATCCGTCTCGGAGAAGTTCCCCACGCCCATACTGAACAGCTCCAGGAGCTCCCGCCCCCAGTTTTCGTTGACCGCATGCGCGTGGTTGTCGCAGTTGTCCAGCCAGTAGATCATTGCCGGGTCTTTGGCCAGGGCGACCAGCAGATCGCGGTAGTTGCCGAGAGCGTGCTCCCGGAACATGTCGACTTGGGCGATCAGCTCGTGCCAATGGTCGATTTTCGACTGGCCGGTGGCGAACAGCTGATGCCAGAATAGCACCATCTTCTCCTCCAGCGGCCGCTGTGTGTTGAGCATCGTATGAAACCAGGCGGCCATACCCATACCAGGGGAGGTGACGGGCTTCCAGAAGCCGGGGTGGAAGCGCAGGAACTCATACCGGTCCACCGGTTCGGCGGCCGGGTTCAACAGCTCCTCGACCGTCGCTTCATAACCGTTGGCGGCCCGGGCCTCGAGCTCGTCGCGGCTGGCTCCAAAGCCGGCACGCCGCATCAGGTGCGCCATCAAGGCAATCTCTTCGCGAGCCATTGCAGCACCTCCTGTCAGAAAAGGTTCGATGCGCCAAGAATCTTTCTGCATACTTTCCAAACAGGTTGCGACCTTCGAGACTTTTGGGAGAATGATCAAACGCTATTGTTCTACTACGATGTGACGGTGTCAATAGTCTTGACTCATTTTCCATATCAAATTGTTTTCGTTGATTGTTTTTGTGTGATTTGGGGGAGTATGTGACCAGAGCTATGTCGAGACCTACCAAATCATCGATAATGGAACGCATGAGTGGCATATCGACAAGATCCGAGATACTCAGGGTTAGGCTCCCACTCAGCTGGAGCGCGGGGGCTTTTATTTTTCTCTCAACGTGTTATGATCGGGTTGGAGCGGCATTGCTCTACATGCACGTCGTGGCACTTGCGGTGCTACCATGTGTGACAAAGTGCAACCAGGGTAGGGGCGTTTGAGAGAGGAGCAGGGCTATGGTCATGGGATTAGGACATGTAGGGATTATCTGTGATGACCTCATGAAGATGCGTGACTTTTACACCCGCGTCATCGGTCTAACGATCACTGACGAAGACCCACAGCGCGGCAGCTGTTTCCTGAGCGCCAACCCCGAGTACGAGCACCATGAATTGAACTTGGGGCAGGCGAGGGGCCCAGATCATCCTGATGGCGCCAGGCCAAAAACCCAGGGGTTAGGGCAGATGTCGTTTATCGTGTCGAACCTGGATGAATTGCGGAACTTATATCGTCGGTTCCAGACAGAAGACACACGCATCCTTAGGACCGTTACACACGGCATTTCGGTAAGCATCTATTTCCTTGACCCAGAGGATAACGTCGGCGAGGTCTATTACAAGACGGGGTATAACGTCCGACAAGGCTTTAGTCGGCCCATCGACCTTGAGAAGCAGTCGAACCAGGAGATCTTGGAGTTCTCCAAATCTTTCGAAGCGACGGTAGGCCCCTTCCAGGGTGCTAAGCTGCCCGTTGGAGCCGCCAGCTAGACCATTAGATTTAGATGAGGTCTTCGGGTTCCACTGTCTTGCCTGTGCGGTCTCTCTGGCACGGCCAGGAGGTCGCCTCGCCTGGCCGTGAGTTGAGGCGAAGCGCTGGATACAGGAGAACCTGCTGGCATATGCACGCCGTGATGGCAGAGGAGAACCGCGCATGTCAACACTAGCGTTCGGAATCTGGGATGCCTTCGGTGCATACGAAGTGGCGAGCTTTCCTGTGCAGGCTGACATCTATGAGCAACACATCCGTGAGGTCCAACAGGCCGAGGAGTTGGGTTACCGATACTATTTCATCATCGAACATCAGAATTCCCCGGTGGGACAGATCACCGCTCCCAGTGTCTACCTGACCGCGGTGGCCAGAGAGACGACCCGTATCCGCCTGGGCGTGATGATCTATCAGTTGCCCTTTCACAACCCCATGCGCCTGGCGCAAGAGGCGGCTATGCTTGACCATCTGTCCCATGGCCGACTGGAGTTTGGAGCCGGCCTTGGGACGCTCGAGCACGAGTTCATGCGCTGGAGCATCCCATACGATGAGCGCCGGGAGATGTCCACTGAGGCGTTAGAAATCATCCTCAAGGCGTGGACGGAGGAGAGTGTCACCTATGCGGGAAAGTACTGGCAGTTCGATGAGGCCCTGCCCGTGCCGAAACCCTATCAAAAGCCCCATCCTCCCGTGTGGTTTGCCGCTCATAGTCCCACGTCTCTTGAGTATGCGGCGCGGCATAACTTCCACGTGTCGCAGAACCTGGATGTGGACGAGGTGATTGCCGAAAAGTTTGAGCTGTACCGGAGTCTCTGGCGCGAGTGCGGGCATACAGGACCCATGCCTCACACCTTCCTGATGCGCGCGGTGCACGTGGCGGAGACTGACGAGATCGCCAGGGCCGAGGCGGAGCCTCCAATCCTGAGGGCCGATCGACTGGGTATCGAACCGATCACCAGGACCCGTGTCGGTTTCAAAGGCAACCCCGATACAGTCGTCCGGAGCGCGCGCGCCCGCGGCACACGGGAGCAAAGAGCCTCGTATGACTGGTGGATCGACAGCGGCGTCGCCGTGGTCGGAAACCCCGAGACGGTCCGACGCAAGCTGGTGGAACAACAAGCACGTTGTGGATACGATGTCTTTTGTGCCAATCATCGATTTGGGGGAATGCCCTTGGAGCAGTCGTTGAAGTCTCTCAAGCTGTTCGGGGAAGAGGTGATTCCAGCATTTGCCTGAGATGGGAGCCCACAGATACAACTATTGTACCGGAAACCGACAAAGAGGGAGCAACGATGAAAAAAGTCGTGAGTGAAATCAGTGGCACCGTGTTCAGTCTGCCCTGGCTGATTGCCAAGGATCATGGGTTCTTTGAGGCTGAAGGTATTGATATGGAGTTCGTCCGTGCCCGCCCGAGTGGTGTGGTGTCGCATACGGAAGACCCCTCAGAGGTTAACCCGATCTTGGGCCATGTGGCCTTCGAGGAAGCCCGCGTGTCCATTTATCGGGCCTGAGAAGAAGGACAGGTCCGGCGGGCCTTTGAGAGCAAGCAGGGAGCGAAGATCATTGCCCTCCGTTCGGCGGTGGTGAGCCAGGCGATTATGGTACGTCCGGACTCGCCGCACAACTATCCCGGGACGCTGGGAAATAGACCGATTGCCGTGCAGTTTCATGCTGGTTCGCATTATGTGGCCCTCCGGTTGCTCGAGGGTTACCTTCCCAGCGAAAAGATTAAATTGGTCCACTACGGCTCACCGCAGCAGCGCTTCGAGGCGATGTGGAACGGTGAAGTCGACGCCTGTGTGGTGATGGAACCCTGGATAGCCCTGGGAGAAAAGCTGGGTTGCAAGGCTGTCTGTGAGGGGCATTACCTGGGCGCCGAAAACGCCAGCGACGACATGGACGAGGCCACTTTTGCCGCCATTAACCGGGCCGTCGCCAAAGCCGTGGACATGTTGAACGCCGACAAGCGCAAGTATCTGCACTATCTCATCGATGATCCACGCCATGCCGCGGCCCTGGCCCAGTATGGTGGTCTCACTCCGGAAGATTTTCACCTCCCCCGCCTGCGATACTCGTACACCACGCCGTATACCGACGAGATCGTGGAGGACACCTACCACTGGATGGTACGCTGGGGCTTGCTCACCGGCGCTGCCTGTTCCGCCGACTTGGTGGACAACCGTCTTCCCGAGGCCGCGGCGACGTCAGCCGATGATTAGCACAGGTTGCCGCCTGCACCAGCAGGCGGCAAACCGGCACTGAGCGCCGACTGCTGGTTCACATAGGGGCATGATATGGTCGACCTCCAAGCAGCTAAAGCATTTTTAGGGACGGTGGGGTGAATCGAGGGCATCCCAGACGCATGTGACAAACTCTCTAGCGTACGACCGGACGCGCGCCCTCAGGAACGATGGCAGGCGATTCGAGGTCCATGGGGAATGGATATGATGTGAGCGAGGGCATAGTATGACGGAGAACCCAACCTCAGCAAAACCGAAGATTGCCGTGTTTTCTGGGCCGACGGCCACGATCCAGAACAGCGAACCACTCGTTACCAGCAACAAGGCGCGGGAAAAGTATGCGTTACCTCTGCGCACCAATCCGGACGGCAGCCCGATGCGATTTGACGCGCTTCGCCCTCAGCGCCTGGCGGCCCCGGTGACGATTTATGTCGAACAATTCAGCGCCCATCCCCTGGAGCGCGACGCCGCCGAGCTGTATGCCCCACCCGACGGCTACCTCGATGCCTCCGGCGTGTTCCACAACGAGCGCCAGGGGCCGCACGACACCCCCGTATACGAGGTCACCCTGCGGCCGGAGGATGGGCTCTACCCGCTACCCTATATGGCCCGACAGGCCAGTGGCCAAGCCTGGGAAGATGATGGCACGTCGCCGTTGGCACCGGCAGAGCAATGCCGACAGCCCTTCTATCCCGATGCCTCGCGCTTGTTTGAAGAGATCGACCGCCTGGGAATCGGCGATGAAGGAGTCGCGAACCTCCTTTCCTCCAAAGCGCTCTATGACTTTTATCGCGCTGTCCCTTCAGGCGGCTATTCTCAGGGACTACCGGCGTTTGCGCGCACCGACATGGGGGTGGGCGACATTATGCCGGAACGGCTGGGCCAGGATTTCTTCCCCTATCGCCCCGCCCACCTCCGCAGGGAACCGCCAATGCCCAGCCTGGCGCGCCTGACCAACGTGGTCCAGCGGGCACTCGCCAATGGACAATACGCCGGTGCCATCTGGCTCGAAGGCAGCCCCTTCGTGGAGGAGACCAGCTATTGGCTGAACCTGCTCATCGATACCACCGTGGTGATCGTGGGCAATGCCTCGCAGCGGGCGCACGGCGCCGTCAGCAATGATGGCGACCGCAATATCATTGATGCGGTCGACTACATCGCTGTCGCGTATCTGGGCGGACGACAGCGGCCGTGACAGCGTTGGTGTCGTCGTCATTCAGGACGAGCAGATCTTCACGGCGCGAGAAGTCCAGAAGGCCGACGCCCGCCCCGGCGGCTACGTGGCGACGGGAGGGCATGGAGGCATTGTGGGGAGTATGGGGCAACCTGGCCCCCCGACTCTGACCTTCAGGCCGGCAAAGCGGCATACACACACCTCGGCCGTCAACCTTAGTCGGCTCCCGGAGTCCGTGGAAGGGACGCAGGGCGTCGATGGCAGACTCAGCAGGGTTTCGGTACGCATCAAGGACGCTCAAGGGGAGCTGTTGGGCACAGCGATTCCCAAGGTGACCATTGTGAAGCACGCCCGCTACCTGCCTGAAGACACATCGGGCGACCCGGCGGCAGAGGTGGATATTCTGGCTCGCATCGACAAGAACCTGCGCGAAGCCCCACTGGCAGGCTTTGTGGCCGAAGGCTCAGCGCCGTTCGCCTCGATGAGCAACGCCGTGGAGGCGGCCCTGAAACAGGCCACGCTGAGCGGCATGCCGGTCGTCAAGGTGGGACGTGGGAACGCCGAGGGCATCGTGGACCCCGCCCGCGCGCCGCTGGCCATCGCCGGCAGTAATCTGACGGCGACCAAGGCACGCCTGCTGCTGATGGCCTGTCTGCTGCGGTTCGGGAGCTTGCCGCCGGCGGCCGACCCTGCACATCCAACGCCGGCCGAGTTGGAGGCCGTGCAGGCGAAGTTAGCCGAGTATCAGTCGGTGTTCGATACGCATTAGTGGCTCACGAGGCATGTGGCAGGAGGCCTTAGCCGTTGGGAAGGAAACTTCACGTCCCGTTCGCTCTCAGAGCGGGTATAGGCGCCAAGTTTAGGGGTCAAGGTGGCCCAGGAGGAGCCTTCCAGTTCCCCCTCCCATTGGGAGAGCTTTCTGGGGTAGGTTTTTCGTCCCCTCGCCCTCTGGGAGAGGGGTAGGGTGAGGGCAGCAAGGCATGATCGAGGGGTGGGATTTCCCTCACCCCTGCCCTCTCCCGCGGGGAGAGGGTGTAAAAATTGTACAGCGGGTACGAGTAAAGGGGGACCCCATGAGACAGGGCTTTCGAGTGATCGATTCGGACACGCACGTCAACCCGTCGTTCGATGTGTTGCGGCGCTATGCCGATCAAGACCTGCGCGACCGCATGGACGACCTCAAACCGTACATGCGAACAGTCAAGCCGCGTCCCGGCCAGGGCGATGCCGAAGACCAGGATTCCTACACAATCCTCTCGGTCAAGCCGCTCCGTCTGCAGCGTGTGGCCGGCGAAAAGTTAGCCCCCGCCCAAGAGGTGGGCGGCGACCGCGGCTTTTTATCTGGGCGCACGCAGATGGTGACGCGTAAACCCCTCACTCCCCGCGTTGCAGAGGATAATGCTCGTGGCCGTCTGCAAGATATGGACACTGAAGGCCGGGATATCGACTTCATTATTCCGGGGACCTGGGCTTATGGCGCTGCCGCCCTGGACCTGCATCTGACCAGGGGCCTGGTACGCGCCTATCACCGCTATATGGCGGACTACTGTTCCGCGGATACCCGCCGTCTGAAGAGTATGATTCTAGCCCCGGCCACTGATCCGGCCTGGAGCGCGCAGGTCATTAAAGAACATGCCCAAGAAGACTGGGTGGCGGCGGTCTGGCCCCTGTTGCCGGAAGGCTTGCCGGTGGACGATCCCGACCTGGAGCCCATTTGGGCCGCCGCCAACGAGGCCGATCTCCCTATCATGTATCATGCCTTCACCATCGAAACGCCATACTTCCCTGGCTACCGTGACGTCTGGGACAACCCTGCCATGGGCCGCTGCGCCGGCCAAACCTGGGGCGGCCAGCGCTTCCTCTCCTTCATGCTCATGGGTGGCATGCTCGATCGCTACCCCAATCTGCGCATTGCCGCCCTGGAGAGCGGCCACGGCTGGCTGCCACATTGGCTACAGCGCTTGACCAGGCAAATCGATTACGTGCGCGGCTCGGTATCGCCCACCCTGAAGCACACGCCGGTCGAGTACGCCCAGATGGGCCGTGTCTTCTGTAGCATCGACCTCTCCGAAGGGGTGGCCATGACCAAGGCGGTGATCGACTTGATGGGCGATCAGGCGCTCATGTTTGCCTCGGACTATCCCCATCCGGAGACCATCTTCCCGGACCACGCCGATGCCGTCATCGCCTGGCGAGAGGTGTTGAGCGAGCAGGCGATGCAGAAGCTGATGTGGCAGAATGCCGCGCGCTTCTTCCGGCTGACCTCCACGCCGTGGAGTGATGGCAGGGCTCAGTAATCGAGAAGCAACCTCCAAGTGGTAACGGCGATGGTCCACCGGCTGGCATAGGTCGGGAGTGAGCGATGGACTACGATGAGGTCTTCCTTCAAGTCCTCGATCTCCTGCAACGGGAGAAGCGCCTGTCGTACCGGGTGCTCAAGCGGCGCTTTGGTCTGGATGATAATGACCTGGAAGATCTGAAAGAGGACCTGATCTATGCCAAGCAACTGGCGGTGGATGAGGATGGCCGCGTCCTGGTCTGGACTGGTCGCCTCAGAGGCGATGCCACCGCCCGCATTGCCCGCCAGGGCATGCCCTGGACCAGGCTCCGCTCACTTACACGCCCCCACACCTCACCGAAAAGATTTTGGCATCCCGCGCCGCCCTCGAAGGCGAGCGCAAGCAGGTCACCATTTTGTTCGCCGACCTCAAAGACTCCACCGAGTTGATCCGGGATCTCGACCCAGAGGCCGCCCAGCAGCTGTTGGACCCGGCGTTGCGCCACATGATGGAAGCCGTGCACCGCTATGAGGGGACCGTGAACCAAGTCCTCGGAGACGGCATCATGGCCCTCTTCGGCGCGCCGATTGCCCATGAGGATCACGCCCTGCGGGCCTGCTATGCGGCGCTGGCGATGCAGGCCGCCATGCGGGAGTCTACCGAGGAGGTGCGTCGTACCCATGGCCTTGAAATGCGCATCCGGGTGGGACTCAACTCCGGCGAAGTGGTGGTCCGGGCCATCGGCAACGACCTGCACATGGACTACTCGGCGGTCGGTCAGACGACGCATCTGGCAGCGCGCATGGAACAACTGGCGACGCCGGGCAGCGTCCGGATGACGGCAGCGACCCTCAGACTGGTGGAGGGCTTGGTCCGCGTCGATGCCTTGGGCCAGGTGCCTGTGAAAGGCCTGGCAGAGCCCGTGGAGGTCTTCGAACTCGTCGGCGCCAGCGCTATCCGAGGGCGCTTGCAAGCCTCAGTCGCCCGTGGCCTGACGCGCTTTGTGGGGCGTGAACGAGAAATCGACACCATGGGCCAGACGCTGGCGCGGTCAGCAGAGGGGAATGGCCAGGTGGTGGCCGTGGTGGGGGAGGCCGGTGTAGGCAAGTCCCGCCTGATGTATGAGTTCGTGCATTCGCACCGTATTGCGGGATGGCTGGTGCTGGAGAGCGCCTCGGTATCCTATGGCAAAGCCACTCCCTATTTCCCGATCATCGATCTGCTGAAGCGCTACGCTCACGTCGAGGAGCACGACGATGCACGCACCATCCGGGCCAGGGTGACGGGGCAGGTGTTGACACTCGATGAAACGCTTCATGAAGCCATCCCAGCGCTCCTCTCATTGCTGAACGCCCTCCCGGAGGACAGCTCCTTCCAGAAACTTGATCCGCCGCAGCGGCGCCAGCGCACACTGGACGCGCTGAAACGGGTCCTCCTGGGGGAAAGCCGGGCACAGCCTCTCGTGCTTGTCTTCGAGGATCTCCACTGGATCGATTCCGAGACCCAGGCGCTGCTCGACACCCTGCTTGAGAGCCTGCCGACCG
The DNA here is from genome assembly GCA_963707985.1 of uncultured Nitrospinota bacterium. GTDB lineage: Bacteria > Tectomicrobia > Entotheonellia > J063 > CAVPRW01 > CAVPRW01. Next base: position 283,012 of record CAVPRW010000042.1, on the reverse strand, counting down.
CCCGCCTCCTGCTCCTGGTCAACTATCGCCCTGAATACCAACACGGCTGGGGAGGTAAGACCTACTACACGCAGCTCCGGCTCGACCCGCTGCCGCCGGCGAGCGCGGAGGAACTCTTGCAGGCATTGCTTGGCAACGACCCCAGCTTCGAACCCCTCAAGCAGTTCCTGATCGCACGGACTGAGGGCAATCCCTTCTTTCTGGAAGAGAGCGTGCGCGCCCTGGTGGAGACCGGGGTGCTGGTCGGGGAGCCCGGTGCCCATCGTCTTGTCAAGCCCCTCGACAGCCTGCAAGTACCCGCCACGGTGCAGGCAGTGCTCGCAGCCCGTATCGATCGTTTGCCGTCCGAGGAAAAGAGGCTGCTCCAGACGGCCGCGGCCATCGGTACCGAGGTGCCCTTCTCCTTGCTGCAGGCCATCGCCGAGTTACCCGAGGCAGTGCTACATCATGGTCTTGCGCACCTCCAGGCCGCCGAATTCCTGTACGAAACGCAGCTCTTTCCTGATCACGAATACACCTTCAAGCACGCCCTCACCCACGAAGTAGCCTACGGCAGTCTGCTCCAGGAACGACGGCGGGTGCTCCATGCCCGCATTGTCGAGGCCCTCGAGGCGCTCGCCGGGGACCGAGTGGCCGAGCAGGTCGAACGCCTGGCCCACCATGCCCTGCGGGGTGAAGTGTGGGACAAGGCCCTGGCGTACTTCCGGCAGGCGGGAGAGAAGGCCCTGGCGCGGTCGGCCTACCGCGAGGCCGTGGGGTCCTTCGAGCAGGCGCTCAGCGCCCTCCCGCATCTGCCAGAGACGCGCGACACGTGTGAGCAGGCCATTGATCTCCGGCTCGCCCTGCGCTCGGCGCTCCTGCCGTCTGGCGACTTTGGGCGTATCCTGGCCTATCTGCGCGAGGCCGATGCCCTCGCAGCGACCCTCGACGACCCGCGTCGGCTGGGACAGGTCTCGAACTTTCTGTCGGTCCATTTCTTCCGCATGGGCGAGCACGAGCAGGCCATTGCCGCCGCCCAGCGTGTCCTCGCGCTCGCCACGGCTGGCGGGGAGGTCGTCCTGCATGCGCTGGCGAACCTGCGCCTCGGCTTAGCCTACCACGCCCAGGGTGAGTATCGGCGGGCGATCGACTGCCTCGGACAGGCCGTGGCGTTCCTCGACGGGGCGCGGCGCCTCGAGCGCTTCGGTCAGGTCATCCTGCCCGCCGTGCACTGCTGTGCCGTTCTCGCCGTGTGCCATGCCGAACTGGGGACGTTTGCCGAGGGCCGTGTGCCTGGGGACGAAGCGACTCCGGATGGCCGAGGAGCGGTTGATCACCCCGGCAGCCTTATGATGGCCTCGTGGGCGATCGGTCTGCTTGCCCTGCGCCAAGGCGACCTGCCCAGGACCCTCCCCCGGCTCGAACAGGCCGTGGGTATCTGTCACGAAGCGGACCTCCCAGCCTATTTCCCATGGATGGCTGCAGCCTTGGGCGCAGCCTATACCCTGGTTGGGCGCGTCGCCGACGCTGTGCCGCTGCTCACGCAGGCGATGGAACAGACCACAGTCACGGCAATGGCAGGCTTTCAGGCGCTCTGTAGCCTCTCCCTGGGAGAGGCGCAGATGCTGGCCGGTCGCCTGGAGGAGGCGCATGCCCTCGCCGAGCGGGCGCTGGCGCTCGCCTGTGCGCACCAGGAACGGGGCCATGAGGCGTATGCCCTGCGCCTCCTCGGCGACATCGCGGCGCAGCGCGATCCACTGCATGGCGAAGAAGCTGGAACCTACTACCAACAGGCCCTCACCCTGGCCGAGGAGCTCGGCATGCGCCCACTGCTTGCCCACTGCCACCATGGCCTTGGCACCCTGTATGCCACGACTCGGCCAGCGGGAGCAGGCCCGTGCCGAACTGTCCACCGCCATCGAGCTGTACCGCGCCATGGAGATGACCTTCTGGCTGCCCCAGGTGGAGGCTATGTTAGCCCGAATAGGCGCAGCAGAGCCAACAGGGAGGGTTTGACGCAACCTCCTGATGTTTCCTATACTCTCGGTAGAGGAATGTTCACCGCTACATCTCTACTGAGGGAGGAAGGGATGAAAACCTATATCTTTGAGGTTGAAATCCACCGAGAAGAAGACGGCCGCTGGAGCGCCTGGATCGAGGCGTTACCGGGATGTACTGCCTGGGGCTATAACAGGGAAGAAGCACTAGCGGCGATCAAAGACGCGGCTGAAGCATACGTCGAGGACATGCTGGATGCAGGGGAGGAGCTGCCTCAAGAAGGGATGAAGGGGGTTGAGGCTCCAGTGGTTACCTTCACTCTATGATCCCTCCTCACCTGCTCCAACTGATTCGCAATATACCAGTACGAGAACTGATTGGCGCACTAGAACAAGATGGCTTCATCTACCGGCGGCTCAGAGGATCCGGCAGGGTGTATCGCCATCCCGATGGCCGGCGAGTGGTAATTCATTACCACCACTCCAGTGATACCCTTCCACTAGGAACGCTTCGCAATGTACTCGGAGGAGCCCGCTGGACTGAAAACGACCTCAGGCGGCTTGATCTTATTTCGTAACCGCCTACACAGCTATTCTCACCTTCACAGAGCTGCTATCATCACGGACGAGGAGACACAGGGTGAACTACGTCGGCCAGCCAGTCAAGCGCTTCGAAGACCCTAAGCTGATAACGGGCCGTGGCGCCTTCGTGGATGACATCAAGCTCCCGGACCTGCTCCACGCCGCAGTGCTGCGGAGTCCATACGCGCACGCCCGCATCCGGTCTATCGACCTGTCTGCCGCCAGAAGCCTGCCGGGTGTGATCGCCATCTTGACCGGCGCGGATATTGCCGGTGTCTTGCCGGATATTCCCACGCGTGCCATGACCGGCGAGCGCGCCGTGGATGAGTTGCACCCTCCCGAGCACCCCTTGCTGGCGAAGGACAAAGCCTGTTACGTCGGGCAAGCCGTTGCCGTGGTGGTGGCTCAGGATGCTGCTGTCGCCAGGGATGCAATCGAGGGTATCGCCATCGACTATGAGCCCTTAGCTCCAGTTCTCGATCCCGAGCTGGCCGTGCAGAGCCAGGCGGCAGTCATTCATGAGGCACTCGGCACCAACGTGGCCATGCGCGTCCGCCAGCGTGCAGGCGATGTGGAGGCCGCGTTCGCGCAGGCCGACCGGGTGATTCGCCAGCGCTACGTGGTGCCACGTCTGGCCCCAGCCCCGATGGAAACGCGCGGAGTCGTGGCGCATTATCAGCCTCAGGAAAATCTCTTAACCGTCTGGAACTCAACCCAAGCTGCACAGCGCGTCAAGCACTACTTATGCCGCCTGCTGAACCAGCCGGAACAGACGGTGCGGGTGGTGGCGCCGGATGTCGGCGGCAGTTTCGGCATCAAAGATTGCATCTTCCCCGAAGATGTCCTGATCCCCTATCTCGCCATGCAGCTCGGAAGACCCGTGAAATGGGTGGAGGAGCGGCGCGAAGATATGCTGGCGTATCATGGCCGCGGCATGAGTCTAGCCATCGAAGCGGCAGTGCGGGGCGATGGAGTGCTCCTGGGGATGCGTGTGCGTGTCGTGGCGGACATCGGGGCTTACTTTCTTCTCACAACTTCCTCGGCCCCATTCAATGCGGTGCGACGTATCACCGGGCCGTATCATATCCCGGCCGTCGATCTGGAACTGCTCGGTGCCATTACCAATAAGACCCCGACTGGTGCATATCGCGGTACCGGTAGCCCGGAAGCGGCGTTTTGTGTCGAGCGCACGATGGACCTGATCGCCCGAGACCTGGCCTTGGACCCGGCCGAGGTGCGACGGCGCAACTTCATTCCCCCTGATGCCTTCCCATATCAGAGTGCTGCTGGGCTCACCTATGACTCGGGGCAGTATCGCCAGGGTCTCGACCGTGCCCTGGAGCTGCTCGATTACGCCGGCTGGCAAGAGAAGGCTGGGCGGCGAAAGTCGGATGAGCCTCTCCTCGGGATCGGCCTGGCGACCTTTACCAAATCCTCCGGGGCTGCTGGAGATCATCGCATCGAGAGGGCCCGCATCACCATCGAGCCTTCGGGCCAGATCACCGTCTATACCGGGATCTCGCCGCATGGTCAGGGAAATGCGACCTCATTCGCGCAGATCGTCGCCGATGCGCTGGGCGTACCTCCCTCACAGGTGCGGGTCCAGCATGGGGACACGGCGATCGTGCCCTTCGGCGAGGGGACCAGTGCCAGCCGCGGTCTCATCGTTGGTGGTTCAGCCGTGTATGCCGTGGCCCAGGAAGCCCGTCAGACACTGCAGCGGCTCGCCTCTCAGTTGTTGAGCTGTGCCGCCGAGAACGTCCGCTTCGAGGATGGGCGCGTGTTCAATCGCCAGAAGCCTGAGGTGCACATGACCTTTTCACAGCTGGCGACGGCCGCCTATGCTGGGGAACTACTACCGGCGGGGGTTGACAGCGGGCTGGACTTTAGCGCCGGATATACCTTGCCAAACGCGCCCATCTCGTTTGGCGCCCATGCCGTGGTGGTGGAGATCGATCGAGCCACCGGCGAGGTCAAAATCCTGCGTTACGTCGGAGTCCATGATTGTGGACAGATTGTCAACCCGAAGCTCGTCGAGGGGCAAATCCTCGGCGGCATTGCCCAGGGGATTGGCCAAGCCCTGAGCGAAGGCATGGTCTACAGCGAGACGGGCCAACCGTTGACCGGCAGTCTGCTGGATTATGCCATCCCTAAGGCCCCGGACATTCCCCACCTGATCCTGGACACCCTGGAGACGCCGTCACCCACCAACCCTCTGGGAGCCAAAGGTATTGGCTCCGTCTCAACAGTGCCACCGCCCGCAGCATTGGCCAATGCGGTGGTGAATGCGCTGTCCGGCTTCGGCGTGCGCCATCTCGATACGCCGCTAACGGCGGAAAAGATCTGGCGTGCCATGCAGGTCGTCAGAGCTGACGCAGCACCCTGATCCGTTAGCGCCCCGTCGGCATGATTCGCCTCGACATGTCACGCGCTCAAGACCCTCCTCTAGCGCGGCAAACCGGTGAGGCGGATCCCGGATCCCTTCACCTTATGGCGGATATTCAAGCGAATCAGAATGGACGTCAGGCCTTCAACGACGCGGGCGCTCTCGGCGGGTCCCACGTCATAGGCGTGCAAACCCATTTTGGTCACCAGGCCCATGACGGTTTTTTTGGCCTCGACATCATTGCCGCACATCAGCACATCGCAGTCGATGACATGCTTGGCATCGCGGAGCAAGTGGGCGGAGACGTTCTGAAACGCTGCCACGACTTTGGTCTCAGTCCCCAAAAACGCTTGCGCCTCTTCGGTCGCAGACCCGGACGCGGGCATTTTCATACGACGTGGATTATCGGGGTCGAGAGGTACCGACACGTCGATGAGGATTTTGCCCTGAGCCTGACTTTTGACGCTCTCTAATGTGCTGAGGTGGGCCGTGTAGGGCACCGTCAAGACGATGATCTCGGCCGCCTCGGCTGCCTGGGGATTCTCCAGACCACGGATGTGCGCCTGACCGAGCTCGGCATTCAGCTCCGCCGCAACCTTCTCAGCACGTTCCTGGCTGCGCGAGCCGATGATCACCTCTTCCCCGGCCATGGCCCAGCGTAGCGCCAGCCCAGGCCCCTGCTCTCCTGTGCCACCCAAGATTGCGATTTTCACCGTCTTCCCCCTGATTACCGAAACAGGTCTCTTTCAGACGCGCGTAGCATCTGTGTGGCCGCCCCTTCGCCCGGTGTATACAGATAACCCCGGATGAGCGCCACGGGTACCCGATCCAGCTTGCCCATAACCAGCTCTGCCGCCGACGCCAATTCATCCGCCACGGCCAAAGTCGTCACTTTCAGAATACGTCCTTCGGTGTCCGGCAGGCCGCGATAATCTTTGAACGGCGTCATCCCGGCGATGCCGATGGCGACATTGACCAAACCCTCGCGCCATGGCCGTCCAAACGTATCCGAAATGATCACGGCCAATTCTACTCCCGTGCGCTGGTGAATGTCCTGTCGCAGTTGGCGCGCCGAAGCGTCGGAGTCCACTGGCAATAAGGCCACGGTCCCCTCCCCAGCGACATTCGACTCATCCACGCCGGCGTGGGCGCAGATAAACCCGTGATGAGTCTCAGCGATGATCGTACGCTGGGCCATTCGCACCACGCGCCTGCTTTCGCGCAGGACTACTTCAACGATCTGGGGATCTTTCTCCTGTACCTTTGCAACCTGCACGGCGAAAGGCGAAGGGGTGACCGTGTGGAGATCCACCAATTGACCCTCAGCCTTGGAAACGATTTTCTGGGTGACGACCAGGATGTCGCCGCTGACAAAGGTGAGATCTTGGGCCAGCGCCGCGTCAACGATGACCTGGGCGAGATCCGTCCCCGGTGTGATGTCCGGCAGTCCCTGCAATCCGATGATTCGTACTTCGGAAGCCATAACGGACCGTCCCTTCTCCGCTGTTGCGGACCGTCTTCGCTATCCCACCGCACCCAGCGGGTTCTAAAGTCCCTGGATGCGGTGTAGTACTCCCATCTCCTCCAATACGGCATAGCTTCTCGTACCCATGGCCTGCGGTACCAGACGGGCCAGATCTTCCGGAGTGTCGACATCCAGCGCCACGCGTGGCAGTCGCGCCACTTTGTAGGAAAACCCCTTGCGCTTGGCTTGCTTCACGTGTGGGAAAAAGCTCCAGGAGCCGAAGCGCAGCTGTAAGGCGTCAGGCGGGCGCATCAGGACCGCATTGGTGCCGCGGCTATCCCAGGACGGGACAATGACGACATCATAGAGTCGGCCGTGCTCCAAGACGTCATCGACATCGGCCGCGGTGAGCAGCGGGATATCGCCGGGAATCACCGCCAGGGAACTGGCTCCACGCTCCCGGCAGACTTTGACGGCCAATTCGACCGCGCCGGTCTCACCCCGTCCCGATCCTTCATCGACCACCTCAAATCCCCACTGCGCCGCCAGAGCGAGGGCATAAGGGTCCGTCGTCACCAGGGCGATACGTTCAAGCGTCGAGGCTTGCCGGACGGCCGTGAGCACATCATCAAGCATGGCGCTGGCCAGGGTGTAGCGTTCAACTGGCGACAGGAGCGGCGACAGCCTGACCTTCGCCTGGGTCAAATCCTTCACCGGTATCAGGGCATAGTGCATGGTTGACCAGGGCTTTCCCCCTCACCCCCTCTCTCAGAGGGAAAGGGCACATTCACAACATCCCAACCACAGCCTTCGCCAAGGCGCATCGTTCCGCCGGGCCGCTCATAATGGTGTTCAGGACTTGAACCCCGATGTCCAGCTGACGCACCGACTCTTCTAAGGGCCGATCGAGCGTATCGAGGACAAAGGCATCGAGCAGGGCGCCATAGTAGCGTGCCACACCTAGCGCACTGGCCTCGTACCCTAACGCGACCATGAGCTTATCCGCCGGCCCTTTGAGGGTGGCCCCCTGCACAATTGGACTCACCGCCACCACCCGACCACGTCTGGCGGCCAGAGCTTGCTGCACACCTGGGACGGCGAGAATGGTGCCGATGCTGACGATGGGGTTGCTCGGTGGAATGATAATACCGTCAGCCTTCTGGATGGCTTCACAGACCCCGGGGGCGGGTCTGGCCACCTCAATCCCCTCATAGATCACACCCTGTACAGCTGGCTCGGTGCGCCGTTGCACCAGATATTCTTGGAAGTGGAGCACACCTTCGTCGGTGACGATTTTGGTTTCGGCGCGTTGATCGGTCATCGGGAGAATGTGCGGCACCACGCCCAGGGCTCGTCTGATCTCATCCGTGATGGCCGATAAGGGCCAACCGTGGCGCAATCGTTCGCTCCGATGAATGTGCGTGGCCAGGTCATAATCGCCGAGGTTGAACCAGGTTGCATGACCATAGCGCCCGAGCATCTCCAGTGTATGGAAGGTATCCCCCCGAATCCCCCATCCCTGGTCGGCGTCGTGCAGACCGGCCAAGGTGTAGGTCACGATGTCGAGATCGGGTGAGATATGCAGGCCATGTAGATCGATGTCATCACCGGTGTTGCCGATAATGATCAGCTCATGGGGCTCCACCACTTCCACCAAACCTTGCAAGAATTTTGCGGCACCGACGCCACCCGCAAGCACTGCGATCATCTCGTTTCCCCCAGCCTGCATGCGAATAGGCGCATTGTAGCCGCGGTCCTCCGGGAGGTCAAGCCGATGCAAAATTCAGCGGCTCCTCCACCGTATTGCGACGCCAGTGCGATGGCATGGCTTCCCAAGGCGGCGCTTTGCCGCTACCTTTTTTACGGGTTTCTCAGTATAGTACCTCCCCACGAGGCTGCTATGATGACGCACTCCTTGGCCGGATAAAGGGCAGCCCTATCATCATGTCTCCTTGCTTCTCTGGCGGGCAAAGCCAGAGGTAAGCGTGGTAGGAATGTCTGTAATTTATCTCACCATCGAAAATTCCATGATCGGGAGGGCCTATGACGCTGGCGGAATTTCGGGCACAACGGGACCGACGTGCGACCGATGAGGCGAAACGTGCCTGGGTGCAAGAAGTGTCTGACCCCGAGAGCTTGCCCGAAGGTATGATGCGCTTTACGGTCTATGAATGCGCTGAGCCAGGACTGGGCGTAATCATCGATCGCTATCTCGACCTTGAGCTCATCTACGATCAGCGTGCGGATCGCTTGCATGATGCGGAGGATATCGCCGTACATCGCACCGATCCGGTGGCGGAGTTCGACATCTGGGCCGAGGCGATGCACAAAGACCCCGTCCTTCCCCACATGGCAGCGGCGCTGCAGCGCGAAAATATTATCTAGCGACAAGCGTTTTACCTCTCATGGCGCTGTCCATGCGACCAATCTCCCTGCTCCCCTACACTGAGGAGACAACCCGCTACGTCTGCTGTGACAGCAGATGAACCAGGGCTTCAGTCGGGTCGCCTCCCCGGAACATAACCCCGGTCCGCGAGATGCGTATGCCTGCACTGCGGAGACTTTGGGTGTTTGTTGTCCTCCCGGTGAGACGCCGCTGGTACATGCTAAGGCTTTGACGTATCATGCAAAATTGGTTATGATCAAGGGATAGCGATGTATGATGTTAGCGTTTCAGTGGTGCAAGGAACTGCCGCGGGTAAGCCCGCAGGAGATGGTATATGGTCCATCGTCCCATCCATCAGAGCCCATCCCTTTCCCGACGCCGATTTCTCCAGGCGACCACAGCTGGGATGGCTGGATTACCGGCCTGGCTTCATGGCTGGGGCCCACTGCTGGCGGCCCCTGCCAAAAAAGACGAGCCCAGTGGACAAATGACCTGGGCGATTCATGTCACCATTGCGCCGGTCTGGTTTGACCCTGCGGAGACGCCGGGAATCATCACGCCCTTCATGTTCCTCTATGCGCTGCACGATGCCTTGCTAAAACCGATGCCCGACAATCCGATGGCGCCAAGCCTGGCCACCAAGTGGAATGATAGCGCCGATGGGCTGTGCGTACGACTTCGAACTGCGCCAGGGGGTGAAATTCCATAACGGCGATCCGTTCACCGCTGAGGATGTGCAATTTAGCTTTGAGCGCTTCAAAGGGGCTGGGGCCGGGGAGCTGAAAAAAAAGGTCAAGAACGTCGAAGTGGTGAACCCGCTTCACGTCCGCTTTCATCTGCATGAGCCGTGGCCCGATTTCATGACCTTTTACGGCACGCCGGCCACTGGGGCCGGATGGATCGTGCCGAAAAACTACCTCCTGAAAGTCGGAGAGGCGGAATTCAAGAATCAGCCCATTGGCTTAGGACCTTACCGTTTTGTGAGCCATCAACCGGGGGTAGAGGTGATTTTCGAGGCCAATACGGACTATTGGCGCAAGGTACCGCACGTCAAACGCTTGGTGATGAAGAGCGTCCCCGAGGCCACTACCCGTTTGGCGATGCTGAAGAAGCAGGAGGCCGATGTGGCATACGGAATCCTCGGTGCCCTCGCTGAGGAGGTGCAGCGCGATCCAAACTTGAAGCTGGAAGCGCCGATCATTGCGACCCAATGGATTCTATTCACCTACGACCAATATGATCCCAAGTCCCCGTGGGCCGACCAACGCGTACGCCTGGCGGCCAATCTGGCCTTCAACCGACAAACCGCTAACGAGGCGGAGACTCTTGGTCGGTCGGAACTGACCGGAAGCATTATCCCACGCCGGTTCGACTATGCCCTGCCACTCGAACCGTACACCTTTGATCCGACCAAGGCCCGCCAATTGCTGAAAGAAGCAGGGTATGCCAACGGTTTCGACGCCGGGGAATGCCATGTCGATAGTGTCTATAGTGGCGTGATTGAGGCCATGGTCAACGATCTCAGTGCGGTGGGAATCCGGGCCAAAGTGCGTCCCATGGAGCGTGCGGCCCACCAGGCCGCACTGCGTGAGAAGACCTATAAAAATCTCGCCTTCCAGGGAAGCGGTGCCTTTGGAAACGCGGCAACTCGCATTGACGCTTTTGTGTACAGCAAGGGGCAACAGTCGTGGATTAAAGACGAGGAAATCGATGCCTGGTACTACTCAGCAGGCGGTCGAACGCGACCGCCAGAAGCGCCAAGCGTTGCTACACAAGATCCAGCAGAAGCTGCACGACGAGGCTCGCTTCATCCCGATCTGGGAGTTGGGGTTCCTGTGCGCCTCAGGGCCGCGGGCAGCGGTCTCTGGCATGGGCTTGATTCCGACGTTCGCCTACTCAGGTCCCTATGAGGATGTGCAGCTGAAGTCGTAGAGGTTAGAGTCGAGGGGGCGAAGTGCACGTTCGCCTGTGCCCTCGGGTCCCGCCGTGTGAGATTAATTACCTCGCGTCGCTGTCGGATAAAGAGGCATATGCGACAAAGGTCATCGGCCGCGGCCCGAAGAGCAAAGCGCGATGACTTTCTCTCCCGCGGTGAGGGGGTTTGGGTATGGGCGTCTGTGGATTGTGTAGGTTCCACGTATCCAGGCATTTCCCCGTGCGACAAGGAGGCCTATTCGGAGAACGCTTCATCCAGCAAGCTGATCCTTAGTACACATGTGGGAGACCATGATGACAGCCAAGTTGATCACGGAAGTGGTGAACGGCGAACCATACCAATACTACCCCATGGGCGAGTATGTCGTGCGTGCGGCGGGGGTCTGCGGTGGACGCCCAACGTTCAAGTATACCCGCATTGAGATTACTGGTGCGCTCGACCGCATAGCGGCTGGTGAGAGTCTTGAGGAGATTGTAGCTGGTTATGGTGGGCGTATCTCTCGTGAAGCAGTGATGGAAGCCATCCAGGTCGTGACATCCAGCTTCTTGCAAACTTTACCTGCCCTTGAGCCGACCTAATGTTGGTGCTGGACGAACAACTCTCCGGACGCGACCTCGAAACGGTGCTCGCTCGTTGGTATCCCGGCCCGGTGCTTTTCATTACCGATTTGCGACCTGGCACGGTAATCAAAGACGATGTCATTCCTGCCTTGCTCCATCAACAGCGTCAGGCGACCTTCCTGACGATTAACGAAACCGACTTTTGGCGCAAAGTAGCCATCGACGACCGCTTTTGTGTGGCCTGCTTTGCACTAGCAGATTCACGTGCCCGTGAAATTCCCACCCTGTTGCGTGCCGTCTTTCGGCTGCCGGCTTTTCGGACCAAAACGCGCCGAATGGGAAAGGTGTTACGGGTCACGCCCACCGCAGTCAGCTATTACACTGATCGTGATTGGCAGGTACGAACGCTGTCCCTTTTTTGATGTCGCATCTGAGAGCTGGAGGTACTCCAGGCAAATTGCACTTGACTACTTGGTACCGTCGATAATGGACAGGAACCTCTTTGAAGCACATCCATCCTCTTTCGATCTAACTCGTCCTGGATCGGCTGTCGGTTTTTTCACTCCAATCGATTGTCCCAATAGAATCAGCGAGGCCAGCCTCGTGATGTTTCAGAATTGTTTAAACGAGATTCCGCAAAGCGTCTATGATGTGGTAATTAGAAATACTCTTGATCTCTTACGGATGATGAAGGCTGGGAAAATCATGCTGGTAATTGATCGGGCTGGGTATCAACACGTTATGAACTTAATATCGCGGATTTCTTCGCTTGCAGTGAAGCATAGTCTCGCCAAAGTTATAGTCTTCGACCAACGCAGAACGCTGGATTGCACTCCCATCCTGGAGAACATGCCACCAATTCTTGCAGCTAACTTACTTGTATTGAAGACTCGACGGGGTGAGAGTACTCCCGATTCTGATAAACTTATCGGTGCAAAACAAGTGCGATACGATTGCCTCGCATTGCAAAGAGTCTGATCGACTCATCAAATAGATAAGCATTGCAGGGAGACAAGCGGGGCGTACTCCAGACCCGTGAAACCTCTCGGTGCCTCCATGGTGCTCTCTCCAGTAGGATGGGTGGACGGTTCGTGTTCATCGTATCAAGGTAAGGTATGGGCAAAAGGTAGCACACACCCATGGCGGCGGACCCCCTTCCCGGAATCATCTTGGCAAAAGCGCCGGATAGGCTGCACGCCAAAGGGAAGAAAATCGATCAATCTTCAGGGGGCACCGCTGCGATCATGTCGAAATCGTTGTATCATCACGCCCTCACTGTGCTATAGTACCAGCTATGCATCAGATGCGCTGCTCAACGCCTGGCTGCTCCAATCGAGTCCCCGCCGACTCGAAGATTCACCGCATTGTGCTGCATGACCCTGGCACGCACGTGCTCGGAGTGCTCTATTATTGCAGCCCCTGCCTGGAACATTTCGCCTCTTACGGTCCCTATGGACATTTTGCCCCGCGGTATGGGACCACCCCTACGCCCCCTCAGCAATCGCTGGCCGAATGGAGTGCCTGGGTCGATGAGTTGCTGGAAGAGGACATCTAGCCTCGCGGGATATGCCCCAGCACGTCGTCCACGATCGCGTCAAGGCGTGCCGAGGAATATGTTTCGACGGCGTCCAGCACGAGCACGTGGACAGGACCTGGACCGTGGGGTGACCAGCGCTCCGGCATCCGCGGTGAGGTGAAACCGGTGAAAATGTCGATGGTCGGGACTCCGAGCGCCGCCGCGATATGCTGCCCGGCCGAATCATAACCGACATACACCGTACTTTCGCCGATCAAGGCCGCAAAACGTCCGATGCCACCCTGCCAGGTCAACAACGATGCGCCGTCGACCTCTGCCGGCGATGCGACCACGTCGCAGCGTTCATCCAGGGCCGACCGCATGAAAGCCTTCCTCTTCCTAGCTTGGTGACGAGGGTATCGATACGCCCCATTTCCTCCGCATCGCCGCCTTTATCCAAGATCACGGTCGCCCCCGCGGACAAGAGGCGGACCAGCAATCGAAGCTCAAACGGGTCCGGCAGCCGTTTCGCAGGGTTGGACCCGACACCGAGGCTGAGGCTGACAATCGGCCCCGTGGTACACCTCTTGAGAGCACCGATGATCCGCTGCGCGGCCGCGACATCCAACTGCGATGGCGCACAATAGGGATAGAGCGAGTCTGCCATGCCAAATACCTGTTGCAGCCAGTGGGCTGTTAAGGCCCCCAGTTTCTGCAGTCCTGCCGCACAGTAGCTGCGACTTTCGAAGAACAGATAGGAGCGTTGATCAGCCACCAGTGGTAGGATGCCGAGCTGGGTCAGGCGGGAGTCTGGGTCGACAATCATATACTCAGTGGGGTCTAGCCCCAACGTCTCTTGCCGGAGTACCTCAACGGCGCCAAGCCAGCTCGTGAGCCGCTCGATGAGCCTGCCGCCGCGCGGGTATTCAATGGCGCATAGCTGTACACGCGGGTCTCCGGCAAAGAGTTGCATGGTCTTGGCATTGGCCACCAGTTTGATCTCTGCTTGTGGACAGATTTCTTTTAACGCCGCAAGCACCACACTGGAAACGGCAATATCCGCGCCTAGAGTCACGCGCGACAGGACAAAGGCTTTCTTGATCTGGCGGCTGTACTTCTGGCTAAATTGCGCAGGGGCGCGAACTCTTGCTGCATACGTCAGAAGATCGGTTTCGGTGATGAGTCCGAAATCCCGTAAGCATTGATCGATCGCCGTACCCTCCGGTCGCTGGCGGCAATATTGAATCACCTGGGCAAAGAGTCGATTATAGATGATGCAGGCCGCCGGCGTAAACGCATCCCCCAGGGGTTCCACCAACAAGGGAAACAGGCCCTGGACGCCGATCCTTGCCAATATCGCATCGTCCTGGGTTGCCAGCTCGCAGAGCAGCGTAACCGCATCGCGCGGGTAGTTCCCCGACGCGGTGTGCTGCTTCAGGAGCGCCCCTGCAGCCTCGGACGCGAGGTGAGTTGCCACGTCGGGTGTCAGGCTTCCGTGCTTGCTTCAAGCGCCGAAATTCGTCTAAGGGATTGACCCCGTTGAGTATTTCTTCGAGCGCTGGACATGCCGGACGAGTCTCCAGAGCCTCCAGGTGGCTCATGAGCTTTCATCGAGAATCGACGTGGGGAATTGTCGGTCAGCCCGAAGTGCCTGCTGCTCAATGCGGCGAGGGGATATCGGGTACCCACAGATACCCATCCGGATCGACAAGATAGGCTTCCCGGAGACCGTGGGGCTTATCGATGGAACCAGCCAGCACCGCGAAGCCAAGCCGGCGCGCCATGGCTTCAGCCTCATCAGGATCGCGCCCATGCAACCGGAGCTCGGCTCCCACACCACGCGGTGTCTCCTCGGAGAGGCTGGCGTGCAAGGGGTGATCCAGGTAGGTATGATCGGCGTGGAGCATCCATTCGACCTCGCCATAGCGCAACACGGCGAAATCGGCATCGCTATAGACCACCTGGGCGCCGAGCACCTCACGATGAAAGGGCAGCGACCTGGTGATGTCCCGCACCAAGAGATTGAGCGTCAGCCCCTGCAGGGTATGACTATACTTGGGGGCGGGCATCCAGGGATCGCCGGTTCGCAGCTTCATAATCGTTCTCTCCTTTGGCACCAAAGCTTCTGCACAGCCGTCATCAGGCGAGCTACGCCCTGATGCGTCGGGTGACACCAGCCATTTCTTACCTCGGCCAGATCTTACCGGGAAGAATGGCGCAGGGCAAGAGTCACACTCGCGAGGAATGCGCCAAACCACGTCAGGCTATGACTCAGGACTTTACCAGGGCCTGAGGACACGATACAATTGGGGGCTTTTCCGAAAGAGTGAACATCGATAGCGGGGGGGATTTTCATGACACACACTGGCAGCAGTGACCAAAGGGGGATGCAGCCGATGACCTACAGCGCTGTCGGCAAACCGCTTGGCCGGATCGAGGGGCCGGCCAAGGTCACCGGTGCCGCCACCTATAGCGCCGACATACGATTGCCCAGCATGATCTGGGGCAAAGCTTTGCGCAGCCCCCTGCCACATGCACGCATCGTCCGTATCGATACCAGCGCTGCCGAGCGTCTGCCTGGAGTGCTGGCCGTGCTGACCGCCAAAGATCTACCAGACCTGCTGATCGGGCGTCGTGTGTACGATATGCCCGTCCTTGCCAAAGACCGCGTACGGTTTATCGGCGAGAAACTGGCCATGGTTGCAGTGGAGGACCCCGACCTGGCCGACGAGGCTTTGGCCCTCATCGAGGTCGAATACGAGGAACTCCCAGCGGTCTTCGACGCTCAGGAGGCGATGAAACCAGACGCACCGCAACTCCATCCGCAGTATCGCTTATATCCGCATGCTCCTGCCCAATATTTTTCCGACCTCCCCAACGTTCACTCCCATGTCACCTGGCAATTGGGAGATGTCGAGCAGGGATTCGCCGCGGCCACACAGGTTTTTGAGTATACCTTCACGACGCACTATGTGCATCAAGGCTACATCGAGCCTCATGCCTCGGTGGTGGCGATCGAGTCTGACGGCCGTGCCCATGTCTGGCTAAGCAATAAGATGCCCTTCCGGACGCGTGAGCTACTGGCGGATGCGGTGCAGATTCCCCTGGAGCAGATCCTGGTCCACCTCACTCCCATCGGCGGCGATTTTGGCGGCAAGGGCTCGCTCATGGACCTGCCGCTGTGCTACCACCTGGCCCGCCGTACCGGCCGCCCGGTGAAGATGGTGATGACCTATACCGAGGAGTTGATGGCAGGCAATCCACGTCATCCGACCACGGTCGTGCTGCGCACCGGCGTGACGCGAGAAGGCATCATCGTCGCACGGGAAGCCAAGGCGATCTTCAATAGCGGCGCCTACGCTGCCTTCAAGCCCACACCAGTGGTCAACATCACCGGCGCTAGCCAGGCTGCGGGCGCCTATGGCATCCCGAACATCCGCATCGACGCGTACTCGGTTTATACCAACTGTGTACCAGCTGGGCATATGCGAGCGCCCGGCGACCCGCAAGTCACCTTTGCCGTGGAGTCTGCCATGGATATGATGGCCGAGGCATTGGGCCTCGATCCCCTGGAATTCCGGCGTCGAAACTTGTTAAAAGACGGCGACCGCTTGCCGAGCGGCCATCCCGTCGAGCATGTCAAGGTCCAGGAAACGTTGGAAGCCGTTGTGCATGCCTCAGGCTGGGGGCAAGCGAAGCCACGCCCCAACGTTGGCCGTGGCTTAGCAGTGTCGCATCGGCACATCGGCATCGGTGATGCCAATGCCCAGGTCACCGTGGAAGGCGATGGCACTGTCACGCTGCTGACGGCCGCGCCCGATACCGGCACGGGGTCGCACACCGTATTGCGACAGATCGTCGCCGAGACGATGTCGCTTCCGATCGAGCAGGTGCGGGTCCAGATCGCCACCACCGATGCCTTCGAGGCCGACTCGGGGGCGGGTGGCAGCCGCGTGACTCACGTCGCTGGCCAGGCGACCTATCAGGCCGCAGAGGAGCTCAAGACACTCATCCGGGAGGTAGCGGCACAGCTCCTTGGCTGCCAGCCGAATGACGTCACGCTCAGCGGCGGACGCTGTACCGTGGCAACCAACGCTGAGACCAGCCTATCGCTGGCCGACGTGGCCAGGGCCGCCTTGGCCCACGAGCGCCCATTGACCGTTCAGAAGACCTATCGGGTGACGGAATATCCCCATGTCACCGGCTTCACCGCGCAGGCCGTCGAACTGGAGGTGGACCCCGAGACTGGCCAGATGACGCTGCTTGAGGTCGTCACGGCGCACGATGTGGGGACGATCATCAATCCACTTGGCCATCAGGGACAAATCGAGGGAGGGCTTATTCAAGGGATCGGTTTCGGCATGATCGAGGAGATGCGCGCCGAGGATGGGCGCGTGTCGACGCTGAGCCTCGGCGATTACAAGCTTCCCAACATCAAAGACATTCCGCCGCTGAAAACGGTCTTGGTGCAGGAGCCGCTCGGTCCAGTACCGTTCCAGGGGAAATCGATCGGCGAGAGTAGTATCACACCCATCACCGCGGCGATCGCTAACGCCCTGTACGATGCGGTGGGCGTCCGTATTTGTGATCTGCCGATCACTGCAGAGAAGGTGTACCGTGCATTGCAGGCGCAGCAGGGAGTTGGCGAGGAAACGCCACAGGAAGACAGGAGGAGCTGATGACTCACATGATTCGGATGCGGGTGAATGGCAAAGATTACACGACGGATGTGCCGTCGCAACGACTGCTCATCGACTGTCTACGCTATGATTTGGGGCTTACCGGCACGAAAGAGGGATGCAGTGTCGGGGTATGCGGGGCCTGCACGGTGGTGATGGATGGGGTCCTGGTGAGCTCGTGCCTGACGTTGGCGGTCCTGGCAGACGGCAAAGAGATCACGACGGTCGAGGGCCTGGCACAGGATGGGAAATTGCATCCGGTACAGCAGGCGTTCATCGATTTCGGCGGCTTTCAGTGCGGCATCTGCACGCCGGGCATGGTCGTTGCGGCCAAAGCACTGCTGGATCAGAACCAGAACCCATCCGACGACGATATCAAGGACTGGATGATGGGGAACCTCTGTCGCTGCACAGGCTATTACAAGATCATCGAGTCCATCCGCGGTGCCGCTACCCGCATGCAAACGGAGAGGGTGTCATGAATGCCTTTGAGTTTCGTCAACCTGACACAGTTGAGGAGGCGCTCACACTGATGCACGACCTCGGCGAAGATGCCAGGGTCATGGCCGGGGGTACGGCGCTGGTGATCATGATGAAGCAACGGTTGGTGATGCCCGACTGCCTCATCAGCTTACAGAAAATCCGTGGCTTAGATCAGATCAATGCGCGGAATGGTGAGATCCAGCTCGGAGCCCTGACCACGCATCGCGCCGTGGAACAGTCTCAGCGGTGCGCAGTCGTTTGCCGTCGTTAGCCGAGACCTATGCGCATGTGGCGACCATCCGGATTCGCAATGTGGCCACGGTCGGCGGGGCGTTGGCGCATGCCGACCCTAATCAGGACCCGCCGGTCATCCTACTGGCCCTTGACGCACAAGTGGGGTTGAGGTCGACGGCAGGCTCGCGCCAGGTGCCAATCGGGGAGTTTTTCACCGACTATTATGAAACCGTGCGTCAAGCGGACGAGTTGGTCACCGAGGTGGTCGTGCCGGTGTTGGCACCCCACTCGGGCAGCGTCTATTTAAAATTCTTGCCCCGCACGGCGGACGACTATGCCACGGTCGGCGTGGCGGCAACGGTGACCATTGACCCAGCGAGTGGGACCTGTCTGGATTGCCGCATAGCCATGGGATGCGTCGCCTCCACTGCAGTGCGAGCCCCCGAGGCCGAGGCGCTGGTGCGTGGACAGCGTCTCACGCCAGAACTGGCACGAGAGGCAGGTGTCCTGGCGCAACGGGTGACCGACCCCATCAGCGATGCGCGTGGTTCTGCCGACTACAAGCGCGCCATGGCAGGGGTGTTCGTCCGGCGGGCGCTGGAGCAGGCATGGCAACGCGCGTCGGCAGCGGTCTAAAGGCCAGCCGAACAATTCCCCTGAGCCGTTTCACTCTCTCCCGACAGGGAGAGGCCTGGGGCGGGGACGGTTTGCTCTTTTTGAGAGCTTCCCCCACCCCTTCCCTCTCCCGCCGGGAGAGGGGATTTTATACCGCACGAGTTGGAGAACGTCTGATGACTTTTACACAGTCATGTACTATTGCCGCCAGCCGAGAGGCGGTCTGGGATTTTCTCATGGACATGCAGAATATTGCCCAGTGCCTCCCCGGCGTTGAGGCGGTCCGACAGGTCAACGAGGAGACATACGACGGTACCTTGCGCATCAAGATGGGACCCATTGCTCTCGCCCTACAGGGCACGATTTACGTCGAGGCCAAGGACCGCGAACAATGGCACGGGGCCATGCGCGCAGAGGCCAAGGATCGCAAGCTCGGCGGTGGGATACGGGCCCGGATGGATATGGATCTGCTGCAAAAGGGAGCTGCCGAAACTGAGATGCGCGTCACACTCGAAACGCATGTGCTGGGCAAGATCGGGGAATTTGGCCAGCCAGTGATGCGCAAACGGGCCGACGCGATGTTGCAGGATTTCGCCCGACAGGTCAGTGAGCGGCTCGCGAGCAGTGGCCAGTAAGATCGGTTGTAAGCATTGGCGTCGGGTAGATTTCGACCCCAATGCTTACGCCAAGGCTGGACTGCCATCGTGTCGCTCCACCGGATGCCCCGCTAGCAGACGCTAATGACCTAACGTTACCTCTCAGCACATCGCGTTCAGAGCAGTCAAGAGCGGGGAACCATACTGCCTCATGTGGAGTCGGGGTGCGAAGCCTCGTCGATCTGCCATGGTTATTCAGGGCTGGCTGTACGGTCCGATGAAGATGGCTGGGAGCCCAAGTTGGTCGAAGCGAAGAAAGCCCAAACGAATGACGACCGAGTCTGCGGAGTAAGAGCAGCGCGAGGATCTTGGTTTAGGTATCCGGTCTTGATACGTTTAGGGAAAACGTGTTCGGCGCGAATTCTCCATAAACATCGAATAATACAATAGTTCAACATAGTATTGTCAAATCTTCGCTAAGAGATTAGGTATCACTTTCTGATACAATAGCTGTTTCGTTTAGGATACCTAATCCTTGTTGGGATCACATGAGTGATTGCTGGAGGTCATCGCGCCTTCTCTCTCGTCCGTGCAAAGCGGTCCGATGCAGAAGCCGTCAGCAACGGAAAGCTGGGCAGGACCGAGGCGCTTCTCAACTTCATGGAGGGTCGCGGAATCGAGGATGTACCCGCCTTTGATGGCCACGATTTCGCCGCTGGCAATGAACTCGCGGGCAAAGAGGCCGCGGTCGTGAATGCGGCTCTCCTGGACCACCGTCTTCTGAGAGAGGTATGAGAGGTTCGGCACGTCCAATACCTCCCATCTGTCTAACGTTGCCGTCTCACCCGAGGATCTGGTGCCACGGTTGTTGATGTGTCTGTACCACCAATCGCGCGCTCGATGCGTCGATCCGGCACCAGCCAGATGAGTGCGACTAACACGTAAAGACTTTGGGCGATCCACTGCGACCAAAATGCCGAAAGAATGGCGAGGACATACACGATGGGTGACAGCTTGCCCTTCCAGTAGATGCCAACGTACACGAAGCTCAAGACATAACTCAAGAACACCGGAACCAGCGGCGCAAGGGCCTCGATACTGTCGCTGCGGGGCACCTTCATCTCTAGGACCATAATGGTGATGATGATGGCGATCACGCCATCGCTAAAGGCCTCTAATCTGCTCTTGCCCATTCGGGTCTTTCCGAGTGCAAAGAAACTTTTACTTCACAAACGCGGCTCTGGCAATCGGCAGCAAGAGGAACAAGAGGAAGGTGGGGAGCTCTTCCTTGAAAGAGTATCCAGCCTGCATCACCCCGACCCACATGTTGGCAGACGCGGCCACGAACTAGCTGGCGGATTATCGGGGCTTCGCTGCCAGACCCTTGCTCAACGTCAGCTCGACGTCGGTGCCGGTCGGATACGATTGTGACGCAAGTGCACGGTAGCCCAAATTCTCGTAGAAACGGAGGTTCGCGGGAAGGCTGGCCCTGACGCCCACACGTGCTTCAGGGATTCCAAGGGCCTGGACGGCGTTTTCAAACGCCGTCATGAGGGCAACCGCGACGCCCCTCCCACGAAACTCTGGGAGCACGGCAATCCGCTCCGACACTATGCAGTTTCCCCACGTTTTTTCCCCTGTGTTAGCGTGCCAACAGAATCCTTGCGCACTGCTGGACTGCATCGGCGGTCTTCTCCCGCAGGACCGCGTCGCTGTTGTGGCGAATGGGGTGAGGCATGACGGCAAACGGGTGTCCGGGCCTGCCAGATACCTGGCCAGATACCTGGGCCATCACCTGCGCGGTCAGGGCGAAACGATCGGTCATGATAGCCGTGGCCAGGATGCCAGCCTGCTCGGCCAGAATCGCGTCGTCCATACGGCACGACGCGCAACTGCCTCAATCCCCCACGGCGGCGATGACCGCATTGAAGGATGGTGGGGAGGAGATGTAGGAGGCGCTGGCCTCCCCCTGGGTCGGATGCGCTACTTATCGGCCAACTCTGGTCGGAAGACAACCCCTGTCTCTTTCATGGCCGCCATCTGCTGCAGCCAAAGTTCCTGCTGCTTCTTCAAGCCGCGCCGCTTGGTGATCTTATCCCACTCCTCAACTGCCTGATCGAGGGCTTCCTTGGGTGTCATCGATTTTTGCAGTGCGCGGCTGACCATATCAGCGATCCGAAGTTGGTATTCATTCCCCCCTGGAATCAATACTCCGGGTACGGTCTTGCCGAAGCTCTCCTTGATGGAGTCCAGATACTCACCGGCGCCTGGAAACGCAGAGCGGAATTTCTCCGAGGTGAAATGGGAGTTACGCCAGGGGTCCATGATCGTCTTGGGATCCATGACGATCTTCAAGCTCTGCTCAGGCGAGGAAACAAACTCAAGGACGATGGCGGTGGCATCCTTCACCTTCGAGTACCTGGAGATTGCCCAAGAGCGTCCGCCGGTGTTAGGCGAGGCATGAATGATTTTGCCGTCGACTTTATGCCCAGGGAGCACGCCGAAACCCGCCTTATCGACGATCAACGACTGGTTGGGGTCGCCGACGCGTTTGCCCGTGCTAGTCCAGGACACCAGCATCGGCACCTCCCCCTTGATCAGCATGGTTTTCGGTTCCTCCGCTTCGAAGAGCAGCACACCCGGGGGATAGTATTGGATCGTGTTGACCAGCTCTTCTAGGGCGCGTATTCCCGGCTTGGTATTAATCAAGGGCTTCATGTTCTCATCGAAGTATTGGCCACCATAGGCGAAAAAGCGTTGGCGCCACCAATAAAAGGAAAAATTGTTTTCTTTATACGACGCGCCCGCACCGAAGAGCTTGCGATCACTGCCATCCCAACCCCAACCATAAAAAAACGCCGCCTGATCATCCCACTGCTTCCAGGTCTGGGGCGGAGCCAAGTCGTAGCCATACTCTGGCCTTGAACTTGTCTTTGTTCTCTGGCCGTTCAAAGGCGACCTTGTTGTAGAACATGGTATGGATATCGCCATCCAGCGGCATGGCGTACAGGGTGCCGCCCCAGTACATGTTCGAGAGCTGATACTCTTTGGCGATATCATCGAGATCAAGCTGGAGATTCAGCTTCTTGATCAAAGGCTCGAGCGGCTCGAAATGCCTGAAGTAATCGGCCATGAAAGTGGGGGTGAACATGACCAGATCCCAGGGGCTACGACCACTGGTGAACTCTAGCAGCGTCTTGGTCACGAACGCCTCGCCAGGGATGACCTCGACCTCGAGCTTGATGCCGTGCTTGTCGTACGAGGTCCTGCTCCACCAGCGTCAAGGCATATTTCACAAACTCAGCATTGACGATGACCTTGACGGTGGTGCCTTCGATAGGGCTTGGCCGCTTCGCCTGGGCGCATCAAGATGATCCCCAGTAGCAGGGTCAACGCCATGACGCAGGCGCTAAGGCGAACGACCGGAGTGCTTGCGGTACTCACAACATCTCTCCTCTATGTATGATGTTGCGGGGCGACCAGGCCAGCTGACCGCTCATGCGCCTTTAGCCTTTGACGGCCCCCAACGCCAGCCCCTTCACCAGATAACGCTGCAGGGCAAACGCGACAACAAACGCCGGAATGATTCCCAGCACGACGGAAGCCGAGGCTTCCCCATAGAAGGTGTCGGTAGGGGAGCCTGACGTATAGGAAGCTACCAGCACCATCATCGTCTTCGTCTCTGCTCCGGTCAGAATGACCGCGAACAGGAACTCGTTCCACGTGGTAATAAAGGCAAAGAGTGCCACCACGGCCAGCCCAGGAACAATGATGGGCAGGACCACCCGCAGCAGGGCCTGCAGTCGGGAACACCCATCGATGAGCGCTGCCTCCTCGATTTCCTTCGGTACATCGCGAATGAAGCCGATCATCAGCCACACCGCAAAAGGGATGTAGAACACGGTGTACAGTAAGATCAACCCGAAGTAGTTATTGGTCATGCCCAGCTTGCTATACAGCACGTAGATGGGGATGACCAGAGCGATCGCCGGCATCGTCCGCAGCAGGAGGAGAAAATTCGAGAACAGCGATCCACCGAAATGAAAACGGGCAATGCTGTATGCCGTGGGTACGCTGAAGAGCAGCGCCGCCAGCATACTCAGGCTCGAAATGGCCAAGCTGTTCTTGAAATAGAGCCAGCCGTTGCCATGGGTGAAGAGTCGGTAATAATGGGCCAGTGATGGCTCCATGGGAATCCATACCGGCGGAAACGTGAAGTAGTCTTCGTTGCCTTTCAACGACGTGGTGAGAATCCACACAAAGGGAAAGAGAAAAAAGATCAGCGCCACAATGAGCCCAGCATAGGTCAGGACCATGCCGAGCTGGTGCTGCAGCTTATACTTGGAAAAGGTAGTCATGCTTCTTCCCCTTCCCGAAAGCGCGACACCTTCTGAAAGATCAAGGTCAGAATGAATACGCCCACCACGATGACGTACGACAGTGCTGAGGCATAGCTGATGCGGAAATCTTGAAAGCCGGAGAGATATGTGGAGAACGCCACCGTCTGAGTGCTGCCAGCCGGTCCGCCAAAAGTCAGGAGATAGATCAGGCCGAAGATCTTGGTCAAATCGATCATGCGAATGAGCAGCGCGACGATCATGGTAAATTTCAGCAGGGGCAGCGTGATATACCAGAATTGCTGCCACGTGGAGGCCCCATCCACTTCACCGGCTTCGTAGAGGTCTTGTGGGATCGACTGCAGCCCTGCCAGCAGGACAATCATCATGAATGAGGTATTGTGCCAGACTTCTACCGCCACAATGGACATGATGGCCCGGGCTGGGGTGGCGAACCAGTCGAAATACACATCCATCAGCCCGGCCTGCATGAGGGCATTATTAATACCCCCATACTTTACGCCGAAGAGCATGCGCCAGACCATGGCAGCAGAGGCCGGCGACACCATAGCGGGAATGATCAGCAAACTGGTGATGAAAGCTTTCCCCCGAGGAATGCGGTTCAAGAGGAGGGCAATCCCCAACCCCAACAACAGCTGTAAAGTGATCGATGGGAGAATAATGACAAAGGTATTGAGCCACGAACGCCAGAATCGCTTATCGTCCAGCATCTCTATATAGTTCTCGAAGCCAACGAACTCGGATGGCGGCCCGATGGCCAGATCGTAGTTTTGAAAGGTTAGGTAAAACGAATAGATGAGAGGAAAAACGACGAAGGCTACGATGAGGAAAAGGGCCGGGGAGGCGAAAAAATAGGCTTCTCGTCGAGACGATAACTTCTTAGTCAACACTGACTGAGCCCTCCGTGAATCATTTGGCACGGCTCTACAGATAATATCTGTCGCACGTCTAATAAGAACGGCAGGCCAGGAGCACTATCAGGAGCGCGCCTCCGTCTGTTCGACAAGCCCCTCCATCGCAAGAAAAGGCGAAAAGTCAATTATCTCAGTAGTTAAAAGTTTGCCCCTTGTAGCATAGTGTGTGTGGAGAGTCAAGAATGATGGCGATTCCTGAGGATAGCACTCGATCGCGGGGAAGGAGTAGGAGGGAGGCATGCCAGCGGAGGAGACGCATGAGAGGCGCGCCCTCATCGCGATTTCAGGAGAGCCAGCGCTTGCGGCGGCGGTAGTGCTTCACATCGCGATAGTTGCGGCGCTGTCCGACACCGGTCAGGCCCAGGTAGAATTCTTTGATATCTTCGTTTTCCCTGAGCATTTTGGCCTCGCCGTCCAGCACGATTCGACCGTTTTCCATGACATAACCGTACTGCACGACGCGGAGGGCCATGGCAGCATTCTGTTCAGCGAGCAGAATGGCCACCCGCTCCTCACGGTTCAAGCGTACGACGATGTCGAAGATCTCTTGCACCAGCATAGGAGCCAGTCCCATGGAGGGCTCGTCCAGCAGCATGAGCTTGGGGCGAGCCATCAGGGCCCGACCGATGGCCAACATCTGTTGCTCGCCGCCCGAGACATAGCCCCCCTTCACAGACCGGCGTTCTCGCAATCTCGGAAAGTAATGGTAGACGCGTTCAAGGTCGTCACTGATGGCCTGACCGTTGCGTCGGGTATAGGCGCCGGTGCGCAAGTTTTCTTCGACCGTCAGGTGCTCGAAAATGCGGCGCCCTTCCATCACTTGCACGATTCCACGGCGCACCAGCGCTGCTGCTTCCGCCCGCTCGATGCGGGCGCCGAGAAACTCAATACTACCCTTGGTGACTTCGCCGCGCTCAACACGCAAGAGATTGGAGATGGCCTTCAACGTCGTGCTCTTGCCAGCGCCATTGGCCCCAAGAAGTGCCACAATACCCGCCTCGGGAACGAGCAGAGACACCCCTTTCAAGACCAGCATCACATGGTCATAAATCACCTCGACGTTGTTGACCTTGAGTAGGGGGGGGACCGCAAAGCTCACTTCTTGTCCTTCTCCTTGGCATAGGCTGCAGCGGAGTTATCGATTTCGTTCCAGACAATCTCCTTGTAAGGTGGCACCCAATCGGAGATCGAGACCCATTTATTGCCATCCCATTGTTGAAAACGCACCCAGCCGCCGCCCTCATGGTTGTCCGGTGCGGTCTTGATCGGTGGCATAAAGCCACCGGCGCCGATCTCTTGCAGACGGGCTTCGGTGAGATCAAGGTTTTCCAGGGCCCATTTAAACTGCTCGCCGGTGATGGGGAACCCGAACTTCTGGATAGCGGTGCGCAGCGCCTCCGTATGCACGATGCCGTGCACGACGCCACGATTGTAATACACCGTACCGACCCGCTCTTTCTCCAGATTGCCCTTGCCAGCCCCGTACACGTTGTCGAGGATGTCTTTGAGCACTGGGAAATCGGTACCGACGCCATGAAAATTACTGGCGACATAGCCAGTAGCCGCGTCGCCAGCTGGCCGTACGTCTTCCTCCGAGCCGCACCACCAGACGCCGATGATCTTCTCACGTGGGAACCCAACTCGGGCCGCCTCACGCAGGGGAACCGTGCACGACACGCCCCAATTGCGGTTAATGACGTAATCCGCCCGGTAGCGCCGCGCGATATCCACCCACTGAGCCCCTTGCTCGAGACCAGGTGCTGGGACGGCAAAGCCACGGAATTCAAAGCCGAAGCGCTCCGCGAGTTTTTCCAGGATGGGTATGGTTTCGCGGCCATACGGCACATCCAGGTATAGCAGGGCTATTTTCTTGCCCTTCAATTTCTCCTCACCACCTTCCTTCTGGGCAATGAAGCGGACCTTCGCGGAGGTTTGCGACCAATAATTGGTCACCAGTGGAAACACATACGGGAAAATATCTCCTCCGATGGACGCATCAGCACGCCCATAGCCCAGGCTCACGATGGGGATCTTATCGCGGCTGGCACGTTCAATGAGGGCATAAGTAATGCCGGTGCTTAACGGGTTCACCACAATCATCCGCGGCTTATGGCGCTCGTAACATTCGATGCCTCGGGCTGTATCGTACGCCGTCTCGCATTCTTCCCAGCGCAGCGTGACGCCTTCCACGCCCCCCTTGGTGTTGAGAAAAGCCATATAGTCTTCCCAGCCCCCGCAGATGCCGCTGCCACCGGGAGCATAGGGCCCGGTGCGGTAGCAGAGCATGGGGAACATCTGCTCTTTCGCTTGCGCTTCGAGGCTGGGAACCCCGAAGCAGAGTACGACCGCGAGCAGCAGCAGAGGTGTTATTGGACAGGTCTTGCGGCGTTTCATAGGTTCTCCTCGTGACAGCAAATGCCAGTCGCCCATCTTGCCTCCCCGATCTTTATCTGTGCCCGCAACAGAGTCAAGAAGAACAGTGTCTCACGCTAATATGGAAACGGCCACAGCCGTAAGTAATTCTTCAGCGTCTGCCACAGGCGTGCCAAACCCAGTGGCTCCACGATCAGGAAGCACACAATGAGGGCGCCGAAGACCATGGATTCAGTATTGGCGAGTAGATCGGTGGTGACAAGCCTTCCGGCAACTTTCCCAAACGCGACTAGAACCTGATTGATAAAGATGGGTAGTAAGACGATAAACCCGGCCCCGAGGAATGAGCCCAATACGCTTCCCATGCCGCCGATAATAATCATGCCCAGCAACCTAAATGAGAGCAGAAGATTAAATTCCTCGATGTTCGCTGCCGCGTAATACGTACATGACATCAACCCACCCGCGATGCCTGCATAAAAGGAGCTGACCGCGAAGGCTAACAGCTTATAGCGGAAGAGGGAAATACCCATCATTTCAGCGGCGATGTCACGATCGCGAATGGCCATCCAGGCGCGACCCACGCGGCTGCGCACGAGGTTTTTAGCGAAGATGGTCAGGCCCATAACGATCGCCAAGGTTAGGTAATATTTCTCGACAGGGGTATCGAGAAGCCAGCCCCCGATCCGCAGCGGCGGGGTGTCGATGGTCGCAAACACGCCACCCCCGATCCACTTCACATGTGTGATCACCCATTCGATGATAAATTGAGCCGCAAGGGTGGAGACGGCGAGATAAAAGCCCTTGATCCGCAGGGCAGGCAGTCCGAACAGCGCGCCGACCGCGGCGGCGATCAGGCCACCACCCAACAAGCTCGGCAGGAGAGGCACGCCGTAGCGAGCATAGAGAAGAACCGCACCATAGGCGCCAACGCCCATGAACGCTGCATGGCCCAACGAGAGTTGTCCGGCATATCCTGTCAAAAAATTCAGTCCCAATGCGGCTAACGCGAAGATAAGAAACGGGATGATCAGGCTGCCTATCCAATACTGATTGGTGAGGTAGGGAATTCCCAGACAAGCGAACAGCAACAAGATGAGCACCCCCCACCGATCCAGCGGGACAGGGAAGAGGGCCATGTCTGCGGCATACGATTCATGGAAGACACCGGTTTCACGGTAGAACATGGGAACCCGTGCTCCCTTCTCTACACCCGTTCAATGATTTCTCGACCAAACAGCCCATACGGCCGGAAGATGAGAAACACCAGGGCTAACACGTACGGGGAAAAATCCTTGAGCCCGCCACCGACGTAAGGATCGATAAACCCGCCCACCAGCCTTTCGGTTGCCCCCACGATCAGCCCGCCGATGATGGCTCCTGGAATGCTCTCCAGCCCACCAATGATCAGTACCGGCAGTGCCTTCAAGGCCACCAGCGACAAACTAAATTGGACCCCCAAGCGAGTCCCCCACAGAATCCCCGCCACAACGGCTACCATGCCGGCGATGGCCCAGGTCACCGTCCATGCCTGCCTCAGTGGGATACCAACCGCGAGGGCGGCCTCATGATCGTCGGACACGGCTCGCAGACCGAGCCCCGTGGTCGTGCACTGAAAGAACCATACCAGCGCCAACACAAGCAAGGTGGCGACGATGGCGCCCAGAAGATCCAGGCGGCTGATAAAAATGCCCGCCACCTCGAATGGGGTGTCAGAGATGCCGATGTCGAGGCCCTTCGGCTGTGTCCCCCACAGCGCCTGAGAGAACCCCTCCAGGAAGAAGCCTAAGCCGATGGTGGCCATGAACAGCGACAACGGGGGTCTAGCGACGAGGGGACGTAGGATGATGCGTTCAATCCCCAGCGCCAGCAACGCCATGAGGATAACCACTGCGACCAGCGCCCCGGCCATGCCGAGATAGGGGATGAACCCGACCAGCGCCAAGGCGGCGAACAGCGTCATGGCTCCTTGCGCAAAATTGAAGACGGCCGAGGCCTTGTAGATTAGCACAAACCCTAATGCCACCAGGGCATACATGATGCCCACGAGCAGGCCACTGACCCCCAGTTCAACGGCGAATAATAGTTCGCCGGACATCGGCTACACTCCTCTGTCGACGACCGCGCTGATCCTCAGCACACGTTCGCTTTCAGACGTGCGCCCATCCTCGTAGGTCACGGTCGCCCGCACTTTGACCTCGGGCACACCCTCGGCATACATGGCATCGAAGATCTCCTGATATTTGTCATAAACGAAGCGACGCCTCAGCTTGCGCGTGCGAGTGATTTCGGCATCATCCGGATCCAACTCCTTGTGTAACAGCACGAACTTCTGGATGCGCAACGGTGCATTGAGGCTTGCATTCACGCGTTGAATCTCGTGCCGGATCACATCGTAGACCTCAAGCGTCTGTGCCAGGTCGGCATAGCCCGAATAAGGGATACCGCGCCTTTCGGCCCAGTTGCCGATGACTTCCAGATCGATATTGATCATGGCGACGACGTAAGGCCGTTCATGGCCCGCTGCCACGGCTTCCTTGATGTAGGGGCTGAATTTCAGACGGTTCTCGATGTATTGTGGTGCGAAGACCGCACCGTCGAGTAGATGGGAGACATCTTTGACGCGGTCGATGATCACCAGGTGGCCGTCCGCATCGAGAAAACCTGCATCACCAGTGCCCAACCAGCCATCGATGAGCGCTGTATTCGTGACCTCTGGGGCTTTATAATAGCCAACAAAAAGGCCTGGACCACGGAGTAACACCTCGCCACTGTCGCTGATCTTCACCTCCACCCCAGGAATGCAGGGCCCGGCGCTATCCACCTTGACCGCCCCATCCCTCTGCACCGTCGCCGGTGCCGAGCACTCAGTCATGCCGTAAAGCTGTTTGAGATTCACCCCGATAGCGCGAAAGGACTGGATCACCTCCGGCCCGATGGCTGCCCCGCCCGTCGTAGCGGCTCTGAGGCGTCTCAACCCAAGCTGGTCCCGCAACGGCGCGTAGACCAACCACTCCCCCAGCTGCGTCAAGAGCCGCAGCTTGAGCGAGCATGGCTTCCCCTCCAGACGCTGCCTGGCGGCTTGCATACCAATGCTGAGAAAGCTCTGGCAGAGAGTGCGTTGTAGCCAACCGGCATCGCCGATTTTCACCTGCGCCTGCGATAGGAGATTTTCCCAGATGCGCGGCGGGGCAAAGGTAACGGTCGGGCCGATTTCACGGAAATCCTGACGGACCGTCATCGTGTCTTCTGGGCAATTGACGGTCGCACCTGTGAGAAAAGACAACGCCACGGAGAAGAAGGTGTCGCCGATCCAGGCCATGGGGAGATACGCCATGATCTCGTCGCGTGCGCTCAGAGAGTCGACCTTGAGGTAGCTCGTCGCCGTGGTGATCAGGTTGCGGTGGGTCAACATCACGCCCTTAGGGACGCCGGTCGTTCCTGAGGTGTAGTTGATGATGGCCACGTCTTCAGCCTGTCCGTTGTGCACCGCCTCCTCAATGTAGCCTGGGTGCGCTTGTCCGAAGAGACGGCCTTGCTGTTGAACTTCCGTGAAGCTCAAGAGATACGGAAAGGTATAATGGCGCATCCCTTTTGGATCGCTGTAAATCACATACTCGACCTTAGGCAGCTGGTCCCGCATCTCTATGAACTTATCCACCTGCTCCTGATCCTCGGCCAGGACCACCCTGGCGTCGGAGTGATCGATGACATATTGCATTTCCGTGGCGATGGCATCCTGATAAATGGGAACTGGCATGCCCCCGAGGGCTTCAGCCGCCACCAGCGCCCAGTAGAGTTGGGGGCGATTGTCGCCGATGATGGCCAGTTTGTCATCGCGTCGAAAGCCTAACCTGGCGAGCCCGAGCGCAAAGTCCTTCACCTGCTCCAGATATCGCGCCCAACTGTAGGCTTGCCAGATCCCATACTGCTTCTCCCGCATGGCCGTCTGACGATGACCATAATGCTGGGCATTCGCCAGCAGCAGTTTCGGGATGGTGTCGCCGACTGCGGCCACGCTCAGGCTCCTCCCTTGTCTTCGCCATCCGCGCCGAGGTAGGCACGTACCACCACCGGGTCAGCGCGGACGGCATCCGGTGTGCCTTCAGCGATCTTCTCGCCATGATCCAGGACCACGACGCGGTGAGAGATGTCCATCACGACCCCCATGTCGTGCTCGATGAGTACTATGGCGGTGCCCCACTCATCGTTCACATCCAAGATAAAGCGTGCCATGTCCTCCTTTTCTTCGAGATTCATGCCCGCCATGGGTTCGTCGAGCAGGAGTAATTTCGGTTCAGCAGCGAGCGCCCGTCCCAGTTCGACGCGCTTCTGGATGCCGTATGGCAGCGTTCCCGCCGGGGCTTTACGGAGGTGATTGATCTCTAGGAAGTCGATAATGCGCTCGACCGTGGCGCGGTGGCGGATCTCCTCGCGCTGTGCCAGACCCCAGAAGAACCCTGCCGATAGCACCCCAGCGCGCATATGGCAGTGGCGTCCGACCATGATATTATCGAGGACGCTCATGCCGCGGAACAGCGCCACATTCTGAAATGTGCGCGAGATGCCGAGCCTGGCGACGAGGCTGGGAGGGAGAAACAGTCCGATCCTGTCCATCCAAGAGAATGCGCCCTTGGGCGGGATGATAGACGCCACTGATGGCATTCAGGAGCGTGGTCTTTCCGGCACCGTTGGGGCCAATGATGGCGACGATCTCACCGCCATAGACGTCGATACTCACTCCCTGGAGCGCTCGCAGGCCGCCGAACCTGAGATGAGCATCCTGAACCTGGAGCTTGGGCGCACCATTATACGCACGCATCATATTTGTTGGCTCAATGGCGAATGTTGGCCCACTGCATAGGGACCACGCCAAACAGGCTATTTTTCAGCGAGAGACCACACGCCGTCCCAATTGTCTGCCGGCGGATGGTCGCGCAAATACTGCAACCGCGCCACAAATAATTTCGCAGGGGCATCCCCAGGATCGATCTCTAAGCAGGCTGCAAAATCGGCTTGCGCTCGATCCCAGTCACGATCTCGATAGGCCGCGAGACCCCGCTCAGACCTCTCTTTCAAATCAGCAGCAGCCAATCCCAAATCTCCTTTGCGTGCAAGCAATTCGAATACACGCACTGGGTCAGATTTGCCCATCACTCGGATGGAATCCAATTCACGCGTCTCGATCACATCTCTTGCCATCACTTGAGTTTGTTCACTAATCAACAACCGAGTACCATACTGCTTACTGGCACTCTCTAGACGCGATGCAATATTTACCGTATCACCCATGACGGTATAATTTCTCGAAATATGCGAACCAATGTTACCTAAAATGGCCTCACCTGTCGCTAGTCCAACTCGTATATCGATATGAGGTAACCCTTTTCTGAATCCTGTAATATCAGGAAGCATTTTCCTGAATTCATTAAGTATTGATAGCTGTTCAAGAGCTGCAAAACAAGCTAACTTTGCATGTTCATCTTCATTGATAAATGGTGGGCTCCAAAAGGCCATAATTGCATCGCCAATATATTTGTCTATAATACCATTGTGACGCCTTATTGATTCAGATGCCATTGTCAAATATTGATTTATCATATTGACTAATGCAGCTGGTGTCATTTGCTCACTTATAGAAGTAAATTTCTCCATATCCGAAAAAAAGACGGTTACTACTCGCTTCTCCCCACTTGTCTTAATGGCGGTGGATTGCTGGATAACCGTTTGAACGATCCTAGGATCCATGTATGTTTCGAATGTGCCTTTGATGCGTTCCTTTGTTCTGCGTTCGGTAACCATATTAGCCACGAGGTGTCCACCGTGGACCAAGCCGAGTTGAAGCGTGCCGACAACGAGGGGAAGCCACAGAGCCCTGCTCGTAAAGAGCGTGGTAGCGATTCCGAGGAAGAGAGCCGAGAGGGCAAGGGTCACCACCAGGCCGGCTAGGGGCCTGAGCCACAGTTGCGAGAGGCTCCCGACCAGGGCTAGAAGCATCAGGAGACCCAGTCGCGCCATCGGGGTCAGCTCAGTTACAAATCGACCCGTCAGGATATTACTGATAATTGTGGCCTGGATCTCCACTCCAGGCGTGAGACTTTCCGCGCTAACTAAGAAAGGGGTGGGGAAGACATCGGGGGCCGTGCGCTGAGGTTCAGGCGCTGTCTGAGTCGATCGGCCGACGAGCACGATCTTGCCAGCAAAGATCCCCGGCGGCAGCATCCGGTCATATTCGAGGGCCTGATAGTACGAAACTGTCTTCACGGTCCTTGGCGGGCCCAGATAGTTGATCAGGACCTCCTTGGAAGGATCGCGCCATTCCCTCTTTTTTCCTGCAGGAGGCTGGGTCTTAGTTGGCTGAGTAACCTGATCGGCCATATAGAGCCGGGCGACCTGGAGGGCGAAGGAGGAAATGTCAGGGAACTCGAGGCGGGCCCGCCTGACGGTCCCATCAGGGTAGATTTGGAGGCTGCTGAGCCCTGCAACAGCGACCGCTTTGAAGGGCTCGATAGGATCCATCCGGATCGTGTTGCGATAGAGAGAATCGTCGATAGTGACCTGCTCGCTCAGGAGGACGACGTTGCTGACCTCCTGCATCGCTCGTTCCAGAGCCTTGTCATCATCCGGGTGTGAGCGCTCCGTAAAGAGGATATCGAAGCCGATAACCCTGGCCCCAGCTTTTTTCAGTTGCTCGATCAAGTGGGCATGAATGCTTCGGGGCCACGGCCATTGCTTGGAGATCTCGGCCAAGGAAGGCTCGTCGATAGCAACGATGACGATTTCGGGCGGAGGGGGAAGGGAGCCTCGGAGGAGGAACAGGAGGTCCAAGCCCTTGAGCTCGAGGAGGAAGAGGAAAGGCAGGTTGGTGACAATAAGCACGACCACGAAGGCAGCTACGCCGATGATGCCAGCTTTCAGGAGGGGCCAGATCCTCTCATTCATAGGTTTTTCCACCACTCCATGCACCAATGCCTTCCTGTCGATTCCTGTGGCTTCACCGCATGCACTCATCAAGGCGCGATACTATCATGCCTGCGCGATACTATCATGCCTGAATGACGACAGCGCTGATCATCTGCTGGCAAGCCCATTTTTCCGGCCCAACTCTTGAGCTTGGTCGACTCCGAAGGCAGGATGGCATCCCAATTGGTTGAGTGCCTTCGTCAAATAGGGAAGTCATAACTTTTACAGTCCGCAAGGCGGGGGAGGAAAGTCGGGGCTGCATCAGCGAGTTCCTTAGCGACGATGACCTCCGTAGGCATTTTTGGTAGGGACAGTATCCGTGGCATCAGGTCTGTACAGTCAGGCGTGGTAAAGTTTCTTTTCTGTACACCGTGGGGCGCGCGCATGTCAAGAAAAATGCGTGACTCGGGGTCATCCTTCAGCTATAGGTGGGACCGCTTGGAAAGAACATTGGGAACGGATCTTCTGCGTGGAATAGCCAATCCGACTTCATCAGGGAAGCGGACCGAGCCGCGCGACACGACGACGAGATAGTGGTATAGTGGGCACGGATCATCGGCGGTTTTCTCCATGGACAACATGGACAACATGAGCATCACGCACATACACCTCCTACTTCTGCGCTATGATAGAATACAGCGAGGTGCAGCCAATGGAGTGTCGGGCGCAGGAACTTGCAAACGTCGTCCTGGTGCAAGTGATAGGACGCATCGATCACACAACCGCCAAAGCCTTCGAAGACACACTTTTGCCACTACTTGACGGGTACTCAGGCGAGGACAAGAAGGCGCTGCTCGATTTAAACGGTGTAGAGTATATGAGCAGCGCTGGCTTGCGGGTGCTCATCCTCGCGGCGAAGCAATGTCAGAGACAAAACAGCGAGATTGTCATTGCCGAGTTGCAGCCTCTGTTGCAGGATGTGTTCAGAATCGGCCGTCTTGAGACGGTCTTCAAGGTGTTTACGACGGTGCGGGAGGCCTTGGAAGCCATCTCACCCGCGGCTGCTTTGGCGTATGACCATCCATCATGAGCCTACTATGGCGACTATGCCGTTACCAGCGCGGCGTCCTGACCATGCCGCCTTCGAACCTGACGGCCACTCTCGATCAGCGTCCCATAAGAGGCCTCGGAGTTTTGCTCATTCGGTCGCTCGTGCATAGCGCTGGTTGCCGCAGTGAAGGCAGCCGGAATAGCCTGCCACGCGTCAGGCACTTGCCGCGTTGGTGCAATGCCTGCACCGTTTTTAAGGCGAAAGGAGAGGCAGATGCTTGTACGGTTTTGGGGAACACGCGGATCCCTTCCTGTGGCGCTGGACGGGGCTGGGATTCGGCGAAAAATTAAGCGGGCCCTCCTGCAAACCAATGGTCGGCGATTCGAGGACGAGGGGGCCATCGAGCGATTCATTGACGAGGAATTGGATTTTCCGATCCGTCACGGCTACGGTGGCAACTCCTCCTGCGTGGAAATCATTGGCGGCACAGACTATATGATCTGCGACATGGGCTCCGGGCTGCGCTGTCTCGGGCAACTGATCATGAAAGAGCACGGCCCCAGCCGTCCACACGTCTATAATTTTTTTATATCGCATCTGCATTGGGATCATATCATGGGCTTTCCATTTTTTCCCCCGGCCTATATTCCTGGAAACACCATTCGCATTCATGGCTGTCACGCCGTCATGGAAGAAGCTTTTCGCCGGCAACACTCCGACCCCTGCTTTCCGGTGCAGTGGGACCAATTGGCAGCGGAAATTACGCTGATCCGGTTAGAAGCAGATCAGGAGTATGAGATCGATGGTTTCCGGGTTACGGCCAAACGCCAGCCGCATCATGGCGATTCCTACGGGTACCGCTTCGAAAAGAACGACAAGGTGGTGATCTATTCGACCGACGCGGAACATAAGCTGGAATCGGAGGCGGAAACCCAGCTCATGGTCGACTTCTATCGCAATGCCGATCTGGTGATCTTCGATGCCATGTATTCCATGGCCGACATGGTGACCATCAAAGAGGACTGGGGCCACTCGAGCAACACTATCGGCGTTGACCTGTGTTTGCGCGCCAATGCAAAGCACCTGTGTATGTTTCATCATGAACCGGTGTACGATGATGAGATGATCCACACGGTTCTTCAGGAGACCACTCACTATGCGGAAATCATGCGCGAAGGCAAACCGCTGAGAATCTCCACCGCCTATGACGGCTTAGTGATTCACGTATAGGGGCATCCTGTGGCCAGCGAACCAGCACTGCCGGCGGAGAGCCACACTGGGGGCTGGTCGTCAAGCAATACCTTCAGGCTGCTGACCCGTGGCCAGGGCCGACGCGCGGCCATAGTGGTAACACTCCTGCTGGCGGTATTCGACGTGTGGCTGGGCGAGCGGTATTGGAGTCCGGTTCGCTATCGCATCTTCGACGCCTATCAGCGTGTCTTCCCGCGCCAGCCCCAACGGCGCCCAGTGGTCGTTGTGGATATCGATGAGCCCACGCTGGCGAAGTTGGGGCAGTGGCCCTGGCCGCGCACACGTCTGGCGCAATTGATCGATGCTACCACCCAACTGGGCGCGTTGGCGGTCGGCCTCGACATGATCATGCCAGAACCTGACCGACAATCCCCAAGTATGCTCATCGATGATCGACCGGACCTCCCCCTAACGTTACGGGATGAACTTGCCAGGCTTCCCTCGAACGACGCCATTCTGGCGGAGACCCTTCGCCGGGTGCCGTCTGTCATCGGCCGCGTGGGGATGAGTGGCGGCGAGAACGATGCGCAGCCATCGCGTGGTCAAACGCCGGTGAGGATGCACGGAGACCTATC
Source organism: uncultured Nitrospinota bacterium (assembly GCA_963707985.1). Classification (GTDB taxonomy): domain Bacteria; phylum Tectomicrobia; class Entotheonellia; order J063; family CAVPRW01; genus CAVPRW01. The sequence continues at coordinate 246,173 of CAVPRW010000042.1, read as the reverse complement.
GATCGCGCTTGTAGAGGCCTATGACGGGCATTTAAGCAATGTGTCCCCCATCGAGGAGGCGGCCTCCGGTCGGGGGTATCTCAACGACGTTCGGGATACGGATGGTGTGGTGCGCGCCATGCCGCTGCTAGTGGTGGTCAATGGGGAATTGGCACCGACGTTTGCCCTCGAATTGTTGCGTGTGGCCTTTGGGGAGCCTTTATACAACGTCTATGGCGGCCCACACGGCGTGCGCGGCGTGCAGATCGGCACATCGTTCATTGCGACCGATCCGGACGGGCGTATCCGGCTGTACTATGCACAGGCCGATTCCACTGATCGCCGCAGACGAATATCCGCCCTGGCTATCCTGAACAGTGAAGTCGAGGCCAATGCCTTGGTCAACCACGTGGCCATTATCGGGGTCACAGGCATTGGCATAACCGACGTGGTGACTACGCCGGTTGCTGCCCGCATGGAGGGCGTTGAGGTCCAAGCGCAGGCGATCGAAAACATGCTTGACGGCACCCGGCTGGTGCGGCCGTTGCTGGCCTCATGGTTGGAGTTGGGGCTGTTCCTGAGCGTTGCGGCTGTCCTCATGGCGCTTGTGCCGCGTCTCGGACCCGGCTCTGGGGTGGCGGTTTTGCTGATTGCCTCTAGTGCGCTGATCGCGGGTAGTCTGATCAGCTTTGTCCACTGGAAGATGCTCTTGGACCCGTCGTTTCCGGTCGTCGGCAATGCGGCAATTCTAGGGGTACTCGTGACGGCGGCATTTGCGGCCGTTGCAGAGAAACGACGCGAGCTCCAGGCAGAGCTTGAGGCGGCCAGACTCGAAAGAGCCCGCAGGGACGGCGAGCTCAGGGCCGCACGAGCCATTCAGATGGGCATCGTGCCTGCTCCTGGAGCTATTGCGGGTCTTCCCGGCAATATCGCATTTCATGCGCTGCTGGAGCCTGCGGAAGAGGTTGGAGGCGATTTGTACGACGCCTTTATGCTGGATGGAGACAATTTTTTCTTTCTGATCGGGGATGTCGCTGGCAAGGGCGTGCCCGCGTCGTTGTTTATGGTCTTGAGCAAGACCCTCTGTAAACACGCGGTGCTGCGCGACCATGTACCGTTGGCAACGCTGATGACAATGGTCAACGCAGCGATCTCGCGCGATAATCCTACCAACCTCTTTGTCACTGCACTGGCCGGCATCATCGATGTCCGCAGTGGGGTCATGGAGTTGTGCAGCGCCGGGCATGAAGCGCCAATTTTGCTGCGGGCGAGCGAGCCCCCCCATGTGCTCGATTCGGCTGGCGGGCCAGCCTTATGTATGCTGGAGGATTTTGCCTATGCCGGTGGTCGGGTGCAGTTGCACGGGGGTGATATGCTGGTCATGATCTCCGATGGCGTCACCGAAGCTCAGGACGCGACGCAGCATTTCTACGGCCTTCCACGTGTTCTGGCGTGGTTGACCGTCATGCAGTCGAATACCACGAAGTGGCAAAGTGTCGAGACCGTATGCCAGGGACTCTACACTGACGTCCAGCGCTTTGCGAACGGCGCTGTCCAAGCCGATGACATAACCATCATGGCTATTGGCTTCAGCGGACCTCTTCCGGCGCTGCCGTCTTCCCCCTCCGGCTAGCGCACAATCACCTCTACGCGTCGGTTCCTCGGTTCCGGTTGCTCATCCGGCGTGGGAACTAATGGCTCGCGTTCTCCCCGCCCAACAGCGCGAATAAAGTCCGAACGCAGCCCCAGTTGTCCTAGCATATCCCGCACGGCCTGCGCTCTTGCAAGTGACAGGTGGTCGTTGTCGGCAACGCTCCCCACGCGATCGGTATGCCCGGTAATCTGCACTTCCACAGGTTGGCGGCCGGCAACCTCGGCGAACAGTGCTGCCAGGTTCGCTTGGGACTCCGGCATCACTTGAGTTTTGCCTTCTTCGAAATACAGGATGAAGCTGATCGGTTTGGGAGGCTGAGCGGCAAGAGCTGCCGCGAAAATGTGATCGACCTCCCCTGGGGTGATCATCTCCTGCTTCATTCGACCCCGCCGGTCGATTCTTGCTGCGACCATCGGATCACTGATGATGACCGAGCGATCGCCCTCACCGATCGCGAGGCTGCCGTGTGTTCCATCCTCTTCCGGTAGTAAAACGACGAGCTCCCTGGTCGTGCTGCAGGCCGTCAACAGCATGGCGAATACCCACGCCTTACCATAGAACATGTGCCGCTTGTGGGCGCTCATCACAGTCTTCCTCAGCGCACTTTGTCTTCCTTAACCTGTATCAGGACCTTTGTTCCGCGCACGCCGAGGATCGTGGTCGGGGTGCGCACCTTCATCGCCGCCGGGGAGCGCTCAGCGATATGGCCGGAGACAATGGCGAGAGTGCCCTGTTGCAGTGTGGCGGAGAACGCACCATCGTAGGTTGTCGGGTCGAACTGGAACTGTTCCAGCTCGATGCGACTCCGCGGCCCAGCTGAGAAGCGGGAATTATCGATGAAGGTAATGCCAACACTGCCATCTGGCCCGGTGACAATCGTGTCTGCCGCTTCCAACCGGTCGCCGGCTTCGGCCGGTCGCTTGAGGTTCTGGCGCAAAATATACACCTCACCTGTCAGCGTTTTGATCTGGCCGATGGCTTCATCGGCGGCTTGAGAGCAGGTTGTGGTGAAAACGAGTAGCAGGCATGCCATCAAGGCCCAGGACCGATCGACCATTACCTCATTCCCTGCAGTATACTGGCATGGGCGCACGCCAATTTTTACGGCATGCTGATCACTTCATACCATCCTCGAGCTCAATGAGTTCGCAGCTATACGGCTTCGATTTCCCAAAGCGGATGCTGTCCGAGTCTATGCTGCATCGCTCAGTAATGGTGACACAGTTCTTATGCTGTTTCTCACTCGGGCAGATTCGTACCTGTGCGAAAAATACTTGTGCCGTAAACGTGATGAAATCGCCCTTTTTGCAACAGTTTTCGCACTCTTCTGGATCGACCTCGAGACTCGTCTGACAGATGGCGCCGCCATTTTTCTTCGGCTGACAATGCTTGCTGGGGATCTGGTCCTCGGCCTGCAGCGGGAGATGTGTATTCTTAGGAGTCAGAATGAGTTGTTGGCGAACAACACGCGAGCCACCCTTGTCATCGTCATTGTCGCCAGAAGCGACCCCAGAGGTATTGAAACTCCCCCCATTTGTTGACTGTTCACAAAAAGCGAACCCGAGAATGCCACAATTGCTATCTCCTGGCATGCAGGGCTTCCCTTGCCATGACTCAGCGGTCTTCGTCGACTTGCCACTCTCCACGGTGCCAGAGACCGTGCACGTAACCTCGCAATCGTCCTCACTGCAGTCTAGGTTCGTGCTTTTACCTTCACTAGTTGTCCCCTTGGTAATAACTGTTACGAGGCAAATTTCGCTACCAGTGATCCAGTCGTCGCAAATTTGATCTCCATTTCCAAGTGGTATGCACCCGGCATGAACCTCAGCTCCCCACATCAGAACCACGCTCACCACCAGCAGGCCAGCCAGCAGCAATCGCTTCAGCATCATTTACCCCTTTTCGTTGCCGTCTCATCGTACTCAGTTTGTGTATGGAACACCGTAGTGACTTTCACGATTATACCATACTCCGCATGGTGATGTGAATTTTCCTTTCTAATACCCCTTTTAAATGTCAATAAACCTAAAAAACTACCCTATAATCTCCAATGAATATCCATAATGATCATTATGGCAACGCAAGTGTTATTCGAATAAATGACAGTCTATTGGGTTGTATGCTTGAATTCTTAATATCCCTGTCAAAAAACTTGAACTTTTCGTCAAAGAGATTGAGAGCGCCAACAGTGATGAAACCATATCGCTTCGGGAGACGATAACCGACTCCCAGATCGACTACCCAGAAGTCGTCCTTCCCAGAGCGAAAAATTCCGCTGTTCAACCTAAAATTACCATCTTGATTGAAATACGTTACTTTCAAGAAGGTGCTCAAGCCAGATGGGTGAAAAAAATTAATCCCCAAGGGAACGCGTTGTGTATCTAGATCCTTCGGCTGATCAGTCAATCCCTCACTTGTGAATCGCTCATACATATATTCCGCTCTGAGGGCCAGCCATGCATGGGGTGTCCAGAAAAGGTAGGCACGACTTAGATATTCGTTCTGGTCTTCCTCTCGAAATCTAAGACTGGTATCAAAAAATGGCACTGACAGATCCCTCTGGGAGTATTCTACGCCACCGGATATGTTTGGCGTAAATTTCTGATCGACAGCGCCCCCGTAGCGCCATGCCTGCGTTCCATTGAAATCATCAAAGAACTGATTAAAGCCGGCCACCTGTGTCGGTTCAAGCGTCTGGTCCGTAATGAGCGTTCTCTTCAAAGTCTTGAAAGCAGCTCCACGCACGGTAGTACTAGGAAAAGGGTTCCATAAGATGCCGAGTTTGGGGTTAAACTGAGAGGTGTCCTGTAAATTCAATTTATTCGTGTTCACGATGTCTTCACTGGCGCCTACGGTAAATGTCAGATTTTGTACAGGCTTGAGGTAGGAATACACATAAAGATCAGTGTGATGGATATCTGCGGCTACTTCTTGGGAAATTCTCCGGGCAGGTATGATCACTGGCGGTAGCGGCGGAGGCCTGGGAATAAGCATCGATTGAAAATCAAGGGTCGTTTCTAGTGTTCCATTGATATTGAATGATCCTATTCCACTCACCGTGTCAACATAGCGCGAACGGAACAGATGTTGAACCTCCCCACTAAAAGCATTTTGAGGCGTCTGGACCTCAGTTTTTTGGAGTGGGCCGCTTTGACTAAGCTGGTCGCTAATCTCTGCCGCTTGGTAGATAAACGAGCCAAGGAGAATCGACTCTGGGACAAAAGCGTGCCGCAACCCCATGCGGTAGGTGTTCGTCTCGATGTTCGTTCTCAAGCCACGAAAGAAGTCTTCCGGGAAGAATCTCAGCCGAAGATCGCCTCTCTCGACATTTCTGTATTGATACTCGGCCTGAACGCTGGTGCTGGGTGTCAGTTCGAACTGCACAAAGGCGTTCGCGAGGTTATCGCTTTGATCATCGTTGAATCGGAACCCATCTGTGCTAAAGTGCGAGCCACCGATGCTGAAGGACGCCCTGTTGTAGATGCCTGAGACGATCCCTTCTCCACCATACGTGCTATTATCACCGGCGAGGCCGCTCGCCTGCAGGGCGAGTCGATTGCGGTTGAACAGGGGGTTGAACTCGTTAAAGGAGAGAGCCCCAGGGCCTGCGGCGCTGATCAGGAACAGGTTGCTGACGGCGAGGCGAGGCTGAATGGGCGTGATGTTGATGGGCTGCAGCAGCTGCGACTGGAGCAGCTCGCTGACTCTGCGCGATCTCGTGGCGGGGTAAGACAGCATACGAATCGGCCAGGAACCGGTGGGCGGAAAAGTTCGTTGGATCAGTGTTGACCGATTTCCAACCCTCCACCAGGGCCAGCTGCTGGAAGCCCAGATCGGCATATATCCGGCCCAGGCTGGCGCTGCGCGCTGCCAGGTCCGCATCGAGCAACAACCGCGAGCGGAAGACGGCCCGGTTGTCGTTGAGATCGATAGATTTTTGCAAATTGTGCAGGGCCTCCACCGGTCGATTCGTGGTCTGTTTCGCAATCGCATCGTAGAACCATGGGGTAGGATCTTTGGGGTCCAGTGCCTTAGCGATGGCATACTCGCGCTCATCCAATGGCAGGCGTTTCTCTTCGTAATAGGTCTTACCGAGATAGCTGCGCACGAGAGAGTTGTTGGGGTCCAGGCTGGCGGCGATCTCGATATCTCGGCCTCCCTCACCGAGATGCCCGTCCCGGATCTGCGCCAAACCCAAGCCCAGCCGCGGCAAGGGATCCGCCTGATCAAGCGCAATCGCTTTGGCAAAGGCATCACTGGCCTGTTTCGTCCTGACCTGCATCAGGTAAGCGTACCCGAGTACTGTCTGGGTTCTTGACAGATCAGGCTCCAGTGCTACCGCCTTCTGAGCTGCGGTGAGGGCTCGATCCAGACGGCCGAAGGACGCCCAGAGCTCAGACAGTCGGGCCCATGCCAGCGCATTTTTGGGGTCGAGTTGCACCGCCTTTTCCAGACTTGCTCGTGCACCTTCCAAGTCGAACTTGGCCTGCTGGGCATAGGAGAGGGCGATGAACGCCGTCGCCGAGTGAGGAGCTGACGCGACGGCTTTTTGTGCGACAGCGAGCGCTTTGTCGTTGTCGTTCTGCACGATGGCGATGATCGCTAGCAGCGCCAGGGCATCGCTGTCGCTCGGAGCCAGTGTCAGCGCCCGCTCGATATCCACATCAGCCTCATGTAAGCGGCCTACGGCCAGCAGCAGTGAGGCACGATAGGTGAAAAAGCGCGGGTCGCGGATATCCTCCGGAACATTTGCAATGCTATCGAAAGCCCCCTGGAGATCTCCCCGCCAATATAACGCCATCGATTGTCGAACCATCCCCTGCCAAGCTGGTCCGACTGCAAATTCATCCGGGCGAACATAGACGACGGGCGGATAGTACAAGGCCCACTGGACAGCATCGCGGGGATGTGCCACGATCCGCAGCATAGGCGCTTTGCCCGCCTCGGCCACGGCCGATTGCCCACTGGTGAGCGCCAGGCTTCCGGCCGGGTTCTCAGCCACCACCGTGCCTTCAAATATCGACAGGAAGGTCTTGTCAGCCTCGACACTGATGAAGAATTCGGTGCCCCTGATACCTGCAGTGGTAAAGGGAGTCTGCACATCCAGACTGCGGGGACCACGGCTCAAGAAATGTGCGGCTCCTTTGAACAGATCTACCACGGAGGTTCGTTCCTCCTTCACGGCCTTGAAAGTCAACGTCGTATTCACATTCAGCCGGAGCACCGATTGGTCAAGCAAGGCCACGGATGCCCGGCTTTTTTCTAGCACCCGAATCGTATCACCGGGGAGGAATGTGTCCTGTAATTTCACCGGTTGCCACAGCGGTTCGTCCACTTTTCTCGACTCTACCGTTCCTTGCACTGAAACCGCTCTGGCAATCCATTGCTCCGGCGTCGCTGCAGGAGACGCATCTGGGGATAGCAAGACTGTGGAGAAGCTGATCCACGCGATCAAGTGTAAAGGAGATAAACATCTTCTCCTCATCGCTTTCTCCTCATCGCTTTCTCCTCATCGCTCACCTCCTTTTTTGATAGCTGCCCCAACTCCCCAGTGCCTGCGGCCTTGCTTGGGGGCTGATTTTCATTATTACCGAGAGGCATGCAGCGGAGGGGGGTGGACCATGGGAGGCACTCGGGATGGGTTTACGCAGAACTTGGAGCAGAGGTTGTCGTGGGATGTGGCACACCCTGATGACCTGCGGGTGCGCGTTGTATTCACATTGATCATGTTGGCCCTCGCCACTGTATACTGCTAGCCGTGCGCATAAGGGGTAGTGGGAAGGCCCTGCGGCAGTGGATAGCGCTGGATGCACTCGCTGCGCAAGGAGACGCATGACAAGATGATCATCTTTGCCAAAGGCACCTATAGCATCGTTCATTTGGTGGAATACGCAGTGTTGCTGGGGTAAGCTCAAAGAGATGCCCCTAGAAATCGGCACGCGGCAAGCAGTCCTTGGGTAGTACGGGATGACAACCTATGACAGACCCTTTTCTTCGGATCCTCGGAACTTCTCCTCATCCTCTGGCGAGAGCTTCATCTCTTGAGTGGGCCAATAACCGTAACGTCAGCCTTGTATTGCATGGTTCGCTTAAATTTCAAGCCGTTTCAAACATTCACTACGTTGTTGGGGTGAGCGACTAACTGACTCTTAATCGTAGTGTGCTCATCTTGCCTCACGGCTTTAAGGATGAGCGGATCGTCTCTCCACAATTTTAGATAATGATTTTGTCCTAGTATACATCAGCGTGCACATATATGTCAACAAAAACGTGTGCCTCTCGGGCCAATTGGACAACCTCATTGCCCTCGCTGAGGAGTTGGACATTCTGCGAGACCCCAACGACATGTAGCCAAATGATGCGGGAGGCACAGAACCTGTCCTCGTTCATTCGTCAAGCGTTCTGATCTCGGCTAGTGGTCGGGGATGACAGCATGCGTGCCATGGCAGAAGGATTGCCGTGGTTCCGGCGGCTATTCCGGCAGGAAGGCTTGAAGGGTGTGGTCGACGTGGGGTGTTAACATCGGCTGGCTGAGGTGCGGGAGTTTGCCACCTCACACAGCTCTCTGCCATGCTTTGCTACGGGGGACAGAAACCTTAGCTCTGGCTGCTGGCGACGTCATCTTGTCCGATGAGTCGGCGTAGACCCTGCGGGTCCAAGACCTCGACCCCCTTGGGGCCAGTACGGACCAAGCCCTGCGCTTCGAGCAGCATCACGGCGCGGCCCAGCGTCTCGCAGCCGTCCTCCACGCGGCGGGCCAGGGAAGCGGCGTCCAAACCAGTTGGTCCGGCGGCATAACCGCTCCCCTCGAGCAAAAGCTGGATCACACGGTTGTACAACCCGGTGGACGCTAGCTCCACAGCCCGCGTGTCGGTGATGCGCAGGCGTGTCGTCAGCAAGCGCAATAGTCGCAGCATGACCTCCGGCGATGCGGCCAAGATGGCGAGGAAGGCGTCCTGTGGTACATAGTCAGCCATGACTGAGCGCAGCGCGATGACCGTGGCGCTATGACGGCCACCCCCCAGGGCGGCCAGTTCACCAATGGGATCACCTGGTCCGGCCGTGCCAAAGTGAATCTGCCGCCCGTTTGGCCCGGTGATAGAGATCGACACCGTTCCGGTGCGGAGCAAATATACACCGGAAGCCTGCTGGTTTTCATGGACTAGCACTTCACCGGGCCGTAGACGAACTGGGCGGCAGCTGTCGAGGAAGAGCGCCAATGCACGGGGGGGCAGGCCGCGGAAGAGGGCTGGGAGCTGCTGGCCGGTGGAGAGCGAGCGTCTGATTGTCCGCACCGGCCGTGCTGGCTGGAGGAGGGCCGAGCGACCCAGCCAGGCTCTGAGGCGTGCCCGGAGCATCGGGGCTGACCACGGGCGAAGGACAATGTCCGTGCCGAGACTGAGCAGTCCCGCCGCGTCCGGGCCAACCTCGCGGGCCGGTATGATGATGGGTAGGTTGCCCACCATGCTACCCGTGCGTACCCGCTGGGCCAGTGCGACCGGTGAGTCTTCGTCCAGCCTTGGAGCCAGGATGAGCAAGTCCGGGCGTTCTCGAGCCAACTCGTCACCCAGGTGGTCTACAGCTCCGGCAAGAACGAAGCGATAGCCGTCGGGCTCCAGTGCCCGCCGCACCGCCGCGAGCTCTGCTTCATCACCTCCAGCCAGCATGACGCTGCACCCATGGGTGACGACCGGTCGTGTGCCATCCACGATGCCCGGTTGGGACGCAGCTGATTCTGGCAACTCGAGGTCCAACCCCTCAGCCGCAGCGATGATGTCCAGGTTAGAGCCCTGCTTGCGTGCCCGGCGGAGCATGCGCTGGGCCATGCGGGCCACCACTTGGTCCGCACGGGTTGGGTCGTGATGGAATAAGACCAAGCGCTTGACGCCGGCTAGGATGGCCAGATCGGTGGCATACTCGACCGAGCTGTGGCCCCAGTTGCGCTTAGCGGGATACTCGGCATCGGTGAACTGCCCGTCGTGGATCACCAAGTCAGCGCCAGCCATCCACTCGACGTGGCGGCGATCCCCCGGATGGAGCAGTCGCTCAGCGGGGGCCGCCTTTGGTCCTTCCCACCAGAACGGCTCGTGGTCAGTGGCGTAGACGACGCTGACGCCCCCCGCTTCCAGGCGGTAGCCCAGGCAGGGGGAGGTATGGTTGAGATACTGTGTGCGGATCGTGATCTCCCCAACCCGGAATGTGCCTTCCCCCACTTCGTGCACGGCGATCTGGGCCCTGAGCTCGCTGAGGCGAACTGGGAAATAGGTGTGCTGCATCTGCCCCGAGAGGGCTTCCTCCAAGGTACGCTCCAGGCCCGACGTGGCATAAACGTTCACAATAGCGCCAGGGAGGTAGGCAGGGGCGAAGAAGGGAAAGCCTTGGATGTGGTCCCAGTGGGTGTGGGTCAGCAGGATGTGGAGCGTCGGCGGGCCCTCGGCGAGTAGGGCCAGGCCAAGCTCACGCGCGCCGGTACCGCAGTCCAGCACGACGCAGGTGCCGTCGGCAGCGACGACCTCCACACATGAAGTGTTCCCACCGAATCGGGTGGTAGCCGGCCCAGGCGTTGGAACTGAGCCTCTCGTGCCCCAAAAACGTACTCGCATGGCTCGATCTTCCAATCCCGCGCCATATGTCCCTTGGTACCACTTACCACGCAGCATGGTCGATGTCAATAAGAAAGCGAACCCGGTTCATTCGCCACATTAAGCAGAATCTTCGTCGGTCTTGGTGACTACGGGATAGGCCCTCTGCCTGCCGCCTTTGGGTGCTGGCAGAAGCTCACGTCTGCTCCTGGTGTGTCGCCCTGGCGTTCCCCGATGCGGGTGCTGGTGCCGTGTGTGGCAGCAACCACCACAGCACCGGCGCGGTGGCCATGGTGGTCACCAGTGCCATCACCACCATCATGGCAAAGAGCGTCGGCGAGATGACCCGAAGGTCCAGCCCGATGTTGAGCACGATCAATTCCATGAGCCCCCGCGTATTCATCAATGTGCCCAAGGCGGCGGCGGCGCGCCAGCCCATGCCGGTTAGGCGGGCGGCGACGAGTGTGCCCCCGCACTTGCCCAGCGTGGCGATCAGGACGATCAGGGCACAGAGTATCCACTGGTCCAGGCCTGACACCAGATCGATCCGCGTCCGCATCCCGGTAAACGCAAAGAAGGCCGGGAGGAGCAGGATCGTGACGAGGTGTTCGAGCTGGCGGGTCAAGGTCCGTGCGACGACGCTCTCGTGGGGAATGACTGCCCCGAGCAGGAAGGCACCGAAGATGGCATGGATGCCAATCACCTCGGCGGTGAGCGCGGACAGGAGCAACGCCACGAAGACCACCACAACCGCGCCGCGCGGCAGCGGTTCCGTGGTCCACCGTGCGGCGACAGGGCGCAGCAGCGGCCGCGCGATCACCAGCATAGCGGCGATATAGCCGAGCGCCCCAGCCGTGATCAGGAGCCCTTGGCCGACCTGCGCCCGGGCGATGCCCACAACGAACGCTAACAGGCACCAGGCGGTTACATCGTCGGTGGCGGCGCAGCCGAGGGCGATGACGCCCAGCTCGGTCCGGGTCAGGCCGCGGTCGGTGAGGATCCGCGCCAACACGGGAAAGGCGGTGATCGACATGGCCACGCCCATGAACAGCGCGAAGCTGGTGAACGGGACGCTGCGGTCAGAGAGCCGCGGATACAGCGCTATGGCTAACAGCGTGCCGAGGAGGAAGGGTACGAGGATGCTCGCATGCGATGTGGCCACGGTCGCATGCACGCGGTGTGTAAGCAGACTGACATTGAGTTCCAGCCCAACCATGAACATATACAATATGATGCCGAGCTGCGCGATGAGGCCCAGGAAGGGGGCGACTCCGGGTGGCAGGATCCACCCCGAGAGCTCCGAGCCGAGCAGCGAGGGCCCGAGCAGAATGCCGGCGACCACCTCCCCGATCACGGACGGCTGGCACAGATAGGCAAAGAGCTTGGCCAGGAGCTGCCCGGTGATGATGATGGCCGTGAGCGCCACGAGCACATGCAAGAGGACAGAGGCCGGCTGGTCGGTCACGTCGGCGAACGATGCGACGGGGGCTGCCGGCGGGGCCACCAGCCTCTCACCATAGCCGCGAATAAGGAGAAAGGCGCCGATAGTGCCAAGGACCATGAGGCTGTAGCCGACCGCCGACCAGCAGAGCACCTGTCTCGGCGATCGGTGGGCAGCAGCGCTCGTCCCACGATCTGGGTCCTGTGCCCACATCATCTATCTCCCATGGCGACACGCTCTATCCGTCAGCAGGTCGGCCAGGTCTTCAGGGAAGTCGTGCGCCACATGTGGCGCGTATCAACCAAGAGCCCTCTGCCCCATAGGTGAGCCCCTGCTCTCGCTATGCCACCTGGAAGACGCGTTGCTGTACGAGTGCAAAGCTAGCCCGTCCATAACTTTGTCGCTTGAGGAGTTTCAGGCGATCGGAGATCCCCTCCGCGAATTGCAGGAGCGTGACGAGCGCCAGCCGCCACGGGGGCAGCGCGGGTTGTCCATGGGCGGGGAACAGCGCTTGAAAGGCGCCATCCGTGAACAGCTCGTCCAGTTCATCGGCCAGCCGCAGGTACCGGTTCCCTGTGAGATATGCCGCCCTGGCGATACGGGCCGTTTCAGGTGGGATGGGTTTGATCGGCATCGGGCGAAGCATCGTACACCTCCAACGATAGGCCTGAGACCAGCACGACGCTGATGCAGCGTACCAGTGCCCGAAGGACTTCGCCAGCAGTGTCACAAAGGATGACCAAAGTCAAATCCTCGTGCCAGGTGGGAGGCTGGCGGGGGTGGCGGCATGTTCAGCACATGTTCCTGTCTCTTTTTGATCATCTGCATGACCTCATTCCACACCGATGTTCTCTCGGGTGCCGTGACTACGCATCGCCTTTTCCAGCGAACAATGAGCCGCGTTATGGTGGCGACGGTTGGCCATCAAGAAGTCGGCAGTGTCCTTGGGGACCGAGCGATAGCGGTATTTCTACGACCCTTCGACCTTGATGGACGTCTCACCCAACAGCCAGCTTATGCACACTGGCGGCTTGCTCATGCCAAATCGCTTCTCTAACTCAGGGCCATACGTGAGCACCCGCTAGAATCCGCATTCGCAGTTTTTCCCTGCCCAATCTACGACAACAATAGCCTTTTTTGAAAATGCCTTGACACGATAATTAACGGCTGATGGAGGCCATAGCCATCAGGGTAGCCAGATTCGCGCTGATGCGTTTGGTGGGCCTGGGGGGAACGTTCGCAGCGTGTCAGATGTGTTTCTACGCGACCCGGCCAGTCTCCTCCTGGGCGTGGTGGCGCTGAGTGGCGGGTGGTTCGGCCCCGGGAGGGCAGATGCCGCGGTCGCCGGGAAGACCTACGACCTGTCGGTGTCCGTCGGTCCCGAGCAGTCACCACCACCGCTGTATACCTGTGCGCGCTTTACTACGACTACCATACAAGTGGATATCTGCGGACCACAAGCAGGAGTGATGCTCGAACAATCGTATACAAATCCTCCCAATGCTGGAACGTTGTGGTTCGGAGAAGTCCCCTATGGGGGAGCGGATTCTGTCCTTCCTCGGTTTGGCTTATGATGGTCTCACGTTGGGCTACCAGGCGAATGTCCTGGCTGCGGTGGCGACCAGTGGACAGGGGCACCTCACCGCGGGTGGGGAAGGCGTGGAACATCCCGCCTGTCAGTGAACGGGAGCTGGCCTAGCTCCCCCACTCGATGGCCGCAGCCCTGGATGGTCTCCACCTACACGCTGCGACACCGAGATTTAGGGCGATTCAGAAGGACCTCTCGAGCGTTGGATCGTGACCTGTCGCCTAGCTTCATCACACCCATGTTCGCGGGTTCGGTGGGTTTTGACCCATGCATGCTCTATGCTCATGGGGTGCGACTGCGACGTACATCATGCTCAACAATTTCCCGCAAACCTACCTGCTCCAGCAGCGAGGAACGCTTTTGACGGAGCACCGGATCATTTGGGGCAGCGTCGAGCAGGTCTGAGATCGCGCTGAGAGCGTCATACCATAGTCCCGCTTCAGCATAGACATTGGGAGCTTGCGCCTTGCCCGCTCGAGTCAGTTTCGTGAGGAGCTCCGCCGAGGGCGCAATCCGTTCGATGGCCCCACCCGCCATGTTGTCTCTCGATCGGCTATCGGGATCGACGACCAGGGCCACAGACCACCGATACGGCACACCCGGCGAGAGCCGCATGCCATAATCGGCTAACCGCAGGCGCTGCACGCCGGGTCGGATCGGGCCATTTATGCGTGTCTCTATGAGGGGTTGTACAGACCGATCGTCGATGATGGTGAATTCGACGGGGTAGCCCGTCGCTCCTGCGAGGTACCAGTATAAGGATGGCTGTTCTTGGACGGTCAGGCCGGTGTGGTCTGGCGCGAGTGCGGACAGAAGGGGCATCATGCCAGCCCCGCGGGTGCTGCCTCCCACGCGGCCTCCCGGCGCGCTGCGTACAGGGGGTATATACTCTGGCGTTTCAGCAGCGGCTGCCGAACGCTCGTTTTGGGATTTGATGCCTGGTCGCCTTGGCTGTCCGCTTTGATCATCCAATGCAACACTAGCCCACGGTATTACGAAGGTAAGTCCTCCAATCATAATCCAGGCTGCCATTTTGGCGCGCCTCATCACCTGTCCTCCTGACTCACCTTGTCGGAACTGTCGTTGGCTCGCCCGATCACGCCGTAGACGGTTATCTTCTGGTCTTTCCCTTTTAGGCTCACCTCACCAAGATGGTGTGTCTCGAATTGGTGACCCAGCCGATGCAACGTGGCTTCGCCAATGATGATACGGCACGGACTGTTGAGATCATCGAAGGCGAACAGGTCCTTGTCAAAGCTCTCAAGCCTTGCGGCGGTGTTGACGGTATCCCCAATGACCGTGTACTCCAATCGCTGGGCGCTCCCCAGACTACCCGCCACCAAAGGCCCGGTGAAAATACCAATACGCATCCCGATAGTCGGCAGATGCTGCTCCCGCCATGCGCTGTTGAGCTGTTTCAGACTCCTCTCCATCTCCAGGGCGCTGTTCACGGCATTCGCTGCGTCTCGGCTGATCTCAGCATCGGTCTGTCGAGGCAGTGGCACCCCAAAGATGGCCATGATGGAGTCACCTATGTACTTATCGATCACGCCTCCATGGTCAATCACATGCTGGGCCATCGCTTCCATATACGCATTCAACCAATCCATGATCGCCTGTGGGTCGCGGCTTTCAGCTATCGTGGTAAACCCCCTCAGATCTGTGAATAATACGGTCGCGGTTAAATTTTGCGAGCGCAGCCGGCCACCGTCCAAAAGTTGGTCCCGTTGCTGCCAAATGATCTCCGCAACCTCTTTGTTGGGGACATATTTCGTAAAGAGTTGCATCAGGAGTGCCCGCTGTCGCTTTTCTTGATTCGACATATAGGCGGTGACGACAGCCGCAGAGATCAGCCAGGCCATGGCGGGCGGTACTAATGGAATCCACCATCCAGTTAAAAAGGCGACATAGGCAATGAGTGCGAGAAGCAGCAGGCCGCTTCCGGCCAATAGCACAAAGCGCCAGGGGGAGCGCACCCAAAGGCCAATCGCCCCGCCCATCAGGCTCCACAGCAGGATCCATGCCTCTTCATGCAGGTCGCTCGCGGTTGCTACAGGCGAGTTACCGTCAAGCGCGAATCTGAGCAATTGACTAACAATGTGCCCGTGTAATTCGATCCCCGCCATCTGTTGATCGGTTTGCAGTCCTCGGCTGTACGGTGTGTAGAAAAAGTCTTTCACACTTTCAGCGGTGACTCCGATCAAGCACAATTTTATCTTTGATCGCCTGTGGATTGATCTCCCCGGCCAGCAGCGTCGTCAGGGAAAAGGATGGGAATGCTCCTCGCGCATCCTTAAAATCGAGCAAAAATTGATACCCTCGCGCGTCCACGCCGACATATCCGCCATCATTCATTTCAAGCGGCCGTATGGTCGTGTGTCCCAGGCGGATATGCTGTGGATTGGCTGGGTCAGGTTGCGGCCTGATGCCTGCTGCCTGCAAGTACAGCAGCGCCAACCGCAGGGGAAGGGAATAGGCGACTCTTTCGCCATCATCCAGGAAGAGCAGACCCCGACGCACAATACCACCACGGTCGACGACGATATCACTGAAGCCGACCTGATCTGTATCCCGAAGCACAGGGGGAGGCGGTATGCCATCCGACCCCCCTTCCCCTAATTTCGTCACTGTAATGATATGGCGATTGCCAGTCAAAAGCGCATCAAGTTCTTCACGCCCCGGCGGGACGACAATGTCCCGATAAATATCCAGACCGATGGCGCGTGGCCGGTACTGCGTGAGCATCTCTAGCACCTGCGCCAGAGTGCCATCGGCGAGTGGCCAGCGCCCCTGGTGATGAATATCACGTTCCGTGATAGCGATGAGAACGATCCGAGAGTCCAACACCGAAACATCTGGTCGTAAGCGGATATACCAGTCGTAGGCGGCAAGCTCAAGCGATTCGAAGCTGCCGGCTCTTCGTAGGGTCATAACACAGAGAAAAACTAGGGCGCTGGCCACTAAGCTGGCGGCGAGTGGGGATCGTAGGAGTCGACGCAAGGAGCTCATGGCGCATGACTCCCTTTACAGCCAGTTGCCGATTAGCAAACACGGGGACCAGTAGCCTGGATGTTGATAACGGGGATCATGCAGTCGGTTCAATTGGGCACGCTGCAGCGCGATAGCCCGGGAAACCGATGGATCTCGGAGTTGCCGGTCAAACTCTGCAATCAGAGTTGAAGATGCTGGATCATTAATATGCCACAGCGTAGCAAGGGCGCTTCTAGCCCCTGCTTTGACGGCTGGGCCAGCCAGGCCCAGCGCTGCACGATCATCACCCGCAGCGGTCTCGCAGGCGTTCAACGCCAGCAATTCGAAAGCCTCGTTGCGAAATCGAAAGAGGCCCACAAACTGATCGAGGCGCTCTATCGTCACTTTGCCGTCGAAGGTTCGCAGAAACGTCTTCGCGATGTTGCCCTCGAATCGTCCATGAGAGGCGGTATGCACGATGGTGAACCCTTCATCCCTCAACTCCTTTTCCAGACGGGAGACAAGGAATCTCCCATTTCCCATGCCATGCCAAGACCTGCGCTCAAATACTCATGGGCTGTCTCAGGCGGCCCGGTGGTGATGTATACATTACCAAACCAATGCTGCCTAAGACAGAGCCCATTTGCGTCCGATCATCCGACTTCTCGATCAGAGCAAGCGCGGATTCGAGGTTTTGCAAGGCCTGCCTGTACTGGCCAATTGACTGATAGGCCTGAGAGAGGTAGCGCAGCGCTTCAGCCTGTTTGTTGGGTTTGCCAACGCGCCCGTATAAGTGGGCAGCCTCCATCCAACTGGTAAACGCCTGGTCGAAGGTGCCCTGCTGGAACCATTGCCAGCCCTGCGCCAAGTATTGCTCCGGAGATGAAACGTCTGAGACAGCAGGAGAGACCGCAAATGCCGGGTCAAAAGACAACATGAAGAGAGTTCCAGGACTATAAATAAAGAGGAGCGTTGCTACGCATTGCCAAGAGGGGAAACGCGCGAGACGTGCCTGCGTGACTTGCATCAACTCTGTTACGGGAGAATTGAGGTGCGTAAGTCCTTCCATCGAAGGATTTACCTTTAGGAATTACCTGGTCATTTGCACAAGTTCTCCACAGCATTACCATGATGTCACCCTACTGGCGACCTTATAAAAAGTCAAGTGTTCCCAACCACCCAATCCCATACATGTTGGCCCTCGATGTGCTTTTTTGTTGCAAACTGGGGGCGCGGAAAATATACTGCGCCCACCCTCACATAGGGGACTTCCCGGCAAACTCTTAGCAATCAATGGTTTTGCAGACAATGTTCAGTGTTATACCGTCGACCGCTCAATCCCCCTGACTGCACGTTCCCTCCTGGCAGAAGGCTGGGCGATGACAATATCTGATGGAGGAAGGAAATGCCCGTTTTTCAGGTACCTCACGCTTCATCGAGAGGTGGAATCCCATTTAAGTGGCAATCCGCTTAAGCTTAAAATGAGGGAAGGTGGCACGCGCAGGTTCTCAAGCTCCGCAAATAATCAATGCCGCTCTGGCCACAACCCAGCGGTTTGGTGACGACAGCTGATAGCGCAAGGGGAGAAGGAACATGCTCGGAAGTATACCTTCACCGTTCGAGCCAGGACGGCTGATGCTAAGGTTGTGTATTCTTTGCAACCGGATGCTCCAACGAGTGCCGCTGAAGATAGAGAGTAATCCGGTCTCCTTAGTTAGCGTGATGTCATTCGCCTTAGTATTTGTCTTCGGCCCCTACATGGTGACACCAGCTCTGGCTCAGAATCCTGCCGAGAGTTTGAGTTCTATCCCTGGTGGCACTCCACCAATCAATGCGACAGGTGTTGCTATTGGCACCCTTTGTCCAAAGTTAGATCCCACCACAGGTGCAAAAGGGGATTTACAACGGCGCTGCACGGAAATGGTCGTTAATGGTACGAATCCAGCGACGCAGCAGGCGACATTGAATCCGCTTCTTCAGGCCTCGTCGTACAAAACTCCCTCCCAAGGGACCAGTGAAGTCAATTCCGCGAGAGGGCAGAGCACCAATATCGGTGCGCGTCTCGCGGCCCTACGTGGAGGGGCGATGGGCATAAGCATTCGAGGGTTATCCTTTAATCTGAATGGGAAGACACTGCCTGGAACGATGCTCGCCAGCCTGTTGCCAGACAACGAAGGTCATGAAACTACGAATGCTGATGCGCCGACTATTTTCCCCAAATTTGAGGCTCCTACAAGTCCGAAAACCGCTCCCGGCGTGGTGTTGGCCGATCTGCTAGCGCAGAGCAAAAACGATGGCATGGGGAGTTCTGGTAAATCAAGTGTTTTCGACAGGCTCGGAGTGTTCGCGAACGGGAACTTCTCTCTGGGTGATAGAGACCGGACCGATAGGGAAGCTGGTTTTGACTTCCATACTCTTGGGACAACCGCAGGTATTGACTATCGGTTCACCAATAATTTTATTCTGGGCGGGGCTTTCGGCTATGCCTCCACAGATGCTGATCTCGACACTTCGGGTGGTAGCTTGGATACCAATCAGTATAGTGGCTCGCTCTATGGCACCTATTATTTTGAGCGATTCTATGTCGATGGCATTGTGACGATTGGCTGGAATACCTTTGATTCCAAGCGCAATATCATATACTCAATTCCAAGCACCACTCCACAAGGAGTACCAATCCCCGGAATGACAACACAGGTGAACCAAACAGCTAATGGGGACACTGATGGCACCAACTATTCTCTGGGGGTTGGTGGCGGCTATGAGTTTCGGAGTGGTGGATTTACCTTTGTGCCATATGGTCGACTGAACTATTTCAAGTTAGATATCAATGGGTTTAGGGAAAGCATCAATAATACCGACCCCGGCTTCGGGCTGGCGTTGGAGTTTCGCGACCAAATTGTAGAGTCGTTGACTACTGCTCTCGGTGGCCAGGTCATCTATGCATACAGTACACAAGTGGCGGTGTTCGTGCCACAGCTGCTGTTTGAATGGGTGCATGAATTTTTGAATAACGGTCGCCTGATTGCCGCTAACTATGTGAATGACCCTAGCAAGCAGCCGCTTGATATCCGGACCGACGGTCCAGGCGAGAACTTTTTCAACCTGGGTCTCGGTCTGTCAGCAGTGTTTCAAGGAGGAAAGTCCGCCTTTATCTACTACCAAACCGCTTTGGCCCTGGCACATACAGCCCAGAATGAGATCATATTGGGGGTTCGGCTTGCGTTCTAGTTGCTCACGCAACGAGACATTGCTTGTTTTGCAAGCCTGTCAAAGATGGAGAGAAAATCTGCACCAGCGGTCAGCGTGATTACACTCGTTAGGTATTATGAGAAATTCATGGCTGATCCATTACGGGACAGTCGAGGTGTAAAATGTGCAGCACTGCTGTGCGCGGGAGATTTTCTTCTGCCTATCGTCTACCAACACGAGTAGGTTTCCCGTTTATTATTGGCCTGCTGTTTTTTTCGTTCGGATGTAGCACTGTCAATGAAATGGGTCAGTCAATGCCTGGCTCATCCACCTCTCAACCCCGAAGTGCGGATGAGTTGTTGGTGGTGGATTGCCTTCTCCCTGGTCAGATCAGAAAACTGGGACGTTCGATGGTCTACCTAACTCCGCGGCGACCCATCAAAACCGCAGCACAAGATTGTGAGATCAGGGGAGGAGAATATGTGGCCTATGACCGAAGTGATTATGCTACGGCCTTGAAAGTTTGGTTACCACAGGCGAAGGAAGGGGACAAGGTCGCCCAAACGTATGTAGGAGAAATCTACGAGAAAGGCCTGGGGGTTCAGCCCGATTATGTTCTCGCCGCCGAATGGTATCGGAATGCTGCTGAGCAAGGCTACGAACGCGCGCAAATTAACCTTGGGTATCTGTACGAAAAGGGCCTAGGTGTAGAGAAAGACCCCATGACGGCATTGGATTGGTACCGCAAGGCTTCTGGCCTACGTTCTGCCATCGCTATTGATCCGGCGAGCATCAATACCAAAGCCAGCGAGGAGTTGAAGGAGCTCAGACGAGAGGTCGATCGCAGGACACGAGAGTCGGAATCCCTCCGGCAACAACTGGCGTATAGCCGAGCGCAATTGGAACACGAACGGGGGGAATTGGAGAAGCGAGCAGACGACGCCGAGGCTGCACGGCAACTATTGGCCAAAGCCCGCCAGGAACTGACGGCAGCCGCATCGGATAACGCTGAGGTCGGAAAACTGGAAGAGCAACTCAGGCAGAGGGAGGCCGGTCTCGCGCGCCAAGATCAGCAAATGACCCAACTGCGCCAACAAGTGGCCCAGTTGGAGGCTGAAGCCGAACAGCGTCGCAAGCAGCTCGTGCAGGTGAACGAGCAACAAGTCGCGCTTCCCGGTCCGACGATAGAGCTGATCGACCCGCCGCTGTTGACACGCGATGGTACCCCGCGGGTGCAAACGCGCTCAGGCATCGAGCGTTTGATCGTAGGCAAGGTGACCGCTCCCGCTGGGTTGTTGGCATTTACCGTCAATGATCGCCAGAAGGAAATCGAGGGAAATGGCCTCTTTCGTATGCAGATACCCGTGCAACGCTCCAGCGTTCCTGTGACAATTGTGGCCATCGACAACCAGGGGAAACGCGCCAATGTGGAGTTCTTGCTCGCAGCAGAGGAACCGCTCAGCGAGGCAAAGGCACAACCTGTTTCGTCCCCCGTGGTGCCAAAAAAATCGGTACCGCCCGCGGCGGAGTTTGGAAACTTTCAGGCTTTGATCATCGCCAATAAGCAATATATATCCTGGCCGAGGCTAGTCACACCGGAGCTGGATGCCAAGGAAACCGCCGATGTGCTCAGACAGAAATATGGCTTCAAGACGACGGTGCTCCTCAACGCTACCCGCTATGATATCCTCCGAGCCCTCAATGAAGCCCGGAAGGAGTTAACCGAAAAGGATAATTTCTTAATTTATTACGCCGGGCATGGCCAGTTAGATGACAAGATTGGGCGTGGTTACTGGATACCAATCGACGGGGAAGTCGACAGCAATGCGAATTGGATCTCCACCATTGCGATCACCGATATCATCGGCGCAATATCGGCTAAGCATGTGCTGGTAGTTGCTGATACCTGCTACGCCGGCGCATTAACTCGCTCATCGCTCGCCCGTCTCGAGGCTGGTATGTCCGACGAGGCCCGCTATCACTGGCTGAAAACCATGGCGGAGAAACGTTCGCGTACCGTACTGACCGCTGGCGACCTCAAGCCGGTTTTGGATAGCGGAGGCGGGAAACACTCTGTGTTTGCCAAAGCTTTCTTAGATGTACTCCGAGGAAACAACGAGATTCTTGAAGGGCAACGTGTGTATCAAGAGGTCTCGGCCCGAGTCGCCTATGCCGCGTCCGCTGTGATGACAGACCAGGGACCATTGGAGCAGGTGCCTCAGTATGCACCGATCAAGTTCGCTGGGCATGAATCAGGAGATTTCCTCTTCGTCCCTACCGTACCGTGACCTAGAGGCTGTGTGACAAGTTCCCATAGCTCCTGGCTGTACCTATGCAGTGGCTGCACCCAACAGCCGGTGGCAATTGTCCAGGTCGGCCACCTCGGAGTGGGAGCGAGACTGCGTCTTGATGACGCGTTGGCGCCGCCACGTGCAAAGCGGGCTATTTCTCCCATGGCACCGTTCAACAGAGAGGGCAGTGACCTTTCGGCCTCTGATCTGGTGTGCTACACCATCCCCTTTAGAGGGCTCGCTCGCCAGTGCGTTTCTCTAGAGCATGATCAAACCTTGCCGGATACCGAGCGTCACGGCCTCGGTGCGGCTGGCAGCGTTGAGCTTGGCAAGGATGGATCCGACATGAAACTTGACAGTGTGCTCGGAGATGTCCAACCGCCAGGCGATAGCCTTATTGCCTAGCCCCTCAGCCAGCATGCTCAGCACCTCGATCTCACGCGGGGTCAGCGCCTGAATTGGCATAGCCGGCAGTGCGCGTGAAGCAGTTGAGGGCATGAGCAGCAACGATTCTAGGGCCTCGCGGTGTAGCACCACGAGGCCCGCGGCCGCCGCTTCGACGGCCGCAATGATTTCGCTGGCGCTTGCCTGACGTGGCAAGATCGCGCGTATACCGGCACGCAGCGCCTCGGCTGCCCAGGCAGGATAAGCGTCATCCGCGAGGACGACTATGGCCGGAGGGGGTGAGCCTATCCCCAGCGCGAACAAGGCCGCCATGGTGTCGTCATCAGGCGGCTCCAGTTCCGCCAATATGACATCGGGTTGCTGGTCCTCAGCCTGATGGGCCAGGGTGACTACATCAGGTGCGCTGCCCACCACCGCCAGCCCCGGGCTGGACGTGAGCAGCGCTTTCAACCCGGCGCGCACGATCTCCGAGGTCGCACTCATCAGAACACGGATCACGCCGCCTCCACGGCGTCAGTTGCGGCGCGCACGACGACGTCGCGGGTTAAAGGCACACCGCCACGTATGAGTTTCAGCTGCAACGTGGTGACGGCCGAGACGCTGGCGAGCGCGCTGGCGAGATCATCTGGGGCTTTGAGCATGTGACCTCCAGCGCCAATCAGTACGTCACCAAGCAAGAGGCCGGCCTCCTCAGCAGAGCTCCCCGAGACGACCTCCAACACCAACAGGCCGAAGATACGCTTACCCTCAAGGGGTATGTGCACGCCCTGGGTGCTGACCCCAAGAAAGGGTCGCTTCCCACCGTCGTTCAGGACGCGATCCACCGCATGGCTCGGTACAGCCAGGGCTAATCCCCCAACAATCATACTATTGATCCCGATCACGCGGCCGTGAGCATCCGCAAGGGGACCTCCTGAGTTGCCCGGCGCCAGACGGACGTCGGCTTGTATCCAGCCGCGGCTGCTCAAGGCATTAGCCGGGGTGATAGCATGGATAATGCCGGTCGTAAGGGCGCCGATGACCCCAAGAGGATTGCCGATAGCGAATACTAACTCTCCCACGCGGAGTGCCTTGGAGTCGCCAATCGGAGCCGCCGGTAAGCCGGCGACAGCCACAGTGAGCACTGCTATATCGAGCCAGGAAACCCTGGTGGTGACCATCGCTCTCAAGGTTCGCCCATCCGCCAGCACAACGGTGGCGTGCGGGCCGCGGGTGACGTGCGCGTTGGTGATAATCACACCGTTCGGACGCCAGATGACCCCCGACCCGCCTCCGCGTCCGCGCCCGTACACTTGGACCGTGGCACGACGCAGACGCTCCGCCACGGCGGCGAATTCCTCGGCAAAGTGGGAACATCCCTCTGTTGTATCATTCGCTGTCCAAGCCACGGGAACCCTCCCTCTGGGGCCGCTCGCCCACCGAAATCATCAATTCAGCGAGATTACCGCCACGCACGATGGATGCCCTGACCGGGCTGCCCACACGCTCGGGGCTCAGCACGGCCAGCACGTCGGCCGTGTCGCTAAGCGGCTTGCCATCAAGGGTGATCAGCACGTCGCCGATCAGCACGCCGGCCTTCTCAGCAGGGCTGTCGGGCTGGACAGCGACGACGATGACCCCACTGTTCCCGGGCAAGTTCAAGGCGTTCTTGATGGTATCCGGCAGGCGGACGGGCTGCATTCCGACGCCAAGGTAGGCACGTGCGATGCGTCCCTTCTCCAAGAGTTGGTCGACGACACGGTTCACCGTCGAGGTGGGAATGACCAGCACCATACTCCGTGGGCCTGAGGTATTGATGCCGACGATGTGCCCCCGGGCATCCACCAAAGGACCGCCCGAGAAGCCGGGATAGAGATTCAGATCCAGGCGCACGAACTGGTCGATTTGGCCACCGCTCGAGGTGTGCCAGGGGCCGCTTACGGCGCTGATCACCCCCATGCTTGCGCTCGGGCCGCGTTCACCGGGACGTCCGACCGCCAGCACCAAGTGGCCAACCCTAAACGAGGAGGGTTCGCCGAGCTCGGCGATGGGGAGCTCGACCCCCTGGAACCTGAGCACAGCCAGATCCGTGCTCGCATCACGGCCGACCAGTGTGGCGGGGACTGTGCGACCGTCCGGCAGGATGACGGCAAGCTGTTCCTCGCGCATGATCGTATGGTCAGCCGTTACCACCAGACCCTGGCGCCAGTGAACACCACTTGAAGGTAGGCGCGGTCGGGCATTGACCGTCACCACAGCGCGACTGGCGCGCTCGACTGCAGCCGCTAACCCGTTGGAGAGGGCCAGTACTGCGCTGGCCGTCTCGGATGAACATTGTTCCATGTCATGCCTCCAGATGCCTATGGTTGTCCAAGATGACCTCTCCTGTGCCCTTTAAACATAGTCCCGTTTGGACCTGGCGCCATCGGTCAAATGGGCAGAGTGGCCCCTGGAAATATGGCTAGTATCGTGACAAGTTATCACGAGGCTCTCATGGAAACGAAGTCAACAGACGAGCCCAAATAACGGCTTCGCGAGCACCCAAAAGTGGCAAAGCTCCCGCTCACTGAACTGGTTGGCCTCTTCACAACTGCGGACCTCATAAAGGTCAGGTGTGGCGTTCCGGTAACGCCGAACCGACCCTTCCGACCCCCAAGCAAGCGATGTTGAGGAAACCAGCAAGTTCTCCTTGTTAGGCGAGTGCTTCAAGCATCAGTTTCGCAACCTCACCGCCGCTGTGCTGTTGCTGTCCTGTGATGAGGCGACCATCACGCACGGCATGGGGCTGGAACGCCGGCGCGGCAAGAAAGGTCGCCCCAAGCTTCCTCGCTTCATCCTCGATACGGAACGGCATGAGTTTCTGCCCCACAGCCTTGTCAGCAAAATCTTCCTCACTATTGGCAAAGCCCGTGATGGTCTTGCCCTTGACGAAGGGGTCTCCGTTGGCCTCTTTTAGGTACAGCAGTAAAGAGGTGCCGTGACACAGGGCCGCACTCACCTTGCCGTTGTTGTAGAAGTCTAAGAAAAGTCGCTGTAAGGCGACGGCGTCCTTGAAGGTGAACATCGGCGACTGTCCGCCCACCACGACGATCGTCTCGAAGTCATCAGCCTTGAGACTAGCGACACTGGGGGTGTTCTCTAGCAGCGTAACGAATCCTGGGTTGTTGAGATATTGCAGGCTCAGCGCGTCGTCTTTCGAATAGCCACTGGCGTCCCGCGGATCGGAATACGCATCCATTTCAACCTTTCCCCCAGTGGGGCTGGCAATGGTGACTTCGTACCCTTTTCGCGTGAAGACATCATAGGGGTGTATTAGCTCTGCCGCCCAGAACCCCACCGGCCAGCCGGTGGTCGTCGCCACGGACGGGTTCGCCACAACCATCAGGATGCTTCTTGTCGAACTCATACCTGACTCTCCTTTCAGTGCTCTGCTGAACGACCCCAGTGCAGCGGCGGGTGAACCGGTCACTGACATGCGCCTAGACCCATGATGGCCATGCCACCTCACATCCACCCGTCCGCTGGGAGTGTCTTGGCTGCGTAGAGTGGCTCGCTCCCGGGCTGACACGGTTGCAGGACGACGCGCACTTGCACCCTCGGCCCTCCCATGGAGCTTTGCCGTCCGTCGGGCTTGGGGAGGTCAATACCCCGCCCCGGCTTGGGCGGTTTTCGGCACTGCATGTGGCGTGATTTTCACATATGCCTTTTAACTTCAAAAACTTACGGTCACTTCAGGGCCTGAGCTATAGAATCTCAGTGTGATCTCACAAAATCACGGTCTCCGTGTGATCCCTCAAAATCACGGTCTCGGCGTGATCCCATAATATCACGGGCGATGATATGCTCCACACTACGTTCGGCTAGAGCAGCGATGGTCAGGGCTGGATTGACACACCCAGCAAAGCCAGGAATAAACGCCCCATCGACCACATACAGGCCTGGGTGGCCGATAACCCGCCCGAATTGATCGCACACCTCTCCAACGACGGCTCCTCCCAATGGATGGGCCGTCGAAGTCGGATTATTCACAAGCGTGAAAGGTGGGAGTCATCTGATGGAACGGGATCCCGGTTGCTCGCGTCAAGGGTCGTGAGCATGGATTTGCGGCCGATGTGAGAAAGGGTTTGAAAGCGTCATCGTCAAGTGGGAAGTTCACGGTAAGTTCATCAGTGATTGGATCATACGACATCGAGCCGATAGCCGGATGAATCCCCATGCCAACATAGGTGGACGAATCTCCCAGACGTAGAACCTCGTTGATCTGCTTCGCGAGATGCGGTGGGGTTACCAATTCGATCAGACCGTTTGGGGGCGGAACCTGCGGGTTACTCAAATCGACGTTTTGCGGCAGATAGTCTTCCATGATGAAGTGACCGCATGGCCCTCCCGTCCCGGCATTGTTGGGTGGTAATCCAACGCGGACGACCACATAATCCCCGTTACCGGCCCAGTTCTGGCCAACCTGGTCGCTTAGGTTAGAGAGGCCGCCGGCGGCTTTCGCCTTCAGCAACAGTTTGGTCGTGCCTAACGAACCCGCGGCTAAAAAGAGGTGTTGGCAGATAAACTTGCGACGCCGCAGAAACTGTCCTTGATCAGTGATCTCGTCGGCTGAGACACGGTAGAAGACACTTTTACCAATAAAAATCTCCTCAATACTCACGACATTGTGCAGCGGGAAAATCCTCACTGATCTCCTCGCTTCCGCCATCGCTAGATAGTTGTGGTCGACACTCTGTTTCGCTCCACTATTGAGGCCGTACCACGACTGACCAGCGATGGTCGAAGGCCTTTTGGTGCCGTGGATTTCTTTACGAACCACGTGCCAGTCGATGCCCATGTCCACTTTGCGTGTATTAAACCCGGCCGCCTGGGCTTGCTGGAGGTTGACCCGTGTTGATTGATAGAAGTCAGTAGCCAAAATGTCGTCCGGAATTCGTGGATGCCCCGATGACAGACAAGACCTTGGGATAGTATATCGCTTCCATCTCATCGAAGTCGATTTCGCTGGGGAAAATTTGTTCGAAAACATTCCGGTGTGGCGCCACAAGAATCGCATTGTAATGCAACGAGCCGCCTCCGACGCCAGCCCCCTGCAGAATGGTGATGCCGTTTGCCTTGGATGGTTTCCACCAGCCCTGTATACGGTCGTCGGAAAGTGGCCGGTGTCAGACCAAATGCGCTCTCGACAAAAGCAATGGGTGTGGTGTCGCTGAGCCAGGAGCATCGGCCATCGGGTTTCTCAAACGTTGCAAAGGTATTGCCGTCATTGCGGATGGGCCACCGGCGCCCGCGCTCGAGCACGACGGTTCTAACCCCCGCTTGAGCCAAGCGGAGGGCGGCCACGGCTCCGCCAAAACCACTGCCAATCACCACAGCCGGCACAATAAGTGTGTCGCTGGCCGAACTCTTCAGGGGTAAACCCATAACCCCCAGGCCGACAGCACCCGCTACACTCCTACGGAGAAAATCACGTCTTGAAATCGTTTGCATGGTGAGCTTCCTTTGCGTTTGATGTCTAACATAGTGCGATCCAAGTATTGCTGGCCAGCGGGGAGAACAACCAGAACAAAGGGATCAGGGGGCCTGCGGCTCCTCCTCCAGATGCAGATCCGGATACCAGCGTCGGAACATGGCGCTAAGTTCCTGGTTCAACGTTTTCACCCGGGATTGTAACAGGAGGTACGCCCCGCGTCGGGTCCACTGCATGTGTTGGCGTGTGCAGAAGCGTTTGCTCACCACCTGGTTTACCGTCGACTCGACAAAGCCCGCGCCAATCCGCGCACGATAGCGGTAGCGCTCGCCATCATTGTGGATGAACGTGCGATTCCGCTCAATGTACGTGTGGAATGCCTCCACAGTCTTGCGGAGTTTCCGTGCCGTGCCACCACCAGTGTCGGGCACTGCCTCGTTGAGGTCCATCTCCACCAATTGGACAGCTTGCAATGCATGATACACATTGCCATGCCACAGTAACCATGTGAGCCGTTCCAGCGACCGCACCACAGGGGTGCCTCCGTCCGACAGAAACGTCGGTTCTTGTACCATAAAGACCGATACTTCGTCAAATTTTCAGAAAGCGCTGAGACATTGTAATGAGAATGCCTATGCGCCTCCTTGGGGGAGGCATGGTAACGGTTTTGCGGGGCCCTGGAGCGACGTCCGCTTTTGCAGTCCCCCAATGTTCACTTTTGAATGTTCTGTAACAGTCTGTGAAAATTGTCTTGACAATTCTGCTGTGGCTAATATATTTGCCTCTACTTTGGCCTATCAGGCTGCCAATGGGCGGCCGTGGTGGGTGATCCAGGGCCGCCTCCCAGCGCCGGCGCGAGACTAGCAGCACACGATTGTGGACACACGCCAGCGCCAGTATTACCGCGACAAAGCCACCAGCCACGACCAACACCAGCCGCCGCCCCGGCAGCCAGTGGTGTACCTGCTGCACCATCCGCCGCACCCCATCCACGCTGGCCTTGTGTCGTCACTGTCCGCGCGGTTTTGCTGTCCAGCAGCACCCAGTCAAACAGGGTAATGCCCAGCCGCGCTGACTCCACGGCCCCGACACCAAGAGCATCATTGACACCCATGTTAGGCTGAAACAGCGGTGGTTGGGGCTCCAGAAGCTTTTCTGCAGGTTAGTGCTAGGCGCGATCGATGGGAACGCTGTGGTGATGGAGGTGGGTTATGGAGCAGCCGAGGATCATTATCATCGATGATCAACAGGGACAACATCTTGGGGCCAAGGTCCGGGCGATCCTCCAACGGGAGAGCGACTACCAAGTGGACCTCATCGCGACAGAACTTCCCGATGTGAATGAGATCGTTGAGACCCTGCCTGACCTGATCATCCCGGTCCTTCCTGCCTCCAAGGAGAGGACAGCCGACCTCCTGGCGACGTTGCGGGCGAAGGAGCCTGACACACCTCTGTTACCGATCATGAGGTCAGCGAGCCTGAACGAGATGCTCAACGGGCTTTTACTTCTGGACGCAAGACTTTCTCATCGCGCCCCTCCGCGAGGCTGAAGTACTCGCCCGGATCAGTCGACTTCTGTCCTGGAGCAGGAAACAGGAACATACCAGGGTCGAAGAGTCCGAAACAGAACCGGTTGGGCTGGCACAATTAATCGGTGAGGATCACGCCTTCCTGGGGCTGAAGCGAAAGCTCCCCCTCGTGGCGCGTTCCGAGGCCCCGTGCTCCTTACCGGTGAAACTGGGACGGGTAAAGAGCTGTGTGCACGAGCGCTGCACTATCTCAGTTGCCGGACAGGGAAACCGTTTCTGCCGGTCAACTGCGGGGCTATCCCAGAGGAGCTGTTCGAGCGCGAGCTGTTCGGGCATACGAAGGGGGCCTTTACCAGTGCCTGGGCCAACCAGCCCGGGCTGGTTGCGGAGGCGGAGGGGGGGACTATCCTGCTCGACGAAATCGAGACGCTCAGCCTGAGCGTTCAAGCCAAACTCCTCCGCTTCCTGCAGGATCGGAACTACCATGCCCTCGGCTCTCCCCGGCTACGGCGGGCCGATATCCGGATCATGGCGTCCACGAATGCACAGCTACTATGCAAAGTCCAGGAGGGGACTTTCCGGGCGGACCTCTTCTATCGGATGGCCGTCATACACCTCACCTTGCCAGCTTTGCGGGAGCGACCAGCCGATATCCCACGGCTCGCGGGCCATTTTTTGGCGCGGTATGTGGAGCAGTATGGACAGGGGCCGCGGCAGTGGTCGCCGCGCGCTATGGCGACCTTATGCCGCTACGCCTGGCCAGGGAATGTTCGGGAGTTGGAGAATGTCGTCAAGCGAGCCGTCGTTTTGACCAACGCCCAGACTCTCGAACCGGAGGATCTTGACGATTCCTCCTCTAGACGCACCGGGTACATCCAGCGGCAGCTCCTTTCGAGAGGCCAAAGCCCAGGTCATTGCACAGTTTGAACAGGTCTATATCACAAGCTGCTGCAGGCATATCAAGGCAATGTGACGCATGCCGCGCGGGTCGCGAAGATGGGGCGGCGCGCCCTTGGGCGCTTGATCAAAAAGTACCAGATTCCGAAGCGTTGATCGTACCTAGGACTAATCGCCTTCCTGCCGATCTGGGTGGAGATCCCTGCCTCGTCCCAACCCTTACGAATGATCGCTCGCCGTATGCTCTGGACAACTGAGTCAATCTGAGCCCAGTTGTGGGTCATGCATGACGCACCAGCCTGACCCCGTCTGGGGCTGCTCTTTCGATCGGCGGCGACCCAGCTCACTGGGCTCAGAATAGCCCACCTGCGGGGAACGCTTTGGGGCGTCTGCTGCTGGGTGACATGCGAAATCAACCGGTTCTCTGCAGTTGCATCCATGGCATCGCTCTTGCTCCTTATCATAGCCGTACGCAGCCTAAAACAATGGTAGAGCCCTGTGAACGAAGAGCCTGAGGCAGCCGCAGAACACGATATCGCGCGGCAGATCCTGCGCTACCTGGAACAACATCCAGCAGCTAAGGATACCCTCGACGGCATCGCCCAATGGTGGCTCCGGCCGGAGCTGAGCGAGCCCTCACGCGAGGGAGTCGAGGGAGCTGTGGCCTTTTTGATCTCTAAAGGCTTCCTGCGCGAAACACGCCGGCCCGGGGTGCCACCCTATTACCAGCTCAATGATAAGAGGAAACGGTTGTTCACCTGAGGCCGAATATCGAGATGAGGGCCCTCCAGTTCGTGGACCCCCGGTTAATGATAGGCAATGGCAGAGGGCAACTGAGACCGATTGATCTTCTTCCCTGGGAAGTATCGAGCCTAGCGAAGAGATGATGGGTTGTGATAAGGTCTATCATCTTAAAAACCATACTGTGGTCGTTCTCGTTTCCAGGGAATGAAACGGCTGGAGAGAAAGGAGCGGTAAGCTCATGTCGAAGAAAGTACTCATCATCTTATCGGAGTATGGCTTCTGGGGCGAGGAATTGATGGGCCCCCTTGAGACCTTTGACGCAGCTGGATATGCGGTGCAGTTCGCCACCCCCAGGGGAAGAAGACCGCGTGCGCTTCCCCCGAGCATGGACCCCGCATACATTGATCCGCCTCTAGGCCGATCGGTCACGTCCTCTGAGATGGCCGAAAAGGTTCGTGCCATCGATAAATCCCCACGGCTGGACAATCCGCTCAATCTCGCTAAATTGATGCCTGAACGGCCTTACTTCAGCTCGCATAACTTAATACGCGAGTTGGAGGACTACCACAAGGCGGTCGATGCGGCGGGGCGAGGCTGGTTGGCAGAGTACGACGCGCTCTTGATCGTGGGCGGCAGCGGTCCGATCGCTGACCTCGCGAATAATGAGAGGGTCCACGACATCATCCTCACCTTTCTCGCCAACGGCAAGCCGATAGGCGCCGAATGCTATGGTGTGACTTGCCTCGCCTTCGCGCGCGACTGGGAGAACCGCAAGAGCATTATCTGGGGTAAGCATGTCACCGGCCACTGTAAGGAGTATGACTATAAGGACGGCACGGGATTCTTGGGAGTTGATTTCAATATGGGTCCGCCCCCCTATCCATTGGAGTACATCCTGCGCGACGCGACTGGTCCCGATGGTGGTTACATCGGCAATTTCGGCCATGAAACATCCGTCATTGTGGACCATCCATTCATCACGGGCCGATCCACACCAGATTCTTATCTCACCGGGCAAAAGATGGTCGAAGTCCTGGAGAAAGGTCTTACACGGTACGGATGGTAATCCTGACCGCGTCGCGTTATGGGAGCAGTGCCAATAATGCTGGTCATCCCGAGCCTCTCGGCATCGACTGCAGGCAACCGTCACCTCCCCATAGGAGATCGACCATGAACACCTCTATCACTCTGGACGACATCAAGAAATTCGCTGCTGCCTGGTACCTCGCACTGGATCAACACGTCCCGGTTGAAGAGTGCTATAAATTTTTGACAGACGAAGGACTGAATATACAATTTCCAGACGGCGACATCCGGGACTTTAACAGCTTCAAAAAGTGGTATGATCGTGTCACTAACCTCTTCTTTGACGAGAATCACAATGTTCAAAGCGTGGAAGCAACCATCTCCAGCGATGGGGCCGAAGTTCGTGTAGTCGTCGGCTGGCAGGCCAGTTGGTTCGAGCCACCGGCCGCGAAAAGCAAGCGAACGGCGATGGATGCCACGCAGCAATGGACGATCAGGCGCTCCTCCAAAAACGGCTACGGCTTGGAGATCGTGACCTACAACGCCACAGCGGAACCGTTCAAGTATGCACCCGGTTTCGCACGCTTATAGAGTCGTTCGGAAATAGCGGTGCCGAACACACGCTCACTGCCATGGAGGGATGGGAGACCTGCCGCCCTTCAGAATTGTGTCTGGATTCCAGTTGTGACGCGAGCAAGCCTTTGACGGTGGAGGTGGCCTCCATGTATGTTTCGCTGATAGTTAACGGCAAACGGCACAGCGTCGACGTTGAACCGTGGATGCTGCTGGCGGATTTTCTGCGCGACACGTTAGGTCTGACGGGCACGAAAATCGGCTGCGATACGAGCCAGTGCGGCACCTGTATCACTCTGCTCAACGGCAGATCGGTGAAAAGTTGCACAGTGCTAGCGGTTCAGGCCGATGGCGGCGAGGTGGTCACTATTGAGGGCGTATCTCAGAACGGCCAACTGAACCTGCTGCAGCAAGCATTCCAGGACAAACATGCCGTCCAAACTGGCTTTTCCACTCCTGGTATGATCATGTCGATCACCGATCTCCTGCAACATCATCCCACTCCTGACGAGGCTGAGATTCGGTCGTGGCTGGACGGCACTCTGTCGCGTTCCACCGGCTACCATAATGTCGTTCGCGCCGTACAGCATGCGATACAAAAGATGAGCGGGGAAGGAGGCCTTGAACAGCCCGAGGAGGGTCCCCAAAAAATCTTGGGCGCCCCTCTCAAGCGACGTGAAGACCCCGGATTCCTCCGTGGGGAAGCGAAGTACATCGCCGATCTGACGCTGCCCAACATGCTGCATATGGCGATTTTGCACAGTACCCAGGCTCACGCCCGCATCAAAAGCATTGATACCAGCGCGGCTGCAGCCATGCCGGGTGTCGTGCGTGTATTCACAGGAGCCGATACCGAACACCTGATGCCCATGCCCTGCGTTTGGGTCCCTGTTGGAGTGGAAAGCCACTTCCCACCCCACCCTTCCGGAATACTGCCCGGAGCACAGACCGTGCTGGCTAAAGATCGGGTGCGCTACATCGGTGACCAGGTGGCAGTTGTGGTGGCTGAGACCCGTCAACAGGCGTACGCTGCCCTGCCAGTTATCAAGGTGGAGTACGAGCCACTGTCGGTTGTGGTGACCGCTGAGGATGCGCTCAAGGGCGGCGCTCCTCAGCTCCATGAGACAATACCCAACAACCTCAATACTCACCTGAGTCACGGGGACAAAGCAGCGACTGAGCAGGCCATCGCGAATGCCGAGGTAGTCATCAAACAGCGCATATGCAACCAGCGAATGGTTCACAATGCCCTAGAACCTCGCGGCAGCATCGGCCATTACGATGCTGAGACTGGCCAATACACCCTCTGGACGAATACCCAAATTCCTCATGCAAATCGCTTTCTGATCTCTCAGTTCATTTTGGGCATTCCGTACAACAAGTTGCGCGTTATTGTGCCGCACATCGGGGGAGGGTACGGTTCGAAAGGCTATGTGTACCCCAGTGAACCGCTGGTGCTCTTCGTGGCGAAAGAGGTGGGGCGTCCGGTGAAGTGGGTGGACACGCGATGGGGCCTGGCGCGTTCCACGGTGCAAGGGCGTGATCAGATACAGGATGTGACGCTGGCGGGGACAAAGGATGGCAAGATTACTGCGCTGTACTGCACGGGCTACAGTAATCTCGGTGCTTACCCCGCCACCAACGGCCCAGGTGCACCCTTGGTCTTGATCGGTCGCAGTATCACGGGGGCTTATGCGATCCCGCATCCCTTCTACGAAGTCTATACCGTCTACACGAATACCGTGCCGGTGGGTCCCCTGCGTGGTGCAGGGCGCGCCGAGGCCATCTTCTTGATCGAGCGTATGGTCGACATCTTCGCCCGAGAGGTCGGCATGGACCCGGCCGAGGTTCGACGCAAAAATATGGTCGCGCCGAACCAGTTTCCTTACGAGAACGGTTTAGGGTGGACTTACGATTCTGGCAACTATGAGGCGGCACTCAGTAAAGCTCTGGCCATGATTGATTACGACCACGTCGAAGCTCGCAAGATCGAGGCTCGGCAGCGTGGCAAACGTCTCGGGGTCGGTATCGGTTCCTATGTCGCCGTAGCGGGCGTTGGGCCATCAGCGCGGATGGGTCGGGAAGGGCTGATTGGTAGCACATGGGCCAGTGTCCACTTCATCGTTCACCCCACCGGCGAAGTCAGCATCACGACTGGGGCACAGCCGCATGGCCAATCCCACGAAACAACATTCGCGC
This sequence comes from uncultured Nitrospinota bacterium, assembly GCA_963707985.1. Taxonomy (GTDB): domain Bacteria; phylum Tectomicrobia; class Entotheonellia; order J063; family CAVPRW01; genus CAVPRW01. The sequence goes on along the minus strand of CAVPRW010000042.1, from coordinate 211,654 downwards.
AAATCGCCGCTGAAGGGCTTGGCATTGATATCAACCAGATAAAGATCTTGCACTCCGATACCGAAGGAACGCCCTATGGCCAGGGGAGTTATGGCAGTCGTTCCTTCAGCGTCGAAGGGGCCGTCGTGTACAAAGCTGCCCAGCAAATCAAAGAGAAAGCCTGCCGCGTTGCCGCCCACATACTGCAGGTGCCGGTGGAAGACATCGTCTATGAGAATGGCAGACTTTATCCCAAAGGGGCGCCAGAGCGAGCGAAGATGTTCCGGGAAATCGCCATGGCCCTCTGGTTAGCGTGGGATTTACCAAAGGGCATGGAGCCGTGCTTGGAAGTCATTACGTACTTTGATCCGCCAGATTTCAACTTTCCCTTTGGGACACATATTGCCTTGGTCGAGATAGACGAGGGAACAGGTCACCTCGAGGTCATACGCTATGTGGCGGTAGACGATTATGGCAATGTTGGTAATCCCATGGTGGTGGAGGGTCAGATGCACGGGAATATCGCGCTTGGCATCGGTCAGGCGCTGCTGGAACAGGCTGTGTATGACAGCAATGGACAACTTCTGACGGACGGCTTTTTGACATATGCTATGCCAAGGGCGACGCAAATGCCCAACTTTGAGCTCGATCGCACTGTTACTCCCACACCTCATAACCCGCTCGGGGCAAAAGGGGCAGGCGATGTAAGCAATCCTGCGGTCGCCCCGGCCATTGTCAATGCCATCTGCGACGCCTTAGCTGATTTTGGCATTAAGCATATTGATATGCCTGTAACGTCTGAGAAAATATTGCGGGTCATGAGAGTGGGGTTGAGGAAATAGAACAAGCGTTAAGGATGTGTATAATGCGTCGATCGTCCCTAGTCAATCTTATCGGCCGCAGAGGGGATTAAGCTATTATGATGCCGGTTCACTTTGATTATGTTGCCCCTGATAGCCTGGAAGAGGCAGTGAGCCTGCTTAGCCAGCATGTGGGCGCCAGTATTTTGGCGGGTGGGCACGGCCTGATGCCCAAGATAAAGCTCCATCGCCTGGCACCTTCCCTACTGGTAGACCTGCGCAACCTCCACGCCTTGCGCGGGATTGGCCGCCGACAAACCGATAGTGTCCTGCGTGTCGGTGCGATGACGACTTGCGCTGAGCTCGCCGCTTCCGAGGAGCTCAAGAGGAACTATCATGCCTTGGCCGAAGCTGCCTTAAGCATTGGCGATCCACAGGTTCGTAACTGCAGCACGATCGGTGGTAGCCTTGCTGACAATGACCCGGCGGCCGACCTGCCAGCGGTCGTCCTGGCATTTGAGGGGACGATCAACACCGTCGGGCCCGAGGGCCCTCGGGGGATACCAGCCGAGGACTTGATCAGAGGACCATTTCAAACAAGCCTCGCTACGGGGGAGATTATCACCTCGATTGACTTTCCCACCCATGTGGCCGGCACTGGCAGTGCCTACGAAAAGTTCAAGCACCCTGCCAGCGGCTATGCTATCTGCGGTATCGCCGCGACAGTGAGGCCGCTCGCTAATGGCCTCGTTCGACAATGCCGTGTGGCTGTGACTGGCGCGGCCAGCCAGGCAGCGCGGCTGCGGGCGGTCGAGGCCGCCATGGAGGGCCACGAGCCCACAGCAGGCAATATTGCGGCGGCGGCCAAGCGCGTGCGTGACGAGGAGCTGAGCTTCACGGCTGACCTACATGCCTCGGCCGAGTATCGAGCTCACCTGACGCAAGTGCTGATCGCCCGAGCGATCACACGCGCGTTCGAGCGGGCGGGGCCTCAGTAAACACTGATTGCAAGGGCAAAGCTGGTAGTCGGATGTCAAACAACGGCATACTATCCCACGCCATCAGCCCACCCGTCACCTTTCAAAGGAGGAATGGCATTATGGCTACACCTGGACGCCAATTTTTCGACGAACATATGGCATATATCTATGCTGGGAATATCGATGGTATGATCGACAAGCAATATCGGGAGGACGCCGTTCTCATCAGTCCCTTCGATATCTTGGCTACTCCTCCGCCGCATATTATTCGAGGTCGTGAAGCCTTAAAAGCGTTTTTTCACACATACGTTGGGTGGCAAGGTGCGATCAATGTCGAGTCACTCTATGATTTTGCGGAGACAGCAGACGCCATTTCCTTCCAGGCTATCTTTACCTCTAATACTGGTAAATGGGTGGTAGGGGATGCCTGGTCTATGAGGGAGAAGATGATTGCCTACCACTTTAGTTTTGCACACAAGATAGGCTAGCCTACAGAGCAAGTCCAGATGTGACATGTCACGTCATGACAGCATTGAGGACGGGATGATCATCGCCCCATGTTGAGCATTGCGATGACGGAGGCTAATCATGGGAAAACCACCAGATTCACCGCTCGGGAGGCTTTACCAGCAGCATATCGGTTTTATTCTGGCCAAAAATGTCGATGGTTTGCTCAATCAGTATACCCAGGATTGTATCCTCATCAGTTCGCTGACCGATGATCGACAGCCTCTCTATGTACGCGGCCACAAGGAACTCGAGGAGTTCTTCCGGAGTCGCATCTTTCGCCTACAAGATCTTGAGATCGACATCAACCAGTGGGCAGAGACCGAAAACACTCTCATGCTTGTCGAAGAGATCAAAATAACCGGTACTGATGGCTCGACCGGTTCGATGGAATTCTGCGATAACTGGTATCTCAAGGATGGCAAAATCGCCATTCACTTCGCGGGCACTGTGCGCTACCCGGATGGTACGTATGCAGATGGAACCGGCTTCCCCGAGGGTGCCGCACCGCGGAAAAGCGAGCCGCCCGATACCATGCTGGGGAGGCTTTACAAGGAACATATCGGTTTCATCAAAGCCAAAAATGTCGATGGCATCCTCAACCAATATGCCCCAGATGCCCTGCTCATTGGCACCTTGACCGAGGGTCGCAAACCCCGCTATGTCAGGGGACATAGCGAATTGCGGGACTTCTTCAGCGGGAATTTTATGGGGCTGAAAAGTCTAACATCCAAGATCGACCAATGGGCAGAGACCGAAAATGCCCTGATGATCGTAGAGAGCGTTGACGTGACCACCATGGACGATTCGACTGTCGCTATGAGCTTCTACGACAGCTGGGTGCTCATCGCTGGTAAAATCGCTGTCCACTATGCTGGGGTGATTCGTTACCCCGATGGGTCTTATGCTTGAATCAAGGTCAAAGGGTTTGTGCATGCCCGCTCTGACCCGCTCTTCGTGCCGGGCGTGTTGTGCCGTCTAGGAAAGGTCTAACATGGGATAGAGACGGGGAGGGGTGAATGAAACTTCAAGGGAAAAAGATGGCAATCCTGATCGAAAGCGACTTCTATGAAAAGGAGATCTTTTACTACGAGCATCGGTTTCCCGAAGAAGGTGTGGAATTGCATTTCCTAACCCGACTATGGGACCAGCCATCCTTGACTTTCTACGGGCACGAGTATAAGGTGCCGTTTGAATGCCATGAAAGCTTTGAGAACATGGATGATGCGACCCTAAGGAGCTATGCGGCCATCATCGTGCCGTCGGCGATCGTGTCTGACCGCCTTAGATACACTGAGGATATCAATAAACTTCCGCCGGCTAGCGTGTTTCTCCAGCGGGCTTTCGCGGAGAAGAGCATCCTGAAGGGCATCATCTGTCACGGTCTGTGGCTCGTGGCTCCGACGCCGGAACTGGTGCGCGGCAGGCGGGTGGTGGCCCATAACAACCTGCTCGGCGACGTAAAGAATATGGGCGCTATCTACACCGATGAAGACGTCGTCGTTGACGACGACCTTGTAACCGCGCGCACAGGAGCCCATTGTCACCTCTTGGCGCGCAGGATCATCGAGCTGTTGACCGAACAATGACTTAGGAGAATGAGCGATGGCTTCCCTAGAGTTTGCCCACATTGGCTTGTCCTGCAAGGACCCCCTTGCCGTAGAGCGGTTCTACAGCAGGCATTTCGGCTTCAGGCGGGCGCGGGTCGTCTCCTTGGGCGCCGAGCAGGTCGTCTTCATCAAGTCAGGCGGCGTGTGCCTGGAACTGTTTCAGGCGAAGGGCGAATCGCCCGTGCCCCCGGCCGGCGGCGCCGGGCCGGAATATCCCGGCTGGCGGCACCTGTCGTTTCAAGTAGACGATGTCGTGGCCAAGCTTCAGGAAATGGGCGACGAGGCCAGGATCACGTTGGGGCCGCTGCGCTTTGATGATTTTATTCCCGGCTGGCAGACGGTGTGGATGAGTGACCCAGAGGGGAATATTGTGGAAGTCAGTCAGGGCTACGTGGATGAGGATCACCCACCGCCCCTTGAGTAGCTGTAGACGCCGTTGCCTTCATGGTGTCGCTCTTGCTGGCCCTCACACCCAGGCTCAGACTATCTTCGATCATGCTTGGGGCCGCGGTGGGTATCGCCATCGGTCCATCCGCTCGTGGTTCGGCTGAAGAAAACGATGACGAGATCTCCTTAAACCTCGGATAGCTCGTCATCCTCGGGGAATCGATCCCGAGTTCGGGACGATTGCCCCGCTCTCTATGACTATGGTGAAAATACTTGGTTGCGTAGCAGACACTGGCTCCAGGCCCGCGCGATACCCCACTCGCTCGATGCGCCGTGTTGACCGGCCTACAACGTGCTGCTGCCGCAATTCGCCACCAGCTTCTTACGAGGGCGCAATTCTGACCCACGTCTTCCGACCAAGCAATCCAGCTGACCGATCTATCATCCGCGTGGAGAAAAGATATGAGAACTATCCTAGCTGCTGTGCAAGAGTTTCTGACAGGAAAGGCGAGGTATCTTGTCGCGGTTGTGAGCATATTCGCTATGATACTTGTTCCATCGGGTGCCTCAGCATACAATCAGCCGGGGATGAACTTGGGGTTCACGAGCTTTGCCGATGCGGGGGCGCCACCGAAGGGATACGTAGGACCGGCGATCATCTTGTCCGAGGTTGTACAGTATTGGGATGCCTCGACGTTTACGGATGCTAACGGCAACGACCTCCCCGGGCGGAATCGGGTAAGTCTCCTGGTGAACACGCATCAGTTCTACTTCCTCCCCAAGCTCAATGAGCCTCTAACAGGGGCCCAGCTTGGTCTCGACGTCATCGTCCCTGTGGTGGCGGGCAGTGTCAGCACCCCATTCAACTCCGATTCAAATACGGGCGGCCTGGGAGATTTTATTTTCTCGCCGGTGTTTCAGTGGAATGATAGCACACTCTTTGGAATGCCCTATTACCAGCGTTTTGAGGTGCATATCACTGCTCCCACCGGAGACTTCGACGAACGCTTCATATTCAATCCGGGCGACAACCTCTGGAGCTTCGCGCCATACTACGCCCAGACCCTCTGGTTTCTGCCCTACTTGGACTTAGAGATCAGTCTCCGCCACCAGTGGCGTTACTGCACCGAGAACCCCGACACCCACCTCCAGCCCGGCCAAATCTACTACGTGAATTATGCAGCATCCTACGGCTTGCCGTATGGATTCCGGGTCGGAATAAACGGCTATGCCCTCCAGCAGATCACCGACAATAAGCTCAAAGGCCGTGACATCGAAAACAGTAAGGAGCGTGTGATCGGCCTTGGGCCGGGGATGGTCTATAATAAAGGGCCCGTTACCTTCATGGTCAATTCTTTTTGGGAGTTCGCAGCCGAAAATCGCCCCGAGGGATTCCGCCTTTCAACCAGATTAATATACAATTTTTAGCAGACCTCTCCAATTTGACTGTCCTAGATATGAGGAGCCTAGACAGCAGTCATCGGTTGACCGCGTACACGATACCCCCCTGGCGCGCAATGCGCCGCGCCAACTGGTCGACGAGCTGATTGCACCCACGGTGGTCAACATAGTTAGGTTCCCACTCGCGATACGGGCCGTACATGGAGAGCAGATGGAAAACACTGACCACCGTGGTGTGCACTACCGCCAAAATCGCCCTCTTCTTCCCCAGGTGGGCGGCCACGCGGTGATACAAGGCCGACAAGATAGTCCCCTTGGTGCGCACAGCGTCGTGGGTCAATGGCGTCAGATCGGCCCGCGGTGCCAAAGCGCCCTCTGTCCGAGCCCCACTCTGCCACCAACAGTTCCATCCCCTGCTGGTCGACTCCTGGAATGGTATCCAGCATACTGACGGCACGCGCAAAGGTCAGCGACGTCTGTGACAGCGCCGGGGCCGTGAAAACCGCAGCTGGCTGGGAGGAGTCGGCCCTCGCGGCAGGAGGCTCGCCCTCACTCAGGTCCATTGGGGTACTGGTCATCTCGGCCACAGGGCGTCAACCCGCTTGTCCAGAAAGTCGATATGGGCCAGTCGGATCGTCAGCAAGGGCGGCAATGTTTACGCCAGAGCCCGGTCAATGCTTGCTCCAGTAGGGGAATCATACTCGCAGCTGCCCTTTGGCCAACTCGGCCATCATGGCTGGGTCTACCCGCCCATCGATCATCGAAGCCAGCATTACCCATCCGGACACCCCCAAAACGTTAGTGGCAACCGCCAGTTTGATGTTGGAGCGCTGCAACAGGCCTGGCCGCGCGGCTAACTGCGTATTCCACGGCAAACTTGCCCTCCATGCCGGGCGAACGCTGCCACTGATTCCAGCGAAACCCTGCCACCACGGCACGGGGGAGACAGCCGACGGCGACGCCGGGCGAACCCATCGGTCAGCTGCACCTTGCTCAGACCAGGCGGGAGGAGCAGATGCCTGCACCGAGGTGACCCAGGCGTCACGTCACTGCAGGACTGCGTCTGACATGGGGCCAGGGGCGGATCGACCGCAAAATTGCCCAGAGCCTTGGCAGCAGTCGACGCCGGGCTCACGCCAAGCGCTGTTTGCAGCGCTCGAGTGCCCGGCCCTCCGGCCTCTCCCGCTCCAACCGTCTGCAGATGCCGAGTCGAAACAGGCCCGGGTCACTATTGATGACCATGTTGAAGTCGACGGCCATGACTCCTCCGGGCCCTAGGTGCTGGTCAAGCCGTCGCTCGACGTGCGGCTCAGTGCGCAGGTGGGGGAAAACCATGCTCGCCTCGCGTGTCCATCCGCTGTGCTTGACAACAACCACAGTTGCTCCTGTGGTTCGATTCAGACCCCCTGCACCAGCACTAATTCCAAGTCAGAGCCGGTTCGACGCAGCGTGATCAGCGGCGCGTATTCGGGGTCGTTGTACCAGGACTTGGCATGATCCAAGGAGGGAAACTCCAAGACGACGATGACGCTCGGGAGCTTGCCCTTGCCTTCTAACATCTCCATGGCCCCGCCCCTGATCAGAAACTTGCCACCATGTTTCTCCACCAATGCTGCGGTCTTCGGTCCATATTCCGCCAGCCACGACGGATCCCGCATCTCCAAATGTCCAATTACATACGCAGCCATGTGCCACCTCCTCTCATTCACCGGGCGTTCCTTGCGACACGGCCCCGACTGAAGGCAATGATCCTCGGGGCGCAACACCAGGGGAAATAGCCTGTTTTATTCCTGACTTCGATGTCCTCCCCGAAGCTGTCCCTATGGTATAGCAGTCTCGTCAAGACATTCTGGGGTGATGTGGCTCAGATGCCCAGTCATCAGGAAAGTGTGGTGCATGTGCAATCCCCCAATTAACGCCTGCCCAAATCACTCGCGCTGCGTGCGTAGCCGCCCCTGCGCTCATTGCACCAGGACGGCAGCGTTGCGCTCGCCCACCCCAAGGGCCTCGAGCATCGCCCAGGCCGAAACACCCGCCATGTCGCTGGCGACAGTCGCTAGTTTGGTGTTGATGTCTTCGAGCCCCTTCTGCAAGCGGATGCCGATCCGTGCCCGCTCGGCCATTGCGCTTGTGAGGCGACCTCCTCATTCCCTACGGGCAGCCAAAGGAGGTCATGAATAATTGGGCCGCCCCGACCAACTCACTGGCGGAGGCGGAGTCGAGTCGCTGCGGATCCGTGAGCTGCTCGTTCACTCTGTTCTTATAAGCCACGAGTTGATGGCAAGCAGCGTCTAGCTCCCCCTTACGGCCAAGGCTCTGGCAGCCGACAGCATGCCGCTCAGACTACCCTTCTCGGCTACAGTGGGGGCACCCTCTTCATCCATCGGTGGGATGTCCGTCAAACGGTGATCACAGACCGGATAATCGGGGTCATTAAACCCATAGGGCTCAAACTGCTCGTCGAGCAGATCCCTACAAGGATTGATCTCTGCTCCCGAATCGGTGCGTTTGGTAAAATCATCCGCAGTGATATCACTGGCGTTGGCTCCGATAAGGGTGGCGAGCAGCTCTCCTGTCTCGGCAATTGTGATGGTAACATCGTTGCCCTCTTGCGTAATGACCAGATCCGCGAAGGTCGAGTCCCCTAGCAACCCGAGCTTGTCTTCACCATCTGTATAGTCCAGGATCGTATCGCTTCCATGACCTTTTCCCAAGATGAATATGTCTTTCCCTAGACCGCCAATGAGGATGTCATCACCTTCATTCCCATAGAGATTGTCGTCGCCTTCGCCGCCTATAAGAATATCGTTGCCCTGGCCACCGTACAGATCATCATGGCCTTTGCCGCCGATCAAGAGGTCATCGCCCGCACCACCGTAGAGGAAGTCATCCTCGTCACTGCCGATGAGGGTGTCATTTCCGGCATAGCCAAAAAGCCGATTGCGCAAGTTAGCGGGTGAGCCCTTACCCATGATTGTATCATCACCAATGGTGCCGGTGAGATAGTTCTCGGGCCTTCCAATAAAGCCTCTGGTCCAGTCGACTGTGGGGCTGTCTACAAATTTATGGCGGAAAGCCGCCGCCTCAGCGGCACTATCCTCATATATATGGGCGCGATAGATCAACGGATGTCCACCATGCGTCTCGTCACCATCGCCTTTCACCATCCAGAAACGGGCTACCCACTGAGTTCCTACGATATCTCCTGAGCCTCCTCTCTCGCTGGGAGAACGATACGTATAGCTACCGAAGGCAGCTACGGAAAACCCACTGCCGTAGACTGCGTCAACCTCGAAGCTCAGCAATTCCCGCTCGTTATTGAAGATGCCAAAAAAATTCTGAATGCCGTCTTTTCCTGTGTATAATCCTGTGTGCGGCAGGACCGCATGCCGTTCGGCCCCAAAGAGCCTTGACTCTGTGCCGGCGACGGTTATTTGCGCATCATCTGCCACGAGGGTGTTTGCCTCTCCACCCCGCTTGAAAACATTTAAAAAGCTGTCAACGGCCTCCTCATTGGCCTGTTTGTCAAAACTGGGATTTTGGGGGGAGGGACCAAAGGGATCTTCTTCAATCAAGAATCCCCCGCCAACATCTACCGTCGCGGGAAGACTTGGAAAAGTCGTCACATCAGCCGCAGTGAGAGCGAGGTCCGCTGCTCCATGTAGGATGGCCAGGCGCTTTCCCGCCCGTGTTATTTCAAGATCACCGCCAGTGGGCCCAAAACTGAGCTCCGAGAATGTTAGCCCTCGAGTTAGCCCGAGAAGGTCTTCGCCCTGGACAAAATCGGTTATGATCGCTGTTCCCTGATCCTCACCGATAGCAAATAAATCACGGCCCCCATTGCCGGTTAGGATATTAGTCCCCTCGCCACCGTAAAGGGTATCATCATTTGGACCACCGACGAGGGTATCATCGCCTTTGTAACCAAAAATAAAATTTTGATGGCTGTTTCCGCTCTTGTCTATAGTGTCATCGCCATTCGTTCCTGTTGTTATATCTCTGATCGCGCCACCAGACTCCCGGCGCCAATTGATTCCCGAAGATTTGTCGCGATAGCCAGAGGCAACAGCATAACTACCGTCGGTTCGCTCATTTTTGCTCTAAGGTGTTGAAAATATTGAGGACCGACCCTCAAAAAAACAGTTTCAGGTAACCCGAAAACCCTTGAAATTATCACGGGTTACGACAAATGAGCGAACCGTGGGTAACTATCTTCAAGGAAGTGATATCGGAAGAATTTGCAGTTACGCATCGTAATCTGACTCGCCCATTCGGTCTCTGGATTATCCCCTGAGCCTCCTCTCTCTGTCGGGGAAAAGAAGAGGAAATTTCCGAATGCCACACAAGAATCTCCACGACAGAAAGCTTCATGAAGCGTGAAGCCCAGCGTATCCCTTTCATAATTCCCCAGATCAAGTAAAAAATAAATCGCCCCTTCTATTCCATCATATAGTCCACTGTGGGTTAAGATAGCTTCCCGATCGATGCCAAAAATGTTTGCCTCCGTTCCGATGACTGTATATTCGATCTGTGGATCGAAATTGTTCTGAATATATTCTCTCGCAGTACCGTTAACAAATGACTCAAAAAAGCCTTTCACCAGCGTTTCATTCTCGGCTGGAGAACATTGTGTTCCAGTGCTATTGTTATCGTTGGCTAACGAAGACTGTATATAGCCTGAAACTAACACAGCCATAATCAAGAGCATGCCTTTTGATTTCATAATGCCCTCCATCCTGGGAAGTTTTCCCAAATGAGAATATCTCATAGCTAACTGGGTAATCTCCCGCGACGCCCCGTCTACTCCCCCTGGTGGCCATGGCGGAAAACCAGGAGCTGCAGACTCTGGTGTACCCCCTTGGGAAGATACTGCTGGCTAACTCCCATATTTCACCTGCCGGATGATGATGCGGGTCCCGTGCTCCTCGTTCCAGAGCTTCGTCGTGGCGCATATCCCCATCGGGATAGCGACGTCGCGGTCCGGAAAGTGTTTCATCAACTGGGCTCTCAAGCCATCGAACCCTTCAACAGCTTGTGCTTGTAAAAGAACGTCTTTGAGTGCCGGGTGAAAAGCCCGGTTAAGGGCTTGCAGCGCTCGCAACTGCTCGCCTTGGGTGCGGTGGTCGTGTATCAGTTCGTGTTGCGCTATCAGCATGAGCAACACCTACATCTTGGCCAGGGCATCAATCCCTTACGGAGGACAGCATCAATTATCACCAGGCCTCAATTAATTGTCATCTTCACTCTGCGGACTGGGCGGCGAAAGCAGAAAGACCCGCTCAACAGCCGCTAGTACTTGGGCGAGGGTTTCGGGCTGACTGAAATCACCCACAATGATGTCGATACCAGACCCTTTAATTGATGCTGCTCCGTTCGAATCACGAACGAGCGCATGCGTTGACGCACCTTTGACAATGAGCTGTTTGACAACCTGGCTACCTGTATTTCCCGCTTCGCCAGTGAGGAGGATGAGGAGTGGCATTGTTCACTCTTTTTGGCTGCTGCCTCAAACCTCCGTGACTCCGGCGGAAATTATGCGGGATAGTAGTAAGAAGCCAGCTCAGCCACCGGTGCTATCGCTCCTTCGTGGAACAGGCTAGAGGCCTATGGGCTTTGCGTCGATCTCGTTGTATGGTGGTAAGGGTTCTTGGTAATGCTAATGCGAAGGAAAGTGGCGCTGAGAGTAATGGCAGATGGCTCTGATGTCAAGCAAAAAGTGAAATAGACCCGACGTTCCCCAGAAAGCCTTAACCTTTTTCTCACGCAACCGCCGCATGGAGGGGAACACGGTGGCCCAGTTCCTCCAGTCCCTAGACATAATGGCGCGTGAGCCGGTCGGTGGCCAGGCAATGGCAGTGGGCAGGACCACGACCATGGTTAGGCACGCCATTTCGCAGGATGTAATACGGGGCCATCAGGATGCTGTGCCCCATGGCAAGCGCGGCCTTCTTCGCCCAGTGGCGCTCCAGCCGGGCGTCCTGGGCGACCCGATTCATCCGCCCGGCGCGGCCGGCCTCCCCGACACACTCCACCCGCACTAGCTTCAGCCAGGGCTTGCCCCGGCGTGTCCGGTCGGTCTTGCAGTCAGGCACCGTCTTCTAGTGCGGGACATTGGCCAGGATGACCGCGGAGGCGTGCTCCGGGACGTTGAACACATAGACCGCTGTGCTCTCCATTGCCACGTGAGTCACCCCTTGCTCCATTAGCCAATTAGCCATGGCCAACAGAGCAGCCGTGGTGATCCCGAAGGTCCGCACCTCACTGATGCGCCGCCGGCCTCAGCCAGGACGCCGCGCGACCACGGTGGCCTGATGGACGTCAAGCTGCACAGTACGATAGTGCACAAGCCCTGTAATACCCGCAGCAAGAGGGCGGAGCGAATGATCACGCAGGAGGCGCGTGAGATAGTGGCCATCAGGCGTTCTCGGTCCAAGAGTCCGCTCCGCATTATCAGCTGGGGCTATCAGCTGGGGCAGCAAGGCTGAGCCAAAATGGCGTTTGCGGTGGGTCGGGTGCAGGGAGGCGCCGCGATTCAGTCTCAGGCCACCGTGCTCCCTCCCGGTATGGAACGGTGGACGGCGGCTCTATAGCGCGTCAGCCAAGGCGCGGACGATGCGCTGCCGGGTTATCCACAGGTTCGCAGGCGAGCGGCGGTGGCAGCAGCTCGATCAGCACTTGCTGCAGATTGGGAGCGAGCAACGGCGACCTGTGCCCGCGGCAGACGAGCCGGCCGCGGCGATCGACGCCAGCTTGGAGGTACCCCAGCGACGTCGCCACCTAGGCGCGCGTCTCCGGGTCCAGGACTATGGAAGGCTGGACGCTTGAGGCATGCCATGTTGACCGGGGAGAGGGCTACCAAGGCACCCGGCTCGACCGTCCGGCCTGGGAGCGGCTGCATAAGGCCGCTGAGCGTGGGGCAAACAGGGCCTTTACGGCTGCCCTATCGAACGCACCTTCGCCTGGCTCGGGTAGAACTGCCTGAGCAAGGATGATGCCGGCTTCGCGAGCACCCAAATGCGACAAAGCTCCCGCTCACTGAACTGGTTGACCTCTTCACAACTGCGGACCTCATAATGGTCAGGTGTGGTGCTCCGACGGCTGCGGCCGGCTGGCAGGAAGACCCCTGGAGGCAAAGAACACGGCCAAACCGAGGCAGATACCCAGACTCAGCCATACCGAGAAGAACGAGGCGATGAAGGCGGCCAGATATGACAGTGGCCCGAAGCGATATTGCCGTGTGATCTCCTCCACCTCTGCGGTGTTCACGGCCCGAGCCAAGAGCCGCCGGTCCGTCGACGCATGCCACCAGAGCCCCATGAAGGCCAGGGCGACCGCGACGAAGGTCCCCGAGTACACGCTGGCTGCGAGACGTGCCTCTGCATGAGGCAGATACTCGGCCAGGAGCGCCGTCGGAAACGGGACAAACGTCACCAGGAACAGCAAGAGGCCGTTCCAAAAGAGGAAGGCATGATCGATCCGCCGGATGTGGTTGAACAGCCGGTGGTGATTCACCCACATCACCAGGATCGTTGCGAAGCTGGTGACGAAGGCCAGATAGCTCGGCCAGAGTTTGAGCAGGGCCGCCCCGAGCCCTCCGACTGCGCCGAGCTCATGCGCGTTCGGCACCTTGATCTCCAGAATGAGTAGCGTAATGGCGATCGCGAATACCCCGTCGCTGAACGCCTCGATACGCCCGGTCTCCTTCTCCTGCTGCATGGTGAGCTCGTTGGGCTCACTCATCGTTCCCACTCCCTTGTCGGAAACGACATCGCCGCCAAGCACCTGTCGCAGTTCATGAGGCAGCCCGCGAGTCCGGTGCATGAGGCGATGAATCTCCGCTGTACATGTCTTCTATGCTCCGCTAATTGCAGGATTCTGGAGGCCATGTCTACCCCTTGAGCTACTATGCTTGGAGGGCTTCAAGCACCAGCTTTGCGACTTCACCGCCGCTGAATTGCTGCTGGCTTGTGATGAGGTGACGGTCACGCACGGCATGTGGCTGGAACGCAGGCGCGGCAATAAAGTTTGCACCTAGCTGCCGCGCTTCGTCCTCGATCCAGAACGGCATGAGCTTTTGACCCACAATCTGATCAGCGAAATCTTCCTCTCTATTGGCAAAGCCTGTCATGGTCTTGCCCCTGACGAAGGGCTCCCCAGTAGCTTCCTTCAGGTACAGGAGTAAAGAGGTCCCATCGCACTGCGGAGCACTCACCTTGCCTGTACGGTAAAAGTCCGTGAAAAGCTGCTGTAAGGTGACGGCAGCTTTGAAGGTGAACATCGGAGACTGCCCGCCAATGACCACAATCGCCTCGAAGTCCGCCGGGTTGAGCGTCGCGACATTGGGCGTATTCTCCAGGAGCCCGGCGAATTCTGGATTGTTGAGATAGTCCAGGCTCAGCGTGTCGTTTTTCGAATAGCCGCTGGCATCTCGTGGATCGGAGTACGCATCCACTTCAACCCTTCCACCATTGGGGCTGGCAATGATGACGTCGTACCCGTTTCGTGTGAAGGCATCATAGGGATGAATAAGCTCTGCAGCCCAGAACCGGACCGGCCAGCCGGTAGTGGTAGACACAGCTGGGTTAGCAACAACGATGAGAATTCTTTTTGTCGACCTCATACCTTCCTCTCCTTTTAGTGGTATGCCGAACGACTCCGATTCAAAGGAAGGCCGGGCGGTGCAGAGGCCATAGCATTACCGTCCTGCCTGTCGGCTAGCCAGCAGCATGACGGCTAGAGTTGGCGTTTGAGTGGTCATGACATCATGAGCTCTAGAACTATGTTCGGCGCCATGTTGTGGTCAGCTCCTGAATCGCCTATGATGCTTCGGCGGCACGTGCTCGTCGCACAGCAAGTAACGTAATGTCATCAAACTGGACTGCATCAGCAATGTGGACCTGTAAGCGACTCTCAACGGTATCCAGAAGAGCAGCCGCAGAGGTGAGGGGGTGCTCCAATAGCAACAGCAGTCGCTCTTGCGTGAAGCGCTCTCCGCTCGGATTTCGCGCATCAGTGACGCCGTCGGTATAGGCTAGCAGCATGTCGCCTGCTTCGAGGTCGATTTGACGCACTTCAAAGCTGACATCGGGAAACAAGCCAACAGCTGGACCGGTAGGGGTAAGTCGCGCTTTGATGCCGCCCGCACCCAGGATCGCAGGAGGCTCATGCCCACCGTTGATATATCGTAGTATGCCTGTTGCCGGGTCCAAGATACCGAAGAAAAGGGTCGTGAACATATTCGTATGGCTGTGAGTCTGGGCGATATAACTGTTAGTGAACCCGACAGCATTCAGGAGGTTTGTAGGCCCTGAACTGGTTGCTAGTTGCGGATTCCGGGCTCTCACTATACCGCTTGCCTGATCGCCGATTTGCATAGCGAAGCTATCCGGGTCAAGCCGAATGGAAAAGATCCGCAACAAACTACGGCAGAGGGCCATAAAAAGCGCTGAGCCGACGCCCTTGTCGCAGACGTCGCCAATGACTATCGCCACGAGGTTATCGGGGAGTATAAAGGCATCGTAAAAATCCCCTGAGACATCACGAGCGGGTTTCAGAGACGCCGCAAGATCCCAACCAGGTAGTTGTGGCAGCCCATAAGGCAGAAAATCCTCCTGGAGCTGTCGGCCTTTGTCAAGCTCACCTTTAAGGGCTTGTGAGTAGACCTCAATCTGCTCTTTGGCGGCTTCTATTGCGCGGTAAGACATACAAACGTTTGCTGCCATTTGATTGAACTCATGGCCCAATTGTTCGATTTCGTCCCTTGTATGGATGTCCAGGCGATAATCTAAGTTTTTTTTCCCGATTTCTGTTGCCCCAAACACCAGTTTTTGGATAGAGTTCGTAATAGGGCGAAGGATCAACAGATATTGCCCACCGATGACCAGAAAAATCATGCCAAAGATGGCTAACGCAAACATTCGAATGAACGCTTCTAGCCGTTCCACGTGCTCAACCGCCAGAGACTCCCGCTGCTCAGACTTCTTGATTAGCCCGAGCAAATCCTCTTCAATTTCATCTCCCAATGCATCAAGCGCATCCGCCCTTTCGCCGATTGCAGCGGCAATAGCTGACTGGATCGAGGAGGGCTCATGTGAATCAGTCGACACGAGCGTGGCAATCTGTACTGACAATTCGACGACCATATTGAGTCCAGTCTGGAGAATCTCCAGGTCTGGAGCCATAGGTATCATGAATTCCAACTTTTTGAGGCTCTCCACGTAGCTTTCGATCGCAGCTTTATACTGGTCGAAATCTTTGGCATTGTATCCGCGACGGATTAGATCGTTGACTTCATCGTTCACTTGAAGCCAGTGTCCTCGTATGTCACCTACAGCCCGCACAAGACTAGCGGCCATCTTGTGCCCTGCGGCTACTTCCTCCTTCGCTCGGACCAGAAAGATTAAACCGCCATCGATTAGCACAGCAAGTAAAGCGAGGACTATAAGGGAAGAAAGACTAAACTTTGTTCGAATTGTCACGCGGACTCCATCCGTGTCTTCGTCACCTTTTCTGGCACGGAGATCCAGCTCTTGGCCTGGGCTCGTGTCGTGGCGCCCTAAGGATCATAATGGCACTACCACCCTCTTATGTGAGTTGGGCTCGCTGGATGCGGTCACGCTCTGTCTTCTTCTGAAGAGGTCGGAGGCAGATGCATTTTGAGGATCGTTCGATTGCGGTCTCCCACATGTTCGTAGAGGAATTCGTCGACACTCCGAATGGCGAGATAGATTCCAAGCCCGCCGATAGGACGTTGCTCTAGCGGCAGATCGGTATCGGGGACCGGGGCTTGCCGCGGGTCGTAGGCAACACCCGAATCTTCGATCGAGATCATGAGGGTTTTGTCGTCCATATCCGCACGTAGTTCTAGCACGCCCTGGAGACCCGCGTTGGCATGACCGTAGACAATGATATTGGTGGTGATCTCATCAACGGCCAGACGCAGGCGGTAGCTGGCTCGTCTGTCCAGGCCGGCTGAAGCAGCTGCCGCCATCACGTATTCAGCAATGGTCCCCAGAGACTCCAGC
The DNA here is from genome assembly GCA_963707985.1 of uncultured Nitrospinota bacterium. Taxonomy (GTDB): domain Bacteria; phylum Tectomicrobia; class Entotheonellia; order J063; family CAVPRW01; genus CAVPRW01. The sequence goes on along the minus strand of CAVPRW010000042.1, from coordinate 194,966 downwards.
GTTGCAGGTACGGTCAAGGCCTTCATACCGATGGCTCCAGAGAGCTATATGTTTTCTATTGTGCCTGCATCGTAAGTATCTAGGGCGATGACACTGCGATTAAATCCAGTCATCTGTAGAGTGTCCAGGACCTGTTGCTGAGCGCCAATCACATAGATATCAACGTCACGGCCCATCTTTTGCTTCGTAAAGACCAAGGCTCGCAGACCCGCGCTGGAAATATACTCCAATTCTGACATCAAGAGCACAAGACGTTTGACCTTTTGGGCCTCCGCGTGCTCTACCTCTTTCTGGAAGACGGGAGCCATGCTGGCATCGAGTTGCCCAGCCATAGTGATCTTTGCGATACCGGAGTCAATCATCGTTGTTGCGCGAAAAGCCATGAGCCTCTCCTTTCATTGCACAACTGGCTACTTGCCCACCAGAATCACAATGGAACGTGGTCCCACATGGAATTGATGCTGGTCCTTTACCAAGGGTTCGCGGCCGGGCTCCCAGATGTCCTCGGGGGGAGTCGCTATCGTATTGGTGGAGACGTACCATTGCATTCCCTGCGGCAGTCCCGGTAATTCGAACAGGTGGGCCTCCCAATACATATTCATCACCACGTAGATGTAGTTGTCCTGGCCTTCCCCATTGTTCGCATGTTTGCCACAGAGCATAAAGGCAAGGACGCGACTCGAGCCGGACCAGTCGGGTTGCCACGCCCGGACTCCATGCCAGCTAATATCGGGATACCCACTTCCCACATAGTCCTGGTTCCGCAAGTGGGTGCGGTTTCGCAGCACTACATGGGCCTTGCGAAAAGCGATACAGTTCTTGAAGAACCGAAAGAGGTCGGCATTCGATTTCAGCAGCGTCCAATCCATCCAGCTCAGTTCATTGTCGTGGCAATAGGCGTTGTTGTTCCCTCGTTGGGTGCGCGCGATCTCATCGCCCATAAGGATCATGGGCACTCCCTGGCTCACTGCTAAAATAGCCGCAGCGTTCTTGATCTGTCGGCAACGCAGGGCGTTAATTTCCGGATCGTCGGTAGGTCCCTCCCAGCCGCAGTTCCAGCTGTCATTGTCGTTACCGCCGTCGTTGTTGTTTTCTCCATTGGCTTCGTTGTGCTTCTCGTTATACGAGACCAGATCACCAAGGGTGAAGCCATCGTGCGCCGTGATGAAATTGATGGAAGCGGTGGGACCGCGCCACCGATACAGGTCTGGTGACCCCTGTATCCGCTGGGCCATCTCCCCAACCAGGCCCATTTCCCCCTTCAGGAACTTGCGGACGGCGTCGCGGTACTTGCCGTTCCACTCCGCCCAACGCCCATACGAGGGAAAGGAACCGACCTGATAGAGTCCACCGGCGTCCCATGCCTCGGCGATGAGTTTGCACTTGGCCAGGATGGGATCGAAGGCCAGGGTTTCTAGCAATGGCGGGTTTGAGAGCGGGGCACCCCAGGGGTCGCGCCCCAGGATGGAAGCCAGGTCAAAGCGGAAGCCATCGATGTGGTATTCTGCCGCCCAGTAGCGCAGGGAGTCCAGCACCATGTTGCGTACCATCGGATTATTGCAATTGAGGGTGTTACCGGTCCCACTGAAGTTGTAGTAGTAACCCTCGGGGGTGAGCATGTAATAGGTCTGGTTGTCGATGCCGCGAAATGAGATGGTGGGGCCGTTCTCGTTCCCTTCTGCAGTGTGGTTGAAGACTACGTCGAGAAACACTTCTATGCCATTGTTATGCAAGTCTTTGATGAGCGCTTTGAGCTCGTCAACCTGCATGCTGAATTTTCCGGTGGCTGCATAAGCGGCCTTGGGGGCGAAGAAGCCGACCTGGCTGTAACCCCAATAGTTCAACAGTAGCTCCCCCGTTTCCGGGTGCCTGCGGCTGTTTTCAAACTCGTCGAACTCAAAGATGGGCATCAACTCGATGCAATTGACGCCCAACTCCTTGAGATAGGGGATCTTCTCGCGGATGCCGGCGAAAGTGCCTGGGTGCTTGACGCCAGATGAAGGGTGCTGTGTAAAACCACGGACGTGCGCCTCATAGATAATCAGATCCTCGGTGGGTATTTCCAAGGAGCGGTCGGATCCCCAGTCGAAATCGTCGAAGATGATGCGGCCCCGGTGCTGGTACATGTCGTTCCAGTCCGGCGGCCCCCCCCAGACATCGCGACCACCGATGACTTTGGCGTAAGGATCCAGGAGAATCTTGGTGGGATCAAACCGATGTCCCTCCCGAATGTCATAGGGCCCATCCATACGGAAGCCGTACTCAATGTTCTCATAGTCTAATCCAAACACCACCATGGCAAAGACGTTCCCGATTCGAAACTCATCGGGAAAGGGGATTTCTGCCATCGGCTCCGATTGGTGCTTTTTGAACAGCACCAGCGTACAGGAGCTGGCATGACGGGAGGATACGGAAAAATTGATGCCCCCTTCCACCTGGGTTGCTCCAAAGGGCAGTGGACGACCTGCCCGCAGCTTGAATTCCCCGTGGGTATGGGTTGGATGTATGTCTATTCGCTCCATACCTGCTCCTTACATCTGTTAGGCTAGAGCTCTCAGGCCCTCGTCCACAGTATCACGGGTCGTGAAGAAGTTAAGGAATCCAGTAATCGACATCGTGTCTTTGATCTCTTCGGCCAGTCCCACTAGGACCATACCGCCATTTTGTCGCGACACCTGGCGATACATAGATAGCAACACGCGCAGGCCCGCGCTGGACATGTATTCTACGCCACTCATATCCAGGAGCAGTTTGCTGCTTGGCTGGACCAGAGGCAGAATCCGTTCTTGGGCCTGCGGCGCGGTATTGCTGTCGATATCACCGGCAATCTCCACTACCGTCACTTGTTCAACAGACTTGATATTGATCTCCATAGTCTTTCCCCGCAGTCGTATTGACTCAGCAAGGAGTCATCACACGTCGGCTTGACCTTCCTCGCGTGGCTCGACGGTTCACACTCCAGAGGCCAGTGACGACTGGTTCATGAAATTACTGTGTGGGCTCAATGCGCACCTTAATTTGCACGGCTTCTTTGCTATCCGGAACCGTTACCGTAAGGTTATCAGCCTCGAAATGAGTATACGGCTCCCCGTTGACCCACACCTCACTGAGGTGTATGCTGCCGGGCGGCAGGATGTCGGGCGATACCCGCAGAATATTGCGCTTGAAGCCTCCCGGATAAGGCTTGAAGTACAATTCCAGCGGCTGCTTGGTAATAAGCAAGTTGGTGTACGTAGCCGCCAGGTAGCATAGTTCGGTAGAGTGATACCCACTCATAGAGTGGCTGCCCTTGAAGCGCTCCGTCCCCATCAGGTAGGGGATGCCGTTGGCTAAGACATTAAAGAATACGCCGCCATCGTCGTGATCCAAGAAAAAGGCGTTATAGAAGGCGGCCGACTCGCGGGCCAGTCTCTGGTACTCCGTATCGCGCAACACGCCATGCAAGATCAGATAAGCCAGGATGCCCTGTTCTTGCTGCCACCAGGCTTTGCGGTCGTGGAAAGCAAAGCGGCGCACTTCTTCATCACCCCGCAGCACGCGCTCCATCACATCGTACCAGCCCCCGCGTTGCCTATCCATCCCGACTTTCGGCATTTCGGCGGCGATGCGCCGGACTATGTCCTCGTACTTCTGTTTGGGCTTCAGGCTGTGCATGCGCATCAAGTTCCAGGCAATCTTAAGGTTATGGCCAACCACCCCCCGGTTTTGCTGCCACATATGGGTGGTGTCGTGCGACCAATCCTCGTAAAATTTCTCCTGGACAAAGGGGCTATGGTCGTAGTCCGGGAAATACTGGGCGATCGTATCAAAAGTGTATTCCAAGAAATCGGCGTAGCGTCTCTCGCCGGTGGCCAGGTAGAGGTTAATCAGATAGGCGGGGGCGTGGTCGCCCACGGAGTTCCAGTTCTTCTTGCCTTTGTTCGCGCCCAGGGCCTCGCTCCGCGGATCGAGCGTAATCGGATCAAGGTGCGAGAAATATCCACCCTTGGACCTGTCGAGGAAAAAGCGGTCGAACAGGTCAACCGTTAACTCGGCGTCTTGCAGAATGCGTGGGTCGCCGGTGATGCGATAGGTTTGAATAGGACCGGCCAGCGCATAGATTTGCTCGTAGGCCGGTATCGCGTCAAAGTCATCGCCAAATTCCGAGGCAAAGACTTTCGTCTCACGCTGTCCTTGAACATCGATGCCGTGATACCAATAGACCACTTTCTCATCGGCATCATAGAAGCGCATGTGCTCGCGCAGATATTCGGTGCCTTTCTCAGCCCCTTCCAGATAACGATCGTCGCCGGTCATCAGGTAAGCTGAGGCAAAGCCGTAGACCAAGCGGGAGATGGTGTCGGTTTCCTGGCGATAGTTGTCCGCTTCCTTTTCGCCGGTCAGGCGGATAATGGTACGGTAATCATCGTAATTAATGGGTTTACCCTGGAATTGGGCCTTCAGGTAAAAGTCAGCAATGGCCGCCACCTGCTTGGTCCACCAATCCTGCCGTTCGAAGACATAGTTATCTTCTCTGCGGCCCGGAAAGATCATAAACTGGGCTTCATAAGTGAACCCACTATGTTCGGGATAATAAATCCCGTACACAAACAAGTAGCGACCGGGCACCAACAGCCCCCGCATCTGATCCTGGCTGGTCCAGGTCCGCGGTTCATTCAGGTTGTTGACAATCCAGCCGTAGGTCCCAGAGGCGAATTTGACTTGGTAATCCCGTCCGTCGGTGGTTTTGAGGCCAAACGTGTCTTTATCCCGGTCGTATCCGGTCACATATCCGGCAATGGTGTCCGAGAACGAGAAGCGCATAGGGTCCATTGGGTTACCTCCTTCGGGTCATCTGACTTGCTCCGTTGTCAGGACTTGTCAGTCTCAGATCCATCATTTCAGTCCAACCCGCGTTGCCCTATGGACGCGGTCATGATCTCATAAAGGGGGATTTTGGCTCCGCACGCGTGACCTCGTCCTTCACGAGGTCTAGCTATGCGCCATGCTCTCTCTATGGACCATGGCTTCCCAACCGCACGAGCCCAAAGGATCCCGCCTCCCTGTTGGCCAGGACTGCATCTGCTAACCTATAGATGGCTCACCTATTGTCCGCACCTGAGGCCAATCATTTCAGGGTGCACATTCCCTTCCAGGACTAGATCGATGAGAAATGGCCCCTTGTGGGTTAATGCCTGTCGGATGGCTGGGGCTATTTCCTCGGGTTTTTCCACCCGAATCCCTGGGACATCCATTGACCGAGCCATCTCATCAAAACGTATGATAGGACTGGATAAATCGAAACTCAGCGGAAAATCATGCTCCGGTATCTGCCGCTCCTTCCAGTAAGCTTGGATGTTCGCCTGCAGTAACCTGTAAGAGCGGTTATTGCAGATAACAAATTTGGCATCCACGTTGTGCCGAGCTGCTGACCAGAGCGCTTGGATCGTGTACATAGCGCCGCCGTCACCCGTAAACCCGATCACTGTCTTGTCAGGGTTGGCGAGTTTGACCCCAATCGCTCCCGGAATCCCTACCCCTAGAGAGCCACCACGGGTGAGAAAATAGTGCCCCGGTTTGGTTGCAGGTCGGTATCGTTCAATCGGGGGCGAATTGGTCAAGGCTTCATCGAAAATAATCGCATCCTCTGGTAGTTGCGCCGTCAATTCCTCCATGAAACGCGCAAAGTGCAGAGGTACGTGATCGCGAATGCCCTTATCACCCTCCAACTGACTAGTCAGCCTCCCCTCTTTTACTTTGGCAATCTCAACGGTTCGAGCCTGGGTAGCTTCTCTCTGCTCAGGCGTTCTGATTGCTTCAAGGGCGGTCGCCAGCTTTGCAAGGGTCAGTTTCGGATCGCTGACCAGCCCTAAATCGACCGGATGGTTTTTGGCAATCTCATAAGCATTGAGATCGATATGGATGATCTTTGCCCCTGGCGCAAAGATATTTCCCAGTTCCGGGAAAACCTCTGGCAGCAGGTATGTTCCGCATATGAGGATGACATCTCCTTTCGAGGTAATGGGCAGGCTTTGAGAGCCAAACATATGCCCAGTCGAACCTTGATAAAGGGGATGGGCATGGCTCATGTTTAATTCGCCAGCATCCGCTTCCCATACCTCCGCACCTAGCATTTCCGCCATCTGGGTCAGTTCAGCCTGCGCTCCTGAAAAGGCCACCCCATCTCCCACCAAGATTATAGGCTTTTGAGCCCGCGCAAGGATTGTGGCTGCAGCCTGCAAGGACTCCTCGTCGGGGACTACTCTGGTGGATGGGAATGAGGTTGATCGCACCTCTTCTACAACGGGAGCATCCAGAATGTCCTGTGGCAAACAGACATAAACAGGCCCCATCGGTGGAGTCGCGGCGATTTTAATTGCCCTGCGCAAAACGCGGAGTAACGAGGATGGGTCCAGGACCATCGTTGCCCATTTGGTCACAGGCTCGGCCAACGCCACCAAATCACCCGCCATTTGCGAGTCCATGGCCTGGTATTTGACACCTGCGTCTCCACCGATCACCAGCAATGGGGAACGTCCTCGCTTGGCCTGATACAGCGCTCCAATCGCATTGCCTAATCCAGGTGTACTGTGTATCTGCACGAGGGTCGGTCTCTTGGTGGAGCGGGCGTAGCCGTCCGCCACCATCACTGCAACCGTTTCTTGCAGCGTCAGGATGTATTTCATCTCCGGGTAGTCCCACAAGGCGTCAAGAAAACCTTGCTCCACGGTACCCGGATTGCCGAACATATAATGAAGACCATCGGCGAGGAATTGCTCGATAATCGCAAAACGGCCGGTTTTATTAGCCATGTCTTTCGACTCCTGATCTAGTCGCCCTTGTTTATCAGCACTCACACGGCCATGTAAGATGAGCGCTGGCAGACGCTCCTCTGAGGGCCATAAGCGCGGGGGATCTCCTTCCCTCGACACCATCAGGTTCACCATGCAGGTCGTCTAAACCCAATCACCAGAGCTTCCACTATGAGCTAAGTCGTTCAGATACGAATTTCTCACGGATCGCCAGTTGATAAACCGAGAGTCAAGACTCACAGATGTTTCCTCTGCCTACCGATATACGCACTGTTGCGGCACATCACATCACGGAAAATGTACGCCAAGACAAGGTGGGGGTCCCATATTATAGAGTCTGGCCCCGCAACTTCTGCTCCGTCACCGACTATGACAATCGAGTCATGCTTGGATCCATCAGACGGGTGGGTCAGGGCACAAAGTCTTGGTGGCCTCAACACAGAATCTAGGTAAGGACAGCTGTCCTGGATCATCACGGGCCGCCCATTGTACCACACAGTGTGTACTTGCGCATAGCGCGCCAACGCTACCTTGGCTCTGCGTCGAGCGCAGGTTGCCGCCTTGCAGCGATCATGGTGATATCGTCGAATTGAGTGGCGGCACCAATGTGGGAGCGCAGGCTCTCGTCGATGCGGTCCAACAACGCCACCACAGACGGGGCCGGCTGCTCGAGCAGTTGCAGCAGGCGCTTCTCGGTGAAGAAACTGCCGTTCGCATCATGGGCCTCGGTGACCCCGTCCGTGAATGTAAACAGGACATCCCCCGGTTCCAAGTCAGCCTGCTGCATTTTGAATTCGATTTCCGGGAACATGCCGACCGCGGGGCCAGTGGGTTGGAGGTGTGCCTTGAAACCCGCTGCACCGACGATGATGGGGGGATTGTGCCCACAGTTCACATAGGACAGCCGACCGCTAGCCAGTTCCAGCACACCGTAAAACAGCGTGACAAACATATTTGAATTTTCGTGATTCTGCGAAATATAGTCATTGGTTAGTTCGACAGGGTTCTTGACGCGCGTCGTGCCGTTCTCATTCACTCCGGTGAAGGCCCGGATCAGGCTGCGAGAGAGCGCCATGAAAAGCGCCGCACCGACCCCCTTGTCACAAACGTCAGCGATGATTAGGCAGACCTTGGTCCCGCCCTCAACGTAGAATGCATCGTAGAAATCTCCTGCTACCTTGCGCGCGGGACGGAAGCGGGCAGCAATTTCCCAACCAGAGGGCTGGGGGAGCTCACTCGGTAGGAAATTGGTCTGAATTTGTTGGCCGATTTCTAAGTCGTGCTCATAGATTAGCAGTTCTTTCTGGCGTTCTAAGAGTATTCGGTTGTTCAGGACGACAGCGGCCTGTGAAGCCAACGCTTCAACCAGCTGTTGCATATATGAGTCAAAGGGAATGACTCGATCCGTTCGGGAGTCCTGGGCGTTGATCAGTTGAAGCACCCCGATTACTTCGTCGTCGTGGTTTTTGAGGGGGGTGGTAAACGTAGACATAGAACGGTAATTGTTCTTTTGGTCAAACGCCCTGGTTCCAGAAAAGTCGAAATCCTTCGCCTGATAGATGTCGGGGATATTGACTGAGTGACCACACAGAGCAACGTAGGAAGCGACGTTGTTGTAATTGGGTTTGTTTGATGTCGCGTCATATAGGGGTACCATGAGGTAGGGCATCTTTTCGCCCGTAGCCCCGCCCATTGTGATATTCAGCGAGTCATTATGCATAATGGCGAACTTGAGGCAGTTGTCCTCCGGTAGATACAGGGTGCCACCATCTGCGTTGCAGACCGACTTAGCCTGGATCAAGATGCTCTCTAACAGCCGGTCCAAATCCTTCTCCGCCGATAGGGCAATGCCAATAGGAAGAATGACACGGATGAGATCATCGGCCAACTTCTCGCTCTGCGAGCTGGTCTCTGCTGAAACCACTGCACGCTTTATTACAAAGATGTTGCGATTCCAATCTCCAACGCGTTGGTACCGGAACTCATCGACTCCCTGTAGCGTGTGATCCAGCCCATCTTCAAATGACGCGTCTGAGGCCAGTCGGGATGAGTTCCGATACGGATCATATGGTTCTCCTCGATCCTCAAGGGTGATGGTCAAGGATTTCTGGTCGATATGGGCCTGCACGCGCCACACATCTTTGTCACTCACCCCGGCATGGCCGTGCGCCATAGCACTCGTAGCGATTTCGTCCACCGCTCGACATAGCTGACTGGCAGCTTTTTTCTCCAAGTCCGCGGCAGCAGCGGCCGTCGTAACGTATTTCCTAATAGAATTCAGCGAATCCGGGGTTACGGCTACAATTAACCTGTCCATAATGGACAACCTCCGCACCAGACTAAAGAGGAGTTCGCCAGGCTGCCCCAGCGCCTCGTGGAGTGACCGGGGGCCTTGAAGGCCAAAACCCACCGTGCCTAGATGGCGTTCAGAAAGCGTGACTCATCCGAACCCTAATGCGCATAGTTAGCGACCGACGTAGTTATTCACACGAGGCAACACCATGAACACTGGATTGGTAGTCCACGCCGCTGCCACCCAGGATCACGATGGCGCCAATCAGGCGCCCGCTAGGCGTCTCCAAGAAGCATTTCTCATGCCTGGAGTATCTCGGAGTGGGTGGTTCCTATGTAGGTGAACTCATCGACTGGGCACTAGGGACACCCAGGAATCCCAGTGGAAATCGTCAAGCATCCAGAACCGACCAGTACACGCGTCAGCGTTTTCCCGCGGAGGTTATCAGCCCCAGCGTTCGGCTCCGCTGCCACTCCTACCTGTGCTAGCATAACGTTGAAGCGGCGACGCGAGAACATAGTATCATCGTGACCGAATGACCGAGGAAGTTATTTTCCATATTGGGACCGGAGCTTGCGCTATCAGATGGCCATCACTGGTACCGCCGGTATCCTATGGATGGACGACCGATAGAACCCGGAGGGGTGTGACCTACCATTGATTGTCACCTGATTGTCACCGATAAGCTGGGATGCCAGGGTGCAGCGAAGCATGAGAAACTGCCTGGCTCTGGAACTTCCGCAGCATCGCTCGCTCAACAGTCGGGCGCAAAGTTCTCATCAGCCAATACGGTAGGAGGGACCAACCCACGCCAGTGGGAGCAGCCACTTTACCCTTCTCTACACCATGGTATGCACGGGTGTCAAGAAAAATGCAGGACGCTTTTTGAAAATTCAGATATAAGCTCAGCCATGTGTTATGACCTGAAAGATGCCAGGATTGGCCGCCGTATCCTTCAGGGAGTCTCGCAGGCTGGCATTTTTCCCCTTGTCAGGTTTGGGCTAATGTGGATGGAGCAACCTTTGCCTGGCCTACCGTGGTGTCTGGTGTTATGATAGCCGCTGTTGTTTTCGTGGGGGTGTCGGTGGCATTGAAGTCCCATAAGAAGTCCCATAAGGGGATAAAGGGGAACGACATGGGGGGAATTTCCCGCAGCCTGGCCGTGTTCGAGCGCGCCTTGAGTCTTCTGCGCACTCTCCTCCTGATAAGTGTGCTTGGGCTGATGCTTATGGCAGGATATTGGGTCTATGAGTTATGGGACGAGAAATCGGTCTATGAGCGCTATCTTCATAACTTGCTTGGTGAGCAGCGCGTAGGGGAGGTTTGCATTCTTGATCAGCAGCGATCAGCAGAAGAACCGGTACGCACAACGGTGCGCTTTCAGGAGTTTCGCCAGAATGGAGAGCCCCTGCCGCCGCTGGTCGTTACTTTGCCGGGCGAAGAGATTTATGTCGATGCCTTCGTCACGCTCTTCGAGAGTGATGCAGTCAAAGGTGGTCGAGCCAAGAGCTTGTATATGTTTCGGCGGATCTTTACCGAACAGATGGCACCTCAGGTGGGGTTTCCGCTGTACCGCAGCGAGGGCCCAGGTGACGGTATCCCCCAGTCCTATGTCCGGCAGGATATCGACCGCAGCGCTCAACAGCGCGTGTGGGGCGACCTGTGGCGTCTTATCGAGGATGTGACCTATGCTGAAACACAGCGTGTCCGAACGACATTTGGCCAGGCCGTCTATGCCAAAATGCAGCCCGGCCAGTGTTATACGCTGACGATCCAGCACCACGGCGGGCTGCTATTGCAGATGCGTAACCCGTGAGGCTGAACAAATCCCTCGGCGCCGCGGATGTTCGCCTTCTCCCGTGCGATTGTCCATCTGACGACCACCTGTCGCCCTTAAAAAGCTTGACCTCCTCTAGACACCTTGTTACACTGGCGCCGTATCTGGCGAAGAATCTAGCCATTTTCGTGACCCCAGGTCGAAATTTCTGAGATACGCTGGTTCTCCCAGCTCGCGAGTAGACTTGTGCGTTGCGAAATTCCCTCAGCAGGGGAGGGCAAACAATGGATTGGAAGTGGTCTAAGGAAGAAGACGACTTTCGCCAGGAAGTCCGGGATTACTTGAAAGCCGAACTACCGCCCGGCTGGGGCAAGGAGATCTTTTACGATCAGGACGATGACGAACAATTCAGATTTGCGCACGAGTTCACCAAGAAATTATCCAAGCGTGGATGGCTGGTGGTTTCTTGGCCCAAGGATTTGGGTGGACAAGATTGGCCATTCTGGAAACAAGTGATTTTCTACGAAGAACTGGCCTACGCCGGAGCCCCCATCGTGGGTATCAATGCCGTTCGCTACCTTGGCCCGACCATCATGTTATATGGCACTGAAGAACAGCAAAAAATGCACCTGCCGGGCATCGCCAGCGGCGAGGTGATCTGGTGCCAAGGGTATAGCGAGCCCAACTCCGGTTCTGACTTGGCCTCCCTGCAGACCTCGGCGGTCGAGGACGGGGACGATTTCGTGATCAATGGCCAGAAAATCTGGACCAGTGGCGCGCAACACTCAGCGTGGATCTTTATGCTGGCCCGCACTGATCCCACGGTGCCGAAGCACAAAGGCATTTCCTACTTCCTCGTTGATATGAAGAGCCCGGGAGTTGCCGTCCAACCGTTGATCGACATGTCAGGAGGGCATCACTTCAATCAGGTCTTCTTCGACAATGTCCGAGTGCCACGATCTGGGCTCCTGGGTGAAAAGAATCGCGGCTGGTACATGGCCACCACGACGCTGTCGTTTGAACGTGCCGGTGTCGAGCGCCCGATGCATGCCAAGCGCATCTTGGAAAACCTCGTCGACTACGCCAAGCAGACAAAGCGCAATGGTCAGCCGCTGTCGAAGAATCCGCTCATCCGGCAAAAACTCGCGCAAATGGCGGTTGAGGTCGATGTCGCCCGTGCTATTGCCTACCGCGTTGCCACGGCCATCAACAATAAGCAGGTTCCCGGTCCCGAATCCCCAGCCCTGAAGGCCTTCGCGAGCGAACTCTCGCAGCGCATGGCGCAGGTTGGTATGGATCTGCTCGGCCTCTATGGGCAATTGAAACCAGGCAGTAAGTGGGCACCACTACAGGGCCAGATCGAAAACATGTATCTCACCTCGATCTCCAGCACGATCGCTGCCGGCACCTCGGAGATTCAGCGCAACATCATCGCCGAGCGCGGCCTGGGTTTGCCCAGATAACCGCTGCGGTAGGCTCTACGAGCAGCCTCAGGCGCTTGCTGTCGCCCTGGGACTGCTCGCATTCTTTGGGGAATTTGGTATGTGGGGTCTCTGACGAGCTTTGCCCGCGTGTGGCAACTGAGTCTGACAGCGGAGGCAGCGATGGATATTAGCTTGAGCGAAGAGCAAGAACTGCTGCAGGGAAGTGCGCGGGATTTCCTCCAGAAAGAGTGTCCGATCCGCTTGGTCCGTGCCATGGAGGAAGATGACAAAGGCTATGACCTGAATTTATGGAAGCAAATGGGTGACCTCGGGTGGTTCGGATTGGTGTTGCCGGAGGAGTATGGCGGTAGTGGTGCGACTATGATGGACTTGGTGGTACTTCTAGAGGAGTTCGGACGTGCCCTGGTTCCCGGTCCGTTCGTGTCCACCATCGTGCAAGTCGGACTCCCGCTGCTGTGGGCCGGTGATGAGCAGCAAAGGCGAGCCTACCTGCCGAGATTTGCCCAGGGTGAGTTAATCGGCACCATGGCCTGGCTTGAGCCCTCAGCCACTAGTCAGCCTGCGGCCATTGAAACGTCTGCCATCCCACTGGGGGAGAACTACATTCTCAACGGCACAAAACTGTGCGTACCCTATGCACACGTCGCCGATTACATACTGACCGTGGCCCGCACTGGCACCAGCATTCCAGCGGAGGATAGCATCACGCTCTTCCTCGTCGACGCGAAAAGCGCTGGCCTGGCGATCGAGAAGCTGGGGACGATCGCGGATGACCATCAGTATGAAGTGGTCTACAATGATGTCACCATCCCCCGCAGTCAGGTGCTGGGCGAGCCAGGCAAGGGCTGGACGATTGTCGAGCACGTCTTGCAATACGGAGCGGTGGCCAAGTGTGCGGAGATGGTGGGCATTGCCCAGCAGGCCTTTGAGATCAGTCTCAACTATGCCAAGACACGCGTACAATTTGGTCGCCCCATCGGTAGCTTTCAGGCCATCAAACACAAGCTGGCGAATATGGTGCTCGACGTCGATGGTTCACGGTATATCACCTATCATGCTGCCTGGCTGCTGAGCGAGGGGCTACCGGCGGGCCGAGAGATCGCGGTGGCAAAAGCCTGGACCAATGAGGCCTGTCGCCGCGTCGTGAAGGAAGGGCAGCAGGTGCATGGCGGCATCGGCTATACCAAGGAGTACGACCTACAGCTCTATACACGACGAGCGAAGGCGGCTGAAATCGCCTTCGATGACTCCGACGCCCACCGCGAGGCGGTGGCAATTTCCTTGGGCCTTTAGGTCAAGCGGCCGCGGAGCGTTACGGCCGTGAGCATACCTCTGAACCCCGATGCGGAGAGAGTCGGTGAGCCGACAGCTATAGGCTGGAGGCGTCGGCAACGCCGCCTGCGTTATCTTCAGAAAGCCATCGAGACCTCCTACGACACTATGCTGCAAACCATCATGTGCGGTGGGCTGACCATCGAGCTGCTCCGTGTAGCAGATGTCGACACGTTACTCGATCGACTCCCCAAGATTCAGTTTCGACCTGATGAGCGCCTACCGTACTGGGCCGATCTGTGGCCCTCTTCCCTGGCGCTGGCCCAGTATGTCTGCGAGGCTGTCGACCTGCAAGGTGTAGAGGTGCTCGAGCTCGGCTGCGGGTTGGGGTTGGCAGGGATTGCCGCCAGTCGCAAGGGTGGTGTGCTGACGTTCACCGATTATGAGGCTGATGCGCTGGCATTCACACGCTACAATATCTATCGGAACGGCTGCCCACACGCAATTGTTCGGCATCTCGACTGGCACGCTCCGACGCTCAATCAGACCTATGCCGTGATCTTGGCTTCAGATGTGCTCTATGAGCGCGCCAACTTTCACCCGCTCTTGCAGCTGTTGTATCGAACGCTGGAACCGAATGGACACTTTATTTTAGCCGAGCCGAATCGACCGATCGCTAGAGACTTCTTCCGCCTGATCCGCGATGGTGGTTTTCAGTATACGCGTACCACGGTGAGAGTCGAGATCAGTGGCGAAGTGACGGAAGTGTCCATCTATCATGGTGGGCACAAGTAGGTAACCCACGAGCACGGACAATGATCATACGTACGTGATTCTGTACAGCATCCACGCCAGAGACCTCGAGGCGTGAATGGGAACAATCGTGGACCTGGACGTAGATAGAGGATTGGAGGGTGACCTACGTTCACCTTCACGAGGGCACGACCATGGGGTTATGGGAAACGATTCAAGGTTTTTTCCGCGACGCGAAAGTGACCGAATTCTACGTCAAAATCAGTAAGGAGGAATTTCAAGGGAATCTCCATCGCGCCAGCACACTTTGTGAGAGTGCTCGTAGTTTCGTCGAATCGTCCGGTTTGGATGAAGAGGCTAAGTCGCGGAATTTGGCGAAAATCGACGCCTGGCACCGGGATCTGCAGCGCAAAATCAGCCTGTTGCCCCCGGAGGAGCTGAACCGCGAGCGACGTCGGTATTTCTAACCTGTGTGGGAAAATTTCGCTAGCGCCATCAGGTTGATGTGGTATCATGAGCTTAGAGCACTACAAGCGTACTTGCGCGCTGTCGGTCGGGTTATTCCTCATGGCATTGGGTAGGTGAGCGATGGACAGGGACTCTTGGGACCAATCGGGTAGACAAGATTCTTCGCACAACGCATCGACAGACCCACAGGCAACGGAGGCGTTCCTAGCCGAATTTGCGGCATTGGATTTGCCCTCCCAACGCCAGCGCATTCGCGAGCTCAGCGAGGCGGAGGAGGAGAACTACTCCGAGAATCGGGCACCCATCTATACCATGCTCATGAATCATCCTGACCCTGAGGTCCGTCGATGCTCTGTGGAGGCGATGTGGTATTACCCCGACGAAGAGCACCTAGACCGCATTCTCAATACTTTCTGGTTTGACATCGATGAGGAGGTGCGCGGTCGGGCCGCTATGGTTCTTGGGCGATACATGTATGAAGGCTTTGTCATGGAGGAATTGGATCAGCCCTTGGCCCAGCGGGTCAAGCGCGCCCTGTTCGAAGCCTCCACCGACGAGGGTGAGAGTATTACGGTGCGCCGCTTCGCGCTCGAAGCCCTGAGCTTCTGCACGGATGACCCGAAGGTGCTAAACCTGATCGAGCAGGGCTATTTCGCGGCTGATCAACGCATGCAGCTCAGCTCTCTGTTCGCTATGGGACGCAGTGGGCTGGAGCGCTGGCATGGCTACCTCTTGCGCGGCCTGGACGAGTCGGATAAGGAGTTTCGCGTCGAGGCCATCAGCGCCTGCGGCGAAGCTCAGATCATCTCTGCCGTCCCGGCGCTACAAAAGATGTGCTTTGATATGGACCGCGACATCCGCCTAGAAGCCATCTGGGCCCTGGGCAAGATTGGTGACGAGCGTGCCCTGCATACGCTGCAACGCTGTACCCGCGATGCTGACCCCGAGGTAGCTGAAGTGGCCCACGATGCCATTGAAGAGCTCGGCATTGCTGCTGCTATCGCGCGCGGCGAATACACCGAGGCCCTGGAAGAGGATGATGTCATGGATTTTGACGCCGACGATGATGCTGACTGGGACGAGGACGCCGAGGATGAGCGCGAGTGAGCCCGTACCATGCCCCTGACGACCACCTCCGATCAATCTTGACTCGTCGCATCCCGATCATCGTTCCCCCCGATCCCTTTCGCCGGCAGGCAGCAGTCCTGTTGCCCCTGTTCAGGAACGCTACCGATTATCACTTGCTGTTTACCAAGCGCACCGAGACGGTTCGACAACACAAGGGCCAGGTGTCGTTTCCCGGAGGTTCCTTTGAGCTGGCCGATGGCGATCTGCAGACCACCGCTCTGCGAGAGAGCTACGAGGAGGTGGGAATCCAGCCGGAGCACGTCAGCATCTTGGGGAGACTTGACGACCTGGCAACATTTTCGACCAGCTTTACGATCTCGCCCTTCGTTGGATTGATCCCTTACCCGTACCCGTTCCGTCCGAATCCCCTTGAAGTGGCTATAGTCTTCGACGCTTCGCTCTCCACCCTGGCCGATCCGACCGTGCAGCGCAAATATGTTCGCGCCCGCGACGACGGTGCCACGATCGAAGATTATGAGTTTCACGTCAACGGCCACGTCATTTGGGGCGCCACTGCCCGCATCATCCACCACTTTTTGTCACTGATCAACGGAACGTACTAAAGTCTGCACCTATCGATGCACGTAAAGACACATGAATAATCGATGTGTCTCTATGTGCTTCTATGGGTCTCCTTCAACTGGATACTTGTGGTCCGCAACAATGAAAGAGTCGGAGTGGCACCTGGGGGAAGAGGGGCATAGGCGCCAGGTTAAGTGGGTAAAGGCTTGAAAGGGATGGCATACTGCATGGGTATCCTATGTCCTCTTGTGCCCAAGAAGAAGGAGACGACCATGCTGCAGCCACCCCAAGATGTTGATACGCTATTTGAGGATTTGTTGCAAGACCTGCCACACGAGACGATGCAAATGGCGCGCGAGTTTAAGGCGTTCACGCGGGCGCGCAAGATCAAAACGCCCGTGCAATTGCTCCGGCTGGTGTTGCTGTATTGTGGGCTCGATAAGTCGCTACGGGAGGTGGCGGGCCACTTCAGCCTGTTGGTGGAACGCATCACCGATAGTGCCGTGGCCGAGCGTCTGGCCGCCTGTCGGCCGTGGGTGCGAGCCGTGCTGGCCCGCATGGTGTCTCCCCTCAGCGCCTTGCCCGCGCAGCGGCGCTTTCTGGTCATCGATGCCAGTGGGATCCAAGCCCGGGGCCCGGGGACCCAGTATCGTTTGCACTGGTGTATGGACCTCGTGACGCTGAGCTTTGTCTCGATCACGGTGACGGACAAACACACGGGCGAGAGTTTGCGTCACTTTCCCCTAGTACTACAGTGGTAACAAACGCC
Source organism: uncultured Nitrospinota bacterium (assembly GCA_963707985.1). Classification (GTDB taxonomy): domain Bacteria; phylum Tectomicrobia; class Entotheonellia; order J063; family CAVPRW01; genus CAVPRW01. Next base: position 177,748 of record CAVPRW010000042.1, on the reverse strand, counting down.
TAATGCTGGTATCTTCGTTCCGGACTCATGAACGGAGGACGGAACCCCTGCAACCGATCAAGAAGCGACTGATAAACCTCTACTGACGACGACCGATGCGACCGCCACCAGCATTACGGGGCGGGCCTACTGGCGGACATATGCGCGGCGGTTGGCCCGGTATATCGGCCGCTCGCCGTCCGCCAGCGAGTCATGGCGTATCTGCGCGGCCTGCTGAGCGAGGCGGAGCGCAAGAACAGCTGGCAAGTCGCGGAAGGCTGCGGTGACCCCACCCCGTACGGCTTTCAGTACTTGCTGACGCGGGCCGACTGGGACGCCGACGCTGCGCGCGATGAGCTGCGGACCGACGTCATCCAGCACCTGGGCGACCCCATGGCGTGCTGGTCCTCGACGAAACCGGCTTTGTGAAAAAAAGGCGCCACTCGGCCGGGGTCGCCCGCCAGTACACCGGGACGGTCGGCAACGTGGAGAACTGCCAAATTGGCGTGTTGCTGAGCTATGCCAGTCCACTGGGCCAGGCGCTGGTGGACCGGGAACTGTATCTGCCCCAAGAGTGGACGAACGATCGAGTGCGCTGCAAGCAGGCGGGGATCCCGGAGGACCGGCGCTTTGCCACCAAGCCGCAGCTGGCCCGCCAGCAGCTGGCCCGCGCGTTCGCGGCCGGCGTGCCCCGCGCACGTCGGTCACGGGTGACTGCGTGTATGGCGATAACCGGGGCCTGCGGTGGTGGTTGGAAGCCCACCCCCAGCCCTATGTCCTGGCAGTGTCGGGCCAGGAATATGTCTGGCTGGGATGGCAACCACGGCAGGTCAAACGCCTCCTGGCGACCTTGCCGGAGGACGGCTGGACCCACCTCAGTGCCGGCGATGGGGCGAAAGGGCCCCGCTGGTACGACTGGCACTGGCGGTCCCTGACCCCGCCGTTGGAGCCCGGCTGGTGCCGCTGGTTGCTGGTCCGGCGGCGTGCGAGCGATCCGACGGACTTGACCGCCTACGTGGTCTTTGCCCCGCAGGTCACGACCTTGCCAGAGGTGGTGGGGGTGGACCGGGTCGCCGATGGACCATTGAGAGCGGCTTTGAAGAGGCCAAGGGAGAAGTCGGCCTGGACCACTATGAAGTGCGGAGCTGGACCGGTTGGTACTCGGCATATCACGCTCGCGATGTGGGCGTTGGCCCTGCTGACGGTCCTGCGAGCAGGAAGAATAGCGGTCGAGGCGTTAAAAAAACAGTCTGCAGCCCCCATCGGAGGCGAATCCGAGGGCGGCGTTCAAGGCCAGGCGCGGCCTCTCATCCCGCTGAGCGTCCCCCGAATGGCGGAGGTTGCTCTGGCGGTTCGTCTTGGCCGTGCCGCAGACCGCCCGTCATATCCTCGCCTGGTCGTCCTGGCGCCGGTGGCACCAAACCGTCGCCACCTCTTACCATGATCAGCGTCGTGAGGCACTGATGGGGCCCTGGCAGCATAATCTATCTTGTTACCACTGTAGTAATAGTACCGCCTTGGCCTGCTGTCAGGTCTCCGACCTTGCCTCTCCTTACAGCGCCCGCAGACAGGCGACGAGATCCTGCTTTTCCTGCGCGCTGAGTTTCACCCCCAGGGTCAGATTGATAAACTCGACCGTGTCTTCCAACGTCAACAGCCTGCCGTCGTGGAGATAGGTCGGGGAGTCTTTGATGCCGCGCAAGGGAAAGGTCTTGATGGGACCGTCGGCGGCGGCTATCCGGCCGTTGATCAGCTGGGACTTATAGAAGCGCTCGGCTCTGAGATTATGCATGAGGTTGTCGGTGTAGTAGGGTGGTGGATGGCAGGCGCTGCGTTGGGCTTTACCGAAGAACAGCTCCTGCCCGCGCCGCTCCACCTCGGTGGCCTGTTGCGGATCCAACTGACCTAACACCGTAAGCTTGGGGGCTGGCGGAAAATCCAACAATTCCTGAAATTCCGCAATGAAGTGCACCTGGCTGCCCCGCTCGAGGATGTTGACCCCTTCTTCTGGGCGATGACTGGATCGCCGTCGAAGTAGGCGGCGCGCTGCTCAAATTCCGTGAAATCCTCCACTGACTTCAACGCCCGTTGCGATCCAAAGAGCCGCTGGATATTCACGCCGCGCAGCGATGGTGTGTCGATGCGATGGCGGAACTCCTGGGGGCGAATATCACCCACGAGGTGGGTAGAGGCATTGGTGTGCCCGTTGGCATGGCAGTCGAAACAAGCCACGCCACGACTTAGTCGTTCCGAGCGCCGATCTTCGGTCTGGTTGAACTGCTGTTGAGGGAAGGGGGTTAACAAGAGTCGCAACCCTTCGATCTGCTTAGGATTGAGGATGCCGTTGAAGAGCTGGTAATAGTTGGCGATGGTGACAAGTTTGCCCTGGGACACGTCACCGAGGTCGGGCCGTGTCGTCAAATAGATGGGGGCTGGAAACTCGAGCAGGAAGTGATTAGGCAGATCGAAGTCGAGGTCAAAGCGGGTCAGATCGCGCTCTTCCTGCTGTTTGATTTCCGCGATATGGAAGGCCGGAAACACCATACCCCCTTCGGCGTGGTGGGGATGCGGCAGGGGCAGAAACCCTTTGGGGAACAGCCCTTTGTCGCGGATGTCCGCCGGCGTCATGGCAGCTATTTGTACCCAGGTCACGCCCGCGGGCAGTTTGACCCGCACCCCCTCCTGGACGGGCTTGCCGCGCGACATCCTCGTCCCATCCGCCGCTGGACGGTTGCTCAAGTCGTAGCGTTCCGCTAGGAAATCCAGCTGGCGCTGCATCACTTCGGCTTTCGCCGCCTTCATGCGGGTCATGATCGCGGTGAAATCCTCTTTGATATCCACAGGGGCGTAACTCGACTGTCCCCTGGCGGTTTCCTGAGCATCGACCACACCGAAAACGAGAAGCATCGTGGCCCATATCCCCAGCACCACTCTTCCAGGCGTTTGCCTTCCTTGACGCGTGTCTTCCCCTCCTCTCGTCTCAAGAGACTGGCACCTCACGAGGTATTCGACGTGGGGCCTGCGCTCGGTAAAGATCTGATCGCCGCGCTTGAGGACGTCGTGCTCGGGGTGGCATACCCATCAGAGCAGCGGGGGGCCATGCTCTTCACGGCCGGCTGGATGTGATTGGAGACAGAGGGCCTCCAGAAGATTTCGCAGGCGGCTCAGCGGCACACCCCTCGACGGCATGCGGCATCCGTCATTCCCGTCCTCCTACACGATGGTCACATCAACACCCGCAATGGCACTGACATTCTTGCGTATGCGATGAAAACGCGGCGTCTGTAGCTCCACCCGACCCCCCACGTCCGTGGCGCGCGATCTGATGCGGTGGCCAGCGAGGCCCCTCTGAGCTGTGACGCCAGTCCAGCGGCATCAGGTACGATGGGTCGTCTCATGGAAGAGTTCTTCCACCTCCAGCCAGCGGTCGATCAGACCTTGCTCCAACGCAAACTGGATGAAGCGCTCCAGGTTCTTGCGGTTACGGCTCAGGCCATTGGCCCAGGCCAGATGGCATCAGTTGGGGTCATCGTAGTCGTGGAAGGCCATCTCCTTGGCTGGCTCGAAGACGTCGGAGAGACGCATGGCGACTTCCGGGTACGCGTCCAGCACCTGCGCCCCGGTATGGCGCAGGCGTAACACGGCCTCGAGGGAGAGCGGCTGGAGCTCCTGTGCCAGCACGGCCTCCAGGGTGGGCCGCTCGCGCCGGTTGAGCATGGCGTCGTAGGCGAAGTAGGCGGGGGCGTCCAGCTGATCGGCGGTCACAAACCGGATGAATGTGGCTTTGCTCATCAGCTGTAACGCATAGTTGTACCGTTTTTGCACGGCCAGCGGCGACACCGTCTCCTGACTCAGGTTCTTGCCACACAGGGAACCTGCGCCGTGGGCGGGATAGACCAGAATGTCATCCGGCAGTGGCAAGAGCTTCTGGTGCAAGGAGTCGTAGAGCATACCGGCCAGCTCATCAGCCGACGCGCCGACCGACGCCAGAAGGTCGGGGCGCCCGACATCGCCAATGAAGAGTGTGTCGCCGGTCAAGACGGCATGTGGGTTGTGAACATCCTTGTGGAGATCATAGACCAGAATACAGATCGCTTCCGGGGTGTGCCCGGGGGTTTCGAGGATCTGCAGCCGGACCGTCCCATACTCCAAGGTCTCACCATCCTTGAACGGTCTAAAGGGGTAGTCGGCCTCGGCACGCGCGCCCAGACAGATGGTGGCGCCCGTGCGAGCACGCAGTTCGAGGTGCCCGGCCAGAAAGTCCGCGTGGAAGTGCGTCAGGAAAACGTAGCGGATGTGGAGGCCTTGTCGCGCCGCATCCTCCACGTACTGGGCGATGTAGCATTGCGGGTCGACGACCACCGCCGTCCCCGTCTGCTCGTCGGCGATGAGATACGAGGCGTGTGCCAGACAGCTAAGGTAGTATTGTTTGAGAATCATGTCTCACTCCTCCTGCATGGGCCCGTGCGTCTCGAGACAGGAGTGTCACTTCTCCCGACGCTTACGGCTGCGCCCGCAGCCACGAGATGTAGTCGGCACGGCTGCGCATACGGAACCGTTCGGCGCTGAAGCGTTCCAGCCAATAGGCCAGGGGCTGGAGATTGGTCTCGAAATCCGGGTTGAACTGCGCCCAGCGCGCGCGGATGCTCTTCCGACCGGAAGAGGTTCATGCCCGCTCAACGCCAGGCCCGAGTTCTCTGGAGGTCCCCCTACCTCACTGTAGGCGTAGCCCATGATGCCCACTGGGTCGTACGGAGAGTACTTGCTCGTCGCGCATCTCGACCACGAGGGGTTCGCCACAATCCAGACATGGGGCGTCGACCCGTACCGTCTTGCCCGGAAACAGCCAGCGTACCGCCAGCGCCTCGAAGCCTCACTGGGCAAACCATTTCTGCTGGCCGTCGACACTGATGCGGTACTGCGTCGGCAGGTTGTGAAAGGGCGCAAAAGAGACGAGATAATCCGTCTGCGGGTGCAGCCAAGCCGGGATGCCACTGCCCACCAGATCATGGAGCAGTTGTCTGCCCTCCTCCATGGTCAATCCCAGGTCCCTGGCCAATTCCGTGTAATGCGGTGCCTGTCCAGTGCTGATAAAGTACTGCATCGTGGTGTGGTACGCCTTGTCGAGCATGACTAACTCTGGCATGCCGCCTCCTCCTCTTCCTGTCGTCCGATGGGCATGGGACGGTGACAGCTTGCTTCGTGTGACCCGCCGGCGAGTTGGAACGCAATCCTCCGGCCTGTGCAGTGCCAGCCATGACGCCTCGCCAGGCTCACGAGGGGTCATACCCAGAGACAAAATCCCTCACTTCGCCGGTGGTGAGGTCGATGACGTGCCGTTTCTGCGTGCCGATGTTCGTGCCATACACATGCACCGAGACCGCCACTTCGTGGCCGTCATTAGAGACGCGATGGAGATCATCGGGTGGGATGACCTGGCCCACTTCTCCGGGATGCATCGTGGCAGTTGCTGTTTCAACAAGGCACACCCGGCGGGCGGCCATGCTCCCCGCGACGATGGCATATCGGGTTTCACGCTCCCGTCCCTGGTACACGCCGATGACGCCCCAGGTGTCATGGTCATGCACCGGTGTGGTGGCGCCACCTGGCCAGACGAACGACACCATGGACCAGGCTTCATCAGGTGGCGTGTACAAGAGATATTGGCTATAACGCTTGCCGGGCACCGGTCGTCGATACCGCTCGTCGAGCCAGTTAGGTCTCTCCAGTAGTTGGCTCAACAAGGGCCGGATGCGGCCGACGAGGACTTCGGGCTGCCCTTGGCACCGCACCACCGCATCAACCTCGCAAGTGAATTGTGCAAAGGTGTCGTGAGCCATGCTCCATGCTCCTTCGCAACACTCATGACGCTCCCACATACCCTATACGACCGCGAGATGTTCCCCCCGTCACGCCCGTGTTCCCGGCTTCGTGATGGTGTCCGGTGTCAGGGTGGCCAGAACGCGCTCGAGTGCCGCTTCCGATAGGGATGCCACCAATGCGTTACCTTATGGAGGAGGACCGTTGCGGTACACGAGCCTGGCGAAGGTGGTCGTTTCGCATCGAGAAATCCTCTTCCAAGATGTGGAACGCATTATATCGTGGTCGAAAATCGAGGATCAAGCGAATTATGCGGCAGGCGTGGGGGTCGGCGTCAAGCGTCCTGCCTCCCGTGGGTGTGCACGCAGGGGCGATCTGCCGCGGTTGCAGCGTGATGGAGGTGGGAGCTAACCGCCTGTGGACCGGAGTCAATTCCCGCGATGGGCGAGGATCTTTCGCAGCTGCTGGTGAGGCGGGAGGTACCGTCCTGGCGGCAGAGCACAACGGCGGTCTTGCCGCCGAGCGACGCCGGGCGGACCAGCTGCCGCAGAAACTCCAGGCCCTAAGTCAGCTCGCCTAGTGGGAGGCACTGATCCTCACGTTGGCCGCCGCCATCATCGGGGTCGGGCTCCCGGTGATGATGCGCCTTCCCGTCGTGCCCAGCCTGCGGAAGATGGTCACGATGCGGCACGAGATGATCGCACGCGTGCGGAGGGCCACTGGCCAGGTCGCGGCCTCCCTGGAGGAGATCACCAGGACTGTCAAGCAGAGCGCCGTGAATGCCGCGCCGGCGAACCAGCTCGCGTTGGGCAGAGCGTACCCCAGCGAAGCCGGAACGCCGCGTTCTTGCCTGGGAAGTCCTGCTCTGTCACCCCACGGGGTGCGCCGCAGATGTCTCACACGTAGATGGGCACCCCCGCCTGGACCAGTTTGGGATACAGGTCAGGCAGCGGGGTCAATCCCAGGCCGTGGATGTCCTGGATGATGGAATCTTTGACCAGGAGCGTCCCATCCAATTCCAAAATGATGGCGACCTGATGCCCTTCATCCACGGCCGCCGCGGCGATCTGAAAGGCCGCGTTGGCGCGCCCCACGTTCTCCGGACCATACGTCGCCATCACAGCAATCCGTGCCATCGCTCCCCCTCCCGTCGCTCGGGATCGTTCGCCGACGCCCAAACCGTCCTGCCGTACAGTAAGGCTCTCTGCCCTGTTCGACAGGCCACACCCACGACCAGGCCCGCACGGCCTGTCGAGAGCACCATAATCGTGATGATCGGGATGCGCATCACACGATTATCCTGTGGACGCGAAGACTGAGACGAGCGGTCACCAGGCCATCGCGTCCCTGCAGGACTGAAGCGGCGCTCGCGGTTCCGAGATCATCGGAGCACGTGTCCCATGGACGGCACCCGCTCACCGCGACAGCCTACCGCCTGCTGGGCGGTCTTTCCCCAATCGGCAACGCCTGAGTATACCTGTCTGTCCCGAAAACCTGTCGCACTCATGAACTGGCAGGTTGGCGCCTGTGTCATCGCGCCGCTTGCCGCTTATTGTGATGATGCAACTCAGTCCATTCTGACACTTCCCGGATCAGTCCAACTTCTGGCCGTTGGACTAGCCACGGCATCAGACAATCCATGGCGAACGCCCGGTGTATGCGCCAGTGATGATAGTAGCAGAAGTATTCGGTCAGGAGCCGCCTCAAATGTCGCTCATCCAGGACGATCACGTGGTCCAGGCATTCACGGCGGATGCTTCCCATCAGCCGTTCGACGATTCTGCCATGGACTCCGAGGGGCGATCACCACCTCTTCGATCCCCATGAGCTGCACCCGCTGCCGAAACGAGGCGCCGTAGATGTGGTCCCGATCCCGCGGAGATACCGCAGCGCCTCATGCCACGGAAAGGCCTCCACGACCTGCTGTGCGATTCACGCGGTGGTGGGATGTTCGGTGACGTGAACGTGGACGACCCGCCGTTGCTCGTGGGCCAGAATCACGCGGACAAAGAGCACCTGGGGGGTGACCGTCAGCACAACAAAGAATTCCAGCGCGACGAGGTCCTGCACATGGTTCTTTAAAAAGGTCTTCCACGTAGGAGACGACGGCCTTGGCGATCGGACGCGATACTTCTCCACCGGCGATGTGGCCACGTCAATGCCCAGCTTGCGCAGTTCCCAGACGATCCGAGGCGAACCCCCGGCCGGCTGAGATGCTGTTGGTGCATACGGCTCCGCGGGCTAGTCAGCTGCTGGCGCGGTCGCCGCGGCGGGAAGACGGTTGTCCACCAGATCGGTGGAACAGGCGGCACTGTTGAGCAGCCCCCACCGCACCATCCAGTGGTACGTGTCTTCCACGATCTCGTCCGTGTACGGCGTGGTGTACGAATAGCGCAGCCGGGGGAGGTGAAAATCGTCCGGGGTCAGTCCGCCATACTTCTGCAGGGCCGCCGCCATGCGCGGATCTTCGATCAGATAGTGCAGATACTTCCGCTTGTCGGCATTCAACATGTCCACGGCTTTGGCCACGGCGCGATTGATGGCCGCGAAAGTCTCCGGGTCCATATCGTCGCTGGCGTTTTCAGCACCCAGGTAGTGCCCCTCGCAAACGGCTTTGCATCCCAGCTTTTCGGCCAGGGCAATCCAGGGCTCCATCACGACACAGGCATCCACCTCACCGGTCCACATCGCCTCGAAGCGCTGTTGCGGCGAGCCGTAGTGGACCAACTTAATCTTTGTCCTGGGGGAGATACCCCTCTAGGAGGCGGAGGGCCACGTAATGCGACCCAGCGTGGAACTGGACCGCGACCGGTCTGTTTCCCAGGGTCCCAGGATAGTTGTGCGGCGAATCCGGACGCACCATGATCGCCTGGCTCACCACCGCGGAACGAAGGGCAATAATCTTTGCTCCCTGCTTGCTCTCATAGGCCCGCCGGACCTGTCCTTCCTCTCAAGCCCGGTAGATGGAGACCCGCGCTTCCTCGAAGGCCACGTGGCCTAAGATCGGGTTGACCTCTTCGGGGTTCTCCGTGTGCGTCACCGCTCCACTCGCGCGGGCTCGCACGAACTCCATATCGATGCCCTCGGCCTCGAATAACCCCTGGTCCTTGGCGATCAACCAGGGCAGGCTGAACACAGTACCACTGATTTCGCTCATGACTTTTTTCATCGCGACGACCTCCTTGCTCCTGTGTGACCAGCGGTCTGCTCTGCGCAACGGTGCATCACCCGACCGCACCGCCATCCGTGACGCCGCCTCAGGGGCGCACCACCAGTCCGCCCCTGACGGCGCTGACCGGTGGTGCCGCTTCCCGCAGCGACCGGTGGGTCCTCTACCTAGAGGTTCATCTGGGGTACCAGGTAGTCAGAGAACTTGTTGTAGATTTGAATGCGGCTGCGCTGCGTGTCCGCCACCAGGAGGCGGCTATTCGCGGCGTCGAACGCCACGGCGGTGGGCTGGGCAAAGGTCCACTCCGGCTCCGTACTCCGGACCTCACGACGGCGCTTGAGATAGTCCGTATTCGCCGCCACGGTCATCTCGGCCCACGTGGAGAGCTGCTGCGCGTCGCCGACCAGACCGGTAAGGAAACGACCTGCCGCGTCAAAGATTTGAATACGACCGCGGTCCCAGGCGTTCTTGTTCCATGTACAGATATACACGTCGCCGTCGGAGTCTACGGCCACGTCGGTCGGAAACGACAGCGACGCCCGCTTGGTGCCAGGGCCGCCGATCTGGGCCACGAAGTCACCATCGCTGGTGAATTTCTGCACCCGATGGTTCTTGTGATCGGCGACGTACACGTAGCCCTCGTCGTCCACGGTGATGCCCCAGGGGGAATCCAGTTCGCCGGCGCCACTGCCCAGGCGACCCCAACTGCCCAGAAACGTCCCATCGGTCGCGAACTTGCGCACCTTGTGGCTGCGACCGTCGGTCACGAACAGCGTGCTGTTGGCATCGATGGCGATGCCGGAGGCGCTGTTAGGTTCGCTGTCGCCGCTCTGGACGGTGTTCCAACAGGACAAGAAGTTGCCTTCTCTGTCGAAGACAGATACCCGGTTCAACCATTCGTCGGTGACGTACACGTGTCCCTGCGCATCCACGACAAGACCCGCCGGCCAGATCAACTGGCCTGGCGCACTCCCGTACCGACTGAACTCCCCCAGGTACTCCTCTTCTCCCGACTGGCTGCCCAGGGAGACCTTGCTGATCCGCTGGCCGACCCCGGTGCGATCCCACGGCACGTTGCTGATGCTCTCACTGCCTCGGTTGGCCACGTACACCACGCCGTCCGCATCCAGGGCCAGGGCCACCGGGTTGTTAAACCCCATGCCGGTCTGGGCGCCGCGCCCCACGTTGTGGCTATAGTCATAGGTTCGTCCTGCGACCGTTTCCGTAAGCATGACACTCCTCCATACGCCTGGCAGTTGCGGTCAGTCGCTGCATACCGGCCCCGCGTACGGCCATGGCGCCTCGCCAGGTGCTGCGACGGCGACTGTCCCCGCCACTGGCGTCTGCTCCACGCAGGTGACGCACACGTCACCCGCACTGACATGCCAATGCGGATCGGGGGCGAGCGACCGCCCCCAATCCCTTGTGCTCTGCTATTGAGGTACGCGAGCTTTTCAAACGTCCCACCGACGAGCGGCTTGGCGTCCAGCCCCATCCAGTCCTCCAGAATCGTGCTATACAGGCCCCGGAAGTCATGGTTGGGGACCACGTCGCCTTGCTCCAAATCCTCGGCTCTTCATGGAGGGGAACTCGCTGTACTGACCGCCCTTGACCCGCTCGCCCAGGACAAAGGCCACCCCACCGGCACCGTGGTCGGTGCCCGACCCGTTGTCACGGGTGCGGCGGCCGAATTCAGAGAACATCAGCATGATCACGTTGTCGCCGACGCCATGCTCCTTCAGGTCATCGAAGAAGCAGGCGACACCCTCGGACACGTCCTTCCACAGCTTGTCGTGCATGCCATGCTGGTTCGAGTGGCTGTCGAAGCTGCCGTGGTCGCAGTAGAAGATGCGCGTGCCAAAATTGGCCATGTGCACCTGGGCGATGCCCTTCAACTTCTTGGCGATGGGCGTTTCCGGGTACTGCACGGTCGACGCGTACATCTTCGGCGCGTCCTTCAGGATATCGGCACCCTGCAAGGTGTCCAAACCTGTCTGGCCCAGGTAGTCCATGACCGGCGCCACTGCCGATCGCCGGGGAGTACATATGCGCAAACCACTGCAGAATGCGGCTGCGCTGCCGCTGTTCGGAGACGCCAGGCAGCAAGCCATAGTTGTCCAGATTGTCCACACAGGCCACCGGCACGCCGGGGAGCGTCAGGGCCCGGAACAGCGACGGCCCGAAGCTGACGGTGGTGAGCACGTTTTCTTTGTGGGGATCGATGTCCCGGGTCGCCCGACCCAGCCATCCCTCAGTGCCCAGCTTGTGCGGCTCGCAGGTATGCCAGATGTCCATGGAACGGAAATGCGAGCGCGGCGCGTTCGGATACCCCACACCGTGAATAATGGCCATGTCCCCACGCTCGTAGAGGGGTTTCATTGGCCCCATCGCCGGGTGGAACGCCACCTTGTCGTCCAGGGGGAGCACCTGGTCCTCGGGGATGCCGACCACAGGCCGGTAGTCCCTGTAGAGAGGGTTGGTATAGGGGATGACCGTATTGAGGTAATCGTTGCCTCCGGTGAGCTGGAGTACCACCAGGACCGGCGCTTTGCTGGTGCTCGTCATTGTGACGTCCTCCTGTGTTTAGGCAAACTGGTATTCACGCGTGGCCACGATCAACTGCAGGAGTTCGGACACCCGGGCCGTGGAGGTCTGGATGTGCTCCGCGGTGTCCCAGCGAAAATCCCCGCCTTCTTCGCTAAAACCGATCAGCCCCGCACGGGTTCCCTGGGAGACCTCCAGCGGACCGAGCAAGTCGAGGCAGCTGTCCACGACCTCGGCGGTGGTCCGGGTCCCCTGGGCCTGGAGACGATCGAGAATGGCCTGAATGCCAGGGCGGCGCACGTCGCCCACCAGTTCAGCGGTAAAGTTCACCCGCTGCATCAACGACCCACTGTTGATCCACTCGACACCCGTATGCCAGCCCTCGACGCTCGGGGGGTTCAACAGATCCTGCCCCATATAGCCGGCTTGACGCGACAGGTTGCCGAGGCCGGGAGCCGGAAATGCACTGCCGCCCACCAACCGCAAGGTGCCGACGACCGACCTCTGCCGGGCTCTTCAGTTTGGCAAAGCGGGCCTCTTTGAAAAAGTCAGCATTGAACAGCACCCGCAAGGTCGAGCGGATGTCGTAGTTGGAGTGCACGAGCGTCGTGCTCAGGAGATCGATGGCGGCCGGATCCCGGGGCGGCGTCACCGACCAGGCCGGCACTTGCGCTTCGTCAGCCACGAAGAAGTTGTATAGATGCCGGGCGACAAACCGTGGGGTGGCCGGCTGCTCGCAAATGATGCGAATGATGTCCTCGCCGTTCAGATTCCCCGTCACCCCCAGGAAGGTTTTTTCACTGTCGTCGTGATCCTCTTCCCGATACTCGAAGAACCAGTCGTGGCGGCCGATAGGGCCGCGGGGCAGCTTGGGCAGGATGGTCCACCCCGTGAACGCTCTGGAGCACTCACGCACATCCGTCTCCGTGTAGTTGCCCACCCCCATGCTGAAGAGTTCCAGCAGTTCGCGTCCCCAGTTCTCATTCACCGCCATCGCGTGGTTTTCACAGTTGTCCAGCCAGTAGATCATCGCCGGGTCTTTGGCCATCTCGATGAGGAGTTCGCGATAGTCCCCCATCCCTTTGTCACGGAACTTGACGATCATGTCCATGACATCATCGTAATGATCGACCTTGGACACCCCAGTCGCGAACACCTGATGCCAAAACAGGGCCATCTTTTCTTCCAGGGGCCGCCTGGTGTTGAGCATGTCGTGCAACCACTCCGCGGCCCCCATGCCCGGCAACGTCCCCGGGCGCCAGGTCCACGGGTGGTAGCGCATCATTTCGTTGCGATCCAGGGGTGGTTGCGCCTCTGGGTGCAAAAGTTCTTCCACTGTCGCTTCGTACCCTTTGGCAGCACGCGCTTCCAACTCTTCCCGCGAGGCGCCAAATCCGGCCCGGCGCATCAAGTGCGCCATCAGGGCGATGTCTTCTTTTTGGGTCGTCATTACTTGCCCTCCTTTGTAAGCATTGTAGACATAATGAAGGATACCCTATGGTCAAGACCACATTTCGGCGACGATACGTGACGTTTGGGTCCTTCATAGACTTCCTGTGCGTAGCCATTCGTCAGGAGACGAGCCTTCAACCCCAGTACGCTGCTGCACGAGTGCTAAGGCCAGCGCCTAGTGCAGCCGCTCCTCGTTGTATGACACGCAGGAGTATCCCCACCCTCGGCGGGCATCCCAGACGGATTGAGGGTCGCGTCGATGCACCTCCTCATCTTTTACACCATCTTTTACACCGCGCCACAACCCGCTTCAGGGATGAAAACGTTTACGCAAACGTTTCTATCACACCCCTCTCAAGCGGTCAAGGCATTTTCTGACCGGCGCTGTTCGTCCTCTCAATACTGTGACCGGGCTGCGTACTCCACCGTGACCGGGTAGCCCACAATGGCGCTGAAGTTCTTACGCATATTGTTGTAGCGCGGTTCCCGCGACTGCACGCGGCCGACCTCGTCGGTGGCCCGCGACATGAGGATGTGCTTGCCCTTTTGGCGCACGTCCCAGCGGTACGACCAGCGGACCCACATGAAACGGTCGCGCGGCTGTTCGATGTGCGCGGACTGCCAGGTGTCCCCGCCGTCTACGCTCACCTCCACCTGGTCGATGGCGCCGGCGCCACTCCAGGCGTAACCCCTGATCATATGGACGCCGGGAGACAGCGTCTCGGTGTCGTCGTTGGGTTGGGTGATGATGGACTTCACGCCGATGGTGGTGATCAGCTCTTTATGGGGGTCGTCGGGCGAGTTGCCATAGTAGTAAAACTGGTAGTGGTACCAGCAGTTCGGCTCCTTTTCCAAGACTTCCAGCTGGTTGAGCCACTTCACCGACCAGTTGCCCGACCAGCCGGGCACCAACAGACGCACCGGGGCACCGTGGAGGTGCTCCAACAACTGTCCGTTCTGCGCCCAGGCCAGAATGGTGTCGGGGTGGAGCGCCTTCTGGATCGGCAATCCCTTGTCGTAGTAGAAGGGTTGAGTACCCTTGGCGGCCGTGGCTGGCACGCCGAGATCGTTGCCCTCGGCCCTCACGTAAAGCGACTTGGCAGTGAGGCCGGCCTCGTTCAGCACGGCGGCCAGAGGCACACCGGTCCACTCACTGGCGCTCAAGATCATACATTCCTGGGTGCGGGAGGGCTTGGGCCCCTCGCCTTTGAAGTACTCGAAGAACGTGGCGTCGCTGCCGGAACACTCCATGACGGTGCGGACGCTGCGACCGGGGAAGCGCCGCAACTGGTCGAAGTTGAGGCGTCAGCGGATTCTTGACCTCACCGACAATCTGCAGCTCCCAGGTGTCGGTCTCCACCACTGGCGGCACCGCGAAGTGTTGGACGGTATAATGCAGGTGAGTGGGCGTGATCAGCCCCTCAAGGTCCATCACCGGCGTCCTGATCCGGACGGTCCGGCCCTCGTCGTCCACTAAAGTGACCGGCTTGATCTCCTTGGTGGGCCAACCGTACCAGTTACCGGTCTTCGTTGCATTGGCCGGGTCCGAACTGACCGCTTGGTCCATGCGCAAAAAATCAGGGAGTGCACCTTCCTCTTTCGTCGTCGCCATGCTGCTCCCTCATTCCATGTGGTGTGCGTTGCGCCGGCATCCCGGCGGCTCCTCAGCCGTCGGGATGTGTGATGTGTGCACGAAAGCAGACGTGCAGGTCTAACAGTTGTCGTATTTCGCGGACCTGAAGTCGATGATCCTGCCGGTCTCGAGGTCGTATCTCGAGCGATCGACCTTCCTTAGGTCCGTCCCGTAGCAGTGAATTTCCACGGTGGGCCTGCTGGTGTGGTTGTCCATCTGGTGGATCTCGTCGATATCGGGGACCAACAGGGTGATCTCACCGGGCCGGAAGTTGGCGGAGCGGTCCTTTTCCAGGTGGGCGAAGCCCGCCTTGGAACGGTCATCCACTCGCCGGTAGCGGGTCTCAGTGAGGGTGTTGTCAAGGATGCCAATCATGCCCCAGGTGCGGTGGTCGTGAGGGCCGAGGTGTTCGCCGGGACCCCAAACGACGGCGGTTACCGACACACCACTGTCGCCCTGATACAGTAGATAGGAACCGTGGTTCGACCGGCGGCCGTTGGGGGCGGGGAGCCGGTACTGTTCCGGAATGCTGTCAGGATTGCCGATCAGACGCTTCAGCCAGGCCGAACCGACGTCAAAAATCTTCGCTTGGTCGGGTTGGTCTCGCAGCAGGGATTCCATGTCATGGACAAATTCTTCTAACGCATACGTTACCGTGGTCATATGCCGTACTCCTTATTGCCGGCCGCACCCGTCCCGCGTGTGGCCGGCGCTTCCAGGTTTTGCGTCTGTTGGTAGGCTACGCCAGAGCTACGTGATAATGAGGGCGGTGGTCCCCTCTCCCTAGACCACCAGCGTACGTTCACTGTGGTCCTCCACCACCTCAGGACCTGCGCATCGTCCCTGGGTGCAGTCACTGGCATCTCTCTCCTCAGTGTGTGGCGTACTTTTCTCCCAGGGCCGTCTCCCAGCGGAGGTAATGCATCATGTCGGCGAAGTTGCGATCCGGCCCGGAAAGCACCACGTCGGTTGGCGGGCGCATGACACCCGACAGTCCCTCTTCTACCGGGAACCCGGCCCGCTGCCAGGCGACCATGCCCCCTTCCAGCACCGCCACGTGCTGGTAGCCCAACTCCTTCAGGGTGGCACCCGCCAGGGTGGCGTTCCGCCCGTCATGGCTGGTCACGGCAATGGGGGTATCCCTGGACGGCGCCAGGTCACCAATCTGGCATTCCAACCAGCCTCGTGGCACCCAGCGAGCGCCAGGCACATGGCCTCTGGCAAAGTCCTGGCTGGTGTCGACGCACAGGACCACCGGGGGCTGAGAGGCCTGTAACTCCTGGGGTGACAGGAACTGCACGTGCTCCCTGGCCTGGGCCAGGCCAAAGGGCGTCGGCTCCACCATCCCATGCTCCAGCGCCAGGCCAGCGGCGGCCCAGGCCGTCGTGCCGCCCTGCACCACGTAGACTTCCTCAAAACCAAACTGGCGATACCAGGACGCAATGAAAGTGGCCCGGGCTTTTTTGTCGCAGGCAAAGACGACCGGGCAGTGCTTGACCACCAGCACGTCGTCGGAGCGCTGCACCACCTGTCCGCCGGGGAACCACCGAAAGCCGGGGATGTGCCCCTGCTCATACTCCTGGAGCGTGCGCACGTCGACGAAGTAGGCCGTGTCTCGGTCTCGCTTGCCCAGCATCGCCTGCAGGGTAGGAATATCCACGTAGCGGACGCCATCTTCGCTGGCCAGGCGGTCAGCATAGGCTTCGGCGGCGGCCAGGCCCTCCGGGGATGGCTCGGGCAGCTCCAACCGGTCAGCCCCCGTTTCCAACGCGTATCCGGCCAACACCCAGCCTGACGTGCCGTTCTTGAGCCCGTAGACGTTGGTCAGCCCCATCCGCTGCAAGACCCTGGTGCCGATGATGCTGCGGGTACGGCCAGCGCAGTTGACGATGACCGTGGTATCTTTGTCCAGGTCTTTGGTGATGTCGGTAATCCGCAGGGCCAGCTCACCGCCCGGCACGCTGCGCCCGCCGGGGATGCAAAAGCGCTGATACTCTTCGGGGGTACGGGTATCAAGAATGACCAGCTTGTCGCCCCGGGCGATGCGCTCGTGCAGCTCCGTCGCCTCGATCTCCGGGACGTGGTGCAGCACTTCCATCTTTTCGCCAAAGTCTTTGCTGATGACGTTGCTGCCCCACTCGGTGGGGTAGCCCTGTGTGGCCCACCGATTGATACCGCCATCAAGCACGGCCACGTTGGTGTACCCCATGCGCTCCAGGGTCGCGGCGGCCAGGTTGGCCCGCCGCCCATCGTCGTCACACACCACGACCTGGGTGTTCTGCACCGGCACGGCGGTGGACATCTGGAATTCCAGTTGCCGTCTCGGGATTAAACTGGAGTCAGGGATGTGGGTACTGTTGTACTCACCCGGCTCCCGGACGTCGATGAGGGCGAATTGCCCCTTGCCCTCTAGGAGCTCTTGCAGCGCCTGAAGCGAAATGGTCTGTGCCATCGCTCTCCCCTCCATTCTCGTGTTGTTTAGGTTGTCTGCAACGCCTCACGGGCTTCGACCAACGCCGGCACTTGCGCAGACACCGGCATCTGCGCAGCCCTGTGCATGATCTCTTGGTAGGTTTGCTGTTGCAGAGACGTGTTCCCGGTCTGCGCATAAGCCCAGGCCAGCGCCGCCAACGACTGGAAGTGGTTGGGGTTGCGCTGTAAGCGTCGCTGCGCCAGCTCGATCACCGCCTCGGCATGCCCGAGGTGCCGTTGCAGTTCCAACAGGACGTCTTGAAAAATGTCTTTTTGCTCTCGACTCCCGCCGCCCATGTCGTGGATACACTGCCCCATGGGGGTCATCAGCTGCACAGCGGTGTCAACATCGCCCCGCATGAGCGCCATTTCACCTGCGAGCACATCCGCCCCGAGGGTCGACCAGAAGCCGCTTGGGCGCCCCTCGGGGAGGCTGCGAAGTCGATCGAGCTGCTGCTGCGCCTTGGCTGTTTCCCCAGCACGCGCACAGGCCAGGCCAATCCAGTGATGCATCCAGATCGTCAGGTAGTCCGCCATCTCCAGCAACTGCTCGCTTTGCGCCGCCAACTCCTTCCAGACGGACGCTGACACCGACTCGTGGCGAACCCTCTCCAGGCGCCACTGGAGTTCAATGCGCTCAAACAGGGGTAAAGCAGGAGCGAGTGAGCGCCAATAGTCCTGCGTCATCCGCGTGTCGCCCAGGATGGCGTGCACCTCGGCCAAGTGCCAGAGGTTATGGGGATAACGCTCGAGCGAATTGGCGCGTTCGAATGTGGCGAGCGCCTTGCAGTAATCGCCGCGCGCCTGGTAATTATGGCCCACGGCGTGATAGGTGTAGAGATTCCCCGGGTCTGCCTCCAGCGCTTGTAACCCGAGTGCTAACCCTACATCGGGGTCCTCATTCGATTGCTCTAAGAAAAACGCCAGCATGGTCAGGAACTGCGGATCATCCGGGCAGGCGTTGAGGCTACGCCGCGCCTGCATCACGCCGCGCTGGTAATCGCCCCGGGCGAGATAGTTCAAGCTGAGGAGACGCATGGCCATGCGGTCCATGGGATACTGCTCGGCAAGCTGTTCCAAGTGGTGGAGAGCCGCAGCACCGTCACACCATCGCATGGCATCCACCGTGTGAAGATGGAGGCGTTCCCGCTCATCATGAGCGTCGTCCGCTCGTGCCATGGCCTGCCGATGGGCGGCCAAGGCGTCTTCGACCTTGCCCGCGCGCCAGGCCACATAGGCTCGCGTGCAATGCGCGAGGGAAAAATGCGGATCCACCGCAACCGCATGATCCAGGGCCTCAACAGCCCCGCTACGCTGGCGCAGCCAGAGGCTCACCCCCTGTTCATACGCGGCTAACGCCTCTGACGACGTGGTAGAAACGACGTAACCCATGGTATCTGTATAGGCCATCTTGCCCTCCTGTCGTGCGCTTCTAGGACCTCCAGTCGGGGACGGACCACACTGGAGAGTTTCCATGCAGGAGTGTGATCAATTCGTCGATGACAACCGCCTCTCGACAGCGGCGCTTCCCCCCGGTGGTGGGTCGCTGCCCATCCCACCTGCGCTCCGCGCCTCCCGGCCTGGAGGTGGGGTGCACAGGGCTGGCACCCCCTGGCGGCGAGTCATGTGCGCTGTCGCCCCCTTGCCGGGTATCTGAACATTATGGTCATGCTGGCGTGTAACCCAGCATGGTGGAGATCCGTTGCGCCACCTTGATGACTTGCCCCCTCAATTCCTTGAGTCCTCCGGCAGCGAGGCGCTGCGTCGGCCCACTCACGCTGAAGGCCGTGAGAGGCCATCCGCGCCGGTCTGGAAAGATGGGGGCGGGCTGTGTTTCCTGGTATAAAGACTTCTCCTGTTGACACTGGTCCCCGAAATGGCAAAGCATGTTTCACATGCTGGGATGGAATCCTACTATTTGAAATCTCGGAAGTCAATGCGCCCCTCGATTGATTGGACCCAAGGCGGTCGCAGTGGGGAACCTGGGACTCACGCCTCCCCCGCATACGTCTCGGACCCGTGGGGAGCGCGTCAGGAGAAAAAGCTTGCACCAGCCCTCTGGAAACAATGCGATCCGCTCGCATGTTGGAAATCAATTCCATGATGCCAAACGCCGGCCGGGAGGTGCCTGATGCCCCAGACAGCGACTTACACGCTGGACCGGTTCCTGACCGACGTGCGGCAGGTCTTCGTGTCCACTACGGATCCACGGGCCCAGGCGCAGGCGGTCGCGCAGCATATGTGGGCGCTGCTGGCCGTCCCCGGCTGGCTGGATGAGAGGTTCTATCAACTCTCGCGCGATAGAGGTCAGAGGACATTCGTAAACTGGTGGGACTCGGGTTACGCGGCCGCGATCATCCCCAGCAATTAAGCAAATCGCCCGATGGATGTCCCGTCGCTGCATGAGTGAGAGCGCTTGATTGCGCCGGGACAGCGGCCGCAGAGAGGCGCGGATCTCATCGAAGAGACGGCAGAAGCGCACAGCATTGTCGAAGGGTTTGAGGCCATACATGAGTCGATAGCGTTGTTTGATACCCCGATGGTCCTGCTCCAGATGGTTATTGAGAGGGCGGTTCGTCCGGTGCGTGACGCGGTCCCCAAAGACGTTCCGAATGGCGCGGTAGAGGTACCACCACTGGCCCTGGACACGCACATAGGTCTCGTCCACGGCGCTTCCTGCGAAGAATATCGATCAGCAGGGTACCAGCTTTCCTTCCCAGTCCCGCATGGCTGCATGCGTGAACACGATGCCCCGCTGGAGAAACATCTCGGCGAGGTCTCGCAGACTCAATTTGTAGCGCAAGCACCAAAAGACCACCAGGCATACCATATCTGTAGGATATTGAAGAGGATTGAACGGTGTCCTTGTCCGTTCATTAAAGACACGGCGGCCGTGGCGACAGCGGAAACGGCGATAACCGAGTTCGGTGCGATCCAAGTGTTCGGTGGTGGCGGTGGACTCACAGTCCGGCCACGTCATACGCATCCTCCCCTCAGAAGGAGGAGTCTACATGCTCGGTTTGGGGAAACCTGGGTGAAATGAAATTTGACAGAACCACTACTGAGCCTCGTGCAGATAAAAGGTGTAGCGCATGCCATCGGCGCTCACCTCCCAGCACTGTGCCAGATCGCCGATGATTTCATCGGGCTTGACGGGGTTATACATTACCAGAGTGTTAAACAGATCGCGAGCGGCGCCAGGACTGGGATTGCAGCACGACTGGTGGAGGTCCCAGTGGTCGGGGTCGGCCTTGGTGACCAGTTTCAGGATGCCGCCGTGCTTGCCCTACGCCATCCCGGCTGGAGAGACCCAGGTGCCTGTGACACTGGTTGCGAGGAGGGCATGGCGGCGAGACCGTCGCCTACGAGACTGACCAGACAGGGGACAACCACCCGCATCACGATGTTACTGTTTTCTGCCTGGAGGTGTAATCCTTCAGTGACGGGTGGCCAGGTGGAACACAGCGGATCTTTCCGCTGTGGCGCCGCGTAGTGGGAAGTTGTGCATCGGCTGGCGCCGTCATCCATGCTCCCCCTGCAGTTTTAGCTTAAGCTGTTCCCCGCCTTCATTGACATTTGGGGCTCGAGGCTTGCTCTGGCCCTCGCGAATCCTGGCCCATGGCGCTGCTGGTCTGCGCGCCATGAGGGCGTGGGGCAGTCATTCCTGGGTGGCCACCGCCCTGTGGCTCACAACTGGTATTCTGGCGGGGGGGCGATGGCCATTAATGTGTGTGCTGAGTGTCTGAAGAAGCCACGGGAACTCGATCGGCTGGCTGAGGAACTCTAGGGCCTGAAGCAACAGCTGCGCTACCAGGAACGGCAGGCGACCGAGGGGTTTTTCGGCTCCGCGACCCCGTCGGCCAAACGGCAAGTCGAAGCCAGCACCCCTCAACCCAAAGCCCCCACGCGCAAAGGTGCACGGCCGGGGCACCTCGGGGTGGGACGTCACACCTTCGACGCCAGTCAAGCGGCACGGGGAGTGGACCTTCCGCCCGTCGGGGGCGACCGCTGCCCCGACTGTGACGCCCTGTTGAAAGACAAGGGGACGGACAGCCGGGTGGTCTTCGAAAGTCACCCGGTGAAAGCCGAGCGCGTCCTCTACCAGCTGCCCAAGCGGTATGGCCCCCGCGCTCTTGCCCCGAAGCCTCTATGGTAACCGACTCATCGCGACGACGACGCTGCATGATTTGCACGGTATCCCCCGGGGGCGCGTCTGCGAACAGACGGGCTTGGGCCTAGGGAGCATAGCGGAGGTCTTCCACCGCATGGCCCTCGTGTTTGCCGGTATTCCAGACCGGCTGATCCAGGCATACCGCCAGGCCTCCGTCAAACACACCGACGAGACCGCCTGGCGGACGCGTGGGCCTCATGGCGATGCCTGGCGGTTCGCCACCCCGCGGCTCAGCCGGTTCCTGTTCCGCCAGACCCGAGCGGCCAGCGTGCCCCAGCAGGTCTTCAGCACGCCATGGCTGCCCGGCGGTCTGGTCGTCGACCGCTACGGCGGCTATCACAATGCCCCCTGCACCATCCAGTACGGCTAGAGCCACCTGTGGCGCGAGGTCCAAGCCCTCGCACAAGAGTTCCCCGAGACAGCCGAGGTGACGGCCTTTGTCAGTACGGTGGCGCCACAGCGCTCCCTGGCGATGGGACTACGCGCGCACCGCGCATGACGAGCCTGGAGGCGCCGGCGCACCACTTGGGCATCCGGCGTATCCAAGAGATTCGCCGGGTCAACGGCGACCGCCTCGATCATTGGGCCGATAATCGGCGGATTCCGGCCGAGAACCACCTCGCCGCACGCGATCTGCGGCCCACGGTCATCGCCCGCAAGGTCAGCTGCGGTTCGTAGTCGGACGCTGGGGCCCACACCCGTGGCGTGCTGATGTCGGTGCTGCATATCCTCAAGAAGCGGGGGCGCGACGTCGTGCCCACCTCAAGGGGGTGCTGGACCAACTCGCCGATGATCTCCATCAAGCCCCATGGTCGCTGCTTTTCCCAGAAGGTCCCACCTGAGACTGAAAGGTTACCTAGAGGTGAAGAGAGCACAACAGTAAGTGCCTTGACGGGCACAGAGAAATGTGATAGAAACGTTTGCGTAAACGTTTTTTGCTCACAATCGCGGGAGGAGTTGCTCTGATGGCCACCATTGTGAATGTGGCGCGGCAGGCGGGGGTCTCCGTGGCCACGGTGTCCCATGTGCTGAACGGGACCCGCTTTGTCAGCAAGCAATTGACACGGCGGGTGCTACAGGCAGCCGAAGCCCTCAACTATGAGCCCAACGTTTTGGCCCGTGGCTTACGCTCGCACCAGACGCGTGCCATTGGCCTTATTCTGCCGGATATCGCTAACCCCTTCTTTGCCGAGGTGACCAAGGCCGTGGAGGCGGAGAGCGCTGCGCTGGGCTATCAGGTCTTTGTCTGTCAGAGCGATGAGGCGCTCGACAAGGAGCACGCCTTTGTCTCGCTTTTGCAGTCGCGCCTGGTAGATGGACTGCTCCTCATCCCCAGCGCCGGCGATCACACCTTTCTGAAGCCGTTGTTGCAGAAGCCACTCCCCATCGTGTTTCTCAGCCGTTATATCCGCACGCTCCCGATCCCCGCGGTGGTGACCGACAACGAGACTGGTGCGGTCTTGGGGGTCTCTCATCTCATCGAGGCTGGGCGGCGGAGGATCGCCGCCGTGCTGACGGGCAAAGGCCTGTCGGTGACGGCTGATCGCCTGCAAGGCTATCGCAAAGCCCTCAAAACTGCTGGGTTGCGGCTAGAAGGTCGGTGGGTCGTTGAGGGGGCGCTGCCCTTCGACAGCACCGTGGAAGCGGTGGCAAGCCTGTTACGTCTCAAGCGGCCGCCGGATGCCTTCTTTACCTTCGGCTCCATGCAAACGCTGGCTGCCCTCGCCACGTTTCTGAACCTCGGCCAGTCCTGTCCTGAGGAGGTGGCGCTGGTGGGATTCAGCGAACATCAGTGGGCCGCGGTGACGAACCCCCCGGTGACCTGTATCGCCCAGCCGACCAGGATGATCGCCGCCACAGCGGTGCAGTTGCTGATGGAAGCGATTCGTCGCCGACAGCCATTACCGCCAGAGATTCGCAAACTCCCTCCCGCTCTGATCGATCGCCGCTCGTGTGGATGCCAACGGGCTAGCATGGATGTCGGACGAACGGAAATCACCACATTCCCCCGGATTTAGTGGTGAAGCCCTATGCCTTTCACGATGGGCTTGAGATGTCAATGCGTGACCCCCATGGTGTCTCATAAGCTGACGAGACCGGCTGACACGGGGGTGACACATGGGCACAGCCGCCAAACCGACTCGGCAAAATCGGACCGTCACCATCGATTTTCGTAACGAATCGACCTACGTCTGCCTTCTCAAGGACGGTAAGGCATTCGTCGAGTGTGTCATCGCTTTCCTCATGTCCATCGGCTTTCAACGCACACACAAGGTCACCTGTCAGGGGGGCGGGTGTCTGACACGTCACTCGCACGATGCGCGTGTCCGGCTGGGCGGGGTCACCATCTGGCGTCTCTAGTGCACCACGTGCAAAGCGGTATTCACCGTGCTCCCTCACGTCGTTTTGCGCTACCGCTCTCTGCGCCCGGAGGTGGCCCGCGATGCGCTATTAGGGGCTCCAGGCGTAACGGGCGGAAAATTTACTGTGAGCCCTGCAGCCCCTATCTTTACTGCCCTTGCGTCGCCAGGTGATCAAAAAGGGTGGCGGCAATCCGCTCCGTTTCGGCCTGTAAAATTAAAGCCTTTTTCTCGCGGAAGAGCCGATCATTTACGAAATCTTAAATGATCAGTGAATTGGGTAACGCTTTGTGTTCTATGCCGTTTACAAGGTCGATCGCAGAGATGCCCACCCCTCACCGCTAAAAATCGTCCGTCTACTACTGGAGGTCCGAGTTCAAAGCCCAATATGCGTGACGGTCTGGGGTGGAGAGTAGCCTCTCGCAAGGCATCCGGCGCTTTGATCTGCGTCAGAGTCGCGACATCGGCTTAGCGCGCACGCGCCTCCAGCACCTCCTCACCGCCGCGGCCATGCATGTGGTGCGGGTGATCGCTTGGCTCTGGGGTGAACCGTTGGGGGAGCGTCGGCGGAAGCCGGGCCACTTGGCCCAGTTGGCCCCTCATCCCTTGTCACGCCAGACAGTGCTCTGTTAAGGGTGAGTTAACCAACAGAGTCAATGATGACGCGGTTTGGAGAGGGGAGTCGCCCGTGCGCAGCGACGGCCGTGGTCCAACGTGACGAGGCTCGCGACTCATGTGGATGACATAATGGAGGCACGCCGATGATTGTTGACCGCGCACTCCTCCAGAGGATCGAGGCCGCCATCGCCGCAGAGCGCAGCACGTTTGCCGAGGGGATGGCGGCTTGCTACCCAGAGTCGAGGGCGTGCTGGCTCCCCGTGGCTGGAGGTCGCGCCATCTTTACTGGTACTGGCTTCTTCTCGAACCGAGCCATGGCCATGGGACTGCACGGGCCCGTCAGTCGCGACGACGTGGAGTGCGTCGAGACCTTCTATGCCGCCCAAGGTGTGCCGTCAGAGATCGAGATCGCCTCCATGGTCGATCGTTCCCTGCTGCGGTTGCTCGGCCAGCGCGGTTACCAACTGGTCCGTTTTCGGAACATTTATGCCCAGGCTCTCCCACGCCGCCATGCTAATGCGAGCAGACAAGAGGCGCATGCCATCGCGGCGGAGGTGCACAAGGTCGATGAGTCCACGGCCACGGACTGGTCCACGATCCTGCTCGACGGCTTTGAGTACACGCATGACGCTGACCGCAACCGGGTGATCATCTGGAACCAGATGGTCCGCTCGCGGTCCAGGGTGACCGCCCTCATCGCCCTGCTCAACCGCCAGCCCGTGGGCGCGGCGAGCGTGATGGTCGTCGGTGAGGCCGCAGTGCTCGGAGGCGCCGCTACGCTCCCGGCCTTTCGCCGTCGGGGGGTGCAGCGGGCGTTGATCGAGGCCCGGCTGGCGGTCGCCGCCGATGCCGGGTGTGAGTTGGCGATCGTCACCGCTGATCCCGGCAGCAGCTCAGGCCGCAACGCGGAGCGGAGCGGATTCCAACTCATCTGTAACCACGTAAGCATGCGGGTAGTGCTACACAGGTAATGCTCGCGACTCAATTCCGTGCTACTGTTGGTCAAAAACAGACCCGAAAGCAGGGAGACCAACAGCAGCCATGGTCGTCAGAGAGGCGTGCCCAGAGTGTGGATCGACCCGGTACAAGAAAAATGGTCATACCCGCCATGGGAAGCAGAATCATCAGTGTCAAGCGTGTGAGCGCCAGTTTGTGGCCACGGCCGAAGACCGTATCATTGCGGATGAGCAGCGCACCCTGATTGAACACCTGCTGCGCGAGCGCATCTCGCTGCGTGGGATCTGCCGTGCCGTGGGCGTCAGCCTCACCTGGCTCTTGCACTTTATGGTGGAGCGCTTTGCGGCCTGTCCCGATGACTTACATGTCCGAGCTCCCACCGCGTCCAACAGACGTGGTGATTCGACAGCTGGAAGCCGAAGCCGATGAGATGTGGAGCTTTGTGAAGAAAAAGGCGAACAAGCAATGGATCTGGATCGCGATGGACGCCGATCACCGCCAGGATCATTGCGTTTCATGTTGGGGATCGCAGTCGTGACAGTGCCAAAGAGCTGTGGGCCAAGATCTCCGTGGTGTACCGCGAACAGGCCACGTTCCATACGGATCAATACGACACCTATCACGGAGTGATTCCGGCGGATCGGCACAAAGCCATCACGAAGAAAGCCCGCAAAACCAATCACATCGAGTGCTTCAACAACACGCTGAGGCAGCGTGTCTCGCGTCTGGTACGTGAGACCCTCTCGTTCTCCAAGAAGCTGGCGCATCACATCGGTGCGATCAAGTATTTCATTTGCTACTACAATCTCACGAGGGTCGCCGCAGCATTACCTGTGTAGCACTACCGCCGATTTTGACCTTGCCCATCGGGAAATAACCAGCCTGATCAGGCACGCACAATGGAGGCGATGTTGGCGGACACGCACCCACAGCCAGTTCAACACGTGAGTCAGTCCCTCCCCTTAGTGCACCTGTTCGGCGCATTTCTCCGATTGGGAGCGACGGCCTTCGGCGGACCGGCGATGATTGCCTATATCCGGATGACCGTCGTTGAGCGCAGGAAATGGCTTGATGAAGGGACTGTTCGTGATGGTGTGGCGCTGTGCCAAACGATTCCTGGGGCCACGGCCATGCAACTATCCGCGTATATCGGCTTCTGCGTGCGGGGTGTGGCCGGTGCAGCGGCGAGCTTCATCGGCTTTGGCCTCCCGTCGTTTCTGCTCATGATGATGCTCTCGGCTCTCTATGGACGCTGGTCTCATCTACCGACCGGGATCTCGGCCTTTCGCGGCCTTCAGGTCCTCATTGTGGCCATAGTAGCGAATGCGACTGTCTCTTTTGGCAGAGCTTCGCTGAAACAGTGGAGGCACGTGATCATCGCTTTGGTAGCTGCGGGGATGTTTGCATGGGGGATCCATCCCATCCCAGTTATCCTCTTGTCGGCTGTTTTCGGGTTTGCCCTACCCCACAGACCATCGATCCCGGATCTGACCGTTGATGCAGCCAGAGATTTCCATTCGACACGGCCTCTTGTGTGGCTCGTGGCGCTGGCGGTGTTGGCATGTGCTCTCCTTTTCCGCGTTGAACGTAGGCTGTTCGAGCTTGCGATTCTCATGTTCAGGATTGACCTCTTTGCCTTTGGGGGAGGGTTCGCCTCGGTGCCGCTCATGTTCCACGAGATCGTCGAGACCCGTTCGTGGATGGATGCCTCCATGTTCCTCGACGGCATTGCGCTGGGGCAGATCACTCCGGGGCCAATCGTCATGACTGCAACCTTCGTTGGCTACTCGCTGTATGGCGTTGTCGGAGGGATGATCGCCACCGTCAGTGTCTTTCTCCCTTCCTTCGTGATTGTGGTGGGAATTGCGCCCTATTTTGATAGGCTACGGCGGTCGGTGTCCTTTCAGCAAGCGATCGATGGCATCATGTGTTCTTCTGTGGGGCTCATGTCCACGGTTACGCTTCGCTTTGCTTTAGATATCCCATGGGATCTCCTCCGGGTCCTCCTGGCCAGCACAGCAATGGCCGCCTTGCTCTTGAAGGTCGACATCATTTGGGTGGTGTTGATCGGAACGGCAGTATCGATGTTGGGCTTATAAACTCACGGTTCGCTCATTTTTTCGACGGTTTTCAACATTTGACAAGGATTTGAAATCACAGAGTTTTTGAAAGTTGACGGTCCGTCTGCTCTTGGCTTGTTCGGCCCCGTGGACCCATCCGTGTGCTGTGGAGTGACCGTCAGGTTGTACGAGGGTTCCGAAAATCAACGAGTTATAGGGCAATGTTTGGAACTGGTCTAAAAAATGAGCGAACCGTGAGTATAAATGCCCTCGGTTCGCTCATTTCTTGTCACCAGTGATGATTGCAAGAGTTTTTGGACGTCAAAAAACTCGCCTTTTTAAGGTCGCTCCGCAATATTTTCAATCGCTTGCAGCAAATATGAGCGAACCGAGGATAAATGTTTTCCCAATTGCCAAATGGCGCGCAGATTCGGTACAGCACGAAGGATCCCGCGCTGGTTGTGACGCTGCATCACTGGTTCATGGCACAACTCTCCGATCACGGGCACCACGCTTCGAGTCATTGGCAGCCTCAACGACCTGTCCGAAGAGCACAGGTCGCCCATATTGGGGGTCCCAGGAGGAGGGTGGGGAGAAATTCCCATGGATGTGAATCTAGCATGCCGAGTCACTTGCATCACTAGAAAATTGATCCCCTCCCTTTCTGGAGAGTTTGAGTAAGACCCTGTGGGGGGATAGACCATGCGACACACGCTCCCGGTGAGTGCATTCCTGGCCATGTTCGCGCTCATTACGCTCGGGGATGCCTGGGCTGGACAAACAGGTCCCGACGCACAGACGATCCAGCTTGAAAACGCCTGGGTCCGCAGAGCCCCCATGATGGCGCCGGAGGGGCAAGGGACGCCACATCAGGGCCCGACGATGACGGGGAACGGTGCCATCTATGTCACGATCCGCAACCATGGGAGCGAGTCCGATGCCCTCGTGTCCGCAATCTCGAGTGCGGCCACCACCGTGGAGCTGCACGAAACGGTCGCGGTAGGTGGCACCATGATGATGCGACCGCTGCCCAAGTTTGCGGTGCCGGCAGGTGGGACGCTCGAAATGAAACCGGGGGGCTATCACATGATGCTGACTCGGCCTGACGCGTGACCTGAAACCAGGCGACGCGGTGTCGGTGACGCTCACGTTCGAGCGGGCAGGCCAGCTGTCGGTGGAAGCACCAGTGAAGTAGCTGGAGGATGTTTTGAGTGGCGCCGTTTGTGCTATGACAGAGGTTTCAACAGGGGCTCTTGGGAACCAAGGAGGATACCATGAACAGGATGAGAACTCTCGTGGCGGTGGTGGCCGGCCTCAGCGTGTTATTCACGATGTCGGGGATCGGGGGTGTCCTGGCCGGTGCGCAGGGGAAACAGCAGATCGTCGTGCACCTGCAGCACTACACGGATGATTTGCATGCGGCCCTCATGGCCCTGACGATTGCCGAGCTCATGCAATCAAAGGGGGCGCAGGTCACGCTTATGCTTGATTTGGAAGGCGTGCGCCTGGCCGATGCACGACAGCCCCTTGATCTGCAGTGGGGTCAGGGCGGCACAGCCGCCAAAGCCTACGATGCCTTTGTGAAGGCTGGAGGCAAGGTGATGGTCTGTCGCCACTGTGCCATGGCAGCGGGACTCGATGAGAAATCCTTACGCCCCGGTGCGCAGATGGCCCAGGAGGGTGGCCTCGCAGAGCTCATCATCGCCGCTAACAAGGTGCTAGATTATTGAGCCCTGATGGTCGATTTACAATCACTATGCCTGAATTAGACTGACCTTCAACACGAAGATTCATGCAGGTTCCAGCATGAGGATGGCCTTCCGGAGGGCCATACCCCATGGGTGAGAAACAAAACGAGCCGTTGCAGCTATCCTTCAATAGCTCCTTGCGGGTCGATTTTCAGGGATCGTGAGTGACCTCGGATGGCGGGATGATGGTGCTTCGAAAGGTGGAAGAGCAGTTGGGATGGACGCGCTGATCGAGCGGTATCTGACCGACATGGATCGTGGGCGCAACACGTAATTTCCAGTGGCCGACTTGCTACGGCAGTTGATCTACAGCCGGCTGGCGGGCTATGAAGATCTGAATGATGCCGAACGGGTGTCGGCGGGCCCGACCCTTCAGTTCATCGGTTTGGAGAAAATCTGGGAACGGGGCACGGCGCTGGCTTCGAGGTTGCATTCCTTTGAGACGGAACTGCTTGCCGAAGAAGAAAACCTTGCCGGTCTGGAGGCGATCAATCGCGAGCTGATCAGCAGGGCGGAAGCGATCGATTCGCCTCGGTGGTGCTAGACATGAACAGCACCGAGATCCCAGTCTACGGTCAGCAAGAACACAGTGCCTACAAAGGACACTTCGAGTCCACCTGCTATCACCCGCTCCTGCTGTTCAAGCGGGATGGTGACTGCCTGGCCGCCAAGCTGTGGCCCGGCAACGTTCACAGCGTCGAGGACTGGGACGGACTGCTGCTCCCAGAGATCAAGCGCCAGCAGAAGCGAGGCAAGGAAGTGGGCTGTCAGGCCGATATTGCCTGCGCCAAGCCAGAGGTCTACGAGGCATTGGAGAAGCGTTGCGTGAAGTATCCGATCCGTCTTCCCGCACAAATACGAGGAGCGGTTCCCCTACCTACTCACTAGTGCAGGGAGACCCACGACATCAGCATTGAAAGGAGGCTCGACGTGAACGTTACCTCTATTCGCTCAAGGGGTCCATACAAAACCATCCTGCTACTGGGTGTGAGCGCGCTCCTGCTAGTAATGACCATGGTCGGGGCGGTTTCCGGCATGGAAGGATCCGGTACCGCGGCCCGTCAAGGCGAGATTGCCACCCGCGGCGCTCAAGTCATGCCCTTCGATCTCGAGCAGACCATGCATGTCTTCCAGTCCCTGAACGACGGCGGCCTGCAGACCGTCAGGGCGAAGGACCCTGCAAACCACGAGCAGATCGCCCTCATTCAAGCCCACCTCAAGGAAGAGGCGGAAAAGTTTCAACGCGGTGACTTCTCTGACCCAGCCAAGATTCATGGCGAGGCGATGCCCGGGCTGGCCGAGCTAAAAGCTGGGGCTGGGCAGATCGACATCCAGTATTTGCCATTGCCCGATGGCGCACAGATTCGGTACACGGCGAAGGAGCCCGCCTTGGTGATGGCCATCCACCACTGGTTTATGGCCCAGCGTGCTGATCATGGGCCGCACGCCTCCGATCACTAGCGGCTTCCTAGAGTTCAGGCGGGATTGGGAGCCCTCGGAGATCACGGCAGATCATGGCAGCGCTTGACGGGGCGCTATGGGTGATCGTCATGATGGTCGTCGCACCTCGTGCCTTCTCGCCAGTTGCAGAGCCCTCTTGTCGGGGTGTCGCCTGTGGTGTCGCGTCATCATCCGGCGCGTCCTGGGCACAGGCCATGGGCGAGGCGTGGGAAAAAGGCTGTTCTGATCGCGCAGGGCCTGGTGGGCGGACAAGCATGCTTGACATGCTTCGAGCCCCGTCTATAGCCGTACGTTCTCGGCAGACCGGGGGCACACGCTGCACGTGCCCCAACTGACGGGCTCAGGAGTGACGACGGTGATGTTGACACCGGCCCCGTCTATGCGTGCAGCATCTTCCAGGCGATGTCATACAGGAGGGTTTTCAGCGCGAGGACGATGACCGTCAGGAGAAAGACACGCCGCAACCAGACGTTCTGCATTCTGAGCGCAGCATACCCCCCAATGATTCCGCCTAGGAACATGGTTACCCCCAAGAGGATGCCAAGCCGGTAATCGATGAGCCCAAGGAGGGCGAATACGATGGTGGCAACCAGTGAGGAGACAATGTTGATGACTTTGGTCGTCGCCACGGCTCGGATAAATGTCATGCCGAAGAGGGCAACGTAGGCCGCCGTGAGCAGGGTCACATAGCCACCGCTAAAAAACCCCCCATAGATCCCCAGGAGAAACGTCACCGCATAGCCGCCGACTTCCGCACCGCGTGAGGGTGCCACCTCGTCCGGGGTCATACCCGCTTCCTGTTTGATCAGGGAAAACCCCGCAATGGTCAGCATAAAGATGGCGATGAGGAAGGGCATGCTCCTGGCGGGAACCACTAATACCAGTCGTGCGCCGATGATAGAGCTGATCAGGGTGAGCACCGCCAGCAGGGGCAGGCGCCTCCGGTCGATCGTCTTGCTCCCCATAAAGGAGAGTGTACCCCCGAGGCTCATACAGGTGAGGGCAAACATATTCGTCGCCACCGCTACGCGAGGGTCAATGCCGAACTGTAATAGAGCGGGGACGGTAATGAGCGATGTGCTGCCCGTTACGACGCTGATCACGCTGGTCAGGAAGAAGATGGCCATGAGCGCAAGCAGTTCAAGCGTGGTCAAACGCGTTGCCTTCTCGGCCGCTTTCGCCCATGGAAAGAGGGGGTTGACGCTCGTATTCGTGCGCCCTAACAGAGGTATGGCCGGCAGTACACGCCTGGTAGAGCACCATGGCAATCATCATCTGCGCAGCCAGCTGGCCAGGTGAAAATCGACGTCTATCATGACCGCATGAACAGCTGCCACATGCTCAAACAGTGCGTCGTCTCGATGGTCTATCAGGGTATCGCTTGACAAGTCGCCCTCGCGCCACTGGCACAGCCCCGTTCAGTCGTCGTGCGTCGCCGTCTGCCAAGTACGATAAGACCCGCTGAGGTTGCGTACCCGGAAGCCATGCTGAAGGAGGATGCGACTGGCATAGTAGGAGCGCTGCCCGGAGCGGCAGTAAGGGATGATTTCACGGTCCTTCGGCAATTCGCTAAGACGCGACCGCAACGC
The DNA here is from genome assembly GCA_963707985.1 of uncultured Nitrospinota bacterium. Taxonomy (GTDB): domain Bacteria; phylum Tectomicrobia; class Entotheonellia; order J063; family CAVPRW01; genus CAVPRW01. The sequence continues at coordinate 145,715 of CAVPRW010000042.1, read as the reverse complement.
TGGCAGCGGTATATGCACCGAGCCGGGGATCCGATCCCTCCCGGCGCTCGGCGTCGTCGCGCACGTCGAGGACTAAGCTGCTGCTGGGGTCGAGCCCCGCGAGTTCGTGCCATTGGATGACCTTTACATCGCCATGCAGGACATTCTGCGCCACCATGCCCGCCAGGTTCACCGGATCTTTCGCCGAGCTAAACGGCGGTGCATAGGCCAGCTCCAGATCGGCCAAATCATGCACTGTCATCCCGGCCTGCAGCCCTGTGGCCAACACATCGAGGCGCTTATCCACTCCCTCGGCGCCGACCACCTGAGCACCCAGCAGTTTGCCGCTGCCTGGAGCATAGAGCAGCTTCAGTGTTAGCGGTGTGGCACCAGGATAATAACCGGCATGCGAGCCTGGATGCAGATGCACCACCTCGAATGGGATGCCGGCCCTGCGTAACGTCTTCTCGCTAGCGCCGGTGCAGGCTGCAGTGCAGTCAAACAGGCGGAGGATCGCGGTTCCCCACGTCCCCTGATAACGCGAGCTACGTCCGCAGATATTGTCTGCCGCGATGCGGCCCTGCCGATTTGCTGGCCCCGCCAGCGGTATCAGACTCCAGGCGCCGGTGACCGCATCGCGCACCTCGATCGCATCGCCCACAGCCCAGATATGCGGGTCGCTGGTTTGCAAGTGCTCATCCACCCGGATGCCGCCATGTTCCCCGATTTCCAGCCCTGCATCGCGTGCCAGATCGATCTCAGGACGCACCCCAAGCCCGAGGATGACTAGGTCGGCGGGCAGTCGAGCGCCGCTCCGCAGCACGACCACCGATGCCGCCGCTCGTTCGCCGGCAGCCGGGGTTTCGAAGGCGGCCACGCCATCATTCAGATACAACGCGACCTGGTGGCGACGTAATTCCTGATGCAGCCACGCAGCCATTTCCGGATCCAGGGGTGCCATCACCTGGGGAAGCGCCTCGGCGAGAGCTACGGAGAGCCCTCGCCGGTGCAACTGCTCGGCCATCTCCAGGCCGATATAGCCGCCCCCCACGACTACGGCTCGGCACGCCTGATGCGCATTGATCCAGGCCATAATGGCTTCGACGTCTGGAATGTTCCGTACAGTGAAATGCCCTGGTCGTTCTATGCCTGGGATCGGTGGTTTCAGGGGCCCCGCTCCGGTGGAAAGCACCAGCGCATCATAGGCTTCTCGGTAAGACGTGTTCGACGTGAGATCGTGGAGCTCGACTTCCCGCGTCCGACGGTCGATGTGCACGGCTTCGGTCAGCACATGCACATCGACATTAAAGCGGCGCCGCAGGCTCTCGGGGGTATGAATCAGCAGGGCGTCCCGGCCAACGATTTCGCCGCCGACGAAATAGGGCAGGCCACAATTGGCAAAGGATACATGCGGGCCGCGTTCGACGACAGTAATCACAGCCTCCTCAGACAGCCTACGGGCTCGCGCCGCAGCACTCGCCCCTCCAGCCATCCCACCGATGATGACAATGCGTATCCCAGGCATAGATTCTTTCCCTTCCTTTTTGCACGAGAGCCTCATCTGCTGAGTTGAGGCCTCGATCTGGCCCTCCTGGCGCTGCCAGATGCGCCCTACTTCACGAGCAAGACTGGGCGTCCAGATCCATGCTGGCATCACAAAGCGAGAAAATGACATTCCCTATGGGCAAATCCCAGGCCGGTTGGCACGGAAATGCTGCGCTTAGGCGAGGAAAGCCCTAAGGGAAGAAAGCTGCAAGAGGCATGAGGCGATTCGTGATGGGGAGGCACATGCCCGCAATGGGGTATGGTGTCCAGCCATGGGACATAATACCCCCCAAGAGATCATGCCTCTCTTCCCTCTCTCACGTACTTTGCGCACCAGAACCGCGAGCAATGTGTTATGTGTTCAGGGGCTCCAGCTTTCGCGACTGCACTCTCGATGAAACCTTCGTGGTCAGGGATGCGAAATCGGATCGGGTTGCGGCCCTCGAGCCGATGAGGGCCGTGGGGGCCAGATGTGGAATAAATTGCCTGTCATACCACTGAGGCGCTCCACGCCACTTGCGCTGCCCTGGAAATTGATTGGCCAATATAGTCAAGGGGCACCGTTACTCTCCACGCGGCGGGATCTGGAATGGTGGCGCCATCGTCGGCACCGGCACCTCGATTAGCGTCGGCCGGTTGGCCTCAAACGCCTCTTCTAATGCAGTTGCCAGCTTATCTGGCTCGACCCGCATGCCCTTTGCCCCGAAGGCCTCTGCCACCTGCGCGAAGTTGGGGTTGTGAATGTTCGTCCCCACGACCCTGCCTTGATAGCGCGTGCGCTGGTCATTGTTGGACGCCCCGAAGGCGCCGTCGACAAACACCAATGCCACCAGATTGATGCCATACTGCACGGCGGTTGCCAGCTCAGGCAGCGCATACATGAAGCCCCCGTCACCCGATAGGCTGACGACCTGACGATGGGGGGCAGCAACCTTCGCTCCCAGGGCAGTGGGGAAGGCAAAGCCCAGCGTCGCAAAATAAGACGCGCTCAGGTACGTGCGAGGGCGCCGGACGCGAAGCGCGAAATGCGACCAGTAGCCCACGTTGGTGATACCGCTGACAACCACGGCATCGTCGTCGAGCACCTGCTGCAATTGCCCGATAATTTCACACTGTAGTGGTGCCTGCTGCCGCACCCACGCAGCGTTCTCGCGGATAATTTCGTCTAGTTCCTGACGCGGCCAGCGTTCTTGAGGCACTTTCTGCGTGCGCACAGCCTCCAGGAGCATCTGCAGTCCCTGCTTCGCATGCCCAACCAGGGCGATGTCAGCTGGATAGTTCTTCCCGATCACCGCGGCATCGACGTCCAGATGAATCAGCCGCTGCGGGGCTATGGGGGCAGTCGGTCCACGCATCTGACCGGTGAGGCGCGTGCCAACAGCCAGGATCACGTCGGCACGCGGTGCGGCATAAGACGGCGCACCGTGTCCATAATAGCCTACGCCGAGCGCCAGCGCATGATCTTCGGGGATCGCTCCCTTACCCTCCGGCGTGGTAGCGACTGGAGCCCCCAGAGCTTCCGCAAGTGCTTGTAACTCTGCCGACGCGTCCCCCACAATGACTCCACCACCGGCCCAGATCAGCGGCTTTCTGGCCGTGGCGAGCAACTCGGCGGCGCGCTGGATATCGGTCTGATCGGGCGACAACGGAGCATAATGTTCAGGGGTGGGGAGGGTCACGTCGGCGACTGTGGCCAGCACGTCAGGGGGCACCTCCACCAGCGTAGGGCGTGGCCTTCCGGTCTGCATCTGACGCATGGCCTCATGGATGGCTGCAGGGATTTTCTCGACGCTCAAGACGCGCTCGCACCACTTGGTGATCGGACGAACGATATCAAGTTGATCGTTGATCTCATGGAGCGCCCCCTTGTCCTGCCCCAGCATGTAGCTCTCGATCTGGCCCGCCACCAACAGCACTGGCGATGAGCAGGAATAGGCGGTGCCCAACGCCGCCGAGGCATTTTGCAGCCCTGGTCCTGGCACCACCAGGCCCACCCCCGGTTTTCCGGTCACCCGAGCATAGCCATCCGCCATATAGGCGGTGGTTTGCTCATGGCGCACGGTGATCAGCTTCACATCGGACTGCCCATAGAAGGCGTCGTAGATCCCCATAATCTGTACACCTGGTAGGCCGAACACATATTCGACCCCTTCTCGCTGCAGTGCCTGGACGACTGCCTGCCCACCCGTCATCTGTGCCATAGATCCTCCTTTGCTGCAGTGTGCGGTAGCTCCCTCACTCCAGTCCTGTTGCGTTACTTCACATAGGCGATACCGGCACTGTGCGTCGGGAAGCGCTGCAGAACGGCCGGGTCATGGCCGGGCAACCAGAGATTCGGGCCTGAAGAGAGTCCGCGAATAGCGTCGAAGGCGCTGAACATCTCGGGCAGGTTCGTGATCAAGTTCGCGGGGGTATTTTCCTCAACATTCCTGAACAGGTGCGAGGCATCCGATGCCACAACAGCGTGGCCCTTCTGCGTGTTGACCCGTGCCACCTGGATACCGGCAGTATGTCCACCGACATAGTGCAGCGAGATGCCGGGAACGACCTCTTCAATACCATCGACGAAGTGCACCCTTCCCTGCATATTCAGTCGTCACCAGCTCGACCATATCATTGGCTTCAACCGACCCTTGTGCCGCGCGGAAGCGCATCACGGGACCTGTCCAGTATTGATATTCCTTGGTCTGTAGATAGAATGTGGCATTGGGGAAGAAGCCGAAGCCGCCAAAATGATCCCAGTGCAGATGGGAGACAAGCACCTTTTTTACATCGGTGGGATCGACCCCCAGCTTGCGGAGCTGGTCGGCCGGGCTAGCGATATATTTGCGTTTACGTGCCTCGGCGATCTGCGGTGTAAAGCCGGTGTCGACGACAATCGGCTCAGCTCCCCCCTGCAGAAGCCAGACGAAGTAGTCGATGGTGATCGTCTCACGACCGGGCTCGACGCCCAGCATGAACGTGGATAGGTCCGCCTGGCGCTCGGCATACTTCATGGCATAGATCTCATACTCGGGGATCGCTGGCATTTGGGTCCTCCCTTCCGAGAAAGTCCATTCCAATGTGGCCCTCGGCGCGAAGCGCTGCGATCTCTGCAGCGCTGAGCTTCAGGAGCTCGCGATAGACGTAGTCATTATGCTCACCCATCCGCACTGGAGGGCTGCCGGAATGGGGCCGGCGTTTTCGACATCGTCCACATCACACCGGGATATGGGTATGTCCCGGCTTCGGCCTGGGTCACCACCTGAAAGAAGCCGCGGGCGTGCAGATGCGGATCGGTAAACAGGTCAGGCTCGCGCATTACCGGGCCAGCCGCGATGCCGGCCTGTTGCAGCCGTGTCATAATCTCCCACGGATGGTGCTGCTGGGTCCAGGCTGTGAGATGAGCATCCAAGGCATCCTGATGCCGATAGCGACCAGCCGCGTCGGCAAAGCGTGCGTCACAGGCCCACTCCGGACGTCCCAGCACCTGACAAAAACTGTCCCACTCCGCGTCGGTGGCGATGGCAATGACCACCCAGCGATCGCTTCCTCGGCAGGGATAGCAGCCGTGCGGGGCCATGAAGGGGTGCCGATTACCCAGGCTCGTCTGGACACGGCCATTCATGGTGTAATCCATCAGACTTTCACCGATCGACTGCATCAGGTTCTCGGCCTGGGAGAAGTCGATGCATTGGCCCTTGCCGGTGCGCCGCCGGTAGAGGAGGGCGGCCATAATGGCGAATGCCGCTCCAGCGCCGCTCACGGCATCCATATGCAGGGTAGAGCTGGTCTCGGTCAGATCGCCATCGGGATACGCTCGCAGCCAGGTCAAGCCGCACACCGACTCGACATTGATCCCGAATCCCTGATAATACTTGTACGGACCGCTCATGCCAAAGGCGGGCATCGACACCATGATCAGGTCCGGCTTGCTGCGCGACAGCACCTCATAGGTTAAGCTGAGATTTTCCATAAATCGAGCTGAGTGGTTTTCGATCAGCACATCGCTGACGCTCACCAGCTTGGTGAAGAGCTCACGGCCTCTGGGGCGGCTGAGATCCACCGTCATCCCGAGCTTGTTCCGGGCGTGAGGGTTAAACATCGGATGTCGATTCCAGGGGCGAGCCCCCGGCTCGCGGTCGGGATAGGCCCACCCATACCCCGGCATCGTGCGGCTCACTTCCCGGTCGGGATAAGCCGTCAGACCCCGCGTTACGCTGGGGAAAAACCTCAGCGATTCGACGCGAATCACCTCCGCTCCATAGTCTGCCAGCAGCATGGCGGCGAACGGCCCGGCCCATACCACGGTAAAGTCCAGGACGCGGATGCCTTCCAGCGGCAGTGCACTCATAGCTTCTCTCACACAACAAAAAACCCACAAGGCAGTCGTCTAGATGACTCCCTGCTCGCGCAACACCATCACTTCTTCTTGACTTAAGCCCAGCATTCCCCCGTAAATTTCCTCGTTGTGCTGACCTAGGCGTGGGGCACAGCGTCGAATGCGCCAGGGGGTCTCGGCCATGCGAAAGGGTGGGCCCGGCTGCGTCACGCAACCAGCGTCCGGATGATCGACCTCAACGAAAAACTCGCGCGCCCGAAAATGCCGATCGTGCAGGACATCTTCTGGAGTATTCACGGCGGTTGCCAGCACCCGAGCCGCCTGCGCTCGCTCCATGATCTCCTGTTTCGTACGCTCCAACAGCCAGGGGTAGAACAGGGCGTCGAACTCGCCCTGATGCTCGACGTTCATCCGTGCGGCCGCGGTGGCGAACTTCGGGTTCGTGAGTAAATCCGGGCGCTCCAGCATTTGTGCCAGACGGGGCCACCATTCGCTGGTCACATGGATACAGACGTGGCCATCCTGACAGGGATAAATGCCACGCGGCAGCATCCCCTGCGATCCAGAGGTCTGGCGTTGAATGGTTTCGCCGGCATAGGCGTAGGCCGCTAGGAAGGTGGAGCGGCGATCGACGGTACCGGCGTGGGTTTCAAAGAGGGATACGTCGATGTGTTGGCCGATGCCCTGGACCTGTGCTCCCCAGGCTCCGACCAGCGTCGCCGTTGCCGCCATCGTGCCACTATGATACTGCATCAGATTCCCGGCCATTTTGATAGGCTCGCGCTCCGCGACACCGGTCTGGTGCATGGCGCCACCCATGGCATACATGAGGATGTCCTGGGCCTTATAGTCCCGATATGGACCGCTCTGTCCAAAGTTGGAAATCGACGTCATCACCAAGCAGGGATTCAATCGTTCCAATGTTTCGTAGGTGAACCCGAGGTTCCTGCATGACGCGTGGGCTGAAGTTCTCGACCACGACGTCCACCTGACGCACGAGCTCGGTGAACAGATCTGCCCCCGCCGAGGTTTTCAGATTGAGGGTGATGCCGCGCTTATTGGTGTTCAGGTGGAGGAAAAGAGCGCTCTTCTCAGGGTGGGGTTGGTCATGCGGGAATGGGCCATAGCGACGGGCAGGGTCACCACCGTCAGGGCGCTCGACCTTGATCACCTCGGCACCGTAATCCGCCAGGAGCTTGGTGCAATATGGACCTGCAATATAATGGGTCAGGTCCAATACGCGGAGATCTGCCAGAGCAGTGTCGCCCATGACGCTTATGTATCCATTCCGGGTAGCGTCAATAACGTGTGCATCACATCAGACGGGCTGGGACCAATGGCAAGGCCCCACTTTAAGCTAGGATATAAGCTCCCCAGGCTGATGTCAATTCTCTTGCCCACCCCTGGATGAATGAGTACGATAAGGCATAATCTCGTTGTTCGTCTGCATCGCAACAGGAGCAGGTCCAAGGAGAATTTCGATGGATTTCGGCTTTACGGAGGAGCAAGAGCTCATTCGCACCGAAGTGCGCAATCTGGCTCGCAAGTTCGAATGGGAGTACTGGCGGAACAAAGATAAAACCGGCGAGTATCCGCACGAGTTCTTTGACGAGTTCGCCAAAGCTGGTTGGCTCGGTATCGCCATGCCACGGGAATATGGCGGGGCCGGATTGGGAATTACGGAAGCGTGTATTCTCCTGCTGGAGATCGCCGCCTCGGGAGCCGGCACGACGGGTTGCGCGCCCATTCACTTCGGCATCTTCCCGCCCATGCCTATCATCAAGTATGGGACAGAGGAGCAAAAGCGTCGCTATCTACCCCGATTAGCTTCGGGTGAGCTGCGCATGGCATTTTCCGTGACCGAACCCGACGCTGGGACGGATACGACCCGCATCTCGACGCGCGCCGTACGGGATGGCGATGACTGGGTAGTCTCCGGTCAAAAGGTCTGGACCTCGAATGCCAAATATGCCCAGAAGACGCTGCTCCTGGCCCGCACTACTCCCTTCGATCAGGTAACCAGGAAAACCAAGGGCATGAGCCTGTTCATGGCCGATTTAGACCCCAACGCCTGTCGTCTCCAGGAAATCGACAAACTCGGTCGGCACGCGGTGGATTCGAATTCCCTGTTCATCGATCAGCTCCACGTCCACCGTGACGACCTCATCGGCCAGGAGGGCGAAGGGTTCTATCACATCCTGGATGGCATCAATCCCGAGCGTATCGTCATCGCTGCCGAGGCCATAGGCATCGGCAGGGCGGCTCTCGCCCGCGCCGTCGATTACGCCAAATCACGGGTGGTCTTCGGGCGACCGATCGGCCAAAATCAGGGGATCCAGTTCCCCCTGGCCGATGCGTATTCAAAGCTGGAATGCACCGAGCTCATGGTGTTTAAGGCCGCGTGGCTGTTCGACCACGGCCATCCCTGTGGGAAAGAGGCGAACATTGCCAAGTTGCGGGCCGCAGAAGCTGGCTTTGAGGCGTGTGACTGGGCCTTGCAGACGCATGGGGGCTTCGGGTACGCCAAGGAGTTTGACGTCGAGCGACTCTGGCGCGAAATTCGACTCTACAAGATTGCCCCCGTATCGCAGCAGATGGCGTTAAATTACATTGGAGAACATGTCTTAGGGTTGCCGAAGTCTTATTGATGAAATAGGGAAAAATGTATCGTAATCGTGTATGATAACGTATCATGATATATGATGTGGCCGTCGGAATCTCGACTGACGATGTGATTCTGTGCGTTGTCATGGCTATTCCTATGCATGACTAGCGTGCTATGCTCCATTTTCAGGAGGGCTATTAACGTGAACTCATCTATTTATTTGAAACAAGTTGAGCTGGGGCCAATGGCGAACTATGTCTACTTCGTCGGCGATCCTCACAGCCGTGAGGTGGCGGTCGTCGATCCTGCCTGGGAGGTGGATCGCATCGTCGACATGGCCCAGGAGCAGGACCTGACGATTACGAAAATTCTCATCACCCACAGCCATTTCGATCATATCAATGGGGTGGAAGCTTTGCTCAATCATACCAAGGCCAAAGTATATATCAATAAGGTGGAAGCGGAGTTCATGAAGGCTGTGTGGTCGGATCTGGTCAAGGTCGACAGTGGCGACACCACACGGGTTGGGGACGTGGACATCACCTTTCTGCATACGCCTGGTCACACCCCTGGCTCGCAGTGCTTTTTGGTACAGAATCATCTCATCTCTGGCGATACGCTGTTCATCGGTGCTTGCGGCCGCTGCGATCTGCCAGGCAGTAACCCGGAAGATATGTACGACAGCTTGACCCAGAAGCTGGCCAAGCTCGACGAGCGCACCGTGGTGTTCCCAGGCCATAACTATGCAGCAAGGCCATACTCCACCATCGGCGACGAAAAGCGCTTCAATCCCTACTTACAATTTCAGTCGCTGCAGGATTTTCTGCGGCGTGGCATGGGAACTGTGCAGCAATGGAATGAATAAGCTGGGTTCGGGGGCGGGCGAGGGAGGCATGCACCACATGGCTCCCTCATCCCGTCCCAGCAGGGATGTGGCAAACCAGCGCCAGCTCTTACTCGACTTTGTCCATTTTTCTTGAAACCAGATACAAGGAAAATGGCAGCTAGCAGTCTATCGGAGAGACACCCCGGACAGTCCTCTAGATGGACACAGAACAGCGGATTGCCTGTCACTGTCCGAACCAATTCGCCATTAACTGGTCCATGAGAGGGCTATTGCGCATCGTCGAATGACTTTTTTCGGACCCCAAACGGGCGAACGCCTCTTCTTATGCCCGGGCTTCCTCTTTATCCCCACCTTTGGTCCGATCGCCTCTAACAGCTTGAAAAATAGAACCGCGATTGGATAGCCTTCACATTCAGCAGTCGAAATTCATTGCTTTGCAAGGTGCCGTCTTTGGAATTTCAATTCATTCTAGTTACTACAGTTGGCTTCGATGCCCAGGATGGTGCATAATAGCAAGCCATTCCTACTCGATCATCCGTGATTTATGATCAATATTGATAATAATAGAGTATAATCTTCATGGATTCTCGCTGTCCATCGTTCCTAAAGCTTGTAGCTCAATGGAGATTTCGGGCACGCTCGACATCTTATGCTGAGCACACAGGCAAAAAAATAGAGGCTCCTCACCTGACAGGTTTGCAACAACCGCTGGGTTGCGAATTTCGTTGAATACCTGTCGGAGCTTATCGTACCACGTGCGGTAGCGGAAAGCCTTGTGCCTTGCGCTCTTTGACACCTTCAGTGGTATAGATTCTCCAAGATCCCGATGAATTCTCGACAATATTGACGTTCATTGTCCTCCAGGAAGCCAACTCTCGGCGACGTAGCGTGATGTACGAGGGACCGCACAGTTGGCCCAGTCATCAAGTGTGGCCGGAGGAGCTGCCATGCCGTCCTTGCCCTCGATTTTCGATCAATGCAAACCAAGGCCCGAAGTGCTGGCTGGTGAATTACCCGATGCGATCTTCGCCGCCGATCTCTGGGAGGTATTCCGTCAGCGAGCGCATCCCGACTACCAAGATGCCGTCCGTTTTTTCGCTGGCACGCACCCCACCGAAAACCTCAAACTCCTCATCAAAGACGTCGCAGAGCGACTGGCAGGCGTGCAGGGTGGAACGCCAATTTTTCGTTTAGAAACAGGCTTCGGCGGTGGAAAATCGCATGCCTTGATCGCGGCCGTTCATGTGGCACGCGAAGGTGAACACCTGTCGGAGCGGCTGGCCGATTATGGGATCAATCGGTTCCCCACACGCGGTGCCGCTCGAGTGGCCGCGTTTGTGGGAGAAGAGTCCGATCCGCTACGGGGGCAGGAGCATGAGATCGATGGCCAACGGATTCGCACCTATACCCCCTGGGGCCAGATTGCGCTGCTGGCTGGCGGTCTCGTCGGCTATGCTCAGGTGCGCGAGAACGACGAACAGGGCGTCGTTCCTGGACGTGGAGACTTGCGGGAGGCCCTGGGCGATCAGCCTGTCTTGATCCTTCTGGACGAACTGGTGCTCTATATGGCCCGAGCCTTTGCCTTGCCTGAGAACCATCCGCGTAGCAAAGTCAACAGCCAGTGGCCGACGTTCTTCCAGACGCTCTTCAGCATTGCGGCCCAACGACCCCACACGGCCGTGATCCTCACTCTGCCTTCCGAACAAGATGCCAATCGCCGCCTGACTGGCGAGTTGAAGCAATTCATTCCCACTGTGCTCGAAACCGTCGATGAGCTGGAGCAGACCGCCGCACGGCAGGCCCGTAACCTGACCCCAACACAATCGTATGAGCGGGCCGCCGTCCTCGGCCGCCGCCTTTTCGAGCAGGTCAATGCCTCCCAAGCCACCAAGGTGGCAGAAGCGTACGCCGCCTACTATGCGGAGCAGCGTGATGCCGGGGTGCAGCTTGATAGTCGGGCCTTTGAGCCAAACTACATCGAGCAGATCCGCGTCGGCTACCCCTTCCATCCGGAGCTGATCCGCCTGTTCGCCGAGCGTCTCGCCGACATCCCTGAATTCCAGGCCACGCGCGGGGCCTTACGGCTCGTGGCCCGGACCATGCGCGCCGTCTGGGACCGGAAGCAGCAGCTCAAAGGCACGCTGCTCTTGCAACCGCACCATGTCGATCTGACCCGCAGCGACCTCCGCGACGAGATCTTGAGCCGACTGGGACGAACGGCGTTCGAGCGTGGCCTGGAGGCCGACGTCATGCGGTCCGAAGGGGGCACGCACGCCAACCAGGTCGAGGGAGGTTGGCCCTGGCACGCGGCCACTGAGGCGGCACTCGTGACCTTCCTGCATAGCCTGCCCGACGGGTCCAAGGGGATGACGCCCTCGGAAGTGGCCCTGGCGATCGGCCGTCCTGGCTGCGATCTGGCGTATGTGGCGCGCGGGTTGGAAGAGACCGAACGACGGGCCTGGTACATGCGCCGCGAAGGCGAGCACTACTTCTTCCGCACGCGTGCATCGGTCAACAAACGCTTCCAGGAGCGACTCACCGAAGTCCAACCCGGCGAGGTCCGGGAGACGCTGGACGATTGGATCGAAGAGGTCTATTCCGGCTTTAACGCCTTTCAGGTCATCCCTTTTCCGCAGGACCATACCGCCATTCCCGACACCGCGGAGCGGGTGCGCCTGGTCATCGTGCATTACGACAAAGAATGCGGTGCTGTCGGGGGAGGCGATCGCCTGAACTTGACCAAAGGCGCTCTTCACCCAGAAGGGCGTCAACGCAGGTCCCCGCACCTACCGCAATAACCTCATCTTCTTGTTGGCGGAAAGCACACGCATCGCCGGGCTGAAGGATGCCGTACGGAACCTCATGGCCTGGGAACGGGTCCGCAAGGACATCGAGACCGAGCAAGCCAACCTGGCCCAGGCCAGCGCGATGGACTACCAAGCCTTGAAGCGACAGGCCCAACGGGGCGCCTCAGGGGTCCCGGCAGAGTTCGTCGCCCTGGAGAACGACCTGGCTGAGGTGCAGGAGAAGTTCGGCGTCCAGGAAGTGAATGTCCGCACCAGGCTGCTGGAAGCCTATCGGGTGCTCGCCTTTCCTAAGGGGGAGAGCGCGTCGGCGGACGACTTATTTACGGCTGGCCCTGGAGGGCCATTGTTGGAGTGTTATCGGGTCGATTTTGGCGAAACGCCGGACGAGACCATCTCGGCTCGCACGCGGCGCAACATCCGCCACGCGGTGGCCGAAGGGCCGATCCTGCAGTGCCTGCGGCAGAACACCAAGCTGGTGCCGGAGGCTGACGCTGAGGGAGCGGTCGTGCTGGCCCCCGAAGTCGTGCGCCGGCGGCCGCTGTGGCTGCCAGACGAACGCCGCATCGCCACAGAGGAGGTCTGGGACCGGCTCCGCAAGGAGCCTGAGCTGCCGATCGTCCTCAGGGCGACCGACCTCTTTCCGACCCTTCGGGCTGGGCTCACGACCATTCCCGAGGCGCTCTGGGTCTACTACAATCAGGCCGAGAAGAAGGTCTATACCCGGGACAACGCCCATGCTCTCTCCCCCGTGCTGGCAGCCAATCACTTCTTGTATGATCCCGCCGCCGCCATCGCCGATCGCATCATGCCCGTGGTGACCATGTCGCCCCAGGAGGTCTGGGATCACCTGTGGCGACGGCAGGGGGCTGATCACGTGGGCAGTGTGACGACGAGACACCTCATGGAAGCCGCCAAGGCGAGTGCGCACTTCCCCGTGATGCCCGAGGCCAGCGTGCTTTGGCAGGCGCTTCAGGAAGGGGCTCGTGAGCATCGATGGGTGCTCTACCTGCGCGGACCGAACCTGGCCATTGGCGCTCAGGAGATCCAGGAATGGCCGGGAACGCCGCGGTTCGACGAGGCCGTGGAGGTGTGGACGTATCAGGCGGCCCTTGACCAGGGCATCTATCCACGCCCCACGACTGAAGGGGTCGCTGAAGCGCCTCCCATCACCCTCCTCACGCTGCGCTCGCGTTGTTGGCCAAGCCGAGCGGAGGAATTGGCCACGGAAGATCTGGAGCGCCACGCCCGCGGCATTTGGAGAGATTTGACGCGTCCGCACCTGGAGACGGTCCTGCGGCAAGGCGTACGGGAGGGCAGCTGGGCCGCCTGGCGAAAGGGGGCCGACGAGATGTTCTTCACTCAGGGTGATATCCCTGAACCGGCCATTCAGATAGGCCCTGCCTGGGTGCTCGTCGATCCGGCATCCCCGCTGGCACGTGAACTGGATGCCCTGCGCCCAGGTCGGGGGCCACAGCCGGTCACGCACGCTGGCACGCCCAGGGAAGTGCTGACCCAGCTGTGGGAGACGTTGGGTGGATTCCGACAGGTGCAGATTTCCGAAATCACGCTCACGGTGAACGACCGTGACGCCTTCGATAATACCCTGCTGGCCACCTGGGCGGATCGCCCACCGATGGCGCAGCCCCATACATCCGTCATGGCCAGCGGCCAGCGTGAGGTGAGCGGCAAGCAAGAAACCGTGCGCACCGAGTTTGAGGGGCGTTTCGAGGAAGTGCGTGCGATGCTCTCTCCGGTCTGGCCCTTCAAAAGCCAGGGCGAGTTGGAGGTCACGATCACCGTGCGTCTCACCTTCATTCCTCCGGTTGATCTGACCGATGCGGCTCTGGAAATCTATCGGACGGCGCTGATGAACGCCAACCAGGGGAACATGGAGGGCTGTATCGTGCCGGTGCGGACCAGGCGAGCGGGAGGTGCCTGATGGAGCGCTTTCGGCTGCGCGTTCGTCATGAGCCGAAACGCGGCCAGATTTGGGAGCTGCATCTCTTTCCCCAACATCCGCATCGACCGCTCCGCGAAGCCGACGGACGGATTCTGGGCTCCTCAGCGACACCCGAGGCGACCCTGTGGCTCCGTCAGATGGCCGGCCCCTTCCTCTCCCGGGCGGAAGCCCCCAGTGCGATCTCGGCCGAGGCGTTTGGCCCCCAAGCCGAGCCGCGCTGGCTCATGCCGGAAGATGGCATGCGGCTGGCCTTGGCCTTTTCAGCTGCCCGCTGGCTGGCTACACCGCAACAGCGGCGCATGTTCCGCGAGGGATTGGAAGAGCTGCCGTCAGAAGTCGTGCTGTACTGGTTCACGCTGTGCTTTTATGGGTATCGGCAGTCCGCGGGTCGGGCCGCCCTGCGAACGTTACTGACCCACGAAGAGCCCGCTGAACAGGGCGAAGAAGACGCCGTGATCCGTCAGCGGAAGCGGCCACGTGAGACCGAGCCAACACTGTTCTCGATGACGAGGAGCGATCTGTTCGGCGAGGGCCAGGAGAGCCATGCAGACGAGGTGGCTACAGAGCCGTTAGGCATTGATATGACATCCATCGGCACCTGATGATGCCTCGGGGATGAAGCAGCAGCGCAAGTCTGCCAGGAGAGGGGTGTTGAAACGGAGTGACACGCGCCGCCGGAAAAACGGAACAGGAGGAGGTCTAGTGAGCCAGGCGTTCGTGAAGACCAAAGCATCATTTCTTGAGGCCGGTCTGCCATGTGCGTCGCTCTCGGCCGAGTGCCAGCGGGATAATAATGCCCGGCAACGCCCACCACAGAACCGCCTGCACATCTGGTGGGCGCGCCGTCCACCGACGATCTGTCGCGCGGCCATCCTGGCGGCCTTGCTGCCACATGACCTGCAACTGGACGACTCCGTGCTTCCCCCGCTGGCCGATGAGCCAACAGCGGAGGATCTGGACAACCTACCTCCCAAGCTTCAGCCACATCGGGATTTCTTTGAGCGGCTGCTCTCCGAGGTAAGACCAACGCCACTCACACAAGAGCACGAGAACTTCTTGCGCGCCATGGGGATCATTGGGGATGCAGACTCGGCATACCGGCGGATGGCATTCGTGAGGAACTACCTCATTGGCGGTAGACCGATCCCATTGCCCGATGCACTGGTCTATCGGCATCTCCCGGCTTTTGCAGTCTCTCCATGCTGAGAGTTGCTCCATGCATTGCTTCAGATCTGCCGAGAGCGCGCATTGCTGGACTCGACGACGGCCCACTATGGTATTGCTCGATTCGCATGGCTGGTGGAGGTTCAATCCCGCTTGAAGGCGATCCGGTATGGCTGTAAGGTGTATGCCAATGAACTAAATCCGGTGGCCTGCCTGATACTCAAGGCAACTCTCGAGTACCCCGCACGATTTGGTCGTGGGCTACGTGTCGATGCTTAGAACATACTGGCACAGGAAATTGACAATGCTGTTCGTAGTCGGTTGTCTACGTTCTTTTACAGCAGAGCCTGAAGATTATGGTGGCCTGCCGAAGGAAAGAGCGTGGTCAGCAACAGTTCACGCAAGACTATCGTAGATTCGCGAACCGGCTCGGATGATGCGTAACCAGGGACTGCCTCTGGTGTCAGAACCGTCCCCTGCTCCAGATGCGACCTGAATATTCCACTCTCCACCAACTTCCTGCTCGTCTCGAAAAAAGGGAAGCCCGAGGCGAGCATCGCGGTGTTTCCTGTGGTGCCATCGCGCGGTGAAGGGAACGACTGCACCTTCCGTATCGTACCCCGCGCCGAGTGGCAAGACTGTATCTGGCCGCGACCTGGCTTCGAGAGCTGGGATCCGCGAGGGACGCCGACATTCAAGGACGGCAAGGCGATCTGTCCGCGTTGTGGGCAGATCATGGACGGAGAGGCCGTCAAGACGATTGCCCGATCCCGAGAGGGAGGACTGGCAGCCCAGATGTATGCGGTGTGCTCTCAAGTGCCGGTCAAACTGACCTACAAAAACGGCGATGTGAAGATCCGCTACTTGTGGCGCTTCCGGCGCGCCGACCCAGGCTGACCTCGAGGCGGTCCAGGCTGCCAAAGAGGAGTTGGCCCGACTTCGACCGCGCTGGGAAGCGCAGGATCTCATCCCGACCGAGGATGTCCCAGAAGGATAGGAAGACAAGCGAGCCGCGGAAGTATGGGACTGCACACGCTGGCGTGACCTCTTCCTCCCCCGCCAGCTTCTCACCAATGTCGTAATCCTGGAGGAAATCCGCGCGGCTCAAGCGCGGGCGCGAGCCGAACTGCCCGAGGCCGAAGCCGAAGCCGTGAGCGTCTATCTGGCCTTCATTCTGAGCAAGGTGGTGAACTATAATAGCGTCAATACCTTCTGGCATTATAGGCGGCGAACAGGGTGCGCAGACATTTTCGCGGCATGACTTTGCGTTCCGTGCCGCCTTCTGCGGAATTTGAGGGCGCCCGTGAGACCGTCATGTGGGGTGCTGCGCAAGTGATCAACGCCTATGATTCTCTGGCGCGGCTGATTCATGGGGAGCCAGTGTCCCTCGAAGGTGCGGACGATGAGGAAATGGATGAGCTGGATGAGGAAGCCGGTCTCGACACTGAGGAAGCCGATGATGCAGGGGAGGCATTGGAGGCTCCTGCCCCATTCGAGCCAACCGGCGAGAGCCATCTTCGGCCCGAAGTGATTGTCCCCACCATCACCTGTGATGACGCGGCCGCGCTCTCCACCCCCGCCGCAGGGACGGTGCATCTGATCTGCGTCGATCCTCCCTACTATAAGAACGTCCAGTATGCAGAGCTCTCCAACTTCTTCTATGTCTGGCTCAAGCGCGCGCTGCGCGACTCGCCTGCGCTGGCTCATCTCATGCGCGAGCCGCTCGCCGAATCCACCCGCGAGGCCGTGGCCAACGCGGCCCACTGGCAAAAAGAGGCCGACGCCGAACTCGCCGCCTGGCAGGCTCGCTACAACGCGGCCTACCAGGAATTGCGCCAGCGTAAGGTCAAGGTCGCCGAGGCCAAGGCTCAGGCACTCGTAGCGGCGGGCCCTAAACCGTCAACGGCTGAGGAGCGTGCTGATCGGTTCTACGAAGACAAAATGGCGACCATCTTCCGCCGATCACGGCAGCTCCTGCATCCAGCGGGACGCATGGTGGTGATGTTCAATCACAGGCTGACGAGGGCCTGGCGCGCCCTCGGTATGGCCCTCATCCGCGCAGGTTTCGACATTCGTAGCTCGGTGCCTATCCATACGGAAGCCGAGTCCAGCCTGAACATCCGCGGCCTCGATGCCGCTCGTAGCACCGTGTTGCTCCTCTGCCAACCTCACGAAGAATCCGAGCAGCCGGTGGGGAATTGGGGCACGGTCCAGCAGCGGGTGGCCCGTGTGGCGCGGGGTGCGGCAGAGCGCTTCCAGAAGCAGGGCTTGTCTGGGACCGACCTCTACCTGTCAGCGTTGGGTCCGGCGCTGGGCGAGGTGGCGCGTCAGTGGCCGGTCACTGACCTGGCGGGGCGACCCATCGACCTTGGGGATGCCCTGGACGAGGCCTACAAGGCGGTGGCGCGCTGGCGTCTCGAGCAGATCTTCGCCGACTTGACGCTGGTGGCCGATCTCCAGGACGTGGCCGAAGGGTTCAGCGTCGACGCCGTGGACCGCGACACCCAAACGCTGTGGCTCTGGCTCGATACCTTCCAGGGTGACATCGCCCACAGCGACGACGTTCGCAAGCTCGCCAAATCCCTCAATGTCGATCCCGACACCTTCAAGCGTCTTGGCCTGCTCGACACCGAGAAAGACACCTTCGTGCTGCGCGATCCCATGGCGGTGGACCTGCGCCTGTTGTCACGCCGCCTGCGTGGTGAAGAGGGGCTGCGTGGTCCTGCCGCACGCGAGGCAGACGTCTGGGAGGAGCGCGTCTTCCCGCGGTTCATCGGAGCCGCTGTGTGGAATGCCATGGCGTTGATGACCGGCACGGACGGCGGTCCGCGAGGTCCCGAGGCCCTGCGGCGCTGGCTGCAGGAGTCGGGCTACGGCAGCAACCGCGAGTTTCGGGGCGCCTTCGCGGTCACGCTGCACCTGCTGGAAGCCGCCTTCCGACAGCGCCGGGAGGATGACCCCTGGCAGGCTGCGACCCACCAGGCTCGACGCGCCTGGGATCTGGTCCTGCAGTCGTGGCGGTTCTGAGCCTCATGGGCTTCCGCGATCTCACCGGCCTGCGTCGGCGCTATGCTGGCCAGGCCAGTCAACTCGTCAACGACTTCTATCTCCCCGTCCTCAGCCAGGCCGTCCGGTATGACCGACAGGCCGGCTACTTCGATTCGGCGAGCCTGGTGCAGTTGGCGGCCGGGCTGGCGGCCTTCATCCGCCGTGCGCGCGACTTCCCCGGGCTGCAGACGCGCATGCGTGTCATCACGGGTGCGACCTGGAGTCCCGAAGATCGCGCCGCCTATCAGCGCGGCATCGAGGCTCTGCAGGAGAGCCTGAACCAGACTCTGGTACGCCATTTCGAGCCTACCGACGACGACTGCATCCGCCTCGGTCTCCCATCCGGTTGGCGTCCTCAAGAAGACCACATCGCCCGCCATCGACTCGGCGCCCTCGCTTGGTTGGTGGCGGCTGGTTTGCTCGAAGTGAGGATAGCCCTGCCGCTCGATCATGCGGGCCGCCCATACTATCCAGGGCGGCATGGCGCGCTCTACCATCCCAAGGCCGGCATCCTCTACGACCCCAATGGTGACATGGTCGCCTTTCAGGGTTCCGTGAACGAGACCGGCGCCGCCTGGACTCGCAACCGAGAAAAGTTCGAGGTCAAACGCTCCTGGTACTCGGAGCAGGATGCCGAGGATATTCGCTTTGAGATCGAGGAATTCGAGCAGATCTGGAGCGGGCGTGACCCTGGGCTCCTGGTGCTGCCGCTCCCACAAGCGGTTCACGACCATCTGCGGGCCTTCGAGCCCCTCGAAGGCCCACCTGATCAGGACCCGATGGAAATCGCGCTGACACGACGTCCGTCGTCGCTCAGGGATCGCCTTGCCGCGCAGTGGCTCCTGGGCGCGCCCACACGGCCGGGCGGTGAGCGCCTCGTCCTCGATCCTCTCTGGGCTGACGGTAAACCGCTCAGGCCATTCCCGCATCAGGCCCAGGTGTTCCGGCGCGTCGTCGCCGACTTCCCGAAATCGTTTCTCTTCTGTGACGAGGTGGGCCTGGGAAAGACCATCGAGGCCGGGCTGGCCCTGCGCTCGCTCATCTTGACAGGTGAAGTACAGCGGGCCTTGATCATCGCGCCGCGAAGCCTGATCCGGCAGTGGATGGAGGAATTGCGGGAAAAATTCGCCCTCACCGCCTGGTTCTTCGATGGGCAATGCCTGCACGACGTCGCAGGACGGGTGCGATGGACGGAGCATCCGTGGGAGGAAGACGGCATCGTCATCGTCTCGCGCCACCTGGTCGCCCGGAGCGAGCGCATTCCCGACGTGGTCGGGGCTCATCACCCCTGGGATGTCGTGATCGTGGACGAAGCCCATGCGGCTCGGCGGCGCGTCTTCGGCGAGGAAAGCCCCACCCTGCTGCTGACCTTGCTGCAAGGGTTGCGGGCTCAGTACCGCTACCGCAGCCTCTGGTTGCTGACGGCGACCCCCATGCAGATCGAGGCCCATGAGGTGCACGATCTGCTGTTGCTCTGCGGCCTGGACGATCCCTCCTGGCAGCGCTGGCGTGACGTCCAGGGCTTTCAGGGTTTCTTTGCGCGACTGCAGGCGTTCCCGCGTGATCGGCAGGCCCGTACGGAAGTGATGACCATGACGCGTCTCGCCGTCGACCATGGCGCCCCAGAGCTGCATGACGCCCAGGTGCCCCAGCACTGGTCACCATTCGCCTGGAAGGCCTTCGTCGCCAAGGTCAATGGTCATACCCCAGGGCTCACGCTGGCGTTGCAGCAGATGACGGGCCACCAGGCCGAGGCGATAAGTCCGTATCTGGCTCGACAGTCGCCGCTGGCCGTGTATATGTTTCGCTCGACGCGCGCGACCCTGCGCGCCTATCAAGAGCGTGGCCTCGTTCGGGGATTAGCCACTCGGAACCCAGAAGACGCCCCGGTCACCTTTCGGACCGAGACCGAGCGCAGGCTGTACCGTCGCATCGACGAGCTGTGCAGTCAGTTTTACCGGCTGGCCGATCTCCAGCCCGACGAACGGAGCGGCGTTGGGTTTCTGATGGCCGTCTTCCGCAAGCGATTGGCCAGCTCCTTCGCCGCCTTCCACAAAAGCCTCGAACGCCGGCGCGACCTCATTGCCGCCATCCAACGAGACTTATCCGACGTCGACGAGCGCCTCCAGCAGCAGCACATCTTCGAGGAAGACGAGGAGGAGGACGACGAGACGGATGTCAGCCTCGTCATCGACCGGGAGCGGCAACGTCTGCTGCGTTGGTACCATGACCCTCGTCGACGCGAGCGGCTGGAGCAAGAGCGACTCTACCTGCAGGATTACATCACTGCGCTCGGCCAAATCGCCGTAGACAGCAAGTTCGAGGTGTTCCAGGAGCAATTGAACCGAATGGTGGCTGACGGGCACCGCGTCATCATCTTCACACAGTACCTCGATACGCTCGACTTTATTCGGGATCGACTGGTCGCGCGCTATGGGAATCGGCTGGCCTGCTATTCGGGCCGTGGTGGCGAAGTGTGGGATGCCGACCTCGAACCGATGGCGGGTGGTGGAGAAGGCCGAAGTGAAGGCCCGATCCGAGCGTGATCATCCGCAAGCGATTACTATCCTGCTGGGGACCGATGCCGCCTCGGAAGGGCTCAACCTACAGCAGTTCTCTGCGCTCATCAATTACGACCTGCCGTGGAATCCGATGCGGGTCGAGCAGCGCATCGGCCGCATTGACCGCATTGGCCAGGAAGCGCCCGCCGTGAAAATCCTCAACCTCTATATGGAAGGCACCATCGAAGAGGACACCTATGACACCCTCAAGCGCCGCATCGGCCTCTTCGAGGAAGTCGTCGGGCCGCTGCAGCCCATCCTGGCCGAGATGCCGCGCATCTTTCGGCGGCTGGCGCGGGGCGAGATCGAGTTGGCGGAAGCACGTCGCCTGCTCGACGAAGCGGCCAGGGAAAAGCCGCGCGTCGCGATTGCTGCGCTGGAGGAGTGTGTTCGTCAGGACGTGGGAAATACCATCCCGGAGGGAGTCGATCCTGCCCTGGTCACGCAAGAGCAGCTCGCCGCCTGGTGCCTGGCGCATCCGGCGCCAGGAATGCGGATTCTCTGTGTGCCGGAGCCCGGTATGGCCACAGCTAGCCGGGTGGGCACACAGGGATGCCTGGCGATCACCTGGGCTGATGCGCCCGCTCATCTGGGTATCGAGGCTACGGAAGAGATCCTGGCCACGTTCAGCGGCGAGCTGGCCGATCGCCATCCGCCCACCGCACGTGCTGAGGGGGACGAAGGCGAAGGTGTTCAGGCGACGGAAGGCGTTCGCCTCCTGACCTGGGGGGATCCATATCTCACGGCTTGGCTCGAAGCGATTCGCGGTGAGCCTTTAAGCGAAGCTGATTACCGTGAGGCTGGTTTGTCGCCCGATGAAAATCCCCTGTGATTGTTCCGCGAACGACAGAGAAGTGCTTCTTGCCGGATTCAGTAGTAGGCCAGCATGAGGAAATCCTCTGGTCCCCCTGCCTCCTCGAAAGGGCGAACATGGAGTAAAAATAACCATGATGCAAGGCGGCATTTATCTCCTGCAGGATAACGGCCAACTGGTCGACATGAAAGCTCAGGCTTATGACTCCGAGGCCTTGCTGCAAGAATTACTAGCCACCTACCCGAGTCTCCTGCCTGGAGATCAGATCGATCGGGAGGTGCCGAGACGCTGGTTGTTGATCACACGGGAGGCACCCATACCATCGAATGACGACGGGGTCGGCCGTTGGGCGGTCGATCATGTTTTCCTTGATCAGGAGGGGACCCCCACCCTGGTGGAGGTCAAGCGCAGCACTGATACCCGCCTGCGACGCGAAGTCGTCGGCCAGATGCTTGACTATGCCGCCAATGCCGTGGTGTACTGGCCAATGGAACAGATCCGCACCCGGTTTGAAGTGACCTGCCAGGCGCAGGGGCGTGATGCCGAAGAAGTGTTGCTAGATTTTCTTGGAGCCGATATCTCGCCTGAGGTCTTCTGGCAGCGAGTGAAAACCAACCTACAAGCGGGGCGGGTCCGCCTGCTCTTTGTGGCTGATGAGATTCCATCGGAGCTCAGACGGATCATCGAATTTCTGAATGCGCAGATGGATCCGGCCGAGGTCTTAGGGATCGAGATTCGACAATATACAGGCCAGGGCCTTAAGGCCCTTGTACCCACGGTCATCGGCCAAACTGTAGAAGCGCAGCGCAAGAAGGCGGAGCCGTCTCGTGGCGGTCGACAGTGGGATGTCGCCTCGTTCCTCCAGGAATTACAATCGAGGCGAGGCATGGAGGAGGTCCATGTAGCGCATAAGATTCTGGAGTGGGCGGAGAGCAACCAGCTCCGCATCTGGTGGGGAAAGGGCCAATTAGATGGCTCGTTTTTCCCCATGCTCGATGACCGCGGCACCACCTACTGGCTAATCTCGGTGTGGACCTCTGGACGCCTTGTCGTGCAGTTCCAGATGATGCAGACGAAACCTCCCTTCACCGCCGACGCAAAGCGCCTGGAATTGCTCCACCGCCTCAACACCGTTCCGGGGGTCAAGATCCCCTCCGACGGGATCACGCGACGCCCGCGTATCCCGCTGTCCGTCTTGAAGGACGAGGCAGTGCTCGGCCAGTTTCTGGCGGCGCTCGACTGGGTCATTCAAGAAGTGAGAGCCTCATAATTGGTGGTGGAGGAGCGATGGCCGATCCAGAATCGTCGTTGACAGCGCGTCGCAACTCTCAGCCAAGGTTGCTCACCGAATTGCCTATGGGCTTACCAGGTCGAATCTTTCGCTGCTCTATGCCCTATAGCCCTTATGACCCCGAGGGCCGGGTCCTGCAGGAAATTCGACAGCAAGAAATTACCATTATTGTGCTGCTAGCCGAGGCGGACGAGTGTCTCACCATGACAGGACGGGATTTACCGGGGCTTTACCGGCAGGAAGGATTCCAGGTCTTGCATCTGCCGATTCCCGACGGCGGCGTCCCTTTGAGAGACCAGCTCGAAGAGACCGTCACATCCATCATCCAGCATGCCCAGGCGGGCCAGCATCTGGCGATCCATTGCTACGCCGGGATTGGACGGACAGGACTGGTCGCCGCTGCCGTGGCTATGCGCCTCCTAGACGTGCCTGGAGAGGCTGCGATCGCCTGGGTCCGCCGTTATATCCCACGCGCTGTTGAAACACCCATGCAGCGACAACTCCTCCTGGACGATGATCCTGGGCCGTGAGACTCCAAGCCGTTTTTGGTGATCGGGATAGATAGGTGGCCACGAACGATGGCATGTGCGAGTGGCGAACCTTCGTGGCATTGGAGGGGCAATCATGGTGCTTGGCGAGCGCATAGCGCAGGAACTCAAAGCGCTGTATACCACGCTCAATAACGAAGGGAAACTGCTCTCGAAAACCCAATTGGAGGGGTATTACGAGACATTTCGAAAGCGTTTCGGCCCGGATCAGCTGAAAAGCATCGACGGGGAAGCCCTCCTCGAACTGATGCACGACCATGGGAATCACGACAGCCTCGTCTACTGGCTCGAGTTTAAGAACGATGAAGAATTCCCAGCGCGCTTCGGGAGCATCGCCGGTGGGAGCGCCTTGAAGTTTGGGATCTATCGGCGCAAAGAAACCGGGGCCTGGACGACGGGCACGACCCTGGATCAGCGGGAGATCTCGCTCGAAGAAGCCATCGAGTATGCCAGAAAACATCGTGATCAACTCATCCTGGGCACCCACCTCCTCGAGCAACTGCCGACCAACGGAACCGACACTGACTATCGGGTGCTGCAGGAGCAGATGGACGGGCGCGCTCCGGATGTGAGCGACCTCGCCTGGGGCCATAAGTATTTCAGCCTGCTCTATCCGGACAAACTGGATGATTACCACAGTCCCGACTACCAACGCTTTCATCTGATCAAACTCCTCCAGATCCCTCCTGAAGGCGAGGGGCGCTACATCGTCGCCGGTCGCTATGTGGCCATCGCCCATGAGCTGGGCATTCCGCTCAACAGTTTGACCACGATCCTGAATTTCAGGCATGGACGTCCCTATCACTATTGGCGTATTGGCACGAGTGATGGGACGCAGCCTCGGAACCGCTGGGGCTTGATGCGCGACGGGAGTTGCGTCGCGATTGGGTGGCCCGAGTTGGGAGATCTCTCCGTCTACACCACCAACCAGGCATTGCGGGAGGCTCTGAGGAAATCGATGGTCGACACGTATTATCCAGACAACCCCCAGCTCGCGGGGAGGAAGACGCAAGAAGTGTTTCGGTTCGTGGAGGTGATTGCCGAAGGGGACGTGGTCTTAGCCTCGGATGGGTCGAATGTGCTTGGTATGGGCACAGTGATCGGGGGATATACCTATGAGCCCTCCTCCGATTTTCCGCATCGCCGCGCGGTCGAATGGCGCTCGCTCGCCGAATGGCGTCTGCCCACCCCCGAAGGCCTCCGGACGACCGTGTACGAAGTCAAGCACGATGTGCGCAACCTCATCGCGATTGAAAGCCAGCTCCTTGACGTTTCCCTAACGCAACCTATCCCGAAGCCGTCACTGCCTGCCTCTCGCCTCAACGGTCTGCCTGGACGCATCCAATCCATTCTCGAACGCAAAGGACAAGTCATTCTCTATGGCCCGCCGGGCACGGGGAAAACCCATTGGGCGGAGTTCACCGCCCGGGAACTAGCCGCCCGCTCGAGTCTTTGGCACCACGTTTGAGCACCTCAGCACCGATCAGAGGGCCTTTGTGTGTGGAGATGGTCATGGTGCGGAGGGTGTGGTGCGGATGTGCTGTTTCCATCCGGGATACGGGTATGAGGATTTTCTCGAAGGGTATCGTCCCGTCGTGGTCGATGGCCACATGATCTTTCTGCAGCGAGATGGGATCTTTAAACGACTCTGCCGGGATGCTGCGGCGAAGCCCGAGCACAAGTTCTATTTGATCATCGATGAGATCAATCGTGGAGACATCCCGAGAATTTTCGGCGAACTGCTGACCGTACTGGAAAAGAACAAACGCGGCCTATCGATGCTCATGCCGTTGACTGGGGAACGCTTTCAGGTCCCCGAGAATGTGTACCTCCTTGGCACGATGAATACCGCCGATCGCTCGATTGCCCTGCTGGATACGGCGCTCCGACGCCGCTTTGGCTTCATCGAGCTCATGCCGGATAGCTCGGTGTTGGGCGATGCCGTCGTGGGCGGCATTCCGTTGGGGCCTTGGCTGGATGCGCTGAATCGTCGAATCTGTGACCATATTGGCCGCGATGCTCGCAACCTCCAGATCGGCCATGCCTATCTGCTGGAAGGAGGCCGCCCCCTGACGGATGTTCCAAAGCTCGCGAAAGTCATCCAGGAGGAGATCATCCCATTGTTGGAGGAATACTGCTACGAGGACTATGCCGCCCTTGAGAGTATCCTCGGCCAGGGGCTCGTGGATATCCATGCGCAGCAGATGCGGTCTGAGCTGTTCGAGGACCCGCGACAGGATGATCTCGTGCAGGCGTTGTTAGCCCCCTGTCCAGAGATCGCGACCACGCGGCCAGCAATCGCCTCTGAGGTGATGTCATCCGCAGAAGACGACGACGCCCCAGTCGACGAGGCCGAGGGTGAGGGCACGTGATGGCCAATCCAACGGCCATCGACCTTGTGGAATGGGAAACCTATGCTCCCGAGCCGGGCACCCAGCTCTTTGGGAGGTTCTTGGAAGAGGCTCGTGGAGTTCGACAGCTGGCAACTCGGTTGTCCACAGCGGGCATGCTGGACATTGTGGAACTGCGACAGGGCTTGTCTCTTCGGGCCACGTCCTATGTCGGACGGATCAGGCTTGGGGATCTCCAGATCACGATCCGCCCCAAAATTCCCATGATGTGCCTATTACGCCTATTTCAGTATGCCTATGGCCTACGCCATCTGAAATTGTTTTCCTGGGTGGGGTACGGCACCGAACCTCAGACATTCCAGGACGTGCTCATCCATCAGTTGGCCGCTGAGGCCAATGAACTGCTGTCGCGGGGCTTACATCGCCGATATGTCCGGCGCGATCAGCAGCTGTCAAGCCCGCGAGGGCGCATCGATATCTCCCGGATCGTCCGCGATGGCGGGCTTACCCAAACGACGCTGCCCTGCATCGCCCATCCCAGGATCGAAGATTGTCTGGTCAACCAAGTGCTCCTCGCGGGCTTGAGGCTTGGGGCGCGCCTGACGACTGATCTTGTATTGCGCGCCACCCTCCGACGGTTCGCGGGATGGCTGCAGGAGCAGGTCTCTCCGATCGCACTCGATCAGGCTCTCTTCAAGCGGTTATCTCGTGAAATGGACCGATTGACCAAGGTATACACCGGAGCGACCACCCTGATCGAGTTGCTCGTAGAGGGCGCGGGGATCACCTTAGATGACGGCCAGTCGCCAGACCAATTGCCGGGATTTCTCTTCGACATGAATCGCCTGTTCCAGGCGCTGCTCTCCCGATTTTTGCGCGAGAACTTACTGGAGTATGCCATCCGAGACGAGTATCGATTGAAGGGCATGCTGGCCTACGTTCCTGGCTATAATCCCTGGAACCGACGACCACCGGAACCGCGACCGGACTATGTGATTTTGAAGGGCGCAACCGTGGTGTCAATCCTAGATGCGAAATATCGGGATCTCTGGGCCAGGCCATTGCCTTCGGACATGCTGTATCAACTGGCGGTCTATGCGTTGAGTCGAGATGTCGGAGGGAGTGCGGCCATCCTCTACCCAACGGTCCAGCCAGAGGCCCAGGAAGCGAGGATTGACATCCGGGATCCGGTCCATGGAAACCGTCGAGCCCAGGTCATCCTCCGTCCTGTCAACTTGTTGGCGCTTGAACAGCTCATTTTCTCGTCGGGAGGTCATGCACTCGAGAGGGAGCGCCGAGCGTTTGCTCGTTGGATGGCGTTTGGGGAACCTCCCGGCTTGAGAACTACTAAAGGTATCAAGGGTTTCTAGCAGACATATTGGCCATGAACGCTACTGCTGCGATGTATGAGATGCCTGGTACTCAGTGGTCGCGAACCGAGGGATTGGTGCGGACGACCTGCGTTTCCGAGGGATGCTGTTGATGGGGTTGATCGATGGGGGGACACAGATGATTAAACGAATGATCGGTATGCTCTAACTGCATCTTACGCGGTGCGTCTAGGGCAATGACGGCATCGCCGATGCGCTCACACCGTCTACAGGAACATGCTGTAGCACCCCTCTCTAGAATTTCTCCCAGGTTTTCACCAATGGCGATGAACCCACGGGTGTTTGTATTGTTCGGTAGGTGGGAGGCCTGCTCGATGTATGCTTCAACCTCTGACCGATAGCGATTGAGGAGGAAATGGTCGATACGGCACCTCGCTCGGCAGGCTTCCACGTCGTTAAAGGCTTCCACGAACTGTTTCAACCCTGCGGCCATGTTCTCTAACTCGACCGTGAAAGGCACAGCGGCCCGTGCACAACGGGTGGAGTCCTTGCCGATATCTGTGAACGTGCCTCGCACTTTGAGTTCGAACTCGTCTGATGTAAACCCCCAGTATGTGGAGAGCTGTCGCTTTGTCCCGCGGGCGTGTGAAGTCAAGACGCTGCCCGGTCAAACAGATCTGCGACCAGCTGGAGAACAGCCTTGAGCTCGCTGGTTCTGAACTTATTACTCCAGAAGCTGATGGCATCGTTGATCGTTTGGAGCGTAGGCAGATGCAGGGTGAAGTAAAAATCAACCACATTGCGCAGGTAACTGCGCTTGAGCTCCATCTGGACATAGGCAGAGATGTAACGGGGGTGATCGCCAAAGTGAGAGGCGAAGTACTGTTTATAAGCTCGAGTCCCGAACAGCATCGGACGCGCCACTGAACTGTCTATGAAATGCCTCGGAATAGGCGTTCCTTCCATCCGCAGTTAGCCTTCTTCATCCACATCATTCGCACGCTCGACGCTCATCTCGAAGGGGGTCGTGTCAAAACCCAGGTTTTCGAGACCCATAATAGCATTTTCAATGTCGTTGTTACGAAGCTGTGATCGAACAGCAAGATTTCTGAGGAGATGATGAGCGCCTTCGTACTGTTCGACGGTATAGTCCAGCCAACGATTTTGAAAGGCCATGGCATCATACAGCGCCATGGCCACCTCTGTATAGGGATCGAAGGGCACCAAGTCCCGCATCGCCCGTATCGTGCGTAATATGCTGTCGGCATACATAGCGGCCGCCGGGGTGCCACAGTGTCGCTGGATTTTCCGGAGATCGGCGAGAAGGGGGTTGACGAAATGGACCCGCAAGATGCGGTCTGTATCTCGATCCGCCTTGAGAACAGGTGAGACCACTGGGATCGACAGCCCTTTCGAGATGGCAGAGGATGGCTCCGGCCGAGTGCTAGATGTCGTCGATGACTGTCCTACTTCGACATCGCCAGCGTGTACCGCCTGTTCCTCGGATCCTGGATGCCTTCGCGTCACTTGATGGGATTGCGTTTGGCTCAGACCTTCCAGCGTATCGCTCGCTGCGCGATTAGTCGCAGACTGTGGCTCGGACGATGATGCCTTCCCCGTGAATTCCTCATGTGTCCTCCCAACCGTCATCTCCGCCGCCATGGACTATGCCTCCACTTCTCTCAGGAACAGGTATGCAGAGACGTCTTCGGCGAGCCCTTGAAGTTTTTGGCGCGCGGCCGCAACGAAGGGGGCAGCTTCCCCGGTCTGCAGCCGTTCACTCTCCTGGTACAGGTCGAGATCCATAAAGACCGCCACATCAGGATATTTCTCGATGATTGCGAGATACTCCTTCTCACTCGTGAGAGGGTTGAGATGATGGTGACGGTTATAGGTTACATATTGGGGAATCTCTGGTTTGCGGACCGGTCCAATGGTGAAACGGTATCGGTATGGCTCGTCCCGTGAATTGATACGATACATCAGATCTTCCACCTGGACAGGCATGATCCGTCGCAACCTCTCATCCTGTGAGAATAATTTTAAATTCATCACGCGCACCAATCCATCGAAGGGCATATCTACAGCGATCAAATATTGGCGTCGGTACCCTAAACGCGTATAGAAGTCCAATTGCAATGCAGCAGGCAACTCATCCAAAACTTGCTGAACATATTTCTCTTCCATTACGTTATCTTGAGAATCCTGCTCATAAGAAAAAGAATCATGTGCGATGGCCACGCTGCAGTGTTTGTCAAAGTCTTGGAGCGTCACTCGGAGTCGATCCGTCTCCCAATGGGGGTACTCACGGAGCCGCTGTGCGGCAGGCATAAGGAGTTCGTAAAACTTGAGTTCTGCCTTGTATCGCGCCTGGAAAATCGTCTTATACAGTGCAGGCTTTGGTACTCTGACCATGGCGGAATCCTGGACCCACGCCCTATCGCATGCTGCCAAATGAGTGGGGCTGTTCAACCCCCGATAACTTCTCCAGCGACCTACGTCAAGGAGCCCTTCGGGAAAACCGTCCGCTTGTCGTGTGCAAACTCGCCGCCCCTATGCGCCAACCATTGCAGAGCCCGATTCCTGTCATCGAGGAGAAAGTGATCGGACCCTTCATCATGGGGGAGGATAAACTGCGGAGCAAGTAGACCAAACTTTCGGCGTGGTGTCAATCAGGATAAACGCTTGAGGGGTGCCACTACTTGACTATCGGCACCCAACGTCTCATCTCGCTGGCGCTTAAAGCTCAATTGGAACGGAGGTGAGGCGACATGAACAGAGGCGAATTGACCAACATCCAGTGGAAGACGCTCCCACCCCTGCTCCCACCCCAAAAACCGAAGGCTGGGCGACCCGCCCATGACCATCGCACGATCATCGATGGCATCTTGTGGATTCTGCGCACTGGGGCGCCCTGGCGCGATCTGCCTAAACGAAATGGTCCATGGCGCACCGTGGCCAGTCGCTTCTGCCGCTGGCGGCGGGCAGGCATCTGGGAGCGGCTCTTCGCGGCAGTGCAGGCATAAGCCGACGCCCATGGTCAGCTGAACGGGGACCTGCTTTTTATCGATGGCACGATGATCCGAGCCCGTCAGCATGCGGCTGGGGCAAACAAAGAAACCCAGAGTCTGAAGCCTTGGGCCGGAGCCGGGGTGGGTACAGTACCACAGTCCACCTGCTAGCCGAAGGGGGGGCAGCTGATGACCCTCGTCCTCCCCCCTGGACAGCGGCACGAGACGAGGGTCTTCGCATAGATCCTCGCGAGCGGGGCCGTCAAGCGGGGTTGGCCAGGCCGCCCCAAGCGCCGCCCGCATCGGCTCGTGGGCAATCAAGACTACAGCAGCGGGCGGATTCGGCAGTATGCTTGCCAGCATGGCATCCGAATGAGCATCCCGTGCAAGCGGAAAGACCATCGCACAGGCCTCTTCGATCGAGGGATTGACCGTCTCCGCAACTGGATCGAGCGGCTCATCGATCGGTGTAAGCAGTTCCGGGTTTGGCGACGCGCGACGAAAAGCGCGCCGTCAACTATAAAGCCATGTGGCTGATCGCTGCGACCATCGTATGGCGAGGAATTCTATAGACTTTGCAAACACATCCTAGTATCCGACGGCGTAGGCCTCGCCGCGAGGATCGGCCCCGCCCTGCAGCACACCGCTGTGCGGGTGCCGGATGATCATACCGTACAGGCAAGCCCCCTCGAACCAATCCGGCAGCCGATCAACCTGATGCCCACTTTTTATTGCGAAGCTTGATAAAACGAGCCGCTGCTGGCTTTTATCTTCGTTGTCGGCCGCAAGGCCGAAGACCTGTCCATTGACGTCAAGGCCACGTTCAAAGCCGCGCGCTATCAACGCATCTCAGTGCTCGGATGACGAGAACGCGCGTAAGCTTGTCTGCTTAGCGGAGCGCGAGGGCAGTTTGCGTTTTACCGAACCAGCGATTGACCGCTTGCTGGGTTTGACCGCGCGTCATCCCTACTTTATACAACTCATGTGCCAGTTGCTCTTCGACCGGCATACGCTGTGTCGCCGTCGGACGCACCGACAATAGATATACCCGATGTTGAAGCGGTCGTCCCCAAGGCGCTGGCAGCCGGTGAGAACATTTTCGAGTGGGTCTGGGATGGTCTACCACCCGCCGAACGCGTCATTTTCTCGGCCGTGGCGGGCGGGACCCACGAGAACGCTGTCATCTCTGAAGATGAACTGATGGGCATCCTTAGCAGCAGGGTAGTTGAACATTTGCTGGAATAGCTCTTGCTCCCGTCGCAATTGAAGCGTCTTAGCCCGAAGGCAATTGATATACGTGGCAGACCTGCTCGCCAAAGAGGTGAAGGATTTTGATTTTTACCTCATTCAAACCCGTGATCAGGTCCCGGACCTGACCGTCGACCGTCACACGGACGCGCTCGATCCCGTCCAACACTTGAAACACCCACCTCAGAGTCGGACGGCTCGTCGGTTGGTTGATTTGATTCGGGATCGTTTCGTTTTGACGGGCTAATGCTCGGCGCAGACGGCGTTGCGCCACCGAATAGACCAGCAGCGCCAGGGTCATCACCATCAAGAGCCCCTGAATGCGGCAGGGTTTTTTCACAAACAACGACGAGACAAAAAACAATGGGTCTTTGAGAAATCGGAACCCACACTCTGCCTGGGATTGCGCTTTGTAGCCGGCGATCACCTCCGCGTCGCAGAGCTGCTCCGTCTCGATGTTGGTCCCCAGCACAAAGCACGCGGTATGCTGCTTGGCGTCCTCGATGCGCTTGGCATCCCGCCTCACCTGCGCTTGCATCTGCCACTCGATGGCTCGGATCGGCGTCGCGGCGGTGGGCCGGCCTTTTTTGCCATAGCGTTTGTGGTCAAGCAGCACAGAGGATGCCACCTGGTGATAGCGCCATTTGCGCGCCAATCCCGACAATGCCTCTTGGGCCTGGGTCGGTGTCTCAAAACGCCTGGCTTGCAGATGAAAGAGGTGTTGTTTGATGGCTTCCGCTTCACGCTGACATGCTTTGTTGACGCTCGCCTCAGCACGCTCAAGGGCGGCCTGCGATAAGACCACCAGCCACCTCTGGGCCATACGGTAGTGGCATAACTCGATGCGCTGATAGCGCGTCCTCGCATTGAGATCCTGCCAGGTGTCCCATTGGAGGGCTTGGGTGATCACCTGGGTGACCAGCTTGAGCGTGCCTGGAATACGCGTGATAAAGCCGAGCTGGGCCAGGTTAGGGGCATTATCTTCAGTGTACAGTTTAGCGTCTGCCACCAAGTAGCGCGGGTTGGGCGACTCCCTAAAGGTCGCCATCAGGGCTTGGGCGCGCTCCTGAAAAATCTGTGTGTCCGAGGTGTTGCCATCCCAACTTTTACTCATCAATGGCACCCCACCGTCTTGCGAGACCATGAGCTCTAAGACGGCCTGTTTCAAGTCAGGACGGTGATCTTTGGAGTAGCCATGCGTGATGGCAATAGCGTGCTCATCACTCTCGGGCACATAGTCGCCAGTCAGGGAAAAGCTGGTGGTGTCAAGATGGTTGAAGCGTTCATCAATGCCTTCCTGGGCACAGACGGCCAGGGCCAGTTCGCTCAACAACAGG
Organism: uncultured Nitrospinota bacterium; assembly: GCA_963707985.1. Taxonomy (GTDB): domain Bacteria; phylum Tectomicrobia; class Entotheonellia; order J063; family CAVPRW01; genus CAVPRW01. The sequence goes on along the minus strand of CAVPRW010000042.1, from coordinate 112,947 downwards.
TCACAACCATAGGCGTGGACCTCATCGAGCGTGCGACCGAGCTTAAAGCGGTTGAACATCTCCGCACGCACACCCTCACGAAACAAGAGATCGAGGGGTTTGTTGGCAAAAAACTGGGGGGTTAACGACAAAGGACGATTGGCAAACCCCAAGCCATTGAGGATCATCCCGGCAACCGCTTCGCCCGCGGTGATCTCTTCCTGGTCATGGCGAAGCAATCGCGCGTCGATCATCTCGATGAGCCCTAAGCCTTTGATCACAGAAGCGACTACCCCTAAATGGTCCAAGCGTTCAACACTGACGGATTCCATTGGTGACCCTCCTGCCTGCATCGCATTGACTCGGTAAGACCGTCAAAGGAGGGTATATAATTTTTCTTCGATCCGCACCTGCTCAATGTTCGTTCGCTCTTGAAAGCCTTTTTCGGCTGTTGGCTCGATCCGGTCGGCGGATCGTGATCATCATCGATGAGTTCGATGCGCTGCTCAATCACCCCAGCTTCAAAAACGAGTTCTTCGGCGCGCTTCGCTCAATGGCCACCCGCACCGACGGCCTCGTGGTGATTGCCGCCAGCCGCCTGTCAGTCTCAGCGATGAACCGTCTCAGCCAGGAGTTGAACTCGTACGGCTCGCCCTTCTTCAACAACATTACAGAGGTCCGCCTCCTGCCTCTCTCGCCCGATGAAAGTCGTAGTCTGATAGAGATGACGCTCGCCGACACTGGCGTCGCGTTTACTGACGACGACTATGCTTTCGTTCACGATCTTTCCAGCCGCCATCCCTTTCTGATGCAGATCGCTGCGGCTGGACTGTTTGACGCAGCGGTCGATGGTAAGACCGGTGAGGCGCGCTATCAGGCTGGGGGTCAATTCTTTCACGACTGTGCTGCTGCATACTTTGACGACTTTTGGCGGCACCTCTCTCCAACCGGGCAGACCGCCATGATGATTCTCGCGCTGGGGGAAATGAAGGGACGGGTGGACGGGCGGGAGTTCGATACCAGCGATTTAGGACGCATAGAATGGTATGGGCCAGAACTCCTTCATTTACAAGAACTGGGGATGGTCGAGAGGGTTGACCAGCGCATCGGCATCGCTGGGCTGACGCTATGGCAAGGGGCGCGCTGGCGAGTAGCGTCGCGCGGCTTTGCCTGGTGGGCCGCTGGCAATGTCATCGCTGGGACGCGCGATACCGTCGTCTTTGACCAGTGGTTGCGCGACAAAGAGTACCAGGGCTTGCTCACCCGCGAGCAAGCCGATAGCGTGCGCAGCCTGCTCAACTCGATTCCCAAGAGCGTCGTCAGCGGTGTAGCACAAATGGTTAAATCGCTGTTAGGTGAGATGGTCAAAGGGTGGACGGGTTTCAATCCCATGACCAGAAACCCCTAGGCCCAGTCATCAATGAAAAAGCTGAACGTTGGCAATCACTCCACCGCACCTAACATCATGCTTCCAACCAGTGTTCACGTCCCGGCGCTTCATAGGGTTGTCGCGATGTTAGGCACCGTGGATCAGAGTGAACAGGCGGCCATACCCCTCGCCACGTTCTCTAATACATCGTGTGCCGTCATTGCTCCCTCCGTGTCATCATCCGCGCTTTGGCTGCTGCGCTATGAGTGGTTCATTACCATGCGTGCGCTGCTTTGTAAAGGTGCTGCACTCTTCCACCGTTCTTGACCCCTTTCACTAGCGCGCGCGGCTCCGCCTCTCGTTACGGCTGATCGCACCAGGCGAGCACATACTCGTAGCCCGGGCTCTCGATCTCCTGGGCAATATCTAACCCGCGATGGATAATCCCCGTATTGCCAAGCAACCCCAGAGATGGGAGAGCAACGGGCAATTAACGCGGCGAGTTCGCATTGGCTGACATGATACCTTGCATGGATAAATGGCATAAAGTTACGAGCTCTTAGAACACTAGAGTCCCCTTGACAGCATGCCACTTTCCCAGTAGGCTGCAGATGTTGATAGGGGGATCCTGAAGGAGGTTAGGGCCTGCCTGTCCCTCCCTTCATCTGAGGTTAGAGGACCGCAAAAGGACTCGATGATGGCACATGTCACGACTGTGGACGCCCTCCCCAAAGCCGAGCTATGGGCTATGCGCCCTCCGCTGCATGCGGGGGACCGTTTGTCACGTTTCGAGTTCGAACGGCGCTACGAAGCCCACCCAGAGATCAAGAAGGCCGAGCTGATCGATGGAGTCGTCTATATGCCCTCCCCTATACGTTACCCAGAACACGCGGCCCCGCATTTCCAGTTGAACACCTGGCTTGGTCTCTACTGTTTCGCTACGCCTGGAGTTCAGGGAGCGGATAATGCCACAGTGCGTCTAGACCTGGAAACCGAGGTACAACCCGATGGGCTGTTGAGACTGGAGCCCGAGTTGGGTGGGCAGTCGCGGGTGACGGAGGATCACTATCTCGAGGGGCCGCCGGAACTGGTCCTGGAGATCGCAGCAAGCAGCGTCTCCTACGATCTACATGCGAAACTACGGGTCTTTCAGCGTAGCGGCGTGGAGGAGTATATCGCCGTGCAGATGTACGAGCACCGCATCGACTGGTTTCGCCTGCGCGAGGGGGTCTACCAGGCCATGCAGCCAGATGCATCGGGCCTACTGTGCAGTGAGGTCTTTCCCGGACTTTGCCTCAACCCCGACACGTTCTGGGCGGGGGATATGGTGCAGGTGCTAGCCGCGCAGCAACAGCGACTCACCTCCCCCAAACACATCGCCTTTGTCGCTCACCTACAAGCCCGACGTCAGTAGCCACCAAGTTACTGGAGAAACTTCGGCCTAGCCTCTTCAGAGTCTCACACGATGCTGGACCAATTGGCTATCAAGGGAGGAGACAGGAGGGGGAGCGAGCCGCGTCCTTTCCCCCCGTTCCCAACCTTCCCCCGCCAGGGGGGAAGGCGTATAGACCCTTGAGTCTCAGGTGCTTCCGGCCTCACCTGGCGCTTTTGTCCGTTGAGTGGGAGGGTAAGGCCGGGCAGCTTATTAGTACCCAACCGCATAAGCTTCGCCGCGAGGGTCGGCCCCGCCCTGCAGCACGCCGCTCTGCGGATGTCGGATGATCATGCCGTACAGACAAGCGCCCTCGAACCAATCCGGCAGCCGATCGACGTGATGCCCACGCTGACGTAAGGCCTCGATCACTTCGGCCGAGATACGACCCTCCGCTCGCATCACACCTGGGAGATAGGTCGACGGATAGGAGGAGTTGGGGAAGTTATAGCTATACACGCGCGGCTCTTCGACCGCTTCCTGCGGATCGAGACCGAACTCCACGGCATTGAGGAAAATCTGCAGCGTCCCCTGCGGAATGTGATCCCCACCGTAGCCGCCAAGCGCCATTACCGGCTCTCCATCCTTGAGTACCAGCGCCGGTGCCGGCGTCAACCGTGGTCGTTTACCTGGCCCCAGTGCCGCGGGATGTTCAGGCTCGACCTTGGATTGCGAGCCGCGTAGGCTGAGCGCCAGCCCCGTGCCGGGGATGATGGGACCAGATTTCGCCCCCTCGCTCGGGGTACAAGAGAAGATATTACCATCCTTGTCGATTACCCCAAAATACGATGTCCCGGCGGCCTCAGTCCCCATCGTCCCTGCCGTCGCCACGGCCTGTCGCGGTGATTGGGGGGCACCATCCAGGGTCGCCTTGCCACGGCGTGGGTCTCCAGCTGGCGGCATCACCGGCCAGGCGCAATCGGGATCGATCAGGCGTCGACGTTCACGCAGATAGGCCTCCGAGAGCATGGCATCCATTGGCACGTCGACGAAGGCCGGATCGCCGATGTATTGTTCACGATCAGCAAAGGCCAGGTTGAGGGCCTGGGTCACGGTGTGCAGGTATGCCGCCGAATTATGTCCCATGCCGTGCAGATCGAAGCCTTCCAGGATCTTGAGGGCCTGCGGGAAGACCGGCCCTTGCCCCCAGGGTCCCGTGGCATAGACATCATAGCCGCGGTAATTGACCTGCACGGGGGGGTCGCAACGGACGCGATAGTCGGCAAGGTCGGCCATGGTAAGCAAGCCCCCTTCCGCCTGGCAGAAGGCAACGATCTTCTCCGCCAACTCCCCCTTATACACCACATCCCTCGCTGCCTGCAGGGCCTGTTCGCGACCTTGAGCGCGGTGTGCCTCCTCTACGGCCACGAGCTGGCGCAGCGTCGCCGCCAGATCTTTCTGGTAGAACAACTCGCCTACCACCGGCGGTCTGCCGTTGGGCAGAAACACTGCCGCATTGCCGGGATAGCGCCGGTAGGTCTCTGGGGCCGTCTGCACTGCTGTGGCCAGATAGCGGTACATCGGGAAACCGCGCTCCGCCAGTGCAATAGCGGGTGCGACCACGTCGCCAAAGCGCATAGTGCCATAACGTGCCAGCGCGGTGAACCACGCATCCGCCGCGCCCGGTGTCAGGGCACGCAAGAGGCCGGGAGGCAGCTTTCCCTGATGGTGACGCTGCAAGTACTCCACCGACAGTCCCTTCGGGAACACTCCCAGGCCATCGATGGTGACCGCCTCCCGGCGACCGGCCAGATACATGATCGTTGGCGCGACACCCAGAAAGTTACACTCGTGGGCATGTACGACGTTCAGTGCCAGCCCGACTGCCACGCCGGCATCGATGGCGTTTCCACCCTGCCGTAGAATGTCCAGACCGATCATGGCAGCGCTTGGGTGGCTTGAGACGACGACTCCGTTGGTACCCTGGATCAACGGTCGCAAACTGCTCAGGGTGGTTCCGGCGATGGGCATGCTGGTCTCCTTCCATGCACACGGTCGATTATGCTTGCCACACAGTCGATTATGCTTGCTGGATGGCGCTCAGCCGCCAGGGGTTCGGTCCCACCGGGCGGACAAACGTCCAATATTCCTCGAATTTCACGGGTTCATTGCGGCTGCCTTTGATCACGTCATTGGTCCGCTCGTCGATGGTGTAGTCGAGCATGCTGGCGAGGAAGTGTACCGTCACGTAATCGCGCCCACTCTCCTGCCAGGCTTCGGTGATCTCTACCGAGCGCACCGCAATGTTTTCCATGCGGTCGACGTGATGCTCGGCCCGCATGCGCTCGCAGTCTTTTTGCATGGTTTCATAGATTTCAGCGGTGAGCAGGTCACGCACCGGGATCATATCCCGTCCCATCCAAGCGCCCTGCACCCTGAAGAACAGATCAGAAACGGTATCGTTGAAACGACGTGGATCGAACCCAGTGTCCATCTGGCGGATGTACCCGAGGCCACGCTCCAAATCGCTTGAGGCATCTGGCATGTCCATGGTCGCCGACGGTGCCGACGTCGACCCGGATTGCCAGCTACGGCTGTCAGATGCTTGCGGTGGTGTATACCCATATGACGATGCAGGTGCTGGCTGCTGTCGCCGCCGCATATACGCATACACGAGATATAGACCCCCAGCGATGAGCAGGATCTCCATGAACCCAATGCCACCGAAGAGCCCACCTCCCATGCCGCCCATGCCGCCGAAAAGCAGACTACCGAGCAGCCCACCCAGCAGGAAGCCGCCGATGCCCCCCATCAGGCCTCTCATCCAACCAGAGCGCTGCGGGGTGGATTGTTGAAATCCTGACGGTGGGACGGCCTGACGGCTGGGCGATGACGGACTGATAGTCGGGACGCGCTGGCGCAGAAAAGCTGCGCGAGCCGCGACTACCGCTCGATCCACCGCCACCTGCGCGAGCCCACGCGTCCACGGACCATAACAGCGTCGCCAGGAACAACGCGCCAAGAGCGGTCAAAACGACTGATCGCTGCATAGTTCTCTCCTTCTCAAGGCTGATTGACATCTTGATCACCGTGCCAGCTCTCTTTACGAGTCAACGAGTGTGCTCTCGCGTGGTGAGGAAGATTGCTGCCACCGTGCAGGCATTGCGCGCAAGCCTCACAGGGAGAGCATCTCGGGGCTCGTGAGGTCACAGGTCAAGCATTGCATCAACAGTGTTGGAAATACACTCAAACTATAGCCGGGGTCGATGGCCAAGGCAAGTGATATGCGTCACTGCCTGGATCGCAAGCCCTTTCAATGGACCCAACTCTGGTCGCTGGATCACCCTCAAAAGCGGTGCCTCAGCCGTGAGCACCTCTAGGACTGTCTGACCGTTGAGGTGCCACCTTTTGCTTGACCCGTCGCGGGTCGCTCTTTACACTGCTAACCGTTGTCCCAGATGTGGGGCTATCGAGCGACATGAGTGCAGGGTAGACCATGAGGGCAGCGGTGGCGAGCGCTGCAGCGTGGTCATGAGCTGAGGAGGAGCGCACCATGCTTGGGGAGCCAGGGGAGCCTACCGCATACCGCATCGAAGACCCTGGGGTGAAGGCACTGTTCGCAGAAGCATCGCGCTATCAGGCGTGGCTAGACGTGGAAGCGGCCTTAGCCCAAGCTCAGGCGGAGTTGGGAATCATCCCACAGAGCGCCGCCAAAGAGATCACGCGCAAAGCCCAGCTGTCGTTGCTCAATTTGGACAACATCCACGCCGGCTTGGCGCGCACCGGCCATTCGCTCGTGCCGCTGATCTGGGAGCTGGACCGCGTGTGTGAGGGCGACGCCGGCGGATACGTGCATTGGGGTGCCACAACACAGAACATCACCCAAACAGGTCAACTTCTACTCCTGCGCCGCGCCCATGATATTTTCCTGGCACAACTGGCGTCCATCCTGCGCGCCATGGCCGACATGGCGGAGCGCACCAAAGACATGTTACTGCCGGGGCGCACCCATGGTCAGCACGCCGTACCGGCGACCTTCGGCTCGAAGGTGGCGGTGTGGATCGACGAATGTTGCCGACATGTAGAGCGTCTGCAAGGTTGTGAGGGGCGTGTGTTCGTCGCTATGCTGGGCGGCGGTGCCGGCACGCTCGCATCATTGGGTGAGATTGGCTTGGTGACACAGGACAAAATGGCTGTCCGCCTCGGCATGGGGTCGATGACGGTGCCGTCGCGCACCCTTGGTGATCACCAGGCCGAGTATGTTGCCCTGCTGGGACTTCTTGCCGCCACCTGCAGCAAAATCGGACGCGAGATCTATACGTTGATGAAACAAGAATTCGGCGAAGTTGAGGAACCTGTGCCACCGGGCACGGTGGGCAGCAGCACCATGCCGCAGAAACGCAATCCGAAGCTCACGCAGGACATTGTGGCTGCCGCTGCGGAGGTTCGCGCCCTGGTGCCGCTGGCGCTGGAGGCGATGCAGACCGAACATGAAGCCGATCGCACCACCAGCATGATGATGGATCGGGCGGTGACACAGGCCTGCATGCTGACGAGCGAGATTCTGCAGCGCCTCATTGTCGTGCTGAGCGGTTTGCAAGTATTCCCCGAGCGCATGCGTCGAAACCTCGATCTGTCGGGTGGGCTGATCATGTCGGAATCCCTCATGCTGGAGTTGGGCAAGCAGATCGGGCGTCAGCGCGCGCATGACGTTGTGTACGATGCCGCCCAAGAGGCTGCTACTCAGGGGCGTGCCTTTCATGAGTTGCTGGCGGCAGATGAACGGGTGACCGCACATCTCACCCCAGTGCAGATCGATGCCCTGTTGGACCCGGCGCGCTATACCGGGCTTTGTCCGCAGTTTGCTGAACGAGGAGCGCTGCAGGCTCGCGAGGTGGCTGCCGCCATCGAGGCACGGCAAATGCCCCCAAAAAGCTGACCGGTGTGATGCAGGGAGGACCGAGCCATGGCTGAGACCGTGAAAGCCGTCCCGTACGATTGACCATACGGTGTTCGGGGCTGTCTCCACGGCGCAGGCGTTTGTCGAGGCTCTGCATCAGCTGGGCTGCCGTCGAGGAGCGGCGTAATCGAGGCGCTGTTTGACGACCTCTGTAGAGGTATGCTATAGTTCCAAAAACTCAGGGAAAAGCAGGTATGAACGATCGTCATTCCTTGCGGCACTCCCGCGTTGTTGCAGGTAACGCCTCTTCCCCGGAGGCGACCGGGAGTCTGCCCCCTCAGATCAGCCGTGACCATGTCGTCGCCATAATCCCGGCGCGCTACGCCTCAAGTCGTTTCCCCGGCAAGGCTATCGTCGATATCGCTGGCAAACCGATGATTCAATGGGTATACGAGCGTACGGCCAAGGCGGCAAGTGTGGGACACGTGTTGGTCGCCACCGACGATGAGCGCATCGTCCAGGTAGTACAGGGGTTCGGCGGTGTGGCGGTAATGACCTCCCCTCGTCACCCGACGGGCACGGACCGCCTGGCTGAGGTGGCCGCCAGTCTTGACGCCGAGCTCATTGTCAACGTGCAGGGGGATGAGCCACTGATCGAACCAGCCGCGATCGATGCCGCGATTGCGCCATGTGCCGAAGACCCAACGCTGGTGATGAGCACCCTGCGGTGCCCTATTCCCAGCATCGATGAGCTGTTCGACATCAGTATCACTAAAGTGGTGGTCGATGCGCAGGACTTCGCGTTGTATTTTTCCAAAGCTCCCATTCCGTACCATCGTGATGGCTGGGGACCGATTATCAGTATGGTCCAGCGTCTGCGTCTCGCCGGTGGAACCCCGCCGGTCGTGGGCTGGCGGCACATCGGGCTGTATGTCTATCGTCGCACGTTCCTGCTCACGTTCGCACAGTTGCCACAAACCCCGCTGGAGCGCCTTGAACAGCTCGAACAACTGCGTGCGCTCGAGCACGGGTATCGCATCAAAGTGGTGCCCACGCCATATGTGTCCGTCGGGGTCGATACCCCCGAGGATGTGGCTAAAGTCAGGCGTTTGCTAAGGGGAGCGATATGACCAAATATATCTTCGTGACTGGCGGCGTGCTATCATCCTTGGGCAAAGGATTGGCTGCGGCTTCGATCGGGGCACTGTTGGAGAGCCGAGGCCTGCACATCACCCTGCAGAAGCTTGACCCCTATATCAACGTCGATCCCGGCACCATGAGCCCGTATCAACATGGCGAGGTGTACGTGACCGATGACGGAGCCGAGACCGACCTCGACCTTGGACATTACGAGCGTTTCACCCACGTGAAGATGACCAAAGCCAACAATCTCACTACCGGCAAGGTGTATTTTGATGTCATCATGAAGGAGCGACGTGGCGATTACCTTGGCGCCACGGTGCAGGTCATTCCCCATATTACGGACGAGATCAAGCGCCATTTGATCGCTATCGGGCAGGGGATGGATGTGGTCATCGTCGAAATCGGCGGCACGGTGGGCGATATCGAAAGCCTGCCGTTCCTTGAGGCCATCCGGCAGTTCCGCATCGAGGTCGGCCGCGACCGGGTGATCTATGTGCATGTCACCCCCGTGCCCTACATGAAGACCTCCGATGAGCTGAAAACCAAGCCCACCCAGCACAGCGTCAAGGCCTTGCGGGAGATCGGTATCGAGCCCCATATCCTACTGTGTCGGACCGACCGCATGCTGCCCCGCGAGCTCAAGGCCAAGATTGCGCTGTTCTCCAACGTCGAAGAAGAAGCGGTGATTACGGCCAAGGATGTCGATCCTATCTACGAGTTGCCGCTGATCTTGCATCACGAAGGCTTGGACGAAATCATCGTCAAATATCTCCACCTGTCCTCGCGCAGGCGGCCGGACTTGAGCGAGTGGGAACGTATCGTCGCCAAGATCAACAATCCCAGCATGGCAGTGACTATCGGCATCGTCGGCAAGTACGTTCAGCTTAAAGACTCGTACAAGAGTCTGAGCGAAGCGTTGACCCACGGTGGCATCGCCAATGATGCCCGCGTCGATGTGCAGTGGGTGGATTCAGAACACATTGAGAAGGAAGGGCCGCAGCCATTCCTGAGTCAGATGGATGGGATCCTCATCCCCGGTGGCTTCGGCGGACGTGGCATCGAGGGTATGATCCGGGCCGTCACCTATGCCCGTGAGACCAAGGTGCCCTTGTTTGGCATCTGCCTGGGAATGCAGGTGGCGATTATTGAATATGCCCGCAACATCTGTGGCTTGCAAGGGGCGAATAGCTCCGAGTTCGATCCTATCACTCCCTATCCGGTGATCGATCTCCTGCCGGAGCAGGTCGGCGTGGAGACCAAGGGCGGCACCATGCGCCTGGGGGCCTATCCGGCCAAACTGCGTCCTGACTCCCTGGCGTTTGCGGCCTATGGCACGGAGGACATTTCCGAACGTCACCGGCATCGTTATGAGGTCAACAATAAATACCGCGGACATTTGGAAAACGCCGGGCTCATCGTCAGCGGCCAATCGCCGGATGGGACCTTGGTCGAGATGATCGAGCTGGCGGAACATCCGTGGTTTGTCGGCGGCCAGTTTCACCCCGAGCTGAAATCGACCCCCCGCGCCCCCCATCCCCTATTCCGCGAGTTCATCCGCGCCGCCGTGAAGTATGGTGGCAAAAAGCTGGCGGGATAGCGGCCTTATTCGCCATCGGGGAGAAAAATTCCACCCTTGCGCCCTCTCCCTCCGGGAGAGGGCGGGGTGAAGGGATGATGGATAACCACACCGTCACAAGACTCAACACATTGGTGTTTCTAGTGATTTTCGTCTTCGTGGTGAATCGTTTGAGGCGCGAAGATCACAAACGCAAGGACAAACCCACATGACCATGCATCCCGTAACGATCGGCTCTATCACTATTGGCGTGGGTCATCCGCTGGCCCTGATCGGCGGACCCTGTGCCATTGAAGGCGAATCTTTCATGCTGGACGTGGCGTTCCGCCTGCGCGACATCGCTGCTAAGGCGGCCGTGCCGTTCATTTTCAAATCCTCCTACGACAAGGCCAACCGCACCTCGATCCATTCCTACCGCGGCCCTGGCTTGCAGAAAGGGCTCGAAATTCTGCAGAAGATCAAAGACGTCGTCGGCGTCCCCATTCTTTCCGATGTCCATGCCGTAGAAGAAGTCGAACCGGCAGCTGCGGTCCTTGATGTGATACAGATCCCAGCCTTCTTGTGTCGTCAGACCGATCTGGTGGTTGCCGCGGCCAGGACCGGCAAGCCGGTCAATGTCAAGAAGGGCCAATTCCTGGCCCCGTGGGATACCAAGAACATCGTCGAGAAAGTGCGCTCGGTGGGCAATGATCAGGTGCTACTGACCGAGCGTGGCGCCTCCTTCGGCTACAATAACCTGGTGGCCGACATGCGTTCGCTGGTCATCATGCGCTCCTTCGACGTGCCGGTCGTCTTCGATGCCACGCATAGCGTGCAACTCCCCGGCGGGGCGGGCACAGCCTCGTCTGGCCAGCGTGAATTCGTCCCCCACTTAGCGCGTGCCGCCGTCGCCACCGGCTGTGATGCCCTGTTCATGGAGATTCATCCCGACCCCGACCAAGCTCCCTCCGATGGCCCTAACATGCTGCGCCTGGAGGACCTGGCGGCCTTGCTTGCCCAGATCATCCAAATCGATCGTATCGTACGGAAATCCTAAGGGTGGGATATATCTTGGCAAGGTGGCCTAACAGAGAAACGTATGCGGATCAAAACACAGGGAACAGAGACTACCCACCTGCCCCCTCTCCTCCCTTGTGCCTGGTACAGCCCCTGGCGCTGTTGTGTGCTATGCACGCCGGCCCTGTTCTCGCAGCCAGCTCTCCAACCAGGCGAGCTCAGGAGGCGACAGGGCAATTGGTGGGGGCTGGGTATAGTCCAGGTCGAGGTCGTAGCGAGCAGCATCGTAGCAACGCGTCAGGATGGCTGGAATGTCCAGCACTACGTCCGGGTCTCCGGGAAGCAGCGGGGTGCGAATGCGTGGCAGACGGTTTTGCAGCCGTACAAAATAGACCTCGCAATACAAGGGATTAGCCGTACGCCAGACACACACCAGTGAGTGGAAAGGTTCGTGCCGCTCCAAATGGGGACGGGGTACCACAACGGTGTGCGAGCCCTCGTGCAGTAGATCGATTTCCAGCATATTCGTGCTACCTCGTAACACCTCCTGCTGCTTTTCAAGGTAGCGGTTTCTCCCTTCACCTAGCCTTTTATTGATGGGGCTCAGCACCTCGATAACTGTGACCACACGCTGACCAGCACGGTCGATGATTTCGATATAGGGCTCACGCAGGTCGTCCATGAGCGCCGCGAAGATGACTGGTTCGTCCGCTTGCGCGGCTACAGCGGTTGTTGCGTCAGGTGTTCCAGCGACCGGTGGACGCGGCACAGGATGCCGTACCACGGTGATATCGGGAATCATCACGCGGTCAGTGGCTTCCAGCACAAGCCGCTCACTGATACGTGCGCGATAACGGCGAGGCAGCTGCGATTGGAGCGCCTCACGGGCATACGTAATGAAACTGTCATGAAAATCCTGCCAGTAACGTGGGCTTTCTAGATATGGGTCCATGCCTGGAAAAGGACTTGGCATCGCCTTCCCTCCTTCGCGTCTATTCTAGCAGCAGTGCGACCTCAACGAAAGGCAAGAGCACCGGCTGCCACGTCGGATGATGTCTCGGAGGGCAGGTATGACATGTCTGCGGCTTTCATTATGTGGACGAAGGTAGGGGCTTGTCTACGCGCTGGGTATCATAGGCTAGATTCGTTTCCGCATAAGATCGAGTGCAACCTTACTCTGCAGTGTTGAGACCTCTCAACACGAGAGACATGCCTCGGCTGACCTCTCATAGCGAGAATTAGCTGGTGATATACCCGCATTGGCATTTCGCCGGGGATACGCCCGCGGGCAAGTCTATCGAGAAGGTCTGAGAAGACAGCTCAAACAGTGATTGTCGCGTCGCTATGGACCGCTGTCGTCTTTACGAGGATCGACGCACGAGATCGGCCTTCGACCATCATCAAGCCGTGATTTTCTTTAGAAATCCCTCAAGCACATCGAGGAATGCTCCTATCTCGGCGTCGGACATTGGCAACGATAGGCAGCCACCGCCACGAGTGGTGAAGAAAATCCCGTTGTTGAGGGCGTGTAGGAAAAATTTGTAGGACAAGGATTTGTTGGCACGTGCAGAGCTGCGATAGTCGGTGACGGGATCGACGCTCCAATGGATGCCAAACAGCGACCCCGCACCGGTCACCTGGACAGGGACGTCATAGCGAGCGCACAGCGTCTGCACACGCGTCCGGAAGTTGCTGCCCCTCTGATTCAGGTGATCAAATGCCGCTGAGTCCAAATCCCGCAGCGTCGACAGGCCAGCGCGCATGGTCACGGGGTTACCGTTGAAGGTTCCGGCATGCGGAATCTTCGGTATGCCTACACTGGCATCGAAGGCAGCCATGACAGCGCTCCGGCCCCCCACACCGCCAACCGGCAGCCCGCCGCCGATGATCTTCCCCAACACCGTCAGATCGGGCATAATATCCAGCAGAGCTTGAGCACCACCGGATGACAGGCGGAACGTCTGCACCTCATCGAAGATCAGTAAAATATCAAGACGCTGCGTAAGGTCGCGCAAGCCGCGCAAGAACTCGGGATGGGCCGGGACATAACCGCATGAGCCTAGAATCGGTTCGACGAGCACCGCCGCCACGGTACCTTGATGGGCGGTCAGGAGGGCAGTGGTACCTTCGAGGTCATTGAACGGCAAGATCAGCACGTCATCAACAGTGTTACGCGTGATACCGGCCGATGCCGGCACTGGTATGGGCTGATGCGCGTCGCCAGTGAGTGCGAGATCCGGTGTCACGCTGATGGCAACATGATCGGCCGTGCCGTGATAGCCCCCCTCGAACTTGGCGATTTTCTCCCGACTTGTGAACACGCGGGCGGCCCGGATAGCAAACAGCACCCCCTCGGTGCCGCTATTCGTGAAGCGGATCTGCTCGACCGAGGGTAGACGTGAGGTCAACAGTTGTGCGAGCTCGACCTCCGGCTCCGTGGGAATGGCGAAGGCCGTCCCCTTGCTGGCCTGGTCGCTGATGGCTGCCACCACCGGCGGGTAGGCATGGCCGAAGATCAGGGAAGTCGCATTATTGTAAAAATCCAGGCGCACGTTACCGTCCAGATCGTAAATCCGGCTACCCTCTCCTTTCACAGCATAAAAAGGATAGGGCGCGAAGTACGCTGTTAAGCGTGTATTCCCGCCGGGAATCACAGCCTTGGCTTGCTCGAAGCGGCTAAGCGAGGTGGGATTTTGCCGTTGGTACTCTGCCAATTCCTCGGCCGCGTCAAACATTTGCGCCAGCCGCTGACTTGCGTGCATCACTGCTCTCCTCCTGCGTGCCTACCGGACATCTGCTCAAATGCTGGTCATTGGCGTCGACTGTAGCGTATCTCAACGTCCGAAGTCAAAGCCAATTTCCCATCAGCAGCCGTGCAGAAATTCACCCATAAGCTGGGGTCTTGCTCTGAGAGCCCCCTACCGCTGTACCTGCCCAGTGCGTTCGAGACACACCAAGGGAGCGTGTATTATCATGAGCGATAGCAGCCGACTACCAGTCGAAAGAGGAATGGAAGGGGACGCCACACCGTGATACAGACTTTCTGCATCGGCGAAGCGGAGCGCTAACAGACACTTCGTAGGGAGGACAACATGAGCGAGCAATCAGACACAGCGAATCCGTGCACGGTACACCCAACGGCGGAGCTATCGCCGACCCAGCACTACTCAGATACGGCAACGACAGAGCTTTTCACCGCCCATGTGCTTCTCTTTAATCAGGAAGTTGCCGGACTTTGGCAGCGCTATAATATTATGCTTCTCGCGAATTCAGGTATCTTCTCATTCTTTGCCATGAGGGAACACTATACGAACCCGGAAGTGCTGATTACCTTAGTATTAGGTCTAGCTCTTTGCACTGCCTGGGCACTTATCACATGGACTGGGTCGAGTTACCAAAAGATTTGGATAGATGCGGCACAAAGATTTAATTGGGGCGAGCGGGAGACTGAGAGTAGCCCGGTGAATCCCTTCAAATATTGGCATCTGGAACGACAGAAGCAAAATATTCCACTTATGCTGACGCGCGTCGTACTTGCCTCTGTCGTGATCATATTTTTCATGAGCTACATCGCCTTGGCGTACGTTCGATATCAATAAAAATCCACTGTTTACATGATCAATGCAAGGCATGATGGTGAGAGAGTGCCAGGGTGGTCGTTAATTTTTGCCTATGGACAGCCGGCCCCCAGAAGCACGATGCCCTAGCGTCAGGGACTCTTTCCGCGACACTGGATCCCGCTGGCGGCTTTAGGTCACTCAATGTGGACCCAGCTCACGACCTAACTTCAGTCGGAATCTTGAGGTTGCAGGCGAATGCGCTTGACAGGGGAGATGGGCTCCGCTAGGGTACGCGGGAACAGGAGGGGGAAGTTCTCCCTGGCGCAGTGCTGCTGGAGGGGCAAGAGCGCGAGCATCGCCTGGTTCTTGCGATCAGCATCAGAAGCATGGAGGATACGGGATGGCCGACGGATACACCGACACGTTCGTCGAGGTCGCCGAAACGAAACTACACCTGCTGCGTGGGGGCCAGGGTGAGCCGCTGTTGATTCTGCACGGCGCTGGTGGGAACCAGGGATGGTTGCAATATGCACAATTGTTGGCGCGGCGTTTCGAAGTTTATGTTCCCGACCATCCAGGCTTTGGGACATCGGATCAGCCGGAATGGATCACCTCTGTCCCTGACCTGGCCTGTTTTTATCTCTGGGCCTTGGAGGACCTTGGGTTATCACGCATACGGGTGATGGGTATGGCGCTTGGCGGCTGGTTGGCGGCGGAGATGGCGGTCATGTGTCCACACCTCTTCGAGCGACTGGTCCTGGTGGGAGCGGCAGGCGTCAAACCGACGCAAGGCGAGATCACCGATATTTTTCTCCTATCCCCGGCAGAATTCACGGCAAAGTTGTTCCATGATCCCACACAAGCTCCGGAGTATGAGCAGTTATACGGCTCGCCGCCAACACCTGAGGAGCAAGATCTGCTTACCCGCAATCATGAGATGGCGGCCCGCATTACCTGGAAGCCCTATATGCATGACCCGCGTTTACCGTCTTTGCTGCGGCGCTTGCGACTGCCGACACTGATAGTCTGGGGCCGGCAGGATGCAATCATGCCCCTGAATTGCGCCGAGATTTATCATCAGAACATCCGGGGCTCGCAACTGGTGATCATGGAGCAGTGTGGGCACGTGCCGCCGATCGAAAAGCCCCAGGAGTTGGTCAGCATCGTCTCCGAGTTCCTGTGAGCGGAAGAATTCAGTCCTCATCACCATGGTCAGGGAGGCTTTGGGATGGATGTCTACTATTTTACGGAAATGCCTTATGCAGAATTTCCCGAATCCGAGGCTGAAAAATTCCCCTCCATGCGCTTGACCTTCCCGAATACCTATTTTGATCCGCGCTTGGCCAGCGAGCTATTTCGTCGCTACCTGGACGAATATCAATATGCCGAGGAGGTTGGCTTCGATGGGCTGATGATCAACGAGCACCACAATACGCCCTCCTGCATGGATGTCGAGGTCAATATCACCGGTGGGATTCTGGCGCGCATCACGCAACGCGCGAAAATCCTCATTCTCGGCAATTTGCTGCCGACGACGGATAATCCCGTGCGCCTGGCCGAAGAAATCGCCATGGTCGATGTTATCTCCGGTGGACGCCTGATTTCCGGGGTCGTGCGCGGCATCGGCATCGAGAGCTGGGCGACGAATACCAACCCCGTATACAATCGCGAGCGCTTTGAGGAGTGCCACGATCTTCTGATCAAAACCTGGACGACACCAGGCCCATTCCGGTGGGAGGGGAAACATTTCCATTTCCGTGTCGTGAACCCCTGGATGGTGCCCCTTCAGAAGCCCCACCCACCGATCTGGGTGCCTGGCACCGGCAGCCCAGAGACGGTCGAATGGGCTGCGCGACAGCGCTACACGTACGCCGCCTTTCTGACGCCGTTGGAGGTCGCCGAGGATCTCTTCAAGCTTTACCATAAGCATGCCGCGGAGGTTGGATACACCCCTGGGCCGGAGCACTTCGCCTACATGATTTGCTGCCACGTCAATGACACCGACGACAAAGCGCAGGAAGAGGGGCGCCACTTCCTATGGCGGATGGGGCATCCGTTACGCGGACCCCAGGCTTATTTCTCCCCTCCTGGCTACGTCTCACGGAGCGCCGCGCTCATGACTTCCAGGCGACGTCCGAAGCCCTTGAATCAGCTCAGTTATCAAGAGCTCCAGGAGGCCAATCATTTGATCGTCGGAAGCCCAGAGACGGTGATCAAAAAGTTGCGCCATATCAGAGATCGCCTTGGGATTGGGGCCCTGCTGCTGGAAGCCCAGGCAGGCAGGATGTCACACCAGACTACCATGCGGTCGATCGAGCTCCTCGGCCGTGAAGTGATTCCCGCCTTGAAGGAGCTCTAAATCCTATCGCTCCTGCGCTGTAAGCGCAATGATCAGCCGCTGACGTGGCGTCTGGCACGCGGTTCTATCACCTGCGAATCGAGCGCCGGTGTCTTGGCCTCTTACGGCGCTCAGCATCGCCGCCTATCGCGACGGAAGTACCCTATTTGCCAGAGATTTCCGTTGTGGCGCGACGCGCTTTCACGCGCTACAATAGGAAGTGCTCCTGGCATGGTCAAACAGACACATGAGGAGTCACGGATTCCACCAGGGCTGAAGAGGCGGACCCCTCTCGCCCTGACCGTCCCCGCTCATTTGCCGGGGGGACGGGCTGAAGATTCTGCGGGGAGTTATCGAATGTTCCGGCAGCGTTTTGCCAGCCATCCCACCCAGGCAAAGGAGGAATGTGTATGCCGCGTAAGGTGCTGGAGTCGTTTAATGTATCTTACCTTCAGGTCCTGGATGCTAATGGGCATCTCGACCGAGACTTGGAGCCAAGTCTCTCCCCAGACGCTCTCCGCCGCTTGTATCGTAGCATGGTTCTAGCCCGTCAATTGGACTTACGCATGCTCTCCCTACAACGCCAAGGCCGCATGGGTACGTTCGCGCCATTGATGGGGCAAGAGGCTGCTCAGGTGGGGAGCGCCTTCGCCCTCGAGCCGACGGATTGGATGGTGCCAGGCTTTCGTGAGGCGGCGGCGTACATTGTACGCGGCTTGCCATTGCACTATATTCTGCTGTATTACATGGGCCGTGAGGAGGGAAACAAAATCCCCGACGAGCAGCGCGATCTGCCGGTGAATATTCCTGTAGCTTCCCAGCTCCCGCACGCCGTTGGCATTGCCATGGCGGCAAAAATTCGTCACGACCCCTGCGCGACCTTAGCCTATTTAGGCGACGGCGCCACCTCCGAAGGGGATTTTCACGAGGCGTGTAATTTCGCTGGTGTCTTCCAA
Organism: uncultured Nitrospinota bacterium; assembly: GCA_963707985.1. GTDB lineage: Bacteria > Tectomicrobia > Entotheonellia > J063 > CAVPRW01 > CAVPRW01. The sequence goes on along the minus strand of CAVPRW010000042.1, from coordinate 94,758 downwards.
GTACCCATAGTCTTCGTCTGTGAGAATAATCAATACGCCATCTCCCATCCACGTTCACGGCAGACGCGAGCGCGGACCCTGGCGCAAAAAGCCATCGCCTATGGGTTCGACGGACTGCAAGTGGATGGTAATGATCTCTTGGCGGTTTATGTCGCCACGCGCGACGCACTAGCACGCGCCAAAGCGGGGAAAGGCCCGACCTTGATCGAATGCGTCACCTATCGTCATGGGCCTCCATACCACCGCCGATGATCCCGGTCGCTACCGCATGAAAGCCGAGGAGGAGGAGTGGCAGAAGAAGGATCCGATCCTGCGGTTCCGGGAATATTTGAAGGGCAAAGGGGTATGGGACGAAACTTGGCAGGGCGCAGATCGACCAGGAAATCGACGCGGAAATTCGCCGCGCCGTCGAGACCGCCGAAGCTAATCGCGATTTCGATCCTACGGATATGTTCGACTATGTGTTTGCCACCATACCCCCATACCTGCAGGCCCAACAGGCAGAGCTGCGAGCCGTCTTAAGCCGTGCGCCGGAGGTGTCGCATGCCTAAGCTCACCATGGTCCAGGCGATCAATCTTGGACTGCGACAGGAGATGGCCAGCGACCCCGATGTCGTCATCCTGGGGGAGGATGTCGGAGTCGATGGCGGGGTGTTTCGGGTCACCGAGGGGTTACTCGACCAGTTCGGCGCCGATCGGGTAATCGATACCCCACTGGCTGAGGCTGGCATCGTGGGAACGTCGATAGGCATGGCACTGTATGGCCTGAAGCCAGTGTGCGAGATCCAATTCCTCGGCTTCTGCTATCAAGCGTTCCACCAGCTCAAGAGCCATGCCTCGCGCTTCCGTAGCCGCAGCCGTGGACGTTATCCCTGTTCGATGGTGTTGCGAGCCCCCTACGGAGGGGGGATTCGCGCTGTCGAGGAGCATTCCGAAAGCACAGAGAGTTATTTTCATCCATACGCCAGGCTTGAAAGTGGTGGTCCCTTCAACACCTCGCCTGGCGCGCAGCCTGCTGGTATCAGCGATTCGCGACCCCGATCCGGTGATTTTCCTTGAGCCCACCCGCGCCTATCGCAGCCCCACGAGAAGAGGTCCCGGAAGATGCGGAGACCTTTCCGCTGGGGATGGCCCATGTCGTTCAGGAGGGAGATGATCTCACGTTGGTCACCTGGGGAGCTATGCTACACACCTCCATGCAGGCAGTCGAACAGGCCCAGGAGGAGCATGGTTTCCACATTGAAGTGATCGACCTGTTAACCCTGTCTCCGGCTGACATGTCGACGGTCATTGCTTCCGTTCAGAAGACGGGGCGTGCGGTGGTGGTACATGAGGCTCCGCGGACATTGGGTTTCGGCGCTGAGATCGTAGCGCGGATCAATGAGGAAGCGCTACTTTCCCTGGAAGCGCCCATTCGTCGTGTCACTGGCTTCGATGTACCAGTTCCTCTATACACCCGCGAGTCCGCCTATCTGCCGAACGAGGCGCGGATTCTACAAGCCATTGAAGAGACCATCCATTTCTAACAGAGAAGACAGGACTCGGGCATGAATGCTGGGGGACTGAGTTGGAGATCGCAGCGAGTTGGCCCACGGTCTACTCTAGCTCCGTCCTCTCCTCCTCGATGCCTTTTGTGACAGCAGGCAGGGTCAGCCTATGGCACGCGAGTTTAAGCTCCCCGACATCGGTGAAGGCATTTCTGAGGTCGAACTGCTCCGATGGTACGTGCAAGAGGGGGACATCGTCCAAGAGGATCAAAATCTCGCTGAGATCGAAACCGATAAGGCTGTCGCTGATCTCCCCTCGCCCTTTGCTGGAGTCATCCGGCGCTTGCATCATCAACCAGGCGAACGCATTGCTGTCGGATCGGTCCTGGTGTCGTTTGGAGAAGAAGAGAAGGGATCAATGGAGACGGAGCCGGCGCCGTTAACGGTGCCGGCGGAAGCCTCTCTTAAGTCTACTGCTGCCACTGCGACGGCACCAGAGAGAGGTCGTGCGACATCGGCATCTGGAGCAGAGCGCCAACTGGCCACACCCGCCACGCGCCGACGTGCTCGTGAATTGGGGGTTGATCTGACTGCCGTGCAGGGAACCGGCCCCGCCGGCCGCATTACTCTCGACGATGTCGAACACATCGCTCGTGAAGGAGAGCAAAGACCTGCCATGGCAGAGGCCCGACCTCTGGCGACGGCTGCACCTCCGGTAGCCTCAGGGCGTCTGGTGTCCGAGCCGATGGTATTACCGGATTTTGGCCAGTGGGGACCCGTAGAGCATGTGCCTCTCAATGCTACACGGCGGCAGATCGCGCGGAAGATGGCGTACTCGCTGTTCACCGCCCCACATGCAGCAGCGCTTGATGAGGCGGATGTCACTGAGCTCGAGGCATTTCGGAAGCAAGCGCAAGCACGTCTCCAGGATCGGCCTATTACACCTCACCTTGCTACCCTTTGTGATGAAGGCAACCATCGGCGGATTGAAGCGGTTTCCCGCCCTCAATGCGAGCCTCGATGACGAGAAACAAGAGCTGATCCTGAAACGTTATTATCACTTTGGGATCGCGGTGGACACCGAACGCGGCCTGATCGTCCCAGTGATCCGCGATGTTGACCGCAAGAGCGTGATGGATCTGGCGGCAGAGCTAGGGGCAACGATCCAGCGTACCCGTGCAGGAAAAATCAGCCTGGATGAGCTGCGTGGCGGGACCTTCACACTGACCAATGCTGGAGCGATTGGGGGACATGCCTTCATTCCGATCATCAATTTCCCTGAGGTCGCCATCCTCGGCATTGGGCGAGCACAGCCCAAACCGGTGGTGCGTGATGGCCAGATCGTCGTGCGCACGATGCTACCTCTGTCTATAGCGTTTGACCACCGGGTAATCGATGGAGCCGATGTGGTGCGGTTTCTGACGCTGGTGATGCAGCTGTTGGCAGATCCTCTACAGCTGCTCTTGGACGCCTGAAGCATCACTGGGGATGCAGTTATGGTGATGGGAGAGATCGAACGCGAGACGCAGGTGGTGGTGATCGGTGCCGGCCCGGGTGGTTATGCAGCGGCGTTCCGGGCTGCCGACCTCGGGCGCGAGGTCACCTTGGTCGACGCATCTTCCGCGCTCGGCGGCGAGTGTTTGCACCAGGGTTGCATTCCATCGAAAGCGCTGTTGACAGCGACGCATCTGCGGGACCAAATCAGTGCTGCACAGACGATGGGGATTCGCGTGGACGGGATATCGGTTGACCCTGTTGCCATGAATCAATGGAAAGACGGCATTCTAGCGCAGCTCGCTAAGGGCCTGGAACAATTGGCGACGCGGCGGCGCATCGAGATCATCCACGGTCATGCGACGTTTACCGGATCGCGCCGGCTCCGCATCAGCGACAGTGGAGCCGGCAGCTTGACCTTTGAGCAGGGGATCATCGCGACCGGCTCGCGCCCCATTCACTTGCCCGGTATAGAAGTCGATGGCGAACGTATCATGACCTCCCGTGAGGCATTGCGATTGCGCACCATCCCCGAGCGCTTGCTGGTGATCGGTGGGGGGTACATCGGCCTGGAGCTGGGATCCGTCTATGCCCGCCTCGGCAGTCAGGTCATTGATCATTGAATTGACCGAACAACTGCTACCGGGCATTGACCGCGATCTGGTTCAGGTGGTCCAGCAGACCCTGAGGAAACGCGGCGTCGAGGTCCATCTGCGGACAAAAGTGATAGGGCTCCAGCATCAGGGAGAACGCATCACTGTCAGCCTGGCCCAGGAAAGCGGTTCGACATCCGAGCTGGAGGTTGATCATGTGCTCGTGGCGGTGGGCCGTCGACCCAATACGGATGAGCTTGGCCTTGAACAGACACGGGTCAAGTTAGATGCACGCGGCTTTATTCAAGTCGATGCCCAGCGACGTACGGCTGATGCACGCATTTACGCCGTTGGTGATGTCACTGGCGAGCCGATGCTGGCCCATAAAGCTGCACGTGAGGGGAAAGTGGCGGCTGAGGTGATTGCCGGTGAAGCGGCCGCCTTCGACAACGTTACCGTGCCAGCTGTGGTTTTCACCGACCCGGAGATCGCCCTGTGCGGCTTATCTGAGCTGCAGGCGCGGGCTGCGGGTTACACCGTAAAGGTTGGGAAGTTTCCTTTTCGTGCCCTGGGGCGAGCGCTTACATTGAACACCACCGATGGCTTTGTCAAAGTCATCGCTGATGCCGAGCGCGAGCTAATCCTCGGTGTGCGCATGGTGGGACCGAATGTCTCTGATCTGATTAGCGAAGCTGTGCTGGCCATCGAAATGGGTGCCCAGCTCGAAGACCTCGCGGTCAGCATCCATCCCCATCCTACGCTTTCAGAGGCCATGGCCGAAGCTGCGGAAGTCGCTCTCGACCGCGCCATCCATCTCTATCTGCCTCGTTCGAAAGCTCCGGAACGCCTTTGACAATTCGATAAACTCGCTTAAAAGTGCCCCTCAGCTTGCCTGCTCAGCCGTGATGATGCCGCAACATCTGTGGTAATCCTTTCCCAGGCGCTGGTCTGCCAGCTATCGAGCGTCACCGTGGCGCGGAACCACGGCGGCAGAGGCATGCGTAGATATTCGCTCAGGGCGTGGACATAGGCCTCATACATCTGTCGCAGCTCGTGCAGTTTTTGCTCAGCCGTGATGCCCTCCTGCAGGAGGACGCCCGTTTCTGCGAGCACCTCCCGCAGGCGCACCAGACCTGAGGCCGGCAAGCGGTCAGGCGCGAGTGCCTGGGGAGCTGTCATAAATATTTGTGCGAGGTCGACAACCGCATGACGTGCCATCGCAAAGGTGAGCTGCGCCTGGCGGCTTGGACCGCCATCGACGCCGGCGATGACCACTGCACAGGTGTCCAGAACGGCCGTCAATGCCGCCAACCAGGATTGATTCGTGTGTTGAGAGCGGAAAAACCCTAGCACGGGATAGGAGAGATGGCTCTCCAGCAGTTCCGCCGACCAGCGCTCCCAGTCATAGAGCAGCTGGCCGAGCTCTTTCATATCTTGTCCATGGCGCCGTAGTAATTCCCCAGCGCAGGGGGGAGACCCTGCACGTGCGTCGAGGAGCGAAATACTCACCTCGCGGCGGGAAAACGCCTGATAGAGGATTGGCAGATAGGCGATGACAATCGCCAGAAAGCCAAAGCCTATTCCAGCTTCAGCGACCACCAGCGCCCGTCCGAGAGGTGCTAGGGGCGTCACATCTCCAAGGCCAAGAGTGAAGAAGGTCGTGCCGCTCAGATAGAGATAGGTACGAAAGGGTGCCATCCCTTTGAATAAGTTAAGTGGGGTACCGAATCCCCAGTGCATCATGGCGAACCCGGCAATCATCCCTGTTGCCCACACACTCAACAATAGGAGCAGGAGGAGCGGTCCAAAGATGCTTAGATACGTTTCTCGGCGCTTCTCGGGCTTTACCCACTGTGCGATTGCAGACCACAGCTTCCAGGTCGAGCGCGAGCAGAGCCGAGCCAATCGAAACCGATGCGTGACTCGTCGAGGCAGAATGACCACCTCGAATGCATCCCAGAGCGCCACGGAAAACAGCATCACACCAAGAACGATTTTCATGAAAGTCACGTCTAAAGTTCCCGTATTGTCTCAGCGTCAGCCGCCGGCGCCAACCGCGCGAGATAGGACTTTTACAGCCCGGTCCAGTTGTGGGTCCTGGCCTTGAGCATATGGTAATGGGAACGACACCGCGATCGTTGGCATCACGCCAACCCCTTCCAAGCGTTGGCCATCGACGCGCACATCGGCAACCGCTACGAGCACGAGACTACCGTCACTAAGCAGGTAGGCACGCCCGGCTAGCACGGCACCGGCGGTGCGGCTGCCGATGACTTCTCCTACCCCATATTCCCTGAACCCATGGGCGAGAATCTCTTTTCCGCTGCGCGTCCCCGCATTAATGAGCATGGCGACTGGCTTGCGCCAGCTGACGTTCATCACCGACTTGCCGCCGTCACGGTTGATCAGCGTCGTGATTGGCGCTCGGCCGGTGAACAGGTGCAGATACTCCGACTCGGCACCCCCCAACCGTCACGCAAATCCCACACCAGTGCGTCGGCATCCTTCAATTTGCCTGCTGATAGCTCGCGTTCGAGCAGCTGCTGATACTGCGCTCCAGCATACGACCACACATGGATATAGCCGATTTGCATGCCATTGGCGTCGATAAGCCGGGCGCTCTCCTCCATCGCCTTCAAAAATGCCTTGTTGGGATAGATCTGCTCTGGGACTACGACCACGCTCTCGGAGGGTACATCAGCACGTCGCCGGATGGCCAGCATAACCTCTTGGCCGATCTTTGCCGCAAACGAGTTGATCGGATGAAAGGGGGCCCCGTCCGCCGCGATGATTTCATCACCCACAAGTAGTCCCGCCTTCGACGCCGCCAGCCCATCTAGCACGCCGCTAATAAACGTCTTGCCATCGAGCGACTTGGTATAGACGCCAATGCCCGGGTAGCTCACTTGACCGTCCGCGAAGAATCGTCTAAGAGGCTGTCGAAGTGCCCCTGAGAAGATGTCGAGTAACTGATAATACGCCGGGTCAGAGGCCGTGTAGTAGGCGGTATGTGAGGCCTCAAGCTCAGACAACATGCGGTTGATCACTACCGAGCGTTCAGCCTCGGCACCAGCGACCGCCGCCAGCGGCCGATACCTCTGCCCAACAGCCGTCCAATCGAGGCCATGGAACGTCGGGTCATAAAAGTGTTCGTGGACGGTCCTCCATACTTCCTCGAAGACCGCAAGATTGGCGCTGGCCTGCTGAGGCTGGACCGCTGTGGTCGGCGGCAACTCTTCGGCGCGCACTTGGTTTCTGAGGCCTAGACTCAGGCCTAAGAATAGTATGAGCAATGCCAATTCTCTGTCTATGGTTCATGATTTTTCCACTCTTTACCAGTCTTGTTCGTTTCCCTGCCAGGTCAAGAAACGCCCGTTATGGCGAGGGGTCAGGGCGTCAATGAGGCGCAACATCGCACCCACCGCCTGCGCGGGTGCGAGTGGTGCGCCGGGGCCGCCCATATCAGTGCTCACCCAACCAGGATCGAGTGACACTGTGGTGATGCCCCAACGCTTGACATCGGCCGCCAGCGTCCGCATAAACATGTTCAGCGCAGCCTTGCTGGCGCTGTAGTAGTATGGAAAGCCACCGGTATTGCCCGAAACCGAACCATATCCCGAGGAGATGTTGATGAGCTTGGCATTGCGAGCGGCCCGCAAGAGCCCCAAAAACTGCTGCGCCACAAGCAGCGGTGCCACGGCATTGATTCGCAGCACCGTCAGGGCGTTCTCGAAGGAGAGATTCCCCAGTCTCTCCACCGGTTCGTCGCTCCCGTGACTAGAGTATATGCCAGCGTTGTTGACCAGTATGTCGATCTTCCCGGTTTGAGAGTATACCGTATCGTGTGCTGCCCGGATAGCCTCAGCGTCACCGACATCCAGCGCCATAATAGACAGCCGCTGGGGGTATTTGGCCTGCAAGGTGCGTAACGATGTCGCCGTTACGGGCTGGCGACATCCAGCGAACACCTGTGCACCTCGCTCCAAGTATTGGCGTGTGAACTCTAACCCTAGGCCGCGATTGGTACCTGTAATCAAGACATGTTCCATAATACTCTCGCTGTTCTGCCTTTGACTGTACGGAATCGTAGCACGAGAGGAAAGAGGGCACCCCTCAAGGTTGTCTCGAGTAAGGCGGCCCCTCAGCAATTTCCCAGCCGCCACCAAGCGCCTTATACACCGCGACGAGGGCGGTGGCGGTCAAGGTTTCACTGTCAGCAAGACGATCTTGGGCTTCCAACAGGGTGCGTTCGGCATCGAGAACCGTCAGGAAGTCTGCCACCCCGAATTGATAGCGCTGGCGCGCCAACTTCTGTCGCCTTCTCACTCGCCTGCGCTGAGGCATAGCAGCAAGTCACGGCGTTCCTGCTGACGGGTAAAGTCAACCAGAGAGCTCTCCGTTTCTTCGAGCGCGAGCAAGACACGTTGCTCGTATTGCGCCAGGGCCGCCTCGGTACGCGCATCGGCGCCTCTGATGCGGGCCCGGACGCGTCCTAAGTCGAACGCTGCCCAAAAGATGCTCGGGCCGACAGCGAACGTATCACTGCCCACCTTTGCCGACGTTCAAGAAGGAACCGGCCTGCAGCGCCACACTGCCGGCGAGGGTAACCCGTGGGAACAGGTCGGCGGTCACCACCCCGACAGTTGGCTGTGGCCTCCGCCAGATTGCGCTCTGTCACGCGGATGTCAGGGCGTCGTCGCAACAAGTCTTCGGGTTTGCCGAGCGCCACGAGCGTCGGCAACGTGGGGAGCGGCAGGGGCTTCGACAGCTCCAGCTCCAGAGCGGTGGGTGGCTGGCCGATGAGCACGCCCAGCCGATACATGGCGCGCTTGACGGCTGTCTCCAAGGGGGGAATACTGGCCAGCGTTGAGGTTAACTGTGCCTCGGCCCGCGAGGTATCCAGCTCGGTACCGCGGCCGCCTTCCAGCAGGGCATTCGTGAGGTCCAGGGTTTGCCGCTGATTGTCGGCATTCCGGCGCGCGACTGCGAGGCGGTTTTGCGTGCCACGCAGTTCGAAATAGCTGCGCGCCACCTCAGCCAGCAAGCTGACGATCACATCCCGGCGGCTGGCTTCTGCGGCTCCAACCTGTGCCGAGCTGGCCTCGATGGAGCGCCGTACACGCCCGAAGAAATCCAGCTCCCAGGTCGCATCGAATCCGGCTTCGTACAGCTCGATGTCACGGTCACTCGTCGGCGCCACGGCTTCACTCAAGCGCTGACGCGTATAGGAAGCCTCGGACGTCACCGTCGGGTAGCGATCGAATGTCGTCTCCGAGAGCAGGGCCCGGGCTTCGCGGATCCGAGCCGTCGCCACACGCAGGTCGTGATTGTTGGCCAGCGCCAACTCGACCAACTGGTTCAACTGCTGGTCCCGAAAGCCACGCCACCACGAGGTCTCGACCCCACCCGTCGACAGACCTTCCTCAGTCTGGTTGGCGAACGCTGCGGGCATCTGCGTCGGCGGTGTCTTGTAATCCGGACCGACCAGCATGCACCCGGACAGGAGTCCAAGCAGACATGGCACCAGGGCGATAGCCACCAAGGTCCCGACATGATTCGAGGAGGGTTCTGGTTTCTCGTGTCGGCGCTCGACGAACCAGCGGATGACCACGTAGAAGACTGGCGTCAGAAGCAACCCAAAGAACGTCACCCCCACCATGCCGCTGAGCACCGATGTGCCCAGGGCGCGCAACATCTCGGCGCCAGCCCCCGTCGCCACGAACAGGGGGAGCACGCCAAGGATGAAGGCGAAAGAGGTCATGAGGATCGGCCGCAGTCGGATGCGGCAGGCTTCGATCGCCGCTTCGATTCGGTCCTTGCCCTCTTGCCTGCTGGTCTTTCGCAAACTCGACGATGAGGATGGCATTCTTGCAGGCGAGGGCGACCAGCACCACAAAGCCGATTTGGGTCAGGATGTTGTTGTCCATGCCGCGCAGCCAAACCCCGCTGATGGCACTGAGCAAACACATGGGCACGATGAGGATAATGGCGAGCGGCAGCACCCAGCTTTCATACTGCGCAGCGAGCACCAGGAAGACGAACAGCACGCAGATGGGAAAGATGAAGAGAGCGACATTGCCGGCGAGGATTTGCTGGTACGCCAGATCGGTCCACTCAAACCTCATACCACTGGGCAACACTTGAGCGGCCAGCCGCTCCATGGTAGCAATGGCCTGGCCGGAACCAACGCCCGGCGCCGTGTCGCCATTGATTTCGGCGGCGGGGAACATATTATAGCGCAGCACCCGGTCGGGGCCGATCGTCCGGCGGATCTCGACGAGGGAGCCGAGTGGGACCATGGCTCCGGAGGCGCTGCGCGTCTTGAGTTTGGCAATGGCTTCCGGATCGGTGCGGAAGGGCCCTTCCGCCTGTGCCATCACCCGATACGTACGGCCGAACAAATTGAAGTCATTGACGTAGGCTGACCCGAGATACACCTGCAGGGTATCGAATAGATTGTTCAGCGGCACGTTCAGCATCTTGGCCTTGGTGCGGTCCACATCGGCATAGAGCTGCGGGGTATTGGCGTTAAAAGGGGTAAAGAGGCCCACCAGACCCGGTTGCTGATTGCCCGCGGTGACGAGCGCCTCAGTGGCCGACTGCAGTGCCCCGAGACCGGCCCCAGAGCGGTCTTGGACCTCCAGTTTGAAGCCCCCAGCTGTCCCCAGGCCCTGCACGGGAGGCGGAGGAAACACCGAGAGTCTCGCCTCCTGGATGTTGGCGAGTCGCTGGCGCAGATTCTGACTGATCTCAGTAGCGCCGAGACCCTGCCCCTTGCGCTCTTCAAACGGCAACAACGTCGCAAAGATGGCGCCGGCATTGGAGCTATTCGCCCGTGTCGCGCCGGAAAAGCCAGCAATTCCCACTGCATGCGCCACGCCAGGCACTTGCACAATGGTATCTGAGGCCCGCAGGAGCACCGCGTCAGTGCGCTCTAAGGAGGCGCCGTACGGCAGTTGGATGTCGACGATCAGATAGCCTTTATCCTGCGCCGGGATGAAGCCCACCGGCACCGTGGTGAACCCCATGATAGGTGAGGCCGATCAGACCGCCGTAGAGCACGAGGACGACGATGCTGAGCCGAAGCACCATCGCCACCACGCGTCCATAGTGCATCGATCAGGCGCGCGAAGAACCAGTTGAACCCCCTGAAGAACCCAGCCAGCAACCAGTTGATCAGCGGGCTGAGGAACCACCCCACAACTCCGCCACCCAGAAAGACTGCCCCGCGAACCGTCCACATCGCTATCGCGCTGGAAGCCTGTCCCACACCCTGCATCGGCCGCCGTGTTCCGAACCCGACAGGCCGAGCAATGGTGCCAGGGATGGCGTGAGAAAGCGGTAGGCCAGAAACCCACAGATCAAGAGCAATCCCCAGGCGGGGCAGTGCCTCCCGATGCGCTGTGTCATGCCCTTCACTCGGAGGTTTGATGAGTTGCACAGCACGGGCCGGGGCCATCGTCAGCGCATTCATGGCTGAGATGATGGTGGAAGCAGCGATGGTCAGGGCGAACTGGCGATAGAACTGGCCGCTGATGCCCGAGAGGAACGCCGTCGGGATGAAGACAGAGCTGAGGACCAAGGGTGATGGCAATGACCGGGCCGGTGATCTCAGCCATGGCCCTGAGGGTGGCCTCACGAGGTTCTAAGCCCTTGGCCATCCAGCGTTCGATGTTCTCGACCACGACGATGGCGTCGTCCACCACGATGCCGATCGCCAGCACCAGGCCGAAGAGCGACAGATTGTTGAGCGAAAACCCCATGGCTGCCATCACGCCGAGTGTGCCGATCAGCGATACGGGGACATCGATCATCGGCAGGAGCGTGGCCCGCCAATCTTGCAGGAAGATGAGGACCACGATGAAAACCAGGATGAATGCTTCGATGAGGGTCTCGAGGACGGCGTTCATCGACTCCTGAACAAACACCGTCGGATCATAGACGAGGCGATATTCCAGCCCCTCGGGAAATTGCTTACTCAGATTGGCTATGGTCTGGCGCACGGACTCGGCGGTGGCCAGGGCGTTGGAACCGGGACGCTGGAAGACCCCGATGCCTACGGCCGGTTTGCCGTCGAGATAGCTATTGGACGAGTAGTCGCGTGCGCCCACCTCCACGCGGGCGACGTCGCGCACGCGCGTAATCCGCCCGCTGTCCCCAGTTTTGAGGACGATCTCGCCGAACTGGTCGGCGTTTATCAGCCGACCCAAGGTGCTCACCGAGAGTTGATAGGCGTTGCCCTGCGGCACAGGCGCCTGACCGATCACTCCAGCCGCCACCTGCACATTTTGTTCGCGAAGCGCCTGCACGACATCGCTGGCGGTCATGTTGCGTGCCGCAATCTTCTCGGGATCCAGCCAGATGCGCATGCTATATTCGCGCGCGCCGAAGACCGAAATATCCCCGACACCGTCGAGACGAGCGAGCACATCGCGCACCTGGAGGAGGGCGTAATTGCTGATATAGGCTTGATCGTAATGGTCATCCGGGGAGAGTAGATGCGCGACCAGGAGCAGATCAGGGGAACTCTTTGTCGTGGTGACGCCGCCCCGGCGGACTTCCTCAGGCAAGATGGGTTCGGCGATGGCGACACGGTTTTGGACCAGCACCTGCGCTTTATCCAAGTTTGTGCCGAGCTTGAAGGTAATGGTCAGGGCCATCTGACCATCGCTGGTGCTTTGCGACGACATATAGAGCATGTCTTCGACGCCATTGATCTGCTGTTCAATAGGCGTAGCTACCGTGTCGGCGATCACTTGCGGATTTGCACCGGGATAACTGGCGCGCACCACCACGGTCGGTGGCACCACTTCCGGGTATTGCGCTACCGGCAAGGTAAAGTAGGCAATAGCGCCGGCAATCACGATGACGATCGATAGCACGGTGGCGAAGATCGGTCGATCGATGAAAAAGTGGGACAATGTCATGCCGCCTGGCTCCTCTGTCGCAGGCTTATGGCTTGGCGACGGTCGCTCGGGCCGCTGGGTAGCATGTGGTCCTGCGGAATGGCCTGCTCCTGGGGGTCGACCTTGGCGCCTGTTCTCACCCGCTGCACGCCGTTCACGATGACCCAATCCTCCGGCTTCAGTCCATTACGAATCACGCGCAGACCGTCGATGAGCGGTCCCAGCTCTACCTTGCGGTATTCCACGGTGTTCTGGTCATCGACCACGAAAGCGAAGCGCTGCGTTTGATCGGTGCCGATGGCCTCGTCCGGGAGCAGCAGCGCCGTATCGTTTGCCACTCCCTGGAATACGGACGCGCGCAAAGAGACCGGGGGTCAAGCTCGGGTCCGGGTTGGGGAAGACCGCCCGTCCAGTCATCGTGCCCGTATTCGGATCAAGCCGATTGTCGACGAAATCGATATAGCCTTGGTGCGGAAATCCCGTTTCATTCGCCAACGCCAGATAGGCGGGATTTCGCACCTCGCGGGAGCTGGGACGCTCTCCAGTCCGCGACAGATGAACGTACTTGAGATATGAGCGCTCATCCGCTTCGAAGTAGCAGTATATTGGGTCGAGCGACACGATCGTGGTCAGCAACGTGGATTCCGCCGTTCCCCCATTGATGAGGTTGCCCTGGGTGACCAAATGGCGGCTAATACGACCGCTGATGGGAGCCTTGCACCTCGGTGAATTCGACATTGAGCCGTGCCGCTTCGACTGCGGCGCGCGCTGCCTGGACGGCCTCCTGGGCCTCACGCTGGTCGGCGGCCCGGGTGTCCACTTCTTCCTCAGAGATGGCGCGAGATTTGACCAATTGTTGGGCCCTGGCATAATCCTTTTGGGTACGCTCGTGCCGAGCGATGGCTCTGCTCTAATGTGGCCTTGGCGCGGTTCAATTCGGCCTGATACGGCCTCGGGTCAATCACGAAGAAGCAAGGCCCCCTTCTTCACGATGGCGCCGTCGGTGAAGTGCACCGATTGCAAGTAGCCGCTGACACGAGCACGAACTTCGACCGATTCCACCGCCTCAAGTCGCCCAGTATACTCATCCCACTCAACGACATCGCGCACGACCGGTTGACTCACGGTCACCTTCGGCGGCGGAGGAGGGGGCGCGGCGGCCTGCTGTTGCTGGCAGGCGCTCAGCAGTAGGCACCATCCAGCGAGGACACAAAGTAAGGCCCGGTACCACGGTACTTTCATAGTATTCGGTCCTACCGAGAGGAGGATGACCCTAGGGTCACCTCGCCCACGCTCGTATAGCGTATCGAAGCATACGCCCTGGCTTTCGTTCGGGGTGCCGAGCACATCGCTAGGGGGAGCTGACGGGATGATGGGGGCCGTCGAGATGACGGCCCCGGTGAAACGGTATGAGCACTATGGCTTCCTGGTCGGATGCGTCTCCCTGGTGAGCCGGATGAGCTCGTCCAGGACTTGTTGGCGGAGCGTCCCATCCAAGGACCAGATACCCAGCAACTCAGCTAGCCAGAGGCCATCGACCGCCAGGCGTACGACGGTCGCACGTGCCGGCTCGATACCGTCAGACTCGATCGCCTGTTGCCAGGCCTGGAAGCGCTCACGAAGTGGATCGAGGAGCCGAGGATTAGTAGTGGCTGCGGCGACCAATCCCGCTCCCACCTCTTTGGAACGCGGGAAATTTGCTTCACCCGGATAGGCTAACATCGGTTCCGACGTCTTCCGCACGTAGGCGCGCGTCCACCTCCCTGGCTCGCCATCATGCTGCTGATGCGCCGCCATTTCTCGCTCGCAATAGTGGATCAGGCGCTCAAGCATACCCTGGATCAATGCTTCCTTTGTTCCAAAATGGTACAACACACCACCCTTACTTACCTTGGCTTCACGCGCGACGGCGTCGATCGTCAGACGCATCACCCCGTCACGCATGACCACCCGCTCAGCCGCGGTGAGGATGAGATCAATGGTCTGTGTCGAGGAACGTTGTTGTTTCACCATATCACAACTATACCGTCTGGACGGTATAGTTGTCAACAAGCACTTATCGACCTTCACGTCCTCGGGGTCGCGATTCCTCGGGGACGATCTCGAGTACCAGTTTCTCAGTACGTCGAATAACCGTCAACCGCGCCTTGGCGCCCAATTGTGTGTCGGTCAACTGCCGCTGTAAATCGTCGCTGCCACCAATGGCATGTTCGTTGTAGCCGATGATGACATCACCTTCAAGGAGCCTGGCGCTCTGGGCCGGACTTCCCGGTTCGACAGAGGTGACCAGCATGCCTCCTTCTACCGGCAAATTGTGAAAACGCGTGAGACGGCGTGGTAGCGGGACGTTTTGACCAGCGATCCCAATATAGCTGCGCCGCACTTTACCATCTTTGATCAGACGTCCGGCCACGAACGTAGCCGTGTTGATGGCCACTGCAAAACACAGCCCCTGTGCCGGCAGGATCACCGCCGTATTGACACCGATGACTTCGCCGCGTGAGGTCACCAGTGGACCACCTGAATTACCAGGGTTCAGCGCCGTATCGGTTTGGATGACGTTATCGATGAGCCGACCCGACCGGGACCGGAGCGAACGACCCAGCGCGCTCACGACGCCAGCCGTAACCGTGCACTGAAAGCCGTATGGGTTGCCAATGGCAATCACCACCTGCCCGACGCGAATCGCTTGTGAATCTCCCAGCGGCGCCGGTACGAGGTTCGACGCATGAATCCTGACGACGGCGATATCCGTATCCGGATCATCGCCGACCAGATCGGCCTGAAAGCGGCGTCCGTCCGACAAGGTCAGCTCAATCCGACTGGCCCCATGCACCACATGGCTGTTGGTCATGATAAAACCATCGGGCGTAAAGATGAACCCGGACCCACTACCACGGGTCTCGGGGGGGCGATGCACATCGCCTCCCTGATGTCTCTTTGGCCCTTGACCGACATCGATATTCACGACGGAGGGGCTGACCTTCTCCGCCGCATCGATGACCGCTCGCGAATAGGCGTCCAATAGCTCACCATCCGACGGGAGAGAAGACTCAGGGACGCGTGCGCCTGTTGACTTTTCACTCTCGTTTGCAACTAATCGTAGCACGCCTGCCATGGCGATTACTCTCCTTCTCGTGAGAGGTTTTCCCGATCGTCTCTCATACAGCGTTCACGGAGGGACCGGGATCATAAAACTATAGATTTATGAATAGCATCTAGAGTAGAATCTGTAAAGTACGTACTTAAAAGTATTATACATACCTATTGGAAACTAAGACCACGCGCGGGCTGCGGTGCCGATGGCGTCGCGTTTGCCGCCAGTGTGTGTGTTCTTAGCCCCAATGTCGTGCCAGCTGGTGTGTCACAGGAACATGGTCTGTCAAGGGGCAGCCGCTAAGACTGACAGGGTCCTGAAACGAGGGAGGTACGTATGCAACGGAAAAGTCAGCAATGCCCCGCGGAAAGGACTCTCGACATCATCGGGGGGCGATGGAAGGTCTTGATCCTCTGGCAACTTTTTCAGGGAGAGAGACGCTTTTCCGAGCTGTTTCGGGCGGTCGCAGGGATTACCCAGAAAATGCTCACCCAACAACTGCGGGAGCTGGAGCAAGATGGCATCGTCCACCGCCAGGTTTACGCACAGGTCCCTCCCAAAGTCGAATATTCCCTAACCCCCTTGGGGGAAAGCCTCAGACCGGTGGTAGATGCCATGTGCGAGTGGGGGCTCCAGCAGTGTGCGAGCGCGCAAAAGCCGGACACCTCCCAGAGCCCTGCAGTTAACTCGGAGGAGCCACTGTAGACACGGTGAATAAGTCGGACCTCCAATTCTGTAATCCGGGGTTGACGTCATCGCAATACGACAGTACACACCTCTCAGTAGGTTGCGGGCGCCAACCAAAGAGCCAACGGCTGGTGCGAGCTGGGCAGGCCGCAGTCCACCGCTGCCGACCTAGAAGCACCGTATGGTGAGCGATTTAGCTGAGCCCGATCAATCCCTTCACATACTCCACCGACGGCTTAGTATCGTACTCCATCGCAATGGTCAGTTTTTGCGCCTCCAGGGAACCCTCAGCGTGAATGGAGAGGATCTCGTTGTAGCCGCCGATGTCAGAGGTAGTAAGGTCACGGATCAAATTAAAGAGCCTGAGACGGTCCTCGGTTGGGATACCTTTCTTCCCGCCGAGATATTTACTAATATACCCCGCCGTTTCGGGGTTCTTTAAGTCTTCCTCGGCTGGACCTGTGACCAGGAGTCCACCGGCGATGTCTTGCAGGTAGGCGACATGCTGATGAAAGTTATTGGCGAAGTACCACTTGGCCATATTGGTGGTAACGGGATCAGGCACAGCAATGCGGCCATCCAACAGTTTACAGTCCCAAGCCGCAGCCTTGGTGAGCGCGCGCACTGTCTCCGCATACGCAATGAGCTTGACGAGCTTTTCACGCACGTGCGCTGCTCGTCGAATGCCATTGGTCTCGGCGACCAGCTCCGCCGCTCCCACGAAGAAATCGAGTAGGGGTGCCTTGTAGGACACGGCGGTGAAGCGATGGAACTGCACAAAGGTCAGTGCCAGCGGCCCAGCAAAATCCCACTCGCCTTTGAGAAAGACACGATCCCAGGGCACAAAGACATCGTCGAAGATTGTTAGCGTTTCCAATAGGTGATGCCGGGCACTGACAGGGTGGTGGAAAGTATTGTGATCGGTATGGCTGAACGGGCTGACAATCAGTTTGAGCCCTTTGGCATCCATCGGCACAGCAAACGCCACAGCATACTCCTGGTCCTCCGGACCAAGGGTGCGCGTGGGGATCACCATCAACTCATTGGCGCACACGGTGTTTGTCGTATGGGCTTTTGCCCCACGTACCACGATGCCCTCGTTGGTCTCATCCACGACACGCACGTAGTAGTCGGGATGCTCCTGCTGATGGGGATGCAGCGCGCGATCCCCTTTGACGTCCGTTTGCGCCACGGCCATGGCGAGGTCACGGTTGCGGCAATGCTCGTAGTAGCGCATGACGCGCTCATGATAGCTGGTGCCATACTTGGCATCGATACGCTGGCTGATGACATCCAAGGCGAACAGACAGTCGCTGCCGATCTCCTTGATGATGAGGAAGAAGGTCCCACCCTTCCGCGTCCCCAACTCGATGATCTCGCGACGCCGCAGTAAATCCTCGGCATTCTCGGGGATCTTGAAGTAGCGGCTGAAGCACTCCCTACTGTCAGGTAGGGTATAGGTCAGTACCTCTCGATGCATCGGATCTTCGGTGAGCTCATATTCCAGGCCAGCATGCTCAACTGCGGTTTTGAGGATCGGGTGTGTGGTGACATCCGCAACCCGCTCCCCTTTGTAATAGACCATGCGACTGTCTTGCAAGCTCTTGGTGTAGGCTTCCGCACTGCGTGTGGCCATGGCAACATCTCCCTCTCTACATGGTCCCGCTCACACTCGCGTGGACTTGACCATCATTAACCATATTCCTCGTTATAGTCTTCAATTGCCGCGGCGATCACAGTAAACGCCTCCTCACAGCCATAGACCTTCTCAATAGAGAACTGCGAGGGCTTGCCGGGTACCAGTTTGTAGGTCATGAAGTAGTGGCGTAGGCGCTCGAAAAGGATCTCAGGCAAGTCAGCGATCTTGGTCACCTGTCCCCAGATATTGTCATTTTCCAGCACCGCTACAATTTTGTCGTCGGCTTCACCGCCATCGATGGTCTGCAACCCCCCAACCACCTGGACGATCGTCGTGCCTTATGCCCCTGGGGTCACAGCTGCAAGGTGCTCGACCGGCATCCGTTCTTCGCGTACCTCTGCACCAATCAAGTGCACACGGTAGGCCGAAGCCCCCACGCGGGAGGCAATGACGCGGTGGATCTGGTCGTCCCTATAGTGGATGGCCGCACCATCATCGATGGCAAAGCCCGGGGCGATCTCTCCTTCGCGTAACAGCCTATGAAATGAGGGACGACGCTCGGCTTCGCCACTGTAGTGAGGACAGCAGCTACCGGGAAGAAACCCCAGGCAACCGATGACCCTGAGTTGATCCGCGAAGGAATCGGTAATACCCTGTTCAAACCAGCAAATGGCTCCGGCACTAATCCCGGCCAACACGATGCCTGAGTCCCACGCCTCTCGGAGCAGGTCTGGAACGCCCCACTCCCGCCACACCGCCAACATGCTCTTGGTGTTTCCGCCGCCGACATAGATCACGTCCTGAGCCAGCAGGTAGGACCTCAGGTCCGGCGTTCTCCGGAAGAACGCCAGATGCGAAGGGCGGCACGGCAGCCCGAGATAGGCCGCATAAAATCTTACGATATAGTTATCGGACTCACCGCTCGCGGTAGGCACGAACGCCACTGCAGGATCCGATACACGTGCCTGCGCTAGGATATACCGGTCGAGCACCAGATTTGTTGCGTCCACTCCGAATCCGCCGCCGCCAAGTGCGATGATCTGCCGTCTGATATCTGGCACCTATCTATCCTCCACACGACGGTGAGATGGGCATACGAACCCCAAAAGGAGAACGGTTGAAACCCGTCAAATCACGCAGGTGCACCCGTTACCTGTCAAACGCTGCCTACGGCAGCGGTATATTAGACTCAGCCATGGCTATGCTAACATCAGACGCCGACCTTTAGGTTCTGGCACTGGGTCACCAAACTCCTGTGCGGTTTCGATCCATAATTGAATCGCTTCCTTGGCGTGTGCTAACGCGGCCTCTTGCGTGTCGCCATGTGCCATGCATCCAGGAAGCTCCGGTATGTCCGCCACAAAAATCTGGTCCTCATCGCTCCAATAGATAATGATTTCGTACTTGTGCATTACTCTTGGACTCCCAACCTAACGTCGGCCCGGAGACTTTCGGGCAGTATGACGATCACTGCCTGAACCGTTGTTTCCTTCGAGGGGTCTAGAGCGATTTCCGTCCTTTCCTCATCGCTCTCGGTTCCAGGGATGAGCCCACCGGCCGCCAGTGCTTCGAGATCTTGATAGAGTTCTCTAGCGAAGGGGCCATACTTGTAAGGGACAAAGTGACAGAGCGACTGCCCAATCGCCCCCTCCTTTTGGATAAGGAAGTAATCAGGACTGGCTCACCAAGGCGGTGGCGCTGACGGTCGAGTACGAAGTCCAGGATGACCAGCTGCAGTAGCCGCTCGCGCCGTGTCTGTTCAGCGGCGATCCGATCCGCGTGTGCAGCTTCCCTGGCAGCGGTGAGTTGACCGGTGAAAGTTTGCTGCATAAGGCCTTGGAAGAACGTGCATACGGCGATCGTCCCTACCCAACGGGCGACGGGAGACAACGATTTGCTCTTGGCGCCATTATAGGGATTGAAGACACCATAGGGAAGCGAAATCACGGCCGAAACTTCGAACTGCTCGACCAGCTTGCGACAGAACTTAGAGAGCATACTCTTGGAGTCAAATCCCTGAAGTAGGAGTATGGACATTCATCAAGGATGACGAGGCTGAAGTGATCAGCGGGAAATTGAACGTACTTGTTGCGAGCGGCAAGATGTTGGACCGGCGTCACGGGGACATCGACATATCGATCCTCTCGACTACCGGTTGCGCGTTCAACCGTAAAGTTGTCGCCAAGATATGTTTTAAATCTATTCTTAGTCTGCTCAGCCAGGGAATCTCGATCCACGAGGAAGAGTGCCCGACGAACCAACCCAATCGACCAGAGCTTAGCGATTACTCCGGCTGCGGTGATGGTCTTTCCCGTGGCAGTGGCCATTTGTACGTACAGCCGTCCGCGGCCCGCCTGCACTGAGCCAAGCGCCTGTGAGACAGCGATCCGCTGATATTCGCGCAGTGTACCGTGAAGTTCTGTGGCTTGAGGTCGGAATAGCTCGCCGACCTCTGCTGGCGTGGGGAAGTTACTGATGTACTCAGGCACGGTGTTCGCCTTCAAGTTTTGCCGAAGGTAGGTCCTCCCATCGCTGGCAAAAAATCGCAGGATATCATGGCCAGTGTTCTTCTTGTAGGTCCTAAAATAGCACTGAGCCTGATCGCGGGAGGACCACAAATGCTTCCCCGACTTCTTGGTCTCGATGATGGCGACGACTTTTACTTCATATAAAAAGACGCAGTCAACCTCTTCGCCGTCGAGGCGCTCGCGCCAGCGCTTTCGGGTCGGAGTGCAATCTGTGAGGTGCCAGCCTTGCGCCTGGAGGTGTTCCTCGATAAGGAGTTCAGCCTCATCCTCGTTAATGGCCCTCATACGTTCCCCAAGGCAAATGAGAGACATCATATTAAGCTTAATGAATTGCACCCGCCGCCACGAGCTGCTGAATTTCCGCCGCGGATAAGCCGAGGAGCTCACCAAAGACATACTGATTATGCTCGCCGAGCAAGGGAGCGGGGCGGGAGATGCGGCCAGGGGTATCGCTGAGGCGCCAGGGAATGCCGTGCAAGAACTCAAGTCCCACCTTGGGATGCTCAGACTCAACATGAATCTCCCGCTCGCGCAGATGCAGGTCGCGGAACTGATCTTCTAGATTCATCACCGGCATGGCGGCCACGCCAGCAGCCTGCAGTTTCTCCATGACCTGGTAAGGAGTGTGTTGGCTAGTCCACTCGGTAATCAAGGCGTCCAGCTCGGCGCGGTGCTGTCGCCGCAGGTACGCATCGGCGAAACGCGCGTCGTTGGCCCACTGCGGATGGCCAGTGGCCTGGCAGAAGGCACGCCACTCATCCTCCGACCGTATGGCAATAGCCACCCAGGCATCGTCTCCGGCACAACGGTAGTTGTTATATGGCACCATTGAGGGGTGAGCGTTACCGACAGGTCCTAGCACCCGGCCATTCATCACATAGTCAAGAAGGCCCTCACCCAACATGGAAGCCGCCGCTTCCCATTGCGCAATCTCGATTGCCTGTCCCTCCCCTGTCGATTGGCGATGCCGGAGGGCCGCCAATATCGCGACGACAGCGTGCAAAGCTCCGACCGCATCGCAGAAGGCCACCTGCAACGTCCCCACGAAATCTTCCCGGTCGCCCGAGTAGCCGACCAGGCCGCTGATGCCAGCCAGGGCGGCGATCACTGGCGCGTAGGTGACGATATCCCGTAACGGGCCGCTCTCGCCCGCAGCCGGGAGTGAGACGTAGATCAGGTCCGGCTTCTCAGCACGTAACGTCTCATATCCTAACCCAGAGCGGTCCATGACCCCTGGGGCAAAATTATTGATCACAACGTCGCTGAGACGGACCAGGCGCTTGAGGAGCGCCACCCCTTCCGGATGCTTGATGTTAGCGGTGATCCCCAATTTGCTGCGGTTCAATCCGTGGAAGACGGGTTGATATTCCGGCCACTCCCCCCGGTCGCCGCCGGCGATGTCCTCTCCCACAATGGGGCGGCCCAGGCGTAGGCCATCCAGCCGGGTATGTGACTCAATTTTGATCACCTCGGCACCCATGTCTGCCAGGAGATGCGCCGCCATGGGTGAGGCGAAGGCAGTGCCGAAGTCGAGAATGCGGTAGCCGGTAAGGGCGTCGGGTGCCATGTGGCCCTCCCTCTCGTCTGGACTCACGCTTGTAAAGCTTTTCCGAGCGAATAGCTAGAGCAGGAATGGCGCACATCCCCTCACCGTGAGACCCTCACAGAGGGAGCATGGGAGAGCTAGATGATCCCCGTCTGCCACAAGAAGAGTCTCTCGGCGCGCGACACCCCCAGCCGCCCGCCATAGATTTCTTCATTGTGCTCTCCCAGGTGTGGAGCGGGGCGGCGCACAGCCCACGGGGATTGGCTGAAACGGTAGGGAGCCCCAGGATAGGTCAGTGGACCCGTGTCGTCGCGCTCAACGCTGACGAAGTAGTGGCGGTCGCGTAGATGCGCGTCTTCGACCACATCTCTCATGGTGTTCACCGGCCCGGTGGGGATACGTTGGGCCTGCGTTTGCCCGAAAATCGTTCCCTTGTCTTGTGCCCTCAGCCAGGGCGCCATCAGCGCGTCAACCTCATGGGGATACTCTTCCGTAATCTGTCGCCGATCGCGATATCGTGGCTCCTTGACCCAGGGCGGGTTGCCTATGACCTCTAACAACCGGTTCCATTGCGCCAACTGCGGGCAATCGATACAGACAAAGCCATCCTGACATTCGAAAACCGCATTCGGGTACAGCCCTAGACTCATATGGCGGCCAGCGCGAATGCCGGTTACACCACGATAGATATATGTTGGAATGCCATATCCGGCCAGTAGGATAGCCAGGACATCGGTCTCCGAGACATCCACAAATTGCCCCCGACCAGTGACATCCCGGCTAAAAATGGCGAGAAGAGTCGCCGCAGAGGCCGCCACGCTGGCGAAATGTGCACCCAACGACAGGGGCAGCGTGAGCGGAGGACGGTCGGGGAAACCGGTGCCAACGCTGACACCGCCGGCGGCGCAGGCCGTGATGTCAGCCCCCTGATAGTCGGCATATGGTCCCGTTGAGCCATAGGGCGTCACGGCGGTGACGATGAGAGGCGCGTGACGCTGCCGGAGTTGCTCATACTCAAGACCTAGCTTCTCGGCTTGGGCCGGCGACCAGTTGTGCAAGAAGACATCCGCCTCAGCTAACAAGTGGAGCAGCAGCTCTCGTCCCGTTGGCCGCGTAGGATCGAGCGTAATGCCGCGCTTATTGGTATTGAGACACAGGAATAGGCCACTGCGTTCGGAATCAGGAAGATCGTTGGGGAAAGGTCCGTGATAGCGGGCAGGATCGCCGGTGCGTGGCGGCTCGACTTTGATCAGCTCGGCCCCGAGGTCGGCTAGAATTTTGCCGGTAGCCGCCGCTGCAATCGAGGTGCTGTACTCGACGATGCGCAATGCTTTCAGTGGTCCGGGCTTCATACTAGCGATTTCGACGGCAAGCGCACCAGCGCTCGTCCGGGGGCTGTCACCTCGCCGCGCTGGTTTTCGGCCCAGACTTCGAGGTCCACCAGATGTTCGCCGTTCTCAACGTATTTGCGCGTCACTTTGCCCTTGCACCAAGTGGTATCGCCGACAACGTTGAAGCGGCGCAGCTCCATGTAGAATTTTTTCAGGAAGCCGTCATCCCCCATCCAGTTGGTCAACACGTGCCCCAGCCACGAGCTGCGCTGACACCCATAATCGTAGGCGCCGGGGATACCGATCTCCTGAGCCCGTGTTTCTTCCATATGGACAAGTTCTGGCACATCCATCTGCCCCGTCTGTGAATCGATCATCACAATCGACGGGTGCCGCCGTTCATACTCCAAAGCAAAACGATGCGCTCGCATATAGGGCGAGCCCGCTCCCATAACCCAGGTTACCAGGTCGCGCAGGGTAAGGGGACCTTTGACCACAGGAGTCAGCGCCTCGCCGACATTGACATCCTCCCAATAGCGCGGATTGGAGCCGCGAATCTCCTCGCGATCGTAATCGTCCCAGATGGCTTCGAGCTGCTCGCGGGTATACTGCGCTTTCTCGATGGCGCTATACTTGCCACGTTCACCGGAGGCACGACGCTCAGCCCGAACACTCCAGCCAGTGCAGCTCGCTACTAACGCTTCGTGCTGGTTGCGATAATCCACGCGCATGTATTCCATGAAGACCCGTCCAGCCATCTCGCTGCGTTTTTCCTGGAGGTCGGTGAGCGTCATCGTATAGGTGAAACGGTCGCCCAGGCGAATGGGATGAAACCACTCCCAATCGCTGCCTGAGTTCCAGGCGTGGATACCAGGAAAGCCGACGCGCCCTGTCGCCCAGCATACGCTATATAAGAAGCAGGAAGGGGCGATAATCGTGCCGTAGCGTGTCTTGCTGGCATAGGCATCGTCACGATAGAGCGGATTTGCATCGCCCACGGCATCACAAAAGTGACGAATCGTATCGTGTGAGGCCTCGGTGTTGAAGAAGGGCGTGGTCGGGGTGATAGTCTCCCCGAGACGCCGCTTCACGTCGTCAACCATCTCTTGGGTGATAACTGCATGCTCGGCCATTAGCATTTCACTCCGGAACCATCCCCCGTCGTTGCACCGTTCATGGGTGGGGGTGCCGTGGTTAGCGCCGCACGTATACTGGTCAGACCAGATGTGCGGCCAATTATAGCAAGCACTCAAGGGCTGTCAAGGCTGCAGATATCGGATTGACAGGTCACTCAAGCCCAATAATGCAATGTTATGCGCTCTGCAGACTCTGAATGGTGCGAATGACCTCGTCACCAACTTGCCGTGTAGTGGCGTGGCCGCCCATATCTGGCGTGCGCACCTTGCCCTCGGCTAATATCTGCGCCACGGCTCGATTGATCAGACCGGCAGCCGTCTTCTCATTGAGGAAGTCAAGCATCATGCCCGCCGTCAGAATCGATGCGAGCGGATTCGCGATCCCCTTGCCGGCGATATCAGGGGCCGACCCATGCACTGGCTCGAACATCGAGGGATACTGGCGGGAGGGGTTCAGATTTGCCGCTGGTGCCAGACCCAGTCCACCGACGAGTGCGGCGCTGAGGTCGGTGAGGATATCCCCAAAGAGGTTGGAGGCCACCACGACATCGAAGCGCTCGGGGCGCAAGACGAAATTTAGACAGGCAGCATCGACGAGCTGCGAGTTCGTCTGGACATCCGGGTAATCCTTGGCTACAGCGCGAAAGACCTCATCCCAGAACACCATGCTATGGCGCTGGGCATTCGACTTGGTGATCGAGGTCAGATGTTTTCTCGGGCGCTGGCGGGCGAGGTCGAAGGCGTAGCGGATAACGCGCTCGGTGCCCCAGCGCGTGAACATCGCCCCCTGGACGACGACCTCGCGATCACTCCCCTGGTAGACGCGGCCGCCGATATCCGAGTATTCCCCCTCGGTGTTCTCACGCACGACGAGCATATCGATGTCCCCCGGCTTCTTGCCCCTCAAGGGGGACTCTATGCCTTCGTAGAGGAAGGCTGGCCGCACGTTGACATACTGATCAAAGGCGCGGCGAATCGGCAGCAGTAACCCCTGCAGGGTGACATGATCGGGGAGACGTGGATCGCCAACCGCTCCCAGATAGATGGCATCGAATGTGGCAAGTGTGTCGAGCGCGTCCTCTGGCATCATGCGGCCATGATGGAAGTAAAACTCCGACCCCCAATCGAACCGCACGAAGGCGAACGCCAAATTGGGGACCTGCATGCCCAGTATCTCCATGATCCGGATACCTTCGTCTACCACCTCTTTGCCCACCCCGTCGCCGGGAATCACCCCGATGGTGTACTTACCCATACCTCCTCCTTTTTCTGACCTTCATTCCCTGCCGGAAGCTCCAGTCGTTCGCGAAATGGTAACACATTCTCGCCCAGCTGTCCGCTGCTTTGACATCCCGCTAACCGCTCTGTTACAATCCCCTTCGAGCAGCCACGAAGGGCAAATGCCACCAGGAAGGGGCACAATGATGGAGATCAAAGCGATCCGAGGAGTCAAAGATATCCTCCCCGGCGAGGTTGAGAAGTGGCAGTTTATCGAGCGTGTGGCACGAGAGGTGTTCGAGCGCTATGGCTTTGCGGAGATCAAGGTGCCGATCTTCGAGCACACCAGCTTATTTTCGCGCTCGATCGGCGATACGTCCGATATCGTCGAGAAGGAGATGTACTCCTTCGAGGATCGGGGTGGTGAGTCATTGACCCTACGGCCTGAGGCCACCGCCGGTATCGTGCGTGCGTACGTTGAGCACAAGCTCCACCAACAGCCGGGCTTTGTGAAGTTCTACTGTATTGGTCCAATGTTCCGCTACGAACGCCCCCAGGCCGGACGCTTTCGCCAGTTTTATCAGATCGACGTAGAAGCCATCGGTGAAGCCAGCCCAGTCGTCGACGCCGAAATCCTGACCATGCTTATGACTTTTCTACGGCAGCTTGGACTGCAACACCTGCAGTTGCACCTAAATTCCCTGGGGGATACAGTCTGTCGACCGGGCTACCGTGAGGAGCTCAAGAGCTACATCCGCCGCCATCTGGCTCACCTCTGCCCGGAATGCCAGGGGCGCTATGAGCGCAACCCGCTGCGCGTACTCGACTGCAAAAAAGAAGGTTGCCGTGCCGTCATGCACGACGCGCCGCAGACCATGGCATTTCTTTGTGGTCCGTGTCGGGAGCATTTCGAAACGCTGGCCGACCTCCTCGCTGGCGTTGGTATCAGCTACGTCCTCAATCCTAAGCTCGTTCGCGGGTTGGATTACTATACGCGCACGACGTTCGAAGTGATTGCTGAAGGACTGGGGGCGCAAGACTCCGTGACCGGCGGTGGACGTTATGATGGCCTGATTGAAGCGATCGGCGGCCCGCCCACTCCAGGCATCGGGTTCGCCATCGGGTTTGAACGGCTGGTCACAGCCCTCGAACACCACGGCCTGAAAAATCCGGAACCACGTCTCCAGGTATTCGTTGCGCCGCTGGGTGTATCAGCGTTGCGTGAAGCCTTCATACTGGTCGAACAACTCCGCAGCGCCGGGCTCCGCACCGAGATAGGTTATGATGAGAAGAGTCTGCGTAGCCAGCTGCGGCGTGCCAATCGGCTCGGTGCAGCGTATACCGTCATGCTGGGTGAACGTGAGTTAGCGGCCGGCAAGGTGGCCCTCAAAGACATGCAGGGGGGGGAGCAGGAAGAGATCTCTCTCGCTGAAGTCGTCACTCGGTTGCAGGCACAAGTATAAACCAGAGAGCCGGAAGGGGACGGGAGGACCGTCATGGTCGAAAGCAGCCTGGCGGGCACGCCAATGCGAGGCGTCGAGCAAGCAATAGCACAAGACCGCAAATGTGTGCGGTTGACGTCGGGCTCTGGGCCCATGCGTGAGAAGAGCCAGGTTGCCTAGGGTCTCCTACCACAACCAGCAATTACTGGCGTATACATGGTAAGATAGCCTGCCATCACCGCATTGATGGCTGTATTTGCCGTCGTGAGGACCTACCTTTGGGTAGGGAATTGTCCTTCGACGTCGTGCGAAGCGTCCCCAACTCCCCCCAGCATGGCCCAACTGTGAGACCTCAGTCCTCGCGCCCACCTGTCAGGCTAGCCGTTATTCTATACAACAGCCGCCGTGTGTGTCAAGCGCGAGGATGGTCCCCTTTCTTGCGCCCCGTCTCCGCAGGGGAGGCAAGGGCTATCTTCCTCTTTACTCCCTAAAGCGTGCATCCCGCCAATCCAACGCTGCCCGCAGTCCTTTCTCCTGCTTGATCTGATTGAAGGTACGTTGCACCTCCGTTTCAGTGTTTTCCATGATGGTCACGACTTCGACGTTATATTCTAGCGCGTTTTTGAGGCCCATCATCTCGAAGGTCTTGTTGATCGCCTGTTTGGTCAGGCGGATGTTCTCAGGAGCGATTTTGAGAATGCGTCGGGCCAGCTTGTGCGTTTCTTCTTGGAGCGTCTCGTGCGGCACCACCTTGTTGATCATGTTCAAGCGCAGGGCTTCATGCGCATCCATCGTGTCACCAGTGTACAGCAATTCCTTAGCCTTGGTGAGCCCCACGATCCATGGCGTGATGAGGATGGGAGCCCCAGCGCCGAAGCGGATTTCCGGTTCCCCAAAGGTCGCTTTATCGGAGGCAACTCGGAGGTCGCACATCAGGGCGAATTCACAAGCCCCGGCCAGGCAAAAGCCATTGACCATGGCGATCACCGGTTTACTCACCTGCCAGGGCTGCAGACTGAAGGTTAAATTCTCGCGTTGATGTAGTCGCCAATTGTAAGGTGAGCGCTCCTGCTCATCACGTCCACCTGAGATGTCATAACCAGCTGAGAAGGCCCGCCCGGCGCCAGTGACAATGACGAGATGGACCTCATCGTCGGCTTCGGCGAGTTGGAACGCCTCGATGGTCTCGTGCACAAGCTCACGGCTAAACGCATTGAGCTTCTCGGGGCGGTTAAACGTGATGGTAAGAATATTCTCCTGCACGTCATAAAGGATGGTGTTAAAAGGCACAGCGGCGCTCCTTGTGATACCGCACACCGTTCATAGACGCCTCAGGACGTGCGCATGACGGAGGGCCACGCCCCAGAACGCGTGGAGCTGATGCCACAAAGAAGCCATGTCATCGCTCCCCCCTCCGACCTCCCCTGTCGCTGGGAGAGGTCGGGGCCAGGGTGGGTAGCTATTTGAACTCTTGAGCGTATTTGACTTCGCAGTGCGTGGTCGTGAAGGCATTGATGTGAAACGGCTGCAATGGGGCAAGGATCTCTTTCTTGAAAAACTCACTGTGCTCGTACGCTTCCATATCCTCGGTGCTATCCCATAGACTGACGGAATAGCCGGCATCTTTATCGGCCGTATCTTGGGCCAACCAGCGCCCTCTCAGCCCCTTGATATTCTTACTCTTAGCCACCACCGTAGCATTGTACGTCTTCTCGTATTCTTCCCACTTGCCAGGATGAATTCTGCCCCAGGTAATCCGCATGATCATGGTCAAGTCTCCTCTTTCGCGATTGTGGTGCAATGTCTCGCGACTGCATCCCATCGCGCAGCCACCGGATGCCGTTGTGGCCTCCCTGATGGCTTGTCCAAGCAGATGGTCTCGATACGGCTCTTGAACCCATGCAAATGCTCGTAATCCTTCACCAAGGCTGGCGCTGCCTCCAGGAAGGAGAGCGCCGTAAGACTTCTGGTCATCACCGCCTCAGTGAGATGTCTCCCGCTTCACACTCAGCGAGTAAAGACAGCCTCCTCTCTCCCCACATCTCTCACTGATCGCTGCACACGTCCACCCTTGCGTCATCATGGTGGATTGTCTAGTTCCTCGCCCGAGCACTGATGGCTCGATCGATTGTTCGCATTCTGCCTCCTTGGGGTGAGCCGTCACGAGTTTGGAATCATAGGGGAACTGCTCCTTAAAGTCAATGTGGCCAATGTGACCTCTACTACCCGTTGGCTCAAGCATGCGCGGAGCTGCGCCCGTTCCAGGAGTACCATCTTCACAAGAGTCTACCGAGTTATGCCATACCGCAGCAAGACGAGCCCCACCTGCGCTCTCGCGGTGCTCCATCAACCTCGGCTTGTTGAGCTGTCGCCCGGCGACAATGTTCAGCATCACAAATATGACCGGCGTTGGGCAAATGGCGAGACATGTCATGATGTGCTTATCCGGTTCCCGCGATTTCTGCCAGAGAATGCGCGCGATTTATGCTAGGATGGTTTCCTGGACCTCGATGTGGAGACAGTCGATGCCCGATGGCGCGGAAGTTGTCATCAAAAGCGAGGGCTCTTACAGAGACAAATACCCTGATCACCGGTGTCCTCCGGCAGTGAGCCACGTGCTTTTCGGCCGGCAAGAGCCCAGCGGCCGTCGGCTGGCGTAGCTTGCAGCATGAAAGGAGGCTGTTCATATGTCGATCGTCACGATTTCACGAGGACTTTTCAGCAGCGGTCAGGCGTTGGCGGAACGTGTGGCCGAGATATTGGGTTACCGCTCCATGAGTCGAGAGTTGCTCATGGAGGCGGCGACACGCTACGAAATTCCCGAGGCGAAGTTGACGGAGTTGATGGAAACGCCGCCAGAGGTCACCCCTATGAAGCCGGAGCTGGTCCGTCTCTATCGAGTCGTGATGCAGGCCGCGATGTGCGAGGTCGTCCAGGGAGGAAAAATCGTCTACCATGGGCACGGCGGACAAGAATTTCTGCCTGGCATTCAACATGTGTTGAAAGTGCGCCTGCTGGCGCCGTTGACCTATCGGGTTGCACGAGTGCGGGAGCAGCGCCAGATGGATCAGGCGTCGGCATACTTGTATATTGCCAGAGTCGACGATATTCGAGCACGTCGCGTGCAGGAATTCTTCGGGGTGGACTGGCAAGATCCGCGCCGGTATGATCTGCTCTTGAATCTGGGCCGAATGTCCCTTGAAGACGCGGCTCAGCAGGTAGCGGAGTCGGCCAAGCGTCCAGAGTTCCAACCCACACCAGCATCGGAGCAAGCCCTCCAGGACCTTACCGTGAAGGCTCGGGTGGAAGCAGCGTTGGCAGTAAAAGAGGAGACCCGGTCAGTCATCCTGAATCTCCTCGTGCAGAAGGGCAGTGTGTATGCCTGGGGAGGACTGCCAGGCTTTGGCCTGGAACGCGAAGTCATACGGGCAATCGAAGGCGTCGAGGGGGTGCGGGACATCATCCCCGATTTCCGCGTCGTCTTGGAAAAGGTGAGCGTAGGTGATATCCATTAGCAGCTTCCTTACGGGGGTAGAGAGGGAATCCATCTCCATACCGCCTCCATACCGCTTGGCCGAGTTTCAGAAGATCGCAGAGGTTATGCACCCGAGCCTACCTTTTGAACCGCAACCAACACCTCATGGGCGGGTCCATGGGGCGTGAGCTTCACGAGGAATCTGACCCCCGACCCGGAAACGGGGCTCGGCACCTGGACCGGGGCCGACTTCATGAAGGCTATGCGCACTGGCCACAAACCAAATGGGGCAGTGATACTACCTCCCATGCCATAGCCGGCATATTCCCACGCGACAGATGCGGACTTACAAGCGCTGTGGGCATACTTGCGACGTGTGAAACCCACTAAAAACGCTGTGCCTGACAACCTTCCCCCGCCGTCACCTGCACGTACAGGCCAGTAGAATACCCCCCCTCAGAGATCCCATGCTTACGCGTGGACGGAATGCTTGCCCGGATGGAGCAATTGTGCCATATAGTCCCCTTAGCCTGAGCTCCATACACATCTCCAGATAGCTGTCGAACCATTCGAGAGGGTCAGGGCAGGGATTGAATGCCTAGCATTTAGCCTATCGATTTACTGCGCCGGAGCCGCTAATACGACAGTGACAGGGGAGCGCTTACAAATCGTCTGTGCCGTGCTTCCGATGTCGAACAGCCGCCGTTTACTGTGCGAACCGATAACGATGAGATCGGCGCGGACTTCCTCGGCGACTCGGACGACCTCTTCGCGCGGATCTCCGGGGCGGACGAGACGCACGACGGCCACGCCAGCATCCTCGATATCCTGCACATATTTCCGCAGTTTGGCGTCAACAACTGCACGGACCGCATCTTCCTCGGCTTCCATCAAATGCTCAGTTTCTTGCAGCACCCGAGACCCAATGAAGGGATTTTTTTCGATGGTCGGTGCCTGGTAGTGGTAAAGCGTCAGCACATACAAAGGATTCGACGAGCCCTTAGCCAACTGGATGGCAACCTCGCGGGCAGAACGAGCGTATGGATTTGGCATCTCCCAATTCTGTAAAGCCGCGGCTAGCAACACTTTGCGGAACATGGTTGCCCTCCACGATTGCTCTGACGGTCAAGGCAACCAAAGCCGAATGGATGCCAGACAGGCCTCGGGTACACCAATATTATTTGAGACCTCGAGGCAACAAGCCTGGTCGTCGGCTAGATGGCTCACCGCGAAACCCAGGGAAGGAGCAGCGTGGCGAGTCCAAGGTAGATCACGATGCCGGCTGCGTCCTGAATCGCCGTGATGAATGGCCCAGCCGTGATCGCAGGATCGATCCCAACACGGTGAAAGAACGTCGGCAAGAGCACCCCCATCATAGCTGACGTATTCAGTGCGAAAAACATCGCCAAACCCGCGACCACGCCCAGCAGCCAACTCCCAAGCCACACCGAGGCGACGGCACCAAGGCCCAACCCGCATACGGCTCCCATGATGCAGCCGACCACAAACTCTTTCCACAGCGGTTCGAATATATTGTCGATCTCCCCGGTGGCTAGCGCACGAATGAACATCGTTGAGGTTTGGATGCCGTGGTGGCCGCCCATAGCCATGATGACGGGAATGAATACGCTCAGCGCAATGAATTCCGTAAGCGTTCCAGTGAAGAAATTGAGGATGCTTCCAGTGAACAATCCACCCAGGAGGGCGGTACCCAACCAGGGGAGTCTGGCTCGGGACACGACCAGCGGCGAGGCATCGATCAGCGTGTGCAGTGGTTTTGAGCTCCCGGATAGATATGCCAGATCCTCGGAAGCCTCCTCATGGATGACGTCGATAATGTCATCCACGGTTACCACACCGACCAGGACATTTTGTTCGTCCACGACTGGGATGGCTAATATATTGTAATGTCCCACCAGGCGGGCAACCTCCTCCTGGTCCGTCTCTGTGTGCACTTTCCAGACGTCCTTGGTCATGATCTCCCGCAGTGGTTGCGCGGGCTCGGCCAGGATCAGTTGCCGTAACGAGACGACGCCACGCAAGCGACCGCTATCATCCGTCACGTAAACATACGACACCATGACCTTATCACCAGCGGCACGCACCTCTTTGATGGCCTCCTCCACACTGACCAGCTCATTGAGGGCCACAAAATCGGTGGTCATGATGCCGCCGGCGGTGTCCTTGCCATATTGCATCAGGGTGCGGACATCGTCGAGGTCTTCTTTAAGTGAATGGAGAATCGACTCACGCAGGTCAACTGGCAGCTGGTCCAACAGGTCAGTGAGATCATCCGGGGACATGTTCCGCAGCGCGGGCAGAATAAAGTGTGGCGGGGCCCGCCGAATGAGCTGTTCGCTGGTATCAGCGTCGGCTTCGCTGAGGATCTCGGCCGCGAATTCCGGGTCCTCAATGACGCCGAATATCAACCACTGCTCCTCTGGATCAAAATGTCGCAGAAGCTTGGCCACGTCGGCGGGATGCAATTTCGAGACGATCTTACGGATATGGCTTTTGCCCCCCCGGCGGACCATCTTCTGCAAGGCGGTGAGCACCACCCCGAAACGTTGGTTGTACTGACTCTGCATCGGTTCTCTGAGTGGCACTTCCACCATACCTCAACGGCTGTACACCCCGAGCAGAGCCGTCCCTGGCACTGGGTCGACGACTGCGTATCAATGAATCGACGTGGCTATACATCATGGACTGGTCGACTATATAGAAACCTTCTTCAGCAAGTCGATATGGTCCAGGACTCTCCCGGTGCCGAGGACAACCGCCGACAACGGGTCTTCAGCAATCGAGACCGGTAACCCAGTCTCCTCGCGCAGCAAGGTGTCCAAACCGCGCAGGAGTGCCCCACCGCCCGCCAGTACGATCCCCCGATCGACGATGTCAGCGGCCAACTCGGGTGGTGTCCGTTCGAGCGCGATTTTGACGGTTTCGACGATAGTGCTGATCGGCTCCCAAATCGCGTCCCGGACCTCTTCGTCGGTAATGATCATGGTCTTGGGAATGCCAGTCACAAGGTCGCGACCCTTGATCTCGATGGTCATCTTTTCATCCATCGGATAGGCCGACCCGAGCTGGATCTTGATGTCCTCACCAGTGCGTTCACCAATCAACAAGTTGTACTTGCGCTTGATATAATTGAGGATGGCCATATCCATCGTGTCCCCGGCGATACGCACGGAGCGGCTGTAGACGATCCCCGACAGCGAGATGACGGCGACCTCAGTGGTGCCACCGCCGATGTCGACAATCATATTTCCCGAAGCCTCCTCAATAGGCAGTCCTGCACCGATCGCGGCTGCCATGGGCTCTTCGATCAAGTACACTTCGCGCACGCCAGCGGATTCTGCTGACTCCCGCACCGCCCGCTTCTCGACCTGGGTGATGCCGGAGGGCACGCCAATGACGATGCGAGGACGGATGAACTTCTTACGATTATGCACCTTCTGAATGAAGTAGCGCAGCATCGCTTCGGCGGCGTCGAAATCAGCGATGACACCATCTTTGAGTGGTCTGATGGCCAGAATGTTGCCGGGTGTACGCCCGAGCATTTTCTTGGCCTCGACACCCACCGCCAGGATTTGCTTGAAATCACGGTGCACTGCCACCACAGAGGGCTCTCGGAGGACAATACCGCGTCCCTTGACATAGACTAACGTGTTGGCGGTTCCCAGATCGATCCCGAGGTCACTCGAGAACATGCCCCATAATCCACCGAAGACCATAGCGCTTTACCCCTCACGTGCTAGTAGACGGTGACGACGGTGGGGGAGACGTCGGCAAGGTCATGCGGGTCTCTAGCCTGGACGCGGTTTCCCCAGTTTGAAACGATAGCCCAACACTTTGTAGACGAGCTTGGCAGCCAGGAAATCTGGTGCAATATTCCCTGGGATGGGGAACAATTCGACGACATCGAAGCCCACGATGTGGCGAGTTTCCGCCACTTTCCGCACGATGCGCAGGACATCATACCAACCGAGACCGCCAGGCTCCGGAGTGCCAACGGCAGGCATAATCGATGGATCGAGGCCATCTAGGCAGATGGTAATATATACCTGGTCGGTGAGGGCTGCACTGATGGTCGTGGCGATGGTGGGCGATCCCACGACTTCCGACGCATAAAACAACCGTGCGCCACTCTCCTTCACCCAGGCGGCTTCTTCACGACTCAGGCTGCGGATGCCCACTTGTACGGCTGGGACAATTTCGGAGATGCGGCGTAGCACGCTGGCATGATTGTACGGTGTCCCCTGATAGGCGTCACGAAGATCGGCATGGGCGTCGAATTGCAGCACTGACAGCCCCGGAACACGCTCGGCAAAGGCGCGTACAATCCCGAACGAAATCGTGTGCTCACCCCCCAACCCGACGACAAACTTGCCGTAGTCCAGTAGTTCTCCGGTCACGCCGGTGATCCGATCCATCATCGCCTGCGGGCCGCTGGAGATGGGCTCTATTTCTCGTAAGGTGTGGAGACCGACCTTATAGACCTCGTAATCAAGTTCTTCGTCATACAACTCCATGTGCCGAGAAGCGGCGATAAGGGCTTGTGGTCCCTCCTTGGTCCCCGTACCGTACGTTGTGGTTTGCTCGTAAGGGATGGGCAGAATCACCACTTGCGCTGAGGCAAAGGCACTCTCCTCTGGGAGCAATCCGCCGTAGGAGAATGGCAGCGAAAACCGCTCATCGTAGCGGTCGACAAATATTGGCATGTCACTCATAGTTCGCCACTTCTCTTGGATCGCTGTTTAGGGGACGGGGCTGGAACGACAGTCAACTTCACAGAACACGATATCGACTCACAAGAAACTCTGGTCATATTAAACTCTGGATTCAGGTTTGGCAAGGGGCTTTGCGACAATGTCTCCATTTCCCGGCCCCACGTCTCTCAACCGTGGAAATGGTCGTAGGCCTGGGGGGAGAGGGAGGTTTGCAAGCCATCGGCATGCACCAGCTGCAATACACGCTCCGAGGTCATGGTGCCGATGCGAGTGAGACCGATGCCAAATTGGTCCCAAAAGGCGTCCAGCAACGGGTTGAGCGTTCCTGGACGAGCTGTGCAGCAGAGCTCAAAATCTTCTCCCCCGCGCAGCGCCAACTCTAGTGGATCCTCCCCCTGCGCCACAGCAACCTCGCGCACGCCGGCTTGCAGCGGCAGTGCTGCCGCCATGATCTGCGCCCCGACACCGCTTTCGTCGCACAAATGGCCAAGATCCCCGGCTAGACCGTCGCTGAGATCGATCATACTGGTGAGACAGCCGGAGGCACGCAGAAAGATGGCCTCGCGAACCCGTGGCTGTGGTTGTGCATACCGCCTGCGTAACGGGGTACAGTCGGTGTCAGACAGGGCGATGGTGTACTTAAACGTGCGCAACCCTGCGGCAGCACCGCCCAATTGGCCGCTGACCCAGATTTCATCGCCGACCTTGGCTCCGCCTCGCAGTACCGACTGGCCGCGGGGAACATGGCCGAGGACGGTAAGGGTGAGGGAAAGGTGGGCCGGGTCTCGCGCCAGGTTGCCGCCGATGAGCGGACATTGGCAATGCAACCCGAGGTCGCACAAGCCATCGAGGAGTTGGTCGAAAAACGTCGCCTCGGTGGCAACAGGCAAGGCAAGTGCGGCTAGGGCACCGAATGGTTGCGCGCCCATCGCCGCAATGTCACTAAGGTTGACCGCCATGGCGCGCCAGCCGATCTGATACGGGGTCAACCACGCCCGGCGAAAATGCACATCCTCTACCTGCGTATCAGTGGTAATCACCCATTCCATGCCAGACTGCGGGTGCAATATGGCGCAATCGTCGCCGATCCCAAGTGCCACCTCCGAGGGATATTTCCCTTCCATACGATGGCGGATGCTGGCGATCAGCGAAAATTCACCGACCCCACCGATATCCATGCCGGTCTCCCCTCTGTCGTTACCGGTTGTGCTTGCTCCATCCCCATTCCAACATTGCCCTGGACTGGGGGCGATGCGTCGTAAAGTGGTAATGCCTCGCAGTCAACCCCGCCCCTCTCGGGCATTCGTTACAGGGGCAGGAGTCAGTGGTCCCTGGCCGGATGCGGGTCCGGTTTGGCGGCTGTGGCCTCCGGCTTCGGCGGGAACAAGATCGAAGCGATCACCGAGATCGCCAGTACAGCAGCAACCGTCCCCAGTGCGATGCTGATCGGAACTTTGTAAATATCAACCAGCAGCATTTTAATCCCCACAAACACCAGGATGAACGACAGGCCATAGGGGAGATAGTGGAAGAGCTGCATCACCCCGGCCAGGGCGAAATACAATGCCCGGAGCCCCAGAATCGCGAAGACGTTGGAGGTGTAGACGATGAAAGGGTCGAGCGTGATCGCCAGGATGGCCGGGATGGAATCTACCGCGAAGATCACATCGGTCGTCTCAACTACCAACACGACGATGAACAGCGGCGTGGCCAACAGTCTCCCGCTGTGCCTCACAAAGAAGCTCCCACCCTCGTAATCCTCCGTCACCCCCACAAAGCGTCGGATAAGCCTCAGCACTGGGTTGCGTTCGGGGTGGATGTCCGCGTCCTTTTGCGTAGCCATTTTGATGCCGGTGATGATTAAGAATCCACCCATGATGTAGATGACCCAGTGAAATTTCTGGATCAGCGTAATGCCCACGAGAATGAACAGCGCGCGCATGATCAAAGCGCCGAGAATCCCCCAGAACAACACCTTGTGCTGGTGCAGATAGGGGACACGAAAGTATGTGAAAATCATCAAAATTACGAAGATGTTATCGACGCTTAGGGAATACTCAAGCAAATAACCGGTCAGGAATTCAAGGGCCGGCTCCGAACCAAGCCGCAAGAGAATCCCCAGATTGAACAGCAATGCCAGCGTGACCCATAGCGCACACCATGCGAGGGCTTCCCTGACGTGGATCACATGCGCTGTGCGATGGAAAACTCCTAGGTCCAACGCCAACATCGCTACCACAAAAAGGTTGAAGATGATCCACAAGAGCACTTGAATCGACATCAGTATTCCATCCTCTGCACCAGACCCTTACCATCTTTGGCCGGGCGTCTGCACCCCATATTTTGTCGCGCGTGGCCTTGGAGACAAGCCTCAATCTCCAAGAATCCACGCGATTCCAGCGTCGATGATTCGGATTAACGAATGCGGAATTTGAATGGAATAATGCCCCATTGTTCATCCTGGGGGGAGTCGGCTGGCAGTGGGGTGAACCGCCAAAGGCGCAAATAACTGATGACTTGAGCTTCGAGCCGCGGATCAGATTTTTTCATAGGTACCACGCGACCGACGGCGCCATTCGGTAAAATCCAAAAACGCAGCTCTATTTCACTTTCACTTTCAACGGTCACACTGGGAGGTGGTGGTTGGAAGAGCACCTGTCGCTCAGATGCGGGTCCCTTAATGAGCGAAGTAAGCTGGGGTGAGGGCAACGTGATGGTCGCCGGCCGGGTTGAAACCGATTCCCGACGTGTAGGGGGTGTAAGCGTGGGGAGCGGTGGCATGACCCTCGTCTCGACATGCTGGCGCTCAGGCGGTGGAAGCTCGGGGAGCATAGCACCGTCGGTCAGGCGAGGTTCGTATGGTTCATACTGCTAAGAATCGCGCCACCCTTCCGCCAACCGGATGGGGTCGTGCTCTGCCTCCAGGGTGGGAAGTGCCGGTAGGCGTTCAGGGAGTTCTACCTCGACACGGTCAGACCGCCCAGGAGTCAGAGCCATTTGCACCGCATCCTGCAGAGCCTTCGTGTTTGGGGGAAGCATGGGTGTTGCCGACGGCGCGGGGGTTGGCACCGCTGGCGGTGGCTCCTTAATCTTTACTGCTTCCAGTGGCGGAGAGGCAGGCGCAGGCGAGGGCCATTCGCGTAGTTGCACCTCCACTGCGGGCGGTGGGCGTAGCGTGGCGGTTGGCATAGAGAAAGGTGGCCCCCACATCACCACGTACGCATGGATCAATACAGACAAGACGAGGCCAATGAGCAGATTGGCATAGGTGCGCTCGCGGATCACGGCGCTCCTCCACGGCTATCGGACAGCTTAGGTTCCGTGGCGATGGCTAAACGCAACGCACCCGCACTTTTGGCAATGTCCATCACTTCAACTACGCGACCATGCAGCACCTCTTTATCGGCCTTAATAATCACTACGGCGTCCTGGCGATCACGTAAGCGTTCCTGCAAGCGGCCCCCTAATTCGTCGAGTTGCACGGGATCTTCATTGAGGTAGAGACGCTGGTCGCGGGTTAGGATGACCGCCAGGTCCTGCCTAGGCTCCTCTTCCTTCGAGGCGGCCTCAGGGAGGCGCACGCGGATACCGGGTTGAATGGCAAAAGCACCTAACAGCAACACGAAAATGAGCAGGGTTAACATGGTGTCCACCAACGGAGTGATACTCATGCTCACAGCCCGGAGCGGAGTGAAGTCAAGCCCAGCGCGGGTGCGCCGGGAAGATCGAAATTGCATGGGCTTAGTCCCGTTTCAAGATACTGAGCATGCGGAGCGCGTTTTTTTCCATCTCGATGACCAGAGAGTCCACCTTGCTGGTGAAGATATTGTACAAGACTAGCGTCGGAATGGCGATCGTCAGCCCTGTGGCTGTCGCGACCAAAGCTTCTGAGATGCCGCTGGCAAGGGCCTCAGGATTCCCATATCCAAGGGCTGCAATCGAATTGAAGGTCCGGATCATGCCCATCACCGTACCCAGCAACCCTAGCAAGACGGAGATGCTGGCGATCGTACCCAGAATCGTCAGATAGCGTTCCAACACTGGAACCTCCTGCCGTCCCGCGTCCTCGATGATCTCCTTAATCTCTTGCCGACTCTTGTCATGGTTAAGGATCGCGGCTAAGAGGATCCGGGTCATCGAGGAGGGATAACGCTTGCATAGTGTGCTGGCCTCTGGGATCTTGCGCTCACGGAGGAGTTCCTCGATACGCTGGAGGACGTCATACTTGAGAAT
Organism: uncultured Nitrospinota bacterium; assembly: GCA_963707985.1. Taxonomy (GTDB): domain Bacteria; phylum Tectomicrobia; class Entotheonellia; order J063; family CAVPRW01; genus CAVPRW01. Next base: position 55,213 of record CAVPRW010000042.1, on the reverse strand, counting down.
GCGATGGCGCCGCAAACTCAGACAACGCTCGACAATGATACTGAGCGAGATCACCGAGCAGAGCAGCAGCGGGACCATAACCGGCCCGCCTTTGACGACAAACTCGAGCATCCGTTCTCTCCCGCCTCATCCCCTCGTATCGACTATGCCCCGGACCCGATCTTCTTTTTGAGTTGTTCAATCTTCTGAGTGGCCTGTTCACGTGACTCCGGCTGTGCCACCTCCCTGACGATCTTCTGGTAGACGGCCAAGGCTTCTTGCCACTTCTGTTCCTGCTCATAATTCCCCGCCGCTTGAAAGAGTGCGCGTTGCACCCAACGCTGTTGCTGCGGGTAGAGGTAGGCCACTTTCATGAGCTCAACCGTTCCCTGCTGGTAGTCCTTGAGTAACGTGTACGTCCGGCCAATTTCATACTGGGCGTGTGCGGCGACCTCAGGATTTCCCTGGGTGAGGGCCTTGCCGAACTGCTCAATGGCCTTCCGATGTTCACCTTCGCTCTGTAACAATAAGCCCAATTCCACGGATGCGTCCGCCATCGAGGCATCCTTGGAGGTGCGCTGGAGCATGTCCTGCCACACTTGCTTGGCCTCGGCTTTACGCCCCGCCTGCGTCAGGCTCTGCGCCAGGCCCCGTAGGCCGGCAGGGACAAAGCGACTCTTCGGGTAGGTCTGGATCAGGCGGCGGTAACTCTCGGCCGCGGCTGGATAGAGCTTCAGCTCTTGCTGGGCTTGTGCCACGGTATACAGGGCATCGCTCTTCACGACGTCGCTCTTCGCAATGGCTAGTGCTTGCTGGGCCTCGGTTAGAGACGCCTGCCAGTTGTCCTGCCGCGCGAAGATTTCAGCACGCCGCAGATACGCCGACTCGACCAGTTCACTCTGACCAAAGCGAGTGATGACCTCCTGTAGCGTCTCCAGAGCCAATTGCGAGCGGTTTTCCGCCTCATACAGCTCAGCCAGCTGATACAGGACCGTTACACTCAGCGGATTTGTCGGATAGCGTGTGATAAACGACTTCGCCCGTATCGCATACTCTTGCAAGCGCCGGAGCTGATAGAGCGATAGGATAATACCATATTCTGCATCAGGTGTGTGGACATCTGCAGTCCCTGAGGCGGTCAGCCGTGTATAAGTGTCGATGGCCTGCGTGAATTTGCCCTGATTGTACAAGGTGTCACCCAAACGCAGAATGGCCTGGCTGCCCACCTCCGACGTCGGCCACTGAGCCAGGATTTTCTCGAACTGGGCGCGGGCGTCGTCGAGCTGCTTCGTGCTCAGATAGGCCATGCCAAGCCAATAATGGGCTTCGGCAGCAATCGGGCTGATGCGGCTGATCGCGTACCAGGTCGGACAATTCGCGAATAGCCTGAGCGTTGTTGCCAGCCTTGTAACGCACCCAAGCGCTGCGCAAGCGGGCATTGGGCACCAACTTCTCCTGTGGATACTCGCGCAGCAGTTGCTGGTACGTGGCAATCGCCTTCTCGAAGTTTTTCAAGTTGAACTGGACTTCTCCCAGACGAAACAGCGCTTCTGGCCGAATACTGGCCTCGGGAAACCGCTGCACCACTTGCTCGAATTCCGCCGCGGCCTTCGGCCAATCGCTCCCCTGATAGTAGACCCAGCCCCGGCCATACAGGGCATCGGGATAACGCGAACTCCCCGGCGGCACTTGCTGATAGGCGAGTAGTGCCGGTCGATACTGGCGGTTGTAAAAACGTGCCTCTCCCAGCCAAAAGGCGGCCTCGGCAGCATTGGTAGAGGACGGGAATTGGCGCAAGAGGCGCTCCAGATCAGTGGCAGCGTTGGCGAAGTCGCGCCGCTGGTAGAAGGCGAGAGCGCGCTTCAGCAAGGTGGTCTCGAGAAGATTGTCAGGGAGCCCGGCCCGCTCGGCTCGGCGGTACGCTTCGATCGCCTCGGTAAACTTCCCCTCGCGATAGAGCAGATCGCCCTGCAGTACAAGGGCGACAGGCGCCAGCGAGTTCGACTTGGTCGAGTCGGCAACCTGCTTCGTGAGTGACGCAGCCGTCGTATAATCCCCAGCCTCATATGCGGTACGTGCAAATTCGAGAGTGGCGGCACCGAGCCATCTGCTCTGAGGGAACTCTCGTGCCAGCTGCCGATAGGTGTCCTGTGCCGCTGGCATTTGACGCAACCCTAAATAGCTCTTGACACGGGCATAAGAGACTGATTCCTGGAATCGCGTGCGTGGGAAAGTACGTCCCAGTTGCTGGAAGGTGTCGAGGGCCGAGCGATACTTTTCGCCATTCAGCTGCGCCCAGCCCAAACCGTACAGCGCTTCTTCTTGACGTGCATGACGAGGGTACGCCTGCAGCATCTCACGGTAGCCCTGTTCAGCACGGTCGAACGCGCCTAACTGATAGAAACTCTCGGCCCGCCAAAACACAGCATGTGGTTTGTCGCCATCACCCTGACTTGTTTGGAGAAGCTGGTTATAGGCGTCAGCGGCTTCGCCATACTGCCCGGCACGGAAGAGGGAGTCGGCAAGGTAGCGTCGTGCCTGAGCATTCGTCGAACTGCTCGGATACGTGGCCACGAGCTCGCGCAACAGTGGAATGGCATCGGCTGGGCGCTGGACCCGCAGCTGTACATCGGCAGCTGCAAGCAACGCATAATCGCGCAGGCGCTCGCCGGGGAAATGCTGGATGATCTGTTGATAGGCCACTAGTGCTTTGTCGTATTGCCCCAATCGGTCATAGCTCTCCCCCTCCCAGTAGTATGCCGATCCCCGGAAGGGGCTCTGCGGATAGTCTTGATGCACACGAGTGAAGGCGTCGATAGCCCCTTGATAATCGCCGTTTTGATATCGATACAATCCGACCTTATACTGCGCTTCATCGCCGAGGAAGGCGCGCGCAATTGAGCCTGTCACCGGGTTACCGAACAGACATCCCGGACTGGAGACTTGAGGAGCGCTCTTGCTTCCTTGTTCCAAGGCGGCCAGATTGATCTTCTCACGTGCCTCAGCGGGCATTTCCTTGAGTGTTGGGGCCAATTCCTGTGGCACCAGCCGCTCTTTCGTCTCCTTCAAGACAGAGATATCTTGCCCAAGGATCACCACCTCTGGCAGCTTGAGGGGTTGCTTTTCCTCCACTCCCCCATGGGTATCAGGCGGAAACACTCCCCCCATCGTTAGGCACCAGAGGACCAGTCCCATGAACCTAGCGCCTCTCCTCCCCCACCGGAGCTGGCGGCACCAGTGGGTCGTGGCGATGGTGCGTCGGCACTGGTGGGGTGAGGCATCATAAATTGCGCTCTGCTTGAGACGAATCAGGTTCGCGACGGGCATGAACATCGACCGTCTCCTCGAGGTGTTGGGCACGCTCACGGGCTGCCTTCACGAGCTCTGGGTCCGTGGCAGTTTTGGCTGCAGCGATATAGGCCTGCCACGCCTCTGGCCATAGCTGCTTTGCCTCGTAGATGAGTGCCAGTCGGTAGGAAGCAATGCCCACCCAGGCCGGTTGCGAAACCAGCTGTGTGGTCAGCTTGTGCAGCAGGGCTGCCGCCTCCTCCGTCATCCCCTCTGCGAACAGGAGATCCGCCAGGCGATAAGTGGCTTCAGCCGCGATGGCTTCATCATGGCCGTTCGCTGCCGCATCGAGATGCCGTTTGGCGTGATCTCCGTCTTGGCGCTCAAGATACAGTCGGCCCAGTTGCAAATGGAGTTGCTCCTGCGCCGGCAGCTCGGGAGCGACGTCGAGGAGTTGCTCATACACTGACAACGCTGCTTCGACCTGCCCAACTTTCAGCAAGCTAGCTCCGAGGCCCGCCAAGGCTTGTACAGCTGCTTTATCCGGTGGAGCGACGGCCAGGACTCGTCGAAAGTAATCCACTGCTTCCGCGTCTCGGTGAAGGGTCGCTAGACTCTGCCCCAACAGCAGCCATAGACTGTGACGATCGCCTCCAAAGCTGGCATCGTCGACGAGCTGCTGAAAGTCTTCGACAGCGGCGAGGAAGGCTTTGTTCCGATAGGCACACATGCCCCGTTGCCAACGGGCTTGTTGCTGGGAGGGTCGGTCACCCTGCTCGATGATGGCGGATAAGTGCGGCAGCGCTGCGGCGCAGTCGTCACGCCTGACGTAGCTCTGGGCTAAGACCGCATGAGCGAGGCCTCGCTGGCGGGAATCAGCACTTAAGCGCAAGACCTCAGCAAAATTCTCGGTCGCCTGCGCATCGTCTCCCTGCGACCGACTGAGCAAGCCGTGGCGAATCAGCATGTCTGCACGCAGCGTGTGGTCGGGAAACTCCCGGAGCCATTGTGCGTAGCGCTCACGGGCATGTACAGGTTGGTTGGTTTGCTCATAGGCCTCGGCCAAGCGTATGAGCATGGGATCACGACGGGCATCGCCAGGGAACTCCTGCAAGAAGACTTCCCGCGCCGCAATTTCCGCGTCGTATGCCTCAACAGCATGGGCGCACGTGGCCACAGTCGCCAGCGCTTCGGCTCGATACTTGCCGCGTGGATAGCGCTGCAGGTAGTCTTGAAAAGCAGTCGTGGCCTGATCACAGTGCTCGGCACGAGTCCAGCTTTCTGCCCACCAGAAGGTTGCCTCCTCAGCCTCTGCGGGGGACAGAGCGGCCTCGCTGATACGCCGCCAATACGGCGCGGCCTCCGCGAAGCGCTGCAGCGTCACGAGTGCGCGCGCGACTCCATACTCGGCAGCACGATGGAGGTGGCTCTCGGGAAAACGTACCAACAATCGTTGGAAGGCCTCGAGGCTCTGTTCAGGAGCAGCGGTCTTCTGCCGTGCATAGCCAATCCCGTACAGGGAGGATTCGAGATATTCCGTGTTAGGATAACTTTCCACCAGTTCCTGTAGTTGGCGGGCGGCAGCGCTAAAATCACCCAGGTGGAGTAGGGCCTCTGCGCTCCAGTAAAGCGCCGCCTCGTGCCACCGTTCGCTGTGGCCCGGCTTGATAAGCGGTTGAAATGCCTCCACCGCCTGAGTATATTGGCCGGTTTCGAGAGTGCTTCGGCCCAACAGGTAATAAGCATCTTCATGCAGGGCTGCGGGGAGCTGGCGTTGCAGGGCCTCCTGCACATGTGGCACGACTTGCTGAAAATTTCCCGTGCGGAAGAAGTAATCCCCAAGCAGATAGTGAGCTTCGGCGACATGCTTGCCCTGCGGATACGCGGCCAAGTATAGTTGGAGTTGATCACGCGCGATGTCCAGGAGGCCATCTCGATAGGCCTGAACCGCAATTGAATACACCGACGCTTCATCGGGCTTCTGCCCCTGCGTTGGAGACGGGAGCCATACCAGGAGCAGGCAACACCCCAGGATGAGGGCACTGATAGGCGAGATGGGCCTCTTTGTGGCCAGAATCTTTCTCACTGGAGCCGTTCCCGACCAAACGTGCAGCGCCAGAATGCGCACGCCGGGACGAGGCTCCCGACATCTGCGCGCGGCGGTAGTTGCATTGGCATGTTGTGTAGAATAACGTAGGGATCAGGGGTGTGTCAACGGAGGCCATCGATCACACACCACGCGTGCGCGTCCGAGAAATCAACACGGTCGTCGGATTGTCGAGAACCAGAGGGCCGTCTACAATCCAACTTTCTTCAGGCGCTCAATCGCCTCACGGATGCGCTCCTTATCGACGGTGAGCGAGAGCCGGATGAACCCTTCTCCGTAGGTTCCGAACCCGTTACCAGGCGTGGGCACCACTCCAGCCTCGCGGATCATGCGCGTGGTCAACTCAGAGGACGTGTATTTTGGAGGGACAGGAAACCACAGATAGAAAGTGGCACGAGGCCGCTCGGCGTGTAAGCCGATCTCCTGTAACCCCGCCACGGTGAGTTCCTGACGCTGTTGGTAGATACGGCGCATCTCTTCGACGCAATCATCAGGGCCGCTCAGAGCTGCGATGGCAGCATCCTGTACGGCCATGAACACGCCCGAATCGAGGTTCGTTTTAATCGTCGCCAAGCCGGCCAGGATCTGCGCATTGCCCACGGCAAAGCCAATGCGCCACCCAGTCATATTGTAGGTCTTCGACAAAGAGTGCATTTCGATGCCGACGTCGCGCGCCCCATCGACTTCCATGAAACTCACAGGGCGGTATCCATCGAAGGCGACCTCTGAGTATGCCGCATCGTGGCACACGATGATATGGTGTTGCTGAGCGAACTCGACAACCTCCTCGAAAAACGCCTTCGGTGCCACGGCAGCGGTGGGGTTGTTGGGATAGTTGAGGTACATCATCTTGGCTCGCCGTGCATGCTCGGGTGTGATCTGTTGCAGATCCGGGAGAAAGCCATTCGAGGCATGCAGCGGCATCACCACCGATTCCCCGCCGGCGAATACCGTACCCGCGTGATAGACTGGATAGCCTGGGTCAGGCACGAGGACAACATCGCCAGGATTGATAAAAGCCAGGGGTAGGTGGCCAATCCCCTCTTTCGAGCCAATCAGCGACATGACCTCGGTGGCTGGGTTCAGTATGACCCCGAAGCGCCGTTGATACCACTGGGCCACCGCTTCGCGAAACGCCAACGTCCCCTCGTAGGGAGCATACTGATGATTAGCGGCCTTTTCGGCAGCTGCTTGCAGGGCCTTCACGATATGTGGTGGCGTTGGGATATCGGGATCGCCGATGCCCAAGCTGATGAGGTCAACCCCCTGACGCCGCATCTCATCTTTGACCTTATCGATTTCCGCAAATAAATAGGGGGGGAGGCCTCTCAGCCGCTCGGCCAGTTGAACGGTAATCAAAGTTTTCTCCTCAAGAGTGAAGTCTCGGCTTGACACAGAGAAACACTGACAGTTTGCCTCCATCTGTCGGGCGTGTCGCCAGAGCTGCTACTTCAATCCCAACAGGTCCTGCATATCATAGAGCCCAGGCTTCTGCTGGACGATCCAGCGCGCGGCGCGCAGGGCACCACGGCCGAAGGCATCGCGGCTTTGGGTACGATGGATGATTTCCAGGCGTTCGCCGATCCCACCAAACGTGACCGTGTGATCGCCCGTCAGATCGCCCGCACGGATGCTTAGGATGGCAATCTCCTCATCTTTCCGTTGCCCGACGATACCCTTACGCCCATGCACCACCACTTTCTCCAAATCTCGATCGAGGGTTTGGGCCAGGATCTCGCCCATACGCACGGCCGTGCCACTGGGCGCATCGACCTTATACCGATGGTGTGCCTCGAGGATTTCGATGTCGAAATCCGCCCCTAACAAGCGGGCTGCATCGGCGATCAACTTGTACATGACATTAATCGCTGGGCTCATATTGGGGGCCATGAACAGCGGCATGTGCTGAGCCAAGCTCCGAATCTCCGCCAGCTGTGCTGCCATGAAGCCTGTGGTTCCCAAGACCATCGGTTTGCCCTGGTTGGACATAACGCGCACATGTGCAAGCGAAGCCTCGGGGATGGTAAACTCAAACAGGAGGTCGATGTTGGGCACCAGCGTGTTGAGATCGTCGACTAGCGGCACGTGAAGTGTGCCCAGCCCCACGACCTCTCCGAGGTCCTTGCCGAGGGATGGGTGCCCAGGACGCTCAAGACCTCCGACAATCTCCAGGTCGCCACTTTCCTTCACCAGGTGGACGAGCCGTCCACCCATCTTTCCGGATGCGCCCGCAACTGCGACACGCACGTCAATTCTCCTCGCCAACCAAGCGTACACCTGGTCGACTACAAGGTAGTACGTCACCCAGTGCCTTTGCCACAGCTGTTTCTACACCTTTAGCCGACTGCAGAAGGCAGGTGTGAAGCCCTCTCTACGTGGGAGAGGACCTCACCACAAGGGTAGCAGACAGTTTGTCCAGGGCGAATTATAACAAGCCAAACTCTTTCAGGGCCATTTCCAACTTGCTGCGATTGTTCGGCAGCATCGGCACCAGCGGCAGGCGCACGTCGGGGTTGATCTTGCCCATCATGCCCAGGGCCGTCTTCACCGGCGTTGGACTGGTCTCGATGAATAACGTGCTGTGCAGTGGCCAAAGTTTATAATGGAGATCGCGAGCTGCAGTGAGGTTCCCCTTCTCCCACTCGCTGACGACCGTGGCGACCTGACGTGGCGCAATATTGGCTGTGACCGAGATCACACCTTGGCCGCCAACTGCCAGCAACGGGAGCGTCGCCCAATCATCGCCCGACAGCACTGTGAACTTCTCACCGCAAAGCTTGATCATCTCTTGCACTTGCTGGAGGGAGCCCGTGCTTTCTTTGACCCCCACGACGGTCTCGATGCTGGCTAGCCGTGCCATGGTGTCGGGCAAAATATTGGTTCCCGTGCGACCGGGAATATTGTAGACGATGATCGGGATATCCACGGCCTTGGCGACCGCCGCAAAGTGCTGATAGATGCCCTCGGGGGTGGGGCGGTTATAGTACGGCGTGACGATGAGCGCACCATCGGCTCCGGCGTTTTTCGCAAAACGCGTAGCGTCAATAGTCTTATCGGTGGCGTTGAATCCCGTTCCGGCAATCACTGGCAGGCGTCCATGCACCATCTCCACAGTGATCTCGATGACGCGTTCGTATTCGTCATGGGACAAGGTAGGGGATTCGCCTGTCGTGCCGCAAGGGACGATGCCATTAGTCCCATTGCTCAGATGAAACTCAAGCAGACCGCGGAGAGCAGCTTCATCGAGTTGACCATCGCGAAAGGGGGTGACAATTGCAACGAATGATCCTTTAAACATACTCTCATCCCTCCTGGCTTGTGGGGGCTGATGTGGTGCTTCCGAGGCGGAGGCACGTGCTCAGCATTCCTCGAAATCGTTGAGCGTCACTGCTTCAATCGCCTGACTCTCGAGAGGCACATTCTATGGCCACGCCGCGGATCTTGGCGTCGGCCTCGCGATCAGCCTGGCGCAGGACATGATACTTTACCTCTTCATCATGATGTAGGTCCTGAACCTGTTGGCCTCGCATGGCCGCCATGTGCCTCACCTCCCTCCGGTTGGTGCGATTAGGACCAGGTTGGAATGATTTCTCCACGGATCAGGTCTTCGTATGTCTCCCGGGCTCGAACGACTGCAAACTGATCGCCGTTGACCATGACCTCCGGGACACGGGGGCGTGCGTTATAATTCGATGCCATCGCAAACCCGTAGGCCCCCGCGCTCAGCACGGCGAGGAGGTCTCCCGGTTGACAGGCCGGCAAGGAACGGTCTTTGGCGAGGAAATCACCGCTCTCGCAGATTGGCCCCACCACATCGAGAGTCACCTCGGGATGGCCATTGGCCCGTTGCACAACCGGCAGAATGGTATGGTAGGCATTGTAGAGGCTCGGGCGTATCAGGTCGTTCATGCCGCCATCGACGACGAGGAATTTTTTGTCTTGGTTGGTTTTCTCATATAACACCCTGGTCATCAGGCTTCCAGCATTGCCTACCAGGAAACGGCCTGGCTCCATGAGCACCGTACACGCCAGTGCGCCGAGTAGCGGGCGCAGTGTGTTGGCATATTCAGTGGGTGCCGGTGGGCCCTCGTCTTTATAGCGAATGCCGATGCCACCGCCGATGTCGAGATACTGGATGTTGAAGCCATCCTGGCGTAGTGCGTGCACCAGTGGAACCAGCTTAGCCACCGACTCCTGGAATGGTGCCACCTGGGTGATCTGGGAGCCGATGTGAGCATGCACGCCGACGGGGTCGAGGTAAGGCAGCGCTCGCATGCTGCGATAGAGCTCCAGCGCTTCCTGGATCGGCACCCCGAACTTGCTTTGCCTCAGCCCGGTCGAGATATAGGGGTGGGTCTGCGGATCGACATTGGGATTGACTCGCAGCGCCACGCGAGCCTGCCTGCCAAGCTTGGCGGCGACCGCATGGATGGCCTCGAGTTCTTGCGGGGACTCCACGTTGAATAGCAAGATGTCAGCCCGGAGCGCCGCCTCGATTTCTTCAGCGCTCTTGCCCACCCCGGCGAACACGATGCGCTGGGCATTGGCCCCAACATGCAGGGCACGAAACAACTCTCCGCCCGAGACGATATCCAGCCCCCCTCCCGCCTCAATAAATACCCGCAGGATGGCCAGGTTGGCGTTGGCCTTCATAGCATAACAGATGAGATGAGGCAGTCCGGCGAAGGCCTGATCAAGGGCACGGTAACTCTCGACAAGCATCCGGCGGCTGTAGATATAGCAGGGGGTGCCCACATCCTGTCCAATCTTGGTGAGCGGCACCTCTTCGCAGCACAACTCGCCAGCCTGATAAGCAAAGGCCGTCATCCACACGCCTCCGGCCGCACATGATGGCTGTTCAGCAAATACCAACGCGTACGGTCAGGGCGAAAGCCAAGGTGTCGCGATGGTATTTCCGGATCTCTTTGTTTTTCCTTAGTACCGTAAGATCGCCTCAGGTGTACCATAGTCGCAAACGACGTGTCAATGGGAAACCCCATAGGCAGCTTGCGTCTGAGGTGGCGGAGGTATGGGAGGGCCCTTTTTGCCACACCCAAGGGGCCCCAGGACGAAGGGAAGGATAATGAGCCAGGCCAGCACCATGCGTCCCATAGCCTTACCATCCCCTGACGGCGCGGATAGCTTTGAGGCGTTCAGCGACCACGGCACGGGCCGGACCACCCCGCACCTGACGACGATCGACCGATGCATCCAGCGCGATAGCCGCATAGATGTCGCCATCGAAGAGCGGCGAGAACGTTTGCAACTCCTCCAGGCTCAAGTCCTCCAGACTCTGCTGCTGGTCAAGGCAGTGGCGCACGATACGCCCGACGATCTCATGCGCCTCCCGGAAGGGAATGCCCTTCGCCGCCAGATAGTCGGCCATATCTGTGGCGGTACCAAAGCCTTCCGCGGCGGCGCGGCGCATCCGTTCGGGACGCACTGTGAGGGTAGCCAGCATGGGCGCGAAAACGCGCAGGCAAGCTTTCACGGTGTCGATGACATCGAAGAGCGCCTCCTTATCTTCCTGCATGTCGCTGTTGTAGGCCAGCGGCAGCCCCTTCATCACCGTCAGCACACCTTGCAGATGGCCATAGACGCGTCCAGTTTTCCCCCGCGTCAGCTCAGCCACGTCGGGATTTTTCTTCTGTGGCATGATGCTACTGCCGGTGGAAAAGGCGTCCGAGAGCTCGATGAAGCCAAATTCGGCACTGCACCAAAGCGTGATCTCCTGACTCAGCCGGCTGAGGTGCATCATCACCAGCGCCGCATCGGCACAGCACTCGATCACGAAGTCGCGGTCGCTGACGGCGTCTATGCTATTCTCTGCAAGCGCCGGAAAATCAAGCAAGTTGGCGACATAGACGCGGTCGATCGGATAGGTGGTGGTGGCCAGAGCACCGGCACCGAGGGGGAGGATGTTCACGCGTGTCAAGCACTCGGTAAAGCGCTGACGGTCGCGCTCGAACATTTCGTCGTAGGCCAACAGATGATGCGACAGGCGGATGGGCTGCGCGCGCTGCAGATGCGTGTATCCGGGCATAATCACGTCCAGATGGTGCTCCGCCAGGTCAACCAGCGTGTGTTGTAATTGCCCGATGTCGTCGAGAATGGTACGGATCTCGTCACGCATGTAGAGCCGTACATCCAAGGCGATTTGATCGTTGCGACTACGGGCGGTGTGGAGCTTCCCACCAACGGGGCCGATGGTTTCGATCAAGCGGCGTTCGATGTGCATGTGGATATCCTCCCAGCGCACATCAAACGCGAACGTGCCACGGTCGATTTCCGCCTCAATCGCCCGCAGACCGTCAATAATCAGGCTGGCCTCCTCTGCGGCGATAATGCCACACTTGGCTAGCATCCGGCAGTGCGCGATGCTACCTTGAATATCATAGCTGTAGAGTCGCCGATCGAACAGAATCGAGGCCGTGAAGTGTTCGACGAGGTCATGAGTGGGCTGGTTGAAACGGCCTCCCCAGGCTTTAGTCTCCACGGTGCTGCGGTCTCCCCTCTCCAAGTGTCGGGCGATGAGCACGTGTCCTCGCCTCTGAAAAATGCTCCACACCGTAACAAGACCCTGATGGTTTGTCAACGACAAAGCGGCGGAAAGAATCGGGGTGAGCTCAATGAAGACGGGGAGCCATTGAGGTAGATCACCGACGACACCTGGGGTCAATTGGCGGTCAAGTTTCCGCGCACCCTGTCGCCAGTCTTGCGGCGGAGGTCAGGTCATTCCATCCTCAGCACGGCGAAGCTTCTCGCATGCTCAGCCGCTTCGCCGCGCTCGGAAACCACTAAAGAGCGGTTGGAACCACCGCTAAAACAGCCCAGAGACTGAACGGACGAGCCCCTCGGTGAGTTGTGGAGCGGCTTCTTCATAGTCCAAGTTGGCTTTGTTGGCGGTACTGACGATGCGTGTCCGATACTTTTTCACATCAGTGACTTCTGATGACGTTTGAGTTCGTCTCCCCCCCACTCCTTGCGATGCATCTTGCCGGCTATCTTGCCGCACGATCACCCCGGGTGCGGCTTTTTCGGTGATCTCGATGTCGGTCACGATCATGAACGTCACATCCTTGACCGCCGCATTCGCTACGGTCTCGGTTAAACCGCCGAGAACCCCTCCCACGGCTCCGCCCACGGCTGCGCCGGTCCAGCCATGTGTTACTCCCCCCACAGTTGCCCCCAGCGCCGCACCTCCGAAGGCCCCACCGTAGCCACTCGCCAGGGTCGCCTCGGCCGCTGTGGGACTTGCCTTAGCAACACTTAATACATTGCCGAGCAGTCGGAAATGGGCTTCATCAGGATTCAATGTAATACGATAGCCCCTCGACGCAATCGCGCTCATAATAGGGCCTTGGATATCGAATGGCTTATCCGAGGTATTACGTACTTGCACAAAGATAATCTTCTTATCCGGACCAACCGGGTCCAGGAATACCGTGTCGCTCATTTTGGTTTGGACATCGAGATCTTTCTTGGCAATGGAAGTATGTACGGCTGCGCATCCCGAGAGGATTACGAGGGCAGTCATGATGGACAATATTGTCCGGATGGGGGGACGTACATCAGGGTGAATCATTCTTGGCTCCTTCACATGGGTGAACAAAATACGCTATCAACGGCTGGAAGATCTGATGACTTTTCTATGGGTAGTAATGGCCATAATAGGAATAATAATACCGACATGCCAGGTATTCGCGATAGGAGTATGAGCGCAAATTGGCGCAAGTATATCCTGGTCTCCAGTACGTGCCCTTATAGGCTTGCGGCACTTCTCCACGCCGTTGCGCATCCTCAATGTACGATTTGACTTGCGCCTCATCGGCAACACTAAAGGGTTTTGATAAGACTTGATTGTTGAGCTGCTCCTGCATTTTTTTCATATCATCTGACATCTCAGCGCCATAGGCTCTACCCATCTGAAGGTCGCCGAAGACGCTGGCTCCTAATGCAGCGAGCACGATAGCCATCAGAGTTCCCTTCATCAAACTTTTCCTCCGGTCGTAGTTTACTGGCGTTTTCTGTCCCAGTACATCGCCCACGGCCAGGCGTATGACTAGGCGGCAACGGGTCTTGTGGGGCACCCACCCTAGAAACACCTTCACCATGAAGATTTACCATTGAGGACGATATCCTCACGGCAATTTTGCCATGCGCCCCCATCAATCGATACGCTAGGCAACAGGCGTCGATCTTTGGGAAATTACCTCTCGATATCAGTAGACGTGTTGAGGCGCCATCCAAGCGGGCTCAAACTGAGCCTTGTTGTAGGTACCACAACATTTCGTTGGGAGTCAAGGATTATTTGATATAAATATATTAATAAAAATAAATAAAGATATGATATGAAAGAATTATAAGTCCGACCCAAGCGGCTCAATCTGAAGAGCGGAGGGCCGCATAAGCGTGCATCTGGCGCAACACGTCCAGGATCGTTGTCGGAAAAGTGACTTGGTGATCATCACGGAGTGGGTCGATGCTGTAGCCTTGCTCATCGGGCAAATGGTCACCGGCTTTCTGGAAGCACTCGACAGGCATATCTCCCGCCATAGGAAGCAACGGGGGCATAGTTGGAGTTGGACCGCGGTGCTATGGCTGGCCTATATCCTCACAGAAGGCGGCCACCGAACGGAGCGGTTGGTCATTTCAAGAATGCTTTTCCAACGATGACCTGAAGACGGTGCACCAAGGCTTCAACGCTTTCCACACTTGTCCCCTCGGTTGGTTCCCAAAGATCAGGCCATCAACACATCCATGAGTGAGCCGATGTCGTCAAGTTGTTCCAGACTCTGCACCAGTGTCATCACGTGACGAAGGTCCTGGCGCTCCAGCACGCCATAGGCACAATCCTCGAACTTGTCCTGCAAGGCAACAGCCGTGAGCGGATTGGCCGGATGGCCTTTGGGATGCAGGATTTGTGTACTGAGCGTGCGGCCATCCTGGAGCCTCACCGTCACGGTCACCGGCAGATCTTCGCCGCTGGTGCCCCTGTCCTGCGCCTCCGAATGTAACCTCATGGTCACCCGCTCGCAGAGCTGCTGTGCCGCCGGGCGTCCGACTTTCTCGTCTGAAAACGACAGCAACCCGATGCGTTTATCCAGCAAGGCCGCAGCCAGACAATATTGCATGCTAAACTTCCCCTCCAGGCCGGTGTGCGGGCGCGAGTGCAGGAGGACTTCGATGGTTGGCCGTCCCACCAGACATTCGACGCTGGCAACGTCGGCCGCGCTTAGCTGGTGCTGCTGCACTAGCGCCAGGATGCCATCTAACGCCCGGTGGGTAAAGGCACAACAGGGATATTGTTTGATCGCCACACCACTGGTCAGCAGTTCATAGGGATTACCCAGGTGCTTGACCATGGCCTCGAGGTTATACTGGTTTGTGCCGGCATATAGCTGGCAGAAGCCGTAGGGGGCCTCGATGATATTTGCATCAGCTGTCCATCCAAGGTGGGCCAGTTGCGCCGCGGTGACGCCGTTCATCGCCGCCTGCCCAGGATGTAGAGGTTTGGTCATGGTACCGAAGTTCTGCCGCAGACCGGCAGCCGTAGAGGCCGCTATCCCGAAAGTCATACGGGTTCTCTCGACGTCCAGTCGCAACAATTTCGCACACGCTGCCGCCGCACCCAGCGTACCAAGCGTCGAGGTTGCATGCCAGCCCAGGTCGTAGTGTCTGGGGTTGACGCCTAGTCCGATCTTGGTCTCGATCTCAAAGCCTAACACATAGGCCAATAGTACGTCTGAACCGGCAGCATGGACTTCCTGCCCGAGCGCCAGCACCGCCGGAAGCAACGGTACGGTCGGATGGCCATTCATGCTCCAGTTCACATCATCGAAATCCAGCGCGTGAGCCATGGTGCCGTTTGCAAGAGCCGCGAGCGCTGCCGAGGTCTTGAAGCCGCTGCCGATTACCGCAGCCCGGGGGGTTTCGCTGCGCTCATGGACATACCGCGTCACCAGTTTGCCAATAGGCGTAGGAGAACCGACCAGGGCACAGCCGAGCCCGTCCAACATGGCCTCCTTGGCTCGAGCATAGGCTAGCGGTGGGATGTCTGCGGCGGTGGTATCGACAATGAAGGCGGCCAGTTGTGCCGTCACTCCCATGATGCCCTCCTAAGGGATGCGTTCAGCGTCAGCGTTCCCCGGCAGCAGCCAACGCCGCAGCGTTCCCTCGTCGTCCAGAATCCGGGCCACCGCCGTATGGGGGTCGACCTCCGCTCGCATCACCAGCTCGACGAGCGCCGCGAGCTCGGGGTCTTCCCGCACGCGCTCTGCCAACCGCCTCCTGACCTGATGCTCGACGAGCGCCCACAATTCGTTGCGGCGATGCTGGGCCCG
The DNA here is from genome assembly GCA_963707985.1 of uncultured Nitrospinota bacterium. GTDB lineage: Bacteria > Tectomicrobia > Entotheonellia > J063 > CAVPRW01 > CAVPRW01. Next base: position 39,496 of record CAVPRW010000042.1, on the reverse strand, counting down.
CCGCCGATGCAATTCCCCTGACGTTTCCAGAAAGCGTCGGTGTTCGCCGATCTTGTCGTACAGCGCTTCGACTCCAACACCCCGGTGGGCCTGAGTGGCAACGATAGGAACATCCCACCCGCCGGGCGCCAGTTGGATCTCCCGCATCATCCTCAGCTCGGCCATCAGCCGGTCTGCACCCTCTCTATCCGCCTTATTGACAACAAAAATATCGGCGATTTCCATCAGACCCGCCTTGAGCGTTTGAATAGCATCCCCAGCTTCGGGTACCAGCAGAACGACGGTGGTGTCGGTGGTTTCGACGATATCGAGTTCCGTCTGGCCGACGCCAACGGTTTCGACCAGGATGATATCCTTGCCCGCTGCATCCATCAGCTTCATCACATCTTTAGCCGCGGGCGGCAATCCTCCATGACGGTTTTTCGTCGCCATACTGCGGATGAATACGCCGGGATCGAGGTAATGCTGCTGCATACGGATGCGATCGCCTAGGATCGCCCCCCCCGAGAAAGGGCTGGTTGGGTCTGCGGCGATGATGCCAACGGTGAGGCCCTTCTGCCGGAGGATGGCGGTCAGTCGGTCGACGAGTGTGCTTTTGCCACCCCCTGGAGGGCCAGTGATCCCAATGGAATAAGCCTTGCCAAGGTGGGGAAAGAGCTGCTGCATGATGCCTGGCACCGACGGCTCGTCGCGTTCGACCATAGAGATCAGTCGCGCCAGCGGCCGCTGGGCGCCGGTGCGCGCTTGCTCTACAAGAGCCCTCACGGAGGCCTCGTTCGTCATCACTGGTTGCCCTCTGTCGGGTGCACTGGCTGGGCGCGATAGCCATGCGGCTCGTCAGACCCGCAGAACAGCTCCGGGGTATTCCCGACTTGTCGACACTCCCCCGCAGGGACATCTGGTGTTGGAAGTTGGCTGCGCGCGGAGGGCAAGCTGAGCATGGCATGGAGAGGTCCAGAGCGCTGTGCACGTGATTCTACTATGGTAGGGGCGAGCTCTCCGGCTCAACGAGCTCAATGAGCACACCTTTGGTGCTGTTCGGGTGCAAGAAGGCGACACGTGCCTTACGAGCCCCGGGGCGTGGCTGTTCGTCGATTAGCGCAATGCCCTTGGCGCGCACGTGTTGTAGGGCTTGCTCAATGTTGTCGACACGGTAGGCCATGTGCTGTACGCCCTCCCCCCGTTTCGCGACATGGCGAGCGATCGCGCCGTCGGGGGTCAGGTCTTCGAGGAGCTCGATCTCGCTGTCGCCGATGCGGAGAAAGGCGATTTTCATGCCATTGAAGACCTCAGTTGAACTCACCTCAAGCCCCATGACCTGGCGATAGAACGCCACCGTCTCGTCGAGGTCCTTGACAGCGATGCCAATGTGGTCGATTTGTTGCAGCATACCCTTCTCCCACGCGTGGAAGGACCAGCGCTCCTAGCTGTCTCGCGTATCATCCGAGCGCGCCAGCGCTTGGCGGATATATTGAATGATATCTTGGGTCGAGGTCCCAGGTCCGAAGACCTCTGCGATGCCCAACTCCTTCAGTTTGGGGGTATCTTCCTTGGGGATGATGCCGCCGCCGAGGACCAGGATATCATCAGCCCCCTGGGCCCGAAGGAGTTCTACAACCCGGGGAAAGAGGTGCATATGCGCTCCTGACAGGCAGCTCATACCGACCACGTCCACATCCTCCTGGATCGCTGCCTGGGCGATCTTCTCCGGTGTCTGACGCAGGCCCGTATAAATGACCTCCATACCGGCGTCGCGCAGCGCCAGCGCCAGGACCTTGGCGCCACGGTCATGGCCATCGAGACCCGGCTTGGCGACCAGCACTCGGATGGCGCGTGCCCTATCCGCCATACGTTGCATCCCTCCTTTCTGCCCCAAGTGAGGGGTCTGCTTCCTATGTGTCGCAATGTAACACTGGATTTCGAAGCTTGTCAACGGCGTTCCCGGCTTAGTCATGAGCTTGACTTTTCCGTGAGGCTTGCATATATTTGGACGCACGAAAGTTCCCGTGCCGAAGTGGCGGAATTGGTAGACGCGCCAGATTCAGGGTCTGGTCCGGGCAACCGGGTGGAGGTTCGAGTCCTCTCTTCGGCACTAGAAGCAAGTTGTTCCTCTGGATGTAATCTATCAGCGCATCACAAGCGCTTGTTAGCTAACGATTACCTAACGACGTTGGCTGAATGCAAAAAGGGACTGGACATGTCCAGTCCCTTTTTGCATGATATGACATCCTCATTGTAGGGCATGCACAGGGGCGCTACGATACTCTGGACGAGGGGCCCCACTAATTTGTCGCCTTTTGCCTCGGACGATTCAGCGCGTGGTCAAGAGCGTGGCCAACCGCGCCCGCTTCCGTCGGCCGGTTACCCCCCACGCGCTACACCCCACCTTCTCGGTGACGGCCATTCAAAAAGGCATCTCGCTGCCATCCCTGCAACGGCTCCTCAGCCATGATCGACTGACCACGACGGAGCTCTACCTCAACCTCTCAGCGGAGGAAGTGCTCCGAGAGTTTCGGGAGAAATGGTAGGACAGGTGGTGGCCATACCACCACGGGACGATTATGTCGGAACATCACGTCAAGCAGGGGAGCAGCAGGCATAGGGCCAAGCCGTCGAAGGAACGGCTCAATGGGCATCTCCGCGTGGCCCTGTGGTACGTCTATGAGGGCCGCTGTGCTTATACGGGTGAGCGTATAGCAGGTCTGGAGCATGTCGTCATTGACCACGTGCTCCCCGAGCGTTTAGCAGACAACGATGACGAGCGCCAGCAAGCCCTCGCAGCCTTTGGTTTGCCCTCTGACTTTCAGATCAGCGGATTATCGGTTCCAAGCGTATCTGGAGAGGCTTGCGTCGCGTCCATGGTAGCCAATCAGCGCACGGAGCGGACGCTTGACGAAGCAAGGTGAATACGACGGAGCACAGATTGCTGTGGTAACGCATTCATGGGGTTTCGAGCCGTTACCGCCCTGTGAGCGAAAGTCTCTTGATGTATCGAGCTTATCAAAGTTATTGGTGGCAATCTTGAGGCTCGTACATCAGTGTTGGGGAGGATGATGGATGCCCATGCGAGACACCTTACATCAGCTGATCGACGAGCTCCCCGAGTCGGAATTGGCAGCCGCCAAGCGCTTTCTTAACTCGCGCCACCGCCGATCCAGTCCTGCGGACGCTGCTCGAAGCTCCATTGGACGACGCAGCTGAGACAGACGAAGAGCGCCACGCCGTACAGGAGGCGCGTGAGGAGCTGGCGCGAGGAGAAGTGCGGACGCTGGAGGGGCTGCGCATCCTGTCGCGTGGGCAGGCATACCGCTAAGAAATCTGCTGGGGGTAGCCCAAGAGTGTAGGTTTACTCATGGCGGACAATAGCTTGCCCTCTCCCCTCCCACATCGTGGTGGTCCGGATCCGCGTTGACTAGCGTGGGCGTCCATCGGCTTGTATTTGCAGGTCGGCACAACAGCTTTTCAACTGACCCGCTGAGTACAATGTTCGGAGCTCAGCACCCGTAAGTAATTGAAACGGCGGGGTGCAATGAGAAAGTGGCCCACTTCGATGCGAATCATTGCCATACTTTGGATAGAGCCAAGTCAGGAGCGCGTTTGTCATGAACCGGAGCCGAGTCGTCACCGTCACATCCATCGGAAGTCATGATGTCTAGGCGCTGTGCACTTCATTGGCGTGAGGACGTCGACTCACGGAGCGACACACATGAGGATCCACCTAGTAGACGGCACCTATGAGCTCTTCCGCAGCTTCTTCGGCGCGCCTCCCAAAAAGGCTCCGGACGGCCGCGAAGTCGGCGCCACTCTCGGCCTCCTCAACAGCCTGCTCTCCCTTCTTTCGAAGTCGGGCGCGACTCACGTGGCGTGTGCGTTCGATCACGTCATCGAGTCCTTCCGCAATGACCTCTTCGCAGGATACAAGACCAGTACAGGTGTCGCGTCAGACCTGCTGGCCCAATTCCCGCTGGCCGAGGAGGCCGTTGCGGCCTTAGGGGTGGTCGTCTGGCCCATGGTGGAGTTCGAGGCGGACGATGCGCTCGCTGCTGCGGCGACACGCTTCCGAAGCGAAGCCGGCGTCGACCAGGTCGTCATTTGCTCCCCGGACAAAGATTTAGCCCAGGTCGTTTCGGGCAACCAGGTGGTCTGTTGGGACCGTCGCCGCGACATCATGTATGACGAAGCGGCTGTGCTGGCGAAATTCGGGGTTCGGCCCGGCTCCATTCCCGATTGGCTCGCCCTCGTCGGCGATGCCGCTGACGGCTACCCCGGGCTCCCCGGCTGGGGGCCAAAGTCTGCGAGCGCGGTGCTCTCCCGTTACGAACACCTCGAGTCAATTCCCGAAGACCCTGGCCGATGGGGTCTGGGGCGTTCCCGGGCGCTCCGGCTTGCCGAAAGTCTCAGGTCTCATCAGGCAGATGTGCTTCTGTATCGACGCTTGGCGACTCTGCGCCTGGATGTACCTCTCCACGAGAGGAGCCTTGACCTCGAGTGGCATGGTGCGCAGGAACGACTGAAACCGCTCTGCCGCGAGTTGGGCGACGACAAGATTCCCGCGCGCGTCCCGCGCTGGATTGCGGCGCCCCCAGCCAGCTAACTCGCGCATGGTCGCGCCAAGAAAGCCCGAAACCTTGGGAATCGCATGGTTGAATCATGCGGAGTAGGATGTATGGGGCCGTGCCGACTTGCCTGCGTGACATCGATGTGAGAGAGAAGCACTTGGCATGATCCGGGACTCGGGATGAACAACAGGCCTGGAACCCCTGAGCGGTTTGTTCCTTTGCCGGTGAAGGAGAGGGTAGGATAGGGGACAATTGTCCTTCCTGGGCGCAAAGACGCCGTCTCTATGGTTCCACATGAAACGGTCCCTTGCCGGAGCGAAGCGGCGTCAGGGAGCCCGATCTTGCCAAATCGCCCCACATGTAACGAGGTTTGTGAGGTGGTGCATGCCGACCATCATTATGCCCGAATCCCCTGACACGGCGGATGCTGCGGCTCTGATTGCTGAGCTCGATGCGTATCTCATCCCCCTCTATCCGATAGAAGACCATTACGGGTATAGCATTGAGAAGCTACTCGAAGAGGAGGTGGCCTTTTTCGTCATACGCCATGATGGCCTTGCGGCCGGATGCGGAGGTATAAAGCTCTTTGGCACGGCATACGGTGAAATCAAGCGCATGTATGTGCGCCCACCGTTTCGTGGTTTGGGCATGGGCAGGCGCATGCTCGATCATCTCACCGCCTATGCCCTGCACCATGGTGTGGACGTGTTACGGCTGGAAACGGGGATTTACCAACCAGAAGCGAGCCGTTTATATGAGCGCTACGGGTTTCAGCGCATCCCGCCGTTTGGGGACTACGAAGAAGGCCCATTCCATATGTTTTATGAAAAACATATCCTTTGAAGCGACATGGCCAGCGTTTCGAGCCGAACCCGGGACGGCTCTCAGAGTAGCCCACGTGGGGGCTCATGACCGAGACCAGCATTCGCTTTCGACTTCCTCGTCGTGGTGACCCTGACCCGCGCCGGATGGCGCTGACGTCCAGGGAGATGGTTGGGTAAGGAGATGATATCGCTCTCATCCCCTCCCCGCAGAACCGTGCGGACCGATCACCCGGTATACGGCTCAAGCCATCGACGTACCCCCAGAGGCGCACTGGTGCTGTGAATCTGACGATGGCAGTTGGCATGCACGAGTCGCCGATTCGCGAGGTCCTCCGTGCCCCCATGGTGCGTTGGCACGACATGGTGCGTATGGAGAACCTCTCCATGTTCCAGGTGCGGGTGACAGACGGGACAACGGCCGTGTTGCCGTTGGGCCAGGTGCCGCTGGCGATAGGCCAGGGTGTGGGACCTCGCCCGTCGTTGTCTCCAGTCATCCTGTAGGGTCGGGTCATCGGGGGAATACGTGGTTGGGACCAGCCGATGTCGTACGATCGGTGTCCAGGCAAATTTCCGGAGCGTGGCATGTCGGTCTTGATCCTGGAAGACCCATCGGTCCTGTCGACCGATGGTACGGCCCCAATATTTCTGGGTTCTCCACCAACCTGATTTTCTCGGGTGGCGTCGTTTCATGTAGCGCTGTGCGCGCACATACATGAAACTGGCCAATTCGGCGAACACCTCTGTGGCCACACCACTACGGAAGTAATGGCTCCAGCCCCTGATCACTGGATGCATCTCATTGATCAGGGCCACCGCGGGCGAGCCCACATGTTTGCGCCAGAGTCCTTTGAGCTTCCCCTTGAGCTGGTTGATGGAGTCCTGGCTCGGTTTCATCAGCAGCTTGTAGCCACGGCGCGAGCTATTGGGGGTCGGATAGTGCCGGATGTTGAACCCCAAGAAATTGAAGCCGTCTCCAACGTGACGAATGTGGGTTTTCTCGTCCGACAGTCGCAACCCGCGTGTCCCAAGCCATTGGCTCAGGCGGTGTCGGGCCTCGACTGCCCCTTCGTGCGTGGGACTGAAGACCACGCGTCGAGTAGCGCGGGGGAGTCTCACCCCCGCGCCCTCACGGAACCGGACGTGAACCTCTCGGCTCATCCGGCTCTTAGCGTCCAGCCGCCGCCTGCCAGAGACGCCAGTGCGCGAACAGCTCCGGCTGGCGACGGGCAATCCGTCGCAGCCAGTGGGCCGCTCGGCGCTGATGTCCCCGCAGACGCTTGTACTTCCGCAGCGCCCATCGGACCAGGATCCGGTCCAGATGCTGGAACGTCGGATAGAGGGCCGACTTGTAGAACCGGCTGTAGTAGTTCACCCACCCCCGGAGCACGGGATTGAACATCCGGGAGAGGTCCTCCAGGGATTTGTCACTGCGCGTGTGCAGGTGCCAGCGCCGTAGCTCTCGCCGAACGTCGCGGGTGGCCTCGGCACTGGCCGCCGGGCTGAAGTTGACGAAGTACTTCCCCCAGCGATTCTTCGACCGCCGGGGCCGAAACGTATAGCCCAGGAAGTCGAACCGTTCGTGCGGGTAGGTTCCTCGCCGATCATCATCCTTGCAGTAGACGATCTTGGTCTTCTGCGGATGGAGTTCCAGCCGACACGCGGCCAAACCGCTGCTCCAGCTCGTGGCGTAGCTGCTGCGCCTGGTCCTCACTCCGACAGTGGCACACCGCATCATCGGCATAGCGTTCGAAGGGGATGTCCGGATGATGCCGCTGCATCCACACATCGAACGTATAATGCAAGAAGAGATTCGCCAGCAGCGGGCTCGCGACCCCGCCTTGCGGCGTCCCCTTCTCCCGCGCGACCAGTGTGCCGTCGGGCCTCTGCACGGGGGCCTTCAGCCACCGCTCGATGTACAGCAGCACCCATGGGCAGTCGGTGTGCTTCCTCACCGCCCGCATCATCAGCTCGTGGTCGATGTTGTCAAAAAAGCCTTGGATGTCGAGATCGAGCACCCAGTCGTCGCGCCAGCATCGCTCGCGCGCCTGACCGACGGCCTCCAGCGCCGACTTCCCCGGCCGGTACCCATAGGAATCGGGGTGAAACATCTTCTCCACCTCCGGCTCCAAGGACCGCTTGACCACCGTCTGGGCGATCCGATCCGCCACCGTCGGAATCCCGAGCGGCCTCGTCCGGCCCTCGCCCTTCGGGATCTCGACCCGCCGCACCGGCGGCGGAAAGTAACTCCCCGAGGACATCCGATTCCAGAGCTTGTAGAGGTTATTCTTGAGGTCCCTCTCAAACTCCGCGATCGCCTGGCCATCTACGCCAGCCGCTCCCTGGTTGGCTTTGACCTGCTTATACGCCTCCCAGACTTCACGCTTGGAAATACTGCACGGTTTTGCTTTCTCCATCCGGTTCCTCCCCTTGCGGGTTGACCTCTGGCTAAAGCTAGACACTGTCACCCCTTCGCTCCAGCCCCATTACAGGGCCTTCCTCGCTACTACGGGTGACTCCGCCCCTGTGCCCCGCCTCGGTACTCTCACGCTTATGGGGCCTCCACTTGCGTTTCTCCCTTGGCATCGGGGCGACAGGTTCCCACGTTCCGCACAAGCGCCTGAACCAAGCTCACGCCGCCTTCATGCCGGACGCCGCCTGGGCCGTAAGCAGGTCTCGCCCAGACTGCTCCCGGGGTAACGACTCCCCCCGGTTTTGACGTCGTCCCTACGCTTTCGACACGTCATCAGCGGTTCACTTGCGTTCGTCTGCTTGGTCCCTACCTGACAGGCTCTGTGGCCCGCCTTTTCCTGCACGCTCACCACAGTGGCTCTTGACCGCTGCAGCTTCAGGTGGTTTGGAGCCTGCTCCTGCAAGCCGGCTCCGGAGGGCCTCCCTCCATCGCTTGTGCAGCCAGGCGGCGGCTAGGTGACCATCGCGGCCTCCTTTCCGCGCCGTCGTGGCGCACCGTCATCCGCATACCGACCGTACCAGAGTCGCCGGAAGTCGGGGGCCGTTGGGTCACGAGATGGCATCTGCTGGGCTTGTTGCCGCAGCAGTTGTGCTTGCGCATACTCCTCCTTGTCCGCGTGCCTCCGGGCGGCCCTGAGTAACGCCATGTACGGCGGGTACGGTTTCCTGCGCTCCCCGTGGTTGTGTGCCGGGAGTCACACTTTCGCGACAAACTGATCCAACAGGTCAAGGTCGAGGTTGGAAAGGAGCGGACTGATGACGCCGCCTTGCGGCGTGCCACTCAGCGTGGCGTTGTAGGTCCATTCTTCCAGATACCCGGCCTTGAGCATGTTGGACATGTGCCGCACGAAGCGGTTATCGTGGATTTGCTCGCCCAGGATTGACAGCAGCACCTCATGGTTGATGTGGTGGTTGGTAGAGAGAGGCCTCGGTCGCCCTTGTGCCTCTCCCCCCAAGTGAAACCCGGCGTGCGGCTTTCCCGCACCGGGCTTCCCAGGACCCGCTCGTAGCATGGCGATGTCAAAATCCGGGATGGAGCACTTTCGGTGGTGGGAGTGCGAACCACGATCGACTGCGCAGATAGCTCCAGAAGACATCATGTCGCTGGCTTTGCCGTGTGATGGCGTGGCGCCACTGCGTCTCCACATGGTGTGTGACTCGGTCGAGCTTTGGTACGCCTCGATTGCGCGCAAAGTATTGGTAAAATCCTTTGAGCTGCATGGATAGGTGCCGCTGCTGATCGCGCCGTCGCCAGTGGCGGTGACGTTTCAGCCATTCGGACGTGCTCTCCAGGAATTTCCGACAGCTTTTCTCCGACGGCATACGGATGACCACGAATGTCCCCGTGGCGTCGACCCCGCAGACGTGTTTAAAGCCCAGAAACTCGAATGTCCCTGGTGTCCCGCCATCCGCGGCCGCGCGCTCTTGAGCAAACCGTCCGAAGCGCATCAGCCGTGTCTTCTCCGAGGCGACCCTGAGTCCAAAACGTTCCAGACGGCTGTTGAGCCTGCGGTCGAAGTGTTCGGCGTCTTGCCGATCCTGGAATGCGACGACGAAATCGTCCACAAAGCGCGTCAGATATGCCTCGCCTGGCCTCTCTCTCTTGGCGCGTTTCTCGAACCAAAGGTCGATCCCGTCGTGGAGATAGACGTTGGCGAGGCCTGGCGACATCGGGCCACCTTGCGGGGTTCCGGCTTCCGGCCTGGCGACCACGCCATGTTCCATCACCCCCGCCTTGAGCCATTTGCCAATCAGCCCGGTGATCACGGGGTCCGCGATGCGCCGGGCGATCATCTGGCGCAGCCACTCAGGAGTGATGTTCGTGAAGTATCCTTGGATGTCCGTCTCGTACCCATACCGTACCTTGCCCGTCACGATGTGATCGCGCCGCGCCTTCAGCGCCATGTGCGGATGGCGCCCGGGCCGGTATCCGAAGGAGCACTCCAGAACATCTGCTTCGTCAATGGCACTCAACATCCGTGCGACAGCGCGTTGCAGCAGCCGATCCTCCACGGTCGGGATGCCGAGGGGCCGCCTTGTGCCATTGCCCTTTGGGATCTCGACCCGCCGCACTGGCGGTGCTTGGTACTGACCGGCTCGGAGCCGTTGCCAACGCGCGTGGATGCGCTCCTCGCGGTGTGCTTCGCACGCCTCGATCGTCTCCCCATCGATCCCGCTTGCGCCCTTGCGGTTGAGCTGCCGCCACGTGTCTCGTAGAACCTCGGGCGTCAGCCGGTGCGCCAGAGACGTGAAGCGGACCTTCGGCTCCTGCTTCGCTTTTGCTGCGATCTTCCGTCGTGTGTGTTGACATCTTGGTCCTACCTCTGTGGGCAGGCGATGTGTCCTTACGAAAGACGCTTGTCCTGCTCCCTTGCTGCCCCAGGCACGCGCCTTTCCCGCGCTCGGAGTCCGACCAAGGGATCCGACTTCCACCGCGGCGTCTGCCTTCCTATGGATGGTCCTTGCAGGTGGCATACTCGGCCCCTACCAAGACCGCGCTGGCTCTCCCAGGTTCCTCTGACGCTTCCCTCTCCACGCGTGCCGTGCCCTTAGACCCCGCCGGAATCTCCGGCAGCCATCGCCGTTGTCGGCTGCCTGCTCCTGGCCTGCCACGTGTTCGAGCGTGTCGGCTTCCGGTCGTTTATCACGAGGCTCGTCTGGCTTCACTTGCGTTACAGCCCGCCTGTCGCCCGGTCTACGCTTCACCCATGTCGTTACCTCCATGAGCCCAAGACGCGGTTCCCGGTGGGCTGGCTTGGCCCTTGCCGGGGCGGGCATTGCACCCGCTGGAAGCGCCGGGCTTCGCCTGGCGCACCGAAGAAGCCTTGAATGTCGGCCTCCACCGCAGACCCATCCCGCCCGTATGGCCGGTCACAGGTCAGGTCACGGACCGCATCCCCTGCCCCGCCTCCGGGCCGGTCCCCATAACGACTGGCCAGAAACTCCTGCGCAGAGATCGCATTCAGGATGCTGGCGCAGGCTGCCTGCAGGAGCGTGTCTTCGCTCCACGGGAGGCCGAGCGGCCTCTCTTGGCCGTCTCCCTTCGGCATGTCGTGACGTCGAATCAGCTGCGCCCGGTACCGCTTCTGCTTCAGCCGCTCCACCACTGCCTCGACATGCGCCTGCAGCTGCGCGGCATACGCGTGCCACGTCACCCCATCCACCCCACTGGCCGCGTCCTTATGCAGGGCGCCCCAGCAGTCCACCAGGAGCTCGACGTTCAGGCCGCGGTAGAGGTCCCGAAATCGGTGCTGCTGGTCGGCCGTCGCCTTGTCTGCTATGCCCTGCAGGGAGGTGGGCTTGCGTGCTTCCGTCACGTCCTGCCCCTGGTACGTGGCGTTCCCACGCTCGGAGTACTCTGCGTGATCAGACTCCCCAGATGCATCCGGCGGGCTTGCCCTCTCACCGTACGCCTCCGCCTGCCTGTCACGTGTTCCATGCCGCCGCCAAGGTTCCGGCAGAGTTCCGTTTCCGGGTTTCCCCTCCCGTGCCTCAAGAGCCGTATACCATACGCCGACGCTTCCCCCGCGCAGGAGCCTATGGGGCCTCCCACGTTCTTCGCCGGCGCTCTTCCGGCATGCCATGGCCTGTGGACTCCGGCGGACCTGCACCTCCTCGCCCAATCGGATGCTCTTGTGTAGCCTGCGGTGAGCGTGAACACCCTCGGCGTCCGCCACAAGCGCCTGTTCGAAGCTATACCAGCACCAGGCGTCCCCGCTGAGCCAGTAATTCGTTTGCAATCAACTACTTAAAAATTCCTCTTTCGTAAACATAAGTCCAGGACTATCAATGGCTTAGGTTGTTTTTCTCCGAAAAAGCTTGCCTGAAATCACGTAACATATTGATTTTCATGATGTTACGTTTACGAAAGGGCATTTTTTAACCCAGTGATTATTATAGGGTTACGCAGCTAGCGGGAATCGCTGTATACGTTCCTACTTTTTGCCTGGCCCCTTTCCAGGCCACGCGTCACGATCAGGCGGTCACGCTTGCGTCGCAATCGCCAAGGCCTTGAGTGCATCAGACTTCCGCAACACCCTTCCCGTGGGCAAGGGCAACCATGGGCAACTATGGCACAGACATCGCGAAAGACCTAGAACCATCCCGGACCTCCCCATCCCGGCTGTATCTCCTGCGTTCTGTCACGATATCCAGCCGCTGGATACGACTGGGGGAGGAGTCATGCCTGGACGCGTTCCCGGCCCCTGCTCCGAGAGCCGCCGAGGTCCTGGCGGCCAGGCAAGTGCCGCGTGCGCCATGGCGGCACGACGACACATGGGTGCGGTGCTACCGGCCTGTTGGCCAACAGTACCGCCACCGTCCCGCCGATTCCGAGAGCCTTCCGTTGTTGCTAGGAACACTGGCGTCGAAAGGCCACACGGCCGCACCGCAGGCCCAGGCACCAGGCGCGGTTGCCTCGTACGCCGGGTGCTGGTCGCCGGCGTGACGCTCGTGGCGAGACGACGACGCGGTCGCACCGCCCGCGCCGCACGACGGAGCAGCTGCTCGCGCGACCAGGACGCCGGAGCACGTCATCGCTCACGCTCCAAGGCTGGAGGCACAGGCGCCTGTCCTCGTGCAGGCCAAGGGCGCGAACGCGCAGACGAACGCAGCCTGGCGCGAGGTGGAAAGACCGCTGAAGGCACTCGGTGATCTGTCGGATAGACCACGGGCCAAGCACCGTCAGGATCTCCCCACCGTGCGTTCGCGGCAGGAGGTGGAATCGCTTGTGGCGGAGTGGCACGAGCCCTCGGCATGACGGGCGATGCTCCTGGATGGGTGTGGCGTGCGGCGTTCCCATGGGCATGCCAGCGATAGCCAGCGGGCGATCACGGCGGCGGCCCGCCAGGCCAGGGACATTCCCACGTGGGTGTCTCCACACACCCGGCGGCACACGTGCGCCACGCCTCTGTGGCAGGCGCACGACGACATCCGCCAGCTACAGCAGAGGCGTGGCCACAGCGATGTGCGCACCACGATGATCGACACCCAGACCAGCAGATCCGACCTCAAGCCGTGACAACGTCCGCTGGATTGGTCCTCTGAGGCGGGGAGGTCAAGGCTTCGGAAAGAAACGGGACAGATTCGCCGAGCCAGCCCAGCCGCTTCCTCCGGACGGCTCCGCACGGAGTTAGCCTTCATTGACTATTGCGACCAGACCATGGCCAAACCGCTCAAGGGGACCGATGCGGGACGTCCGTTGGTCGCGTATCCAGTGGCAGCTTCAACAAGCAATGAACTGGCGCCACGCTGTACGAGTAGTGCAGTGAACTACCCATAACATACGTCATCAGTCGGGTGGCAATTGTCCAGCTAGGAGGGTGTCGGTTCTCAGGATGCTGCGCCGTGATCGTAAGTGAGGTTGTCTGTTTGAAGGGTAGTAAGACTCCTAATACTCTTTTCGAGTGATATGACGTAGGGGCGAGACAAGAGTCCCGAAGAGGCCTTCGCCACCGGGATCACAAAGGGCTTGACTTCTGTGCTGCCGGGTGATAGTAGCAATGTCGACCTTTGCCGTTACCGCTATAGAGGTGAAGCTGGTGGGAAGAGGGTGCAACTCCCTCACGGACGCGCCACTGTGATCGGGGACGACCGCCAACGGGAGACGCCACTAGTGGGAAACCGCTGGGAAGGCCTTGGCGAGTAGGATGATCCGAGAGTCAGGAGACCGGCCTCTATAGCCTTCACGAAACCCTCCTTCGCGGCACGAGGAGCGTGAGGTATGGTCTCTGTACACAACCCTCATAGGCAAACCTTATGGGGGTTTTTGTTTGCCTACCCTCCGATCCTCTCCGCCTGGTGTACCGTGCACCTGGTTCTTGCCCATAGCATCCCGTTGGGCGTTGATGTTTCGCCGCTTAACCGCATGTGTGAAGGGAGGTCCTGATGCGTTTAGACCCGATCAGTCTGTATGACTACGAGGTACGTGCCCAACAAATGCTGCCCCACGACTACTGGGATTTTATCGCCGGTGGCTCGAAGGACGAACTGACGACCCAGCGCAATCGCTCGGCCTTTGACGCCATAAGCCTGCGTCCGCGCATGTTGCGCGATGTGACCGAGCGTAAGCTGGCGACGACCGTGCTGGGGACGCCGATCAGTTTCCCGGTGATGATCAGTCCCACCGGTGGCCATAAGCTGGCGCATCCGGAAGGCGAATGCGCCACGGCACGGGGGGCTGGGATGTCCCAGACCCTGATGATGCTCAGCACCTCGTCCCACTGTAGCCTGGAAGACGTGGCGAAGGCGGCCAGTGGACCCCTATGGTTCCAGCTCTACCACCGGGGCTATGACCTGACAAAAATGCTGGTGCAGCGCGCCGAGAATGCTGGCTACAAGGCGGTCGTCCTGACCGTGGATACGCCGTTGCCTGCGCCCAAAGAGCGAGATATCCGCAATCGCTATGAGAACCCCTTCCCGCTGGGGAACTTCCGCGCCATGACGGAGGAGATGCCGGCGATGAGCGGTACCGACGAGGCGCCCAACTGGCAGCCGTCGCGTGTGCCCGCCCTGACCTGGAAGGAATTGGACTGGCTGCGCTCGTTGACGACACTGCCCTTGGTGTTAAAGGGGATCCGCACGGCCGAGGATGCGCAGATCGCGATGGATTGCGGCGTCGATGGCATACTGGTGTCGACGCATGGCGGGCGGCAGATGGACGCCACCCTGAGTGCCATCGAGAGCTTGCCGGAAATCGTGGAGGTCTGCGACGGGCGCGCCGAGGTCTACCTCGATTCCGGCGTCCGCCGCGGCAGCGATGTGTTGAAGGCTCTGGCCCTCGGGGCCCGGGCGGTTGGCGTGGGGCGCCCGCTATACTGGGGCCTCGCGGTCAATGGGGCCGAAGGGGTGCATGGCATGCTGGAACTGTTGCGGCAAGAACTGGATCAGGTGTTGGGCTACTGCGGCCAGACCGATGTACAGCATCTGGAACCCCGATTGGTCACCGTCCCGCATGGCTGGGGCAACGGCACGATGTATCCGTAGGCACATAGGCGCGCTCAAGGGCCATGAGAAGAGCCCGTGCCCTGGGGTCGTGTCACACCATGAAGAGGAGTGGGGTGAGCGCCGGCTCAGATCTGCAGGCGCTGATAACCGTGTGGCACGATCCCTCCTCGCGGCTTGCGAACGGAGGAACACATTGATGGCCTACGGCATCGGCCTGGTCTTCGACCACGAAACGGAGACACACATCAGGGAGGTGTGGTGCGGCCTGGCGCGTCAAGGATTTGTCACGCCGCTGGCTCGGACAGGATGCCTTCCCCACGTGTCACTCACGCTTTCGGAAACGCTGGGTGTCGATGACCTGGCGCGAGACCTCGAGGGGTTCGAGCACTCCCTCTATCGGCTGGAGGTACGTTTCTCGCACGTGGGTGTGTTTACCGAGCCGGAAATCGTCCTCTTCTATGGCCTGACGCCAACTGATGGATTACTACGCTTGCATGCCGACGTCGAACGGATCTATTGCCGATGGGGCTCACCCATCATGGCGCGCTCGCAATCCGGGATGTGGGTACCGCACTGCACGTTGGCTGGGCGACTGGATGCCGGTCGGTGCTCCGAAGCCATCGCCGCCGCGGCCGCATTAACCCTCCCATGGGTGGCAAACCAGGTGCGGCTGGCGATTGTCCAGTTCGATCAATCACGCGTGGAACTGTTGAGAGTCTTCCCCTGGTTGGCATAACGTGTGAGCCGCCGAATGTCTCCTGTGCGCCGAACCGAGGGTGATCTCTAAGGCTCTCCTGCTGCATGGGTGGCAGCGACCGCTGAGCTTTCTTATGAAGTGAACAATTGCCATCCCTAGCCCTCTTCCGCGCTTCTCTGGAGTGTTTCCAGGAGGCTTCGTAGCGACAGGTCGCAGCTAGGGGAGTTTTTGCAAGCGGAATGTGCTAGGGTTCGACAACCGTACTGTCGCGTTTAATCGCATGCATGTGCGCTTTGCCGATGATACGATGGTCCTTCGGCAAGACCTGTGCAAAAGCATCCCACTGATCTGTATGATAGACAAACGATATGTGCCATGCCAAGCGTCGGCGTATGGCGAGCAGGTATAAGATCTGGAGCGAGCACGTGTAGCCTGTTTCATGGCCTTAATCTGGACAAATGGTTATATGATGGTAGTCGTCCGATGGGGTGACCGTCCCTCGACTTGCGCCAGCGCCGCCTCTGCCTGGGGCAGCCAGAAGGTCATCTCCATGGCCCGGTACAGCGCGATGGCGGTGGCCAGCTCGGCTCGCGCCTGCTTTTCCATGACCATCTTCGCGTAGAGGGTGCCGAGACCCAGGTGGCAATGGGCCTGCAGCGGGCGCATGCCAATCGTCTCGGCCAGGGCGAGGGCCTGGCGGAAGTAATCTTCGGCCATCTCGATCTCCGGGGGCGTGCGCTGGGCCGCAATGTCACCGAGGAGCCGTAGGGCATACGCCTGATAGCCCCGCCGCTTCTGGGTGCGTGTGATCTCGAGGGCCTGCTGGCCGAGCTGCATCGCCTCTTCTAAGCGGCCAGCCAGCACATAGCCCTCGCCCAGCCAGACAGGGAAGAGAACACCTATGCCCACGTTGCTATTGGGACGCAGCTGTTCTAGCCCCCGCTCCAGCCGTGGCAGGGCCTCGCTCACCCGCCCGGACAGGGCATAGGCTGCACCCAAGCCCACGTGGCATCGACGAAATATCGGCGGAAGGTTCACGGTTTCGCGGAGTGTCAGCGCCCGTTCGAACACGCCTATAGCCTGGGACAGCGCCCCCTGATGCAGGAAGAATTGGCCAACGGCATCACACGCGACGACAAAACTGTACGGGTGATCGACCGTCTCGGCCAGCCGGATGGCTTCCTCGGCGTATACCCGCCCCTCGGCGAACGCGCCCAGCTCCGCCAGGCACCGGGCCACCTGAGCACGGGCGACCACCGACTGCATGTTCGTGGTCCCAAAGCGCTCTCGGAGCAGCGCGCCGTGCAGGATCTCGACGTTCCGCCTGTACGCCTCAACTGCCTGCCGAAAGTCATTCACGACCCACAGGTAGAGTTCACCCAGGAAGCTGTTGGCGGTGACCTGCAGGCCGACGTCCCCCAGGGCTGTGCCGATGGCCAGCGCGCGTTGGGCGGACACGAGAGCATCGTCAGTATGGCCTTGATGCCGCAGACACACCGACAGATAGCCGGCGAGATGTCCCAGCCGGCGCTGATCCCCGAGCGCCTCGGCAAGCGGTTCCGCCTGGCGCAAGTGGTTGAGGATCCGCCTCTCCTCGTTGAGGGGATGCAGCGCATTGCGCAGGTCGAAGCGGAGATCAATCGCCTGCTCGCAGGTGGCGCGACTGTCGGGGAGATGCTCGAGGGCCGCCAAAGCCTGCTCAAAGGCCGCGGCCGCCTCCCGCAGGGCCGAGCGCTCGACCGCCTTGGTGCCGGCCTGGCGGGCATAGGTGACGGCCTTGTCCCACACCTCGCCCCGGAGGGCATGGTGCGCCAGCCGGTCGACCTGCTCGGTCAGGCGGTCGGCATAGAGTTCCTCCAGGGCTGCCAGAGTGCGGACGTGGAGCATCCGCCGCCGCTCCCGAGGCAAGTTGCCGTAGGCCACCTCGTGGGTGAGGGCGTGCTTGAAGGTGTACTCCCGCTCTGGGAACAGGCGCGTCTCGTAGAGGAACTCCGCCGCCTGCAGGGTGGCTATACCCGCGGTGCAGCTGCTCCTCCGACAGCTCCACGAGGCGCTGCAACAGGGCGAAGGGGACATCCCTGCCGATGCACGGCAGCCGACTGCAGAATGGCCTTGGCCTCGGGTGTGAGGCGGTCGATGCGGGCGGCGAGGACCGCCTGCACCGTGGCCGGCACGTGCAGGCTCGGCACAGCTTGAGCCAGCTGGTACGCGCCGGGCGCGCCGACGAGCGCCCCGGTCTCCACCAGTGTCTGGACGCTCTCCTCCAGGAACAAGGGGTTGCCCTCGGTCCACGCGATCAATCGCGGCGTGAGCGGCGCCAGCCCGGCATCGTCGCCCAGCAGCGCCTGGAGCAAGGCCTGGGCGCTGTCACGCGGCAGCGGGTCGAGGCGCAGCTGGGCATAGAAGGTCTTGCTGGCCCAGCCGTGCTGATACTCCGGCCGGTAACTGACGAGGAGCAGCAGGCGCACGGTCGGCAGGCTGTCGACGAGGCTGTCGAGGAACGCCTGCGTCTCGGTGTCGATCCAGTGCAGGTTCTCGACGATCAGCACCACCGGCTGGACCTGACTCTCGCGCAGCAGCAGGCGTGTGAGGGCCTCCAGGATGCGCTGGCGGCGTTGGAGCGGACTCGAGGGCGTGCCACTGCGGGATCGTCCACCGGCACGTCCAGGAGCGTGAGGAACGCCGGCAGGGTTGGACTGAGCGCGTCATCCAGGCGCACGCAGCCGTGCCGGTGACCTTGTCCCGCATCGGTCTGCCCGCCGTCGCGATCGTCGAGATGGAAGTAGGCCTTGAGCAGGTCGATGCAGCGGGCAGATACGGGGACGGCGTGCGCCGTACGCGGCCAGTCCGCCTCCAACGCCAGGACCATGGTCTGACGCTCAGCCGGCGCTGGAACTCATAGCACAGCCGGACTTGCCGACGCCGGGCTCCCCGACGATGCCGACCACCTGCCCGCGGCCCTCCTGCACCTGGGCCAGGAGGTCGTGCAGGGTCGCCAGCTCCCGCTCCCGGCCTACGAACCGGACTCAGCGACGCGCTGCCCCAGGCGCTCCCAGCGGGAGAAAGCTTTGTCCCGAGCCGCGATGAGAGCATAGGCCACGAGGCGCTCCCCATGCTCGCCGGTCAGCGGGATCTCACGTCGCTTGCAGCTCGCACCACCCCTCGACCAGACGGCCAGCCTGCGCGCGACAGCAGGATGTCCCCGGGCGCGGCGTGCCCGAAGAGCCGCACCGGCAGCGTCGAGCGTCTCCCCCAGCGGCAGGAGCACGGGCGGTCGGGTCGCGGGCCTGCGCATCCACCAGCACGGCGCCGCAATGCACGGCCAGCCGCACCGCTGGGCAGGAAGCCCGTACACACGATTCTGCGGCCTCCGCCACCGGCCTGCCGGATGGCCAGGGCCGCCTGCACCGCGCGCTGCGGCAGCTGCTCCAGCGTCGTGGGGAGGCCGAACGCGACCACCAGCAGCGCGGGCGAGCGCTGCAGCAGCGAGGCCGCCGAACCCCTGGACCTTCGCCTCGATGCGCCTGCTCCCAGCGGCTGGCCACGCGTCCACGGCTCAGTAGGCCGGGCGCCTCGGCCGCTCAGGCGGCTCCGGGAAGCGTGACGCTCGATGGCCAGCACCGCCACCGGCTTCTGCTCCCAATCCGCGGCCAGGCTCGGACCTCTCGGCCGGCGGGCGGGACCGTCGGTCCGGTCCTGCTGTGGCGGCCGGAAGGTTGCCGTCCGATCTGCCGCCACGGCAGCGCGCGTGGGCGGAAGCCCTGTTCTGCAGCGCTCGCACCGGCTGCGTGCGTGAGGTCCTCACGGCTGGGGACCCTGATCCCATAGCGCCGCATGCGATAGCGCAGGGCCCCGCGGCTCAGCCCCAACAGGCGTGCCGCCCGCACGACGTTGCCCTCCGGTCTGGACGAGGGCCTGCCGGATGCGTGTCGGCTCGTCCAGCGGTCGGTCTCGCCCTCGGTGGGCGCGGCCTCCGCTGACGCAGGCGGTGCCCAGTCGCGGGCAGGCACAGCCGCTCCAGGCGCTCGGGCGCCACCGATGCGTCTCGGGGCTGAGCAGCGTCACCCGCTCCATCAGATGGCTCAGCTCGCGCACATTGCCCGGCCAGTCGTAGCCCTGCGAGCCACGCCTCGGCCGCCCGGCTCAGCCGCTTCGGCGACAGCCTGTGGACCTCGCCGTACTGCCGCAAAAAATGCCGCGCCAGGGCCAGGATGTCCGTCGCCGCGCGCGCGCAATGGGGGGCAAGCTCCAGCACCACCACCGCCAGGCGGTGGTACAGGTCGGCGCGGAAGCGCCCCTCCGCCAACGCGCGCGCAGATCCGTCTGGGTGGCGGCGATCAGCTTGACGTCGACGGCGCGCTCCGCCACCGCCCCCAGGCGCCGCACGCGCTTCTCCTCGATGGCGGTGAGGAGCTTGCTCTGCAGCGCGAGGCGGCAGCGCCTCGATCTCGTCCAGGAAGAGCGTGCCCCCCGACGCCGCCTCGAAGAGGCCAGGCTTGGCGCGTTTGGCATCGGTGAAGGCGCCGGCCTCGAAGCCGAACAGCTCGGCCTCCAGCAGCGTCTCCGGGATGGCGGCGCAGTTGACGTCGATGAACGGCCCCGGTGCGCGCGGGCCACTGTCGTGGATGACCCGCGCCACCAGCCCCTTGCCCGTCCCGGTCTCCCCCTGCAGCAACACCGTCGGCGCATAGGGATTGCCCACCGCATCGAAGGCGGCCAGGTGGCGGATCTGCGCGCCGCAGCGCCTGAATCGCCGGAGTGTGCCCCACCAGGCGGTCGGTCGGGTGATCGACGGGCAACGCCGCTGCGCGCGCCATAACCTCCCCTGCTTTCAGTCCCGAATGCCTGCACGTCAGTGGTCGTCATCGCTGGCTGGCGCAGCCAATTGCTGGCTGGCGCAGCCAGTTTTATCGGTCGCATTGTGAGACCCTCCCATGGCCTCCTGACAAGCGGAAATCCTTGAGGCGCCAGCGCCTCGCGCTGATGGGCGGTGCCTGGCATGGCTCGTGCCTGGAGGGTGTTCAAAAATCGTCTTTGCAGGGGAATCGGCACCTGCCGCCGGACATGATATCCCGCACCCAAGGCTACTCGAGGCGCCTCCGCGGTCAGACTGATGCCTGTGGAATGTGAGCTGTTTTGCCCCCCTTCACAGCAATTAGCGCGTGAAGCTGAGCCCTTGCCGCTGAAGAGAGACCAATCGCTTCCCAGCTTCAAGCCAGAATTCCTGAAATTCCAGAACCAGTTCGACCACAGCTGCGCTTGACCCGGACGCCGGGGCAAGATAAGATGCCCGTTATCGAGGGGTTGGGACAACAGGCTCAACTATGCGAAGGCGATTTCGTGATCGCATAGCGAGGACGCGTCCGAGCAGTGGCAGCCACGCGGGCAGCGCACGGACATTCCTGCCGCGGGATTACCACCGATGATATGGGAGAACGCCGGGCCAGAAGCCGAACAGGCCGCCGTCACCGCTGCCCTCCGTTCCGTGCGGATGCAGGCCATTTTCGCACGGGTGACCCACTTAGGCGTTTACGAGGGGGCTGACGACGTCCATCCCCAACCATCTAACGCAGGCATGTACGGCAAAAGCGAAGAGGTTGAAGGGTTTTAAATTCGATCGCGGTATTGAGGTCTGTTATGGCCATGACAGCACAGAATCCTGAAGAAGCTGCAACTCTTACAAGCTCTGATAGAGAGGGAGGAGATGGGAGATGAAGTGATAGAAATGACCGTTTCAAAACTCCTGAGCTATGAGCTAGAGAAACTGCGGAGACGTCAGGGGCGGAGACCCAGGAAAAACTGACCGCATTCGAAGCGCAATACCACCTGAAAACCACAGAATTTTCTAGGAAATTTAAGGAAGGTAAGATGGGAGATGCGATGGACTTTTTTGAGTGGTCCGCATTGGTCGATATGCACCAAGAACTCAGAGAGCAGCTGGCCGAAGCGGAATCGATAAGTCATGCCTCGTCAGATTCGCACACTTCTCGATGAGCTCAAGACGCTCGTCCTCTCCCATCCTGCAGTGCAGCAGGTGCACATCCGAGGAGAGGAGGCCACGGCGACCAGGGCATACCTGCGGATGCGGCTGATCCTTCAATCACAAGACGTTGTTGAGGTGTTTGTTTATCTCGTCGCTGAGGGCGAAGTCGTTCGCCTTCAAGATTATAGCCTGCACTGGCAGCGCGCCGACGGGGCGCTGCTGCAAAGGTGGGATACTGCTCCTCACCACCCTGGCATAGCAACGTTTCCCTCTCACACCCACAGGGCAACAGGGGAAGTTGAGCCTGCCACCGCCTTCGATTGGAATGGTTTGATCACAGTATTGCGAAGAGAGGTTTTACCCTGAGGCGAAAAGAGAGCCGATCCCTCATATTGAGGACTTGGCCAGCCTACGGCTTTTTCCCTCCCCAGGCGTCGGATGCGCTTGGCCTCGATGGCGGCGAGGAGCTTGTGCTGCCGCGCCAGCGGCAGCGCCTCAATCTCTGTCGAGCACAGGTCTCCCGAGACGGGGCGCCTGGATCACTCGCACATCACATACTGCAGCCCTGGCGGCACCATGGGTGGCTGTCTCCCCAGACCCCGTGGGACGCTGAGTTCTGGCCCGGGTCGCCGAGGTGGTGGAGCTGTATACGCGGCGGCTGCGGGCCGATGCAATGGTCTCGTCTCTCGCTGAGAAGACCTCCCGGCAACCCCGTCCGCGCCGCCCCGCGACGCGGCCCGCCCCACCCGGCCGCCCATGTCAGGTGGAGCACGAGTATCGGCGGACGGGGGCGCTGCATCGCTTCGCCGCCTTCGACACGCGCATGGGGCACGTCTATGGAAAGGGCTACGAGCGCAAGCGGCGGCGGGAGTTCATCGCGTTCTTAGCGTACCTGGAGATGGCGATGCCGGCCCCGATCAAGACGATGCATCTCGTCGGCGATAACGCCCGCGCGCACACGAGCAAAGCGGTACACGCATGGTTGAAGGCGCATCCGCGGTTCGTCGTCCACTTCACGCCGGTGCCTTGTTCCGGGCGCAATCAAGTCGAGCAATGGTTCTCGATCCTCCACTGTAGGCGGCGGCGCCTCGTGGACTTGGCGGCAACGGCCGACCTGGAGGCGAAGCTCCTGCAGTTCATAGCTGTATGGAACGACGTCGCACATCCCTTCCATTGGACCCCGAAGTCGGTTGCGAGGGTGATGGCTGAGGGCATGCCAGCAGCGGCCTACAATTGGACACCCGCTTGCGTGGAGCTGTACTTAGGTACCTCAAGAAGCCTCGGCGCGCACGCCGGGTAGCCAGGTGGGCTCGCGTCCACCCGGCCCCCTCAGAGACGGAGCGGGCCAGTTTCCCGGCACTCCGCGCAAGCATGACCAACGCTGGGCTGTGACCCTCGCCTTGAGTGCCCGGAAGCTGACCTTGCTGGGCGTAATGTGGAGCTTGCCCAGTTGGCCATTGGGTCGCTCATATTTGCGGAGCGTCTGCCCTAAGAAGTCGAAATCCTGTATGATCGGGGTGATGACGGTCTTCGTCGGTGACAGCCTGACGCCCCGTTCTGCAAGAAAGGCGTTAATCCGCGGCAGGACAGTATCTTCCAAGACCTGTCGCGAGGTGGCGGTGACGATGCAGTCGTCGGCCCATCACACGTCGTTGATGTGGTGGACTCGGCGGTGCCCGCTGCCGTTGTGCACAACAGCTTCAAGTCCATCCCACACCAGATTGCTGACCACCGGTGAGCTAAGGCCCCCTTGTGGGACACCCGCCGTGGTCGCAAACAGGGTGCCGTGGTCGATAAAGCCACTGCTGAAGCCATTTCGACAACACGCCTTTGTGCATGGGGATATGGGTTTCCAGCCACACAAATTGGTGCCTGACGCGGAGCTTCAGCCGCGCCTGTCGAGGCCGTCCGGGCCGCTCACTGAGCTCATCGGCCAGTCACGACCGGCGTCGTGGCCGAGGGGCCGTGGCCGATCACTTGGATGACTACCTCCCCGTCCTTGGCCCAGACAAAATGCAGCTGCTTCGAAGGCTCGGTGAAGACGCTACCAGCTGGCAACGCCTTCATCTTGCTCTCGTCGAATTGCTCGCCGTAGCCCACGAGGAGCGTGCCTGAAAGAATGGTCACGATCCGCTCGTCGGGGTGGAAATGCGGCTGGTTCCGGAAGCCCGTCGAATACCGCGTATGGTAGATGTAGAGCCCGGCCTTCTGAGGATCACCGGCAAGCATCGCTCGCTGGTTCCCCCCCGGAGTGGGCTTCCATGTGAGCTCATCCGGCGTCACCCGCATTGGCTGCAGCGGGTCGGCGTGCGCGGCGACAGTGATGAGCAGCGCGAGAACGGTAGCGCATGCAACTCGGCTCAGGGTCTTCATCGCTTCCTCCTGATGAACTTGCGGCCTAACAACAGTGTCCCAACTCATGCACCGTGACGTCCAACTTGTCGATGGCCTTCAGGGAATGTCGCTGGGTTGGTAGATTCGGAGGTTTCTGGCCCCTTCGAGATCTGCATCATACGTTGCGACAGCGGGCAACCCTAGCCTCTGCATCAGAGCAACCGTGATCGAATTATTGGTCAGTAGGCCTTCTTGCGCACGTACAGCTTCGCTGGCCCTGACAATGGCCGAGGTGATTGGCCTCACACGGATCCCCAGGCGAGGAACCTGTCGGATTGATCGATTATACTCCCTCAAGCTCCTGACGATCTCAGGGTGCTCCTTCAGCCTATGCGCCAGTTGGCCTCCTGAGATCAACCCCTTGTGCAACGCCTCTAGCATCATCAAGCGGTGTGCGCCCTCAAGTCAGATATGGACGCCGGTAAATGCTTCCACCCGCTTGGATTCGCACCGTTGGAGGAACGTCCGACAGGTGGATAATATCCCAGAGAAATGATAGATCAGGATATTGGCATCCACGAAGAGCCGCTCCCCATCCGGGACGTCCTCAAGTTGCATACAAATCTTCCTCAAGCACGGCCCGGACGGTTGCAACATCGGCGGGAATGAGACCAAAGGTCTCGTTCACCACACATGGCTTCTTGTGGGCTGTACGCTGTTTGCCCTTGCGTTGTGGTACGAAGATTTCCACCTCAGTCCCGTTTGGCACTGGGAGGGGTTCCTGAAGGATGACGACATTCCCCTGGATGTATCCTTTATATCTGTTGTATCTGTATCCCATAGCTGACTTTCTCCTGTCGACGCATCGTGGTCAATTTGCGGGTCAGGCATAAGTTTCAGGATACGACGAACCCATTATTATCATAACCCACTCGCGCCACCACGACTCTCGCCCATTCCGCACGGCTTGCCCTTCACACGACCTGCGCCAGCGCCGCCTCCGCCTGGGGCAGCCAGAAGGTCATCTCCATGGCCTGGTACAGCGCGATGGCGGCGGATCTGCGCGACGCAACGCCTGGATGGCCGGAGTGTGCCGCACCAGCCGATCCGTGGGATGGACGGACAAAGCCGCTGTGCGCGCCATAGCCGCTCCTGCTTTCGGTCCCGAATGCCTGACGTCGGTAGTCGTCAGCGGTGGCTGGCGCAGCCAATTGCTGGCTGGCGCAGCCAATTGCTGTCCTGGTCGCATTGTAGGCCCTCCCATAGCCTCCTGACAAGCGGAAATCCTTGAGTCACAAGCGCATCCCGCCGATGGCTGGTGCCCGGCATCGCGCTTGCTCAGGGAACGGGATGTCTCATGACAGAGGAGGGAGTTTTTTTCACTCTTGCGCGCGTGGGCACTATCTAACCCTGGAGATCGCCATGAAATTCGTCTATTGTTGGCTCTTCGTCAGTTTAGCATCGGGGCTATGGGTCGAAGCCGCCACCATGCGCTCAGCGCCGATGGTTGGGGTATGGGCGGCGACAGAAGCGTCATTTCGGGCCACACTGGACCTGCAGTATACTCAGAACCGCGTGCAGCATGTCCAGATGCAAGATGGCCAGGTGCCTTCCGTGCAGGGGGTGTTGCTGAGCATCCACCCTGCTGATCGCCCTGTTCCCGCCTCGCTGATCGCACCGGAACAATGGTTCTCTGTCGTCGATGTCGGCCTCGATGCCTGTGAGATCACCTATTAATGAGGCCGTGGCCCGAAGTCCCAGCAGGAAACAGCTGCGGCTGAGGCTGGCCGATCGCCGCTCCGTGGTCCGGCTGGATTGCCTGACCAACATCATCAAGGGCCGTCCGCCCTGGAGTGTCGCCGTCTATGAGGTCGACGAATCGGCTGCCGAGCTCGACATTTCAGTGCAGATGCCCATTGCCTACCTGGATGGTGCGCCCGACGGCGACGATGAGATGCAAGCCTGGCGCGACCAGCGGTTCGAGGATGCCTGGGTGGGCATTGTCAGCGAGCCGAGAAACCCCATTACTGCCCAGACGCACTATGCGTTTACCGACGTGGATCATGCCGATGCCTATGTGCTGGACTTCGACAATGCGCGTGGAGCCCTGCAATCCTGCGGCACGCACTTCATGGAGGCGGTGCTAGAGGCAGCTGGCGTCGCACAGCTTGTCAACCAGGGGGGCGTCCGCAACATCACCTATTGGCGTATTGTCCAATGTCGGCGTCGGTAGTGGCTCCGGACCCGCCTGCACGACATCCCGGCTCCGTGGCATCGGCAGTGCTTGTCCTACCGCTGCGGCAGCTGAACACGTCGAGGTCGCCGTGATCGGTGGCGGGCGGGCTGGGCTTGCCCGCCGTGAGTACCCGACCCGTAGGCGCGCATCCCCTCAGGGCCGCGCACATCAGAAGGAGGCTTGGCATGAGACGTCACACGATGGTGAGAGTGTTGGGCCTTGTAGCTTGGCTGTATGGAACCCTCGTGATCGGAAGCCCTGCGGCGCAAGAGCAGCTCGGGAAGGTGCATTTTCCGGTGTCGTGCAGTCCCGCGGCGCAAGCCCAGTTCGACCGGGCCATGGCTTTGCTACACTCGTTCTTCTACCCCGAGACCGTGAAAGCGTTCACCGCTATTACTGAGACCGAGCCGGGCTGCGCCATGGCGTACTGGGGCCTGGCGATGAGCATCCGACAAAACCCCCTGATCCCGGTCAATGTCGCGACCCTGAAGCAAGGGGGGGAGGCCATCGAGAAGGCCAAGGCCGCCAGTGCTCCGACCCAGCGCGAGCGGGATTGGATCGCCGCACTCGACACGTACTATCGCGACCTCGACACGGTCGACCATCAGATGCGTGTCCTCGCCTACGAGAAAGCCATGGAGCAACTATCCCTGCGGTACCCGGACGACAGCGAGGCCACGATTTTCTATGCCCTCGCCCTCAACGAGGCGACCGAGCACTCGGACAAGACCTACGCGCGGCAGCTCAAGGCGGGCGCCATGCTCGAGCAGGTGTTCGCCCAGCAGCCGGACCATCCGGGCGTGGCACACTACATCATCCACAGCTACGACTACGAGCCCCTGGCAGCGCGTGCGCTGCCAGCCGCGCGGCATTATGCGGCCATCGCACCCTCAGCGCCGCACGCGCTCCACATGCCCTCACACATCTTCACAGTGCTCGGCCTGTGGCACGATGTGATCACGTCGAACAGAGCTGCCGAGGCGGCCACCAAGGCGTACGCTGCGAAGAACCTCCCAGGCCAGACCCTCTGGCTACACCAGCAGGACTTCCGGATCCACGCGCACCTGCAGCTGGCGCAGGACGGCGCGGCCAAGCGCATCGTTGACGAGCGCAACACGATCGAGAAGCTCGTCCCCGTACGGCTGCCAAACGAGACCGCCTTTGCGGCGATCCCGGTCCGGTACGCCATCGAGCGTGGCCGCTGGGCCGAAGCGGCGGCGCTGGAGCCGCGGGGCCTCAGCTTCCCGCAGGCGGAGGCGATCGTGTATTTCGGTCGGGCGCTCGGGGCGGCGCGAGGCGGAGACCTAGTCAGTGCCCGCCGTGACGTCGAGAAGCTTCAGGCGCTTCACGACGCCCTCAGCCAGGCAAAGAACGCTTACTGGGCGGAGCAGGTCGAGATCCAGCGCCGGGCAGCCGCCGCCTGGGTGTCCCTCGGTGAGGGACGGCAGGCCGAGGCCGTCGGCGCCATGCGCTCGGCCACCGACCTGGAGGACGCCAGCGAGAAGCACATCGCCATGGAGAACCGGCTGGTGCCGATGCGCGAGCTCCTGGGAGAGCTGCTCCTGGAAGGGAACGAGCCGGCCGCGGCGCTCGGGGAGTTCGAGGCCTCGCTCCAGCGGGTGCCGAACCGCTTCCGCTCCTTCTCCGGTGCCGCCCGAGCCGCCGAGCTGGCGGGCGATCGCGAGAAGGCGAAGGCGTTCTATGCGAAGCTTGTGGCGCTTGGTGACCAAGCTGACACCGAGCGGCCTGAGCTCACGTCTGCCAAGGCATTCCTCGCCAAGTAGACCGCGCACCCTGGCGATCACGGGGAGGAACGTTCGCACTCGCCAGGTCCCCTTGGCTTCAACACACAGTTCGGACGGCCCACAGCGCAGGCTCTTGGGGCTATTCCTCGCGTCACTGCGTTTACAGGGAACCCCATGGAAGCGCGGAAGGCCACCCCTGCCACGGCAGGCGCACCTCCACCGCAATTTCTGTTGACAGCACTGTCACTCCTTCGCACAATAGGGGCGATTTTGGGTATCATGGTCGTGAAAAACGAGCTATTATGAGCTTTTGACAGACGCACTGACTGGCCAGCGAGCACGCGCGAGAGAGGCCGGGGCAGCGTCACCGGCGTGACTCATCAGCACCACTGTGTGGGGGAGAACGATGTATGAGTGATATCGAAATCAAACGCGGGCTTAAGGACGTATATTTTGCCACGAGTGAGGCGAGCTTCATCGATGGGAACATCGGCAAGCTCCTGTATCGCGGCTACAACATCGACGATATGGCCCGCAATTCCACCTTTGAGGAAACGGTGTA
The DNA here is from genome assembly GCA_963707985.1 of uncultured Nitrospinota bacterium. Taxonomy (GTDB): domain Bacteria; phylum Tectomicrobia; class Entotheonellia; order J063; family CAVPRW01; genus CAVPRW01. Next base: position 11,142 of record CAVPRW010000042.1, on the reverse strand, counting down.
TCTGCTGTTATATGGCAAGCTCCCTACGGCCAAGGAACTCTCGGATTTCGACGCCCAGTTGCGCGCCAATCGCACGCTGCCGCGTGAGTTGCTGCAGGTCATCGAGATCGTTAAGGCATCCCATCCGATGGATGTCTTGCGCACGGCCATTTCGGCCCTTGCCGCCTTTGACCCCGATACGGCCGACAACTCGAAGGAGGCAACCCTCCGCAAGGGTATCCGTCTGACCGCCCAGGCCCCTACCATCGTGGCCGCTCACGACCGCATCCGCCAGGGCAAGGAGGCCGTGGACTCCAATCCCCAACTCGGCCATGCCGCGAACTTTCTGTACATGCTCTTTGGCAAAGAGCCAGACCCGGAAGAAGCCAAGCTGATTGACCTCGATTTTGTGCTACACGCCGAGCACGGTTCGAATGCCTCGGCCTTTGCGGCTCGAGTCACGGCGTCTACTCTGGCCGATCTGCACTGTGCTGTCACCTCTGGCGTCGCGACGCTCAAAGGCCCCTGGCATGGGGGTGCCGCCGAGGCGGTGATGAAGATGGCGCTGGAGATCGGTACCCCTGAACGCGCCTCGGATTACGCCCGCGGCTTGCTGGAAAGTGGCGGACGCATTATGGGCTTCGGTCACCGGGTGTACCGCGCTGAAGATCCACGCGCACGGCATATGCGGGACCGCTCCAAATGGTTGGCGGAGCGCAAGGGTGAGCCACGTTGGTATCAGATCCTCGAGGAGCTGGAACGGGCGATGCAGCCCTATGCGGCCAAGGGGATTTGTGTCAATGTCGATTTCTACGCGGGTTCGGTCTACCATCTGCTCGGCGTCGCCGAAGATCTGTTCATCCCGATCTTCGCCATGGGCCGTGTGCCTGGTTGGACGTTGCAAGTCATGGAACAGTTTGCCGATAACATTCTGCTGCGACCGCTCACCGAGTATGTTGGCCCCATGGACGTGCCGTATGTGCCCATGAAGGACCGTCGCTAGCACCAGAGTGGGCATAGACAGGGCGCGCACCCAGGACGCCACCTACGACGCTAGCGTCGTGGCCCGTCTCAAAGCCGCTGGCGCCATTTTGGTGGCGACACTCGGTCTTTACGAGTTTGCCACCGGCGCCAGGCTCAATCCGCATGATGCGGCCGACTCACAATCCTTGGCATCCGGACCATACGACCGGTGGATTGAGCCCTGGCTCGGGTACAGCGGTCGCGGCGGGTATCGTCACGGAGCCCTAGGGATGTCTGCTGGGTCGAAACCCTGCAAGGCTTCTGGATTCCCACCCAGCGCGGTTACCATAGTACGAACATCCTCGAGCATCATGCCGATGTAGGAGTGTTCCGGAGAGTCCGGTGTGCCCGGTAGGTCATCGTCTCGGAGGGTATCAACAAACTTCACGCCCGCTTCCCGGCCGATCTGGTTCAACACCTTGCTCGGGAAAACCTCTGAGCCGAAGATGGCAGGCACTTTTGCCTGCTTCAGCTGACGGATCACCCGCGTTACCTCCCGCGGCGAGGGCTCTGAGAAGCTAGCCGGCTCGATCGCCCCAATGACCGTCATGTCGTAGCGTGGGGCGAAATAGGCGAATGAGTCGTGATAGGTCAGCAGCTTGCGGTTCTGGGGTGGGATCGTCGAGACGGCGGCGGCGATGGCATGATCGAGGGCCATGAGCCGGCTGATATACTGCTGCGTGCGTTCGCGGTACTGGGCGGCATGGGGGGAGTCGAGCTCACTCAGAGCGTCCCGCACGAGCTCTGCGTACCGGGCAGCGTAAATCGGGTTCATCCAGAGGTGGGGGTTGGGATGGCCGGCCGATTTCGGAAAACTCCGATCGAAGACGTACTGCTTGGGGGTGAGGGTCTGATTCCCCAACTGCACGATACGCGCCGCGGGCTTCTTGTTCGCCAGGGCTAACTTTTCGGTCGGCGTCTCAAGGTCTAAGCCGTTCAGGATGATGAGATCCGCCGCCGCGATGTACTTCACGTCGGAAGGAGCGGGCTCGAAGGTATGGGAGTCCATTCCGCCTGGAATAAGGCCATGAAGCTCGATGTAGGGAGCGCCCACGTTCTTGACGATGTTGGTAAGGGGGGCAACCGTGGTCAGAACGTTTGGCAGTCTATCTTGAGCCAGGCATAGCGTCGTGTGACCAAGGAGCAGGCTAATCAGCGCCACGAAGACAGCCGATGTCCGCTCGCCATAGCTCCTCAAAAGGCCAGTCATTTCGGCGATTTGCTTGATGCATTTCCCTCTCCTCACGACTCAGATGTTACCGATTGCGACGCTTCCAAGGGGCATCGAAGGTCCAAGTGAGGCCCACGGTGGCAAAGAATTCCACCTGCGGGTTGGCCGTGAAGCTCCGTTGCAAGAGCTTCGGTCCAGATCGCTACGGTAGGGATTCGCAGTGCTCTTCCCCCCTCCGTACCGCTTCTACATCGGAACGCATCCAGTCACGTGCATGGCCCATGTGCCCGTCGAACCACCATGGACCGGCTGAGGGGGATATTATAGAGTGGTCACTCGCCAGTTGGTAGCAAAAAAATTAACATTGTGTTACATATAGTAGCGTCGATATCATATCGTGTTACGGACTGCATACGGCTCGGAGATACTCGTCCTCCAGCAGCACGGCGACACGCTGAGCGCCAACAGCCCGCTTGACGAGTACGGCTGCCACAGTAACTGCTCAGACTGAGGGTCCCGTGGATCTCCTCCTTGAACCGCTCACCTACACCTTTTTTCAGCGTGCACTGATCGCCTCGTTACTCGTCGGCGCCCTGTGCGGCCTGATCGGGGTATACATTGTCTTGCGCCGCATGAGTTACATCGGCCACGGGCTTTCCCATGCCGTGTTTGGCGGGGCAGTAATCAGCTATTTGTTGGATGTGAACTTCTACCTCGGAGCTGGTCTGTGGGGGGTGGCTTCAGCCCTCGTCATCAATGAATTGAGCCTGAGGCGGAAACTCGGCGCTGATGCCGCCATCGGTATCGTCACTACGGCGAGCTTTGCCATCGGCGTGGCGGCGATCAGTCGGCATCGGCGCTTCACACGCAACTTCGAGGCGGCCCTCTTTGGCAACGTCCTCGGCATTATGCCAGCGGACCTCTGGATGATCGCTGCAGTGACGCTGGCCGCCGCCCTCGGCATTTTCTTCCTATACCGGCCCCTCCTCTTTACCACATTCGATGAGGAGACAGCAGAAGTCTTTGGCGTTCCGACGCGCTGGGTCAACAGTCTGTTCGCCCTCCTGTTCGCGGCGGTGCTCATCGTCTCCATGCAAATCATGGGAGTGACGCTGATTGCAGCGGCGCTGGTCATCCCCGCTAGCACCGCGCGGTTGCTTACCGACCGATTCGCCGTTTTACTCGGCTTGGCTACTGTCCTCGGGGCGGCCATCGGGGTACTGGGGATGTTTGCCAGTTACTACCTGGACATGGCCTCCGGTGCCACGATCGTCCTCGTGGGCACAGCGGTGTTCACCCTCGTCTGGTCTTTGAGCGCCGAGATGTGGAAGCCCCGTACGCGCGCCGCTTCGTCGCAGACGAGTTGACAGCTTGATCTCCATCCCTCCCTGATTACCCCCTTGCTATCCGCTCCCAGATGTGCGGTCTTGACGGACCGATTATAGTTGCCTGTGGTGTCAATGAGCCCCAATGCATTGAATCCTTACCGCACAGATCAGGTGCTGCGGCGCCATCTATGAGTAGTATCATGGTATGAAGCGAAGCTCGGCTGGGTCTGAAGAATCAGGCGAGGTGACAGACACGAATGGCCTGTAAGCCCATCAGCCTTGTTCAACTAATGATCCTAGGGCTCATCCTCGCTGCTGGTCTGCCTGGATGGGCCAGTGCTGAGCGCAGTCAGGCACTTTTTCAGCTTTGTGTCGCCTGTCATGGCAACCAGGGAGAAGGGCGCCTTGATCTCGGCGCTCCGGCCATCGCCGGCCTCCCTGAGTGGTATGTGGCCGCCCAGTTACAGAAGTTTCGCCATGGTGTGCGCGGTAGTCATCCGCAAGATACTGCTGGGATGCGAATGCGGCCGATGGCCCGGTCGCTGCCGACGGAGAGCGATGTACAAGCCATCGCCCAGTATGTAGCGACTCTACCCCCGCAGACACCGCCACGCACGCTGACAGGAGACCTTGCCGGCGGCGCCCAACAGTATCAGCTCTGCATGGCCTGTCATGGGCCGGATGGCCGGGGAAATCAGCAGCTGGGCGCACCTCCCCTGATCATCTCCAATGACTGGTACCTGCTCAGGCAATTACAGAACTTGAAGCAGAAAATACGTGGGGCTGATGCGCCGCGAGACCCAACCGGAGCCATGATGCAACCTATCGCGAGTACATTGAGTGAGCAAGCGATGCAGGATGTAGTCACCTACATTCAGACCTTACGCTAACGGAGCAGCCATGGACTTACATACCGACAACCCTGATCAATACGCCAAGACGTGGTTTTATGTCACCTTGGGCTTTGTGGCTCTCTTTGGCCTCATGGTATTTGCTTTGATCTTTCGCCATTGATTTGTGCGGAGCGTTGCCCCATATGACAGCCTGGATACCCATCAGCGCTTCGAGCTTCTCCGGTGATGTTGACTTTCTGATCCTCCTGATTGCCCTCATCGTTGGATTTTGGTTCTTCCTGGCCGAATTCGCGCTGTTTTTCTTCATTGTCAAATTCAGAAGGAAAGATGGCCTTGCGGCCGCTTACATCACCGGTGAGCGAAAGGCAGAGAAACGCTGGATTTCTGTCCCACATCTGTTGATCATCGTCTGCGATATCGTCATCTTGGCTTTCTCGTTCCGTGTCTGGTCCGCCATCAAGCAAGACCTTCCGCCAGCTGATGAAACCATTCGCGTGATCGGACAGCAGTGGGCCTGGCGTTTCGTACACCCGGGTGCTGATCACCAACTGGGGACGGCTGATGACATCGAGACCGTGGATGAGCTCCATCTCAGGGTAGGCACCCTGTACCATTTTCAGCTCGAAGCGACCGACGTGCTGCACAGCTTGTGGATTCCCGCGTTCCGCCTAAAACAGGATGCCGTGCCGGGCCGGGTGATTACCGGTTGGTTCAAGCCGACACAAACGGGGACCTTCGACATCCCGTGCGCGCAAATGTGCGGCATCGGACACGGGATCATGATGGGTCAGCTGGTCGTCCAGTCGGCAGCAGACTACCACCAGTGGTTGCAGCAACGTGCACCGAGCCCTTGAAGGCGCGTCATCTGATCAACGGTCATGGCGACAGGCGTTTTGAGGTGTCTATGAACGGCCTTTCCGAGGTGGTTCATCATGAACCACACCAACGAAGCTTCTGGCGAACGTACATGTTTCCCCTCGATCATAAGATCATCGCCATGCAGTATCTATTCACGGGTATGCTGATGGCGCTGATTGGTGGATACTTCGCCTATGTGTTCCGGATGCAGCTGGCGTTTCCTGGGGCGGAAGTCCCGGGCTTTGGCGTCGTGACCCCGGTGAGTTACAACTCCCTGGTCACCAATCACGGCACGATCATGATCTTCTGGGTTGCCATGCCGGTGCTGATCGCCGCCTTTGGGAATTACCTCATCCCCTTGATGATTGGCTGCGACGATATGGCGTTCCCGCGCCTGAACCGGTTGTCCTACCAGATTTTTCTACTCAGCGCGATCATCCTGATCGTGTCGTTCTTCGTGCCAGGTGGGGGCTTCGGAGGCGCCTGGACCGCTTATCCCCCCTTGTCTGCCAAGGCCACCTACAATTTAACCCCCTGGGGAGCGACCCTGTGGCTGGTGGCAGTCATGTTCGAGTTTGTTGCCTTCCTACTGGGAGGCATCAATTTCATCGTCACCGTCATGAACTCTCGCGCCCCCGGCATGCGCTGGATCGATATCCCCATCGTTATTTGGATGATCGTCATCGCCAGCATCGTGTTCATGGCTTCCGCGGGACCACTAATGGCCGGGGCCGTCATGCTGCTCTTCGATCAAACTCTCGGGACGACATTTTTTGATCCGGATGGAGGCGGCGATCCGATCTTGTGGCAACACCTGTTCTGGTTCTTTGGGCATCCGGAAGTCTACGTCGTGTTGCTACCGGCGATGGGCATTGTCGCGGAAGTCATCACTGTCTTCGCGCGGAAGAAGCTCTTCGCCTATAAGACGGTGTTGTTCACGGCGATTGCCACCGGCGTGTTGAGTTTTTTCGTGTGGGCCCACCATCAGTTCGTAGCCGGCATCGATCCGCGCATGGCCAATGTGTTTTCGGTGACCACGCTGTTGATATCGGTGCCGATCGCGGAGATGTCGTTCGTCTATATCGCCACCCTTTACGGCGGATCGATTCGCTTCACAACCGCCATGCTTTTTGCTCTCTCCTTCTTAGCGGAATTTTTAATTGGGGGTGTGACGGGCATTTTCTTGGGTGCGAGTGGTGCGGATATCTACTTTCATGATACCTACTTCGTGATTGCACATTTCCATTATACCTTCGTGCCGATTGCCATTATCGCCGTGTTTACCGGCATCTATTACTGGTACCCCAAGATGTTCGGCCGACACATGTCGGAAACCCTCGGGAAAATCCACTTCTGGGGGACAGTCATCCCTTTCAACTTCATCTTTCTGCCCCTCTTCCTGCTGGGAACTGCCGGGGAACATCGACGGGTGTTCAACCCGCAGAATTTCCCGGGGCTGGCATCCAGTAGCTTGCAGGATCTACGTGTCATCGCCACCGTGGCATTGGTCATCATGCTGCTCTTTCAGCTGTCGTTTCTGTTCAACTTTGTCTATAGCATGTTTCGCGGCCCAAAAGCCGAGCGAAACCCCTGGAAGGCCAATACCTTGGAATGGGTGACGGCCTCGCCGCCGCCACACGGCAATTTTGAGGAATGGCCGGAAGTCTACCGGCCACCTTATGAATATAGTGTACCCGGACGTGCGGAAGACTATTGGCCGCAGCATCTCAAAGCGTAAAGCGTTCGAGGGATATCAGCGTGGAGCATTCCGTTCCCATCGCCACGAGGCGCAGTGCCACCGGAATTCCCACCGGGCGTTTAGCCGTGTGGTGGCTCCTGGGCTCCGAAGTGGTCCTGTTCGGGGGCTTGATCGTCAGCTATCTACTCCGCCGGTTGCTCTACGACCATTGGAGCGCCAGCGCCGTGCATACCAATACCGTCGCCGGTGCGACGAATACCGTCGTCCTCCTCACCTCTAGTCTGTTTGCAGTGCTGGCGCATCACGCCGCCGAGCACCACAAAACCAAACAGGCCTTCTGGTATCTCTGGCTGACCATTGCTGGTGGGTTGACGTTCCTCGTTATCAAAGGATTTGAATGGGGTGGGGAGATCGCCCATGGGTATACGCTGACCACCAACTTGTTTTGGTCTTTCTACTTCATGGCCACCGGGCTGCACACCTTCCATGTCATGGCTGGACTGCTGATTATGACCATCGTATCCCTTGAGGTACGGCGTGCACAGAACTTACATCATGTGGAATTGATCGGGATCTATTGGCATTTCGTCGATGTGGTGTGGATTTTTCTGTTCCCGTTGCTATATATCGCCAAGTAACGAGGCCTTGGGTTCAGACTATAGAAATTGCCTTGGTGACGGAACAACCGACATGAGCGACACCTACGCACCGATGAAGTATGTGAAGATTTGGGGCATTCTTTTAGTCCTGCTGGCGGTCAGCATCACCGGGCCGATGTTTGAAAGGCCGACCGTGACGCTGTTCACGGCCTTCGGCATCGCCTTGGTGAAGGCGTCACTGGTGGCGACGTATTTCATGCACCTGAATGTTGAAAAGCGGTACATTCGCTATATGTTGTATGCCATGTTGCTGATGATCGGCTTATTGTTTGCTGGAACGGCTCCTGATGTCTTGCAAGTCAGCGGCCTGAGATGGCAAAATCACGCCGTACAGGAGCTCATAGAAGAGCACGCCACACATGAAAGCGACCAGTCTCACATCCCGTAATCTGACCGTCAAGCGTTCACAGCCCTCGAGAACCGCTGCTGGCCGACAGCGTGTTCGGTATGCTGATTTTTGTAGCCACCGAGGTGATGTTTTTCACCGCACTCATCAGCGCCTTCGTCATCATCAAGGCCGGCGTTGAGCCGTGGGCTCCCCCGGTGGGTGTGCGCCTGCCAGTGGTGGCCACGGCCTCGAATTCCCTTCTCCTGTTCCTGAGTGGAGTGTTCCTCTACCAGGCCGGCCGCCGGTTCACCATCGAGGGCGCTACCCCGTGGGTGCGGACCCTCCTCGGTGCTGCCGCATTATTGGGCACGTGCTTTGTCTTCTTCCAAGGATTTGAATGGATACGTTTGATCGCCTACGGCATGACCATGACCTCCGGCATCTTCGGGGCCTGCTTTTTTCTGCTGATCGGCACGCATGGTCTCCATGCGGCGGCAGCAGCAATGGCCATGGTCTACCTCTATAGGCGCTTGAAACGCAGTGAGCTGAGGCCCGATCAGTTGCAGGCCATGCAAGTGTTCTGGTACTTCGTGGTGGGGATCTGGCCGGTCTTGTATGGGTTAGTGTACTTCTAGGGAGAAGGCCGCATGCTTGGCCTGAGACTTCGATGTCAGTGGCTCGTCCCGATCATCCTTGGTATCGACGTCACCAGGTGTTGGCCTGTCCGGTGTGCGGCGTCGGCCGCGATGGAACCGCCTCGGTGTATCTCATCACTGCCATACTGATGTGCATCGTTCCCCTCGTGATGTTTGGCGGCATGGCCTATTACCTCCTGCGGCGCAGCGAAGCATGCGCAACCCCAGCCTCACGAGCGTCCATCCTAAACATTTCCTCCGCACGACCAGTCTGGAAGCAGCATGGGGGAAAAGCGCTCCAGGCAGATCATTGTCCCCGATCCCCCGCAATCACTCGCTCATCGGCTCAGCATAAACCTCACCGGAATCGACACCCACATGGCGATCGGCTGCCGACCCCGGCGAGCAGGCTCGAAGCGCCAGCGTCCCACGGCCTCGACCGCCGCTGCATCGAGATCCGTATGTCCAGCCGATTGCTCAATCTGGACCTGTTCCACTCGTCCCTGCTCAGTGACATAGGCCTTGATGATGACCGTGCCTTCGACACCCCTACGCCTGGCTGAATCCGGATAACGCGGTTTGACTTGATAGCCACCGGTCGGCAGGCTGCTTGAGCCACTGCCTTCACCCGAGCCCTCGCCCCCAGGCCCTGGCCGTACCCCTCCCACCCGTGGCACCACCGCCACTATCTCCCAGCCCTAATCCGCCTCGGCCACGAGCACCGCTGCCACCGCCGACGCCAGCACCGGGGACGACCCCGACATCGCCTCTCTCGAAGAGGTTGTCCGGCGCCAGCTTCTCCACCCTCCACCGGTGCGAGGGGACGGTCCTCCATCTTCTGCGCCGGGGATGGGCCGAGAACATTGCCTGTGGCGGCCTCTTGTCTGGTGTCGGGCAAGGGTAGACGAGGGCCGGGCTTGAATTCCCCAGCGTCACCCCTTGCCGGGGCATCACGTGGTCCAGGAGTGGCTGCGTTTGCGCTCTCCGGAGGAGGTTTCTTGACCCGTGTCGGTTTCGGCGGTGGAAGGGGCTTCGGACGAGGCTCTAGCTGCGTAGGTACCGGTTGCGCGATGATCTTGGGAGGCGTAATGGGTTCCGGTCTTGGGGGTATCACCGGTTCGCTAGGCAGAGGGGGCGCGGCTGGAACCATTGTCGGCTCCTCCGTCATGACTGGAGGCGGCGTGCGATCCTCGGGCTCCTCAGGGACCACCGGTGGCGGGAGAGGTGTCACCATGACCAGTTCGGTGCTGTCCAGACCGCGGGCAGGGGAGAGGACACGCAGCCAGCCCCACATCAGCGACAGCACCACGAGAGCGCCAACATGGATCACGACCGATGATATGAATGCTGGGCCAAGCGACCAACGCATCACGGTCGAGCCTTCCGATTGGGCTTGACGGCAATTGCCAGGCGTGCGACACCCGCCAACCGTAATTCGTCCATGGCCTCCACGACCGACTGATGGCGCACATCGCCGTCGGCATTGAGAATCACCATCAGCTCTGGGCTCGGCAGCCAGAGCGATCTTGACTCGAGGCCCGAGGTCTTGCAGGGTGATCGGTTCCTTATTCAGAAAGACGGTGCCATCCTGCAGCAACGTGAGATTGAGATTCTCCCGCAAGTCTTTCTGTGAACTGGCGGCCGTCGGGAGGTTCACGGGAAGCCCGCGGTTGATGGTCATCGACAAGGTCGAGACCATGAAAAACACCAGCAGGAAGAAGATCACATCGATCATGGGGATGATCTCGATGCGCGCTTTCGGCTGCTCTTGGCGGGGGACTCGCATCGTCAATCCTCTCGCTTGCCGAGGAGCAGTTCCAGGCGCGTGGCCCGCTCCTCCATAATGTCCGTCATTGCTTCCATCCTGGACCGAAAGTAATTGTAGGGGATCAGGGTGACGATGGCGACCAGCAGGCCCGTGGCAGTCGCGATCAGCGCCTCCGCGATGCCTCCGGTAATGGCATTCGGCTGCCCGAGTCCCGCTTCGGAGACGATACCAAAAGCGCTGATCATCCCGGTAATGGTGCCCAAGAGGCCAAGCAGGGGGGCCAGGGTGATGATGGTATCGAGCACCGGCAGATTGCGCCGCAGGTTGCGCAGTTCCGCTTGCGCCGCGGCTTGCATGGCGGTGCCAGGTCCGATGTCGCGCGACCGTAGCCCGGCGTGCAGCACTCGTGCCACCGGGTGCCGCGATGTCCCAGCCACATCCATCGCTTGCTTGAAGTCACCCTCGGCGGCCAGTGCTAGGATCCTTCTGTCGACCTCGTGTTTCCGGAGGCTGTGCCAGAAGGCAAAGCGCTCGAGAATGACCGTCACCGCGATCAAGGAAGAGGCGAGCAGGGGGATCATGATGAGCCCGCCTTTCACGATGATATCGATGATTTCATGCGGCACCAAGGTGACAAGGCTATTCCACACGTTTGTCTCCTTCGCGGCACAAATCCTCGACAGAGGCGCCCGGCGCAGCTGTCATCGGTGCGGCTTGGCATGCCTCTTGAGCTATCCCGGATGTTCCGGGTGGTCATAATTATCGAAAGCAACCTTGAGAGCAAGGAAGAGCTCGCAGAGCCTGCCCCACATATTATTGTAGATGAGAATGTCAAGACCT